>JBMDXQ010000059.1:0-23598 GCA_048594975.1 Vicinamibacterales bacterium | reverse complement strand
ATCGCCTCCGGGAGTACAGGTGGGTTCAGCGAGCAGTTCGAGCAGCTGGACGAGCTTCTCGTCACCCTGGGCGCGAGCGTGGAACGGTCATGAAGTCGTCGATCTCGCGGTCGGCCGCCTGGCTCTTCACTACGCACCATTCGCGACGCCTTGGACGGGATCGTCTCCGAGGGCCTCGGCCCATATGAACGTCACTACCGCGCTGTACTCACCACAGCGCGGTACTCACCACAGCGCTGCACTTGTCCGCTGCCCTACCGCAATCAGAACCGCGGATGTGCCGCGAGAGAAAGGAAGTGGCATGGCTCAGCTCGTGTTCGGAATGAACCAGTCCCTGGACGGCTACGTTGACCATATGGCGTTTGCGCCAAGCCCCACGCTCTTCCGCCACTTCATCGAGGAGGCTCAGAGGCAGGCGGGCAGTGTATACGGTTGCACAATGTATGAGGTCATGCGTTACTGGGACGATGATCATCGTGAATGGGATGCGGAGCAACGCGCCTTCGCGGCGGCGTGGCGGAGGCAGCCGAAATGGGTCGTCTCGCGCTCGTTGAAGTCGGTCGGCCCCAACGCCACGCTCGTTGAGGATGATCTCGAGGGCGCGATTCGCAAGCTGAAGGCCGAGCGCGACGGGGAGATCGAAGTTGCTGGCCCGCATCTGGCGCATAGCCTGACGGAACTTGGCTTGGTCGATGAGTATCGAATCTACCTGCTCCCCGTCGTGCTTGGTCACGGCAAGCCATACTTCGCGGGGCCCCGGCCGCCGCTCCGCCTTATGGCTCACGATCGGATTGGCGAGGATGTGATCAGGTTAGCGTACGTTCCTGCGTAATCTGGCGACTCGCCGGATGGAAAATGAATGTGGTCTGCTCAACTTGAGTCGTTGGTCCCCGCGGGTGCGTAGCGCTTAGAACAGCGACACTCCGGTCATTTCCGCGAGCTTCGCCAAGAGCTCGTCTTGAAAGCGAGGATCAGAGACTCCCCTGGCCGGCGATTGCGGTCGGCGGTGATGCCAGTACCGGCCGGAGACGGTCGCCCGAGGATCCTCGGTGACCGCAAGCCACGCTTGCGTGAGATACCCCTTCTCGAAGTCATCCGGCGCCCCCGGCCCGCCCATCTTTGTCGCAACCCAGCCGGGATCGACGGCATTGCTCAGAACGTCGGGCCAGCATCGCGCAACGGCGAACGCGAAAGCAGTTACATAGAGCTTGCTGTCCGAGTACGCCTGGCTCGAGTTCCAGCGCCGCTCGATCCAATCAGTATCGTGCAGCGAGGCAACACCGCCACGATGCATGCCGCTACTGAGGTACACCAGCCGGCGCGGACGTTCGATCAGCGCGGTGAGCAGGTAGGGCGCGAGGATGTTGACCGCAATGATGGCCGGGTGTCCCTCTGATGTCGGCGATCGGCCTTTCGTGGAATACGCGCCAGCATTGTGAATGACCGCGTCCATCCGTCCGATCGTGTTCACCTGATCAGCGACGGTGCGGGTGTCGACTGCGCGACTCAGGTCGCCGACGACGACGCCAGCGGACTGCGGCGCTAGGTCATCGACCGCTGACGCGCGCTCCCGAGAACGCGCGTGCAGAACAACTTCATGTCCCTCACCGATCAGCGCCCGAGCGGCGGCACGACCCAAGCCGTCCGTGCTGCCGGTGATGAAAATGCGAGCCATGAAGTGCTGCCGATCAGAGCGTCAGTCCGCAGTCGATGCTGGTGTCGAGAAAATGTCCGAGCGTCACAGTGACACCTTGCGTCCCGTCGTCCGGTCACGAGCGGAAATGGCGAAGTCATCTTCAACGTCGATCTCCTCGAGGGAGTGCCGCTCGAGGAACTTCCGATAGGCGTCGCTGACATGCAGACGCTTTCCTCGAAGCCGCTCGAATTCGCGGTGTGACACCAGCACGGCTACCGGCTGGCTTCGGCGAGTCAGTTCGACTTCAATGCCCGATTCCGCCTCGACAAGGCTGGGCAGCCGGATCGGACTTCGGCGATCGAGTACCACATGTACATCATGATGTACACAGCGCAATCGGTACGGCGGATGAGCGCTTGTCCATACTGGCTAAATGGGCCATAGTGGGCCATAATGGCCTATGGCTACCATGACCGTCGCCGAAGCAAAGAATCGATTTTCCGATCTCCTCCGTCGCGCCGAATACGGAGGGGAGCGGGTCGTCGTCGAACGTCATGGTAAGCCTGTCGCGGCGATCGTTTCGACAGATGACCTGAGGCGCCTGGAAGCGACCGACGATGCAGCAGATCTGCGGGACGCGCAGGCCGCACTCGCCGAGGCGGAAGACGCCGGAACTGTTCCCCTCGAGCTGGTGCTGCAGAAGTACGGATTGGACCATCTGCTCGCCAAACCGACGCCGCGGGCCGGCCGGACGCGTCGCACTCGACGAACACGCGTCAGTGCGAAGCGTTCTCCAAAGACCTCAACCGATCGTCGCCGGCGGTAGGCGCGGCTGAATGGCTGCGTACCGCGTCGTCTTGACGCCTGCCGCCGAGCGGCAATTCGCAGCGCTGCCGCACCAGGCGCGAGAGATGATCGCGGCGGCTCTCGTGGCGCTCGCCAGTAACCCTCGTCCTCCAGGATGCGTCACGCTCGCGGGCGCCGAAGGCCTCTGGCGCGTCCGCGCCCGACACTACCGCGTCATCTACCTAATTCGCGACGACGAGCTCATTGTCACGGTCGTGAAGATCGGCGATCGGAAGGACGTGTATCGATGAAACCCCGGCCGAATCCGTCCGTGGCGCTGAAGTGATCGTCAGCTGCATTCCTGCAGCTCGGCCTGGTTATTGTCGCAGCCCCGCGACGAGGCGCGCATCTTCCGGGGCCCCGCGGACACCGTCATAGATCCGGCGGGCCGTTGAGGCACCTAGCGAGTAGGAAATTCTTCACCATGGACATCCCACGGATATTCAACATCACTGAAAGTGCTCACCGCATCCACAACCCGATCACACCCGAAAAGCTGGCCACTCTCGGCGCGGCGCTGCGTCTGGAACCGGGGGCCCGAGTGCTCGACCTCGGCAGCGGTTCGGGGGAGATGCTGTGCACCTGGGCACGCGATCACGGCATCATCGGCATCGGCGTCGACATGAGCCAGCTGTTCACCGAGCAAGCGAAACTCCGTGCTGAAGAACTCGGTGTCGCCGAGCGAGTCACGTTCATACATGGCGACGCTGCCGGCTATGTCTCTCACGAGAAGGCCAGTGTGGCAGCCTGTGTCGGTGCCACGTGGATCGGCGGTGGAGTCAACGGGACGATCGAGCTGCTGGCGCGGAGCCTGCGCACCGGAGGGATCATCCTCATTGGCCATCCCTACTGGCGGCAGGTACCGCCGACTGAAGATGTTGCCAAGCGGTGTCTTGCCAACTCAATCTCCGACTTTCTCGTGCTTCCAGAACTTCTCGCGTCTTTCGGGCACCTTGGCTACGACGTGGTTGAAATGGTCCTGGCTGCCCAAGACGACTGGGACAGATACGAGGCAGCCAAATGGCTCACCATGCGCCGATGGCTCGAAGCGAATCCGGGCGACGAGTTCGCGAACGACGTTCGAGCCAAACTGACCTCGGAACCCGGGCGCTACGCCGCTTACACGCGTGAATACCTGGGCTGGGGTGTGTTCGCGCTGATGGCGCGGTGATGCCCTGCACCGCAAGCTGAAGACCCGGGCCGCGGACCTCGGCAGACCTGTCCCAGGATGTATCCATCTGATTACAGGCGATCACACATGAGCACCACGTTATCGGTTCGAATCGATGTCGACACCAAGAAGCGTCTCGAGGCGCTCGCGAAACGCGCACGTCGCTCGAAATCGTTTCTTGCCGCGGAAGCGATTGCCGCCTTCGTCGAGGCGGAAAGCTGGCAACTGGATGAAATTCAGGCCGGCATCAAGGAACTCGATGAGGACCGGGGTGTTCCACACAAGGACGTGGCGAACTGGCTCCGTTCCTGGGGGCGCAAGCGTGAACGCAAGGCGCCGCGCGTGTGACCATCGTCTGGTCGCCGCGAGCCATCGAGCATCTGGCTCATCTCCGCGCATACATCCTGCAAAACGATCCGAAGGCTGCCAATCGAATTGGCGGCACATTGCTCGACGCTGTACTTCGACGCTACAGCCTATCGGCCGCGAAGCAGAACTGAAAGAGTGTTGAACTGCGCTCTCCGACACGCGCGCGGAGGCCGAGCGGTGTCACGGATCCTGTGCCGACGCCCTCACGATGACCAGGGATCGACGAGTCGAATCTCGAATCCTTCGAAGTGCCTGCGATTCCCTGTCGCAAGGGTCGCCTTGCGGGCTGAGACGATCCCGGCAACAAACGCGTCCCGCATCTCGACCGAACGCCCCGCCCGGCGGCGCATCGCGGCCATGACAGCTGCCGCGCTTGCTGCACTCTCGTCGAGAGGCAGAATACGCCGCTCGAGATCCTCCTCAAGGGACCGCGCGAATGCCTCCTCGAGTTGCCGCCGCCGGCGGCTCGGGGCCAGGAGCGCGAGTCCGAACCGAACCTCGAAGACCGTGACGGTTGTCGTCCACACCGATTCGGCCGGAAGCTCATCGAGCCAGGCCACGACCTTGGGGTCCGGCTCCCGGCGCATCAGCGCCGACACCACGTTCGTGTCGAGAACGATCACGGGCGGAGCGTTGCCGGCCGAGCGGGCTGGCCGCGCAGTTCCTCGATGTCGGCATCGAGACCAATTCGTGCGAACCGAGCCTTGAACCGGCTGCCCAGGCGGCGCGGCGCCGTGGCCTTATCATGAACCGCGACGCTGAGGATCTCGCGCACTTCCTCCTCTGTGCTGCGCCCGTGCCTTCGCGCCCGGCGCTGCAGCTTCGCCTTCACCTGCTCGTCGAGATTGCGCACCAGCAATTGGGCCATGGCTCTTGGAGCTCCGCACTGATATCATGCTATCATAAGGGCGACGTTGGCGACCTCCTGACCAGACGAACCAGCCGCGCGACCCTCCGGTCTGCGAGTGCTCCTGCCTCGTGGTGTCCTGAAGGAGTTACACACATGAGCAAGAGCACGTATCCGTTGAAGCTGCCGACGTCAGTGAAGACCGGGGCGGCGAGACTGGCGAAGGCCGATGGCGTGTCGGTGAATCAGTTCATCGCGGCCGCTGTTGCCGAAAAGGTGGGCGTCATGGAAACCGCTCGCGAGTTCCTGGAACGACGCGATGGCGATGCGAAGCCGAAAGACTGTCTCGTACGACACCGGTTCTGGTATACTTTCTATACCTGATGGACTTCGCGTTCGACCCGGCGAAGTCGGCAGCCAACCTCAAGAAGCACGGCATCGACTTCATCGGCGCCCAAGCGTTGTGGAGCGACCGCGACCGGCTCGAGATCCCGACCTACTCGCTCGACGAACCTCGGACCCAGGTCGTCGGGCGAATCGGCGACGTGGTGTGGTCGGCGTTCATCACCATGCGGGGTGATCGCACCCGGATCGTCTCCGTCAGGCGAGCACGCGATGAAGAAGAAGCAGCGTACCTCCAAGGCTAGAGCCCTTCCGGCCGCCGAACTCGACGCCATGCATGACGCCGGCGTAGATCTCTCGTCGCACACGGACCGCGCCAAGGCGGTCCGACCCGGCCGCGCGGTCCAGCGCGTGAACGTGGACTTCCCGGTGGACCTCTTGCGTGAGATTGATCAGGAGGCCCGGCGGCTCGGCGTCACGCGACAGGCGTTCATCAAAGTTCGGCTAGCAGACGCGCTCGCGAATAAGACATCCTGACTGGTCTACTCACGTCGCCAGCAGCCTCGCTAGCATCAGGCATCGCTCAATGGGACGTCGAGCGAGCTGGCCAAGGTCGAGAGAGCCTTTCGCGAACTCAGAGCGGTCCATTAGGCCCCACAATCGACGCAATCTATGCGGCGATTGGTTGATATAATCACCGCAGGCCATGCGTCGATTACCGCGCTACATCCACGAGCTGCCGGATTGGCCTAAGTTCCGTTGGGATCAGGACCGGCTCGCCGGACCGCTGGCCGCGGTGAGGCACCAGCAGGGGCGCCTGATTGGGCGAATGGAGGCACTCGGCTTCCCGCTTCAGCAGGAGGCCACCCTCGAAGCCCTCACGGACGAAACGGTCAAGAGCAGCGAGATTGAGGGTGAAAAGCTCGACGTGGAGCAGGTCCGCTCGTCCATCGCCCGTCGTCTCGGCATGGACGTGGGCGGAGTCGACATCGTGGACCGCCGGATCGAAGGCGTGGTCGAAATGATGCTCGACGCAACACGGAACTACGAGCAGCCGCTCACGGCGGAACGGCTATTCGGATGGCATGCGTCGCTGTTCCCCACCGGCCGCAGCGGTATGCGGAAGCTGCGTGTAGGCGCGTGGCGCGACGACAGCACCGGTCCCATGCAGGTTGTTTCTGGACCGGTCGGACGCGAACGTGTTCATTTCGAAGGTCCGCCCGCCAAACGCCTTGACCGACAGATGACCGCGTTCCTGCGCTGGTTCAACGAGGGCACCGGTCCGCCAGTCGCAGACGAAGTGCTGAAAGCCGGACTCGCGCATCTCTGGTTCGTCACGATCCATCCGTTCGACGACGGCAACGGCCGCATCGCGCGCGCGATTGCGGATCTGGCATTGGCGCGCTCGGAGCATAGTTCACAGCGGTTCTACGGCATGTCCGCGCAGATCCGCCGTGAGCGGAACGATTACTACGAAATCCTCGAGCGCACGCAAAAGGGCACACTGGAAGTGACGCCCTGGATGGAATGGTTTCTCGCCTGTCTCGGACGAGCAATCGATGGCGCTGAGACGACGCTCGCGGCTGTCCTCCGGAAAGCGCGCTTCTGGCAGTCGCTGCGCGACATGCCAATCAACGAGCGTCAGCGTGTGATGCTGAATCGACTGTTGGACCGATTCGAAGGCAAGCTCACGACGTCGAAATGGGCGGCGATCGCGAAGTGCTCGTCGGACACGGCTCTGCGCGACATCATCGATCTCGTCGAGCGTGGCGTACTGGTGCGCAATCCTGGAGCAGGCCGCAGTACCAGTTACTCCCTCGCGGAGATTCGGTCGTGAGACACCCGTTCCGGCTTTCGATTATCGGGCAGCGCGTGGGCGCGTCAAGGGTTCGCTTCGCCGCTCTGCGCGTTCAGTAAGGCGACTATTGAGCGTCTGGCCAAGCGGGCTCTCCCCAAAGCCCTGAAGGGCGCCGGCTTCGCCTGCGCCAACGCCGGGCAGGGCTGCGTGCTCACCACGCGACTGCTCGTTCCACGCTCACGCTATGACGAGGCGCTAGCCATCCTAGTTACGTGAGATGCACATGCCGGAGAAGGTATCAACGTTCGATGTTCGGCAGCAGATCGGGGACATGTTGAACCGCGTCTCCCTGAGGCACGACGAGTTCATCATCGACAGAGCCCGAGATCACGTCCATGAGGTTGATGTCGTGTTCAGCGACGAGAAGCCGCCCAGTCTTCCCACTTCAGGCCCTGCACGCGCGCGAACTCCTTCGTGTTGGAGGTCACAAGTGCCGCGGCGCGTCGTCGGGCTTGGCGGCGAGAAGGACATCAGAGGCGCCGACAAGCCTTCCCACGGTTTCGAGCTCGGCGCGAACCGTGCCCGCGGCGCGCCCGTCGTCTTCGTCGAAGAGAACCCACTCGAGTGGGCCGCCCAGGAACCTCTCGAGCCGTTGAGTGTACTGTCCTTCCGCTGGCTCTTCGCAACGCCGTACCACAGCTCGAATGCAGCGTTCGACGACAGCAAGATCACGCTCTCGCGAGCCACTGTTCGCTTAAGTCGTCGAGGCACGTTGATTTCGGTGCCGTTGATCAACGCGATGCACGCGTTCGTATCAAGCAGTACGTCGTCATCCGAACACGTCTCGCTCTGGTGTCGGTGGCTGCTGACGTCCCTCCGGCATGAAGGGTTCGGATGCGAGTCGATCCAGTTCGGCAAACCATGCGGCGACGTCGGTGACGACTGGTTCGATGAGCACTCCTCGCCCAGCGCGGCGCACTCTGACGCGGTCCCCGTCGAACCTGAACTCGCGGGGTAGCCGCACGGCCTGGCTTCGCCCGTTCTTGAACAGCTTGGCAGTGGTACTCACAATCCCTCTTGGTCTATACCAGAAGGAGACCCTGTCAATGGTCGCGTTTAACACGGATCGGCGGGCGCAGGATGGCGTTGAGGACGGAACCTGGCTGACTAACTGTCGGATTGGAGGCCAGATGACGGATGGGGTGCGGAATCAAGAGGCCGCGGCGTGACGCTCGACATCGCGCGACAGGTGGAACCCGGCTGGAACCCCGGAACTCGAAAAGTGGTCGGGGCGACTGGATTCGAACCAGCTTCCTTGCTACATCGATCCTCTGCAACTCGTTGATCGCACAAGGTTTGGTGCGCCTGCCGCATCCTTCGGCGGGGAGTGACCGTCGACGGCGGAGCCTTGGGGTGCCATCAGGATGCTGTGCGGCCAACGAACGCGAGTCCCACCACTGTTGACGGTTTCTATCAGGCGGCACCATAGTATAATCTGTAAACAATGGAAGCGACAGCCACCGCTGATCTTGAGTCGATTGGCGAAACCCTAGCCCAGACCCTCAAGGAGGCCCTCCCAGCTCGGCCCGACGTTCTCGAGCTGGACCGGCATCGGGACCTCGTCCGGATTAGGGCGGATGTCCTCAAACTCCGGAAGCACAATCTTGTGCTCCTGTTCCGTGCCGATGTCCTCGAGCTCAAGACTCCAAAGAAGCGCTACCGAGTCGCGCTTAAAGGATTTGTCCCCGAGTCTGAGTTTTCGGCTGGTCGCCTGGTCATTACTCTTCGCAGTCAATTCGGCACTCCCGGGGACGAGTCCGCAGGAGGCGAGCTCGGTCGCGCGACTTGGAGAGCCGTGCGTGCAGCTAAAGGCGTCAAACGGGTGTTCGTGACGAGGGCGATCAATGCCGTCGCGGATCTCGCCGAACGCAACGCGGAAGGTTCACTTGAGGCGGCCGTGGCTGCTTCATCGGATTGGGAAGTGTTGGTGCGGGCCTTGTCGTCGACTGCAGTCGCCCCTTCGTCCGTTTCCGATCCGCTCGCCAACGCGCGGCTGCGGGGAATTCACGCGCGGCGGAAGCTGCTTCAGGCCGAAGGTGGCGCAATACCCGCGTCTGAAGTGGCCGAGATTCTCGGGATTTCTCGTCAGGCAGTGGATAAGCGCCGCCAAGCAGCGACGCTTCTGGCCCTTGGTCTCGGAGGTCATGGTTATCACTATCCGGCCTGGCAGTTCGAACAGGGAGGCGTCATCGGCGGTCTGGAGCGCGTCCTGAAGGCTCTCGCAGCTCATGATGAATGGATGAAGCTGGCTTTCTTCGTGAACGCGAATACGCGTCTGAACGGTGAGTCGCCGCTCCAGTGTCTGCGACGCGGTGATGCCGAATCGGTGCTCGATGCGGCCAAGGCGTACGGTGAACACGGCGCCCCATGATCGAGCATCCAGAGCCGCCAGCTGATTTCAACGGCCGCGAGCTCCTGATCGTGAACTCCAAGGCCCCCTATTTCGAATTCACCAAGCGTCGAACCAACCACTTCACTTTGGGCGCGCCGCGCGATATCGATTCGATGCGCCTGCCGGAGAATTCGGCGTGCTCTATTGCGCCGAGGATGCATGGGGTGCCTTTATCGAGACCTTCGGCCAATCAACTAGGTGTCTCCACCGTCTCGGTCCGGTCCTTGACGGCCCACCCGTTGGCGAGGCTCACGTTCAGTCGCTCTCTCCGAGTCGTTGACTTTGCAGCAAGCGGCGGTCTCGCGAGGGCCGGCGCCGATGCGCGGATTTGCACGGGGCCTCGCCATCTCGCGCAGCGCTGGTCGCTTGCGGTCTGGAGGCATCCCGTGCAAGCGGACGGGATTGCCTATGACTGCAAGCACGATCCACCCCGTGTCGCAGCAGCCGTGTTCGACAGGGCCGCCGATGCCATTCGCGCTGAGTCGCTTGGGCCACTGGTGTCGCCCGAGCAAGGTTACTCGGAAGGATTCTGGATACGTACCAGTTCGCCTTGATTGAGTGACACAGATGTAATCGCAACGACCACGCCGCCAACAGACCGACGAGGAACATGGGGGACGGCTCGGCCAAGGTCCACCCGGACTGGGATCATTCCACGGACGATCTCTACATCACGAAGCGGGTGCCCACGCTGTTGGCGACAAACGCCTCCGGCATCTCACGGGCGAGCGCATGAGTCGCCCGCCAGCCGGTGCAGTGCGCCGGCACGATCACTGCCGGGTCCATCTCTTTGAGGGCAGCGACGGTGGGAGCGATAAGCGGCTCGAACGCCGGACCGGTGAGATGAAGTCCGCCCATGACGGCATACACCTTCTGACACCCCGGTTAACTTCTGCGCATAGCGAACGGTGTTGATGGCTCCAGCGTGTCCACAGCCTGTGAGAATCACGAGTCCTTTGTCCCTGACGTTGACTACAATCGCCTGGTCGTCATGAATCAGAGGGTCGTGCTGCCATTGACCGGCGGCAAGGTGGGCGTAGTGAATCGCGAAGCCCAGCTCGAATGATGTCGTACGCTCGATCTGACCGGTGACGAGAACGAGATCGCCCAGGATGCAGGACGGGCCCCGCTCCTCGATGAACTCGATACCCTCCTGGGACAGCACGCCTCGATCCGGCGGCGGCAGCGTCAGCTCGTGGCCGTCGGGAAACGCGAGCTTTCGTTCGAGGAACGCATCCGGATGCAGCACCAACGGCATCTTGCGTTGCCCCAGCCGCTCAACGAGACCCATGACGCCGTCGGTATGGTCGGCGTGTCCGTGGCTCAACACGATGGCGTGAAGCGTCGTGGGCGCGATCTCGAGCACGTCCATGTTGTGCATGAGTCCGTGCTTGCTCAAACCCGCGTCGAACAGCAACGATTCCGAGGCCCCCCGATTGGTAATCGTCACTAACGCGCCGAAGCCGTGCTCGGCGACGAGGCTCTCGCGGGACAGGGCGTCGACTCGCAGCGGGAACGCTTCACGTGCGGCGTCCCGGCCATGAGCATGTCGATGGTGTTGTCGACCACCGTGACGATCTCAACCTGGTCAACTTCTCTGAGTGACAGCGCGGCCATAGCTGTACCTCTCGCGGGCGCAATTCATATCCGCGTGTCGGCCTGTATCTTCCGAGCGTACGCCTCCGTCTACACATTCGAGTGCGGTTAGAGCGCTGACCCGCTGCCAATACTCGAGGGAGGTGATGACCGATGTGCGGACCATTCGGACCATTCCTGCTCGGTTCGTTCTGGTGGATCTTTCCGCTCGCCGGCATGTTGATGTGTTTGGCGTTCGCAATCTTCGCGTTTCGCTTCGCGAGCGCAGGAGAGGGATTCATGTGCATGGGCGGCCACCAGGGCGGCCGGAAACACCAGGCCCCAGAAACGCGCGGCTAAATGTCGTGTGTCCGATTCCCAAGGGCGGCGTGCCTCACTCGAGCGGCGCGCCGCCCTGGCGTTCAGCGCATTGCGCCTCGAGCTGTTCGGTCACACGCGGACGGATTCGGACTCTTGCCTGCGCGTCGAAATCCCGAACGGCACGTAACCGGGGCAAAAACCCACGACACCGGTGATCACGAAGACGACAGCGATCACACCGAGCACGACGGCGGTTATGCCACCAATGCTGCCGGTCAGATATAGCCCCACGATCGCGATCGCCGCCAGGATCCGCAGGATTCGATCCGCCGTCCCCATGTTCTTCTTCATGGGGCCACCTCCAACATCGTTGGCCTACCGCATTGCCGGAGCACCCGCAGCTTCGCTCGCGTTCTTCAAGCTCACGATAATCTTGTCGGCGACCTGCCGGGCCACTGCCTTGCGCTCCTCTTCCGGCACATCGTCCATATCGAACAGATCGCTGTACTTCTTGTACAGGGGCAGCGCATCGATCTGAACGATCTTCTCTTCGGCGACCAGGTTCTTGAGCACGCGCCCGTGGCATTTGAGGAAGCACCCGTCGATCATCACGACCTTGTCCGCACTCTTGACCCATGAAGCCATCGCGGAATGGGGGACGAAGAACATCTCGCCATGGCAGCCGCGCGCGAGCGAGGGCACGTCTTTCGCGACCAGATTGCCCGCCAGCCGGGCGATCTCTCCACGGATGCAGGGTCCCTCGCAGGTCAGGACGGGGGTCGTCCGTGCGGCGATTTGTTCCTTGGCGTACTTCTCGCCGACGGGACACAGGCCCTTGACCGCCTGCACGTCCACCGAGAAATCCGGTGTGTATTCGTCCATTTCGGCCTCCGGAACGTATAGACGGAGGTCAGTCGTCTGGAGATACACCCTTGGGTTTAGGCTGGCAGGCGAACTCGTTCTGCTCGTCTCGATAGAAACTGCAGCCGCTGCCCAGGTCCTGCCGTAGGCGGGCGCGGCCACGATGAAGTCGGATCTTGACCGTCTCCAGGCTGACGCCGAGCGTGTCCGCGATCTCCTGGTTCGTCAGCCCCTCGTGCTCGCTCAGGATCACCACCGAGCGGTAGCTGGCCGGGAGATGGGCAATGTACTCATCGATGCACTCGTTCATTTCCCTTCGGACCAGCGTCTGATCGACGCCCGTTGAGGGATCGTGCACAGGCGCGGCGCTGTCCAACGGCACGTCACCGGCCCGCTGGAACGATGGGCTTCGCAACCTGTCGTACGCCGTATTGGTGGCTATGCGATAAATCCAGGTGGAGAGGCTGGACTCGCCCCTGAACTGCGGGAGCGCCTGGCTGACCTTGGCGAACACCTCCTGAGTGACGTCCTCAGCCTCGGTGCATCCGAGCAAGCGGGTCAGGTAGCGCTGGATTTTTGGGTGGAACTCACGGTAGACCTGCGGAAAGTTCGGATGGACGGAGACGCGCGATTCGGTCGAAGACATGGTGACCCTCCTTGCATCCATGGGTCACGACGCATCTGCACGCCGGGCGCGGCGGTTTGTGACGGGTACGGGGAAGATACGCCTGTCTGCCCGACAAGTCGAGTGATTACGTCAACGGCCGCCCCATGAGGCTCTGGACCTTCAGAGCAGTTTTCTCAGCAACGGCTGAACATCGGGCCACGCCACCGCCAGAGATGTATCGCTCGACGCCGTCCCTAGTGGCGAAATCACACTGCGTGAGCGCGCGACACTGCGTGCTGCCGAACTCGGCCGTGAACCACTGAGACAGGCTGTACCCTAGATTCATCACGGGGTTGAACGCGTTCAGATGGTTTGCAGATGCATCGCCGCCTACGGCCATCGTTCCAATCATTCGCAGCACGCGCAGCCGGCTGTTCTCGGTCGGGCCGAGCGCCAGGCCCAACGCCATCACGCCAGCCGTAAAGGCGCTGCAGGTCATGCCGGTCAACACGGTACCTCCCAGGAACGCGGAGGTGCCGTCGCGAAGATCGGCGTTCACCGCACCTGTGTTCCCCATGTGACGAAACACCTCATGGGCACAGTGAAACCCCGCGTCGGAGCAGTGGGCGTATAGACGACAGTATGCTTCCTGGGTCGCTTTCGGAATCGCGGCCGTACCGTCGTCGTCGAGGGTTTCAACGCATTGCTCCGGAGCGCGGCGAATGACACCGATACACCGCAATGGAAGGCGGGCGTCCCCCAGAATCTTTCGGCAGAGAAATGTGCCGCGGCACGCCGCGAATCGCCGGAGGAGCTCATGCCCCTTGTAGATGACGACCGGTAGGCCGTCACGGAGCGGGTCACGAGCGTGGCGCAGGCCCAGCACCACGAGCGGCGCCGTGATGCCACCGCACTCCGCACGGGTATTCCCGATGCCGCCAGGGAGTCCGGCTACCAACCTCACGAGCCACGGCGCCTCTGTTTCTGACGCATCGAGAAGCGTTTGCATGACGGTGGGCGCACAGTGGCCCATCCTCGACAGGTTCGCGAGACTCCGACGACGAAGCGATCGAACGGGTGTCATGTTCGTCGATCTTCAGGCGCCCGGCTTCTTTTCGTGCCTGAGCTGATCGCCTCCAAGTACCGGCCATCAGACGGGCGCTCGTTCCGGCGAGATCTTCGCGTGCAGCGCCACGAGCACGTCCTTGTAGGCCTGCGCGATCTGCGGCTCCTGCTGCGCGAGCGGCTTCACCGGGACGAGATCCATCACGGCGGAGGGAGGAAGACCGCTCTGGAACATGGTGGATACGGAGCCGGTCAACATCCGGCTCAGTGCCACATCGACGGCTTCGCCCGTAAGGCCAAACGTCCGGCCGAGTTCGCGCAGCGTCTGCCACTGGAACCAGAAGTATGTCGGCCCCATCGCGATCAAGATGGCGTAAGCCTCGAGCCGCGGTTCATCGACTTCCGGAGTTTCCCCGAGCGGCCCGAAAAGCCGCAGGATCTCCGCGCGGCCTCCCGTGTCCATCCCCAGCGCGAACGAGACCGGGTTGTATCCCTGGCCGACGATCGACGGCGCATTTGGAATGATGCGTGCCACCCGCGGGGTGCCACATCCCGATTCGAGCTCGCCCAGCGTCACCTTGGGTGCCAGCGACACCAGCAGCGAGCGGGCGGTCACCAATGGCCGAATCGCTGAGAGGACCTCCCGCAACTTCGGCGGGTGCAAGGCGAGAAACACGACGTCAGCCGCGCTCGCTTCGTCGATCCGCGTCCGCTCGATGCTCTGCGCGAACCCCGGCAGTTGTGAAAACGCGCCGTCATCCGGTTCGTGGACGAGGAGTCGCGACGGAAGGGCGTGCGCGCGCGCCCAGCCGCCCAGAAGAATACGTGTCACCCTTCCGCCGCCGATGAACCCGATGGTCATGACGTACTCCTAGCCTGCAAGAGGCTGCGTCGACTCTGCGCCCAGAGCCGACGCAGGGAACCAGTGCCGCGTGCGATTGCACACGGCACACACCGAGAGCATGACCGGCACCTCGATCAGCACGCCGACCACGGTGGCCAGCGCAGCGCCGGACTCCGGTCCGAATAGGGCGATCGCCGTCGCCACGGCCAGCTCGAAGAAGTTGCTGGCGCCGATCAACGCGCCGGGCGCCGCGATGGCGTACTCGACGCGCAGCAGACGCATGAGCCCGTACGCCAGCGACGAGTTGAAGTAGACCTGCAGCAGGATCGGCACCGCGATCAATGCGACGTGCAGCGTCTTGGTCGTGATGTTCTCGGCCTGGAACGCGAAGATGAGCACGAGCGTCGCCAGCAGCGCCGCCATGCTGACCGGGGCGAACCGCGGCAGCAGCACGTTCGTGAACCACGCGACACCGTGCGAGCGAATGAGCCAGCGGCGCAGCAGCACGCCGGCGGTCAACGGAATGACGATGAAGATGACGACCGAGTACACCAGCACGCTGAACGGCACGTGCAGCGATGACGCGCCGCTCACGAGAAAACGCACGATCGGGGCAAAGAGCACCAGCATGATCAGATCGTTGACCGAGACCTGGACGAGGGTGTATGCCGCGTCGCCGTCCGACAGGTAGCTCCAGACGAACACCATCGCCGTGCAGGGCGCGGCCGCGAGGATGATGCAGCCGGCGATGTACTGGTCGGCGTCTGCCGGCGCGATCCACGGGGCAAAGATCAGCCGGAAGAACAGCCACGCGATCGCCGCCATGGAAAACGGCTTGACGAGCCAGTTCACGACGAGCGTGACGACCAACCCGCGGGGCCGCCGGCCCACGTTGCGGATGGCGCCGAAGTCGACTTTCATCATCATCGGCGTGATCATCAGCCAGATGAGCAGCGCGATCGGCACGTTGATCTGACTGCCGGCTCCGAACTCGAGCCCCCGCAGCGCCTGCATGAAGATGGGCACGGCCTTGCCGAGAACGACGCCCGCGACCATGCAGAAGACGACCCACAGGCTCAAGTAGCGTTCGAAGACGTTCAGGCGTTTAGGCGCCGGCATGCGCCGCGCCTCCTCGCGCGAAGTGCCGCAGACCTTCAGGACCGACCGGTGCGTCGGCGTACCACGGGACCCACGCGACGCGGGTCGCCAGGCGTTCCCGCACTTCGGAAAGGTATGGGCCCTCACGTGCACCCCGCTCGCGGAGCACGGGATCTTCCACCTCGCTTCCTGCGAAGCTCTGATTGATCACCCAGGCGAACGGTTCGATGCCCGCCCGCCGCAGATCCCCCTGCAATTCCGCCGCTTCGTGGACGGGGGTCGCTTCGGGCAGGGTCACGAGGAGGATCTTCGTGAAGGTCGGATCCCGAAGCCGTGGCAGTAGATGGCGGACCGCTTCGGGGACATCACTATGCGTGCGAGACACTTCGCGGTGGTACGCTTCGGCAGCATCGAGCAGGAGCAGCGTGTGTCCCGTCGGCGCCGTGTCGAGCACGACGAACCCGTCCGCCCCTTCGGCCACCGTTGTGGCGAACGCGCGGAACACGGCGATCTCCTCGGTGCACGGCGACCGCAGATCCTCTTCCAGCAGGTCGCGTCCGCGCGCATCCAGATTGGCGGCTTTCGAAAGCACTTCGGCCGAGTAGACGCGGACCTCTACGGCCGGATCGATGCGGCTGACCCGCAAGCCCGGAACGCGGTGCGCCACCGTTGCGCCGATATGGGCGGCCGGATCGGTCGTGCTCAGGTGGACGGCGTGCCCGCGCGCCGCAAGTTCGACGGCAATCGCGGCCGCGGTCGTCGTCTTCCCGACGCCGCCTTTGCCCATCGTCAGCACCACGCCGCGGCCCTGGCGCTCGATGTCGTCGATCAATCGCGCAAGCGGACCCGGAAGCGGCTCCCGGAGTGGCGGTGGCGCAACACCCGAGGGCCCGTGCGCGTCTGCGTTGAACATCCGTCGAAGCCTCGACACGCCAAGAGGCGCCCAGGGCAGCAGCGGCATGTCGACGCGGGGCAGGGCCGACAGCGACGGCGGCATTGCCGCCACAGCGTCCCGCCCACGCTGTTCGAGGGATCGCGCCAGCGCATCCTGCCGGTTGGTCGCGCTGAAGATCCCGTTGACGATGAAGTGTTGATGTTTGATGCCCAGCGCCGCCAGCTCCGCACCCGTCCGGGCGGCCTCATTCAGCGCGGAGGTCTGGGGTCGACTCACGAGGAGGATCGTGGTGGTGTGTTCGTCGCCGAGCGCACGAAGACTCCCGCGATACAGCTCCACCTGGCCCTGCAACCCCGCGAGCGGGCCGAGGCACGACGTGCCGGTTGTGTTCGTGTCGATGAACCCCGTCCAGGCCCCTGGCAGCTTCAGCAACCGCAGTGTGTGCCAGGTCGGCGCCGTGTCGAACACGACGTGGTCGAAGACGCGTGTCGTCGCCGGATCCCCAAGCAAGCGGGTGAACTCATCGAATGCTGCGATCTCCATCGTGCAGGCGCCCGAGAGCTGCTCCTCCATGCGGGCGAGAACCGCAGTGGGCAGAACAGTGCGGTATGGACCCACCAACCGCTCGCGATACGCGCGTGCCGAGGCCTCGGGGTCGATGTTCAGCGCCTGAAGGGCAGGTACACCCGGCACGTCCGTCGGCGTACCCGTCAGCGAGACGCCCAGCACCTCATCGAGATTCGACGCCGGATCCGTCGAGACGAGCAGCACACGCCGGCCAACGTCCGCGAGCGCAATCGCGGTCGCGCACGCGAGCGAGGTCTTGCCGACACCGCCCTTGCCGGTGAAGAACATCACGAGCGTGGGCTCGAACGGGAGCGGCATCAGCAGCACCCCGACTTCGGCGTGCAGCAGCCCCCTGACAGCCGGATCACGGGTTTGGCGGTCGACGCGGAGGCCTCGATGCCCGTCAGCTGTGCGAGCTCCTGTCGACGCGGATAGGCACCGCGCCCGACCACCTCGCCGTTCATGATGAGCAGCGGGAGGCACGCGTCGCCTTCTCGCTGCAGCATGGCCTTGACGAGCGGGTGCGAGACAAACGCCTGCGGATCCTGCGCGAGGTTGTAGCGGCTGACGCTTACGCCCTTGGAGACGAGCCAGTCCACGTCTGCCGCGAACGCGGCCAGCAGGGGATCGACGGTCGGCCCGCACACGCCGGTCGAGCAGCACATCGGAGGATCAAAGACGTCGAGATGAGGCATGGATGACTCCTGCGTATTCTCAGAGGGCGCCCAGCAGCGCCTTGAAGCGCTTCAGCGCCTCGGGCACGATGCAGTAGCTGACGCGCAACCCGTTCTCGTTGGCGCGCACGAGCCCGGCCTCTTTCAGGATGCGGAGGTGTTCGGAGACCGTGGATTGCGCGAGCGGCAGCTCGTCGACGATCACGCTGCACGTACGCGCCTCTTTCTTCGCGAGCATCCGCAGGATGCGGACGCGTACGGGATGACCGGTCGCTTTTGCGAAGGCCGCGAACTCCTCGTCGGCGACGGCGCCATCGAGCGGTCCTTTCGCTGAACCGGCACCGACGGGCGTGCAGCACGAAGCGGGATCCGAATGTCGGTTCTTCATCGTTTATCGACGATGAACGGCAAGGCCCGTGCCGGTGCGATTTCCTAGGAAACGCCGCGATCTGGCGTCAGGCCACATCCCGAATCGCCGGATGTCCGCCGATCGGCCAGTCCGGTCTGACGACGAACCGCCAGGAGCGTCAAATCGTCGCGCGCCCTGTCCGAGCCCGCCACCCGGGCGTGGTCGTCCACGACGGCAGCCAGGAGATCGCGGCGCCGACGCTCACTGGCAGCACTCCGGTCCGCAGCACGATTTCTGCTCGGGCTTGCGTGCGCGCACGAACGCGCTCACGAACTTGTCCTTCACCTGCGGCGCGAGCGCGTCCACGTCCACGCCTGCGTCCGCCAAGAGCGCCCGCGCATCGTCCACGTTGTAGACACGCCACGGGTCAATCTCGACGTCCGCGAAGCCCGCGGCGGTCAGCTTTCCGGCGAACTCCTTCTCTTCCAGCGCGCCGGCGATGCAGCCGACCCAGAGCTCCACGTTGCGGCGGATGTCCGCTGGCACCTCGCCACGGACCACCACGTCCGAGACGGCAAACCGGCCGCCCGGCTTCAACACCCGGAATGCCTCGCGCAGCACGGCGCTCTTGTCGCCCGCCAGGTTGATCACGCAGTTGGAGATGACCACGTCAACGGATGCGTCGGGCAGGGGAATGGCGTCGATCGTCCCCTTCAGGAACTTCACGTTCGTTGCGCCGGACTTGCGCTGGTTCTCGCGTGCGAGTGCGAGCATCTCATCCGTCATGTCGACGCCGTAGACCTTGCCGGTCGGGCCGACCCGCTTCGCGGAGAGGAGGACGTCGATGCCGCCGCCCGAGCCGAGGTCGAGCACCGTCTCGCCTGGCTTCAGGTCGATCAGCGCCGTGGGATTGCCACACCCGAGCGAAGCCGCCACGGCTTCGGCGGGTAGCGCCCACGTTTCTGTGTCGGAGTACAGATTGGATGTCACCGGGTCGCCACACCCGCAGGACGAGGGGCCGCAGCACCCCGTCGTGCTGGCTTTCTGGCTCACCGCTGTGGCAATGGACCCGTATTTCTCGCGAACGGCATTCTCAAGATTGGTCGGCATCGGCTCCTCCCCTTATTTTGTATTCGCTAAAGCGAATATATGGAGTCTAGGAGGCTCGTGCTATATTTGTCAAGGTAAATATATGGCCACGCAAATACACGAGGTGGAACAGGTTTGCAAGGCGCTGGCAGATGTCACCCGGCTGCGAATTCTCGGCCTCCTGCTGTCCGGCGAAGTCTGCGTGTGCGACATCCACGAGACACTGAAGATCCCGCAGCCGAAAGCGTCCCGGCATCTCGCCTACCTGCGGAAGACCGGCCTGGTAGACGCCCGGCGTGACGGCCTCTGGATGCACTACCACCTGACCGAGATGGCCGACCCGATTCTGCGAACGATTCGCGATGCCGTCGCGCATGCGCTGACGCACCTCGATCCGGTGCGGCGGGATTCCGAGCGGCTGCAGAAGAACATTGGCTGTTGTGCGCCGCGGCCCTCCCTCGACGCGTCGGCAAAGCTGCCGTGTTGCTCGTCGTCGAAAGCGACCACCGCGGCAGAACGGAGCTGCTGCTAATGAGCGCCGTGATTCGGCACGCCAACGAGGCGGATGTGTCGGCGATCGAGGCGCTGCTGCGCGACAACGCGTTGCCGATCGATGGCATACGGGATCGTCTGCGAACGACGCTCGTCGCGACGGAAAATGGCGGCGTCATCGGAACCGCGGCGTTGGAGGTGTTCGACGACGGTGCGCTGCTTCGCTCCGTCGCGGTCGAATCCTCCCGGCGGAGCTCGGGCGCTGGCGGACGCCTCGTACAGGCACTGTTGGAGCTCGCGTCGGAGCGTGATCTCAGGACCGTGCACCTGTTGACCACCACCGCGGAGGGCTACTTCCCGCGGTTCGGATTTCAGCGCGTCTCCCGCGAGGTCGTCCCGCCCGGCGTGCGCCAGTCCGTGGAGTTCACCTCGGCGTGCCCAGCGTCCGCCGCCGTGATGCGAAGGGACCTCTAATGCGCGTGGCGATCTTCAGCGACATCCACGGGAACCTGCCGGCGCTCGAGGCCGTGCTCGCGGACATCGCCGCGCGGGAACCCGATCTCGTCTACTGCTTGGGAGATCTTGTCGGGTACGGCGCGTCACCCAACGAGGTGACCGAGCGCATTCGGACCCTGAGGATTCCAACCGTTACGGGCAACTACGACGACGGAGTCGGGTTCGAACGCGACGAGTGTGGCTGTGCGTACCGGGATCCAGTCGATCGAGAACTCGGCGACCGTTCGCTTGCCTGGACGAAGGCGCACACGTCGGCTGAGAACAAGGCGTTCCTGCGAATGCTCCACAAGGAGATCCGGTTTGAGGCCGATGGCCGTCGCGTGCTCCTCGTCCACGGCAGCCCGCGCCGACTAAACGAGTACTTGTTCGAGGACCGCCCACTCTCCAGCTTCCAGCGGCTTGCCGCCTCGTCGAACGCCGACGTGATCGTCTTTGGACATGCGCACAAGCCGTACGCCAAGACGGTCGATGCGGTGCTGTTCGTGAACGACGGCTCCGTCGGCAAACCGAAGGACCTGGATTGGCGCGCTTGTTACGCGATTCTCGAACATGGCGCCGTATCGTTTCGGAGAGTCGAGTACGACGTGCACGCCGCCGCGGCCGCGATCAGAGCAACCGATCTGCCCCACGAGTTTGCCTTCGACATCGAATCGGGTGGAGCGCCGCGATCAGGCGAAACGATGTAAGATCCGCAGAACCACCCAGCAATTCCGCGAAGGGGACCTGGCATGCTCGCGCTTCGACGCAGAGCGCCGGTCGCGTAATCGTCTCTCCCATCCGCCTCCGGAGCCAACGCGAGCCAATTCGTCCGATCACAGGAAGTGAAGAATTTGCGAGGACAATCGAAGATGTCCGAGAGGTAGATTTCCGTTCGGCAACCGGGTTGCTCAATCGACTGCCACTTTCCCTAAACGGATCAAACGTCGTTCATCTCTGTTTCGTTCTGCGTCGCCCGCTTCGAGGCCGCCCATCGTTCGTCCTGGCGTTGGCGAGCTTCGGACATCCCGTGGGCACCTGTTGCAGTCGTTGAGCGGCAGCCGATAGGGAACTGTTGTATCGCTACTTGTAACGGGTTCAGTCGGCGCCCTGAATCGGGTATGGTGCGACGAAGTCGAACGAGAACACTTTGGCGATGCGGGACAGGTCGGCGGAATTCCGTGAGACGAGTGTCGCGCCAAGCTCGCGGCACGACCGTGCGATCAGGATGTCGAATACGAAACTTCGACGAACCTCGAGAAGCACGAGTCCTTCTTCCTCGACGAGCGCTGCGAGCGTCGTTCCCAATGCCTCCCATGCAGCCGGCGACGGATTCACCAGTCGTCCACGACGTCTGTACGGCGACAGGACTAGGCGTTCCAGGGTCCGGCGATTCTTGGCGCTGCCTGCGCCGGCGCTCAGTTCGGCGGCGACCACGGTGCTCAGATAAAGTCCCGGTGCGGCCCAAGCGGAGAACTCGGCGAGCGCGGCGGCTTCGGTGTCGCCCCGAGAGGCGTCGACAAAGCAGTTGGTGTCGAGCACGAACTTGCGCGGCCCAGCGACGGCCATGCGTCAATCAATGCGCGACAGTTTGAGACCACGGAGCGCACGGGTCCCGCGCAGGAGTTCCTTCCGGAAGCTGACCAGATCGAGGGCCATTTCGACGGCCTCGCGCTCGCTCGATGCTCCGAGGGACGTTCTCGCTTCCTCGAGAAGACGTGGATCCAGCCAGAACGCCTTGCGAACTTTTCCGATTCGTGTTGCACGCGGCCTTGACGTGGTCGCACGGGCTCGGGACGAGCGTCGACCAGTCTTCGAATTGCGGCGGCTAGATGTGGTCGACACAGATCCTCGCCATTTCGTACGCACCGAATATCATACCGTACGTACGCACATCACAGAATCGAATGCCATTCGACGCGGCGAGCGTCAACTCGGGCTCCCGGTCAGCATGTCCTGAACGAGATCGGCGACGGCGGCAACTTCCCCTCCCGAATCACCCCGAAAGGTGTCCGGCCGTCCAACTCGTCGTTCGCGAGATGGAGCCACTTGCGAAAATCGTTCTGACTGAGAACCGCGCGGACGCGAGCCACGCGTTCGAACGGCTGCAGAAGCGGCTGAAGGGAGTCCGCGTGATGGCGGCGGACCACGACTGTCGGCGCCATTCTCATGAGTCGCGCGGAGGCTACCTCGCGTCGATTTCGCGAGCGGCGCGCCGACCTGATTCAAACGCCCCCTGCATCCATCCTCGCAGAGATGACGCGTGTTCGCCGGCGAAATGAATGCGGCCCTCCGGGCGCGCGATGTGGGGATCGAGTGTGAGCACTTGTCCGGGCAGCAGGTACGCGACAGCGCCTCGTGCCCACGGATCGGTATCCCAGACTTTGACAAAGCCCCTCTCGTAGGCGTTCAAGACTCCCGGATAGACCTCCTCGACGGCCGTCAAACCAAAGCGCAGTTGGTCGTCTGGCGAAGCCTGTGCGAGTTCGCGCGCCTTGGGCCCTTGGATGAACGACATCAGGATGCCTCGCGTCCCTTTCTGGCCGTAGGTTGCGTCCCATATCTCCATCGGATGGTCCGTGTCGGCAAAGCCGCTGAGACCTTCGCGAGCCCAATAGCGGTCACGGCACTGCAGGTAAATGCGGGTGACGCTGTGGTAGGGGAGCTTCTCGATGGCTGCGGTCTTCTGGGCCGACAGCTTGGGCGAGAAATCCAGGCGTCGGGCCATCGAAAACGGCACGGCGCACACCACGTAGTCGCCCGACGTCGCGTGCTGGGAGCCCCCTTCCTCGAACAGCACCCTGGTTCCCGTCGAATTCTGCTCGATCCTGCGAGCGGCGCAGCGGTAGCGGATTCGATCCTGCAGCCGCAAGGCGAACGCCTGCGGCAGCCGATCATTGCCTCCGTCGATCCTGAGCAGCTGCTCGGTAGCCCCTGCGCGACGACGGAGCTCGCGATTGACAGCCAGTTCGCGCAGCACGTCCAGGAATGATCGGAGACGCGCCACGGGAGTGGACCCAAGGTTCATCATGTGCAGCGCTGCGTCCGAGACCCGTCGGCTGCGCAGATACTCGTCGCGCGTGACGTTGTCGTACTTCTCGAGCGACGGCGGAATCCAGTCGGACGCGAATGGGTCGACAATCTGGTCCGCGAGCGGCTCGATGTAGCGGCTCCGCACCTGCGCTGGCGTCAACTGTCTTTGGTCGGC
>JBMDXQ010000058.1:0-47229 GCA_048594975.1 Vicinamibacterales bacterium | reverse complement strand
CGCGCGCAGATCCCCGGCGAAGGTGGGACGGATTTCCGAGGGTTCGAGTGGCGATATCTGGATCGCCTTTGTCAGAACCGCCAGAGCGAGATCCTCGGCGAAAGTCCGGCCGGCTATCAGTCGGTCGCGTTCTCGAGCGACACTCGGACGGTTGCGTTTGGCACGGGCGACGGGTTCGTGGAGATCTACGACAGGCACAATCGCACGCGCCTGGCGCGCTGGGCCGCCCACCCGGGCGCCGTCGACGGCCTGGCTTTCTATCCGCGGAACGACGGGTGGCTGGTGACGACGAGCGGCGACGACGGCGTGTTGAAACTGTGGGACGTCGACAAGCAGCAGGTGGTGTTCACGACCGGCGCGCCGAAGGGCATGTTGGTGGACTTCGCGCTGAGCCCGTCAGGCATGCTATGGCTGACGAGGGCGCCGGATGCGCAGTCTACGAACCTGTGGGAGTTTCGTCCGCCACCTCGTGACGGCGGCCCTGCGCTGATCCGCCTGCGCAGCCTCCCGTACGCCGGACCGGCGGCGTTCTCGCCCGACGAGCGAATGCTTGCCGTTGCAAACAGGGGGGCGGACGGTGCTCCGGCTGTTGCGCTGGTGGATCTCGCGACTGGTGCGACGACGGAACTCGAGACCGCCCACGTCGACATGGTGGCGAGTCTGGCCTTCTCCGCCGACGGCCGGCGGCTCGCCAGCGGTGGAGGCGACGAACGGGTCGTGCTGTGGGACACCGAGCGGCGCGTCGCGACCAAGACATTCGAGACAGATCTCGTCAACGTGACTTCTGTTGCATTCGAACCTGGCGGCGAGAGGCTGTTCGCGTCCGGATGGGAGCAGAGCATTCGATCGTGGCCAATCGTGCGCACGACGGGGGCGCAGAAGTGGCCCGGCCACGGCGCCGGTGTGAACAGGCTCGCCGTCGCGGCCGACGGCGCCACCATGGCTTCAGCGGGGCGCGACGGCACGGCGCGGTTGTGGCGACTCTCGCGGGACGTCACACCGACCATCGAGCCGTCGGCCCTGCTGCTGAACATGAACACGATGAGGGCGCCAGAGGTCGATCGCCCCTTCGTCAAGGTGGCGGTGAGCCCGGATCAGCGACGGATCGCGGCGATTACCGTCAGGACCCTGACACTCCTGGATCTGTCGACCGGCGATGTGCTCGCTCGCACGACGGACACCAAGTCGTTCGGATCGGACAGCAACGGCATCACGGCCGTTGCGTTCTCGCCGGACGGCAGGATGATTACGGTGGGAAGTGGCAGTGGCGCCTTCGCGTTCCTGGACGCCGGGACCCTCAGGCCCATCGGCAGTCCGATGAATCTGCACACCGCGTTCATCTGGAGTACCGGCTTTGGGCTGGACGGCAAAGTGCTGGCCACGAGCGGTGCCCTTGGGACGATGGTGAAGCTCACTGATGTGGCGAGCCGCCGGCCGTGGCGTGATCCAATCAGAGGCGTCGAGGGTTCCTTTCCGCCGCAGCCGATGGCGGTATCACCTGACGGGCGTCGTCTCGCGACCGGCAGTCCGGAGCAACTCGTCCGCGTGTGGGAGATCTCGTCGGGACGCCTTGTGGCCAGCAGTCCGGAACGAGTGCGGTTCTTACACGCTGTGGCCTTCTCGCCCGACGGCGGCCTGGTTGCCTATTCCGACGAACGTGGTTCGGTGTTTCTGTGGGATACCAGTGGACTCCGCCCCTTGCGACAGCTCGTTGCCCGCGACGCGCCTGCGAACACGCTGGCCTTCTGCCCTGACGGCCGCACGCTCGCCAGCGGTCACATGGATCACACGATTCGTCTCTGGCACCTCGACATCGACCAGGAAGTCGCGGTGCTCGAGGGACACACCGGTTGGGTGTGGTCCCTCGCCTTCGCGGAGCGTGGCAACGCGCTCGTGTCGTCCAGCCGGGACGGTACCGTAAGAATCTGGCGGGCGACCCCGTTGCCGGCTGGCTCCGCCCCCGCGTTCCACCCCCGCACCCGCCGCTGAACCCAGCCCGCGCAACTTTTCAGGTCCTTTTCCGCAAGTAGCCATTAAGCGGATCCCATCGCCGTTCGATCGGACACATCGCCTGCGGACTCGCGGCATCAGCCGTGACAAAGGGGCTGTTCACCGATTTGTCTGCCTGCGCAGACCGCTGATGGGTGGGCGGTCTGCTCGGAGGCCTGGACAGGAGGAGAATGTTATGAAGACACTTGATGCGAGAAAGCGATGGCATTTTGCGTCGACAGTGTCGGGAGCCGCGCTCATCACGCTGATGATGACGGGTTTCGCCGGTGCTCAGGTATTGTTGCGAGTGCCTGTCGACACGCCCGGCCCGCCGGCCTACGCGCGTGCGGGCCTGCTCGACGGGTCGTTCCCGTACCATACCGTCGAATGGGCTGCGATTGTGTTCTACCGTTCACCCGACTGTGTGCCGGACGGCTTCAACCTGCTCACCCTTTTTGACGTACCGGGTGCGTTCGCCTGTGGTTTGACCATCTCCGGTTTTGAGTTGTGGGACAACGAACCGGGGATCGACCTTGCGCCTCAGCACACCGTCAGCCACGGCGTCGCCGTACCCGTCTGGTTCGTCCCTTGGCCTGCCCTCGAGGCTGCCATCGCGGACAATGTCCTGACCATGCCCGAACTGGAATCGCTGGGCCCGCGCAAGGGCATCGCCACGACGTTTCACGAACTCCTCCATCCCTTAGGTGGGCCGGCGAAGGTTGCGCATCTGAAGATTACCGCACAAGGGCTTCTTCTCGAGGGGGGAACCTTCCAATTCCTCTTCAACAGTGTTGAGACCAACAAGCCTCGAGACAACGTCAAGATCGAGTTTCGCTAGAGTTCCGCGGCTTCCGTTCTATAGGGACGGCCAGATCCGAACTGACGACCCCTGAACCCGATTCAGGGCCGGGGCAAAAGCCCCGGCCCTTGTGGCACTTGGGTTTCCGCTCAAAATACCCGCGGCGAGTGACGACCGATCCCAGCAATCCCGGGAGTTGTGGCTTGAGGACTCAGACAAGCCAGGTTCATCCGGTTCTGGTCAGGTCGCAAAAGCGTCATGATGCATGACTCTCGCGGACGCGCCGAACTGTCCCGCGGCACGTCCGCGCTCAAACAGATACTCGTTTCAATCTCGTTGCTCACACTCTTGACAGGCTGCACCGGACTCCAGTCCTCCTCGCCGAAGGGCCAGGCCGCTGATGCTCGCCGGTTGCCAATCATCGACATGCACATGCACGCCACCCCGCTCGAGGCGTACCCCACGGAGTGGGGTACGCCGCCGTTTCGCAATCCCGCCACCGGCGAGCCTTCCGCCGCGACGACCAACGAAGCCACCATGGCAGCCAGTGTGCGTGCCATGACCCGGTTCAATATCATCAAGGCGGTGGTGAGCGGACCGCTCGATAACGTTCATCGCTGGCAAACTGCCGCACCCGATCGAGTCATCGGCGGCGTATTGCTCGCGCCGGGGGTCGCGCTTCCGGATATCGAGATCCTCCGTCGCGAGTTCGAGAGCGGACGGGTTGGTGTGCTGGGAGAGCTTGGGCTTTCATATCTCGGTTTGACGCCGAACGACCCGAAGCTCGAGCCGTATCTTGCCCTGGCGGAACGCCTCGACATCCCGGTCGCTTTCCACACCGGGGCGGGACCACCGCGTGCGCCGTATGAGGGGGCTCCGAAATCCCGCGTGACGCTTGGGAACCCGCTCCTGCTGGAGGAAGTGCTCGTCCGGCACCCGAAGCTTCGAGTGTATCTGATGCATGCGGGCGAGCCCTGGTTCGAGGCGACGGTGGCGATCATGACTACGTATCCCCAGGTCTACGCCGACCTGGGCGTACTGGACTGGGCTTACCCGCAGGACGTCTTCTACGAGTATTTGCAGAGACTCATTCGCCGGGGCCTTGGCAAGCAGCTCATGTTCGGTTCCGACCAGATGGTATGGCTCGAGATGATCGGCCGCGCCATTGCTACGGTTGACGCCGCACCGGGCCTGACCGAAAGCCAAAAACGGGACATCTACTACAACAACGCGGCACGCTTTCTGCGTTTGCCGAGCAACTTGGCTGCGGAACAAATGTACTGCCCAACCGGAACACCGGAGCGAACGCGGCGGCTCGCGTCCATGGGTCAGGACCGCGCGAAACCGTTCGGCGTCCTACTCACTGCCCTGGTACGTGCCGAGCTGAGTTATCCGTGCTCACGTAAATGGGAAAAGTCGTACAGCGCGATCGATGAATCCCTCATTTCTGGCCTCCGGGTAGACAGATGTACGCCGGCTGCCAGCCTGACGTCGCGAAGGATTGACTGAAATTCGCTTAAGCCGAGCTGTTTCCCCCGCTACTTCGGTTCCCCGGAGAGCATCGCCGCCTGCTGCGAATCGAGCACGAAGGCCATGTGGGCCGCGACGACCTGCCAGCGGCCGTCGCGTTTCACCCAGACGTTCGTCGTCCGGTAGCGGCGGCGGAACTCCAGATTCGGCCCCTTGAATGTCACGACGAACCGGTAGCTGGCAACGGCCGTGTTTCCCAGTGCCACAACCTTCGTGTCCTCGTTTTCGGTCGCCGTGTCGAACTGGGCTCCTCCCGCTTTCGCGCGGTCGCGTTGGGCGATGCCACGCCGCATCTCTTCCATGACGGCGCTCTTGCTGCACGTCGGTTCGCCAAGCACGCCGGTCAACAGCAGGTCGTCCGCGTAGATGCGGTCGATCGCGTCCAGGTCGAGCGTGCGCTTGGCGTTTGCCAGCTGCTTCTCCTGCTCGAGGATCTCGTCAATCGTCGTCATCACGTTCCTCCTTCGAAGTCGACGCTACCGTAGCAGCTGGCAGGCGAGTTCCTCGCTGCTGCCTATCTGAAGCAGGGGAACGTGGAGGGGTTCCTGGCTGAGAACCTCCGTCGTGGAAAGGTGTTCGGCGTCCCGGAGGATGCACTGGATCGGCTGACGCGCATGGTCGCCGAGATGCGGCGGGCATTCGCGGCGGAAGGACATCGAGGGCTCGCCCGATGCATGCTCCAGCAGATTCCACCCGACGGCGGAGGTACGATCGCGCTACAGCGCGCGGTGCTCCATGGTGCTGCCGGTGAGCTCGATGCTGCGTTCGACCACCTGGATCGGGCGCTCGATTTGCGCGATCCGGCACTCGTGTACCTCGCAGTCGCGCCGCAGTGGGACAGCCTGCGCGACGATCCCCGGTCCGTCGATCGCTTGAAACGCATGGCCCTGCGTCCGCTGTGAGGCGCGCCTGGTACCAGGTTCGGCGAAGCCGCCCTAACCCCATATAACGACGCGGAACGCCGGAAATCGCGCAGTTCCGCTTTGATTCCTGTTCCCGGGCGAGAGCGGCAACGCATCAGATTGTGATGACGCGCTCTGGCTCGCGTTGAAGCGCAGCGACGCGGTCAACGCGACCGTGCGATCCGGCCGCGGGTCATCACGAACACCGGTCGCCGCACGGCCGTGATGTCGTCGAGCGGATTGCCCTCGGTGGCGACCAGGTCGGCGTCGTACCCGGTTGCGATGACGCCGATAGTCGTGCCAAGCCCGAGCGATTCGGCGGCAATGCACGTCGCGCTGGCCAGGACGTCCGCCGGCGTCTCTCGCGCTTCGCGCACGCGATAGACGAACTCCTCGGCATTGCGGCCGTGCGCGCCCGCCACCGCGTCGGTCCCGAACACGATCTTCACCCGGCGCTCGCGCGCGCGGCGCAGCGCGCGGGCAGTCGTCGCAATCGCCTGCTCCAGGTTCATCACCGCCTCGTCGGTCAGGCCGAATCGCCGGGCGTTGTCGACGTAGTTGTGCAGCATGAGCAGGTTGGGATCGAAGTAGGTGCCGCGTCCGGCCATGAGATCGAGCGTGCGATTCGAGGCCCCGGTCCCGTGCTCGACGGACGTGCAGCCCGCGACGACGGCCCGCCTGACCTCGTGATCGGCGAGGACGTGAACTGCCGACCGCAGCGAGACCGCGCGGGCTTCACCGCACACCGCCTCGAGCTGCGTGCGATTGATTCCGCGAAAATCGCCGCCGTCGTAACCACCACCGGCAATCACCTTGATCACATCTCCGCCCGCCCCGTGTATCCGGCGGACGAGGGCACGGAGCGCGTCGGGCCGGTTCGAGGGATCCTTCACCTGCGTGAGCGACGTCAGGATGACGGGCCCGGGAAGATCGCCGCGATTCACCGCGTCGCGCACGATTCGGTCGACGGGAGCGCCGAGGCTCTGAACCGTCGTAAAGCCGGCGAGCAGCGTCACGCGCGCGTTCTCGGCCGTGGCGCGCACATCCTCGGAGGAATCCCCGCCGGTCGAGAGGCGGCCTCGCGCATCGAAATACCAGCTGAGATGCACGTGCGTGTCGATCCACCCGGGCATGACGGTCAGGCCGCGGAGGTCGTGGTCGACGGGAGATGCGGAGGCATCGATGGCGGCGATACGCCCGTTCTCGACGACGATCCGCGTGTCGGTCAGCGTCCCGCCGCGGCCATCCAGCGCCCGCGAGACGGCAATGACGATGCGCTGGGGCTGCGGCTGGAGAGCGTACAGGGCGACGGCGACTGCCAGGCTGCGGGCGATGGCCATCTTCGGGGTCCGGGCACCGATTATGGCCAGAGACCGTGTCAACTCCCAACCTCCAACTCACCATTCCGTGGCTGGTGCCGCGGAGCACACGGGCACTTCTGAGCAGCCGCCACCTCGTGCGCCTGGAACCCGGGTTCTGCCGGAAACTCGGCGCGCCCGGCGCCGCCGCGGGCGTTTCCGGCCGGGAAACCGCGGGGCATTCGAATTGCTCCCGTGTCGCGCATGCAGGACTTTCCTCATCGATACCGGGTCGCGGCAGCCGGCGCCGTCGACGGCGACGTCGCCGTGACCAGTTCCGGGCTGCCCGCGCTTGCCACCGCCGCACCCGCCGAGTTCGGCGGCCCGGGCGACCGCTGGTCGCCGGAGACGATGCTCGTCGGCGCGGTGGCCAATTGCTTCATCCTGACGTTCCGCGCCGTCGCGCGCGCGATGAAGCTGCCGTGGGAGTCGGTCGCGTGCGACGTCGAGGGCACGCTCGATCGCGTCGAGCGCGTGGCGCAGTTCACCGCGTTCACCATCCGGGCGACGCTCACGGTTCTGCCCGGGACCGACGTCGAGCAGGCGCGGCGCGCGCTCGAGAAGTCGGAGCGCGCCTGCCTCATCACGAGCTCGCTGAAGTCTGCCGTCCACCTGGAGTCGAAGGTGCTGATGACGGCGGGCGTATCCTGAGCACCGAAGCTGTGACCGGCGGCCTGCCGCCCCGGGAGACAGGCTCTCAACGTCTGGGAGTGACGTCCCGGCGGCAGCGCGGCGCCGACTGCAACTGCGCTGCTGGCACAGACGTCGCGGCCACGTCGCGGGCGGGAGCCACTTCCCGCCCGCAGGAAGAGTCCAACCGGTGAAGCCCATACTTGCTGCCGCTGTTGCCACAACGCTGGTATCGTCGGCGTGCGCCCAGACGGTGCGCCCGTCGCCGACGCCAGCCATGCCGCAAGCCGCGCACACCATCGTGCCCGCACCAGTCTCGGTTCAGCCCGGCACGAGCGAGCCGTTCACCGTCACGCCCGACACCGCCATCCTCGTCCGGGGCGGCGACGCCCGCGTGATCGCGGTGGCCAACGATCTGGCGCGGCTGGTGCGGCACGTCGATGCCCCGGCGCCACCGCGGGTCGAGGCGGGCGTCGAGGCGGCGCGCGACGGCGGCATCCACCTGTCGCTCGGCGCGTCCGCGGCGTCCACCGGCGAGGAGGGGTACGAGCTCACGGTGACGGCCCGCCAGGTCACCCTCGCGGCGGCGACGCCGGCCGGCCTGTTCTACGGCGTGCAAACGCTCAGGCACCTGCTGCCGGCCGCCGCGGAGTACGAGGCGGCGCGCCGCCGCACGCTCCGCATCGCCCCGATCCGCGTCGTCGACCGGCCGCGTTTCGCGTGGCGCGGGGCGATGCTCGACGTGGCACGGCACTTCTTCACCGCGGACGATCTGAAGCGCTACATCGATCTGCTGGCGCTGCTCAAGATGAACCGGCTGCACCTGCACCTGTCGGACGATCAGGGCTGGCGCCTCGAAATCAAGTCCTGGCCGAACCTGACGAAGCACGGCGGCAGCACCAAGGTCGGCGGCGGGCCCGGCGGGTTCTACAGCCAGGAGCAGTTCGCGGAGGTGGTGGCGTATGCGGCCGATCGCTTCATCACGATCGTGCCGGAGATCGACATGCCCAGCCACATCAACGCGGCGCTCGCGTCCTACCCGGAGCTGAACTGTGACGGCGTCGCACCGCCGCTCTACACCGGTATCGAGGTCGGCTTCAGCGCGATGTGCGTGGACCGGGAGCTCACCTACCGCTTCATCGACGACGTGGTGCGGGAGATCTCTCAGCTGGCGCGGAGCCCCTACTTCCACATCGGCGGCGACGAGGTGAAGAAACTGACCCCGGAGCAGTACCGCGGCTTCATCGAGCGCGCGCAGGCGATCGTCCAGAAACACGTCACGCACATGATCGGCTGGGACGAGATCGCTCCCGTGAACCTGCTGCCGACTTCGATCGTACAGCACTGGCGGCCGAAGACGACGCCGCGCGTCGCGGTGGAACGGGGTGTCAAGTTCATCCTCTCGCCGGCCGATCGTCTCTACCTCGACATGAAGTACGACAAGACGACGGCGCTCGGCCTCGATTGGGCCGCGCTGATCGAGGTGCGCGACGCCTACGACTGGGAGCCGGGGAAGCTGTTCGAGGGCATCCCGGAGTCCACCATCCTCGGCATCGAGGCGCCGCTCTGGTCCGAGACGGTCGCGAACATGCGCGATGTCGAGTTCCTGATGTTCCCGCGGATCGCGGCTGCCGCCGAGATCGGCTGGACGCCAGCGGCCGGGCGGAGCTGGGAGGATTTCCGCGCGCGCCTCGCGATCCAGGAACCGCGCTGGACCGCGATGGGCATCAACTTCTACCGCTCGCCGCAGATTCCGTGGGCCGGCGGCCGCTGACTCGGGACGGCGGGGCGTTCGCGACAGATCGTTCCATGAATGGTTCGGGGCGGATCGCCGGGGATGAATCCGTCATCCCGCGGAGAATCGTAAGACTCGGGCCGCCCAACGGATAGGGCAGGCCGGGGGCGGCGCCTGGATCGCGCTTGGCACGATGACGCTGGTCTTGATTCTCCTGCTCTTGTCCGTGGTGATCTCGAGCGCGAGCCAGGCATGGGTCCTGGGCCGACCGGCGCCGCGGGAGGTGCTCTACGCAGCCGCGTGGATCGCGAGTTCGAGTGCGCAGTTGGCTTCTTACGCCTTCGTCTTCGATTCCCTGCGGGTCCTTCCGTTCGACATGCTCTCCGTCATCGCCGTTACCGCGGTGGCGGTTCCAGCCGCGGCGCTCTGGGTTGGTGCGTGGCGGGCCCCGGTCCCGGTCGGGGAGCCGTTCCTGGGACGCATTCTCGCGGTGCTTCCGATCCATGTGGCCGTCGTGCTCATCGGAAGCCTCGCGGGCTGGGTGTTACTCAACGTCGTCTGGCTGCACCACCTCCACTGAGAGGAGTTCAACACGTGGCGAGCGAACCCGCAGGTGAGGTGTCGTCGGCCATCCGCGTGGCGCGAACCGGCGACGCCGGCGCCATCGCGGCACTCACGAAGCAGCTCGGATACCACGTCGAGGAGGGCGCTGCGGCGGCGCGGCTGGCGCGTATTCTCGGGCGCGAGGACCAGCAGTTCCTCGTCGCGGAATCCAGCCGCCGGGTCGTCGGCTGGGTGCACGCGCTCGTCGCGGAGTACATCGAGGCGGACCCGTTCGTGGTGATCGGGGGGCTCGTGGTGGACCGTGACCACCGGCGGCACGGTGTCGGCCGGCGCCTGATGGCGGCGACGGAGGAGTGGGCGAGGACGCGACAATGCTCGATCGTCCGTCTCTGGTCGAGCGCGCCGCGGACCGCCGCGCACCGCTTCTACGAGGAACTCGGCTACTCGAACATCAAGACCCAGTATTCGTTCGTCAAGGCGCTCGATTCATCCGCTCAGCGCCGCATCGTCGACTTCGTCCCCCGCGTCGAGCTCTAACAACGGCCCGATCGCCCGATGGCCCGATGGCAGGAACTCGTTAACTTTTCCCTCCGGTTTACGTAAGTAGACGGTAACGACACCCCGGCCTCCCCGGAGGCCTGTGCCAGGAGTGCGTCCGTGCTGCAGGATCTGCGCTTCGCCGCCCGTCTCATCGTCAAGGAACGCTGGTTCTCCGGCGTCGCCGTCGTCGCGCTGGCCCTCGGCATCGGGCTGAACGCCACGGTGTTCACGCTCGTCAACGCCGTGCTCATCCGTGGGCTGCCGTTCAAGGACTCGCAGGACCTCTACATGCTCTCCTGGCAGGCGAAGCGGCAAGGCGAATTCGGCGCCGGACGTATCAACCTGTCCTACCCCGAGCTCAAGGAGTGGCGCGAGCAGAGCCGCGCTTTCACCGGTCTCGGCGCCTGGACCGGGCAGAACATGAACATCAGCGACGATCGCGGTCTGCCCGAACAGGCACGCGGCGCGTACCTCACCGCGAACACGTTCTCGGTGCTCGGGCAGCAGCCGCTGCTCGGCCGCGACTTCGGGCCGGATGACGAGCGGCGCGGGACGGACCTGGCGGTCATCATCGGCTACCGGATCTGGAGGAATCGCTACGCCGGCGACCCGAACATCCTCGGCAAGCTGACACGCGTCAACGGCCAGCCGGCGGTGATCGTCGGGGTCATGCCCGAAGGCATGCAGTTCCCGCAGAACAACGGCATCTGGGCGGTGTTCATCCCCACCGAGCAGCAGGAGCGCCGGACCTCGCGCGTCCTCAACGTGTTCGGCCGGCTCCGCGCCGGTACCAGCCGCACCGAAGCGCAGACCGAGCTGACCACGATCGCGGCGCGACTGACGTCGGCGTTCCCGAAGGACTACGAGGACATCAACGGGGCGATGCTGCAGACGTTCAACGAACGGTTCAACGGCGGCCCGATCCGCGCGATCTTCCTCTCGATGATGGGCGCGGTCGCCTTCGTGCTGCTGATCGCGTGCGCCAACGTCGCGAACCTGCAGCTGTCGCGCTCCGCGGCGCGGGCGCGCGAGATCGCCGTCCGCATCGCGATGGGCGCGAGCCGCTGGCGTGTCGTCCGGCAGCTGCTGATCGAGAGCGTGCTGCTCGGGACGATTGGCGGGCTGCTCGGGCTGGGACTCGCGTACTTCGGCGTGCGGGCGTTCGACGCGGCGGTTGCCGATACCGGCAAGCCGTACTGGATCGTGTTCACGATGGACTACACGGTGTTCGGGTTCCTTGCCGCGGTGTGCGTGCTCACCGGCGTGCTCTTCGGCATCGCTCCGGCGCTGCACGTCTCGCGCACCAACGTCAGCGGAGTGCTCAAGGAAGGCGGGCGCGGCAACGCCGGCGGCACGCGGACGCGCTGGCTGACCGGCACGATGGTGGTCGTCGAGGTGGCGCTGACGCTCGTCCTGCTCGTCGGCGCCGGCCTGATGGTGCGCAGCTTCCTCAACCTCTACCGCATGGATGTGGGCATCAAGACCGAGCGGCTCATGACCATGATGCTGCAGCTGTCGGGCAAGAAGTACGAGGGGCCGGATGCGCGCAGCCAGTTCTTCGAGCGGCTGCAGCCGCGACTCGCCGAGCTGCCCGGGATGGAAGCGGTCGCGATCACCACGGCGGTCCCGCCGTTCGGATCGGGCACGCGTCGGCTTGAGGTGGACGGCCGTCCCGCCGCCAAGTTCGACGACGCGCCGCAGGTGGCGGCGGTCACGGTCAGCGCCTCGTTCCTCGATACCGCGGGCGTGCCGATCCTCCGCGGGCGCGCGCTGACCGACGGCGACGGCGTCCCCGGCGCGGAGAACGTCGTGATCAACGAGCGCATGGCCGCGCAGCACTTCCCGGGGGAGGATCCGATCGGCCGGCGGATTCGGTTCATGCAGCCGCCGACGCCGCCCGGTCAGCAGCCGCCCGCCGGTCAGCCTGCGCCGAAGCCGCCCGTGTGGCGCACCGTCGTCGGCATCGTCCCCACCATCCGCCACGGCTCGCCGCAGGACGCCGAGCCGCCCTCGGTCGTGTACTCGGCCTACCGCCAGGAGCCTCCGGTCTTCGCGTTCGTGATGGTGCGCAGCGCGCTGCCGCCGGCGTCGGTCATGGACTCGATCCGTCGGGCGGTCTCGGCGGTCGATCCCGATCAGCCGGTGTTCAACCTGCGGACCGTGGATCAGATGCTGCGTCAGTCGATGTGGCCGTACCGGGTGTTCGGGAGCCTGTTCGCGTTCTTCGCGTTGATCGGCCTGCTGCTGTCGGCGGTTGGGCTCTACGCCGTGGTCGCCTATTCGGTCACGCAGCGGACGCAGGAAATCGGGGTGCGGATGGCGCTCGGCGCGCAGGGCCGGCAGGTCACCTGGATGATCCTGCGCCGCGGCCTCATCCAGCTCTCGCTCGGGCTGGCGCTCGGCCTGGCCGGCGGCTACTTCGCGGCCAAGGCGCTGCCCTCGCAGATCCTCGTGCAGACGAAGCCCACGGATCCGGCGACGTTCATCGCGATCGCTGCGATTCTCACCATCGTCGCCATCGCGGCGTGCATCCTTCCCGCCCGGCGGGCGATGCGCGTCGACCCGCTGGTCGCGCTCAGGGCAGAATAGGCGCGAGAGCGACGCGCCCAGCATCCGTCGGGTCCGGTCCGCATCGTTCAGTGCGCATAGCGTCCCACCCCACGCGCTTCTCGCCCGCGTTGCGCGCGGTCGCGCCTCGCGCTCGCCGCCGCGCTTCGTGCGGAAGCCTGCCTCCAGCCTTTCGTGCTCTCGGTCGTCCGCGGCCCTCGTGATAGCATCTCCGTTTCCGCACACGGAGGATGGTGCCAACGATGGACTCGCGACGCTACCTGCCTGCGTTGCTGCTGCTGTTTGTCGGCAGCGGCTGCGCGGCGCTCATCTACGAGGTCGTCTGGTTCCAGCTGCTGCAGCTCGTGATCGGATCGTCGGCGGTCTCGCTTGGCGTCCTGCTCGGCACGTTCATGGGCGGCATGTGCCTCGGGAGCCTATTGCTGCCGCGGTTCGTCTCGGTCCGGGAGCATCCTCTCCGCGTCTACGCGTGGCTCGAGCTGGGCATCGGCGCGATCGCCCTGGTGCTGCTGTTCGGAATGCCGCTGCTGTCGAAGTTCTACACGGCGATCGCGGGCTCCGGAGTGGTGGGCATCCTGCTGCGCGGAGTGGCCGCCGGCATCGGCCTGCTTCCGCCGACGCTGCTCATGGGCGCGACGCTGCCGGCGATGTCGCGCTGGGTCGAGTCGACGCCGCGCGGGGTCGCCTGGCTCGGCTTCTTCTACGGCGGCAATATCGCCGGCGGCGTGATCGGCTGCCTGCTGGCCGGGTTCTACCTGCTCCGCGTGCACGACATGGCAATCGCGACCTACGCCGCCGTCGCCCTCAACGTCGCGGTTGCGGGGCTGGCGCTGTTCATCGCGTCGCGGACGGTGCACCAGCCCAACGAGGCGGCGCCGACGCGGCTGGAGCGCGCTCCCGGCTCGGCGGCGGTGTACGTGACGATCGCGATCTCAGGGATGACGGCGCTCGCCGCCGAAGTGATCTGGACGCGCATGCTGTCGCTGCTCTTCGGCGGCACGGCCTACACCTTCTCGCTGATCCTGGCGGTCTTCCTCATCGGCCTCGGCATCGGGAGCAGCATCGGGTCGCTCATCGCCCGCCGCGTGGCCCGCCCGCGGCTCGCGCTCGGCTGGTGTCAGATGCTGCTCTGCGCGGCGATCGCCTGGAGCAGCTACATGCTCACGCGGTCGCTGCCGTTCTGGCCGATCAACCCGTCGATCTCCACCGATCCGTGGTTCAACTTCCAGCTCGATTTCGTCCGTTCGCTCTGGGCAATGCTGCCCGGCGCGATCCTGTGGGGCGCGAGCTTTCCGCTGGCGCTCGCCGCCGTGGCCACCGCCGGCCGCGATCCGGGGCGGCTGGTCGGCGGCGTCTACGCGGCGAACACGCTCGGCGCGATCGTCGGCGCGCTGGGTGCGAGCCTGCTGCTGGTCATCTGGCTCGGCAGCCAGCGCTCGCAGGTCGCGCTCGTGCTGTTGGCGGCGCTCGCCGGCCTGCTGATGCTCGAGCCCGAGTACGCGGGCGGCGAGGGCCGGCCGCGCCGCTTCCAGTACAGCGGCACGCTGCTGCTGATTGCCGCGATGGGCGCCGCCGTCCTGCTGGCGCGCACCATCCGGCCGCTGCCCGACATCCTCGTCGCCTACGGCCGCTACGCCGCGACGCGCGTGGGCACGGCCGACGTGATCTACATGGGCGAGGGCTGGAACGCCGCCATCGCGGTGACGCGGCTCTCGAATGGCGTGCTCAACTACCACAACGCCGGCAAGGTGCAGGCCTCCAGCGAGCCGCAGGACATGCGGCTGCAGCGCATGCTCGGCCACTTCACGACCCTCATCCCGAAGGAAACCAAGAGAGCGCTGGTCATCGGCTGCGGCGCCGGCGTGACGGCGGGAGCCGTGTCTATCGACCCGATGCTGCAGGGCATGATCATCGCCGAGATCGAGCCGCTCGTTCCGCAGGTGGTCTCGACCTACTTCGCCGAGCACAACTTCAACGTCATCGCCAATCCCAAGGTCCGCATCCAGATCGACGACGCGCGGCACTACCTGATGACCACCGACGCGAAATTCGATGCGATCACGTCCGACCCGCTGGACCCGTGGGTCAAGGGCGCGGCGATGCTCTACACCAAGGAGTTCTTCGACGAGGTCAAGGAACACCTCAACCCCGGCGGGGTGGTCACGCTCTTCGTGCAGCTCTACGAAAGCAACACCGCCGCCGTGAAGAGCGAGATTGCGACCTTCCTCGACGCGTTCCCGCACGGCGTGGTGTGGGGCAATACCAACGAGGGCGCGGGATACGACCTGGTGCTGATGGGGACCGTCGATCCCATCACCATCGACGTCGACGAGATGCAGCGCCGGCTCTCCCGACCCGAATACGCTCCGATCGCGCGGTCGCTGGGCGAGATCGGGATCTACTCGGCCGTCGACCTGTTCGCCAACTACGCCGGCCGGAAGGATGATCTCGGCCCCTGGCTGCAGGATGCCGTGATCAACCGCGACCGCAACCTGCGGCTCCAGTACCTCGCCGGGCTCGGGCTGAACCTGTACCAGAGCGACGTCATCTACTCGGAGATGCTGCACTACAGCCGCTATCCGGATGATCTGTTCACCGGATCACCGGAGACGCTGCAGCGCCTGCGCGAGGCGATACGGCGGATGCAGGGCAGATAAGCGTTCGCGACTGGGGGGCGCGGCGGAGCGTTCACGCCGGGCATTCGGTGCCGCGCCGCCCTTCAGGGCTGGCGCACGAGAATCGCCCGCGTGTAGAGCAGCGCGAAGCCCTGGCGGTGACCGTTTTCCTGCGACGTGGAGCCCGGCTGCGTGGTCAGCACGGCGAGGTCGCAGCCGGCGGCAAAGGCGTCGGCAAGCCGCCGGCGGAGGAGAGCCGCCTGCACGCCGCGGCGCCGGAACGCTGGAGTCGTGCCGGCGCCGCAGAGCTGCGCGAGCCCGTCGTCGATGCGCAGCGACGCCGTGCCGGCGAGTTCCCCGTCAATCCAGGCACAATAGCGGCGGAAACGGTCGACGAGCAGCAACGGCCGCATCGACGCTTCCATCGCCTCGCGCGGCGGAAGCGCGTCAGCGGGGACGCCGCGATCGTCGGGATGCTCGAAGGCCGTGATCGACGCGTCGAGCCACGCCTCGGCCTCTTCCGGTCGCAGAATGGCCACCCCGATCGATGGATCCGGGCGCGGATCGGCGTCCCGAGCGTCGATCGGGCGGCCCGACACGTTCTCGAAGTTCTGCAACACGTAGCCCCGCCGGGTCAGCAACGCGGGCAGCCCAGGGTCGGCGAGCGTGGCGACCTCCGCCTGCACCGGGGCGCCGCGCTCGTGGAAGCGCACCTCCACGGCGCCCAGCTGCTCGTGCGACGGCAGGCCCGCGAAACCGACCCCGATCACCTTGTTCATGGGCGACGACGGACCGGCGTACACGGCGATGCCGCCACAGACTTCTTCGACGAAGGCCGCCGATGACGGATCCGAGGCAAACACCGCGCGCCCCAGCGACTCGCTGAGCCGTGCCTCCGCCCGATCGATGCGGGCGGCGAGCGCAACCGGGGCGAACATGGGCCGGATTCTAGGCCGGTTCCGGCCGTATGATCCACCGGCATGGACGGCGTCCCATGCGATTACGTGGCGGAGGGAGTATGAACGAGTCCCGCGGGCGCGCGCCGACTCCCGCATTTGGTGTGCTGCTCGCCGTCGGGCTGCAGGTTGCGGCCGCGATCGCGCAGCCTCCGCCGCGGCGGCCGCTCATCGTCGGCATCGATCACGTCGCGTTCCGCGTCAGCGACGCCGCCGCGGCGCGGGCCTTCTACCAGGACGTGCTGGGGCTCCCGGAGGCGGCGGCGCGGCGGGACCGCCTGACGTTCCAGGTCGGCGCTCATCAGGACCTCCGCCTCGAGCCCGGGCTGCCGGCCGGCGAAGACGAGCGGCTGCGCCACCTCGCGTTCGCCACGCCCGACGTCGCGGCGCTCAGGACGTACCTCGCGGGCCGCGGCGTGCAGGTGACGCAGCCCACGGACCGGTGCGACGCCCCCGCGATCCAGGTGATCGATCCCGACGGGCACACGATCGAGTTCGTGCAACGAACGTGGCCGCCGGGGGCTGCCCGCGTCGGCAGCGATCACGCGGTGTCCGCACGGCTGCTGCATGCCGGCCTGATCGTCAGGGACGAGGCGGCCGCCGACGCCTTCTACCGTGACATCCTCGGGTTCGCGGAGATCTGGCGGGGCGGGCGTCAGCCCGGCGTGATCTCCTGGGTGAACATGCGCGTTCCCGACGGGACCGATTACCTGGAATATATGCTGGAATCCAGGTCGCCCGATCGCCGGCAGCGCGGCGTGCTCCACCACGCGTGCCTGCGCGTCACCGACATCCAGGTCGCGTGGGAGCTGGTGGCGGCGCGAAGCGCCGACGCCGGACGCGCGCTGCCATCGCCGCCGAGCGTGGGCACCAACGGCCCGTGGCTGATGAACCTCTACGACCCGGACGGCACTCGCGTCGAGCTGATGGAGCCGTTTACGATGCGTTGACGCTCTTCTCGACCAGACCGTCGGTCGAGTCGACGACGAGCGGCGGGGGCTCCAGCTGGATCAGGTACTCGAACTCATCGCGGAACTGGTCCAGCGAGAGCCCCGCGGTCGCGGCGAACTTCGCGAGCTCGTGCGGGTCGTCGAAGTCGTCGCGGCGCAGGCGGATCATGTAGCGCCGCGCGATCGCGTAGCGCGTCGAATGGATCTGGACCAGCCGCACCCGCGCCCGGCCGGTTTCCGGGTCGATCATCTCAGGGAAGGGCACGGCGCGGAAGTTGCCGGCCTGCATCGAAATCATCGCGGCGTTGCCGCCCGAGAGCAGGTATTTCGCCGCGCAGTACCCGAGGTCGCGCGTGTATTCCATGTCCATCGGGATCGGGTCGGCGCAGCGCAGCTCGTAGCCGATGTTCTTGGCGGCGATCGTCGTCTTGAGCCCGAACTCCTTGAGTCGCTTCTGCACCTCGGCCTTCAGGATCTCGCCGATGTTGACCTCGGCGAGACGGAGGTGGCCGTGCTGGTCGTGCTCGATTTCGTGCAGCGTCGTCAGGTCCTCCGGCTCGATGTCGAGCACCAGCCCTTCCGCGATCACCGCCACCCCGTCGCGCCGCCCGTAGCTCAGGCGCTTGATAATCGCGCCGACGAGCGTATCGACGATGGTCTTGAGGCGGATCCTGCGGCCGGCGAACTCCTCGGGGATGAGCGTGAGCGTCGCCCCTGCCGCCTTGCCGATGCCGAGCGCGAGGTGCCCGGCCTTTCGCCCCATCGCGATCACGAAGTACCAGCGTGACGTGGTCTTCGCGTCGACCATCAGGTTCTTCACGATCTCGACACCGTGATGGCGGGCCGTCTGGAAGCCGAACGTGTCGACGTGCGACGGCAGATCCAGGTCGTTGTCAATCGTCTTCGGCACGTGCGCCACGTGGATGCGGCCGCCCGCCTTCTGCTCGAGCTTCATCGCCGAGTACGCGGTGTCGTCGCCGCCGATGGTGACCAGCATCGACACGTTCAGCCGCAGCAGCGAGATGACGGCGGTTTCCAGGTGCGCCGGGTCGCGCGTCGGGTTGGCGCGCGAGATGCCGATGTGCGAGCCCCCGCGGAAGTGGATGCGGCTCACCTGGTCGATCTCGAGCGGCTGGACCCGGTCGATGTTGCCCTGCATGATCCATTCGAAGCCGTCGCGGATGCCGACCACCTCGACCCCTTCCAGGCGGCTGCGGATGGTGGCGGCGCTGATGACGCTGTTGATGCCGGGCGCGGGCCCGCCCCCGACGAGGATGGCAAGTCGCTTGGTCACGGCACGATCCTACCAAAACAGGGGTCGGATCTTGCTTCCTCCGCGGCTGACGGTCCGCGTGACGGAAACCCGGCGGCCTCGCTCGCCGCTCGACTGCCGGCGCACCGGCATTCGGAAACCGCGACGCATCCGAATCCGTAGAATGAGACAACCTCTACTTCGAGCCTTGGTGCCGGTTCGCGCCGGCCACAGTCCAGGGGGACGTGATGGATGATGTTCGTCAGGCGTTTCGCAGCCTGCGCAAGCACCGCGGGTTCACCGCCGTCGCCGTCCTGACGCTCGCGTTCGGCATCGCCGTCAATGTCACGCTCTTCGGCATGATCAGCGCGTTCTTCTTCCAGCCGCTTCCCCTCAGTGACCCGCACGAGCTTGTCCTCGTGATGCAGCGCAGCGACCTGGTGAACATCCCGTACGGCCATTCCTACCCGGACTACCGGGACTACCGCGAGGCGTCGAAGACGATGGTGGATCTGGCCGCCTACATGCCGACGCCAGTCCACCTCGCGGTGCGCGGCCAGGCGCCGGAACGGACGTGGGTGGAAGTCGTGTCGCCGAACTACTTCACGCTGGCCCGCGTGACGCCCTCCTTCGGCGCGTTCCCGCGGCCGGAAGACGAGGCGGCCGGCGCCCCGGCGTCGGTCGTCCTCGCCCATGCCTACTGGCAGCGCCGGTTCGGCGGCAATCCCTCCATCGTCGGCCAGCCCGTCACGCTCAACGGCCGCTCGTTCACCGTGAGCGCCATCGCCCCTCCGAGCTTCACCGGCCTCTCCTGGGCGATGGCCGTGAGCGCCTTCGTACCCTCCGGCGCGGCGGGCGCGCTGATGCCGGACGGTGCCACCATGACCGAAAGCCGGGGCGTCCCGGCGTTTCGGCTCATGGGCCGGCTCGCGCCCGGCGCGACGCTCGACGACGCGCGCGCGGAGGTCGTGGTGCTCGCCAAGCGTCTCGCCGCCGCGTATCCCGCCGAGCACAAGGGAAGCCGCGTCGAGGTCATCCCGGAGAGCCGCTCGCGGCCGGATCCCGCCATCGCGGGGTTCCTGCCGATCTTCGCGGCGGTGTTCGCGGTGATGGCCGGCCTCGTGCTGCTGATCGCGTGCGCGAACGTCGCCAACCTCGTGCTCGCCCGGGCGTTCGCGCGCCAGCGGGATCTCATCATCCGGTCGGCGCTCGGCGCCAGCCGGACGCGGCTGGTTCGGTTGCAGCTGATCGAGAGCCTCGTCCTCGCCGCGGCAGCGGGTGCCGTCGGCGTGCTCCTGGCACAGTGGGCCGGGCAGGCGTTCGCGGGCTTCGCGCCGGCGGGGGACATTCCGATCAAGACCGAGCGGCCGGTGGACTGGCGGGCGTACGTCTTTGCCGTGGCCGTGTCAGGGGCGGCGGCGGTGCTGACCGGCCTGTGGCCCGCGTTGAGGGCGACGCGGTTCGACGTGTTCGAATCGCTCAAGGACGGCAGCAGCGCTGCCGGCACATCGCGTCACCGCCTCAGGAGCCTCCTCGTCGTCGGACAGGTGATGATGTCGCTCATCGTGCTCGTGAGCGGCGGGCTCTTCCTGCACAGCCTCCGGCAGTTGCAGAACCTCGACATCGGGCTCAACCCCGATCGCCTGTTCATGGCGTCGATCGATGTCGGGCTGCAGCAATACGACGCCGCGCGCGGCCGCCGGTTCCTTGAGGATCTCGTCCGCCGCGTCGAGGCGCTGCCCGGCGTCACGGGGGCGTCGGTCCTGACCCACGTACCGTTCGACTACGGCATCGTGTTCACGGATGTCCGCATCAAGGGGGACATCCCCGGCACGAAGGAAGGATCCATGTCCACCGCGTTCAGCGTGGTCGGACCAACGTTCTTCCAGACCGCGGGCGCCGATCTCGAGCGCGGGCACGGCTTCGACCGCCACGACGACGAGGAATCACGGCCAGTGGCGGTGGTCAACCAGACGATGGCGCGAAAGCTGTGGCCCGGCAAGGACGCGATCGGGCAGCGGTTCCGCTTCGGCGAGACCGGCAGGTGGGTCGAGGTAGTCGGCGTGACGCGCGACGGCAAGTACATGATGCTCGCCGAGCCGCCGCGGCCGTACTTCTACGTGCCGATCGAGCAGAACTACCGGTCGCCCGTCACGCTCCTCGTCCGCTCGGCGTCGAACCCCGCAGCGCTGTCGGCGCCCGTGCAGCGGGTGCTGAGCGAAATGGACCCCGACCTGCCGGTATTCAACGTGCGCACGATGGAGCACCACATCCGCGCCAGCGTTTTCGGGTTCATGCCGCTCCGGGTGGCGGTTGCGATGGCAGCGGCGCAGGGCGGCGTCGGCCTTCTGCTCGCGGTGATCGGGCTGTACGCGGTCGTGTCGTACACCGTGACGCGCCGCACGCGCGAGATCGGCGTGCGCGTGGCGCTCGGCGCCGGCCGCGCCGACGTGCTCCGGCTCGTCGTCCGCGACGCGATGCGGCTCACGGTGATCGGGATCGCGCTCGGCCTGCTGGTGGCGTTCGGCCTCGGCGCGGTGCTCTCGCGAGTGCTCGCCGGCCTGCCGACCGTCGATCTGGTGGTGCTCCTGGGCGTGACGGCACTGCTGCTCGCTGTGTCGGCCCTGGCGTGCTACGTGCCGGCACGGCGAGCCACCCGGGTGGATCCGATGATCGCGCTCCGTGCGGAATGACCGGAGCTACGCGCCGATCTCCACTCGGTCCTTGATCTGGCGCGCGCCGTTCTTGTGCGCGCAGTGTGCGCAGCAGTACATCGTGCCGCTCACCTCCGCACCGTGGCCGATGATGCGCGTCCCGCACTCCGCGCACGTCGGCGCCAGGGCGTAGATCGCGCACTCGAAGCAGTCGAAGGTCCACGTCCGCCCGCCCATCGTCACCTGGAAAGCCTTGTCGTAGTCGTTCCCGCACACATCACATCGCGGCATGTCAGTGTCTCCTCATCTGTGCCGGCCGGCTTCGCGTGTCCGCTCGCGCCGGCGATCTCAGCCGGGCGCGTTGTCGCTCTCCAGTCGGGCATACACGTTGCTCGCCAGATCCCTGAATCTCTCAAGAACGGCCGAGGAGGAAACCGTGACCAACCAGAACTGGCTGATGTTCACCACCGGGGCGGCGGTGGGCGCCGGCGTGATGGCTTTGCTGGACCCGGGCCGCGGCGCGTACCGCCGCGCGCTCATCCGCGACCAGATCGTGCGCGCGTCGCACAAGACCGCCAATGGGCTCGACGCGCTCTCGCGCGACGTGGCCAACCGCGCTCGCGGCGCCGTCGCCGAGGCGTGGACCGCTATGCGTCCCGAGCACATCGGCACGCGCAAGCTCGAGGAGCGCGTCCGCGCCGAGCTCGGGCGTGTCGTTTCGCATCCGCGTGCCATCGACGTGACGGCCTCCGACGACGGATGCGTGTGCCTGTCCGGCCCGATTCTGTCCGAGGAAACGGACCAGGTCATCCGCGCGGTGCGCGCGGTCCGCGGCGTGTGCGGCGTGGAAGACCGGCTCGAGCGTCACGACACACCGGAGGGCGTGCCGACGCTTCAGGGCGGGAGGACGCGCCCAGGGCGGCGTTCGGCGCTGATGCAGGACTCGTGGTCGCCGACGACGAAGGCGATGGTAGCTCTTGCGGGGACGGCAATCGCGGCGGGCCTCGGCTATGCCAGCATGGGTTCGTCGGCCGCCGGACGTCCCCCCTACACCGAGGTCTGACTCAGGTAGCGGGAGAACCACGACGACGCGAGGCGCGCCACCTGTTCGAGGGCGCCGGGCTCCTCGAACAGGTGCGTCGCACCAGGAACGATTCCGATCCCTTTCGTGGCCGTCAGCTGCGCCAGCGCCTGCCGGTTCAGCTCGATCACGACCGTGTCGGCGCCGCCGACGATGAGCAGCGTCGGCGCGGTGACGCGCGGCAGCGCCGCCCCCGCCAGATCGGGCCGCCCCCCGCGCGACACCACGGCCGCGACCGTCGCGGGGCGCTCCGCGGCGGCGATGAGCGCCGCGGCCGCACCCGTACTCGCGCCGAACAGGCCGATGCGCTCGCGATCAGCGTCAGCCGGCATCCAGTCGATTGCGTGCGTCAGCCGCCGCGCAAGCAGGTCGATGTCGAAACGCAAGGCGCGTGTCCGCAAATCGAGTCGTTCTTCCTCTTCTGTCAACAAATCCATCAGCAGCGTGCCCAGACCGGCCTCGCGCAGCGCGTCGGCCACGTAACGGTTGCGCGGGCTGTGACGGCTGCTGCCGCTGCCGTGCGCGAACAGCACGACGCCCGCCCCCGTCGCGGGCGGAGAGTAATCGCCGTGCAAAATGGCCTCGGGTGTCTCGATTCGGACACTCCGCGGCGACGACGTCGTGGTTCCCATGGTGGTGGCATTCCCTTCGGATGAATCTCATCCGGCGTTCGAGTGTGTTCGAGCATGCGCGCGTGGACGGCGTCTCCTCGCTGGCGCGTCCCAACCCATCGCCGGCGCGCATCGCAGCCTCTACAACCGGGACCCGTCGCTCGCCGGCAGCCAGATCCAACGCGTGTGCCGGGGCACCCGCTTTGCTAGCGGAACCGATATGGACCGTGTGTTCGCTGACCGGCGCCATGCCGGTCGCGAGCTCGCCGCCGCGCTTGGTTCGCGGCCGGGGTTCAACCGGCGCGACGCCGTCGTGCTCGCGCTGCCGCGCGGGGGAGTGCCGGTTGCGTTCGAGGTAGCGATGGCCCTCGACGCCACGCTCGCAGTGTTTGTCGTCCGCAAGCTCGGCGTTCCGGGACACCGCGAACTGGCAATGGGCGCCATCGCCTCAGGCGGCGTGCGCACCCTGAACCACGAGCTCATCCGGCAGCTCGGGATCCCCGAGAGCGACATCACGCAGATCGTGGGCGAGGAGACTCACGAGCTGCAGCGGCGCGAGCGCCTTTACAACGGCGCACATCCACTGCCGCCGCTCGCCGGCCAGTCGGTCGTGCTCGTGGATGACGGCCTCGCGACGGGAGCGACGATGCGCGCCGCCGTCCAGGCGGTGCGCCAGCAGCGGCCGGCGCGGGTGACGGTCGCGGTGCCGGTCGCCGCACCCGATGCCTGCCTGCAGCTGCAGGACGAAGCCGACGATGTCGTCTGCCTGTCGACGCCCGAGCCGTTCAGGGCGGTCGGGCTCTGGTATCGCGTGTTCGATCAGACCACCGACGCCGAAGTACAGCTGCTGCTCGACGAAGCCTGGCGGCGCAATCCGGTGTTTCCTTCCGCGTAGCGTCGTACCCCGGCGCGGCGCGCCGATCGGTCCCGCGTCTGGCGCTACTGCTTGATGGTGACGTAGCGTTCCAGCCGCGCGACCTCTCGCTTGTCCACGTACTTGCCGATCTCGCGGCGGAACTGCTCGATGCTCTTGTAGGGACGGTACTCCTTGAACTCGCGCAGCATGCGCTGGCCGACGCCCGGGATGGTGAGGATGTCGGCATCGCTCGCGGCGTTCAGGTCGATCGGTACGAAGACGTACTGCTCGAGCCGCGCCAGCTCCTCGTCGTCTACGTACTTGTCGATCTCGCGGTGGAACTTCGCGAGCGAGGGATAGGGCCGGTATTCCTCGAACTCGTGCAGCATGCGGTCGCCGACGCCCGGGATGAGGAGAATCTCGTCGCGCGTCGCCGTGTTCAGGTTGACGTGCACGAACAGCCGGCGATACAGCTCCGTGAGCTGTTCCTTCTTCAGCGACTTGCCGAGCAGCGCGTGCAGATCCATGACCGTCGCGAACGGGCGCGCGGCGACGACCGATTTGGCCAGTTCACCGGACATGTGCGGCAGCGCTGCGAGCTCCTTCTCGGCGGCAATATTCGCGTCGACGATCGTGACGGGCTTCCCGATCTGCGCCGCGGCCGGCGCAGCCAGCAGGGCTGCCACGGCGGCTACGGTCAACGGTCTCCAGGTGGTCATCACCCCTCCTCCGGTCGGTTCAACACCGGGTGCCGGTGCGTGAGCGCGAGGCCCACCACGCCCAGCAGCGCCATGGTGCCGGGTGCGAGCACAGGAAACGCCCCGGTCATCGTCTCCTGCACGAGCTCCGCGCCCGCGAGCGATGGCTGGCTCTCGAGCGCGAACTCCGTGTTGCCCTTGTAGTGCAGCGCCATGCCGATGCCGGCGCTGGCGATGTAAAGGATCATCAGCCCTTGCAGCAGGCGGACGGTGAGAAGCCCGGGCCGCAGCGAGTGGGCGAGGGCGGTGAGGGCGCCGAGCGAGAGCAGGAAGACCGGCACCAGCTGCCAGGGATCCTCAACATGCCCGATCAGCAGCAGTTCGGCAGCGGTGCCCGCCGTTCCTCCGATGAACGCCACCAGCAGCAGTCGGCGAATGGCCGTCAATGCCCGGTCGGCGCCCCCCATCCCGTTACGTAGGCTACCATGGCGGATCGGGCCGGCGATTACAGGTAGCGCGCGATCTCGCGGACGGCCGCTGCGAGACGCTCGGTGATCAGGCCGAGCACGGCCTGCAAGCCGTCGCTGTCCAGCGCGGTCGCGAGCTGCTCCGGCCGGGTTACCACCGCCGAAATGAGCGCGGCCGACGTGATCGCGGCGGCGACCCCTGCCGCCGCGCAGATGCCGAGCGCGCACCGCCTCGCTCCCGCAATCGTCATACGTAAGCACGATACGAGAGCGGAGGCGTCGAAGCACGCAGCGTTCGGCGAACGGAGGTTCGTCTCCGGGGAACGGGCGCGTGGCGGCGGCGGCCGGCAGGTGGCTACCTCAGCGCTGGGGTGGTCGGAGGCGGCCGGCAGAGCAGCCTCGCTTCGTCCCAGAGGCGGCCGAAGAAGGTGATGCCGGCCGGGAGCACGCGGCGTGTGTCGCCCATCGGCACGTTGTTGGCGGGGAAGCCGATCGCCGGCACGCAATGGAGAGGGCCGGCGAAGCCGCCTTCCTGAAGCGCTCGTCTACTGCCGACGCCTCCGGGAGCGCCAGCGGGTCTATGACGTCGTGCGCGCTGATTTGAATGCGGCGTGGAGCTGCGCGATCGAGGCCTCGTACACGTTGAACTGCGCCGCTCGTTGCGCGGAGCCCGGTGCAGCGGCGGCGACAAGGACCGCAACGAGTGCCCGCGCACCGACGGCTCACGTCATGGCAGAGTGTCTTACTCTCGGCGCGCGGCGCTCCTGCTCGGAGTACTGCGAGGTCGATGAACATCACACCTGAAGACCTGCTGTCGTCGATGCGGGCGGGGACTGCACCGGCCATTGTCGACGTGCGCTCCGCGCCGGAGTTCGTGGCGGGACATATTCCCGGAGCGATCCACCTGCCGTTCTGGTCGGCGCTGTTCCGCGCCGGGCGTATCCGCACGAGCCGAGAAAGCGCGGTCGTCGTTTACTGCGGCCACGGCCCGCGCGCGGGCATGGCCGCCGAGGCGCTCCGGCTGCGCGGGTTCCAGGACGTGCGGCTGCTGCGCGGCCACATGGCGCGGTGGCGCGCCGCCGGGCTGCCGCTTGAGCGGGGGTGAGGGTGCGCGGGGTTGGCCTCCGCGCATCCGTCAGGTGGGCGTTGCGATTCGAGAGTCGTCGCCTGCCTTGTCCGCGGCGTCACGCAACTTGCATCCGGGCCGCGCACGCACGGCGGATCCGGCGCACGCGTCCTGCGCCCGCCGGGTTCCCGCTGAATTATCGCCGGATTCCCGGCGCCACTCCGGAACGCGCGCGCCAGGAGGGCGTGTGGACGATCGGCTCGCACGTCTGGAAGCGACGGTTGCCGCGCTGAGCGAGGAGCTCGCCGGCCTGAGCGCGCGCCTCGCCCGCCTGGAGGGAGCAGCCGGTCCGGCGGAGCGGGCTGCCGACGCGGCCCTCCTCGACCGGCGGCCCGATGCCGGCTCGGTCCAGCATTGGCTCGCCCTCGCGGGCCGGACGCTCGTCATCCTCGGCGGCGCGTACCTGCTGCGCGCGCTCACGGAAGGTGGCGTGCTGCCGGCGGCGATCGGTGTCGGGCTGGGCCTGGCCTACGGGGCGCCATGGCTCTGGCTCGCGTCGCGCGCGGGGACTCGCGGCGCGCAGCTCGACGCCTTCAGTCACGGCGTTGCCGCCGCCTTCATCGGGTATCCCCTCGTCTGGGAAGCCACCTATCGCTTCGGCGTCATCTCGCCGGGGCAGAGCGCCGCCCTCCTCGCGGTGCTGACCGCCGGCGGTTTGACCCTGTCAGCCGTCGGCCGGCTGCAGAGCCTGGCCTGGATTGTCGTGCTCGGGGCGCTCGCCGCGGCGTTCACGCTCGCGATCGCCACCGCCGCGTGGTTCGACTACACCGTGCTCGTGATCGCCATCGGGCTCGCGACGCTGTGGCTCGGCTACACGCGCGAGTGGATCCTCCTGCGCTGGCCGCCCGCCGCCGTGGGTCACCTGATGGTCGTCATCGTGACCGGCCGCGCCGCGGCCGGAGGGGCCCTGCGTGCCGCGCTGGTGGCGCAGGCGTTCCTGCTGGTGGGGTACCTGGGCAGCTTCGCGCTGCGCACGCTGGTGCGTAACCGCGTCGTCGTGCCGTTCGAGGTCATCCAGTCGGTGGGCGTGCTGGTCTCCGCCTTCGGCGGCGCGCTGTTCTTGATTCATGCGCGCGGGGCGAACGTCCTGCCCGTGGCCGCTGCCAGCCTGGCGCTCGGAGCCGCCGTGTACGTGGTCGCGTTCAGCTTCGTCGCGCACCGCCGCCATCAGAAGAACGTGCTCTTCTACTCGCTTCTGGCGCTCGTACTGTCGATTACCGGCATCGGCCTGAGCGCCGGCGCCGCCGCCGGGTCGGTCGTGTACGTCGTGTGCGCACTGGCCGCCGCCCTTGTCGCGTCGCGGCGGCTGCAGCCGGTGCTGGTCCTGCACGCCGTGATCTACGCGAGCGCCGCGGCGACCGCGTCGGGCCTGTTCGCCGGTGCGACCATGGCGATCGCGCGGCCGCCCGCGGAGTGGCTGCCGCTGACGCCGCTCGCCGTCGTCTCGCTCCTCGCGGCCACCGTCGTGGCCGTGCTGCCGTACCGCGCCGCTGCCGATGCCTGGCAGTACCTCGGGCGGGTGCCACGTGCCGTGCTCTTCTGGATGCTCGCGTGGTGGTACGTCGGGGTTGCGACCGCTGCCGGCGTGGCGCTGCTGACGCGCCCGGCGGGCGAGATCCCGATCCTGCCCACCGTCCGCACGGTCGTGCTGGTGCTCGCCGCGATGGCGGCCGCTCGAATCGGACGTGGCGAGCAGCGTCGCGAAGCGGGATGGCTGACCTATCCGCTGCTCGTGCTCACCGGGCTGAAGATCCTGTTTGTGGACTTCCCGCTGGGCCGTCCATCGACGCTCTTCGTGGCGCTCGCGTTTTACGGCGTCGCCCTCATCGTGACGCCGCGCCTCGCGCGTCGCGACGCGTCTGCGTCGCGACGTGACGCCGCCGAACTGCAGGGTGTGTGAGGCGAGCCAGGAGCTGGTTCGGTCCAGCTCCCGGCCGTCCGTGTCGAGCCGCTACTTGTTGCCGACCATGCGATCCCAGCCGTCGCGAACTGCGGCCTTGATGTCTTCCCACGTGCTCCGTGCGGTGCCGCGGTGCGGGTACGCCTCCCAGTCGGTCCGCAGATCGCTCTCCACGTCGTTCCAGCTCCGGCCGCGGTAGCGCTGCGCCGATTCGTACCCGTAGCGGTACGCCGGCTGCCAGTAGCCGTAGTCGCGGTTCGATCCTATGTAGGGACGGTTCGCGTAGTTGCTGCGCCAGTACTCGTCCTTGGTCGTCCAGTCGAGCATGCTCGAACTTCCAGTCGGTTTGTCCATGATCGGTTCACCTCCGGTGTCGGAAGGTGCAAGCGATTGGCCATCATCGGATCAGCTGTCGGACGGCCTCGAGCGTATCGGCCTCGGCCGCGGCCTTGTCCTTGCGCCAGCGCAGCATGCGAGGGAATCGCATTGCCACGCCGGAGCGGTGCCGACCCGAGCGCGCGATGCCCTCGAAGCCGAGCTCGAAAACCTGGACGGGCTCCACGTGCCGGACCGGTCCGAAGCGCTCGATCGTGTGTCGCCGGATCCAGCGATCGAGCTCCGCGATTTCCTCGTTCGACAGGCCCGAGTACGCCTTGGCCACCGGCACGAGCGCGTCCTGATCCCACACGGCGAAGGTGTAGTCGGTGAGCAGGCTGGCGCGGCGGCCACTGCCGGGCTGCGCGTAGACGAGGACGGCGTCAATCGTGTACGGGTCGATCTTCCATTTCCACCAGTCGCCCTTCTTCCTACCGACGCCGTAGCCGGACGAGAGCCGTTTCAGCATGAAACCCTCGACGCCGCGCTCGCGCGATTCGGCGCGCAGCCGTCCGAGCTCCTCCCAGGACTCGGCCGTGACCGCTGGCGAGACGCGAAGCGTGGCGCTCGAGGCCAGCAGCTCGATGAGCCGCGCGCGCCTGATCGAGAGCGGACGTTCCCGGACGTCGACGCCGTCGTCCTCGAGGATGTCGAACGTCATGAAGACGACCGGCACGGTGCGCGCCATCTGCGCCACGTGCCTCTGCCGGCCGATGCGCTGCTGCAGCGCTGAGAACGGCAGCGGCCGGTCGTCGCGGAAGGCGAGGACCTCGCCGTCGAGAACGGTGCCGCCGGGGAGGCGGGTGGCCGCCGTGGCGATCTCGGGGAAGCGGTGCGTGATGAGCTCCTCGCCGCGCGACCAGAGGTGGACGGCGCCGCGGCGCACCAGCTGCGCGCGGATGCCGTCCCACTTCCACTCGATCAGCCACTCGCGTGGATCCCCGACTCCCGCAACGTCGCCCTCGATCGACGAGGCCAGGTAGAAGGGGTACGGACGCGACTGGTCGTCGTCGGTGCGCTCCTGCGACTGCAGTGACGCGAACCACTGGGCACTCGGCGTCCACTCGCCCATCAGCCGCGCGGCCGTGGTCGTCGGCGGCAGGCCGGCCGACTGGGCCAGCGCGCGCACGACGAGCGTCTGCGACACGCCGACGCGCAACTCGCCCGTGAGCAGCTTCAACAGCACGAAACGCTGCAGCCGGTCGAGCGTCCGCCACCAGGCGGTGACCTCCGCCTGCTGGGCCGGGGAATCCATCTGGCGCAGGCGGAGGAGGCGCTGCTCGACCCACTCGGACAGCGGCAGGTCGCCAGTGAGCTCGGACGGCAGTTGATCGAGCACCAGCGCGGCTACCTCGGCACCGTCGCCGACCACCGCGTAACACTCCTCGAGCAGCCAGCTCTCCAACCCCGTCGCCGCGAGCGTCCACTCCCAGATCGCGGCCCCGGGGACAAGCCGCTTCAGCCGCCGGCCGGTGAGGAAGAAGACCGCCCACGCCGCATCGGCGGGCGGCGCCGTGGCGAAGTAGTCCACCATCGCCGCGACCTTGGCGTTGGTCGAAGTGGTACGGTCGATCGCGTCATACAGCGCGGCGAACCGTCTCATGCCTCAATCCACAATCCACAACCCTCCATCCATAATCTCAATCCACAATCGGTTCCCCTTCCCAGGCCGTCCGGATGACGCCGGTCTCCAGGCCGCGGCCGCGGAGGAAGCGCGCGAAGGTGTCGGCGTGCCCGTGGGTGGCGAGGACGCGGCGCGCGCCGGTTTCCTCCACGGTGCCGAGCAGCGCCGGCCAGTCGGCGTGGTCGGACAGGACGAAACCGCGGTCGAAGGCGCGCTGCCGGCGCACGCCCCGGACGCGCATCAGGCCGGAGGCGAACGCGTCGGACAGCTCACCCAGGCGGCGCATCCACGGCGTGCCGCGTGCCGGGAGCGGCGCGAGCACGAGCTCGCCCGCGAAGGAGCGCCGGCCGCGCGACCGTGCCGGCTCGTCGATCACGCTTTCCACGGGCAGCATGGCGATGCCGGCGTCGCGGTAGGCGGCGATCATGCCGAGCATCATCCCGTGGACGAATACCCGCCGGTCGGTCAGGCGCGCCAGCTCCGACAGGATGCGCTGCGCCTTGCCGATGGTGTAGCAGAAGAGCACGGAGGTGCGCCCTTCGGTCCCGTTCCGTGTCCACCACTCGAGGATCTCGCGCACGGCCGACGGCGCCGGGTCCCAGCGATAAATCGGGAGGCCGAACGTGGTCTCGGTGACGAAGGTGTCACAGCGGAGCGGCTCGAAGGGCGTGCAGGTCGGGTCGGTGGCGCGCTTGTAGTCACCGGAGACGACCCAGGCACCGGCGGGCCCTTCGATTCGGATCTGGGCCGAGCCGAGCACGTGGCCGGCGGGATGGAAGCTGACTCGCACGCCGCCGAGCGTGAGCGGCTCCCCGTACGGCACCGATTCGATGACCGCCTCCGATCCAAAGCGGCGGCGCAGCAGCGGCAGCGACGGCGCCGCGCACAAGTAGGCGCCGCAACCCGGCCGCGCGTGATCGCCGTGCGCGTGCGTGATCAGCGCTCGTTCCACCGGCTGCCAGGGGTCGATGTAGAAGCCGCCTGCCTCGCAGACGAGCCCGGCGGGCGTTTCGGTCAACACGTCAGCACGATACAACGACTATCGAGCGATTGAGCGATTGAGCCAGTGAGTCATCGACTGACGCGACGGCAGCCAACCGAGATGAATGGCCCAATCATTCGATCGCTCAATCGCTCAATGCGGATGTCCCTTATGATTCGCTCGTGCGGATTGCCCTCACCCGCGAGGTGCCCGAGCGCATTGCCGACTGCGAGCTCACCCACCTCGCGAGGGTCCCGATCGACCGGGCGCACGCGGTGGTGCAGCACGAGGCCTACGAGCGCGCGCTGCGCGAGGCCGGCTGCGTCGTCGAACGGCTGCCCACAACGCCCGACCTGCCCGATTCGGTCTTTGTGGAAGACACGGCCGTCGTATTCGACGAAGTGGCGGTGATCGCCCGGCCCGGCGCTCCCTCGCGCCGCGCCGAGACCACGGCGGTGGCCGCCACGCTGTCGAAGTACCGCGGGCTGCGGTCCATCGATCCGCCGGCGACGCTCGACGGCGGCGACGTGCTGCGCGCCGGCAGGCGCGTTTTCGTCGGCGCGTCGTCGCGCACCACCGTCACGGCCGCCGATCAGCTCCGTCGCATCCTCCGGCCGTTCGGTTACGCCGTGGACGTCGTCGAGACGCGCCGCTGCCTGCACCTGAAGAGCGCCGTCACGCAGCTGGCCGACGACTGGCTGATCGTGAATCCCGACTGGATCGACACCGGCGCTTTCCTCGGCTTCCGCCTGCTGGCAATCGATCCCGCGGAGCCGGCTGCCGCCAACGTGCTGCGGGTCGGGAACACGGTCCTCAACGCCGGCGCGCACCCCGCGACGCGCGCGCGCCTGCAGGCCTCCGGTCTTGCGGTTGTGCCGGTCGACATGTCGGAGCTGGCAAAGGCGGAGGGAGCGCTCACCTGCTGCAGCCTGATCGTGGACACCGACCATTGAGCGATTGAGCCATCGGGTCACGGCATCGCCGCAACGGCAATGACTCGACGACGCAATCGCGCAACCGCTCAATGCAGTACCATACCCGTCCGGTGTCACTCGCCGTCTCCCACTCCGATCAGCTGGCCGACGTCCTCGCGCGCTACTGGGGCTTCACCACGTTCCGGCCGCACCAGCGCGAGGCGATGGAAGCGATCCTCGCCGGCCGCGACTCGGTCGTCGTGCTTCCGACCGGCGGCGGTAAGTCGCTCTGCTTCCAGGCGCCCGCGCTCGTCCGTCCGGGGCTCGCGCTCGTCGTATCGCCGCTCATCTCGCTAATGAAGGACCAGGTTGACACGCTGACGGGCAACGGCGTCCCCGCGGCCTGCTACAACAGTTCGCTTCCGGCGGACGTGCGCGGAAGCGTTGCCGCCGGCATCCGCGAGGGGCGTTTCCGGCTGCTCTACGTATCGCCCGAGCGGCTGGCCGGCGAGGGAAGCGATGGGTTCGTCGCGAGGCTCGCGCGCGCCGGCGTCAGCTTCGTCGCCGTCGACGAGGCGCACTGCATCAGCCAGTGGGGTCACGATTTCCGGCCCGAGTACCGGCAGCTCGGGCGGCTGCGGACGCTGTTTCCCGGCGTCGGCCTGCACGGCTACACTGCGACCGCGACGGTCCGGGTGCGCCGCGACATCGCCGCGCAGCTCGCGCTCGTGAACCCGTCGGAGCTCGTCGGCTCGTTCGACCGCCCCAACCTGACCTACCGCGTGCTGCCGCGCGCCAACCTGAAACGGCAGCTGCTCGACATCCTGGCGCGGCACCACGGCCAGGCCGGGATCATCTACTGCACGTCGCGCCGCGAGGTCGACACGCTGGCGATCTGGTTGTGCCGCCAGGGCGTGCGCGCGCGGCCGTACCACGCCGGCCTCCCTGACGAGGAGCGCAGCGGCAACCAGGACGCGTTCCTCGAGGAAGAGGCGGACGTGATCGTCGCGACCGTTGCTTTCGGCATGGGCATCGACCGGTCGGACGTGCGCTTCGTCGTGCACGCGTCGGCCCCGCAGTCGCTCGAACACTACCAGCAGGAGGCGGGGCGGGCCGGCCGGGACGGCTTGGAGGCCGATTGCGTGCTGATCTACTCGACCGCCGATTTCATGCGGTGGCGGCTGATGCTCGAGCGCAACGGCGAGTTGACCGACGCCTCACGGCGGCTGCTGCGCGAGATGGAGCGCTACGCCGCGTCGGTCGGCTGCCGCCACCGGCACCTCGTCGGCTACTTCGGCCAGTCGCTCGACCGCGACGACTGCGGCGCCTGCGACTATTGCCTGGGCGAGCTCGCGGCGGCGGCGGAGCCGATCGTACTCGCGCGCAAGATCCTGTCCTGCGTGGCCCGTGTCGGGCAGCGCTGGGGCATCGCGCACGTGGCGAACGTGCTCTGCGGGAGCGCCAGCGAACAGATGGCCGCGCGCGGCCACGACGCCCTCAGCACGTTCGGCCTGCTCAGGGATGCAACCACCGCGGAGGTGCGCGGCTACATCGAGCAGCTCATCGCGCACGGCCTGCTGCACCAGACCGACGAGCCATACCCGGTGCTGACGCTGACCGAACACGGCGTGGCGCTGCTGAAGAACCCCGAGGCGGAGCCCGGCCTCCCGCTCGCGCGTCAGCGCAGGCCCGCGAAGGACAGGCGACCAGGACGGTCGCGCGTGGAGGCGGACGCGTGGCAGGACGTCGATCGCGCGCTGTTCGAGCGCCTGCGCGCCGTGCGGCTCCGGATTGCCCGCGCGCGCGGGGTTCCGCCTTACGTCGTCTTTCATGACACGACGCTGCGCGAGATGGCGCGGCTGCGGCCCGCGACCATGGAGCAGCTGCGCGCGGTTTACGGTGTCGGCGCGCGCAAGGCGGAGGATCTCGGCGAGACGTTCCTGGAGGAGATCGCGAGGGGCTGAGGCTGCGGTTCCGGCTTCGGGTACCGTGCTCCGGGTTCCGCGGTTCCCCGGTTCCCTGGTTCCCCGGTTCCATCGTTCGCAGGAGGTCTGGCAACGACGCATGGCTGCCTATGTGATTGTCAACGTCGACGTGAACGATTCCATCGGCTACGAACGCTACAAGGCGCTCGCGGAGGTGTCGATTCCGATATACGGCGGCCGCTACCTGGCGCGCGGCGCGCCCGTGGAGGTGCTCGAGGGGGAGTGGACGCCGACGCGGCTGGTGATCCTCGAGTTTCCCGACCTGGAGCGCGCCCGCGCCTGGTGGGCCTCGGCCGAATACGCCGACGGGAAGGCGCTCCGCCAGGCGACGGCGCGCACGGACATGGTGCTGACCGCGGGGGTGTGATGTCGGTCCTGCAGCACGCGCCCGCGTTCGATCCCGCGACCGCGGAGCGGCTGGCGCGCGAGCTGTACGGCCTGCACGCAGCCGCGTCCGTCCTGCCCGGCGAACGCGATCAGAACTTCCTGCTGACGCCCGCCGGTGCGGCGGGCGAGCGTTTCGTTCTCAAGATCGCGAACGCCGCCGAGGAACGAATGGCGCTGGACGCGCAGAATGCCCTGTTGACGCGCGTCGCGACACTTGGCGTGAGCCCGCGGATCGTCCTGACACCGGCGGGGGAGTCGATCGCGCGCGGCCCCGGCGGCCACCTCGTGCGCGTACTGACGTGGGTGCCGGGCGTACCGCTTGCGACCATCGGCCAGGCGCCCGACGACGTGCTGCTCGATCTGGGTAGGGCGCTCGGCGCGCTGCACCAGGTGCTGGACGGGTTCGACCACCCGGGGTTGCACCGCGACTTCCACTGGGACCTCGCCCGGGGGTTCCGCGTCGTGCGGGAACACTCGTCGCGGATTGCGGCAGACGGTCTGCGCGGCCTCGTCGAGCGGACTGCCGCCCGCGTGCACGCGCGCGACGCCGACGTTCTCGGACGGCTGCGGCGATCGGCCGTGCACGGCGATCCCAACGATCACAACGTGGTCGTCGACGGCCTCGCCGCGGGCGACAGGCCCGGCCGCGCTGCCCCTTACCGCATCGGCCTCGTCGATTTCGGCGATGCGGTCTTCAGCTACACGGTTGCCGACCTTGCCATCGCAAGTGCCTATGCCGTTCTCGACGCCCCCGATCCGCTGCACGTCGCGGCGCTCCTCGCACGCGGGCATCACGAGCGGTTTCCGCTGGTGGACGATGAACTGTTCGTCCTCCTCGGCCTGGTGCAGCTCCGCCTCTGCGCGAGCGCGTGCATCGCGGCGTTGCAGCAGCCGGATCGTCCCGGGGACGAGTACCTTCGCATCAGCCAGGAGCCGATCCGGCGCACGTTGCCGCGCCTGGCGGGCATCCACCCGGATGCCGCCGAGGAGCGGTTCCGCGAGGCCTGCGGGTGGCGTCGGTGGACGTCTCGGGCGCCCCCCGATCCGGAGCAACTGCTCGCGGTCCGCCGCCGTCGCATTGCCCCGAACGTCCGCCTTGCCTACCGCCGGCCGCTGCACGTCGCGCGCGGCTGGATGCAGTACCTCTACGACTCGCGAGGCCGGCAGTATCTCGACGGCTACAACAACGTGCCGCACGTCGGTCATTCGCACCCGCGCGTGGCCGCTGCGGTCGCCGATCGGCTGCGCACCCTCAACACGAACACGCGATACGTGTACGAGGCGCTCGGAGCGCTCGCCGACCGGCTCGCGGCAACGCTGCCCGAGCCGCTGCGCGTCTGCTGCTTCGTCAACAGCGGCAGCGAGGCGAACGAGCTGGCGCTGCGGCTGGCGCGCGCCCACACCGGTCAGCGCGACCTGATCGTGCAGGCGGCCGCCTATCACGGGCACACGACTACTCTCATCGAGATCAGTCCGTACAAGTTCGATGGTCCGGGCGGGCAGGGGAAGCCGCCGTGGGTGCACGTCGTGCCACTGCCCGACGACTACCGCGGGACGTACCGGCGCGGAGATCCGGTCGCGGGTCCGGGATTCGCGCACGCCGTGGCCGAGATCGCGGACGCGCTGCGCGATCGCGGGGTCCGTCCGTGCGGCTTCATCGCGGAAACCTGTCCGAGCGTGGGCGGCCAGTTCATCCCGCCGCCCGGTTATCTCGCCGCCGCCTACCGCTCGGTGCGCGAAGCGGGCGGCGTCTGTATTGCCGACGAGGTGCAGACCGCGTACGGCCGCCTGGGCACGCACTTCTACGGCTTCGAGGCCCAGGCGGTAGTTCCCGACATCCTCGTGCTCGGCAAGCCCATTGGCAACGGCTACCCGCTCGCCGCCGTGGTCACGACGGCGGAGATCGCGCGCTCGTTCGACAACGGCATGGAGTTCTTCAGCACCTTCGGCGGCAGCACCGCCTCCTGCGCCGCGGGGCTCGCCGTGCTCGAGGTGGTGGAGACGGAGCACCTCCAGGCGCACGCCCGCCGTGTCGGGGAGCGTCTGCTCGCGGGCCTGCGGTCGCTCGCGGCGCGGTTCGCCGTCGTGGGCGACGTGCGCGGCAGCGGCTTCTTCATCGGCGTGGAGCTGGTCGAGGACCGCACCACACAGCAGCCGGCCGCGGCTGCCGCCTCGCGCGTGGTGGACCGGATGCGCGACGACGGCGTGCTGATCGGCACGGACGGCCCGTTCCACAACGTGCTGAAGATCCGGCCACCGATGCCGTTCGACGACCACGACGCGGATCGCCTCGTCGCGGCACTTGACGCTGCGCTCGGATCAATCATTGATCGCTGATCCTGCATCTCGAATCAGATATCCCCGATAATCCCCGATCCTGAAATCGATCCCGAATCCCGCATCGCGGGTCCCGGCTCCCATATCCTGCATCGAGCGCACGAGCGCCGAGCGCCGAGTCCTGAACACCGAACGGTGCGCCCCAGGCGCCGAGCGCCGGACCCCGGACCCCGGATCCAGTTATCGTTGATGGTAGAATGTTGCCATGCGGACTACCATCGATAGGGCAGGACGCGTGGTCATTCCGGCACCGTTGCGGGAAAAGGCCGGTTTCACGCCCGGCGCGGTGCTGGAGATCACGGCCGACGAGCAGGGCGTGCGGCTGGAACGTGTTGCCGAGGGCCCGCGCCTGGTGAAGATCGGCAAGCGCTTGGTCGCGCGGCCGCGCGCCGCCGCCGAGCCGCGCCCTTCCGTTGACGTGGCGTCGTTGATCGAAGAGGAGCGCAACCGGTGGCCGTGAGTGTCTTTCTCGATACCAGCGTGCTGCTGGCCGGGATGGTGGACTTCGGCCCACAGAGCGCGCCGGCGCAGTCGCTGCTCCATGCCGTCGCCGAGAGACATGTCGGCAACGCCGCGACCGCCTGGCACTGCTGCCTCGAGTTCTTCTCGGTCGCGACCCGACTGCCGCCGGAATTCAGGCTCACCTCCGCCGACGCGGCGCGGCTGCTCGAAGAGGAGGTGTTCGCGCGCATGGCCGTCCACGATCTCCCGCCGCGTGATCGGCTCCCCATGCTCGTCGCCGCCGCCCGCGACGCTGTCGCCGGCGGCCGGATCTATGACACGCACATTGCCGAGGTGGCGCGCGCAGCGGGCGCGGCCGTCGTGGTGACCGACAACCGCCGGCATTTCGTCTCCGCCCTGCGCCACGGCCTGCGCGTCGAGACGCCTGCCGAATTCCTGGCCGGCCTCAAGAAACTGCGCGGACGTTGAAATGGCGCGCCGGTCCAGCTCGGCTATAATCGCGTCCCCCGAATCGAGCAGAGCCGAATGGGCAGGTCGCCGCGCCGCGGCCTGCTTGGCCGAGCCACGCTCCCGTGTCTTGTCTGCGAGCGATCAGGGATTGGGGATTCGCCGTCGCCGCTTCTCCTCGAGCGCCTCGAGCGTCTTCGGCCAGTCCTCCCGCAGCAGCCGCGACAGCGCTCGATCGGAGAGCAGCCGTCCTTCGGTCTGGCACCGGGCGCAGTAGTTCGACTCGTTGCGCGCGTAGACGATGCGCTGGACGGTCGCGCCGCAGGCGGGGCACGGCTTGCCGTAGCGGCCGTGCACGGCCATGCCGTCACGAAACGCCGTGACCTTCTCCGGGAACTGGCGCGTCGCCTCACCGCGCAGCCGATCGATCCAACCGGCGAGCGTGCGCTGCGCCGCCTCGAACAGGCGGCCCACCTCCTCGTCGCGCAGGCTCGCGGTCATCTTCATCGGCGACAGTCTCGCGGCGTGCAGAATCTCGTCCGAGTAGGCGTTGCCGATGCCGCTGAACAGCTGCGGATCGGTCAGCGCCCGCTTGAGCGTGTGGTTCTCGGCCAGGAGCCGCTCGGCGAACGCCGGCAGAGTGGCGTCGAGCACTTCGAGCCCGCCGCGATCGTGCTCGGCCAGGCCGCCCTCGCCGCTCACTACGTGCATCGAGGCCTGGCGTTTCGATCCCGCCTCGGTCAGCAGCAGCGTGCCGGCCGCGAAATCGAACGCCGCCAGGCCCATGCGGCCCGGCATCGCGGCCCCGCGCTCCCGCCAATGCAGCCGCCCTGCGATCATCAGGTGGAGGACGACGAACAGCTCCGACTCGAAGGCGAAGACGATGCGCTTGCCCAGGCGGCGGAGGTCGATTAGCGTGCGTCCCTCGACCGTGCCAATCGGCGGATCGGGGGTGCGCACCACGAACGGGTTGCCGATGCGTACCCGATCGAGCGTGCAGCCGAGGACCCGCGGGCGAAGCGCCTCGAGATACGCGAGGATATCGGGAAGTTCCGGCACACCGGCCACTGTACCATCGGGAATCGGGCGATCGGGTGATCGGGTGATCCGGCATTCCGGTCGAGGTAGCGCGGGAACGCGCGTTGCACTGCGACCGGCGTGCACATCGACGATCTCTGGTACAAGAACGCCGTCATCTACTGCCTCGACGTCGAGAAGTACCTCGACTCGAACGGCGACGGCATCGGGGACTTCGCCGGCCTGGCCCGCCGGCTCGATTACCTGGCGGGGCTGGGCGTCACCTGCCTCTGGCTCCAGCCGTTCTATCCCTCACCCAACCGGGACAACGGCTACGACGTTTCCGACTTCTACGGTGTCCATCCCAAGCACGGCACCTTCGGCGAGTTCGTCGAGTTCATGAACCACGCCCAGCAGCGCGGCGTGCGCGTCATCGTCGATCTGGTCGTCAACCACACCTCCATCCGGCACCCGTGGTTCCAGGCGGCGCGCAAGGATCCGAAGTCGCCCTACCGGGATTGGTACGTGTGGTCGAAGACGCGTCCCGCGGATCACGCCACCGGCATGGTGTTCCCGGGCGTGCAGAAGACGACCTGGACGCGCGACCCGGTGGCGCGCGAGTACTACTTCCACCGCTTCTACGAGTTCCAGCCCGACCTGAATACCGGCCATCCGGCGGTCCGCGAGGAGATCACGCGGATCATGGGGTTCTGGCTGCAGCTCGGCGTCTCCGGGTTCCGCATGGACGCGGTGCCTTTCCTGATCGAGCAGAAAGGGGCGGACGCCAGCGGCCGCAAGGACTACGAGATGCTGCACCAGATGCGCGACTTCCTGCAGTGGCGCCGCCGCGACGCCATCCTGCTCGCCGAGGCCAACGTTCCGCCCGATGAGAGCCTGGATTATTTCGGCGAACTCGGCGACCGGCTCCAGATGATGCTGAACTTCCCGGTGAACCAGCGCCTGTTCTACGCGCTGGCCACCGCCGACATCCGTCCCCTCGTGCGCGCGCTCGAGGCGACGTACCGGCGCCCGCACGCGGCGCAGTGGGTCAACTTCCTGCGCAGCCACGACGAGCTCGACCTCGGCCGGCTGACGGAGTCGCAGCGTCACCGGGTGTTTGCGGCGTTCGGGCCCGCGAAGGAGATGCAGCTGTACAACCGCGGCATCCGCCGCCGGCTCGCGCCGATGCTCGACAACGACCGCCGGCGCCTCGAGTTCGCGTTCAGCCTGCTGTTCACGCTGCCGGGCACGCCGATGCTGCAGTACGGCGACGAGATCGGGCTGGGCGACGACCTCTCGCTGCCCGAGCGGGAATGTGCGCGCACGCCGATGCAATGGACCGCGGACCGCCACGGCGGCTTCTCCACGGCGCGGCGCACCGTGCGGCCGGTCATTTCCGATCCGATCTACGGCTACCGGCGCGTTAACGTCGAGGCGCAGCGGCGCGACCCGCATTCGCTCCTCAACTGGATGGAGCGCAAGATCCGGATGCGCAGGGAGTGCCCGGAAATCAGCTGGGGCGACTGGGCCATCGTCCCGACGAGCGCTCCGCCGGTGCTGGCCATGCGCTACGAGTGGCGCGGCCAGGCGCTCTTCGTCCTCCACAACTTCAGCGACAAGCCGCAGGCGCCGGTCGTCGACGTGCGAGCCGCCGGCGACGCCACGCTCGTCGACCTGCTGGCGACGCACGACAGCCGGGCGAACGAGAGCGGCCGCCACGTCATCGAACTGCCGCCGTACGCCTATCGCTGGTTCCGCGCCGGGCGGCGCGCGTAGCGGACGCTGTTGGGGAACGTCGAGGGAAGACCGGCCTCTCGACACCGATCGCGGACGGCGCGCGCTCGAACCCGAAACCCGTGGGCCAACCGCGGCCCCGGCGTAAGCGCTCCGCTCTTTTCCGGCGTATTCTGTTTTCACCCGTCAGCGACGCTGGAGGATGTCTCGATGAGCAGCCGTCGTCTCCTGTTGGCCGTGTTCTGCCTTGCGTCCGTCGCCGCGCTGGCGGCCCAGCCGGCGTCGCCGCGACGCGCGATTGCTTCGATCGAGATCGGGCCGCTGAAGGAGTGGTTGACGTTTCTGTCCTCCGATGAGCTCCAGGGACGCGCTACCTACAGCGAGGGGCTGGGCACCGCCGCCGCCTACATCGCGGAGCGGCTCGGGGCATGGGGCGTCAAACCGGTGGGCGACAACGGGACCTACTTTCAGACGGTCAAGGTCCTCGGCGTCCGTAACGAGAGCAGCTCGACGATCACCGTCGAGGTCAACGGGCAATCCCGTACCTTCAAAGACGGCGAGGGCATTACGCTGCCGCGCAACCAGGGCGGGAAGCAGACGGTTGCCGGCGAGGTCGTGTTCGCGGGATACGGCCTGCAGCTGCCAGGGGCGAAGCTGGACGACTACGCGAGGATTCATCCCAGGGGAAAGGTGATCGTCTGGCTCGGATCGCAGGGGCCCTCGACCGTGCCGGAGGGATCGGGCCGGATCCTGGCGGCGCGCGGCCGGCAGGCGATCGAGAAGGGTGCGGTTGCCGCGATCGGCCCTCCGGTGGCGGGCGGCGGGCGCGGCCGTGGCGGGCGCGGCGGTGACGCCGCCGGCACGAATCCCGAGACCGCGCCGCACTTCACCACCGTGCAGCGCTACGACGCTCCCGTCGCGCCGGTCGCGACGGCAGAGGACGCCTTCTTCGAGTTCCTGTTCAGCGGCTCGGACGTGAGCTACGCGGAGCTGAAGGCGAAGGCGGCGGCGCGCGAGGCGCTGCCCGTCGTGACGCTCGAGAACGTCAGGATCACCTTCAACATCGACCCGAAGTACTCCGTCGTCCGTACGCAGCTCACGAAGAACGTGGTCGGCATCGTCGAAGGGACGGATGCGGCGCTGAAGGATACCTACGTCGTCTACGGCGCGCATTACGACCACTCGGGCTACCTGGAAGGGCCGCCGCGGCCCGGCCGCAGCGGACAACCGCCGCCGGATCCCGACGATCGCATCTACAACGGCGCCGACGATGACGGATCGGGGACCGTAGCGATCATGGCGATCGCTCGCGCGTTCGCGCAGGGGCCAAAGCCGCGGCGGTCGCTCCTGTTCGTGTGGCACGCGGGCGAGGAGCGCGGACTGCTGGGATCGCGCTACCAGGCCGAATACCCGGTGGTGCCGCTCGAGAAGATGGTCGCGCAGCTCAACATGGACATGGTCGGGCGGAACCGCGACAACAAGCAGGAGGAGTCGAACACGGTCTACGTGGTCGGATCGGACCGCATCAGCACGGAGCTGCACAACATCAACGAGGAGGCGAACGCGTCGCTTGCGAAGCCGCTGACAATGGACTATCAGATGAACGACCCGGCGGACCCGCTGTCCATTTACACGCGCAGCGATCACTACAGCTATGCCGCGAAAGGCATCCCAATCATCTTCTATTTCACCGGGCTGCACCCCGACTATCACCAGGTGAGCGACACGGTCGACAAGATCGTGTTCGACAAGATCCAGCGCATCGCGCAGCTCGCGTACGAGACGGGCCGGCGGGTCGCCAACCTGGATCGCGCGCCGGTCAGGGACAACAAAGGCCCGCGCGTCGGGAAGGGGTGGAAGGGGAAGATCAAGCTAACGGAGTAGGGTAAGGAGTAAGGTAGGGAACGGATACGCGATGAGCAGCTGGGTGGCACGTCCCTACCGGCTCCTGCGGTCGATCAAGGACCGTGGCGAGCTCGCGTTCCTCCTCGCCGCGCTGCTCACGATCGTGCTGGTGATTGCCTTCGTGGGGCTGGCGGGCGAAGTGCTCGAGGGCGACACGCAGCGCTTCGACGAGCGGATGCTCGCGGCGTTGCGGAAAGCGGACAATCCCGCCGTGCCGATCGGGCCGTGGTGGCTGCAGAGCGCGGCGCTCGACATCACGGCGCTCGGCAGCGCAGCGGTGCTGAGCCTTGCCGTCCTCGGCGTCGTCGGGTTCCTGCTGCTGCAGGGCGCGTGGCGCAGCGCCCTCTTCGTGCTCGCCGCCAGCAGCGGGGGGTGGGTGCTCAACGCTTTGCTGAAACAGGCGTTCGGCCGCGCGCGGCCGGACGTCGTTCCGCACCTGCGCGAGGTCATTACGCTCAGCTTTCCGAGCGGACACGCGATGACCTCAGCCGCCGTGTACCTCACGCTCGGGGCGCTCCTCATGCGCTTCGTCAGGCGGCCGGTCGCGAAGTTCTACTGCATGAGCGCGGCGATGCTCCTGACCATGCTCGTCGGCGCGAGCCGCGTGTACCTCGGCGTGCACTATCCGACGGACGTCCTGGCCGGGTGGCTGCTCGGACTGTGCTGGGCCATGGCCTGCTGGCTGCTCGAGCGGCGGCTCGAGCGCCGCGCGGGACTCAAACGGGAACGCACGCCCACCGGGTGACAGCGCGCACCCTGCGCTGCAGGCGAACAGTGCGCGGCCGTAAGCGCACGCGCGGGTGCCGCGGACGCGGGAAACGGTGCGAATGCGCCCCAGCGGCGTGGACGGACGCTTGCACAGGCTCACGGCTTTCACCTGGAGCGCGCGGATGTCCGACTCCGACTCTCGGTCTGCCCCCGACGGCGCTCATGACCCTGATCCGCTGGAGACCATTCTCCACGTCGAAGACGATCCGACAGTGCGGAAGCTCTTCGCGCACGGTCTCAGGCCGGCCGGCTATCGGGTGCACGAAGCGACTAACGGCGGGGAAGCCGTGAAGGTGTTCGACGGTTACGGTGCGGCATCGACCTGTTGTTGACCGACATGCGCATGCCCTACATGGGGGGAACGGAGCTGGCGGGACACCTGCGCGCGCGGCGGCGATCGCTCAAGCTGCTGTGCATCTCTGGCTATCCCGGCAGCATGCCGGACGAGGTCACGGCCGACTTCCTCGCGAAGCCGTTCTCCAGCGACGCGCTCCTCGCGAAGATCCGTGAGATCCTGGACCGCGGCTAATCCGTGTTATCCTCCGGGCATATCCACTCTGACGCCGATGTCGGCGTCGTACCGCGTACCAACGTTGCAGGGGCATCACCTTCGCGCAGCGCACGGCATGAAGCGCACGATCGCCCTCCTCGTGGGCGTTGCCCTGCTCGGCGTCTCACTCCCAGCACAGGAGCGCGACGCCGTGCAAGAGGACAAGGACCGCGGCGCCTTCGTGATCGGCGTGCTGCGCCGCGACGGCATGATCCTGCCCTTCGCTTCCTACGACGGCCGCAACTGGCAGGCGCGCTGGCCCGCCGACACGCGCTACATGGAACTGCCGATCACGCTCGAGAGCATCGATCGGGAATGGTGGGGACGGGCGGCGCCCCCGCAGTCGATGACGCTCTGGGCCGATGGAAAGGCGCGCGGTGAGCTGAAGCTGACCGCCCCGGTGATGCTCCGCCTGGCGTGCGGTCCGCGCCTCGGCCTCAGCACCGACTACCACCCCGCCGAAATGCCTCCGCCGCCGACGGAACAGCCGTTTCCCAAGGACGGCCTCGTCGTCTCGGGCTCGCAGACCATCGCGGCGATCGAGAACGTGCCAGCCGACGCCCCGGAGCGGAAAATGGTCCCGCAGGCGATCGCCGAGGAGTTCGACAAGCGGGAAGACGTGGCCTCGAGCCAGTTCACCAGCTGGCGGCATCCCATGAAGAAACAGGAGCGACGGCAGATCCCGATCGAGGTGGAGGCGCTCTATCGCGCGCCGATGGACGACGAGGGCTGGACGGCGTACTACGTGGAAGCGGTTCGCAAGTACAAGCCGGGTCCGAAGGACGAGGGTTGCGGCCTGGTCACCTCCGCCAGCGGGTGGCTCCGGACCGGTCCGAACGATAAGCAGGACGCGGAGCTGACCGCGCAGCTCACCTACTGCGATCGGTACGGCGCGACTTACATGCTGCCGCTCGGGCTGGTGCAGGTGCGCAGCGGCACGCACTGGGTCTACCAGATCGCCGGCTACGAGCGCGAGGCGTACTTGATCGCGAAGCCCACGCGCCGCACCGTCGAGCGGGTGCTCTCCTACCCCGCCGTTGTCTGCCCCTTCTCGTTCTGACCCCGGCAGTTCACCTCAGCACTCCGGACTCAGCACGACTTCTGCATTTCCCTACTCCTTACCCCTTACCTCTTCACGGATCACCTTACCTCACCGTCACCGTGGCCCAGTCCCAGCCCTCGAGGCCGCGTGCGTTCACGGCTTTGACGCTCACGTGTGCACCGGGGGCGATGTTCGAAAGCGCCGCGGCATTCTTTTGGACGCGGACCTGCCGAGACCGGGGATCGGCGGCCGGCCCCCACGTGACGATGTACTCGCTGACATCCCGTTCGGGACTGGGCGTCCAGGTCACCGTGACCGTCCCGCCCGGCCGGCGCACGGCCTCCAGCCCGCTGACGCGCGACGGGCTCGAGGCCAGCAGCATCACGCTCGCCGCGGTCGCCCGCGCCACCTCGGTCACGAGCTGATGGTTGATGGTCTCGAGCACGTCGCCGGCGCGATGATAGTGCGGGTTGCCCAGGATCGGGTGCGAGCCGATGCCGCTGACGATGTCGCCGAAGGCCTCGTAGTAGGCGGCGGCGTCCGTCCCGCGGTAGTAGCGGGCGTCGTAGGTGATCATGCTCGAGAACCGCATGGCCGCCGCGTGCTGGACGTCGCGCATGCCGGGGCTGGTGTAGCGAATGGTGTTGTCCAGCCGGTGATCGTTCGTCCAGCCGATCATGTCGTTGTTGAGCGCGGCGGCAATGCGCAGCCGCTGCTCGAGCGCCCGTCGGACGAACTCGCGGCTGCCCAGCAGGTCCGATTCCTCTCCCGTGAAGGAGGCGAATACGATCGTCGCCGGCCGCGGCCGGTCGGCCAGAATGCGGGCGGTCTCGAGCAGCGCCGCCGTCCCCGAGGTGTTGTCGTCTGCGCCCGGGCTGACTCGGACGGAGTCGTAGTGGCTGCTGACGACGTAGATCACCTCCGGGCTGACGGTCCCCTTCAGCGTCGCCAGCACGTTGGACGTCCGAACCGCGGCGCCGCCGGGCGGCCGGTATGCGAACGTCTGGTACTCCGGCTCGTAGCCGAACGACGCGTAGGTCCTGAACAGGTACTCGGCCGCGAGCCGGTTACCCGGGCGCGTCACGTGCTTGGAACCGAGATCGAAAAGCGCTTTCTCGTACTCGAAGACGCGTGCCACCGCGGCGCGTGAGGTTGCCGCGCGCACTTCCCCCTCGAGCGGCGCCCACAGCGCCTGTGCCCACACGCGAAGCGCCTGCTCGGCGCGCAGGCCGCCGCGGAGGCGCGCGCGCAACTCGTCGCGCGTGATCCGCTGCCGCAGATCCAGGAGGTAGACTCCGCGCGCCGGGGACATCGTGTCACCGTCGCGGTCGGCGACGATCACCAGGCGCGCGCCGTCCGGGCTCGGCTCCCACTCGTACTCCGGTGCAATCGTGCGCACGGTGTTGTTGTGGAACAGCCGCGTCCGCCGGAGCGACGGCAGGTCGTAGAGGTGTGCGCGGCGGTGCCGCGGCTCGCCGATCATCGCGATCAGCCGGTCCGCGGCCAGGAACCGGGGCCGCACGTCGTGCTGGATCTCGCGCGTGACGCGCATTTCGTCCCCGCCTTCGCTCGACGCGGCGTAGATCTCCCAGTCCGCTCGCGGCAGCAGCTGGTAGGCGACGCGGCGGCCGTCGGGCGAGAGCGCCGGCGCGTCGGCCGGCTCCGGTCCGGAGCGGACCACGACCGCACGTCCCGGGTCGCGCGACGGCGCGACGACGATCTGGTAGTCGTGTCCCTCGCGGCGGACGTAGGCCACGGTCCCGCCGTCGGAGGAGAACGCCGGCGAGCTGCCGGGCGCCGTCACCGTCCGGCCTTCCGCCACCAGCACGACGCCAAGCGTGGCCGGTTCCAGCGGCCGGTTCCCCTGCCCGTCGCAGTCGATCGCGGGTACCGGATCGTCCTCCTCGTCGCGCTCGTCACCGGCGCAGATCGTGAACAAGGCGAGCGTGCCGTCCGAGGTGGTGGCGCGGATCACTTTGTCGCCCGGGCCGGTCGTGAGCGCGGTCGGCCCGGCCCCAGCCGACGTGGCGTAGATCTGCGACGTGTTCGCGGCAGTTACGGCGCTGACGAGGAAGCGTCCTCCGGCGCCGAACGCGAGGTCGATCTTCAACAGGCCGCCGGTGGGGACCTCCGTCTCGCTTCCCGTCACGAGGGTCCGGACCGTGAGCCGCGACTCCCGGGCAACCGCCGCGTTGAGCTCGGCGACGCGTTGCGCGCGCGCGTCGGGCGGAGCCGCGGCCGCGGCAGCATTGGCAGCAGCAATGGAAGGCGAATCCGGGATCCTGAGATACGCGAGCTGCGACCCGTCGGGCGAGAAGGCGGCGCTATAGCCCTGCAGATCGGCCACGGGGGTGGGCGTGCCGTCGACTCGCAGGACGCGTGTGATCCGATCCGGCCGGTCGCCGCGCTCGAACAGCAGGTAGCGTCCGTCAGGCGAGAACCGCGGTGAGCCGCCATCGTCGGTGATCTCGCGCGTGACGAAAAGCTCGCCGGTCTGGAGGGCGATGGCCGCGACCCGGTCGTCGTCCGCCCCGGCGTCCAGGATCTGCAGGTACTGCGTCAGCGCCGAAGCGTAGTCTCCGGCCTCCCACGCGCGCGCCGCTGTTTCGAGCGCGGGCGAGGACGCGCGACCGGCGCCCGGCGCGCACAGCGCCGCACATGCCAGGAGCGCGGCCGCAAGCATGCGCGTTCGCATCAACCGGACGGTAGCACACAACGTGCAGTCCCTCATCCCTGATCGCCGATGCTGAATCCCCGATCGGAACCCTCGATCGGGTGGTGCGCATGTATGACCGGACTCGCCACTCAGGGTCGCGATTCGGGACGGATGAGGATCAAGGATTTCACGATTGCCGATTCGGGATCAGCGATCAGGCAGGAGGGATTCGCGCATGCCCCGACGTGAGTCCGGGCATGCGC
>JBMDXQ010000057.1:0-1610 GCA_048594975.1 Vicinamibacterales bacterium | reverse complement strand
CGACGCGGCGGCAAGTGGGTTGGGCCGGGAGGTCGCGCCGTCACTCACCCACCGGTTGCCCATCCTCGGCGCGGTCGGCTACCACGAGTTGTGGTCGAACCGGATCGCGCTCGCCAGGCGCGCCGGGCTTCGGGTGTCGGTAGTCGAGCGACTGCTGCGCCGGTACGGAACCCTGGTCACCGACCTGCTCGGCGTGATCGACAATGACCCCGGGTTGGCCGACCCTGTCGACGGGGCCGAGCCGTACCTTCGCGCCGAGATCGTGTACGCCGTAACCCATGAAGGCGCGCTGCACATCGAGGACGTGCTCGCCAGGCGCACCCGCGTGTCGATCGAGACGGCGGACCACGGCGAGCGCGCAGCATCCGCCGTTGCGGAGCTGGTCGCCGCTCATCTGGGTTGGGACGCCGAGACGGCCGCCGCTGAGGTCACCGCCTACCGCGCGCAGGTGCAGGCCGAGCGAGCCGCAGCACACGCGGTCGACGACGAGGCGGCGAACGCCGCGCGGTCCGCTGCCGATCAGACGTGTTCGGATACCAGAACGGCCGCGGTGTCCGGCTCCAGCGCTTTGAACACGTGAGGCACGTCGCCCGGGTACGCGGTGTAGTCGCCCGGGCTGATCTCGATCGGCTCGTCGGCGACGCCGACCAGAGCCCGACCGGCGGTCAGAACCACATGCTCGACGACCCCCGGCATGTGCGGGTCAGACTCCCTGGCGGCACCGGGCTGGCTACTGATCAGGTACAGGTCGCGGCGCGCGTTGGGCGGGGACGAGGAAAGCAGGGTTGCCACGTAGTCGGCGCGCTCGGAGAAGACCGCAGGCCCCTCTCCCGCGCGAATGACCTGGACCTTTGGCCGAGCCGGCTGGACGAGTTGGGCGAACGGCACGCCCAGCGCGACGCCGAGCGCCCACAGGGTCTCGACACTCGGGTTGCCTGCCCCGGACTCGAGTTGCGACAGCGTCGACTTGGCGATGCCGGCCCGGCGGGCCACCTCGGCCAGCGACAGCCCAGCCCGGCTGCGTTCTCGCCGTAAGGACTCGGCGATGACCGCGATCGGCGCCTTGTTATCTGCCATCGTTCGCTCCACGAGTCGATTCGTTCGTCTTGACGAACGGGTCTGCTTCGTTCATCATAGAGTACTATGCGTTCGATTTGGCGAACTCTGGACAGAGATCTAGCCCGAGACATCGCGCTCGTCTGTGTCGCGGATACCATCGTCGGCGTCTCGTTCGGTGCCATCACGGTAAGCCTCGGCCTGCCGCTCTGGCTGCCGATGCTGCTGTCAGTCGTGGTATTCGCCGGCGCGGCACAGTTCATGTTCGTCGGTATCGTGGCCGCAGGGGGCAATCCCATCGCCGCTGTCGTCGCCGGCCTGCTGGTCAACGCCCGGCACCTGCCGTTCGGGTTCGCGATCGGCGATGTCCTCGGCACCGGCTGGATACGGCGGATCGCGGGCACTCACTTGATGATCGACGAGTCGGTCGCGTTCGCGCTGGCCCAGCGGGAACCCCAGCGGCGCCGCGCCGCCTATTGGGCCTGCGGCATCACGCTGTTCGCATGCTGGAACCTCGGCGTTCTCGCCGGCGCGTTCGGCGGCACCGTCGTCAC
>JBMDXQ010000056.1:0-3750 GCA_048594975.1 Vicinamibacterales bacterium | reverse complement strand
CGCCGCGATTGACTCGGCGAACCACGCCCTCCAGACCGTAGCGGCGAACGTATGCGTCGCCGTCACGTGCCCCGCCCTGCCCGAGCGGGCTTTGCCACCACGGGTTCCGCGTCTCCAGCAGTGTGCGTTTGAGAACAGCAGCGCGCCGCGGGTACGAGACGGTCACGGCTTGACACGCGACTCATTAGCATGCTACTGTTCGGTAGATAGCATACTAATGAATGGAGGTTCACGATGACTGTCAGCGCAGAGCAGAGCCAGGCTGTGACAGGGTTGGGCCCGGCCCCGAAGCCGAGGTTCGGAGGCGTCCTGTGGCGCGTCGTGCGCGTCTTGAACCCGATCATGCTGCCGCTGGCCGGGAAGCGCTGGAATCCGATCTTCGCCGTCGCCGAGCATCGCGGCCGCAAGAGCGGGCGGGAGTACGCCACGCCGGTGGCGGCCCGCCGCGTCGATGATGGGTTCGTGATCGCCCTCGCATTCGGCGCGCAGGTCGAGTGGTATCGCAACCTCGTTGCCGTGCGGGGCGGCACGATCCGCTGGCGCGGCCGTGCCTACCCGGTGGGAGCCCCCGAAAGGATCGATGTGGCGACCGCCCTGCCCACGTTCATGCTCATCCAACGCCTGGCGCTCCGGATTGCGCGTGTCGACAGCTACGTGCGCGTGCGCGATGCCGAGCCGCGTGGCGCATGAGTCGGTGGTCCGTTCGCGTCGATGGGTCGGAGCACGATCGACGCCCGATCCGGGCGCCGATGGGTTCCGACGCGCAGGAGTTCGTGATCACCGAGAGCCTCGGGTACCTGGTCAACCGGGCGGCCCGCTCGATGGCGCACGAGCTGGCACAGGAGCTGCGACCGGCCGGAATCGGCATCGGTCAGTGGGCTGTGCTCCTGTTCCTGTGGGCCGGCGACGGCATGAGCCAGGCCGAGCTGTCGCGGGTCGTGGCGATCGAGCCGCCGACCATGGTCCGCACCATCGATCGCATGGTCCGAGACGGGCTCGTCATGCGCGTTCCCGATCCGGACGACGGCCGGCTCACCCGGATCTACCTGACCGAACGTGGTCGATCGCTGCGAGACGAACTCGTCCCGAAGGCGATCGCAGTCAACGCCGCCACCCTGGGACGCCTGACTCCCGCTGAAGGACGGACCCTGCAACGATTGCTCGGCAAGCTCGTCGGCCAGCCCAACCGGTGATGGCTACGGCAACAGGCGGGCGCCTGGCAGCCAGTCGAGTGAGCAGCGTGGACGGACGGAAATTCCTTCCAGCAGCCGGTGAGTTGGCCGGGGCGATGAGCGCAGGAATGGGTCCGAGCGCGTGAGCGACGCGCCAAACGTGGATCAGGTTCAGCAGCCTTCTGCCCCAATCTCCGCACCGGTGGTCAAGATCCGCCTCCAGAAATGGGGCGGGGGACGGCAGAGGAGCGGGCGCGGCGAGCACCAGCTCCAGAACCAGGTCGGGGATCTGCTCGCAAACACGATGGGCGAACCGGTGCCAGCCTCGAATAGCGGATCCTCCCGTGTGGCAGGTCGAGGTCGCGAGCGGGGCGAGCGCCGGGGACGCGCCACGTTGCCTTGTCCTTCGTCGGGCTCCCCTTTCCTACTTCTGTCGTCCACTGCGTGCACTCGATGTGCGCACCGACCCGGTCGCCTCGTTCCCTGCGCCCGACGCAGTCGCTGCCCGCCACGACCTTCGTCGTGCTCGACGCAAGTCGGACTGCAGGAGCCGGCGGTAGGCGTGGGGGTCGCAGCGGACGCTGTGCCGGCTCTCCTTCGGGAAGCGCTGGCGGGTGCGCCGTTCCGGTCGGTCGATCGCGCGCCGCATCTGCGCCGGCGGGGGCAGAGTGAGCCGCTCCGTGAGGACGGCGGCGATCCACTGCCCTTGGGTCTCGACCACCGGCAGCAGCCCGCCGGGCGCGTCGATGAAGCCGGCGAAGTACAGCCCGCGCAAGTCGGGGGGAGCGATCCGCCGGTACAGCGGGAACTTGCGGCCGTGCGCCGGGAGCAGTGATGCGGACAGGAAGGGCACGCTGATCCGGTAGCCGGTTGCGTAGACGATGTGCTCGACGGGCTCCTTGGATCCATCGACGAAGCGCACGCGCTCCCCGCTCAGCCGATCGATCGCAGGCTTGACGACGATGTCGGCGCGCCGCACCGCCGGCAGTAGGTCGGAGGAGATGATGGGGATGCCTTCAAGGAGCCGATGGGCAGGCACGGGCCATGAGGCTGGAATCGGTCGAAGCGCGTGGGCGACGCGCCGGCCGTACGTCAGGTTCAGCAGCCGCCACGGCAGCCGATTGTGTGGCTCCACGTCGCCTGCGTCGAAGGGCGCGCGTCCTAACCAGCGTGGAATCACGTGCGCTCCGCCGCGCACGGAGATGAGTGTCCGCTCGGCGACGGCCGAGACCTCGACCGCGATTTCGGCCGCCGAATTCCCGGCACCTACGACAAGCACCCGCTGATCGGCGAACCGCTCGGGCGTCCGGTACTCGTGGGAGTGGCTCATTGTCCCGTCGAAGCTGCCCGGGTAGGTCGGCAGCCTCGGGGACCAGAACAGGCCGGTCGCGACGACGACGGACCGGAAGCTGCGCCTCGAGCCGTCGTCGAGGACGATCCACCACCTGCCGTCCGCGGCGGGCTCGAGCCGCTCCACGGTGGTGCCGAACCGGATCAGCGGGCGCAGCCCGAACCCGTCCGCATAGGCGTCGAGATAGGCGGCCATCTCGCTGTGGTGCGGGAAGTCGCCATACGAGGCCGGCATCGGGAAGCTCGGGTACTGCATGCGCAAACGCGAGGCGTTTGTCCGCAGCGATGCGTACGCCCCGGAAAGCCCGTTGTCGTTCTCGTAGCGCCAGAGCCCGCCGACCTCGGACCCACGCTCGAAGCACGCGGCCGCGAGGCCCTGCTCCCGAAGTGCCTTCGAGACCGCGAGCCCGGACGAGCCCGCCCCGATCACTGCTACGTCAACCAACCCCACCGCCCGGCCCATAGACCTAGGTCGTCCCGGCTCCGAGGCCTCAAAGCCGCCGCCGGTCGGCGCGCGGGCCCAAGCGTTCCCGATGATCCAATCGTCGATGCCTCGTGCGGGCGCGCGTCGAGGCCGCTCACAACGCCGGGTCTACATTCCCCGATCAACTGCTTACCGCTCCACGGGCGAGGCTCGTCGCCGCGCCTAGCGGGCTGCCGGGCGGAACGCCGGCGCCGGGCCGGCCTCGAGGGGCGAGGGTTGCACGCGGACGATCTTGGCGGCGCCTTCCGGCAGCCACCAGTTCCAGCGGCCGAAGATCTTCATCGCGCTCGGGACGAGCAGGGCACGGATGATCGTGACGTCGATCAGGATCGCCGCCGCCAGGCCGAGCCCGAACTGCTGCAGGCCGACGATCGAGCCGGCGACGAAGCCCATGAAGGCCGCGACCAGGATCAGCCCTGCAGCGGTGACCAGCCCGCCGGTCTTCGCCAGGCCCTGCCGCACCGCCGCCTCGTTGTCCTTCGTCGCGTCCCACTCCTCGCGCATCCGCGAGACGAGGAAGACCTCGTAGTCCATCGAGAGCCCGAAGAGCATCGCGAACAGGAAGACGGGGATCCAGCCCTCGATCTGGTCGAACTGGGTCAGGCCGAGCGGCTCGCCCCAGCCCAGCTTGAAGGCGAGCACGAGGATCCCGTAGGCGGCCCCGATCGAGAGCAGGTTGAGGATGATCGCCTTCAGCGGCAGCAGCAGCGACCGGAAGGCGCGCACGAGCAGGACGTAGGTCAG
>JBMDXQ010000055.1:0-2113 GCA_048594975.1 Vicinamibacterales bacterium | reverse complement strand
AATGTTGTGCCGTTCGAGCGCCGCGAGCGACTCCTTCATGAGCGATTCGTCGGTGGCTGCCGCCGGCATCGGGGAGGCGCAACTCTTGACGCGGCCGAGCGTGATTGGCTCGCGAGGATCGATCCCCGGATAGACGATCTGTTGATCGTTGGCGCAGTTTGGCATCCCACCGCCGTACTGGCTCAGCGAGTGAGCATGCAGGTGCATGTCGATAATTGGAGGCCCAGCGGCTAACCCCTGCCCTTGCGTCTGGCAAGCCGCTGCGAGCAGTGCAAGCGGCACCACCGCAACAGTTGGCGCGTACCAGATCGATGGGACCCTCTTGAAGCCCATCTGTTTCCTTCCAATGGCCAGGTCGGAGCGGATCGTAGCGTTACTCATCAGCGGCGCGCGTTTACGCGTTTGATGGTGCGAGGCGACCTTTTCGAGGCCACCCCGTCCTCCGCTCCAGGCAGAAATGGCGGAAGCCGTTATGACCTTCTGCCGACTTGTTTTCATCTGCCTTTGGTGCTGCGTCGCCGCTTCGTTGCCGCGCCGGACTTCGCGCGTCTTTTCGACTTGGTTCCGGCACGCTCCGGCAGCTTCTTGCCGCCCGTTTCACGATTCCACTCCTCGAACGTCTCGTTGGAAATCTTGCCGTCCACAAGGAGCTGTGCGAACTTCCGTCGTTGTGCCTGGCTCTTGAAAGGCATGGGCTCCTCAGTGCTAACCTGCTAGCGCTTCAACGTGGGGAACTTCGACGCGATCCAGGTTTCCACAAGTTGGTCGAAGTCCGATGCCATCTTCACGATCTCAGTCGCTTCGCTGTCACTCGCCACGTGGGCTGGGGTGTCGTCGATCACATTGCGTTTTCGACGGCAGGTCTCGAAGTAATCGGCAAACGGTTTCGCGGCGATGCCACCCGCCAGCATCACGGCATCGATGGTGACCTGTGATGGACGGTCTTGACCGTGACACGATACCCGGCGCAGGCAAGAGCCATGCTCGCGCCTGAAGCGCTGCGTTGTACGCGGTGGCAAACCGGTGATCGGCCGAGAGCGCCTCTATCCGGGCGTCGGACAGGTCGCGCGCGGCGACGGCTCGAATCTCATCGAGCTCTCGTTTTGACGTCCGATGTCGTTGCACGTCGTGGCTTGCCAATAAGCTCGTCCAAGTCACTCTCCTCGCCCCTCACAAACTGCTTGGGACCGCGAAGCACCTGCGACAGGAAGTGCTCTTTGGCCGCGGCCTTCTTTCGGAATTCCAACTTCGCGTAGCTCGTCACGTTGACCTCGCGCCCGAGTCTAGCCTCGGCTTTCCTGAGGACTGGCGCCAGGTCGGCCAATCCGAGGTCGCTGACTACGAGCAAATCGACGTCACTGTGCGCATGCTCTTGTCGGCGGGCGATCGACCCGTAGACGAAGGCAGAGGCTATTTGCGCCTCGAACGGCCGAAGCAGGTCCCGCAACGTCGGCATCACGCCGGCCGTCTTCTGGATGAGACCGTGCAGCTCAGGAAACAGCGGCGAGGCGGTCGCGGCTCTGAAGTATGCGCGCGTTCCTTCGCGGCGGCTCTCGAGAATGCCGCCGTGCACGAGCGCACGCATTTCCCGTTGCAGGCTTGACGGCGTGGTGTGAAGAAACACCGCCCAGTTCCGAGAGATACCACCACTTCTCCGGCTGCGTCAGCGTGGCGACTAGCACGTCGCCCCGGATGGTGGGAAACAGAGCAGCGAGCGCGGCAGGCTTACGCATATCGCGTAAGTTATCACGCAGAGTGCGTATCTGCGCAAACCCGGATCCAGCGCGCGCGCGCCGCTACGAACGGGCGTCTACGTTCCTGACGTCGAATCGACCGTGGACGATGAGGGGCAACCTTGGGGACACCGCCGCGGTCACGGCACTGCTCAACCGCTTACTGCAGCACGCGGACGTGCTGAAGTGCGGCCCTCGGAGCTGGCGGACGAACGTGCCGACGGATCTTGCGCACCGACTGCGCATTCCACGCATCGTGATCACGTGGTCCACGCCATCGTGATCACGCGTTCCCGAGCATCGTGATCACCGGTTCCGCGGCATCGTGATCGGAGCGAAGCGACGCGAGGACGTCAGTGTTGTCGATCAGCCTCCTTGCG
>JBMDXQ010000054.1:0-5472 GCA_048594975.1 Vicinamibacterales bacterium | reverse complement strand
CCTCGCGATGCGCGTCGGTTTTCGAGTCGATGAGCTGAAACTAATCGTCTCCAGCGCGACGCTCATCATGATTCCCCCGCTCGTGGTCCTCGAGCTGCTCCTGCTGCGCGCGCTCATGACCAGGCCCTTCCAACGATTCAGGACCAATATCATCGCCGTTCTCAGCAAGCCGTGCCTTCGAGGCGCGGTCTGCGCCCCCCCTGCCGGCACGACGGAATCGTCATCACAACGACAGGCCCGGGATTGAGGCGTGCGCCCGCTATCGAGGGACGCGCGCGGAAGCGGGAGTTTCCCCGTCTCTCGGACGTCCATGGCCCGGCATGCCGTTTGCTATTTCCGGCGCGACGGTTTGGAAACTGGCACAAAATAACTAGAAATCTAGCGCGCACCCCGTGAGGGCTGCAGAAATTACCGGGTAATCTCTGCACGGCCGGCCTTCGTGGTGGTCCGCCACCATCGTCGTTAGGAGCGTCATGCGGAGCTCGAGCGAAATTCGTACTCGGGTGGTTCTCATCGGAGCGTTGGCCTTGTTCGCGGCCGCGCCTTCATTCGCGGCAAACTATCCCCTTGAGCTGATCAACATCCGCTCGGGGATGGACCCGAATAACCGCATCCTGCGTGCCTACCCCGGGGTCGAATACAACATCCGCGCAGCGGTGATTGGCGGGGCGTATCCGTTCACCTTTTCGCTCAGCAACGCGCCGGCCGGCATGACCATCGACAGCCGCAGCGGCCTGGTCGTGTGGCCCAACCCGCAGGCGAGCGCGACGCCGACGATTCGCGTCACCGACTCGGAGGGCACGACGGTGGCCGCGTCGTGGACGATCACCGTGACGACGGACGGATTCCGGTTCGTCGACGCGGTCAACGGCAGGAACGCGGCGAACAACGGCTGTTCGAGCGGCTGCGGCAACGGAAGTTCGTCGAACCCCTGGCGGACGATCTCCGACATGTACTACAATGCGCAGGCGACCGATTTCGTATATTTCCGGTCCGGCAGGTATTTCGTCACCGATCTCCCGCGCGTAGGCGCCGGAGGTGCCTGGGAGCGCATAGAGTTCGCGGACTACCGCAATCCATCGGTGTGGCTCGCCGCGCCCGGTCACAACCCCATCATCGATTTCGCGAACGGGCCATTGATCCGGCTGAGGGGCAATACGGTCTATATCGATGGTTTTGAGACGACGAACTCGAGATACATCGGATTTCAGTACTCCTCGTTAGGGGGAATCGGCCCGACGTTCCGGCGGCTCCGGATGCATACGAGCGGACCGGGGCTGGATGGCAGCAACGCGGCGATGATCCTGCTGAATGTATTTGACGCCCCCACCAATTACACGGTTATCCAGGATTCCGAGTTTTTCGATATCAATTACGGGACCGGCAACTGCGCACTTAAGATCTACTCACAGGCCAAGATCCTCATTGAGAGCAACTATTTCCACCACACCGACAACGGAGCCGAAGCGGTGGTGGCGCTCAAGCAAGACATAAGGCAGTTCACCGTACGTTCGAACGTCTTCAACATCCCGGGTAAAGCCATCGGCGGCAACCTCTCGTCTTACCAGAACGCCGAGACCCGAACGACGCACGGCGAAATCCTGTTCAACAACGTCATCGCCGGAATGTTCGCGATCGATCTGAACCAGAACTCCCAGGCCGCCCAGATCTACGTCTATCGGAACACCCTGGTTGGCCCGGTCCGGGTTCGCGAGGCCGACGCCAACGACGGTCCGTTCACCTTCACCCGCAACGTCATCGTCAACAACGATGCCGGCACGCCGAGCGGCTCGCACATCTCCCACTATTACGTCACCGATCCCAGTCGCATCGTCGCTGTGCAGAACCTCGCCGGTTACCCCTCGGACAACATCGTTGACTCCAGCGGCAACCTGACGAGCGGATACGCAAGCTATGTCGGGAACACCGGCCACATGGTCGGCCCCGCCCCTGCGCCCCCGAGCAATCTCCGTATCATCCGGTAGCTGGGCAGTTCTCGCACGCGCATGCCAGCTCTGCTTCGCACGAAGCCGGCGCAAGCGACCCTTGTGACGATTGCGTTCCGCACACCGCTCCTGTAACCTGTGTTGCGCATGCCTCTTTTCGAGCTGGTGAGCCGTGTGGGTCCGCTGCTTCTCGCCCTGGCGTGGGCGTCGATTGCGTCTCAGCCGGCCTCGTATCCACTGGAGGTGACGAACATCCGCGCCGGACTTGCTGCGGAGAACCGCCTGTCACGCGCCTACCCAGGCTTGGAATACAACGTCAGGGCTGCAGTCATTGGTGGTGTCTTTCCCTATACCTTCCAGCTTGCCGATCAGCCCGAGGGCATGACCGTCGACGGACGTACTGGAGAGATCACGTGGCCGAACCCTCGTGCCGACGCCAGCCCCACACTGATCGTGATGGACTCGGCAGGCGCGCGTGTTTCCGCCACGTGGAAGATCCGCGTGACTGCCGAAGGGTTCCGCTTCGTTGACGCGGCGGCCGGCAGGCGGGCGAGGGGCAACGGCTGCACCGACAAGTGCGGAACAGGGACGGCGGCGAATCCATGGCAGACAATCTCGGACGTCTACCACAATGGGCAGCCGGGCGACTTTGTGTACTTCCGAACCGGCGTCTATGGCGTGATGGATCTGCCGCTGACCCGGCCGGGGGAATGGCAGCGAGCTGCATTCGCCGAATCGAAGACCCCAGTCGTGTGGTTGGCTTACCCGGGGCAGGCACCCGTGCTCGACTTCGGGTATCGACCCGGAAGCGATACCGCTCCGCTCATCAGGTTCATCGGTGACAACGTCTATATCGACGGCTGGGAAACGGTCAACTCCCGATACATCGCGTTTCAGTTCGAGTCGCGAAACACCGGGCCGACCTTGCGGCGGCTTCGAATGCATCGCCACGGTCCGGGCCTTCGCGGAGCAAATGCCGCGTTTATTCTCACTTTGGTTTCTGATACGCCGAGCCGGCACATGGTGATCCAGGACTCCGAGTTCTTCGATATCGTCTACGGAACTGGGAATTGTGCGATAAAGGTCTACTCGCAGAGCAAGCTGCTCGTCGAGGACAATGTCTTTCGGGAAACCGACAACGGCGGGGAAGGGGTTCTCGCGTTGAAGCAGGACGTGCGTCAGTTCACGGTGCGTGGCAACCGCTTCGATGTGCCCGGGAAGGCGATCGGTGGCAACATGTCATCGTCGGGCAACCGTGAAACGCGAACGACGTCTGGCGAGATTCTGTTCAACAACATACGTGCCGGGGCGATCGCGATCGAGCTGAATCAGAACTCCCAGGCTGCCGTGATCGCCGTTTTCAGGAATACGTTGGTCGGCCGCATCAACATCCGCAACACTGACAGCGAGGACGGTCCCTTCTACTTCTCGCGCAACGTCATCATCAACAACGATTCAGGTACGCCGAGGGACTCTCGTGTGTCTCACGAGAACGTGACAGACCCGTCTCGGATCGTCCACACGGAGAATCTGACCGGGGATCCGCGGAAGGGAATCGTGAACGAGAGCGGGAGGCTAATCGGCGCGTACCGGCGCTACGTGGGCGTGCGCGGGCACGAACTCAAGGCAGAGGCGGGTACGGGACCGTTCTAACCTGTCTTAGTTTGCGCTGCCTGCGAATGCTTTGTGAGCTCGGCGTCTAAACATTTCGCGGCGGATCTGGGGGATGTCCCATCGCCTGTTCACATTCAGCGGCGGCTCACTGACCCAGTTTCTCACGTCGTCGAGGTTTCAGGGACGAGTCGCTGAAACGGCGACCGCATAAGCGCCTCCAGGAACGACGATCTCCTCTCGGCGAAGGGTTACTATCCTCCTCACGCGACCTTCTCCTCCATCTTGATCAGCCCGAGCTGCTGATCACGCGCCCGCAGCTTCGCAACGAGGGTGGGCATATCGCGGCAAGCGGCGGAGGCGCTTGACCGCTTCGAGCATACCAGCCGCCACCCCGCGGAGCATCATCTTCCCGCCGCGCCACCCTTGACGTTCCGCTTCACATGCCGCGTGCGGCCGATCAGACCCTCCGTGGCGTTGGTCGTGGTGAGGGACCGCTGCAGGCGCTCCGAGAGCCCGAGCGCCTGAACCGTCACGGTTTCATCCAGGGCGCGCGCACACTCTCGGCCGCGCTGGGATACTCGTCCTCGAGGCGAGGGCAAGATCCTGCAGCAGCCGCCGCGCCGTCGGCACGTCACGGCGGTAGGCGCGCGCATGTTCGCTTGCACGCACGGGCGTTGGCGCTCCGGCAGATGGTCCATCACGTTGCGGAATTTGTGAATGTGGCTGCGCTGCGCCAGCGGCGCCTTGTCGAAGGTTGCCTGTGGGGCTGTCCGCAGCGCCTTCGAACCGTCGACGATCACCATCTTCATAGCGGCTCCTTTCTGGGAGGCTTGCGCCTCGGCTTGGACACCGGTCGTATAGGACGACGAGTGAGGAGCCGCCGCTATCAAGTTTCAAGAGTTATCGGGACATCCCCGGATCTGTTGCGCGTAGTGATTAGGGCGCGTTGGGCCTCCTGAAACCACCAGGGGAGACGCTTGTCCGGGCCGAGTTCCACGACAACTGACTTGCAGCGGCTGCCGCGTTATTCGTGGACATCGTGCATGCCGTGCCATGTCGGTAGGCGAGTCTCCTCTAGGACCAGGGACGTGACTACGATGCATGCCTCGCCCGTATCGCCGTTGCGGCGAACAAGTCGTCGAGCACGCGATCGATGCGTTGATAGCACGACACGAAACTGTCCAATGGCTGGCCGAAGGGATCAGCGATGTTGTAGCGCTGGTACCCCGCTGATCGGCTGCCGTCGAAGAGCGGCAGGAGAAAGAAGCGACTCGAGAAAGACGGATAGAGACTTCGCAGAAGCGCGAGCTGTGCCGCCTCCATGACGATCGTCATGTCATTCGCCTGGATGGCCTCCGCGGTCAGGGGCGTTGGCCTGTGCGCGCCCAGTGGGATGCCGTAGCGTGCCGCCGCGTCGCACGCCTCGCGTGGCGCCCTGGCAGCCTGGGAGACATCGAGGCCCGCGGACCTGCAGACAATCTGCTGCGAACCAGCGCGGCGCTCGGCCAGCGCGGCTGCGAAGGGGCTCCTGCAGATGTTGCCTTTACAGACAAAGAGCATCGAAACAACGCTTGCCGGCAGCGTCGGGTTGCTAATCGTGCCACCCCTCAGCGTCCAGATCGCATCGCGCACGGGTAGTTTGCACGCCATCACCACCGGGTGCGTGAGGACCGCTCGGATCACTCGGGAGTACAACCGCGGCGCAGTCGCGGCAACGGATGTCGGTGTCCCTTGCGAACCCGGCCGTATGTCGAGCTCAACTCTCATGACGGGCCGTCCATCTCCACAAGTGCCCGCCGGGCGAAGGCCGCCTCGCGGGTCCCGCTCAGCCTGAGCTGCAGCCGGAAATGCCGGCGCGCGTCCTCGTCGCGGCCGAGCGCCCGGTACGCGGCCCCGAGGTGGTAGTGGATGC
>JBMDXQ010000053.1:0-9664 GCA_048594975.1 Vicinamibacterales bacterium | reverse complement strand
TGCGCATTCCACGCATCGTGATCACTTGGTCCACGCCATCGTGATCACGCGTTCCAGAGCATCGTGATCGCCGGTTCCGCGGCATCGTGATCGGAGCGAAGCGACGCGAGGACGTCAGTGTTATCGATCAGCCTCCTTGCGTGAGGAGCGTCATTGTAGTCGGTCTTGTTCTTCTGTTTTCAAGCGAAAGAGAAGGAGGCCTGTGGGCCGTTGTGGGCGGCGCGTTCTGGGCGCCGTCCAAGGAGCTGTGGGAAACGCGTGCTGTGCGTTTTCCATAGCTCCGGCACGGTCCACAGGCTGCCGCGCCTCCAGCACGACCGGACAGGAGGCCCTATACACGACGATCGCCGGGTCGCCCGACCCGGAGCATTCCCCGGAGATCGGCGTCTGGCCGTTCATGCCTCGTCCTTCGTGCTCGAGGATCCGTGCCCCGTGACCTTGCGCCGCGAGGGTCCCGTGAGTGCCAGGCGGTGCGCGCGATGGACGACGCGATCGAGAATCGCATCGGCGAGCGTGGGATCGCCGAGATGTTCGTGCCAGCGATCGATCGGCAGCTGGCTGGTGATGATCGTGGAGCGATTGCCGTCTCGGTCGTCGAGGATCTCGAGGAGGTCCTGGCGCTGCGCGTCCTTGAGCCCGACGACACCCCAATCATCGAGGATGAGGACGTCGACCCGGGCGAAGCGGGCCAGGACGGTGGGGTACGTGCCGTCCCCGTGGGCGAGCGTGAGCTCGGGAAAGAGGCGCGGCAGGCGTCGGTAGATCACGCGGTGATGTTGGCGACAGGCCTGCTGGCCGAGCGCACACGCGAGATATGACTTGCCGACGCCGGTCGGGCCGGTGATCAAGACGTTGTGATACTCGGCGACCCAGCGACAGGTCGCGAGCTGGCGGATCAGCGCCCGATCCAGCTTGCGGCCGCTGTAATCGAGATCTTCGAGACAGGCGTGCGCGATTTTGAGTTTGGCCTCTTTCAGGCGGCGCCGGAGCGCCCGATTGTCGCGCGCCAGTTGCTCGGCATCGACGAGCATCCCGAGGCGCTCGTCGAAACTCAGCGAGGCGGCGGCGGGATCGCGCTGCTGGGCAAGGTAGCTCTCGGCCATCGCGCCCAGGCGCAAGTGATGGAGTCGGTCGACGGTTTGTTCAGTCAGCATGCGGCAGCTCCTGTTGGTAATAGGCCGGCCCGCGGACATTGGCGTGGTCCGGGCGCGGCGCGGCGGATTCGGTGTCATCGAGGGGCACGCGATCGAGCCCGTGCTTGAGCATGGCCTCGACGTGGCGATAGGACCGGGCGCCGACGGCGACGGCGCGGGTGCTGGCGGCCTCCATGCGCTCCGGCCCGTACTGTTTCGCGAGTCGCATGAGGCCCAGGCAGGACCGGTAGCCCTGCTCCGGATGCGGCCGACTCGCGAGAATTTGCTCGACCAGCGCGGCGGTCTGCGGCCCCACGGTGGCGCCCCACCGAATCAACCGCGACGGACTCCACTCCAGATGTGCGCGGTGCGCTTGTGGCATGTGCTCTGGGATGGTCGTAAACCCGGCGTGATGACTGCGGCGATGCACCCAGATCCGCGAGCCGTGGTGAAAGACTTCGAGCGTGGTGGCCGAGAGGCGCACGTCGACGGTCTCGCCGCGCAGCCGATGCGGGACGGAGTAGAGGTGCCGCTCGACATCGATGTGGTAATCGATGTTCACGCGCGCCTGGCTCCACTCGGTGTAGACGAAGCGCTCGGTGGGCAGCGGTCGGAGCGCCGGCTGATCGAACCGGACGAAGAGATCCCGCCGCGAGAGACCGCCGTAGCCTTTCATCGGGCGGGCGTTGAGGTCCGCGAGGAGCTCACGGATGCGGACGTTCAGCGCGGGGAGTGAGAAGAAGGTCTCATGCCGCAGGCGCGCGAGGATCCAGCGTTGTGCCACCTGTACCCCCACTTCGGCCTTGGCCTTGTCGCGCGGTTTCGCGGGTCGTGCCGGCAGAATGACCGTCCCGTAGTGGGCGGCCCATTCTTCGTAGGTGCGCTGGAGAATCGGTTCGTAGCGGCAGGCGTCGCGCACACCGGACTTCAGCTGGTCGGGCACGATCGCCGCCGGTACCCCAGTCAGATACTCCAGCGTGCGCCCGTGGCTCTGAATGAAGTCCGCGCTGCGCTGCGTCTCGGTGGCTTCGGCATAGGTGTAATTGGACGCACCGAGCACGGCGACAAACAGCTCGACGGGCCGCACGACGCCGGTGAGCGAATCGACGATCTCGGGCTTCTTGCCGGAGTAATCGACAAACAGCTTGTCGCCGGCCTTGTGCACTTGGCGCATCGACAGGCGCTGGCGCTCAAGCCACTCGCGGTAGTGCCGGCAGAAGGCGGAATAGCGATAGCCGTCCGGGTGCCGCTGCAGATATTCCAGGTGCAGGAGCTCGAGGGTGACGCCGGCGCGCCGCAGTTCCGTGTGGATCCAGGGCGGATCCGGGAGCGGCCGCGCGATGCCGCCCGCCAGCTTCGGCCCATACAGGCGTTGCTCGAGCGCATCGTCGGTCAGCCCGTCCAGCGCCTCCAGCGTCAGCCCGATGGCCGTCGCCCGGCTCAGGACCGAGGCCACGGCGCCGGCACTGATCCCCAGACTGCGCGCCGCCTCGCGGTGGCTGCGCTTCAAGCCCCATTTCAGTCGCAGAATCTCTCGAATGTGTCGCATCGGCAGTCGTTCCGTCGCCATCGCACCTCTCCGCCAACCCTCCGATCGGCCAAATAGGCGATGGTAAAACGACGTCCGGCGACGCTCCGGCGGGCTTCAGCCCGCGGCTGTCGGGGTGATCACGATGCGTGGAACGGGTGATCACGACCCGTACAACGGGTGATCACGATGCCGTGGAATGAGTGATCACGATGCCGTACAACGGCTGATCACGATGGCGTGGAATGGGTGATCACGATGGCGTGGCGCGCGCAATGCGCGAGTCGAGGGCGAAGAACACTTCGCGTCGCGCGCGACTGACAGCCGTCATCGATTGGGTGAAGTTCCATGACCCTTCTGCCTCGGTTGCTCCTGGCGAAGCAGCGGACTGACCGCGCTCCTGGTCTGTGGCGCAAGCGTGGCCCAGACTTCGGATCTTCGCCGGGCCTGCGAGCCTGCCATGTTGGCGGCCTCGCGAGACGATTGAGAGGTTCCCAGTGTCCGTTGATAGATTTGCCCGCGCGGTGTACGCCGCCGCGGCTGTCCTGATCCTTCCAGTCTCCGTGTCCGCCCAAAGCGTCGGTGTCAAGGCCGGCATCAACTTCGCGTCGCTCCCCCCCGAAGAAGACGAGAACCCGGACATCCCGCCGAGGCTCGGGCCCGTCGGCGGCGTCTGGGTCCGCACGGCGCCCGCCAGTCGCTTCTCGTTCCAGGTCGAAGGCCTGTTCTCGGAGAAGGGCACGCACTGGGACTTCAGCCCGGACGTTTCGATCGAGATCCGGGTTCGCTATATCGAGATCCCGCTGCTGGCGCGCGCCACCTTCGGCGCCCCGGCCTCGACCACGCGTGTCTTTGTTATTGGCGGTGCCGCGCCGGCGTTCAAGCTTTCCGCGCGTGCCAGCGCCGAATTCCTGGGAGAAGAAGCGACCCGAGACGCCGACCGAGACATCGAACCGTTCGACCTCGGTCTCGTCGGCGGCCTCGGCGCGGAGGTCGGGCGCGCGCTGGTCGAGGCCCGCTACACGCACGGCCTCCTGAGGATCAACACGGACGACAACGAGCCGAACGATCGGCTCAACAACCGCGTCTTCAGCGTGACGGTCGGCTTCCGCCTCCGCTAATCACCCATCGTCACGCCGATCGTGCTCGCCAGGTCGAACGATGCGACTGCCGGCGAAATGACGGACGCGGGAGGTCGACCCACGTCGTTCAGCGATCTCGCCGAACGTCTCAGCCATCAACTCCATCGGGATGAAGGCGCCCGAACACGGGTCCGCTCCACGTGCAGGAGACTGGAGCCGCAGCCGACCGAGAACCGCGCGTCGACTTTCCTTGACTGCAGCATCCACTCGGTCTAGCTTATGCATAGACCATCTATGCAGAGAGGAGACATGCGAGATGACGCCAGGACTCCCGTGCCGCCCGGGACGCTGACGATGCTCATCCTCAAGACCCTTTCGCACGGCCCGTTGCATGGTTACGCGATCGCGCAGGAAATCAGGCGCGCGTCGCAAGAGGTGCTGCAGATCGAGGAAGGGTCGCTCTACCCGGCGCTGCAGAAGATACTCCTGAAGGGATGGGTCACTGCCGAGTGGGTGAAGGCGGGCCCGAAACGCGAGGCACGGGTCTACCGCCTCACGCCGGCGGGCCGGAAACAGCTCGCAGCGGAAGTGTCGGATTTCACCCGCGCCATGGAAGCCATCGTCCGCATCATCGAGCCGGCGTAAGCCGCCGGCCAAAGGCCCGCACGGCCGTTCCGGCTCTGCGGTCCGGACGTGCGACGTGGGAGGCATCATGCAGTCGGGTCGCGAGTTCGCGCGGCGAGTGTGGATGCTCGTTCGCCGCAATCGGTTCGATCGCGACCTCCAACGCGAGATGCGGTTCCATCTCGAACGGCAGGCCGAAGAGAACCGCGATGCCGGCATGAGTGAGCGCGAAGCGATGGAGGCGGCGCGACGCCGGTTTGGAAACGCGACGCTGCTGCGCGAAGCGTCCCGTGATATCTGGGGCTGGACGAGTCTCGAGCGCCTTGCGCAGGACATCCGCCACGCCGCTCGCGTGCTGCGCAGAGATCGGCTGTTCACCTCGGTTGCCATCGTCGTGCTCGCCCTCGGCATCGGCGGCAACACCACGGTCTTCAGCCTGGTCAACGCTCTCCTTATCAATCCGTTCCCGTATCCGCACGCCGACCGCCTCGTCGAAATCAAGTCCCGGGCCGACGGCCGGACCCCGTCGGCGACAGTCCCCCTCCCGGATTTCGCCCTCTGGCGCACGGAGAGCACCGCGTTCGAGTCGATGGGCACGTACGGCTGGTCGCGGTCGAACCTGACCGGCCAGAGCCTGCCCGGCTTCGAGGGGCCGGAGCGGATTGTGACCGGCACTGCGACTGAAGCGTTCCTTCGTGTCCTCGGTGTCCAACCCGCGTTGGGCCGGTTCTTCCTGGAATCCGAAGACCGTCCCGGAGGTCCGCCGGTGGTGGTCCTCAGCCACGGCGCATGGATGCAACGGTTCGGCGGCAAGCGCGATGTCCTCGGCCAGAAGCTCACGCTCAACGGCACCGTCCACACGATCATCGGTGTCATGCCCGCCCGCCTTCCCTTGCCAGGCACGTTCACCTGCGACGTCTGGCGGCCGGCGGCGTACGACATCGTGACGAACATGCAGCCGGGCTACCACACGCGATACGACGGCGATCATGTGGTGGCCCGCCTCAAGCCGGACGTGTCGCTGGCACAAGCCCAGGCGGAATTCAACGTGATTAGCCGGCGGATCGCGCAACAGCGCCCGGACAGGAAGGCTCGGTGGGAAGCGATTCTCATCCCCCTGGGCAGCGACCTGGCGCACAGCGAGGGAAATCGTCTCCAGTTGCTCGCGCTCATCGTCGGCGCCGGACTCCTGCTCGCGTGCGCGAACCTGGCTGGCCTGCTGCTCGCGAGAAGCGCGGCGCGGTCGAAGGAACTCGCCGTTCGCGCCGCGCTCGGCGCCGGCCGCGTGCGTCTCGTGCGCTATGCGCTGAGCGAGACGCTGCTGCTTGCCGTGTGCGGCGGAGCACTAGGGGTGGCGCTCGCCGCCTGGAGCATCAAGCTGGTTGGTGCGGCCGCTCCGCCATTCATGGGGCTTGATTCGGCGCTGCGGATCGACGCCACGGTGCTCGGCTTCGCGCTGGCCGTCTCGCTGCTGACGGGGTTGGTGTTCGGCTTGGTCCCCGCCCTGCAGGGGTCGAAGGCGGACGTGACGACGGTGTTGAAGGGCACATCCCCCAGCGGTCGCGCGCGGAGAAGCGGTCGGATGCTGTCTGCTTTCGTGATCGTGGAGATCTCGCTGGCGCTGCTGCTGCTCGTGGGCGGCGCGCTGATGGCAAGGAGCTTCATCAGCCTGATGCGCATCGACACCGGCGTCCGGGCAAACGGCCTGCTGACGTTCCGTGTCAGCCTGTCGGGCACCAAGTACGCCTCGGACGCGATCCGGGCGCAGTTCTTCGACGCGCTGCTCGACCGTCTACGGGCCGTGCCCGACATCACGAGCGCAGGCGCGGTGGATCCGTTGCCGATGAGCCGGGAATACGCAGGCGGCGGGTTTACGATCGAGGGGCGTCCGGCTCCCGCCAACTGGCGGGACATGTCCACGCAGTACTGCCAGGCGACACCCGAGTACTTTCGCACGATGGGCATACCGGTGGTGCTCGGGCGCGAGTTCGAGCCTGCCGATGCTGTCCAGCCGGTAGCTCTCATCAACAGCGCCCTCGCGAAACGGTTCTTCCCAGGTGAGACTCCGCTGGGCCATCGGATCACCCGCTTCGGGACGATTGTCGGCGTCGTCGGCGACGTCCGGCACAACGGACCGGCAAGCGAGGCCGGCCCGCAGATCTATTACCCGTCCGGCCGGCGTCCGGCTCGAACGATGTCGATCGCGGTCAGGACGGCCGGAGATCCCCTGAAGCTGGCCTCCGTCGTGCGCCAGCAGGTTCACGCGCTCGATGCCGATCTGCCTGTCGACCGCATCAAACCGATGACGACGGTGATCAGGGAGGCAACGGCGGACGTGCGGATCATCACCGCACTCGTCGGCGGGTTTGCCGTGTTTGCACTCGCGCTCGCCGCAATCGGGATGTACGGCGTCATCGCCTACTCGGTGAGCCAGCGCCAGCACGAGATCGGCATTCGCATCGCCCTCGGAGCTTCTCGCGGAAACGTCGTGGCGCTCGTGCTGGTCCGTGCAGTGTTGCTTGCGGCGGCGGGAATCGTCCTCGGCGTGCCGCTCGCGCTCGCTGCGGTTCGGCTGACGGCGTCGTTGCTCTACGGTGTGAGCGCACACGATACCGGCGTCTTCACAGCGGTCCCGCTGCTTCTGTTCGCCGTCGCGCTGCTGGTCAGCTATCTGCCGGCCCGCCGCGCGACGAAGATCAATCCGTTGGATGCGCTTCGGACCGACTGACCTGCACCTGGCTCTGACTGACAGGCACGGGCACGTAGCATCTTCCATTCGAGCACTTGCCGGGCCACGGGAGTATCCCCCTGCACGAGTCCTCGCCACTCTTCGACGCGGCGACGCAGCTCGCGGCGGACGGCTCGGAATCGAAGGCGCTCAAGTGATCCACATTCTGAAGGCGTCGAGTTCGGCTTGCAGATGCACCCGACGGTGCCTGCGATCCTTCAGCGCCCGCAGCAGCACCGCACCAACGTCGGTTCGGCCAACCGGAGCGGACCCGAACGCACTGTCCGCCGATGGAGGACTCCATGCGCATTGACATCTACACGAAGTTCGTCCTGACTGTGATCGCCCTCTGTCTGATCTGGCTGTCGGCCGGCGGTCCGGCAACTCTGCCGACAGCGCGTGCGCAAGTTTCCCAACCGAGGATAGAGGGCGGGGAGCGCGTCATCATTGCAGGCTGGGCAGACGAGTACGGGAAGATCCACTCGTTCCCGCGTGACGATGCCAATTCACTGACCGGCGTACCGGTGGCGATTGTCTGGAATTTCGTCAGATAGAAGTGAGATGGTGCCTGGTCGGCAGCAGCAACAGGGTTGTCATGGCCGGACGGGAACGAAGACGGCCATTCTTGTCAGCTCAGTCCGTGTCAAACGCGCCGCGGCGGACGCGCGCGATCATTCCCGGAAAGACCTGATCGTCGGCGTCGTCCACCCCTCCGCCGCGACCTTGTCGTGCCGTCCGCCGCTGGTCGACCTGGCGCTCGACCGGGAAGGCCCGCCACACCACGAACCCTTGCCGTTGAGCTGTAGCGGTCAGCTCGCACAGTAGTCGCGGTCGCGGTCGATGGGCGGGCTGCTGTAGAAGCGGGCAGGACGTGGCGGCTGTCGTCGGTACACATCCTGCACGATCGGACGACCACTTTCACCGGGCGTCCACGACTGTCACTCTGACCTGGTGATCATCCACCCGGGAGGCCGATATGGCCACCTCCCCAGACCCGTTGAACAAAGGCGCGAGCGACGCCGAAGCCGTTGAAGCTCCTGTCACGCGCAACTCCAATCCACTCGAGCAAGGAAGCAGCGAAGAGGGTCGGGAGCCAGCGTTCGGCCGCCTGCATCTCGAGGTGGCAGACGGAGCTGTTGCGCACGACGCAGGTGCCCTTGAGAGTGTCTTCCTCGACGAAACGGCTCTCGACGCACGTCCAGCCAGGCGTGGTGTCACGGTGACCGCGCCGTTTCCGCCGGCAGGCAAGCTCGGCGGGACGCTCTCCCCGGCTCGTGACGCGGCTGGCCAAGCCGGCGGCGGCTTGATATCGCAGCAGGACACGCGCTCGTCCGTTTGCAGGTCCGAGTCGCAGAGCCCCCTGTTCGGCTCGGACTTCGCCTCCGCAGACCTCGCGTCGGCTATGGTGACGCTGGTCCAGCGGTCGCACCAGCTCTACACTCGCGATTCACGCCGACACCACGCGCCGGCCTCGACAATCGCAACGCTTTTCGCGCGTGTGGCACGAGTGAGACACGCGGCTTTGCGCCGGACGGTCGGCGCGAGAGCGTCGGAAGGGCTGGACCGCGCGCGTTCCCGGGGCCGTCAGTTGGCAAAGTTCTGCCGTTCGGCTGGTCGGGTGCGATTGGCGGCGGTGCCTTCGGTCCTACGTGTGCGGATCTCGCGGACCGGAGTCAGACGAGTCTCCTGGGCAACGGCAGGTCTCTGTCTTGCGTCGGTGATCTACGCCGGGTGGGGAGCCACGGCACCCACGAACACGGCCGTCGTGCCACGAATCGCCGCGGTGAATCCGACGGGGCAACGGCCGGCGGCCGTGACGTCCCGAGAGACGCGCCGGAGCGCCTCGGTTCGTTACACGGCGACACGTCCGTCTTCCGGCGGGAGAAAGGCAACGCGGTCCCGCGCTCGGGCACCTTCTGCGACTGACGCGCGTACGAGACCGAATGCAATCCCGGTGAAGCGCGCGCCGCTGCCGCGTAGCTACGTCGGCTCGTTGGTGGTCACGTCGGACCCTCGAGGCGCGGACGTGTCGGTCGATGGAGTGCCGCGTGGCCGCACGCCGGTGACGATTCGCGAGCTGAATGCCGGCAGCCGTGTCATCCGGGTGGCCATGCCCGGACACCAGCCATGGTCCTGGTCCGTGACAGTGGTCGCAGGCAAGGAGACGCCCCTCGCCGTGAAGTTGTTGCCAGCGGCGACTCCGCTGCTACCATCAGCCCGACCGAGCGCCGGCCTCGTCTGGCCATGACCTGCACGGCGTGCACGAGTGCACGCGCACATGGACACGGAGTTCGTGTTTTCCGCGCCTAAAGTCGCGCCTTGAGCAGACCTTAAGCAACGGCCCATGCGTTTTGAATTCGTCCACTTCGGTCCTCGTGGTCGCGGTTTCTGAGAATCCGGCAAAAACGTCCGTGCGTTGCAGCCCAGCCGTTGTGCGTCTCACGGCGGCAGATTCGACGTGATACTCGCGCTGGAAGTCTGCGCGTCGTCGTCCCAACCAACTTCATGCTTGGACACGCGAGGCCGAGGCGGAGCCGAAGAGCGACTCCACGCGTCACGGGCGTATCCC
>JBMDXQ010000052.1:0-18774 GCA_048594975.1 Vicinamibacterales bacterium | reverse complement strand
ATGTGTCGCATCGGCAGTCGTTCCGTCGCCATCGCCCCTCTCCGCCGACCCCTGCGATCGGCCAAATGGGCGATGGTAAACGACGTCCGGCGACGCTCCGGCGGGCCCTCAGCCCGCTCCGGTCGGGGGTGATCACGGTGCATGGAACAGCTGATCACGACCCGTACAACGGGTGATCACGATGCCGTGGAATGAGTGATCACGATGCCGTATAACGGGTGATCACGATGGCGTGGAATGGGTGATCACGATGGCGTGGCGCGCGCACTGTGGCGGGAAGTCGTTGAATCGATTGCGCGAGGAGGTGTTTCAGCATCAGTCGGTGAGGGTCGCCCGAATCGCTTTCCAAGCGTGCTCCTTCAACCACTCGGACATCTCTCCGCTTTAGAATCAATCACTTACGGATCCTGGATCGAGCCGAAAGTGATTTGTGGCTCTGATTGTGCCCTAACGATGTCGGCGCCTCCACAGATTCTAACCGGCTACGGGCGATCAGCGACGTGATCCGGCGCGGGGCTGTTGGTCGCCTAGAGCGTCGAGGCGAGGACGATGAATTCAGTTCGACGGCTCAAGCGACGGCAAGCGTCAGCATCACCGATTGCAGGAGTCGATTGAGCGTGTCTTGCATCGAGTCGTGTCGTGGGATTGATAGTACGCGGAAGGTTGGGCTCGCCATCTGGACCTTCCCTTCACGCCCATGGCACGAAGTGCGTCTGCAGTCGATGGTAGGTCGCACGCCGCGGCGCCCGTCGGTCTATTGCAGCACTGCGGTACGCCGTCTCGTTTCGCTCGTGGGTGCCGAGGCGCTTCCTCACTGCCCAGCTATTGCTTTATCCAATTCGTCGATGAACTGGCGGAATGACTTGGGACGCTGTGAGCAATCCGCCGCCAACGCGTGTTCGAAGAACGCCCGGACCGATGGCGTCACCGATGACGCCTCGAAACACTGATCCGGTCGCCAAGCAACGGCCAAGCTTTGCGACTCTACGGAGAAGGCAAAAGGGTGAGTGCCGGCGAGCATCTCAAAGGCGACGACCGCCAGCGCCCAGAGGTCCCAGGCCTCAACCGGCGCCTCGCCGCGGCGCTGTTCCGGCGACATGTAGGCCGGCGTTCCGATTGGTGCCCCCGGCATCGTGCCAGCCACCGTGTCGGTCGTGCCCGGGTTCAAGGGCTTGACGAGACCGAAATCGAGGATCTTCGCCACCTGGCCGTGCTCCGACTGGGCGAGGAAGATGTTCTCCGGCTTGATGTCACGATGGATCAACCCGGTCGCGTGTGCGAGGGCCATGGCGCTGGAAACGGCTCGCAGGATTTTGAGCGCCGCCTGCGAATCGAGCCGTCTTCGCTCGCGCAGCTCTTCGCGGAGGCTTCGTCCCTGGAGCAACTCCATCACCAGGTAGGTCCGACCGTCGTCGGCGACACCGAAGTCGTAGACGTTGACGACACTCGGATGGGACAAGCCGGCCGCCGTCCTGGCCTCCCGCCGGAACCTCGCGGCGGCTTCAGGGCTCGCCATCAAGTCGGGCCGGATCACTTTCACCGCCACCGGTCGTTTCAGTTGGGTGTCGAACGCCTCGTACACGACGCCCATGCCGCCCCGGCCCAGGCGCCGGTCGAATCGGTAACGTCCCGCGATCGCTCGCGGGTATGGGGATTTGACGAGCGCGCCGTCGTCGGTGGGGCAGTACGCCGCTCCCAGCTCATAGCAGACTCCGCAGTTCGAACACTCGGTGAAGCCAGCAGAATCCTGGTGCCCGACAAGCAGCCCGAGGCTGGCAGTCACCGCCCCGAGGAGGTCGCGGTCTTCGCGCGAGTACGGCTCCTCGGATCGCTTGGGCCCGAGCAGCAGGAAGGCCTGTGTCCCGCTCTCGTGCAGCGAGACCGGGAACAGCCATTCCACCCGCGCTCGCCGCAGGAATTCGACCTCGACGCGCGGCAACTGCTGTTGCAGCCAGCTGGTTCCAGCCTGTGAATTCTCCAGGGGCTTGCCGAGCAATCGGGCGAGGCCGACTAGGCGGGCGCCGGACGGGATAGGCGGTGGTCGGTTGCCGATCGACACCGCGCTGTGGAAGCGGGGATCGCCTGGCTTCGAAACCATAAGCGACGCGGATTCGGGGTGGAGCGCCTCGTCTATCCTGGATATCATGTGCCGCGCCGCCTCGTCGAACGATCCGGATCGACGAACATCATCCGCAACGCCGGCGAGCAGCCGATAGGCATCGTACCGCTCGCGGAAAAAGCGGCGGTCAAGCGCGTCCATCCACGCTTTCCTCTTCACATGCAGCGCCAGCGCTGCGCCAGCCAGTACCAGATAGAGCAGGCCTCGCTCCGATGCAATCTGCCTGACGGCCTGATCGCGATGCATCACCACGTCGAGAGCGAGCACCAGCGCGACGGCCGGAACAACCGAAAGGAGAACGCCGCGCGCGGCCGCATACCGCAGTCCGAGGCGGACGATGACGTGGATGTCGAAGACCCGATGGCGCAGGATTGCATACACCGTGCACAGCGCGGCCGCCGAAAGCAGGAAGACCCAGGCGAACTGCCAGTAGTAGATGAACGGGCCTCGATCGGCGGGCGCTTTCCCTTCTACGACCGGCCCATCGATTCCCATCAACGGTGACATCAGGATGATGTCGACGATCACCGTGGCGACGGTGACCGCGAAACCCGCGACTACCAGGCGCAGGCGCCTCCGCTCGTTCGGACGTTCGATCCGGCGATAGCTGCGCGCGAGCAATACCGGTGCCGATGCGACGAAGATCACTCCGAGCACCAATTCGAGCGCGGAGCGTGGCACATCCGGCCGGTACGGACCGGCGTAGACCGGCAACCACAACAAGTCGAGATCAATACCGACGGTCGCGACGAGTGCGACGGCAATCAGCCACCACGGCCACCACCGCTGCTTGGTGAAACGTAGAGGTTCGGGAAAGACCGCGCAGAATCCGAACGCGCCGGCCGGAATCGTTGCGGACAGGGACTTCGCGAGGCAGATCAACACGCCGATCGGAAGAGGCAGGGCGCGGAGCACGTACGCCGCCTCTGGGGCGAAGCGGACGTGAAACCGCCCCGCCATATAGAACCCGAGTTGCGCAAAGAGAAGCGCGCCCCAGCGAGCCCCACGATCGCGCGGCCTGCTGAAGATGAGGAGTCCGGCGAGGGCCAGGTGCGCCACGGAGGCGAGCACGACCGCGAGTTTTCGCAGGCCATCGCGGCCGCGCCAGTAGGTCCAGTCGTTGCGCGTGAGCGTGAGCGCGCGCGTCTGATGCCGGCCCGCACGAACCACCTCGAACCGGTAGCTGCCGCCCGGTCGCTGTTCGCGAACGAAACGTTCAACATCGGCGATCGGTATCAGGTCGCTCACTTCGAGCCCGGCGCGCTCCGCGGCCGTGCCACGGGTGATCGCGATGACCCGGTAGAAAGCGGGCCGGCCGTCAGCCCGCACGACCGTCAATTTCCAGCCCGCGGTGTCTGGCGCGGTAAGCCAGACGAAATACATGCTCGCCGCGGCGACGATCGACGGCAGTGAGCAGCCCCAGACCCACCACGGCCGACGGCGCACGAATCCCGGCCCCCCCGCGGTCGAAGCCGTCGGGGTCGTGCTTTCGTCCCTTCCAGCCGCGGTCGCTGCTGGATCTGGATCCGACGCTTCCAGGAATCCGGCGGCTTGCTCGCGCCAGGCAAGCAGGGACTCCACCTCGATCCGCAGGGATTCATCCCCTACGCACGCGCGGTCGAGAAAAGCCCTCCTCGTTGATGGGTCGCGTTCGCGCGCCTCGTGATAGAGCCGCTCGATCTCTTGCGCGCGTTCCGGCGTCATCGGCTCTTCCGGTCTGAGGAAGCTCCAGCGGGAGAGCCGGCCAACCGGCGATAGAGCCACGTCTTGGCGAAGTCCCAGTCCCGCGCTACGGTGTCGGCTGACACGTTCAGCACTTCCGCGGTCTCGTCGAGCGTGAGGCCGCCGAAGAAGCGTAGCTCCACTACCCTGGCCTTTCGCGCATCGAACGAGGTGAGGGCGGTCAGCGCATCATCGAGATCCAGCAGGTCGGCGTCGGGAGCCGGCACGTTCAGGGCCGAGTCGTCGAGCGAGATCTGCCGGAGGCCGCCGCCCCGCTTCTGCGCGTCGCGGGCGCGGGCGTAGTGCACGAGGATCTCGCGCATCAGCTTCGCGCAGATCGCGAAGAAGTGCGCGCGGTCCCGCCACGCCAATTTGCGGGCGTCGACGAGGTTTAGATACACCTCGTTGACGAGCGCTGTCGTCTGCAGGAGATGGCCGGGGCGCTCGCGCCTCATCGACCGGTGAGCCAGGCGGCGGAGCTCTCGTAGACGACGGGCACGAGCAGGTCGAGCGCCTGCTGGTCGCCAGCCTGCCAGGCGAGAAGGAGTTGGGTGATCCCCTCAGACGGAGCACGCATAACGCCTCACTTGCGAATGAGCGCACTGCGTGTGTCAAAGGGAGCACACCGAACGGGGAATGTCAAGCGATGGCGCGCGGGCTCAGCGCACGAAGTCGATCTTGTGATCCGCCGCGCGGCACTCGGCGAGAATGGCGCGAGTCGCCTGGTCGAGCAGCGATATCCGTCCGTCGAAAGTACCCGTGATGGTGTTGTCGCGAATGGTCGCGACTGCCGTACCGTCGTACATCAACCACTTCGTGCCATCGACCAACTCGGTCAGACTATAGCCAGAAAACGGGAAGTCAGACAGTCCGACAATCGTGAAACGCAGTGTGTCCACATCACGTGTCCCGTCGAATCCGACCGCCCAGTCCTGGATGAACGTTCCGCCGCTGACATCGACGGCAATCTGCGGATAGTTCACCCATGCCGTGATGGTGGCCTTGTACGTTCGTTTCATGAACGCTGCCGGCAAGGAACAGGACGGAAATGCCGTGAATGTCAGCTGATAGTCGCCGACGACGTCGACTGCCGGTACGGGCGCCTGAAAACCATCGGACGGCGTCCGAGTTGGTTGTGTCGGTAGGGTGTCCTTTCCCCCACATGCGGCTGCACCCAGGAGGAGGATGGCCATCACGAGCGTGCGTGTGGGGATGAGCAGCGCCAGCGCACGGGCTGTATAGGGCGTGCTCCAATGGGTTGAAAGGGTGGCCTGCATAGCACACCTCGCCAGAGGTTTTCGTCGGCCTTCGTCCCGGTCCTTAGGCGCCAGGGCGTTAGGCGATTGCCGGCTCTCATCTACTTAATGGGCAAACGAGCTGTGACGATCCGCATGGGCCCGTAGGCAGCCTCTGCCGTCCGTGCTGCGAGAAGATGTTGCGCAGAAATGCGGCAATGCCTAATGTAGTAAGAGGGCGCGACGTTCGACGGCTCCCTCGGCTACAGAGCACCGCCGCCATTCGGGAGGAGGACATGCGCCTCACCCGCCGTCTTCCCGCCATCGGCATTCTTGGACTCTCCATCCTGAGCATTGCTGTGGCCGGGCTCGCCCAGGTCGGGGCGACGACGGCGGATCTTTCGGGCGTCGTTGTCGATCAGCTTGGTGCGGTCGTGCCCGGGGTTGCGGTCACGGCGAGCCATCACGCCACGCGCCTGGAACGCAGCGCCGTCACTGGAGTCGACGGGCGGTATGCCATGCCGGCGCTGCCTCCCGGCGTCTACTCGGTAACCGCGGCGCTTGCCGGCTTTGCCACCCGGCGCGCCGAGAACATCAGGCTGGCGCTCGGCGAAGCAATGGTGCTCGATTTCGAGCTGGAGATTGCCGAGAGGCTCGAGGAAGTCACGGTCGTTGGGGAGCCCGTGGTCGGCGTGATGCGGCAAGGGTCCATCGCAACGGTCGTCTCGGAGCGGGAGATCGAATCGCTGCCGACCAACGGCCGGAACTTCATCGCCTTCAGCCTGATCACGCCGGGTGTGAATGCCGATCGTACCCAGCAGCAGGGGCCCTCGGCTTCATCGGGTCTCACCTTTGCTGGCCAGCGCGGCCGGTCCAACAACATCACCGTCGATGGCCTCGACAACAACGACTTTGTCGCGGGAGGCGTCCGGGCGACCTTCAGCCAGGATGCGGTGCAGGAGTTTCAAGTTCTTGCCAGCTCGTACTCTGCCGAATTCGGCAACGCCGCCGGGGGCGTCGTGAATATCGTGACCAGGAGTGGCACGAACACGCTGTCGGGGAGCCTGTTCATCTTCTCCCGGCACGATGCGTTGAACGCGAAGGAGCATTTCGAGCGGTTCACGCCGGCGGGAGAAAGCATCGAGGACCGAAAGGCCCCGTTTCGGCAGCGTCAGTTCGGCGGCACCCTGGGCGGGCCGCTTCGGCGCAACCGGGCGTTCTTTTTTCTGTCCGCCGAGCGACTGCGGGTGCGGGCCAACAACTTCGTGAACATCGACGACGCGACGGCGGAAGTCCTCCGGCGGGCCGGCTTCCCAGTCGATGTCGGACACGTTCCGTACCGGTACGAGGCGGACCAGGTCCTCGCGAAAGCAGATACCCACTTGAACGCGAAGCATCAGCTGTCGATGCGCTTCAACTGGTCGGACCTGCTCGACGAAAATTCCGAGCCTTGGGGCGGGCAGGTGGCGCGCAGCCGCGGCGGGTCTCTCAACAGCCGGGATCTGATGGGCGCCGCGGCGCTCACGTCCGTGTTGTCATCGTCGAGCACGGTAAACGAACTGCGGTTCCAGGTCGCGAACCGCGATCAGAGGCTGATGTCGCTCGACCCGACGTGCAGCGGAGTCTGCGAGGAAATTGGCGAGGGTGGCCCCGGGGTCGACGTCGGCTCGATACAGGCTGGCCGGCACCGGTTCACGCCCCAACCGCGCGAGAACCGACGGTATCAGGTCGTCGAGACGTACACTCGTGACATCCGCCGCCACCAGCTCAAAGTCGGTGGCGACGTGTCCTGGGTCCACCAGCCATCTCTTGCCTGGCCGTTCTCTTTTGGCGGCCATTACGGATTCCAGACGGTCGAAGCACTGACGGCTGGCAGACCTCTCGTCTATGTGCAGGGCTACGGCAATCCATCCGCCAATGACAAGTGGTTCGGCTATGTCTCGCTGTACGCGCAAGATGACTGGCGGGTCTCCGAGCGACTCACGCTGCGATTGGGGGTTCGTTATCAGAACCAGGCCTTCCCGCAGATCACCGAGAGCGTTCCTGGCCTGGCGCCATACGGCTGGCCGGCGGACAACAACAACGTCGCGCCTCGGCTCGGTGTCTCCTGGACGCCCTCTGCCGGTGGAGGAACCTCGTTCAGCGGATCGTACGGGATCTTCCATGACCATCACCCGGGCGTCATCTGGGGTGGGCCGTTCGCGCTCAGCGGCACAGCGGACCACAGCCGCACCCTCACTGCGTTCGGCCCGAATGCAGCTGCGGCCTGGAACGCACCGGGACGGCGGCTGCCAGAACCCCCCACGTATGCCAGCCAGGTGATCACGATCGATCCGGGGCTGAAGACACCGTCGGCTCATCACCTGTCCGCCAGACTCGAGCGCGTCTTCCGCGAAGAGATCACGGCCGCGGCGCACGCGGTGTACGTGCGGGGCTTCGATCAGGTGGCGCAGCTGGAGTACAACCCACTCGTCAAGGGTGTCCGGCCGCTCGACGTCGACGGTGTTCGCGGCACGTCGGCGTCCGTGATGCAGCTCACGTCGTGGGCCGACTCGTGGTACCGCGGGTTAATCGTGTCGCTGCAAAAGCGGCGAGGAGCGCGTTACCGGTTCCTGGCCGTGTACACCCTCTCGAAAGCGGAGGACATGGCGACCGACTACTCCTTCTCCCAGCCTCAGGAGAACGGGTTCGGACGGAACCCGGCGGATCCAGCCGGCCTTCCACTCGGCTTCGATCCCGATTCCGAACGCGGGCCATCGCTGCAGGATCAGCGGCACCGCTTTGTCCTGAGCGGCGATTACCGCTTGCCGGGCCGCGTCACGGTCTCCGGCATCCTCACAGTCGGCTCGGGACGGCCGTACAACATTACTGCTGGACGTGATCTGAACGAGGACGGCGCCGCCGGCAACGACCGCCCCTGGAGGCAGAAGAACGAATTGACGACCCGCATTGGAAGAAACGCCGGCTTGCTGCCTGGAACCTCGACGGTAGACCTGCGCGTGGCCACGCGGCTGGTGGCGGGTGACCGTGCGCTCGACCTGATCGGGGAGGTGTTCAATCTGTTCAATCACACGAACTACACGGCGGTGGACGCCGTCTTCGGTGACGGTGCCTACCCGAACGAACCCAGGGAGACGTTCGGCCGGTTCACAAAGGCGGGGCCGCCGTTTCAGGCGCAGCTGGCGATGAAGTTCTCTTTCTGAGGCATACGGACGAGAATCCCAATCACGAACTCGCGGGCGGCGCGCCAGTCGGCATGCGCGCCGCCCGAAACACCACCTGCTCCCGAACTGAAGCGCGAGATGGTTACTATTCGAAGGTGATGTCGACCCGGTGCCGTTCGAGGGTGCCGGTGAACAGCGGCGATATTGGCACCCCGTTCGGCTGGTAGGACTGCGCGTTGAACGTCCCGGTCAGCTCGTCGTCGCTGACTACCGTGATCGTGCCCCAGAACCTGAACCACCCGACGTGCGTGGTTCCGCTCGTGATGGAGCGCACCGCGGTGTACGCGTACGTGTTGGTCGCGATCCGGACCCAGTTGCCGTGTCCCGACGATGACGCGCCGCCGCCTACTCCAGCGGGAATGTTACAGAGAAAGGTGCCGTCGACGCCGGGGCGCTGCGCGTTCGAGACGAACGTGTCCAGTGTCGGCGTTGGTGGGAGGCCGACGACGTTCGACATCCCGTACCAAGCCCCTTCGAGTGAATAGACCGGGCCCGTTTCCTGGCTGGGGTCCGCAGCCTGCAGAGCGGACGATGCGGCGAACCCGCCGGCAACGAGCATCGACACGACGGCGAGCGCCAACACCTTCCATTTGAACGTCATGTCACACCTCCTGGTGTCACCTCCTTAATGGGCAAACGGGCCGCGAGGATCCGCACGGGCCGAGGCAGTTCAAGCTCGATCCAGCTGCGTCCTTCAGGAGGTCCCGGCGCACGAGCCCAGGTGATGGCGAAGGTCGTCACGATTCTCTCGAGGGTTCGTGGCGCCGGATATGCCGCGCAGATCACTTTGTTGAGTGTCCAGCCACCAACGACAATACCTTTACAGGTCAAGTCCAGCCGCAGCTTCTATCAGGATCTCCTTCCAGTGCTGCCGAAGTACGGTATCGAGATCGCGCTGGTGTGGGCTCGCTTCCGGATCGCAACGCAGCCGTACGGTGGGAATTCGCTGCGCCCTCAGCTGTTGATCATGCTGGCGGATGGCGTGTGCAACGTCCGCCCACGGGGTTGGGGCATCAGTTCATCGCGGCGACCGCATCCGACGGAGGAATGGTGTTCGGGCGCGGTGCAATCATGTTTGGCGGTGCGGTGGGTGGGCTCGGATAGGCGCTCAGCGGCGTGATCCAGAACTGTCGCTGCAGCGCGTTCACGGCGGGTAGTCCGAAGCCGTGTTCGTCTGGATCCTCAACAGGACCGTCGTCCTGTTCGTCGGAGAATCGATTCGCCTGGCGAGCTCAGGCAACTTGCCGGTCCATCCGGGTGGGACAATCGCGAACCAGCCTTCTCCGTACGCGTCGTGCGCTTGCCGGGTGCTGCCACTACCTCCGTCCACGCGTCCATCACCTGGACGAGGTAGTAGCGACCGAGCGTGTCAGGAACGTGCAGCAGCACCGGTTCTTTCGAGAGATCGAGCCCCGACGGAATACCACGTGTCGGCGTTGGGCCGAATCACCCATCCCGATTTGTCATCGGGGAACTCCGTCAGATGGACGAACCTGTTCGAGCCGACGGCGTGCATCACGCCTTGGCTGGTTGTACGCGATCGTGAACCGCTCCCCCGAACCGCTGGACCGGCTACGGCCGGACCTCCCGGCCGATCTCCTGCGGATCGTCCATCGCGCGCTCGTGAAGGATCCGATCGGCCGCTACCAGCAGGCCGAGCAGATCCTCGCCGATCTCCGATCGTGCCAGAACCGCTTGTCAACCGCCAGCCTGCAGGCGCTCCCCACGTCCGGGCGACCTGCGTCGATTGCCATTCTGCCGTTCGCCAACCTGAGTCCCGAGCCAGAACAGGAATACTTCTGCGACGGAATGACCGAGGAGGTCATCAGGGCGCTCGGTCTGCTCGAAGGAATCCGGGTAGCTGCGCATCGAGCCGGCAAACAATCGCATCTTTATCCTGCCCAGATTCGAATTCCGCCTTCGGGATCGCGTGACGGGCCACGGAGGCGTCGACGGCCGCGACAAAGCATTCGTGGTTCCCTCTACCCGTTAGCAACTGTCCGTTCCTGGTCTGACCAGCCCGTCGTCAGCAGATCGCGCAATTTCTCTATGTCAGGCGGTTTAACGATGTGGTGATTGAATCCGGCAGCGAGAGAACGCCGTTGATCATGTTCCTGTCCCCACGCGGTCACAGCGATGAGCAGCACGTCACCGTGTTTGGCGGTCGATCGAATCTTGCGCGCGACCTCGTATCCATCCATGTCGGGCATTGCGATGTCCAGCAGCACCGAATCTGGAGCGAAAGAGTCAAGTGTATCGAGCGCCTCACGGCCGTTGTGCACCACACAGACGGTCGCACCGAGCGCAGTCAGGAGCTCGCCGAGCGACTCCGCGGCATCGCGGTTGTCGTCAACAACGAGGATCCGGCGTCGCGGTAACTTGTTTGCGGTCTTCGATTCATCCGACGGCAGAACACGCCCGCCAACAGCAATCACCGGCAGTTCCACGACGAACTCGCTCCCCAAGCCTAGCCCTTCACTGCGAGCTTCCACCCGGCCGCCGTGCATGGCGACGAGGCTACGCACCAGGGTCAAGCCGATGCCCAATCCCCCTTGGGCCTGAGGGCTCGAACGATCCACCTGCGTAAACATGTCGAACACTGACGCGATCTGGTCGGGCGCGATGCCTATCCCGTTATCCCGAACGGACACGATAGCCCGGGGGCCCTCCTTCCACATGTGAATCCAGATGTGCCCCCCCGCATTCGTGTACTTCGCGGCATTCGTGAGGAGGTTGACGAGCACCTGAGTGAGCCGGACAGCGTCCCCATGGACCGTGACCGGCGCGGTCGGCAGCTCGACGCTCAACTGGTGTCCAGCGGCGTCCAGGACCGGCTTGCTGGTGTCGATGGCTGAATGGACGATGGACGCGAGATCGACAGGTTCCCGCTGCACTTCGATCAAACCGCGCGTGATTCGCGAGACTTCGAGCAAGTCGTTGACGAGCCGCATGAGATGGGTAAGCTGGCGCTCCATCACTGCGATCACTCGAACGACCACTGGCTCCTGTATGCCGGCTGTTTTCAGCAGTTGGAGAGCCGTCAGCAAGGGCGCCAGGGGATTGCGCAGCTCGTGACCCAGCGTGGCAAGAAACTCATCTTTTCGCTGATCGGCGAGGGTGAGGGATTCTTCGGCGCGAGCACGTTCTGCCAGGTGTTGGCGAATCTCATACTGACGCTCGCGCGCCCGGATGGCCGTCCGTACCGCACTGACCAGCGTCGCGAGCCGGACGGGGCGTTCGAGAAGCGTCACGTTCCCGAGCGTCCGCACCGCTTCGCCCGACTCAGCGGAGTCAGCGCCGGGACGTGTGAGGATGAGCACCGGAAGGTCGGACCACGGCGGTTGCGCGGCAAGAACCGCCCGGAGTGCGGCGCTATAAGTCGCCGACACCGCTTCCTCGGGCAGCAGGATCGCGGCGGCGCCCACTTTCGCCTTCGCAAGCAGGGCATCGAAGGTCCTGCACACATCGAGACGAATGCCCAGCGGCGACAGCATCGACTCCGTCGTGGCCGCGTCCTTCGCGGTTGCCGCCAGGAAAAGCACCCGGCGATCGCGCGTCGACTCGTTGACGATCACACGCCCTCTTTGCCACGCGCAGGCGTCTCGGCGGCTTCGTACATCGGTACGCCAGTCAGCACCCCTCGGAACTCATGGAGGATGCGTCCAACGGTAATGCGGCCTTGCTCGAGGCTGAACTCTCGAAGCGTGCGTTCGTGCTTGCCGCTGCGCTTCTTCAACACCGAAATGGCTTGTCGAACCGCTCCTCGGTCTTCGAAGTAGCGGAGGAGAATCACCGCGTCAGCCAGATAGCTCGCATCCACGGGGGTGTTCACCTGGCTGCCGATAACACCCGGCTGCGCTCCGATGAGGATGGTGGCGGCGCCCTTCTGGCCCAAGTACACCAGGAGCTCGTGCAGCTGAACGCTCAAGTGCCGTTCCTCCGGCATCGCGTTCAGATACCCGTTCAAGCTGTCGATTACGATGATCTTCGCGTCCCGTTCTTCGACAGCCGTCCGTATGGCGTGTGTGAACTCGCCCGGGGTGAGCTCGGCCGGGTCGATCTGTTGGATCGAAATTTGTCCTGTATCCAGGTACGTGGTCAGGTCCATGTTCAAGTGCTGGCAGCGCGTCCGCAACGTATCGGGACTCTCATCGAATAGGAACAGCGCCGCCTGTCGGCCTCGGTGTGCTGCCGCCAACGCCAACTGGACCCCGATGGTCGACTTGCCCGTTCCAGCAGCGCCGATGATCAGTGTGCTCGTCCCTTCTTCGATGCCCCCGCCTAATAGCGCATCGAGCGCCGGGACATCGGTGCTGAGGGTCGCGCGGGTCGTGAGCTGCCGGTGTTCGGCAGCGACCAGCCGGGGAAATACCTGGATCCCGCCACGATTGATCACGAAGTCGTGATACCCGCCGCGGAATTTCACGCCGCGGTACTTGGCCACCCGCATGCGCCGCCGCTCCGCCCCGTACTCGGGATTCAGCTGTTCCAGCAGAAGGACGGCGTGGGCGAGGCTCTGCATCTGCAGATCTCGCGAGCTCGCCGTCATGTCGTCGAGGAGCACGACGGTGCACTCACGCGTCGCGAAGAACTGTTTCAAGGCGAGGATCTGTCGCCGGTACCGGAGGGCGCTCCCGGCCACAAGGCGCAGTTCCGACAATGAGTCGAAGACCACCCGGGTCGGCTTGAGTCGCTCCACATCCTCCAGAATCGGCTTCATGGTGGCGGCCAGCTCGATCTCGGACGGATGAAACATCGTGTTCTGCTCGTCCGGGTCGAGGGCGGCCTCGGGAGGGGTCAGTTCCCGAATGTGAATCTCATCGAGCTGCCAGCCGTGCGATTCGGCAACCGCACGGAGTTCCTCCTCGGTCTCTGACAGCGTGACGTACAGGACGGACTCGCCGTTGTTCGCCCCCTCCAGGAGATACTGGAGGGCCAACGTCGTCTTTCCTGAACCGGGCACGCCCTCGATGAGATAGAGGCGTCGCCGCGTGAGGCCGCCGGCCAAGATGTCGTCAAGGCCGGCAACGCCCGTTGATGCGACGGACCGCGGCGCGTTCACGATGGTAGCCGGCGTCACGTTCTTCTCCTTGGGTTCAAAATTACCGTGCTTTCCGCGCGTCAAGGCCCAACGTTTCACTATACGCCGGCACGATCTTGACAGCAAAGTTGACAGCCAATCGAACGCACGCGAGACCCACGCGACGCTGGACACGCGCTTCGCCCAGCGCAGCGCCTGCGCATGACATGACGACGCCCCTCGTTCGCACCATGGAGGAAATGTCCGCCACCGAACCCGGCATCGGCCCGGCCAACGGGTGCTCGACATTGGTTCCGGGTTGGGCGACGTGGCACAGCGCAGCCAGGCTCGTCAGCCTCACGCTGACGCCGCGCCATCGCTCCTCGCTGAGCGCCGTCGCGTAGTGCTCCGGTCCTGCGCCCCTGCCGCAAGAAAGGCTGCTTGCAGTCCAGGGAGGAACATGACCACGCCGCAGACGGGGCCGGGTTCTGCCAACCGGACGGCGTTTCCGACGACGCCCTGGAGCGTCGTTCTCGCTGCCGGTCGCGAGCGGTCGCCAGAGGGTGATGCCGCCCTCGAAACGCTGGCACAGGCTTACTGGTACCCCATCTGCGCGTTTCTCCGGCGCGAGGGGTACGCCGCGGCCGAAGCGCAGGACCTCACGCAGGCTTTCTTCGCTCGCTTGCTCGAAGAGAACTATCCCGCGCAGGCCGACGCAAGACCGCCGAGCGCGGCTCACTTGAGAGAAGGCACCGCGCTCGAAGGTGACTCTCTAGCCTTCGCGCAATTGATCGAACCGCGTGCCACTGCAGGCCGATTGGTGAAACAAATACTCGCTGCCGTCATTCGCCGCAATGAAACCGAATCCCTTGTCCGTCAACCGCTTGATCGTGCCGTTCATCGCCGCCATTGTCGCCTCGCTGTCGAACGTCAGTTGAATGTTGCCTGGTCGAGCTGCTCTCCGGGAATCGTGAGGTCCGGCATCGGTTTCCCGGGATACAGTCGTCGACACGCGTAGCCGATCCATCGCGCCCATCGCGCCGATCGCTGCACCAGAGCGCTATCGGTGGCGATTCCCGCATTCGCGTACATTTGTCGATAGAGCTTCGAGATCAGCACGAAGGCGATTCGCGCCCGCACGGACTCGACGACTCGCGAGCGCGCCCACACGTGACGCCAGCTGTACAAGCGGTCCCACGCGCGCTGCGTGCCGAGCCGGATCTCTTCGAGCGACATCGTCGGGTGCGCCGTGTACAGACGCGGTCGCTGGCGTTCGGGAATGAGCCAATGCTGTGTCAGCGGTACGCCTTCGACCATGGTCCCGCGCTGACGCACTGCGGCCGCCCATTTCTCGAAGTCGACTGTGCCCGGAAAGGGCGTCAGCAAGACGAATTGCGCAAACGTGAGGTCGGCGCGTTCCGCGAGGGCCACGGTCGCGCGAAACTGTCTTTGGTATCGCTCGGCAATCCGAAGATGAACGAACCCAGGACATGGATCCCGTGGCCGCGGAACGCCCGCAGACGGTACACCAGCTCCTCACCCGCGAGATTGAAACCCTTGTAGACATCCTTGAGGCCATCGTGGGTGACGGACTCGACGCCGACGAGCGCGCCGGGAACCTTCGCCCGGCGCATCGCGTCGAGAATGCTGGATCCTCTGCCGCCTCCATCGTGATCTGGGTATAGAAGACGAGATCGTCCGGTAGCTGGGCAAGCCGCGCCATCAATGCGAATCGTTCCGCGCGGAGCGCCTCGAGCTCCTGCAACCGGGTACCGTTTGCCCGTCGTTTCGCCTGCACGAGATCGCTCAACGTCACCGGGTAGAAATTGTCGTCGGCGAGCGCGATGAAGCGGAAGCCGAGCCGACGCAATTCGACAATCTCGCGGATTACAGGATCGACACGACGCTGGCGCGGCTCCTGGCCGTCGGTTCTCCACCGAGCAGAACGAACAGTGCTTCGGTCAGCCGCGAACGGTCTGGACCGACGCCCACATATAGCGGCCGCGCGGCAGCAGCTCCCATCGCGCCGCGACGAACTGATCGCCCCCGATCCGGCCGCCCTCGTAAAGACCGCGGGGCCGCCCCGCGAAACAGTCATCGATCACCTGTGGCCAGATGACATCGCCGTCGCCGCGAACGACCGCATGTGCCGCTCCGTGTGTAACGGCCTTATCCGGAAACAAGGTCGCATGAATGCCACCGAACACCACCCCCGCGCCGCGTTTCGCGCCCGATTTCATGACCGCGACGCGCATTTCCGGTGTGGATGCCGATCCCGACCACATCTCCAGGGCCGATCCTGTCGAGATCGACCGATCCAGGGTTTCGTCGACGATCTGCGGATCGCCCCAGCGACCGCCGGTCGCGGCCGCCAACGCGTACAGCCAGCGCGGCGCAATGACGCAATACCGAACGACTGGGTGTTCGGGTTGACCAGATGGATGCGTGCCATCGAGCTCCTTGTCAGTCGACGGATTCTGCGCGCTGTCCGGCCGTCTCTGAGGATTTGACGATCTTTCGCTCGGCCACTTCGTGCTGCGCGGTCACTGCGACTTTCTCCGACGGCGGGACACGCGGGGTGCACCCTCGGTGCAATTGCGTGGCGCGGAGACCGGAAAGCACCGCGAATTCGAAGGCGCTCATTCCGTTCGGACGCAACCCGCCCCCCGCCAACGAGTGTCTCGCTGAAGGCCGCGCGCAGCCTCCGCCCTCGCTTCAGGAAAGAAGTCGCCGTGCGGGAGCAGCGAGGTGACCGACGGAGACCCAGCGGCGCGCTTTGACGGACGCGAAGGCCGAGAACGCTTCGCCGCGAATCAGGAATCAATCAGACATTCCCAAGGATTCCCGGCCGTGCCAGCTGGTACCGTCGCACGCGCAGTTGCGGCATGCACGGTTATGAGCTTCGTTCGGTCACGCGTCGGCTGAACCGATCGGGCTGCGGACGAATCGTCTCTACGCTTCATGCCACAGAGCTGCATTCCGAAGGAGAAGAAAAATGCGGCAACATCTCGTGCCTAGTGTGTTCGCGTTCGCTCTCGTGCTCTCAGCCGTCAGTAGAGGGGCGCTCGCGCAGGAGACCCAGCTCTTCACCACCATTGATATTCCTGGGGCGACATCCACTGTTGCCCTCGATGTCAACGCTGCGGGGGAGGTTGTCGGATCGTACCTCGCAGCGGGACTCACCCGCGGGTTCCTGCTGGACAGGAACGGGCAGTTGCACTGGATTGATTTTCCCGGCGCCGTGTTCACCCGTGCAGCCGGGATCAACGCCCGTCGCGAGATCGTGGGCACGTATCGGCTTCCCACGGATCCGCCGAGCGCCAGACATGGTTTCCTGCTCCGCGAGGGACGGTTCACGACAATCGATCCACCGGGCTCCGTGTTCACCAACCCGCTTGGGATCAGCGAATGGGGTGACATTGTCGGCCGATTCTGTTTCACGACACCATGCCAGCCTCACGGTCCGAACGTGCACGGTTTTCTGTTGAGCGACGGCGAGTTCGCAACGATCGACGTCCCGGGCGCAAGGGGAACCAATGCGTGGAAGATCAACGCTCGCGGTGACATCGTCGGGGGGTACACGGATGCCAACGGCAAGGGACACGCGTTTCTGCTGGATGGACAGAAGGGCGGGTTCACTACGATTGACGTGCCCGCCGTCGTCGAGATCAGTGTTGACAATGGCGGAATCAATTCTCGGCGAGAAGTCGTGGCCACCTACTGCGATATCGCGCCTTGCACGGGAGAGAGCCTCGATTCTCATGGCTTCCTGCTGAGCGGAGATCGCTTGACGACGATTGATGTTCCCGGCGCGATTCGCTCCATCGCTTTCGGCATCAACGAACGCGGGGACATCGTTGGCGGCTACGCGGACGGCGCCGGGTTTCACGGCTCCCTGCTGAGCCGCGGACGATGACGGGCAGCGCAAGGCCATGCGGCGGGTCACGCTTTCGTGATGGATCGGGCTGTTGGATTCACGCGCAGCGGCTGGATCACCGTTCGAGTGCGTCCAGCCGCTTTGCCGCTTCTCTGCAGATGCCCGCCTGCTTGTCGAACCGGTGCGGCGACGGTACACTTCGGTTGAATACGCCGATGCGTGGTGCTGGCGGATTCGCTCAGGCGGGATGATCATTCGGTTCGGTGATGTTCGTGTGGACCCGCACGCCCGTCAGCTCTGGCGCGGCGCGGAGATGGTCCACCTGCCGAGAAAGGCATTCGATCTCCTGCTCCTCCTGCTCGAACATCGGCCGAACGCAGTGCCCAAAGAACAGATCCATGCGTGCCTGTGGCCCGACACGTACGTCTCCGAGGCAAGTCTGCAGGCTTTGATTTCCGATATCAGGCAGGCAATCGGCGACGACGGCCGGCGGCGAGCTATGGTTCGCACGATCCACGGCGTAGGGTACGCGTTCACGGCTGATGTCATCGAGGCAGATGCGCCGCGATCAGAGGCGCCCGAAAATGCGCGTGCGTGGCTGGTCGGCGAATTGGGGCGGATACCGCTTCGGCAGGGCGAGAACCTGCTGGGTCGAGGCGGCGAGGAAGTCACCGAGATCGACGAAACGACCGTGTCTCGGCGTCACGCCCGGCTCACGCTGCGCCACTCGGATGGTCTGCTGGAGGATCTCGACAGCAAGAACGGCACGTGGCTTCACGACGAGCGTGTGACGGGTCCGGTGGTCATCGCCGATGGCGACGTCGTGCGGGTCGGGTCCGCGCGCTTCACGTTCCGGATTGCCGGTCGCGCAGGCTCGACTGCGTCGCTTCCCGGGCGTGAGGACACGCCTCCGGCATCAAAAGCGTGATCTCCCCCGCCGTGATGGCAGCGGTAGCGCTACTCAGCGGGACTTACGAGGCTGCTTTCTGGCATGCGCACCGGACCAGGCGTGCCTCAGCAGCATCGAGGTCTGGCGAGGTCCTCGAGCCGAAACTCCAAGAGACCCCGACTGACACCGCCCTCCTCATCTCGTGACCGTTCCGGCCCGCGACCTGGCGACCGTAGGACGCAAAGATACCGAGTTGCTCCGTAAGGTCGATGGACGCTCCGACGGCGACCTTCAGGTAGTTCACGCGATCGATCTGGTCGTGGTGGCTCCGCTGTTCCGGGGTCAGTACCGCAGCCGCCAGCGGGGGCGGTAGCAAGTCGATGCCGCCGTGCGATACCTGCGTGGCGCCGAGAACGAAAACGCGCACCGACGGAGTAATGAAGTGGCCCAGCTCGATGTCAGCGTTGCTGTGATTGGGACGCACACCGACCGTCTGTTGCACGAAGGAGTACGCATAGCGGCCCTGCACGAACAGACCGGAGGCAAGTGCGCATTCCACGCATCGTGATCACTTGGTCCACGCCATCGTGATCACGCGTTCCAGAGCATCGTGATCGCCGGTTCCGCGGCATCGTGATCGGAGCGAAGCGACGCGAGGACGTCAGTGTTATCGATCAGCCTCCTTGCG
>JBMDXQ010000051.1:0-3312 GCA_048594975.1 Vicinamibacterales bacterium | reverse complement strand
GCTGTGTCCTGGCCCGCCAAAAAACAAACCCCGCCGAGTGGCCGTGGCGGGGCTTGGACCCCCTCCAATCCCCAGAAGAGGAAACGCGCGCGAAGTTCCGGACCTCTAATCCGGCCGACTGTCCTGAGTTCCATTGGCAGCCGTCCGCGGATGGACCCGCGCGGGTCTTGCGGAGCACGCCTCCGGTTCCGGCACTCGTCCACCCCGAATGACTGGATAAGAGACTTGTTTCCGGGGATTTCACGGCTACAATATCTTTTGTCTTTCAATGGAGAGGGCGGTTAACGGAGGCGGTGGGTCTATGGACAAGTTGACGCGCCGTGCTTTGTTGCGTGGTCTTGCTGGTGGCGCACTCTCCACCGTGGGGACCGTCGTCCTCGCCCGCACCTCACTTGCCGCACTCGGCACGCCCGAGGATGCCAACCCCACCGATCTCGATGTCCAAGCGCGGGCCGCGGGGTTGGACGACGTTGGCCTGGGCTCGGCCGGCGAAGCGCACGCTCAATTCATCAATTTCCCAGGCCTCGGCTTCGGCAACGGCGGCTTCGGCAACGGCGGCTTCTTGAACGGCCCGTTCCGCAACGGCGGCTTCCGCAACGGCGGCTTCCGCAACGGCGGCTTCCGCAACTGGTAGACGATGATTTCCGCCGGCCAAGTCGGCCCGTTGGAACTTCTGGTTATCCAGCCGACGCCGTTCTGCAATCTCGACTGCTCATACTGCTATCTCCCTGATCGCTCCAACAAGCGGAAGATGACGCTCGAGACGTCGGAGAAGGCCTTCAATTGGGTCTTCTCCTCGGGCCTGGTGCGACGACCATTCACGCTGTTGTGGCATGCCGGCGAGCCGATGGTTCTGCCCGCGACGTTCTACGAACAGGCCACTGTTTTGCTGGAACGGTGCAATGTCAGCGGGTTCGAGGTGACCCAGTCGTTCCAGACCAACGCCACCCTGGTGAACGACGCGTGGTGTGACTTTATCCTGCGCCGCGGCGTCCAGGTCGGGGTCAGCGTCGACGGTCCCGATTTCCTGAATGATCGTCACCGTGTGACCCGCAAGGGCGGTGGCACTCTTGCGAACGTGTTGCGCGGCATGCGCTTGCTGCGCGACCATCACATTTCTTTCGACGTCATTACGGTGCTGACCTCCGCATCGCTGGATTATCCCGACGAACTCTTCGACTTCTACGTCGAGCACAACATAACCTCGGTCGCGTTCAACGTGGAAGAGATCGAGGGGCCGCACGTGACCTCGTCGCTCTCGGGCAGCGGAGTGGAACCGCGCTTCCGCCGTTTCTATTCCCGCTTCATGGACCTTGCTCTCGCGGCGGATCCGCCACTACGGGTGCGCGAATTCGACTTCGCTCAAAATTCCATCTCCTACCACCAGCAGTCCGAGATTCGGGTGCAGGAGTGCAGGCCCTTCGCGATCCTCAACGTGGACTACGAGGGCAATTTTTCGACCTATTCGCCCGAACTGCTGGGCCTCAGCAGTCCGCGGCACGGCAGCTTCGCGCTTGGCAACGTGGCGCGGGACTCATTGGAATCTGTGCTCACGATGCCGCGCTTCGTTGCCCTCGACGACGAGATCCGCCGTGGCGTGGAACTGTGCGAGGAATCCTGCCGGTACTTCCCGTTCTGCGGGGGTGGTCCGCCCGGCAACAAATTTTTCGAGAACGGCGACTTCGCCACAACAGAGACGCTGTCCTGTCGCCTGCACAAGAAGGCAACCTTCGACGTCGCGCTCGATAAGCTTGAACGACTCAAGGCCGTGATGTGAAGCCGTCGTTTGCGATCGCCTCAAACTTCCAGTGCAAAGGCTCTTGGACGGATCGGCTTCTTGTGGCCGAGGGCGAGCGCTGGCGCGCGCCACACGAGGACGAACTGGACAGCCTGACGCTGAACAAGCCGCCTGAGGACGCCGCTGCGTGTTTCTGTTTGTTCTCCGTTCCGTCGCATATGCGCACCCGGTTCTGGGCGATGCTGAACGAAGAAGCATCCGCGGGTACCGGCGACTTTGACGAATTTTCCGATGATCTCGCCCAATTCCTGACTTTCAAAGAGCTGCCGCCCCCGAAGAACTCGGTGTGCGAACTCCTTGTTCAGGACGCACACGGAAAGGTGAGGACTGGTGACGTCTGGGCTCTGATAAATTTTGGGGAAGAACCCATTCTGCTTGCCTGGCCTCAGCTGCACTTCCGGCTAGTACCTGGCGAAGGTTGCAGGATGACTGTGGGTTTGCCTCCGGACGTCGTGCCGCCGCGGAAGGATGAGCTGAACGTGCTGCTTGCCATTCGCTTGGGTCGCGCGTAGCTCGTCTGGCTTTCCCGCAATTCAGCGAAGATGGTGCGTCCATCCTTTTTGCGCGCTCATGAGGTGATCGAATAACATAGATCATGTCGCCTTTTGGCACCAAGCTGCCGATCCGGATGTCTGCTGTCACGCGCGAGAGCGTGTCCGCAGCCAGATCTATCTGTCTCCGCTGACGCAAGCGACCCCCGAGGGTGAGGCTGCGCGCAACCAGATTCGTCAGATATTGGAGGGTGCGATCGACGACCTCCCGCCGGACTTTCGCACCGTCCTTATCATGCGCGACGTAGAAGATGCGAGCGTGGAAGAGACCGCGAATGTTCTCGGGATCAAAGCCGAGACGGTGAGAACCAGACTGCATCGTGCCCGAAACATGCTGCGGGAGAGGCTAGGCGAGCAGTTCGCGGCGGTACTCAAGGACGTGTTCCCGTTCGAGCGCCCACGTTGCGACGCCCTCGTCAGCAGGCTTCCGGTCGAAGTCGGGTTGCTGCGCGAGTCTTCCGATCAGGCCAAGGGCTGATTGCGTCGAGCATCGAGGCTCGTGGGAATTATTCTGACGGCACCATGCGACCAACAGCGCGAAGCGCCGATCTCGGGTTATCGAAATCGGCGCAGTACGCCGCGCGTTGGGGAAACACCCCCTACTCCACGCTCTCCGGCATCCTCGCCACGGTCATCAGCGGCCGGGCGAGCTGGTTGAGAAGCTGGTCGGCGTTCTCCTCCTCGCCGAGGGAAGTCTGAAGCAGCTGAACAATGGGAGCCATGTGCAGCTGCTGGGCGAGGTTGCGAGCGGTGATGTAGCTGGACATCTCGTAATGCTCGACTTTCTGGGCCGCCCCGATGAGCGCCAGGTCGGCGGCCGCTTCGTCCTTTTTCTTGCCTTCGGCCATCACTTCCTCGCCCTCCTCGACGAGTCCCATCATGCCCTTGCAGGGCTTGGCGCGGGCCTGGACGTCGAGCAAGCCGAAACACTCGTCGAGCCGCTCGACCTGGGCCTCGGTTTCC
>JBMDXQ010000050.1:0-15685 GCA_048594975.1 Vicinamibacterales bacterium | reverse complement strand
GTCGGGGTGAGGACGCCGCCGAGCGCCCCCCCGTGGCCGGTAGCCACCACGGACGGTCCAGCGACGATCGGCGGGTGGACAACGGGGACGCTGTGATAGAACGGCGGGTGCCATCGTCGGCGATGGCGAGGAGAAGTGGGGCCGCCCCGGAAGCCCCCGTGCGTCCCCTGGCCGGTGCAGCTGCGTCACGAGTGCCCGCTCTCCGGCGAGGCCTATGTTGCGCGCAGTGCCTGGCGTGACGCAAGCCTGGCCGCCTGTCCCCGCCATCCCCGCGGCGGGTGCGGCTTCGTGCGGCACGGGACGTATCCGCGGCGCACGCCCGTCGGGATGCGCATCGCGCGCTACTACTGTCCGACGGCCCGCGAGACGTTCAGTCTGCTGCCCGATTGTCTCGCGAGTCACTTTCCCGGCGCGCTCGAGGCGATCGAGCACGTGGTCGCGACGGTGGAGACCGCGCGCAGTGTGGAGGCGGCGGCCGACGCCCTGCGGCCGGAGATTACGCTGCCGTCGGCGGTGCGCTGGATCCGTCGCCGACTGATACCGATCCGCCGCGCGCTGCTGGCCATCGTCACGCTCCGGCCCGACCTGTTCACCGGTGACGCGCGCCTGACGGCCGTGCGCCTCGCGTTGGCCACGCCGTGCGCGTTGGTCGTGTTGCGAACGCACGCCGGTTCGCACCTGCCGACGCTGCCCACGCCGCTCGGATTCAGCCCTCGCTCGTTCCGGCGAGACGCGCGGCGTTCGGCGGTCCCACACGACATGGGGGCAGACCGCGCCGGTCCCTCGCGGTGAGGATCGCGCTCGCCGCGATGACCGCGGCGAGGAGGACCGATGCCGCCACCCGATCCCGCCACACATGCCGACACCGTCGCCTTGTTTCGCTACGGGCTGATCGCCGATCTGCTCCATCTGCCGGTCGGCGATCGCTCGCTCCATGCGCGCTTGCGCGAGAAGGCCGCGCGCGAGTACGACATCCCCGGCACGACGCGCCGCCGCGTCGCGGCCGAGACGCTGCGCGATTGGCTCTACGCCTATCGTCGCGCCGGCTTCGAGGGCCTCAAGCCGCGCCTGCGCGCCGATCACGGCCAGGCCCGCGCGCTGCCGCAAGCCGTCGCCGACGAGCTCTGCGCGCTCAAAGAGGCGTACCCGACCTACAGCGTGGCCCTGATCATCACGACCGCGCGCGCCCAGCAGCGCGTGCCCGCCGATCTCCCGCTGGCGCCCGCGACCGTCCATCGCCTCCTCAGTCGCCACGGCCTGATGGCGCGCCCGACCGACGCGCCGACCAGCAAGGATCGCCGCCGCTTCAGTTACGACGCGGCCAACGAGCTCTGGATGAGTGACGTCATGCACGGACCGACGGTGCTCGACGCCGACGATCGCCGGCGGCACCGGACCTACCTGATCGCGCTGCTCGATGATGCGACCCGCGTGATTCCCTACGCCGCCTTCACGCGCAGCGAAACGGTCACCGCCTTCTTGCCCGTCTTCGAACGCGCGATCCTGCGCCGTGGAATTCCAAAGCGTCTGTACGTCGATAACGGCTCGGCGTATCGCGCGCGCCACCTCGCGCTCGTCTGCGCCAAGCTCGGCGTGACGCTCATCCACGCCCGACCGTTTTCGCCGCAAGGAAAAGGCAAGCTTGAGCGCTGGTTTCGGACACTACGCCTCCAGCTCCTGCCCACGCTGCTCGACGCCGACACGCGCTCGCTCGACGCACTCAATCAACGCCTCTGGACCTGGATCGAGGACGAGTATCTCGACACACCGCACCGCGGGCTGCAGGACGCCACGCCGCGCGAGCAGTGGGCGCGGGCCGCCCACCACGTCACGCTCCCCACGCAGGATCTCACCGAGCTCTTTCTCTTCGAGGAGAAGCGCAAGGTCCAGCACGATCGCACGGTCAGCCTCCACGGCGTCGTCTTCGAAGTCGATGCCGCACTCGTCGGGCAGACGGTGACGCTCCGCTACGACCCCACGCGACTTGGGCGCGGCGTCACCGTCGTCGTCCACGGCCGCGCCGTCGGCGCCGCCAAACGCGTGGATGCCTACGCCAATTGCTTCGTCCGCCGCGACCACGGCACGAAGCTCCTCACCCCCAGCACTCCCAGCGTGCCGGCGCCCGGCTTGCCGCTGCGCAAACTCGACGAGGACTTCTGACCATGTACCGCAAACACTTCGCCCTCACGCGCCATCCCTTCGGCCAGGAGATCGCGCCCGACGAGCTCTTTCCCTCCGCCAGCAGTCGCGAGCTCGACGTCCGCCTCGCGCACCTGCTCGACCTGCGCGGCATCGGCCTGGTCACCGGCGACAGCGGCAGCGGCAAGACCTGCGCCGCGCGTCGCGTCCTCACGCAGCTCCACACGGGCCTCTATCGCGTGCTCTACGTCTCGCTCTCCACCGGCAACGTGATGGATCTCCTCAAGACCATCTCGTGGGAGATGGGCCTGAGCGTTGAACGCTCCCGCGCCGCGCTGTATCGGCAGATCAAGACGGAGGTGACACGCCTCGGCGGCGATGCCCGCACCCGACCGATCCTCGTCGTCGACGAGGCGCACCATCTTCGCCCCGATGTCCTCGAGGATCTCCGCCTGCTCACCAACTATCAGATGGATGCCGAGCCGCGCCTCTGCCTGCTCCTGCTCGGACAGACCGAGTTGCGGCGCCGCTTGACGATGGCCGTGCACGAGGCCCTCGCGCAGCGCATCGTCGTCCGCTATCACATGGCCGCGCTCACCCGCGAGGAACTCACCGGCTATCTCGCCCATCGCCTCCGCCTCGCGACCGCCGACGTCCCGCTCTTCGATCCGTCGGCCGAAGAAGCGATCTACCAGGCGACCGGCGGGCTCCCGCGCAAGATCAACCTCCTCGCGCATCATACGCTGCTCGCCGCAGCCCTCACCCGGGCGAAACTCGCCACCGCCGATCACGTGCAGGCCGCGCTGCCTGAAATTGCCTGACCTGCCTTCAGCGACCCAGAGCCGGCCGAACGCGGCCGGCTCGCCTCACCTTGCCGTCCCAATCATCCCGGCGTCCGCGTCCTCGCGAGGGACCACTGCGAGAATCGCCTCGGCGTGCCTCTCGATCAAACGTGAGAAACCGTCAGTGGATTAACGTGAGAGCCAACAACTCGCCGCGGGAACGCTTACCGTGTCCGGAGCCCTTCCCCTCAGCGGCCGGCGCGGAAGTGCGACCGACATCGTCACGCTGGGCCGGTCCGGCGTCAAGGTCACACGGCTTGCGCTCGGCACGGGCAGCCTCAGCGGCCAGGTACAGCGGGCGCTCGGGCAGGACGGTTTCACCCGGCTGGTGCGCCATGCGCACGACAGCGGCATCCGCTTCTTCGAGACGGCCGAATCGTACGGCGAGATGCACCGGATGCTTGGCATCGCCTTGAAGGGCATTCCGCGTGACAGCTACCAGCTCATGTCGAAGGTGACGACCCGCGGCGGTGTCGATCCGCAGCAGAAGTTCGACGAGCTCCGCCGGCTGGCAAACACGGAATACTTCGACATCATGCTGCTCCACTGGCAGCACACGGCGACATGGCCTACCGACACGGCACGCTGGCAGGACGCCATCCTCGAAGTCCAGTCACGAAAGGTCGTGCTCAGCCATGGTGCGTCGGTTCACGGACTGCCGGCCCTACGCCGGGTTCCCGGAAACACCTGGCTCGAAGTCGCGATGGTGCGTGTGAACCACACCGGCAAGAGCATGGACGCCGAGGACTACGCGACGCAGGGGCTGGGCAACGTCCCGGAAGTCATCACCCACGTGAAGGAAGTCCGCAAGGAAGGCATGGGCGTTATCGCCATGAAGCTTGCGGGCGAAGGCGCATTCGGTGCCGAGGACCGTCGGAAGGCAATGAGATTTGCGTTTCGCAGCGCGGAGGTCGATTGCGTCACGGTGGGCTACAAGAGCCCTGCCGAGATCGACGAAGCCATAGAGAACGTGAATCTCGCGTTGGCCTGAGCTTGGCAACCCGTCGCCTGTCTCGGGAGACGTCACGCTGACCGGTCAGCTACCCCGGACCCTTGCCTCGGCCAAGGCGCGACGTAAGCCAGGCTGCGGCCACGACCCCGCTGCCGCACACCCGACGCGGTACGTGGCCTTTTGACACGCCTGCTGAACGGGCGTACAGTCGCCCCAATCCCCAGCTGTCCTCGCCCTGCGCACGAACAAGCGGGCCGCACTCCCCCCTCTCGGCAGGGGTGTTGGACGCCGTTGAGTGCTGGCCGCGTGCGGCGAATGCGTTGAACATCTGGGAGATCGAGCTGAGAGAGGTGGACATGCCGATTCCGTCCGTCGGCGTTCCGATCGCCGTGGCACTCGCGCTGGTGCTCTCGACGAGCGCGTCCTTCGCGCAGGCGAAGCGCGGACAGACGGCCTGCGACACGCTGCGGAAGTTGCAGGTGCCCGGCGCGGAGCTGTCAGATGTGACGACGGAGTGGGTCGCGGCGGGTACTCCGCTGCCGCCATCGTTCCCGTCCGCGCCGCCTTCCGGCGCGAGGCTGCCCGCGTTCTGCCGCGTCCAGGCGACACTCGATCGCCGGACGGGCGCGAACGGGAGGGTGTTCGGCATCGGGTTCGCGCTGGCGCTGCCTGCCGAGTGGAAGGGACGGCTGCTGTTCCAGGGTGGCGGCGGGTTGAACGGGTCGGTGGCGCCGCCGCTCGGGCGCGTGGACGACGACGACGCCGCGCTCATCCGCGGCTTTGCCGTGGTAAGCACGGATACCGGCCACCAGGGGCAGGTGTTCGACGCCTCGTTCATGGCAGACCAGCAGGCCAGCCTCGACTTCGCTTACCAGGCGGTCGGCCGCGTCGCGGTGCTGGCCAAGCAGATCGTTGCCCTGCACTACGGCGGCCCTGCCGCTCACGCCTATTTCATGGGGTGCTCCACCGGCGGCCGCGAAGGCATGCTGATGACCCAGCGCTACCCCAGGTACTTCGATGGCGTGGTCGTGGGTGCGCCCGCCATGCGCACGAACTTCTCCGGCATCGGCGACGAGTGGGTTGCGACGATGCTGAATCGTGCGGCGCCGGCCGGCGCGGATGGAAAGCCCGATGTGCGCCGCGCGCTGTCTGACGGCGATCGCAGGGCGGTCATCGACGGCGTTCGGGCCGCCTGCGACGGCCGCGATGGCCTGCGTGACGGTATCGTCTCCGATCCGCTGGGATGCCGATTCGATCCCGGAGCGTTGGCCTGCCAGGGTCCGAAGAAGGACGGCTGCCTGTCGGCAGCGCAGGTGGACGCGATCAACCGAGCGTTCGCCGGACCCAAGGACTCGACGGGACGACAGGTGTATCCGGGATTCCTGTTCGACACCGGCATCGCGAACACGGCCGGACTGCCAGGATTGCTCGCCGGCAGCCCGAACCCCGTCGGGCCGCCGTTCACTGCGACCGACATGGACGTGGACCGACGCGCGGCGGCTGCGTCGGCCGATCCGCAGATGCAGCTGACGGCGACGTCCTCGTGGACGAACCTCAACACGTTTTCGGCGCAGCGGGGAAAGCTGATCTTCTATCACGGCGTCAGCGATCCATGGTTCTCCGCGCTCGACACGGTGGACTATTACGAGCGGATGACGAAGGCGAACGGCGGTGCGGCGGTCGTCATGGACTGGAGCCGCCTGTTCCTGGTGCCCGGCATGGGGCACTGCGGTGGCGGCCCTGCGGCCCTCGACCGTTTCGACATGCTGTCGGCGATCGTCGATTGGGTGGAGTCGGGGCGCGCGCCGGCCGGCATCCGGGCAACGGGTCGCGCCTGGCCGGGGCGCAGCCGACTGCTCTGTCCGTATCCCTCGAACGCGCAGTACAAGGGCACCGGTGATCCGGAGGACAGCGGCTCGTTCGAGTGCCGCACCGACTAGGCCAGACGAATGCAGCCGTTCGGGGTCCACCGACTACTGCGAGTGGGCGGTCGTAACCACCCGGCGGTTGCATGCGCCTGCGGAGGATTTCATGCTCAGAGCCGTCACCGTTGCCATCGCTCTCCTGACACTGACTGCTGCCGTCACGATCGCCCACGTGCGTGCTGAGGGCTTCCGCAATCCCGAGCTCTCGCCCGAGCAGCGGGCTGCGGATCTCGTGTCCCGGATGACGCTCGAGGAAAAGGTGCTGCAGATGCAGAGCACCGCTCCGGCGATCCCGCGTCTCGGCGTGCCCGCCTACAACTGGTGGAACGAGGCGTTGCACGGGGTCATGCAGGGACGAGCCACCGTGTTCCCGCAGGCGATCGGACTGGCAGCGACCTGGAACACCGCGCTCATGTCGCGGGTGGCGGACGCCATCTCCACCGAGGCACGCGCCAAGTACCACGACGCCCAGACCCGTCCGGCGCCGTCCGGTCCAGACGCGCTGGCGACGCTGCCGGGCCGGACCGCCGGGCTGACCTACTGGTCGCCGAACATCAACATCTTCCGTGACCCGCGCTGGGGACGCGGACAGGAGACCTACGGCGAGGATCCCTATCTGACGGCCCGCATGGGCGTGGCCTTCGTGACCGGGATGCAGGGGACCGACGAGCGCTACCTGAAGGTCGTGGCGACGCCGAAGCACTACGCGGTGCACAGCGGGCCGGAGCCGGAGCGGCACGGCTTCGACGCTCGCGTCAACGAGACGGATCTCGCCGATACCTATCTGCCCGCGTTCCGCGCGGCCGTTGTCGAGGGCAAGGCGGCGTCAGTGATGTGCGTGTACAACGCGGTGAACGGCGTGCCTGGTTGCGCGAGCACCGACCTGCTGCAGACGCGACTGCGCGACGAGTGGCGCTTCAACGGCTACGTCGTCAGCGACTGCGGCGCCCTCACCGACATCTTCCGAGGCCACCGCTTCACGCCGACGCTCGGCGGAGCGGCCGTGGCCGCCGTGAAAGCTGGTACGGACCTGACGTGCGGCACCGAATACAAGACGCTCGTGGACGAGGTCAAGGCCGGGGCGATCCCGGAGGCGGTGATCACTGGCGCGGTCGAACGCCTGTTCGTCGCGCGCTTCCGGTTGGGCATGTTCGATCCACCGGAGCGGGTGCCGTTCTCGAGAATCCCAATTTCGGTCGTCGACGCTGCCGAACACCGGCAGCTCGCGCGCGAGGCGGCACGACAAGCGATCGTCCTGCTGAAGAACGAGAGCGGGCTGCTGCCGTTGTCGGCAGCCGTGCGACGGATCGCGGTTGTCGGACCGTCGGCGAACGACCCTGTGGCGATGCTGGGCAACTACAACGGCATCTCGTCGAAGCTGGTGACGCCGCTCGAGGGCATCGAGCGGCAGTTCTCGACCGCTACCGTCCGCTACGCCCTCGGCGCCACCTACACCAGCGCGACGTCCGCGATCGTGCCCTCGACCGTTTTGGCGCCGCCGGATGGCAAGGGTCGAGGGGTCCTGGCCGAATACTTCGATAACCCCAATCTCGAAGGCGAGCCTCAACTCCGCCGGAACGAACCCCGGGCGTACTTCGAGATGGAGATGGAGCCAGCCGACGTGTTGGCGGCCGTCGGCCGCGACGGATACTCGATCCGCTGGACGGCCACGCTCACCCCCGTGGCCAGCGGCGACTACGAGTTGACCGTTCGGACGAACCGCTGGAACCGGACAGGGAGAGCCCGTCTGTACCTGGATGACCGGGAGCTCGAATTCGGCGGAGGGCCACGGGTGCAGATGACCGCTACCGGCGCCGCACCGTCGGCGCGCCGGCTGGCTACGGTGCGGCTGAAGGCCGGACAGGCCTACCGCGTGCGGGTGGAGTTCCGGCAGACCGCAACGGGAGGGATGATCCAGCTCGCGTGGATTCCCCCGTCGGATGGCGCGCTGGCCGAAGCCGAGCGCGTCGTGAAAGACGCCGACGTTGCGGTCGTCTGCGTCGGGCTGAGCGCCGATCTCGAAGGCGAGGAGATGCCCGGGCTGAGCATCCCCGGATTCCGGGGCGGGGATCGCACGAGCCTCGACCTGCCAGAGCCGCAGGAGGCGCTGGTCAAGAGGGTCATCGCGACGGGCAAGCCCGTGGTCGTCGTGCTGACGAGCGGCAGCGCCATTGCGGCGGCTCACGCGGCCGCGCACGCGACCGCAGTCCTGGCCGCCTGGTACGGAGGTGAGGAGGCGGGGTCGGCGATCGCCGAGACGCTCGCAGGCACGAACAACCCGGCAGGCCGACTGCCGGTGACGTTCTACTCGAGCGCCGAGCAACTGCCGGCGTTCACGGATTATGCGATGCAGGGACGGACCTACCGCTACTTTACGGGTACGCCGCTTTACCCGTTCGGGTTCGGCTCGAGCTACTCGACGTTCGCGTACTCACAGCTGCGCGCCAGGCAAACGGCCACTGGAGCCGAGATCGGCGCCACGATGCGAAACACCTCCAACCGTGACGGCGACGAAGTGGTCCAGCTCTACGTCGCGGGCGGCGCCGGCAATGGCGCGCCGATCCGGAGTCTGCGCGGCTTCCAGCGCATTCACCTGAAGGCGGGTGAGAGCCGCGCGCTCACCTTTGCGGTGGCCGCCGAGGATCTTCCGAAGGGCACGGTGCAGGTCAGCGTCGGCGGTGGCCAACCCCTGGCCGGCATGCCGCATGTCACGGGCACGCTGAAGCTGCCGTGACAAGCTCGTGCTCAAGGACGGAAACACGTCTGAGAGACGCCGATTGGCGCCGCTCACGTCGCGCCGCGCTGAGACAAGCGCACGCAGAAGACAGGAGACCGTTATGAAGACTGGCGTGAAGGCGCTGGCACTCCTAATCGTGACAGCGGCGCCGATCCTCGCACAATCGTCGCAGGCGCCGTCAAACCCCGCTCCCCAGGCGCCGGCCGTGAATGACTTCAAGCCGTCGTCTGCGAACCAGCCTGGCAGCGAATACCCGCAGGTGAACTCGGAGGGGCGCGTCCGCGTCCGCATCGCCGCGCCCGACGCCGAGAGCGTCCTGCTGGACATCGGCGCGGTGAGGTACCCGCTGGCGAAGATGGAGGATGGGCTGTGGATGGGTGACTCGGCGCCGCAGGACGAGGGCTTCCACTACTATCAGCTCTGGATCGACGGGGCCAAGGTGCCGGATCCCGGCAGCCTTTACTACTATGGCGCCAGCCGCTGGGGCAGCGGCGTGGAAGTGCCGGCCAAAGACCAGGACTTCTACGCGCTGAAGAACGTCCCCCACGGGCAGATTCGCCAGGTCGTTTACTACTCGAAAGTCAACGACAGCACGCGACGCTGCTTCGTCTACACGCCGCCCGACTATGAGAGCAATTCAAAGGCGCGGTATCCCGTCCTCTACCTCCAGCACGGCGGCGGCGAGGACGAGACCGGCTGGTCCTCGCAGGGCAAGGCCAATTTGATCATGGACAACCTGATCGCCGAGGGCAAGGCCAAGCCGTTCATCATCGTGATGGACAACGGCACGTGGGCGATGCCGGGGCAGAAGCGCCCGGCCGCCCCTCCGACAGGGGCTGCGCCGGGACAGCGGCCGCCGAACTGGCCGCCGCCGGGCTGGGCCGACAGGTTCAAGAACACGCTCTTGCAGGACATCATCCCGATGATCGACGCCACGGTCCGCACGGTGCCCGACCAGGCGCATCGTGCCATGGCCGGCTTGTCGATGGGTGGCATGCAGACGAACGCCATCGCGATGGAGAACCTGGACGTGTTGGGGTGGGTCGGTATCTTCAGTGGCGGCACGGTCGGCGATCCCGCCACGGCGCACAACGGGGTGATGGCGAACGCCAAGGAGTTCAACAAGAAGGTGAAGCTGATCTTCCAGAGTTGCGGGTCGAACGAACGGCCCGAGAACCTGAAAGCGAACTACGAGCAACTGAAGGCCGCGGGCATCAACACGGTGATGTACGTGTCCGAAGGGACGGCGCACGAATGGCAGACGTGGCGGCGCAGCCTGCACCAGTTCGCGCCGCTGCTCTTCAGGAACTGAAGACGTTCCGGAATGCGTAGTTCGCGGATCTGCGACGTGCTCATGAACCGCGATGTCGGCATGATCAGTTTGCTCGACGTTACAGGAGATGAAGCGTGCTGGACCGCAGAACATGGATGCTATTGCCGGCGTTGATCGCCTCGTTTGACCGGAACGGCGAGTGCGCAGCCCGTCACGGCGACCATTGATGCCAGCCGTGCGGGGCAGCCGATCACGGAGTTGGTGTTCGGTGGTTTCATGGAACGAGCCACGACCGGTGTCTGGGCCGAGATGCTGTCGGACCGGAAGTTCTTCAATCGTGTCACGTCAACGCCGGACCCTGCCGCCGTGACCGGCGGGTTCGGCCGACGAGGGCCGCAACGGCGATGGATCCCGATCGGGTCGGACGCCTTCGTGGTCATGGACACGACGAAGCCCTATGTCGGCGAGTGCAGCCCGGTCGTGCGGCTCGACGGAAGGTCTCCGCACGGCATCGGCCAATCGGGGATCCTGTTACGCGCCGGCCGACGCTCCGCCTGGAAGGGCAGGTAATGAAGGTGCTGCACGACCACTTCGCGGGCGCGCTGCCGCTGGCCGTGGAGGGGAACTCTCCCCAGCTTCCCCACGAAGGGAACCGTGGCGATCGATACCTCGGCGCATCCGTCGGGCAGCCCGACCTACCCGCTCGACGTGTTCGCCGCCATCAGCGCGGACCGGAAGAAGGTTGCCATCTCGGTCGTCAACCCGACCGAGACGCAGCAGGCCTGCGACCTGGTTCTGAGAGGAGTTCGCGCCGGCGGGCCGGTCAGGGTCTTCCAGCTGACCGCTCCTGCCGCGACGGCGTCCGCGCCGGCCGGCCCTCCGGGAATGGGCCGATTCGGCGGGGCGCCTGCGTCGGTGGCCGAGAGCACGATGGCAGAGGCGCCGCGCGTGGTCGTCGTCCCCGCGGCCAGCATGACGGTCTACGAGTTCCAGGTGCGATAGACCATGAATGCGCGGCCGGTGCCGCGCCACGGCTGCGGGTGGACTGGGGCGGCGCTGACGTGCAGCAGGGTGACGGCAAGGAGTATTCGGCTACTCGTCCGATCAACAAGGTACTGAACCCACCGAGTGTTCTGGATACTGCGCGACGTCGTGAAATCCTGCTTGGGTTCGCCGCAAAGTGGGCGTCCTGAAATCATAGTCATACCCAGCGACCGCAAGGTCGAGCGCGGCGTCCCGGACGTGAAGGGCACGTTGTGAAGAGCATCAGAGAGGATCAGATGTCTGAACCACCGAACAAGAATCGCTCGAAGCTCAATCGTCGCGAGATGCTGCGCCTGTCCAGCGTGATGGGAGTCGGAGCCGTACTGCCGGCCACAGCCGGCGCGTTCCAGGGCGCGAAGCAGGACGGTGCCAAGGCGAGGGCAGGATCGTGCAGCACGCCCCGCACGGCAGTGGCCGCCACGGAGTACGGCAAGGTGCGCGGCTACGTGGACGACGGCGTGCTCACCTTCAAGGGCGTGCCGTACGGCGCCCCGACCGGCGGGGAAAACCGGTGGCTGCCCGCGAAGCCACCCACGCCGTGGGACGGCGAGTACCCCGCCCTGACCTACGGCGCAGCGGCTGCACGACTGGGTGAGCGAGCAGACGTTCCTGCAGCAGTGGATCGACGGATGGCAGAGCGAGGACATGCTGAAGGTGAACGTGTGGACGCCAAGCCTCAGCGGCAGGCGTCCGGTCATGTTCTACATCCACGGCGGCGGCTTCACGTTCGGCTCGGCGTACGAGCTGGCCTCGCAGGACGGCGCGCAGATGGCGCGTCACCACGACGTCGTCTCCGTCACGGTCAACCACCGGCTCAACATCCTCGGCTTCTTCGACCTCTCCGAGCTCGGCGGCCCAGCTTACGCGGATTCGGTCAACGTCGGCATGACCGACCTCGTCGCGGCGCTCCGGTGGGTGCGCGACAACATCGCCAACTTCGGCGGCGACCCCGACCGCGTGATGATCTACGGCCAGTCGGGGGGCGGATCGAAGGTCACGACGCTGCTCGGCATGCCTTCGGCGCAGGGGCTCGTCCATCGCGCGTCTGCGCAGTCGGGCGGCGGCGGGAACCCGCCGAGCCTCGAGCAATCCCGCGAGTTCGCCAGGCGAGTCGTCACGGAGCTCGGCGTCACCGACATTGCTGCGCTGCAGCGGATGGAGTGGGCCAGGCTGAACCAGATGGGCAATGCGGTGATCGCGAAGATGAACCCGATCGGTGCGGGTGGTCCGATTCCGGCAATCGGCGCCACGCCGCGCGTCGGATGGGGGCCGACCGTCGACGGCCGGATCGTCACCATGCGCGCGTTCTTCGAGGGCCCACCCGAGATCTCGAAGAACGTGCCGATGTTGATCGGCTCGGTGAGCGAAGAGGGCAACCGGATGTCTTCCAGGCCCACCGAGGCCGAATGGCGGGCCGCGCTGACGAAGAGCTATGGCGACGCGAAGGCCGCGGCGATCGTGACGGCACTGAAGAAGGCGTATCCGCAGAAGAGCATTCGAACGCTTTCCTACATGTGCAGCGGCTTCGGGTTGAACGGTCTCGGGATGCGGAACAACGTGACGCGCATGGCGACGATGAAGTACGCGCAGCAGGGCGCGCCTGCGTTCACGTGGTACTTCACCTGGCAGTCACCGATGCTCGAGGACGCCGGCGCGTGGCACACCGCGGAACTCGCCTTCTGCTTCGACAACACCGCCCGTTGCGCGCAAGGCACGGGCAACGGTCCGGACGCACAGGCGCTGGCAAAGAAGATGGCCGCCGCATGGGCGAACTTCGCGCGCACGGGCGATCCGAGCCAGCCCGGCCTGCCGTGGCCTGCATTCACGCCCGGTCAGTGTCCGACCATGGTCTTCGACACGGTCTGCCGCATGGTCAACGATCCGGAGGGAGAGGTACGCAACATCCTGTTGACCTAGAACAAGCGTCAGCACGCCTTCCACGTCGTCGAGAGCACCGGCAGCTCATCTCCACCGGGGTTCGCATCATTCATCCGGAACTCTGGCGTCATCCGACTTCCATCCGCGCGAGGGCGTCCTTCATCTGCTTGAGGCGTTCGGGCGGGTGGCGTTCCCATTCCGTGACCTCGCCGACGATCCGGAGCGGCGCGCTGGAGCGCATCAGGAGCAGAAGCTCTCTTGGATCTACTTCACGGGCACGCTCGACGCGGCGATCTGCAAGCCACTGCCGAGATCCCTGTCCTGCCGCGATTGATGGCGTCTGTCGCGCTCGTCGGCACGGTCATGCGGGCGGGAAGGGTCGCTTTGGCGGCGAAGCGAAGGTGATGAGGTTGCCGTCCGGATCGCGGACCTGCGGCAGCGTCGAATACTCGCCTTCATTGTCGTCGCCGAGCGCGATCCCCAGCCCGTCGAGCCGGCGGCGCTCGGCGGCGAGATCGTCGACGTAAGCGCCGATAGCGGCGCCGAGCCGCTGGTATTTGCCGAAATGACCGCCGACAAACTCTTCCGGACAGTTTTCCGGTTCGCGCGCGCAGAACTGCCAAGTGAGCAGGAGGTTGGGGATCGCGCGATCCGCGCCGCTGCAAGGTTCGCGTCAGGTGTCCATGACATCAAGCCAACGATGAGACCCTGCCGGCGCCTGCGAGTCCCGATGATCTAACGCCGTCGCGCCGCCAGCCACGCATCGAATTTCGCCTCGAAGGCACGCTCGTGTTCGAGCGCCTTGGCGAACACGCCTGCCCGCCCGGGATCGAGCGCCGCCGGCATGCGTGGCGCCTTCAGCAGGTTCTCGCCGCCCGTGGCCCGCAAAATTAGATCGCTCAGTCCGTCCACCCACCAGGTTTCAACATCCCTCCCGTAGGCGGCGGTGGCCTTGGCCGGTGCGGAGAGGTATCCCTGCCACCCGGACTTGGTCGCGATAGCCTGCAAGTCGTTGAAGGTCTGCCCGCTGTTGGCCGGAAGCTTCCTGTAATCGGGGTCGACGAGCTTGGGACGAAGCGCGAGATTGACGGACGTCTCGCTGACGCCCGCGTGCACATCCAGGCCAAAGGATGCGATGTCGGCGGCGGAGAAGTGTCTTGCCGCGATCGTCTTTCCGCGGGATTGTACTCTCTCGTCCGCGCGGAAGAGTCCGCTCACGTGCAGCATGCTGACGCCAAAGGTCTCACTGACGAAGTCGCAGGCGTCGTTGACCGCGACACCGTGCGTCGGAGCGCCGTGGCCGGTCAGCACGAAGATCCACTTGAATCCGTTCTGTGCGACCTGCCCGCCGATGTCGGCGACCATCGATCGCAGCGTGATGTGCCGTATGCCGTATGTTCCCGGGTGAATGAAGACCCCGCCGATTGCGTTCGCACCGGTCTCACCGTAGTGGAGCGGCGGCATCATCACGACATTCCACTGCGGAAGCTCCCGGCTCACGCGCTTTGCTACGCCCTCCGCCTCGAACATGACACCAAACGTGTCCGACGCGATCGGAAGGTGGGGCCCATGCTCCTCGAGCATGCCGATCGGCAGGATGAACATCGTCCGCTCGCGATCAAACGCCTCGATCTGGGGGAATCGCAGTTCTTCGAGCTGGAGGATTCGGGAAGTGCGTTGTGCGTGCGACGAGACGACGCCGAGAGCGCAGACGATGAGCAGGCTGGTGAACGCTCGCCTCATGACCGTCCTCCTATCAACAGGGGATGTTCGCTTCCGACGACGATATTTGGTTGACAGGCTCCGAGATCACGGCCATGAGGCCGATGTCGTGTTCACCGACGGGCAGCCGCCCAGTCTTCCCACTTGAGGCCCTGCACGCGCGCGAACTCCTTCGTGTGGAGGTCACGAGTGTTGCGCCGCGTCTTCGGGCGTGGCCGGCGAGGAGGACAACATACGCGCCGATCGGCCTCACGTTTTCGAGCTCAGCGCGAGCAGCGCCCGCGGCGCGCATCTTCTTCGTAGACGTGATCCCAGTCTAGCGGGCCGTCCAGGAACGTCTCGAGCCGTTGAGCGTTACTGTCTTCCTTTGGCTCTTCGCAACGCCCGTACCACAGCTCGAATGCCGCGATCGACGACGGCTAATACAATCGGGTTCGGTCCTCCGCCTCGAGCGCCGCTCTCTCAAGGCGTGCTGGGATTCGGCTGAAACCCGTCGACGGCCATCTGCCAGAGCATGAAGCTGTAGGCGTCCGCGGTCTGGCTCTCCTGATCGCTTGTGGTCGTCCCGCCGAAATGGCCGGAGCCCCAGTCGACGCGGAGCAGCACCGGTTTCCCGCTCGCAGTGGCCGCCTGCAATCGCGCGACGAGCTTGGCGGGCTGCCACGTGCCCACTGCTTCGTCGTTGATCGCCGTGAGGACCAGAACCGCCGGATAGCGCATGCCGTCTTTGACGTTGTGGTAGGGGCTGACCGCAAGCATCTCGCGGAACAGCGCCGCGTCCTTCACCGTTCCGAATTCGGCAATGTTCGGCGCTCCGACCCCGCTGAACTCGAAACGCAACAGATCCGATAGCGGCACATACGGCAGCGCCGCGGCGAACAGATCCGGCCTCCGTGTCATCGCGCCGCCGATCATCAACCCGCCGGCGCTCGCGCCGAGGCCGGCGAGCCGCGCTTTCGTCGTGTAGTACTCAGAAACCAGGTACTCGGCGCAGGCGATGAAGTCCGCGATCGTGTTCTTCTTGTTCTCCTTCTGTCCGGCACGGTGCCAGGTCTCGCCGTACTCGCCTCCGCCGCGTACGTGACAGATCGCGTCGACGCCGCCACGACTCAGCCAGGGATAGAGCGCCGGCCGGAAGGTCGGCTCCGGCACCATCCCGTAGGCGCCGTACCC
>JBMDXQ010000005.1:0-63150 GCA_048594975.1 Vicinamibacterales bacterium | reverse complement strand
TCCGCGCGCGCGCGGAGCGCCGGGCCGAGATCGACGGTGAAGAAGGTGACGAGCAGAGCGGCGACCACCGCGACGATGACGGCGAGCAGGCGGAGGGTGAGGCGGCGCCACCGTCGGCGCGGAGCGGACGAAGGCGCGGAGGGCTGTACCGCGTCGCCGCGCACCGGCACACTCGTCTGAGGGCCTTCGACCACCTTACTCCACGACCACGAGCACGCGGCCCGCCTCCACCGACATGCCGGCTGAAACCGACACGTCCTTCACCCGGCCGGACTTCGGCGACCGCAGCTCGTTCTCCATCTTCATCGCTTCGACGACGACGACGCCCTGGCGGGCGGCCACCTGGTCGCCGGGTGCGACCAGGACGCGGACGACGCGGCCGGGCATCGGCGCCGCCACCGCCTGTTCGCCCCGGCCCTGCCCTGCCGTGTCGCCGGATACGCGCCCGGTGCGCCGCGCGTTGACCGACGCCGGCACGGTCCGGCCGTCGATGCTCACAAGCAACGCGCCGCGCGGGCCCGCGGGCGAGACGCAGATCTCGCGGCTCCCGGCCGTTGCCTCATCGAGGAGCAGCGACAGGCCGTACTCGCCGATCCTGACCGCGTCCACCGCGTGGGCGCGCCCGTCGACCGTGACCCGGAAGCGCGTGATGCCGACACCGCGCTCGACCGAGACGGCGTGCGTGCGCCCGTTGACATCCACCTCGAAGGTCACCCGCGGAGCGCCTCCCGACGCGCCGCCTGTTTCCATCCTGCCGAGCGCGGTGCCGCGGGCGACGCGGCGCCCGCGCTCCCGCGCATGAACGCGTCCAGCCCCGCGGCAACCGCGGCAAGCTCCTCGTCCGCGTCGGACAGCTCGCTGAAACGCTCGCCGCTGACCCGCCGTTCGGCAAGGAGCCGGTCCAGGTAGGTTGTGTCGAACCGACCCCGGCGGTAGTCCTCCTGCCGCATCAGCCACAGGAAGAACGGGATCGTCGTCCGGATGCCGAGCACCTGGTATTCGGAGAGCGCCCGCGACATCCGCGCGATCGCCTCCGGCCGCGAGGCGGCCCAGGCGATCAGCTTCGCGATCATCGAGTCGTAGTGCACCGGCACCGTGTAGCCGGCGCTCACCCCGCCGTCGTCGCGAACGCCCGGACCGGACGCCGGCCGCAACCCGCGGATCTCGCCGGGCGACGGCATGAACCCGTCGTCTGGATCCTCGGCGTAGATCCGGCACTCGATGGCATGGCCGTGCGGCGTGATCGCGCGGAGCGGATCGACATCGAGCCGCTCGCCGCGGGCGATGCGGATCTGCCACTGCACCAGGTCGACGCTGGTGACCATCTCGGTGACCGGGTGCTCGACCTGCACCCGCGTGTTCAACTCGAGGAAGAAGAAGGTGCCGTCCTCGTCGAGCAGGAACTCGATCGTGCCGGCGTTCGTGTAGCCCACCGCGCGTGCGACGGCGGCCGCCGCGCCGGCGATCCGCTTGCGCAGCGCCGGCGTGACGGCCAGCGACGGCGATTCCTCGACCACTTTCTGGTGGCGGCGCTGGATGGAGCATTCGCGCTCGACAAACGGCACGATCGCGCCGTGGTGGTCGCCGAGGAGCTGCACCTCGACGTGCCGCGGCCGCGTCAGTCGCCGTTCGAGGTAGACCGCCGAGTCGCCGAACGACGACGCCGCCTCGGAGCGGGCGCTGCGGACGGCCCCCAGGAGGTCGGCCTGACCGGTCACGACCCGCATGCCTTTGCCGCCGCCGCCGGCCACCGCCTTGACGACCAGCGGATAGGTGATCCGCGCCGCGTCGCGCAGGAGCACGTCATCGAGGACATCCGCGCCGTAGGGCGTTTCGCTGCCCGGCACCACCGGAACACCCGCCCCGATTGCCGCGGCACGCGCCTCCGTCTTGCTGCCCATCCGGGCTATCGCGTCGGCGGAGGGGCCGATGAAGGTCAGGCCGACGGCGCCGCACGCCGCGGCGAACGCGGCGTTTTCCGCCAGGAACCCGTAGCCGGGATGCACCGCGTCGGCACCGCTGCGCCGGGCGGCGTCGACGATCGCATCGATGCGGAGATAGCTGCGGGCCGCCTCGCTCGGGCCGATGTGGACGGCCTGGTCGGCCTCCCGGACGTGCAGCGCGTCGCGGTCGCAGTCCGAGTAGACGGCGACCGTGGGCAGCCCCATCTCGCGGCACGCGCGAATCACCCGGACCGCGATCTCGCCGCGGTTGGCGACCAGGATTTTCATGAACGCAGTAGAAAAGGGGGGCGCTGGGCGGGCCACCGGCCACGCTCGGGCATCCGGCCCATTGTATTACGGCTGCTCGGGCGATCGAGCGCTCCGGCCGTCGATCGGCCGACGCCCAGCGCTGATCGAGTGATTATCGCGGCGCCTCAGGCTTCCAGAAACACTCCACACCCACCAGTGATTTCGCCCGCAAATGCGCCCACCGAGCAGATTACTCGGGCGTCAGCGGCAGATCGACGGTCATCGTCTTGATTCGCTGCCGAGACAGGCCCTGACCGGCCAGCGCCCACGACGACAGCACCGCCATGATCGGCGGTGTATGCGCGTGTGCTTGAGAGTCGCTGCATCACGCACGGTGGCCTCCTTGCGCCGCGCCTTACAGCGGGATGTTCCCGTGCTTCTTCGGCGGGTTCTTGTCGCGTTTGGTCTCGAGGCCGGCGAGCGCGGCGATGAGCTTCGTGCGCGTCTGGCGCGGCCGGATCACCTCGTCGATGAACCCGCGGGCGGCGGCGATGTAAGGATTGGCGAATTTCTCGCGGAACTCGGCCACGCGCTTCGCGCGCGCGGCCTCCGGATCCGGGGCGGCGTCCAGCTCCCGCTTGTAGAGGATGTTGACGGCGCCTTCCGGCCCCATGACCGCGATCTCCGCCGACGGCCACGCGAAGTTGGCATCGGTGCGGATGTGCTTGCTCGACATCACGCAGTACGCGCCGCCGTACGCCTTGCGGGTGATGACGGTCAGCTTTGGCACCGTTGCCTCGGCGAAGGCGTAGAGCAGCTTCGCGCCGTGGCGGATGATGCCGCCGTACTCCTGCCGCGTGCCCGGCAGGAACCCCGGCACGTCCTCGAACGTGACCAGCGGGATGTTGAACGCGTCGCAGAAGCGGACGAACCGCGCGCCCTTCACCGACGCGTCGATGTCGAGCGTGCCGGCCAGGTGCGCCGGCTGGTTGGCGACGATGCCGACCGACCGCCCCGCCAGGCGTCCGAAGCCGACGATGATGTTCCGCGCGTAGTGCCGGTGCACCTCCAGGAACGCCCCGTCGTCCACCACCGCGTGTACCAGGTCGAGCATGTCGTACGGCTGGTTCGGTGACCCGGGGACCAGGCGATCGAGCGCCTCGTCCTCGCGGTCGGGCGGGTCGGCGGTATCGCGGCGCGGGGGATCGTCGACGTTGTTGCCCGGGAGATAGCCGAGCAGCTCGCGGATGAGCCGCAGGCACTCGCGGTCGTCGGACACGGCGAAGTGCGCGACGCCGCTGGTCGCGTTGTGCGTCATCGCGCCGCCGAGTTCCTCCTTGCTGACCTCCTCGTGCGTCACGGTGCGGATGACGTCCGGGCCGGTCACGAACATGTAGCTCGTGCCCTCGACCATGATGGTGAAGTCGGTGATGGCCGGCGAGTACACCGCCCCGCCGGCGCACGGGCCCATGATCGCGGAAATCTGCGGGATCACCCCGGAGGCGAGGGTGTTGCGGAGGAAGATGTCGGCGTAGCCGCCGAGGGAGAGCACCCCTTCCTGGATGCGCGCGCCGCCGGAGTCGTTCAGACCCACCACTGGCGCACCCATCTTCATCGCCAGGTCCATGATCTTCACGATCTTGGCGGCGTTGGTCTCCGAGAGCGAGCCGCCGAAGACGGTGAAGTCCTGCGCGAAGGCGTACACCGGCCGGGCGTCGATGCGCCCGCGGCCGGCCACGACGCCGTCGCCCGGGACGACCTGGTCGGCCATCCCGAAGTCGCGGCAGCGATGCGTGACGAGCTTGTCGATTTCCTGGAAGCTGCCCGGATCGAACAACAGGTCGATGCGCTCGTGAGCGGTGAGCTTCCCGGCCTCGTGCTGTTTCTGCAGCCGCGCCTCGCCGCCGCCGAGCGCGGCGCGCCGCTCGAGCTCCTCGAGGTGCCTATCGCGCAACGCCCTGCGCCTTCTCCCAGTCCTTGAGGAACCGCTCCAGGCCGACGTCGGTGAGCGGGTGCCTGAACATCGCCTCGATCACCGCCGCCGGGCACGTGCACACGTCGGCGCCCATCCGCGCCGCTTCCACGACGTGGATGGGATGCCGAACCGAGGCGACAAGCACCTCGGTGGTGAAGCGGTAGTTCTCGTAGATGTCCACGATCTCCTGGACCAGGTGCATGCCCGAGGTCGCGATGTCGTCGAGCCGTCCGACGAACGGGCTGATGTAGCTGGCGCCCACCTTGGCGGCGATGAGCGCCTGCGTGGGCGAGAAGCACAGCGTCACGTTGACCTTCGTGCCCTCCGACGCGAGCGTGCGACACGCCTTCACGCCCTCCTTGGTGAACGGCACCTTGACGACGATGTGCTCGTCGATGGACCGGAGGTCGCGGCCTTCGCGGATCATGCCCTCGGCGTCGGTGGCGACGACCTCCGCGCTCGTCGGCCCCTGGACGATCTGGCAGATGCGTTTCAGGATCGCCCGGTAGTCGCCGCCCTCCTTGGCCAGCAGCGACGGGTTGGTCGTGATGCCATCGATGATGCCGAGCGGCACCAGGCTCTCGATTTCCTTCAGGTTGCCAGTGTCGATGAAGAGCTTCATGGTCTATCTCCAGATCCCTCGCGGGAGTTGACGACGGGGTTGGTCAGCTCGCCGACGCCCGCGACCGCGACCGTCACCGTGTCCCCGGCCGCCAGCGGCCCGATGCCCGACGGCGTGCCTGTTGAGATCATATCCCCGGGGAGCAGGGTCATGATCGCCGAGATGAACGCGACCAGTCGAGGGATCGGGAAGATCAATTCGCGAGTCGACGAAGCCTGCCGGCGGGCGCCGTTCACACGCCCCACGACCGCCACGCCGGCCGGCGACGCGTAGTCGAGGCCCTGCGCGATGCACGGGCCGACCGGCGCGAAGGTGTCGAACCCCTTGGCCCGCGTGTAACCGACGCCTTGCGCCTGCAGGTCGCGCGCGGTCACGTCGTTGAGGCACGTGAGGCCGAAGATGTACGCGTCGGCCTCTTCTTCGCACACGCGGCTCGCGCGGCGACTGATGACCACCGCCACCTCGGCTTCGTGATCGACGCGTCCGGCGCCGGCGGGCAGGACAATCGCGTCGCCCGGGCCGATGACGCTGGTCGACGGCTTGATGAAGATCAGGGGCTCGGCCGGGATCGGCTTCTTCTGCTCGGCGGCGTGGTCGCGGTAGTTCAGCCCGACACAGACGATCTTCGAGGGGACGACCGGCGGCAGCAGACGGTGCCCGGCCGCCGCCACACTAGCCCCGGCGCGATACGCCGTGAAGATGTCTCCGTCGACGAGGCGCCACTCGCCGTCGCTCTCGACAACGTGGCGCGGCTGCCCGCCGTGCTCGATGCAGTAGAAGCGTTTGACCACGTTGGTCCACGGAGTTCGTGTTCGGAGCTCGCGGCTCGGCGCTCGGTTCTGAGCCACGGACTCTGTTCGTTGTGTGCCGACCGACGAACGCCGAACTGTGAGCGCCGGACTATCTCGCGGCTTCCTCGACGCGCGGCGACTGCGCGCTCATGTTTGGTGGCGTGGCCCTGTCCACCGCCACGACGGCGTAGACGTAGCGCACGCCCGGCTGGACGGTCGCGTCCTTGTAGTTGGTTTCGGCAATGGGCGCCGGCGTGAGCGCCTGCAGTGTCTCACCCGGCGCTTCGCCGCGCAACACGAGATAGCCGGCAAGGTCCGCCTCCTGGTTGGCGTCCCAGATCAGGTTCATCGCGCCGGGGACCGCTACCGCTTTCAGGCCGGCCGGTGTCGCCGGCGGGAACGTGTCGACAGGCGTCACGCACGCCGGATCGGTCGGTGCGCTCTCGACCGACAGCACTCCGTACGTGCGCACGGTGCGCACGACGAAACACGTCTCCTGGTTCCACGCCGGCTGACCGGCTTCGAACGACGGCACGGTCAACGGCGTCTGGTTCAACGGGGTGTCCTGGACCTCGTCCTTCACCGCGTACACGTTGAAGCGCGCGGCGACGAGCGGGAGCACCGTCGGCGGCAGCTGGATGCCGGGCAGTTGCGTCAGCCGTGCCAGCACTGACGGGTCGAGTTGAGGAGCCGATGGATCGGGCGCCGCAGGTCGCGGCGGACCCGGCACCGGAACGGCCGGCGGGGGCGGCACGTTGATCGCGTTCCAGGCCTGCGCGTTGGCGGCGGCGGCAACGGGATCGACCTGGGCTGGCGGCGCCGTCCAACGGACCGTCAACGCCGTCTCCGTCACCGACATCTGCACGCCCGATGGGGGGGCTGGATCTTCGACCAGGGGCAGCGCGATGCGCGGCGACGTCGCGCCGGCGTCGCCGCGACGGCTGCGCCCGACGACGAGGTAATACCGCGTCGTCACGGGAGGATCGAACGCCGGCGGCGGGGGCTGACCGCTCTTGCCCGGAACGGGCGGCTTCGGGAACACGGTGGGGCGGAGCAGAGGTGCGGTCAACTCCTCGAGAAAGGTGACGCGATCGCCGGGGAGCGGACGATCGTCTTTTACCGCCGGCTGCTCCGCCTGCGCGGGCTGCTCCGCCGTCTCCTCCTCCTCCGGCAACGGCCTCACCGGCACGGCTTTCACCAGGTGCTGGCGCCGGACGAACTCGCGCGTGGCGGGCGCACCGCCTCCCGGGGCCACCGTGACGGCGTAGACGTCGACCACCTCGAGATCGATCGGCTCGCCCGGTGCGGCGTTCTGCGCCGGCAGCGTGAAGTGAATCTGCATCTCCGCGCCGACGCGGCGGGCGGCCACGTCGGTCGGCGGGCCCGGCACCGAGCGGAGCGGCGCGAGCGGCGGTCCCTTCTTGCCGCATGCCGCGAGCGGAAGAAGCAGCGCCGCGGCGGCCGCCAGCACCTGGCCCCGCGTCACAGCACGTACCGGGACAGGTCTTCGTTGCGGACGATGTCGGCGAGCATGCGATCGACGTAGGCTTCGTCGATCGTGACGCTCTTGTCGGCCATGTCGGGCGCGTCGAACGAGACCTGGTCGAGCAGCCGTTCCATCACCGTCGCCAGGCGGCGCGCGCCGATGTTCTCGGTGCGCTCGTTGACCGCGGTCGCGAAGTCGGCGATGCGGCCGATTGCGCCGTCGGTGAAGCGGATGGTCACGCCCTCGGTGGAGAGGAGCGCCGTGTACTGCTTGATCAGGGCGCTCTTCGGCTCGGTGAGGATACGTACGAATTCCTCGCGGCCGAGCGGCTCGAGCTCGACGCGTATCGGGAAGCGGCCCTGCAGCTCGGGAATGAGATCCGACGGCTTGGAGACGTGGAACGCGCCGGCGGCGATGAACAGGATGTGATCGGTGCGGACCATCCCGTACTTGGTGTTCACGGTCGTGCCTTCGACGATCGGCAGGATGTCGCGCTGCACGCCCTCGCGGCTCACGTCGGGGCCGTGCCCGCTCTCGCGGCCGGCGACCTTGTCGATCTCGTCGATGAAGATGATGCCGGCCTGCTGCACGCGGTCGACCGCCGCGCGCGCGACGCTCTCCATGTCGATCAGCTTGTGCTCCTCCTCCTGGGCGAGCGCCTCGAGCGCGTCTGGGACGGGCAGGCGCCGCTTCTTCATGCGCCCCTGGAAGAGGCCGGGCAGCATGTCCTTGACGTTGATGTCGATCTCCTCGACGGTCGAGCCGGCGATGATCTCGAAGGAGGGGAACGACTTCTCGCGCACGTCGATCTCCACCTGCTTGTGATCGAGCCGGCCCTCGCGCAGCTGCTCGCGCAGCTTCTCGCGCGTTCGCTGCGCCTGCTCGCGCACCGGGCCTGCCTGCTCGTCGTATTCGGGCGCCGGCGGCAGCGGCGGCAGCAGCAGGTCGAGCACGCGTTCTTCCGCCGCCCGCCGCGCCTTTTCCTTGACCTCGGTGGCGCGCTCCTCCCGCACCATGTCCACGGCCAGCTCGACGAGATCCCGGACCATCGACTCCACGTCGCGCCCCACGTAGCCCACCTCGGTGAACTTCGATGCCTCGACCTTCACGAACGGCGACTGTGCGAGCTTCGCCAGCCGCCGCGCGATTTCGGTCTTGCCGACGCCGGTCGGCCCGATCATCAGGATGTTCTTCGGTGCGACCTCGTCGGCGAGGTCGGCGGGCAGCTTCTGCCGGCGCATGCGGTTGCGCAGCGCGATCGCGACGGCGCGCTTCGCCTGTGTCTGGCCGATGACGTGTTTGTCGAGCTCGGCGACGATCTGCCGCGGCGTCAGCGACGCCGCCGTCGAGACGGTGGTTTCAGGGAGGTAGATCGGCATGCCGTAGGCGTCAGAGCGACTCGATCGTCAGTACGTCGTTGGAGTAGATGCAGATCCCGGCGGCGATCGCCATCGCTTCTTCGGCGATCGTCCGGGCGGGGAGCTCCGTGTGGCGTGCGAGCGCCTTGGCGGCCGCCATGGCGTAGGCGCCCCCCGATCCGATCGCGATGATCCCGTCGTCCGGTTCGATGAGATCGCCGTTGCCGGAGAGGAGGTAGGTCGCCCGCCCGTCCATGACGATCATCATCGCCTCGAGCCGGCGGAGCATGCGATCGGTGCGCCAGTCCTTGGCGAGCTCGACCGCCGAGCGCTCGAGGTTGCCGCGATATTGTTCGAGCTTCGCCTCGAAGCGGGAGAACAGCGCGAAGGAGTCGGCCGCCGAGCCCGCGAACCCTGCCAGGATCCGGTCGTTGTACAGCCGGCGGATCTTCCGGGCCGAGCGCTTCACGACCGTTTCCCCGAAGGTGACCTGGCCGTCGCTGGCCATGACCGCCTCGTCGCGGTGCCTCACCGCCAGGACCGTCGTCGCGTGGAACATCCCCGGCACACCCTGCCGAGCATCGTATCACCGGCTCGCCGACGCTCGACGGGCGACGCCTCAGTCAGCCGGTGGAACGGCCCAGTGTCCCTCCGCCGTGACGCGCCTGCACTCCGGGAGGGACACACGCAGGGCATTTCGGGCGTACAATGTCGAAAAGGGGCGCGAGACGAAGCTCGACGGATGGCAGTTGTGTTGCACCGAGACTCGCAGGAGCTTGGCATGAAACGGCACATCGTCATGTTCGCAGCGGCGGCATTCTTCGCCCTCGGGGTGTCGTCCGCCTGGGCGCAACGGCCGAACCAGGACAGCGGACCTTCCCGCGCCGCCGAGCCGACGTCGGGCCGAAGCGCCGGCGGTGGCGCGGAGCGGGCTGGTGGTGACTCGACGCCGCCGGCCGGGAGCGGTTCATCGGGCGGCGCCGTGGCCGGCAGCAGTTCCGCCGCCTCGACGCCCTCGACGTCCTCGGGCACGACGGGCGGCGGCGGCAACGCGATCGGATGGGGCGGCCGGCCTGGCATCGATTTCCCGCGTGCCGAGGCGCCGCGTCGCGGCCCCGGGTTCGCGGCCAACGGAGAGGCCGGTCAGCGCGCCGTCCCGCGCGGATCGGGCGAGTCGGGCGGCGGCGACCGCGGTCGTGCGGTACCGCGCGGCGAGAGCGGCGGGGGCAACCCGGCGCGGGCGGAGGGGCGGGCGGTTCCGCGTGACCCGGGCGGCGGCGAACGCCGGGCGGTCCCGCGCGGTGAAGGCGGCGCGTCCGGGCCCGGTGCGGCGGCGCTCACGCAGGACGGCGGCGGTCGGGAGGCGGCGCCGCGTACGCGCGCGGCGGTTCCGGCGTACAGCCGGCCGCGCGAGGGACGCACGCCGATTGGCAGCGCGGTCAATCGCGGCACCGTGATTGGCGGCGGCCCGGTCTACCCCACCTATCCGTATTACCCCTACCGTCCGTACTATCCGTACTATCCGTACTATCCGTACTACGGATACAACCCGTATTACAGCTTCGGGTTCGGCATCGGCTACTTCTACGATCCGTTCTGGTCCAGCGGCTACGGTTACGGGTATCCGTACTACGGCGGCGGCGGCGGCGCGGGCTATTACCGCAGCAGCGGCTACGACACCGGATCGCTGCGCTTGAAGGTCCAGCCGCGCGATGCCAAGGTGTACGTCGACGGGTACTTCGTCGGCGTGGTCGACAGCTTTGACGGCGTCTTCCAGAAGCTGGCGGTCGAAGCGGGCACCCACCGGGTCGAGATTCGCGCCGACGGGTACGAGCCGGCGCAGTTCGAAGTGATGGTCACGCCCGGCGAGACGATCACCTACAAGGGTCAGCTGAAGCGGCTCGAACCCTGACGCATGCTTCGGGCCGTCGCGGCAGTATCGGGCCTCTACGACCTGGTCGTAGGGGCCCTGTTACTTGGCGCCCGCGACGCGTTCGCGTCGCTGTTCGACGTGCCCCCGGCGAACCCGCCGATCTTCTCCGACCTCAACGCGCTGTTCCTGCTTGCTGTCGGCGCGGGGTACTGGCTGCCTTGGCGCGATCCGCAACGCTATCGCGGGTACCTGTGGGTGATGGGGCCGGTGCTCAAGGGCGGCGGCGCAGCCCTGTTCCTCGTCGACTATTTGTACCGCGGCTCGCCCGCATCGTTCCTGCTATTCGCCGCCAGCGATGGCTCGCTGGCGCTGTGGACGCTCTACGCGCTGTTGCGGGTGCGGCGCTCGTAGCCGCCTGGCGCGGTGCTTCAGCGCTGTCCAGGCTCGGTCCCCTCCGCCCTGACGGATACGCTCCGGGATCTCCGCGCGAACAAGAAATAGAGCGGCAGCCCGGCCGCTATGACCAGCATGCCGGCGGCCGTGGGTCCCCAGGGCTGGTCGCGCGTGACGGGGACGACGAGGTCGGTCCAGAGCGCATTGAGCACAATGAGCCCGCTCGCAATCGCGAAGACGGCGGGCGCCACCGGATAGCCCAGTGCCTTGAACGGGCGCGGCGCGTCCGGTTCCCGCCGGCGAAGGACGAACACCGCCCCGACGGCAATGCCGGCAAACAGTACGATCGCGAACCCGACGTAGGTCGCGAGCTTGTCCTTGCTGCCCGTCAGGATGAGCATGGTGGCCCACAGCGCCTGCGCGACGATTGACGCGGCCGGCGTCCGGTATCGGGGGTGGACCCGCGCCGCGGCGGAAAAGAAGACGCCGTCCTGCGCCATGGCGTAATAGACCCGCGGGCCTGCGAAGGTCCACGCGTTGATGCCCGCGGCGAGGCTGACGATCGAGACGGCCCCCATGATGTCGCCGGCGCGCACGCCGAGCAGCCGATCCGCGACCACGTCGAGCACGCTTCCCCTCACCGCCGCCAGCTCTCCGACGGGCATCACGTAGAGGTACAGCGCGTTCAGCAGCAGGTAGATCGCGATGACGCCAATCGTGCCCAGGCCGAGCGCGAGCGGCACGTTGCGCCCGGGGTTGCGGATCTCTTCCGCCATGTACGCGGCGGCGTTCCATCCCGAGTAGGTGAACATCACCGGGACGAGCGCCAGCAGCCAGGCCGCGGGCTCGAAGGCGCCGGCGGTCTGCTGGAGGTTCGCGGTCGAGCCCGCGCCGATCGAGAACCCGAGCGCGATGAAGATCAGCAGCGGCGTCACCTTGAGGATCGCCAGGACGTTGGCGACGAGACGCCCGGGGCCCACGCCGCGGATGTGCACGAACGCAAAGAGCCACACCGCGGCGGTCGCCACGAGTGTCTGCCGCGAGAAGATGAGCGGAACGAAGGGCAGCGGGATCGTCAGGAGCGGCGTCTCGTTCGCCACTCCAGGGATGAACCGATCGAGGTAGACGACGAAGAACACTGCGCTTGCCGCGATCGCGCCGGCAAAGCCCGCCACAAACGACGTCCAGCCCGTGAGGAACGCCGCGAGCGGACCGTACGCTGCGCGCAGGTAGACGTACTCGCCGCCGGCACGCGGCCGCAGCGCCGCCAGCTCCGCGTACGCCATCGCGCCGGCGAAGGCGAGCAGCCCGCCAAACGCCCACACGCCGAGGAACATCCACGGGTGGGGCACCGCCGCCGCGACGATCGGCGGGGTGAACAGGATGCCGCCGCCGATGACGTTGGAGACGACGATGGCCGCCGCGTCCCACGGGCCGAGCCTTCGCTCGAGCGCCGGCGCGCCCGTCGCGCGTGCAGCGTCCGGTGAGGAGGGAGGACGCAGACCAGACCCCTAGTTGGTGAGGACCCGGCGCGGCACGGTCACACTTCCGAGCTCGACCCACTGCGCGGAGCTCTGCCGCGCGAGGATCCTGATCGAGACGTCACGAAACTGGGAGTGCCGGAGCATATCGGCCCGGCTCTGGGGCGGGTCGGCGGTGTAGCCTCGTTCGGCGCGGACGGTGAGCGGCTCGCCGCCGGGGGTGACGCGCTGAAGATAGATCTCGTCGTACGGAGCGTCCTCTCCCTCGCGCCTGAAATGCACGTTGAGAGAGACGATACGGACATCGACGTCCGACTTCTTACGCAGGCGGAAGGTGACGCTCGGCACCAGCTTGTTCTGGCCGTTGACGACGCCCGCGTCGAACCAGCCGGCGCTGAGGTCGGTCACCTCGAGCGCCTGTTTCAGATCCACCGGCTCGGAGCAGGCGACCACGAGCAGGGCGGCACCGGCAAGGAGGCGTCTCACACGAGTATTGGACCCCTCTCGCGGGGATTCGGACCAGGTCATCCGCGGATTGTAGCTCAGAACTTGCGGACCTCCACCCTCTTGAGGACGTCGTCGAGCGAGAGCCGCTCGGCCAGGTACTCGGCGATGTCACGACCGCGGATCCGCAGCACCATGATGGCCTTTTCCGAGAGTACGGCCGGCATCAACGGCTCGTCGCCGTCGCCGGCGGCAACCGTGAGCCACTCGTCGGGCCGGAGCGCCAGCGGCTTGCTGTACTGGATCATGGCGCGCATCAGCGCGTTCTTCACGCGCTCGACGTAGACGGCATCCGGATTGACCGGTTGCGGCGCGTCAGCCTGAGCCGCCGCCCGCGCGCCGCTGCTCGTCACCTGCGGCTGCGCCTGACGGGAGCGGGCCAGCCGGTCCTGCAGCGCCTGGAGGGCTGGCAGCGAAATGAGGCTCGGCTGCACGCCCGGGATCTCGACGTGGAAGAACACGCCGTAGTCCTCGAGAATGAAGCCGCGTGCCGTCAGCGATCCGGAAAGCAGGAACAGCCCGGTCTCCGGCGTCTGGATCTCCGAGGCGATCTCCTGCGCGGCGCCGCGGACCGCGCTCGCGAGTACGCCTTCCATGTTCTTGACCTCGCGCCGCCGCTGGCGCAGCGTCTCGGGATCCACCGGCGCTGCCGCGGCTGGCGCCGCCGGGGGGAGCTGCGTGATCTTCGGCAGCGGCTCCTTGGCCGGCACCGCCGGCGGCTCGCCGGGCGGCGACGAAGCGGTCGCGCCCGGGAGCTCCGCCGGGGGCGTGGTCGCCGGCGTCGGCAGCGCCGGCGGCGGGTCCTGCGCGGCCGACGGCATGACCATCGTCGCGCTCAGCGTGAGCGCGTAAAACAGGTTCTTCATCACACTCCCACCTCGTCCAGGATCACCGCTGGTTCGACACGCGCGTCAGGTAGTAGTTCAGCTGCCGCGCAACTTCGGCCTGCGTCTCTTCGCGATGCTGGCCCAGTCCCCGGTTGATGCGCATGTAGTTCACCTGCAGCGCGCGGTCGAGGTTGGCGACGACCTGCGCGAGCTGCAGCGCGAGCTCCCGCTGCTGCCGATTCTCGCTCTGGCCGACGATCTCGCGCACGCGGCGCATCATCTCCGCGTCCGACATCGTCGTCCCCGCGGCCGCCGACACGCCGCCTGCCGGCTGTCGCGCGAGTGCCGCCTCCAGCTCCCGCACCCGCGCATCGAGTGCCGCGATCCGCGCGGCGGACCGGTCCGGCGCGTCGGCCGCGGCCTGTCCCTCCGCCCGGCGCACGTCACCGGGTGTCGCACCGTCGCCGGCCCATCCCGCCCGCACGGTGAAGCCGGTCGCATCGTACCGCACCTCGACGTTGGCAATCGCCGCCGCGACGGCGAGCACGAGAACGGCGGCCGCCGCCAGTCCCCAGGCCGGCGCGAACCAGGAGCGCCGCGGAGGCGCAGCGGGCGCGCTGCCGCCCCGCACGATGCTGAAGTCGAGATCGGGTTCCGGCGGCGCCCACGCGGCGAGGTGAACGCGCGTCGCGCGCAGCCCGGTCAGCTCCTCCCGGCACGCCGCGCAGCCCGCGAGGTGCGCCTCGAAGGCCCGGCGCTCCACCCCGGAGAGCTCGCCGTACACGTAGCCGACTATCAGTTCATGGTCGTTGCACATGGTTCGATCCACGCTCGATGAGCCTTCCCTTTTTATGACTCAATCGTTCCTTCGACGCCGGCCTGCCGCAGCTGCCTGCGCAGCACGTTCAGGCCCTGGTAGAGCCTCGTCTTCACCGTGCTGAGCGGGCAGTCGAGCAGGTCCGCGATTTCCTGGAACGTCAGGCCGTGGTACTCCTTCAAGATGATCGCCGTCCGCTGCTCCTCCGAGAGCAACGACATGGCCTTCTCCACCGCCCGCCCGAGCTGCCGTCGGGACAGGAGCTCCTCGACCGACTCGGCGGGCGACGTCTCGCCCGCGAGTTCGACCAGGTCCACGCCCTCGGGCATCTGCGCCACCGGCGCGCGGCGCTCGCGGCGCATCCAGTCCCGGCAGAGATTCAGGGTGATGCGGTACAGCCAGGACGAGAACTTCGCCTGGCCCTTGAACCCGCCGAGCGCGCGGAATGCGCGGAGAAAGGCCTCCTGGGTGACGTCGCGGGCGTCTTCTTCCCGTCCGATTACCCGGTACGCGAGGGCATAGATCGGCCGCTCCCAGCGCAGAACGAGCTGGTTGAAGCTGTCGAGATCGCCCCCTACAGAGCGGGCGACCAACTCTTCGTCGGTGGACGCCATGCCTCGCGAGGTGTGCTCCGGACCGCGGGGGCGCTGGCGATCGCCCACCGTTCACCACGTTTAGACGCCGGTTCGCCCACGGCAGTCGGGAGCCATTTTACCTTTTACCTTCAACGATTTAGAATCGGCGGGTTGACCAGCCGCCTCACGCGCGAGACCGCGTTCCACCGCCGCATCCGCAACCTTCTCGCCGGCTTCTCACAAGCCGCCTTCACGAGCCTCGACATCAAGACGGCGCTCCGGCCCGTGGTTCGCGAAGTCAACGAAGCCTTCGGCGCGCGGCAGACCGCGGTGTGGCTCTACGACCGTCGCGAGCGCCAGCTGGCGCTCGGCGCGGCCTCCTCGCCGCGCCGTCGCCGCCCGACGGAGGCGGCCGAACGCTCCACCCTCGCGCTGCGCGGCCTTCGCCTCGACCGCGCGCAGCTGCTTTCGGCCTCCGGCGGGCGGGCGCTGGTCGCGCCGCTGCGCGGCTGGCGCCGGGCGCTCGGCACCATCGTCATCGAGCGCGGCGCGATCGACACCGCTGGCGAGCCGCACCTCGAGCTGGCCGACGACTTCGCCCGCCAGCTGGCTGCGGCCATCGAGAACGTCTATCTGCTCGGGGAGGTGCTGCGGCAGCGGCGGCTGCTCGAGGACACGTTCAATTCCCTCTCCGACCTGCTCGTCGTCACCGACGACGCCTTGCGCGTCGTGCAGATGAACAGCGCGTTCGCGTCGCGCGTCGGCATGCCGCCGCGCGAGCTGATGAACCGGCCGATCGCGGATCTGATCGGCGCGTCGCTGGCCGCGTGGGTGCAGTCGCCGGAGGCGCTCGATGGCGCCGCCCGCGCAGCCGGCCAGGCGGCGCCGCGGTTCGATGACGAGCGTCTGCGCGGCAGCTTTGCCGTGACCGTCATGCCGCTCATCAACCGCGAAGGCAACCCGGCCGGCCGCGTCGTCGTTGCCCGCGACGTCACCGAGCAGGCGCGCCTGGAAGCCGAGCAGGCGGCGCTGCGCGAGCGGCTCGCGCAGTCGGAGAAGCTCGCCTCGATCGGCCAGTTCGTCGCCGGCATCGCCCACGAGATCAACAACCCGCTGCAGGCCGTGCTCGGCCACCTCGAGCTGCTCATCGCCACCTCGGTGGCCGCGCGTCCGATCCGCCGCGACCTGCAGCGCATCTACAACGAGGGGGAGCGCGCCGCGAAGATCGTGCAGAACCTCCTGGTATTCACCGGTTCGCACCGCATGACCCGGCAGCCGCTGGCCATCGAGACGGTCGTCTCGCGCGCGCTCACCAGCCGGCGCGCCGCCCGGAGCCGCGCGCGCATCGCCGTGGTGCGAAGGCGAGGCGAGTCGCTGCCGCTGGTGTCGGGCGACGGCCTGCTGCTCTACGAGGCGATCCTCAACGTGCTCATCAACGCCGAGCATGCCGTCACCGACGCCGCCGGCGGTCCGCGCCGCATCGAGGTGACGACGGCCGCCGCCGACTCGGGGCAGCGCGTCGTCGTGACGGTGAGGGACACCGGAGGCGGTATCGCACCGGAGGTGCTCCCGCGGATCTTCGATCCGTTCTTCACCACGCGCGAGGTGGGCAAGGGGACGGGCCTCGGCCTCGCGATCGCCTACGGCATCGTCCAGGAGCACGGCGGGATGATCCGCGCGGCCAACGCACCGGCAGGCGGCGCCGCGTTCACCATCGAGCTCCCCGCCGCGCTGCGGGATTGACGTTTGCGTCTGGTAAAGTACCAGCCGCGATGGCCGACGAGGGCTTCCTGACGACCGAAGACGTACTCGAGTACCTGCAGGTGAACCTGCGCACGGTGTACCGGCTGATCAAGGCGGGCCGGATTCCCGCGATCCGGGTCGGCCGTCAGTGGCGGTTCCGCAAGCGCGACATCGATGCGTGGCTCGAGAGTCAGCGTCCGCGCGGTGCGCGGCCAGGAACCGCTGCGCTTCCCGGGCGCGCAGCCCAGGGCGGGGCGGTCAGGCCACGGGTGCTCGTCGCCGATGACGAGGCGAGCATCCGGGACCTGCTGGCGAAGACCCTCGCCCTTGCCGAGTACGAGGTTGATGTCGTCCCGGACGGGCGCAGCGCGATCGATCGGCTGCGCCTGATGCCCTACGATCTGCTGATCACCGACCTGAAGATGCCGGGCGTGGACGGCCTGGTGGTGATTCGCGAGGCGAGACGGCTGCGGCCGGACATCCCCGTCATCATCATCACCGGTTTCTCGACCGAGGCGAGCGCGATCGAGGCGGTCAACCTCGGCGTCTCGGGTTACCTGACCAAGCCGTTCCGTGTCCCGCGCGTGCTGGCGGTCGCGGCCAAGGCGCTCGGCGAATAGCGGCGCGGCCGACCTCATTTAAGCCTCCAGCTCCCCGCATCTACTTGCAGCTGTATGACTTGTCGCTGCCAAGTGGCCCCACTGCCACCACCACGAGATTGTGCTTGACGGCTCGCCTGCTGAAGGAGTATTTTGAATCACATATTGTCATAAAGAGTCGTTAAAAACACGCTAATATTGAGTCTCTATATGACAAATAAGAACACTGACGGGCCGATGGGAACATCGACGTTCCTCACGACCGAAGAGGTACTGCGCTATTTGAAGGTGACCTCTCGGACGATTTACCGCCTGATTCGGATCGGCGAGCTACCGGCCGTGCGCATCGGCCGGCAGTGGCGCATCCGCCGCGCCGATCTCGACAACTGGCTGAATCGCAGGCGCTCGGGAGCGTTCTAGTGACAGGACGGGAGAAGTGACGGAATGACGAAGGCGGTCTGGAGCGGCATCGTCGCTCTCTCGATCCTCGGACTGGTTTTCTCGGCACGCGTACTCGTGTAGCAGGCTGCGACGACACGCCCGCCTGCACCGCGACCTCGGCGGTGAAGGCGCGTCGACGGCGCGTCCGCGTGCGCCGGCGCGTTCCTGGTGTCGATGCCTCGAGTGCCCGTTTCGAGCGCCGTGTGAGCGGAGGGCGGCCGCGTCGCCGCCCTCCGCCCCGGCCCTTCTGCTTTCTGCGCCTGCCACTACCCCCTCACCGGACCCGCGTTCCGCGGGCCGACCCGATCCGCTGTGCTAAAATGACACGTTTCCCGTGGCCGCAAATGGTGGCGTCGTAGGACCCTGAACGGCGCCGCCGGGCGGTCGCGCTGCCGATGATTCAGCTCGTCTGCCTCACCAAGGCGTTCGGCGACCGCGTCCTGCTCGAGGACGTCAGCTGGCAGATCGACGACCGCGAGCGCGTCGGCCTCGCCGGCCCGAACGGCACCGGGAAGACCACGCTGCTCAGGCTGCTGGCGGGCCTCGAGGAGCCCGACGGCGGCGGGATCGTCAAGCCTGCCGGGCTGACCATCGGTTACCTGCCGCAGGACGGTCTCACCCACAGCGGCCGCACGCTGCAGGAAGAGGCCGCCCTCGCGTTCGAGCCGCTGCTCGACATGCGCGCCGAGATCCAGCGGCTCGAAGAGCAGCTCGGCGACGACCGCGTTCCCGAATCCGAGCACGCCACGATGCTCTCGCGCTACGGCGAGCTGCAGGACACCTTCCGCCGCAGTGAGGGGTACAGCATCGAGCTGAAGGTCACGACCGTGCTGCGTGGCCTCGGCTTCGCACCGGAGGATTTCGACAGCCCGACCGAGACGTTCTCGGGCGGGTGGCAGATGCGCATCGCACTCGCCAGGCTGCTGCTCGGGCGGCCCGGGCTGCTGCTCCTCGACGAGCCCACCAACCATCTCGATCTCGAGGCGCGGAACTGGCTCGAAGAGTACTTGGCCGACTACCCGCACGCCGTCATCCTCGTCTCCCACGACCGCTTCTTCCTCGACGCGGTCGTCACGCGCATCGCCGACATCGGCCTCCGCAAGCTGACCGACTACGTCGGCAACTACAGCGACTACCTGCGCGAGCGGGACGCGCGCATGGAGCAGCTGCGGAAGCTGAAGCGCGAGCAGGACGAGGGAATCGAGCGGATGCAGGCGTTCATCAACCGGTTCCGCTATCAGGCGACGAAGGCGGCGCAGGTGCAGAGCCGGATCAAGATGCTCGAGAAGATTGTCCCGATCGAGATTCCGGCCGAGCGCAAGCGCGTTCACTTCTCGTTTCCGCGGTGCGCGAAGAGCGGCCGCACCGTCCTCGACCTGCGCCACGTGCGCAAGGCCTACGGCGCGCGCCGCGTGTTCGACCGCATCGACGTCCACATCGAGCGGGGCGACCGGATCGCGCTCATCGGCCCGAACGGCTCCGGCAAATCGACGCTGATGCGGATGCTGTCGGGCGTCGAAGCGCCCGACAGCGGCTCGCGGACCGAGGGCCACCAGCTGGTCATGCAGTACTTCGCGCAAGACGAGGCGACGCGTCTCGATCCCTCGCTGACCGTCTACCAGACGCTCGCCGGCAACGCGTCCATGCCCATGGTTCCACACATCCGCAACATCCTCGGCGGCTTCCTGTTCTCCGGCGACGACGTGGACAAGCCGGTGCGGGTGCTGTCGGGCGGCGAGCGCACCCGGCTGGCGGTGGCGCGGATGCTGCTGCGCCCGTCGAACACGCTGCTGCTCGACGAGCCCACGAACCACCTCGATCTCGACTCCAAGGACGTGCTGCTCGAGGCGCTCGAGGACTTCGGCGGCACGCTCGTGTTCGTCTCGCACGATCGCTACTTCGTCGATCGTCTGGCGACGAAGGTGATCGAGATCGGCAACGGGCAGGCGCTTATCTATCCCGGCAACTACGAAGAGTTCCTCTGGAGCCGCAAGGAGCAGGCGCGGGTGGCGGCGGCGGTGCCTGCGCCGCCGCCCGTGGTCCGCGCCGCCAGCGCACCCGCCCCCGCCAGGGCGGCGGTCGCCTCCTACGAGGAGCGCAAGCGGCACGAGGCGATCGCCCGGCGCGAGAAGAAGGCCCGCGACGCCCGGCAGAAGCGCATCGACGACCTCGAGGCGCGCATTGCCCAGCGCGAGCGGGCTATCAAGGAGCTCGAGGCGGTGATGTCGGCGCCCGGCTTCTACGCGGACCACGACGCCGCCCGGCCGATCATCGACCGCCACCAGGCGCTCATGTGGGAAGTGGGTGACCTGATGCACCAGTGGGAGGACCTGAGCCAGCAATAGCCCCCGAGTCCGTCCCAGCTTTGTAACGGCGTCACGAATGTGTAATCACCCGCCCGCCTGGCGTCGCACGAGCCCATCGAAAACCTAGGAAAAGCCGCCCGGGTCCGCCGGCTCAGCGGGGCACACCCTTTGCGGACTGCCGCGCATAAGCCGGACTGCTGCCGGACCGGCAGCCGCGCGCGCGAGCGGCGCCGACGGCCGTAAGTTACTGAACAATACGCTTTTCGCGCTGAGATCGGCCGATTACACTATTGGCGTCGCAACGATTCCCTGGGTTTGCCCCCGATCCAGAGATGCCGATTCCGAAGCGAAGGAAACCCTTGCGCCGGGCGGTCGCGCGCCGGCGAACGACCGAAGCACGTCCGCCGGCCCTGCCGGCGGGCGCAGACACCGTCGCGCCGGAGTGGTTCTTCCGTGACCTGGTCTGGTCACTGCGGAACGGCGTCATCGCCGTGACCCGCGACGGCCGGGTTGCCGTGATGAACGAGGTCGCGTACCAGATTCTGGGGCTGAAGTCGCGCAGCGGAGACATGGGACAGCCATTCATGCAGGTGCTCAGGGATCAGCCCGACCTGCTGCGCATCGTCGCGTCGGCGTTCGAGCTGTCGCACCTGCCGAACCGCGCCGAGCTGCGGCTGAAGAGCACCGGCAAGGTGATCGGCTACACGCTGTCGCAGGTGCGCGACCCGAACGGCCGCCTCACCGGCGCGACGCTGTTCTTCAAGGACCTGACGCGCGTCGAGCAGCTCGAGGAGCGCGAGCGGCTGCGCGACCGGCTGGCGGCGCTCGGCGAGATGGCCGCGGCGATCGCGCACGAGGTGAAGAACCCGCTCGCCGGCATCGAGGTGATGGCCGGGATCCTCAAGCGCCAGCTCGCCTCGTCGGAGGACGCGCAATCGATCCTCGGCGACATCATCAAAGAGGCCAAGATGGCCAACGCCATCGTCCTCGAGGTCCTGGAGTTCGTGCGTCCCATCCGCCTCCAGGTCGAGCGCATCGCGCTCGCCGACGTCGTGCGCGACGCGATCTCGATGGCCGAGAGCCACGTGCGGCGCGGCGAGATCGGGATCGCGGTGCGGTTGCCCGAGGATCTCCCCCCGATCCAGGGGGATCCGCACCAGCTCCGGCAGCTGTTCACGAACCTGCTGACCAACGCCTTCGAGGCGCTGGTCGGCGCCGGCTCCGTGGCGATCGCGGCGACGTACCTGCCGCCCGAGGAGGACGTCGCGGGGACCGAGTCGCACGCGGTGCCGATGATCCTGGTCGAGGTGGCCGACGACGGGCCGGGCGTGCCGCCGGACCTGATCGACCGGATCTTCAGCCCGTTCTTCACGACCAAGCCGACCGGCTCCGGCCTGGGGCTGGCGATCGTCCGCAAGATCGTGGACGCGCACGACGGCCGGATCGACGTCGCGTCGCAGGTCGGGTCGGGCACGCGGTTCCGGATCGCGCTGCCGGTGAGCGGCAGCCACGAGCTGTTCAAGTAGCACCCGGGGACCCGCCCGTGGGGCGGTGAGAGGGCGCGCGCCGGTCGCGCCGCAGCGAGGAAAGACGAGGAAGCAACCATGGGCCGCATACTGGTGGCAGATGATCACGACTCCCTCCGTCGCGGCATCGTTCGCGCGCTGACGGACGCGCACCACGAGGTGGACGAAGCCCCGAACGGGAACGTGGCCATCGAGAAGCTGCACGAAGGCCAGTACGACGTGGTGCTGAGCGACCTCAAGATGGGCGGCAGCGACGGGCTGGACGTGCTGCGCACTGCCAAGTCGCTGCAGCCCGGCACCGCGGTGATCCTCATGACCGCGTTCGGCTCGATCCACACCGCCGTCGAGGCGATGAAGATCGGCGCCTTCGACTACGTGCAGAAGCCGTTCGAGATCGAGGAGATGGAGCTCAAGATCGCCAAGGCGATCGAGCACCGCCGGCTGCGGCACGAGATCGAGTACCTGCGGCACACGCAGCAGGACATCTACGACTTCGAGCGGATCGTGGGCGCGAGCGGGGCGCTGCAGTCGGTCCTCTCCATCGTCAAGAAGGTGGCCAAGAGCAACACCACCGTGCTCATCCGCGGCGAGACCGGGACGGGCAAGGAGCTCATCGCCGGCGCCATCCACCACAACTCGCTGCGCGCCTCGCGCAACTTCGTCAAGGTGAACTGCGCGGCGCTGCAGGAGAACCTGCTCGAGTCCGAGCTGTTCGGCCACGAGAAGGGGGCGTTCACCGGCGCCGACAAGCAGCGCGTCGGGCGCTTCGAGCAGGCCGACGGCGGTACGCTGTTCCTCGACGAGGTCGGCGACATGAGCGCCAACACCCAAGCGAAGATCCTGCGCGTGCTGCAGGAGCACGAGTTCGAGCGGCTCGGCGGCACCCGGACGCTGCGCGTCGACGTGCGGGTGATCGCCGCGACCAACCGCAGCCTGCCGGTGATGGTCTCGAACGGCCAGTTCCGCGAGGACCTCTATTACCGGCTGAACGTCGTGTCGATCGACATGCCGCCGCTGCGCGAGCGCAAGGAGGACATCCAGGCGCTCGCCACGTTCTTCCTGCGGCGGTTCGCCGGCGAGCTGAAGAAGCGGGTCGACGGCATCTCGCCGGACGCCACGAAGCTGCTGATGCGCTACAACTGGCCGGGCAACATCCGCGAGCTCGAGAACGCCATCGAGCGCGCCGTGCTGTTGACCGAGGGGCCGAACCTCTCCAGCTCGGACCTGCGGCTCGGGGAGCTCACCACGACCCAGCCGGCGGGCGACGGCAATCCGGTGGTGAAGATTCCGCCGACCGGCATCCCGCTCGAGGAGATCGAGCGGCAGGCGCTCATCGAGGCGCTGAAGATGTCGAACTGGGTGCAGAAGGACGCCGCGGAGCTGCTGTCGATCAGCCCGCGGGTGATGAACTACAAGATCAAGACGCTCGGCATCGACTACAACCGCGGCCGCCGGCCGCTCGAGCCGTCGGTGGCGTAACGACGCGCGTTCGTTCGCCGGCGCCTCTTCGCGACGGTGGCGGGTCGCTACGCCTTCGGGTGCGCCTTCCTGTACGACTCCAGCAGCTGCGTCGTGTTGACGTGCGTGTAGCGCTGCGTCGTACTCAGGCGCGCATGGCCGAGCAGCTCCTGAATCGCGCGCAGATCGGCGCCGCGCTCGAGCAGGTGCGTCGCGAACGAGTGGCGCAGCGCGTGCGGGCTGATTCCCATGCGCGTGCTGCATGCCGCCACGTAGCGGCGCACGAGGCGGTCCACGCTGCGCGTGGACAAGCGCGTCCCCCGGTAATTGAGGAAGAGCGGCACGCTCGATCGACCCGCCCCGGCGCGCGCAGCAGACAGGGCCGACCGCGCCTCGACGATGGCACCGAGGTCGGCGAACCAGGCGCGCAGCGCCGCCGCTGTGCTGCGATTGAACGGCACGATCCGCTGCTTGCCGCCCTTGCCGGTGACGCGGACGACCCGCGTCGCGAGGTTGACGTCCTCGAGGTTCAGCGAGACGAGCTCGCTCAGCCGCAGCCCCGACGCGTAGAAGAGTTCGAGGATCGCGCGGTCGCGGCGCCCCAGCGGTGTGGACGAGTCCGGCGTCTCGAGCAGCCGTGCCATCTCCGCCTCCGCCAGGTGCGCGGGCAGCCGGTGCTCGCGCTTCGGCGTCCCCACGAGGGTGGCTGGGTCGCCCTCGAGCACCCCCTCCCGCCGCAGGTACCGGCTGAACCCGCGGAGTGCCGCCAGCTTGCGTGCCGCCGACGAACGGGTGATGCCGCGCCGGTGCAGCTCGGTCAGGAACGAACGGATGGCGAGGTGGTCGAAGTCGGCCGGCGTGAGCGCCGAACGGCGCCGGCCGGTCCGGCCGGCCAGGAAGGTCAGGAACTGCGAAAGGTCGCTGTCGTACGCCCGGACGGTGTGCGCCGAGGCGTTCTCATTGAGCCGCAGATGCGCCAGGTACGCGGCAACCTGCTGTGTCATCGCCCTCTCGTCCGCTCCACGCCTGCAGGTCGGCGAGCGCGCGCTCGGCCAGCGCGAGCTTCCGCGCCTCCTTGCGCGTCAGCCGCCGCCCGTCCGCGCCCGCCGGCCGCGGGAGCTTCCGATCATCTATCGGCTCCATGATGCCGAACGTGATGTTCGTCGGCTGGTAGTAGCGCGCGCTGGCGTGCGCGACGTAGTAGGCCAGCGCCCCGATGGCGGTCGTGCGCGGCGGAACCCGCAGCGGCAGGCCGAGCGCCAGGGCGGCGGCATTGCGGCCGGCGATTAGGCCCGAGGCCGCCGATTCCACGTAGCCCTCGACGCCCGAAATCTGCCCGGCGAAGAACAGGTCGGCGCGCACCCGCGCCTGCCAGGTCTCGCGCAGCGCCGCCGGGCCGTTGATGTAGGTATTGCGGTGGATCATCCCGTAGCGGACGAACTCCGCCTGCTCGAGACCGGGGATCAGGCGGAACACGCGCGCCTGCTCGCCCCACTTCATCTGCGTCTGAAAGCCGACCAGGCTGTAATGCGCGGCGGCCAGGTCGTCCTGCCGGAGCTGCGCGGCCGCATACGGCTCGACCCCGGTGCGCGGGTCCACGAGGCCCACCGGCTTCATCGGCCCGAAGCGCAGCGTGTCGACGCCCCGCGCCGCCATCACTTCGATGGGCAGGCATCCCTCGAAGAACCTCGCGTCGTCGAACTCGTGCAGCGGCGACTTCTCCGCCGACATCACCGCCTCGTAGAACCGCCGGTACTCTTCGGCGTTCAGCGGGCAATTCAGGTAGTCACCCTCGCCATCGTCGGCGCCACAGGCGTGGGCACTCGGGCACGCTGGCCGCTGGCCGTCGGGAGCTGACGCGTTCCGTAGACTGCGACCCCATCGCGACGCGCGGAACACCTTCGATCGATCGATGGTCTCGGCGAGCACGATCGGGCTGATGGCGTCGTAGAAGTACAGGTGGTCGCCGCCGATCAGCGCGGCGATGTCCGCCGACAGCGATTCGGACGTGAGCGGTCCGGTGGCGATGACCACCGGACCGCCGATCGACGCGGGGATCCGGCTGACCTCCTCGCGTTCCATGCGGATCAGCGGGTGACCGGCGATAGCCTCGGTCACTGCCTGCGAGAACCGCACGCGGTCGACCGCCAGGGCCGCACCGGCAGGCACGCGCGCCGCGTCCGCCGCGCGCATGATCAGCGAGCCCAGGCGGCGCATTTCCTCCTTCAGGAGCCCGACGGCGTTGTCGAGCTTGTCGCCGCGGAAGGAGTTGCTGCACACCAGCTCCGCCAGCCGATCGGTCTTGTGCACCGCCGTGCGGCGCCCCGGCCGCATCTCGTGGAGCGTGACGCGCACGCCGAGTGCCGCTGCCTGCCACGCCGCTTCCGAGCCGGCCAGGCCGCCGCCTACGATGTGAATCATGTCAATGACTGAATGGCGAATGCTGAATGCCGAATGAACAATGACGAATGCTGAATGCCGAATGACGAATGCTGAATGACGAATGCCGATTGAACAGTGACGACGACACGATGCCGGGTGGCGAATGCCGCACGCCGAACAGTGAATGCCTTTCAGCATTCAGCATTCAGCATTGACAAGTATCAGCTAAGCCGGTGCGAGTTCCTCGCTGCGAACGTACGAGCAGTCGTCGTTGTTGCAGACCAGCTGGCGGCCATGCCGCTTCGTGATCTTCTCGACGAGGAAGGGCGCGCCGCAGTCGGGGCACTTCTCGGGTACCGGCCGGTTCCAGAGCGTGAAGTCGCAGTCCGGGTAGTTGGCGCAGCCGAAGAACACCTTGCCGCGCCGCGACTTGCGCTCGACGATGTCGCCGCCGTCCTTCGGGCAGCGCACGCCGGTGCTCTTCTGCTTGACGTACTTGCAGCTCGGGTAGTTGCTGCACGCCGTGAACTCGCCGTAGCGCCCGTGCTTCAGCACCAGGTTCGACCCGCACCGCGGGCACTTCTCGTCGAGGACCTGGTCTGGTCTCGCCGCCGTCATCCCCTGCTTGGTCGCGATGATCTTGCGCGTCGTCTTGCACTCGGGGTAGCCGGTGCACGCCAGGAACTGCCCGAAGCGTCCGCGCTTGATCGCCATGGGCCGCCCGCAGTTCTCGCAGGTTTCCTCGAGCTCGGAGCCGTCGGCCGCCGTATCCGGCGCCTCGAGCTCGCGGGTGTTCTCGCACTCGGGGTACCCGCTGCACGCCAGGAAGACGCCGAACTTGCCCGCCTTCATCACCATCGGCCGGCCGCACTTGTCGCAGTCGACCGCCGGGTCTGGCGGTACGCCCTCCTTCAGATTGATCATCACCTTCTTCGCGGTCTCGAGGTCCTTCTTGAACTTCTTGTAGAAGCTGGCGAGCGTGGACTCGTAGTCCTCCTTGCCGTCCTCGATCTTGTCGAGATCCTCCTCGAGCTCGCGCGTGTAGTTCACGTCGAGGATGTCGTCGAATGTCGGGCTGAGCAGCCCCACCGGTCCTTTCGCCGAGTTCCGCGGCTCGACCAGGACCCGGCCGAGGATGGTCGGCTTGAACCGGCCCTCGATCTTCTGCACGTACTCGCGCGCCTGGATGACGCTGATGATCGACGCGTAGGTGCTCGGCCGGCCGATGCCGTTCTCCTCGAGCGCTTTCACCAGCGTCGCTTCGCTGTAGCGCGGCGGGGGCTGCGTGAACTTTTGTTCCGGCTTCAGTTCCTTCAGCGCGAGCCGATCGCCCTCGGCCAGCGCCGGCAGCACGCCGGCGGCATCGTCGTCTTCGGCGCTGGCCGCGTCCGGCCCCGGCCCGTCCGCGCGGGCGTCGGCCGCGAGCTCCCGGTTGTAGACGGCCATCCACCCCGCGAACTTCGGCACCGACCCCTTGACGCGGAACACGTACTCGTCGCCCGAACCGGTGGCCGGGCTGGCGGCAATGTCCACGGTGGTGTCGTCGAAGGTCGCCGGCGGCATCTGCGACGCCACGAAGCGGTTCCAGATCAACCGGTAAATGTAGTACTGGTCCGGCGTCAGGTGCGGCCTCACCGTCTCCGGATCCCACTGCATGGACGTCGGCCGGATGGCTTCGTGCGCGTCCTGCGCATCCGCCTTGGTCCGATAGACGATCGGCCTTTCGGGGACGTACTCCGCTCCGAACGTCCGCCCGATGAACTCGCGCACCTCGCCGAGCGCCTGATCGGCGACGCGCGTCGAATCGGTGCGCATGTAGGTGATCAGGCCGACGGCGCCTTCGCCCGGCAGATCGATGCCCTCGTAGAGCTGCTGGGCAACCAGCATCGTCTTCTTCACGGGGAAGCGCGAGGCCTGCTGCAGCTTGCTGGTGATGAACGGGGGGACGGCGCTCTTCCGGCGCTCCTTCGTCGTCACGGAGGCGACCGTCCACGTCGCCGAACGCAGGTCCGCGAGGATCGCATCCGCCTCGGACTGGTTCGCCACCTTGACGGTCGTCCCGCCGCGCTTGAGCAGCCGCGCCTCGAACTCCGGCGGCACCGGACCGAGCAGGCGCGCCGTGATGTTCCAGTACTCCTCGGGCACGAACTGCTCGATTTCGCGCTCGCGGTCGCACACCAGCTTCAGCGCCACCGACTGCACGCGCCCGGCGCTCAAGCCGCGCCGGACCTTGTCCCAGAGCAGGGGGCTGATCTTGTAGCCGACCAGCCGGTCGAGCACGCGGCGAGCCTGCTGCGCGTCGACCATCTGCTTGTTAATCGTGGTGGGGTGCTCGAGCGCGGAGAGCACACCCTTCTTCGTGATCTCGTTGAACATCAGCCGACGGATCTTCTTGCGGTTCGCACCGCCGAGCTCCTCCGCGAGGTGCCAGCCGATGGCTTCGCCTTCGCGGTCCGGGTCGGTCGCGACGAAAATCTCGTCGGCCGCCTTCGCCGCGTCCTTCAGCTCCCTGAGGACCTTCTTCCGGCTCGCGATGACCTCGTAGGAGGGCTCGAACCCGTCGTCGATGTCGACCCCGAGCTTGCTCTTCGGCAGGTCGCGGACGTGTCCCATCGAGGCGACCACCTTGTAGTTCCTGCCGAGGTACTTGTTGATGGTCTTCGCCTTCGCCGGCGACTCCACCACGACGAGTGCCTTTGCCATAACCTCGAACCTACGTTACCAGAAACGTAAACACTGACGTATTCCGTGCCCTCAGCCGCGCCGCACGAACCGCCCGCCACCGGCGGGAGCGACCTGTCCCAGCAGCTCGAGCTCGGTCAGTCGCGTGAGCAGTCGCACCGGCGCGAGACCGGTGGATTCCACGAGTTCCTCGAGGCTGTACGCCTCGCCGGCCTGCATGCGGGCCAGCAACGGGTCTGAGGTCAGCGGTTTACGGGCCTGGCGACGGTCGCACGTCGCCTCCGGCCAGCCCAGCTCCTCGAGAATATCGTCCGCTGTCTCGACCACCTTTGCTCCGTCCTTCAGCAGCGCATGCGAGCCGCGGTTACGCCCCGACAGCACGCTGCCCGGGACGGCCAGGACGTCGCGCCCCTGCTCGAGCGCGCACCGCGCCGTGATCAACGACCCGCTCTTCTCCGAGGCCTCGACCACTACGACGCCGAGCGACAGACCGCTGATGATCCGGTTCCGCAGCGGAAAATGTTCCGGCAGCGGGGGCGCGCCAGGCCCCAGCTCGCTGACGACGACGCCCTGCCGGCCGATGCGCTCGGCCAGCGGTGCGTGCTCGGCCGGATAGACGCGATCGAGGCCCGAGCCAAGCACCGCGGCGGTCGCGCCCCCTGCGTCGAGGCAGCCCCGGTGGGCAGCCGAGTCGACGCCGCGCGCGAGACCGCTCGTCACCACCACGCCACGCTCCGCCAGTTCGCCGGCCAGTCGAGCCGCCACCTCCAGGGCATACGGCGTCGCCGCACGCGAGCCGACAATCGCCACGCCCCGGCGCTGGAGCACGCTCGCGTCCCCGCGAAACCACAACACCGGCGGTGGGTCCGCCGTGCACCCGAGCAGGGCCGGGTACCGCTCGTCGAACCACGGCAGCACCCCGATTCCGAGCGCGCTCGCGGCCTGCAGAACGTTTTCGGCGTCGCGTCGCGCCTGGGCCGCCACTGGCAGCGTGCCCGCGCCGAACCCGAGAGCCTCGAGGACCGCCTCGAGCGGAGCGCTCCGGGCGGACTCGCGGATTTCCTTGAACGTCGCCGCGGAGCGGGCCTTGTGTGCGGGGAGCAGCGAGACGCTGACGGCAGTCTGGAGGTCCATGCTCGTGACCCGCGCTGTCCGTCAGGCCGGCGAAAGGTAAAGCCCGAAGGGGCCGGACCGGTGGCTGCAGCGCAGCAAACGGCCCGACCCCTCTGTCGTCATTATAGGATCCGGGCGTCCTCCCGGCAACCGGCAGCCCGAATGGCTCGCCGGGAAATCCGCGGCCCGGCCCTGGTACGTCCATTGCTGGGGTGTGGCAATGCAGCCGATGCCCGGACGCTCCCGAAAGCCCTTGCGAGGCCGGGCGACGGTGACTATAGTGAACCCGAAGGTCCCCCATGAGACTCCCGGTACTGCCACTGGTTGCGGCGCTGGCGGTTCTTTCATCGCCTGCGTACGCCGAGGATGCGCGGTCCGAAGCCAAGTCCCAGGTCGAGTTCGGCATTCGCGTCGCGCAGAACGGGTTGTGGAAGGAAGCGACGTACCACTGGGACAAGGCGGTCAAGATCGATCCCACGTACGGGTCGGCCTGGAACAATCTCGCCATCGGCTACGAGCAGGAGGGCCGGTTCGAGGAGGCGCAGAAAGCTTACGAGCGCGCGCTCGAACTCGACCCGAAGAACCTGTACATCCGGCAGAACTTCGATCTGTTCAAAGAAATCAATGACCGCACGAAGCGCCGCAGCAATCGTTAGCCTCGTGCTGCTCGGTGGGGCCGGCGCCTGCACGAACTTCTACGAGATCCCGATCGAGACCCCGATCCAGCCGAAGCTGGACGTGTCCGCGTTCCAGCGCATCCTCGTCGTCGGCTTCATCACCGGCGGCACCGAGGACGTCGATGCCAACCTCGAGACGGTCCGGCTGCTCCGCAGCCAGCTGCGTAACAAGTCGGGCCTGCGCGTGATCGAAGCCGAGGTGCTGCCGCTCGCTGAGATCGCGGCGGGCCAGACGCAGTCGCGCAGCAACGCCGGCGACATCCTCCCCGTGCCGGTCCTCGGCACGCCGAACGGCCAGCAGGGCGCGGCGCAGGCGCAGGAAGCGCAGCCGCCGTCGTCACAGCAGGAACCGCCGCGCATCCGTTCGGAGAAGGACCTCGAGAAGTACCAGTCGATCTTCGCCGACGTCGCCTTCTGGAAGAAGCTCGGCGAGGAATACCAGAACCCGCTCATCGTCACCGGCACGGTGCTCTTCACGCCACAGCAGACCTCCGGATACGTCACGCGCAACGAGGAGGGGTGGGACAATCTCGGCCGCCGGACGACGCAGCCGCGGCGGATCTGGATGGAGCGGAAGGGCTTCATCCTCAGCCCGAAGTTCATTTTCATCGACGGCCGGACGGGTGCGACGATTCACTCCGAGACCTTCCGCGAGGAGATCCTCTACGAGGCGCGGCAGAACACACCGGCGCTGTCGTCGTACTTCGAGTTGATGGACCGGCTCGTGCCCAGCTTCCTCGGCGCGCTGAGCACGCAGAAGATTCGCGGCACCCGCGTCCTGCTGCGCTGAGGGGTGCCGATCGGCCGCCCCTCGCCGTTTACACGGCGCGAGCCCCATGTTACTCTTGATGCTTTGTCAGAGGGCTGTTTTGGACCCTCTGTAGGGGCGCGGAGGCAGGAAGGTGTACGCGATCATCCAGAGCGGCGGCCGCCAGGTGAAGGTTTCACCCGGCTCGGTCATCACCGTCGACAGGTTCGACGCGCAGCCGGGGGGGGACGTGTCGATCGATCGGGTCCTCTTCATCGAGAAGGACGGGGGCGAGATCCTCGCCGGGGCACCGTTCGTCGCCAACGCCACGGTGACGGGCGTCGTCGAGGGCGAAGCGCGCGGCCCGAAGATTCGCGTGTTCAAGAAGAAGCGCCGCAAGGGCATGCGGCGAACCAGGGGCCACCGCGCCACGTTCACGCGCGTGCGCATCACGGACATCAAGGTGTAGGAGCGCGGGCCCGGCGGGCAGCGAAGTCACATGGCACACAAGAAAGGTCAGGGAAGCTCGCGCAACGGCCGCGACAGCAACTCGCAGCGGCTCGGCGTGAAGCGGTTCGACGGCAACATCGTCACCGGCGGTTCGATCCTGGTACGGCAGCGCGGCCGCCGGTTCCGCCCCGGGCTGAACGTCGGCCTCGGCAAGGACGACACGCTGTACGCGAAGGTCGACGGCCGCGTCCGCTTCACCGATCACGGCGCCCGCGGCCGGGTCATCTCCGTCCTGCCGCTTGATTGAGTCGGCAGTCGACAGTCGATAGGCAAAGTCAGAGTCACAGCCAGAGTCGCGAGTCGGAGACGCGAGTGGAAATTCGCTGAGCCGTCGGGAACGCGACTGCGGGGAATGGCGACTGCGGGAAACGACGACTGCGAGAAACGACGCCCTCGACCGGCGACCGTGTCGACCACGACTAGAGACTCTGACGCTGACTCCGACTCCGACTCTGACTCTGACCTTCGACTCTCGACTGTCGACTGACTAACGTCACGCACAATGCTGGTCGACGAAGTCGACATCCACGTGGCTGCGGGCCACGGCGGCCGGGGCGCGCTGAGCTTCCGGCGCGAGAAGTTCGTGCCGCGCGGCGGTCCCAACGGCGGCGACGGCGGACCTGGCGGGTCGGTCTTCCTCGTTGCCGACCCCAACCTCAACACCCTTCTCAACTACCGCTACCAGAAGACGTTCGCAGCCGGACGCGGCGGCCACGGCGAGGGCGCGAACCGCACCGGGCGCTCGGGTGCCGACATCGAGCTGACGGTCCCCGTCGGCACGATCGTCTTCGAGCGGCGCGACGGAGAGCTGGTGCAGCTCGCCGACCTCGCGGAGGACGGGCAGCGCGTGCTCGTGGCAAAGGGCGGCCTCGGCGGACACGGCAACGCCACGTACGCGACCTCCACGAACCGCGCGCCGCGCAAGACGCAGCCCGGACTCCCCGGCGAGGAGAAGGATCTGCGGCTTCAGCTGACGTTGCTGGCCGACGTGGGGCTGGTGGGGTTTCCCAACTCCGGCAAGTCGACGCTCATCTCGCGCATCTCGGCGGCGCGCCCGAAGATCGCCGACTACCCGTTCACCACGCTCGAACCGAACCTCGGCGTCGTCGGGCTGCCGGGCGACCGGTCGTTCGTCGTCGCCGACGTGCCCGGCCTCATCGAAGGCGCGCATGCCGGCCAGGGGCTCGGCCACCGCTTCCTGCGGCACCTCGAACGCACGAAGGTGCTCGTCCACCTGATCGACGTGTCGTCGGCGAGCGGCCGCGACCCGGTGTCGGATTTCGAAATCATCACGCGCGAGCTGGGGCTGTTCCCGGGACGAGACGCCGCCGGCGAGCGGCTGGTCGACAAGCCGGTGGTGGCGGCCGCGACGAAAATCGACGCGCTCGACGATGCCAATCGGCTGGCGCGGCTGCGCCGCCATTTGCAGCGCGCCGCGGTTCCGCTCTACCCTGTGTCGGCCGTGACGGGTGAGGGGGTGGAACCGTTGCTCGAGGCCGTCTGGCGCGAGCTGGCGGCGGCGCGAGAGCGCCGCGGCGCCGCGATCCCGATGCCGCCGTCGCGCCGCGATCCTGAATGAGTCCTGCACCGCGAATCGGAATTCTCGGCGGCACGCTCGATCCCATCCACCTGGGCCACCTCGAGGCGGCGCGCGCCGCGCGCGCCGCGCTCTCCCTCGATCGCGTGGAGATCCTCCCCGCGCGCGTGCCGCCGCACCGTCCACAGCAGCCGTCCGCGTCGGCGTACCACCGCTTCGCCATGGCGGCGCTAGCGGTCAACGGCATCGACGGCCTAGCGGTGAACGACCTGGAGATCGCCGACCCCCGCCCATCGTTCACGGCGGATACTCTGACACGACTACACGACCACGGGCTCCAGACATCGCAGATTTTCTTCATCACCGGCGCAGACGCCTTTGCAGAAATCGAGACGTGGCGCCGCTACCCGGAGGTGCTGGACCTCGCGCACTTCGTGGTCATCGCACGGCCGGGCTCTCCGCTGGAGTCGATCGTGTCGCGGCTGCCGGCGCTTGCGGGAAGGATGACCCGCGGCGCGGGCCCGGCGGTCGCGGGGCAAACCGCGATTTTTCTCGTCCACGCGCGCACGCCTGACGTATCGTCGACGGAGATCAGGAGGCGTGTCGCGAGCGGCGAGCCGCTCGACGGGCTGGTGCCGCCCGCCGTCGAGGCACACATCGTGCAGCACCGGTTGTATCGCCGCCTGCGCGAGTAGAGCGCGCGGGCGCTTCCGTTGTTCCAGCGGGACACGATGCGCGAGGTCCGGCCGCAGATCGCCGCGCCGGTCGTGCCCTCACAGCACAGGAGATGTGATTCTCCCATGGCCGGAGCCGAGAAGCGGCGAGCAGCCGCGGGGAGCAGGACACGGCTGACCGGGGACGTCGCCAGGGCGGTGCGGGCGGCGCTCGACAAGAAGGCGAGCGACGTCGTCGTCCTCGACCTGCGCCAGACCCCCGCGTTCACCGACTTCTTCGTCCTCTGCTCCGGCAACACCCAGCGGCAGGTCAAGGCGATCGCCGACGCGGTGGAGGAATCGCTCCGCGCCGCGAAGGTGCGGCCGGCGCACGTCGAAGGCTACGATCGAGCCGAGTGGGTGCTGATGGACTTCTTCTCCTTCATCGTCCACGTGTTCACGCCGCAGACCCGCGCGTTCTATTCTCTCGAACGGCTCTGGGGCGGCGCCGAGCGGATGGAGGTCGGCGGCGAGCCACCGGCCAGCACCGCCAGGCCGTGAGAAGGCTCGCCGGCCTCGTCGCCGTAAGCGAGCCGATGCGTGAACTGCTCGACCAGGTCAGACGCTTCGCCGTCGCCGACGCGAACGTGCTCATCACCGGCGAAACCGGTGTCGGCAAGGACGCCGTCGCGCTCGCCCTCCACGCCGTCGGTCCGCGCCGGCCCCACCCGTTCGTCAAGATCGACTGCCCCAGCCTGACCCCGAGCCTCGTCGAGTCCGAACTGTTCGGCCACGAGCGCGGCGCGTTCACCGACGCGTCAATCGCGCGTCCCGGCCGGTTCGAGGTCGCCGGCCACGGCACGGTGTACCTGGACAGCGTCGGCGAGCTGCCGCCCGAGGCACAGGCCAAGCTGCTCCGCCTGGTCGAGGACAAGCGCGGCGAGCGCCTCGGGGGAACCACGACCTATCCCGTGCACGCGCGCGTCGTCGCCTCGGCGGAAGCGAACCTCGAACGCGCCGTGACGGATGGCGCGTTTCGCGAGGACCTGTACCACCGCCTGCGCGTCCTGCCGCTGAAGGTGCCGCCGCTTCGCGATCGCCCGGCCGATGTCCTGCCGCTCGCCCACCTGTTCCTGCGCGAGGCGGCGGCGCGGCAGGGACGCGTCGCTCCGCGCCTGACGGCTGCGGCCGCGGCGGTGCTGCAACGCTACGGCTGGCCCGGGAATGTCCGCGAGCTGAAGCACGTCGTCGAACTGGCGGTGCTGTCGCTCGATGCCGGCCGCGAGGAGATCGGCACCTCCGAGATTCCGCTCGAGGTGTTCGAGGACACGGCGCACCTCTTCGATGCTGGCCCATCGGATCGGCCGACGCTCGAGGAGGTCGAGCGTCGCTACATCGAGCTCGTGCTCCGGCAGGTTCGGGACAACCAGAGCGCGGCGGCGCGCATCCTCGGCATCAGCCGGAAGGCGCTCTGGGAAAAACGGCGGCGCTATGGGCTCAGGTGAGATCGTGCGCGCCGGCGCCGACGCGCTGCTCGCGGTCCTGCTCTCGCCGCTGTGCGCCTCCTGCGATCGGCCGCTCGACGCGCCCACGCGCGGCCCGGTGTGCAGCGCCTGCTGGCAACGTGTGGTGCCGTTGCCGCCGCCGTGCTGCGACCGGTGCGCTGAGCCGCTCCCGTCCTGGCGCGCCGTCAGCGTGGACCTGCGCCGCTGCGCGCGCTGCCGGCGGCGCCCTCCTGCGATCGCCAGGGCGCACTCGATCGGCGCATACGAGGGGGCGCTGCGCGCCATCGTCCACGCCTTCAAGTACGACGGCCGGCGGTCGCTCGCTGCTCCCCTGGCGGTCTTGATGCGGCAGCGGGGAGCCGAGGTGCTGGAGGGGGTCGATTATGCGGTGCCCGTGCCGCTGCACCGCTCCCGGCTGCGGCAGCGCGGATTCAACCAGGCCGCCGACCTGGCGTGCCGCCTCGGCGTGCCCGTCCACGACGCGCTGCGGCGGACGCGCGCGACTCCGTCGCAGACGGACCTTCCCGCCTCACGCCGTCACGCCAACGTTCGCGACGCGTTCGCGCTGCGGCGCCGGCTCCGCGTCGCGGCCCGCTGCGTGCTCCTGGTCGACGACGTGACCACGACTGGTGCGACGCTGGAGGCATGCGCGCGGGTGCTGCTCGCCGCGGGCGCGCGCGAGGTGCGGGCGCTCACCGCGGCTCGAGCCGTATCGCGACGGCGCGAATGACGTCGGCGGCGACCGCCTCTCTGGGTCGCTCGCCGTCCAGCTTCACCCAGGCGGGCATTTTCGCCTGGCGCGCGTAGCTCTCGCGCACGCGCGCGAGCAGCGCCAGGTCGCGCTCGTAGCGGTCGCGGCCTGCCGCCTTGCGCGCCGCCGCCGTCCCTGGCGCGATGTCGAGGAGGATCGTCAGGTCGGGCGGCGGCAGATACCGCTGGATCTCACTGAGCCACCTCGGGTCGAGTCCCTGCGCTTCGCCGTACGCGATGCTCGAAGAGATGTAGCGGTCCGACAGCACCACCACGCCGTCCCGCAACCACTGCTCGATCAGCGGGCGCTTCTCGTAGCGGTTTGCCACGTACAGGAGCTGCATGACGTCGGCGCCGTACCCGTGCTCGCCTCGCAGCGCGCGCCCCAGCTCCTGGCCGATGGGTGTGTCGTAATCGGGGAACGACAGCAACCGGCACTCGCGGCCGCCGGCGATCACATGATCGCGCAGCCGCTCCGCCTGAGTCTGCTTTCCACTCTGGTCGAGCCCTTCGAAGGCGACGAGCAGGCCGGCCATCAGCACTCGAGCGCCAGCAGGTCGTCGATGGTCTGACGGCGCCGGATCACCCGCCACCGGCCGTTCTCGACCAGCACTTCCGCCGGCATGGTCCGGCGGTTGTAGTTCGATGCCATCACCGCGCCGTAGGCGCCGGCGTCGAGGATGGCCATCAGATCCCCGGGGCGCGGGCGCGGCAGGTGCCGATCCGCGCCCAGCGTGTCGCTCGACTCGCACAGCGGCCCGACGACGTCGCAGACCACCTCCGCCGAACTGGACGGTTCGACCGGGACGATGCGGTGGAACGCGCCGTAGAGCATCGGCCGCAGCAGCTCGGTCATGCCGGCATCGACAATGACGAAGACCCTGCCGCTCGGCCGGTCCTTGACGTCCACCACCCTCGACAGCAGCGCGCCGGCGGGGGCGATGATGTGGCGGCCCGGTTCGAGCACGAGCGCCAGGCCCGACTCGCGGACGGCGGGCAGGACGGCGTCGGCGTAGTCGCGTGCCGAGGGCGCGGGGCTGCCGTCGTACGACACGCCGAGGCCGCCGCCGATGTCGAGATGATCGATGGCGACGCCGTCGTCGCGCAACTCCCGCGCCAGGACGGCGAGCGCCTCGGCGGCGCGGCGCAGTGGCGCCAGCTCGGTGATCTGCGAACCGACGTGGCTGTGCAGCCCCGCGATCTCGAGCCCCTCGCGGTCGCGCATCGCGCGGCACAGCGCGCGCGCGTCGGCGAGCGCCACGCCGAACTTGTTGAGGCTCAGCCCGGTCGAGATGTGCGGATGGCTGCGCGCGTCGATGTCGGGGTTGACGCGGAGCGCGACCCGCGCGCGCGTCTGCCGCTCGCGCGCGAGCGCGTCGATCCGCTCCAGCTCGCCGGCCGACTCCGCGTTGATGCTCCTGACGCCGAGATCGATTGCGTAGGCCAGCTCGGCGCCGGTCTTGCCGACGCCGGTGAAGACGATCTGCGGCGGGATGAAGCCGGCGCGCAGCGCAACGTCGATCTCGCCGCCGGAGTTGGCATCGGCTGCGCTGCCCAGCGCGCGCAGCAGGCGCACGAGGGCGAGCGTCGAGTTCGCCTTCAGCGCGTAGTGCAGCGCATGTGGGTAGCCGGCGAAGGCCTCGTCGATTGCGCGGTAGCGCTCGACGACGGTGGCGGCGCTGTAGACGTAGAGCGGCGTCCCTTCCGCGGCCGCGATCTGCGAGAGCGGGATGCCGTCGCAGTGAAGGGCACCATCGGTGGAAGAGAAGCCTGGCACGGTCGCGGAGGATTGTACCGCACGCGTGCGACCCTTTGTCAGGCTGGCACGCGGTTTGATATCATTCCCGCTGTTCCCGCCCTGTGTGACGACCCAGATGACGCATGTCCGTTGATTTTTCCGCCGCGCAGCCGGCGACACCCGACAGCCTCATCGAGAAGTGTCTCAGCGGCGATCAACTCGCGTGGGAAGCGGTCGTCCGGCAGAACTGGCGCAAGGTCTTCAACGTCGCCTACAAGTTCGTCGGCAAGCACGACGAGGCGGAAGATCTCACGCAGGACATCTTCCTGAAGATCTTCAAGGCGCTCGCCACGTTCGACCGGCGGGCCAACTTCCAGACCTGGATCGTCAGTATCAGCCGTAATCTGTGCATCGATCATTACCGCAGCGTGCGCAAGGAGCGGCAGACGATCGCCCGGGAAATCGACGCCAGCGATCTGCAGCCGGCGTCGCGCGAGCGCGGCCCGTACGCCGTCGCCGAGCACCAGGACCTGCGGGCGATGCTGCGGCAGGCGCTGGAGGCGCTGCCCGCGACGCTGCGCACCGCGGTGGTGCTGCGCGACCTGCAGGAACTGTCGTACCAGGAGATCGCCGACCGGCTGAACCTGCCGGAAGGCACCGTGAAGTCGCGCATCAACCGGGGGAGGCTCGAGCTGGCGCGGCAGCTGAAGCGCCTCCAGGACAAACAGCCGGCCCAGCGCCGCACGCGCGCGCGGGCCGGCGATCGGGAGTGGCCGAATGAATCTCTCAACCGAACACGCCAACGGCGTCGCGATCGTCCGCGTCGGTGAGTCCCGGCTGATGTACCCGCTGCTGTCGGAGTTCTCCTCCGCAGTAACGCAACTGATCGCCGCCGGCGAGCGCAAGGTGGTGGTCGACCTCTCCTCGGTCGGGTACGTCGACAGCGCCACCATCGGCTGCCTGATGGATCTCTACCGGCAGGCCGCCGCCGCCGGCGGCGCCCTCAAGCTCGCCGGCGTGCAGAAGCGCGTCGAGACCATGCTGACGATGACCGGCGCACAGAACTTCATCGAGGTGCACCCCGACGAACCGAGCGCCGTCAAAAGCTTCGGAGCGTAGCCGCACATGCGCACGATCAAGACGACGACCGGCGCCGAGGTGCCGCTCGACGGCGACCTGCTGACCATTCTCGAGACGCTCTACCACGAGCTCACGGCGAAGAAGGAGCTGGATCGCTCCTTCGAGGACACCATCCGCGAGATCCAGAACGTCATCGAGCAGATGACCGACGAAGAGCGGCAGAAGTACCTGTCCGAGAGCCTGTTTCTCAACTTCGTGTCGTACGAGAACGAGCGGCTCGGGGCGTACATGAGGAAGCTCACGAAGAAGTAGTAACATCGTGGATTGACGATTGTGGATTGCGGGCTGCATTGCTGATTGCTGACTGAGGATTGCTGATTCGACCAGAGACGTCGATCCTCAACCGCGAATCAGCAATCAACCACCCCATCCCCAGTCGGCAATCCACACTCGACAATCGCTGTGTCGCTCAACTACCTCGCGACCCGCTTCGCCTGCTCCTGGCCCTGGGAGACGCTGGTGATGCTCTGCGACGGGCGCATCGTCTGCGGCTGCGCCGACCCGTACGGTCACCGCCCGCTCGGCGACGCGCGGACGCAGAGCGTCGCCGCGATCTGGACCGGCGACCGCATCTCGGCGCTGCGGCGGGATCTCAATGCCGGCGGCTCCTCGTTCTGCGGCACCTGCGCGCTGAAGCTGCCGCTGACGAAAGGCGAGGCGCCGCCGCAGCGCGACCTGAACGTGCGGCCGCTGCCCTCGCGGCTCTACATCGAGTGCACGGCGGCCTGCAACATCTCGTGCGCCCAGGCCTGCTGCGCGCCCGAGACCGGCATCACCCGGACGCGCCAAGCCGGCATGCTCGATTTCGAGCTGTTCCGGCGCGTGGTGGACGAGGCCGGCCCAGCGCTCGAGCGCATCGAGTTCTTCAACTACGGCGAAGCGTTCCTCCACAAGCGCGCCATCGAGATGTGCGAGTACATCAAGTCGCGCTTCCCCAACGTCTATCTGTACACGAGCACGAACGGGCTGGCGTTCAACGAGGAGCAGGTCCGCCGGCTGGTGCGCTCGGGGATAGACGAGGTGACCTTCTCGGTCGACGGCGCCACCCAGGAAAGCTACGCCAGGTACCGGCAGCGCGGCGACCTGTCGAAGGCCCTCGCCCACATGCGCGCCGCCGCCGACGAGAAGCGCGCCGGCGGCCGCGACGTGCCGTTCCTGAACTGGCGGTACATCCTCTTCGTCCACAACGACAGTGACGAGGAAATGGACCTCGCCCGGCAAATCGCTGCCGAGGTCGGCGTCGATCGCCTCTGCTGGGAGCTGACCGACCATCCCGAGGACATGTTCTCGCGCCGGTTCGTGCCAGGGACCGCCGACTACGAACGGATCGCGCACGAGGTCTGGGACCGCACCGGGCTCGGCAACGCCATCCCCGGCGCGACGCCCCGCGCCGCCATCGCGGTCAGGAATCCGCTGCCGCGCCTCCCCGTCCTCGCGCGCCGCGGCCGCCCGGTAACGTTGAGGACCACCGTCCGCAACGACTCGAAGCGGCCGTTCCCGGCGCGCACGCCGCACGGCCGGCGTCTCATCCGGCTCGGCGCGCAGCTGTGCACCCGCCAGGGCGCCGTGATCAACCGCGACTACGAGCGCGCCTGGCTGCCGCACGACCTGCAGCCCGGGGCCGCGGTCGACGTGCCGATCACCCTCACCGCGCCCTCGGCTCCGGGACGATATGCCCTGAAGTTCGACCTGGTGTGCGAGGGGATTGACTGGTTCGAGTCGCACGGCTCGCCGGTCACCCTCACGCCCTTGGTGGTGATTTAGCGGGCCCGGCCGGAGCGCGGCGTTCGCTCGGCGCTTCCGGTCATTTGATTCTCTCGTGCCTTCCGGCGTTGGCCGGAAGATCTCTGGACGCTCCGCTTCAGCCGGACGACCGGCGGTCGACGCCTCCGCCGCAGAACCTGCGCGTACAAACAGCAGGCCCACCCATCCGAGTGGGCCTGCTGTTCCGCAGGAAAACGAATCAGTTCGCCAGCCGCGCCGCCGCCTTCGCCGGCAGCGTCGCCGCCGCAGGAATCATCGCGTCTGCCGGAGCTTCGACCAGCCGCCAGGCGTCCTGCTCCTCGAGGATCTTCGCGGCAAACGCGGTGTGCAGCGCGTGCCCGCCGCGGTGCGCGACCAGATGGCCGACCACGGGGTGGCCCACGAGCGACAGGTCGCCGATGACGTCGAGGATCTTGTGGCGGACGAACTCGTCCTCGAAGCGCAGCGCGTTGTTCAGCACACCCGTCTCGCCGAGGACGATCGCGTTGTCCAGCGAGCCGCCCAGCGCCAGGCCACGCTGCCGCAGCATCTCGACTTCCTTGAGGAATCCGAAGGTCCGCGCCGGCGCGATCTGCTCGACGAAGCTCTCCTCGGTTATCCGCATCGTTCGCGACTGGTGCCGCAGGAGCGGGTGATCGAAGCTGATGCTGTAGGTGACCTTGAAGTGATCCGACGGGTACAGCGCGATCCGCTTGTCGCCCTGCGTGAGCGAGATCGGGCGCAGCACCTTCAGGTAGCGCCGCGGAGCCGGCAGGCGCTTCACCCCCGCCTCATTGATCAGGTACACAAACGGCGCCGAGCTCCCGTCCATGATGGGGACTTCCGGGTGATCCAGCTCGACGACGACGTTGTCGATGCCGAGCGCGGTGAGCGCAGCCAGCAGGTGCTCGACCGTCTCAACGGAGACGGCCTCGCGCGTCAGGCCGGTTTGGTACTGAATACCGCCGAGATGGGTGATCGTCGCGGGAATCTCCAGGCCGTCGAGATCGGTCCTGTGAAAACGAATCCCGTAATCCACCGGAGCGGGCTTCAGTGAGAGCGTGACCTTGTTGCCGGAATGAAGGCCGATTCCCCTACATGACACGGGGCGGCGAAGGGTACGCTGCGCGTTCATGACCTCTCTGATCGCAGTGGGATGAGCTCTGCCTTGCTCAGCAAAGCGGTTGCCACCTGGACGGGACAGTGCTCCTCGCCGCTAAGTGCCTTAACGAAGAAGAGTTGAGGCACCGAACAGACACTGGCGGCGGGCCCAGGAGCCACCCCGTGTGGCCATGGAGCCACAAGGCGAGGGTCCTGCCATGTGGCGATTCTGCCACAGCGCCGTTGTCGCAGCGGACGCTCGCTCATGTCAGGACGCCGCCTTGATGGGCGGCGGCCGCAGGATGTCGGCCAGGAACCGCCCCGTGAAGGATTCTCGGCTCCTCGCCACCTTTTCGGGAGTGCCCTGCGCCACGATTCGGCCGCCCGCCTCGCCCCCCTCGGGCCCGAGGTCGATCACGTGGTCGGCGGACTTGATGACGTCGAGGTTGTGCTCGATCACCACGACGGTGTTGCCCTGGTCGACGAGCTTGTCGAGCACGTCGAGCAGCTTGTGGGTGTCCTCGAAGTGCAGCCCGGTCGTGGGCTCGTCGAGGATGTACAGGGTCCGGCCGGTGCCGCGGCGGGACAGCTCGCGCGACAGCTTGACGCGCTGCGCCTCCCCGCCGCTCAGCGTCGTGGCCGACTGCCCGAGCTCGATGTAGCCCAGGCCGACGTCCTGCAACGTCCGCAGCTTGGTGGCGATGGGCGGGAAGTTCTCCAACAGCGGCAGCGCCTGGTCGACGGTGAGGTCGAGCACGTCGGCGATGGACTTCCCGCGGTACTTGATCTCGAGCGTCTCGCGGTTGTACCGCCGGCCCTTGCACTGCTCGCAGGTCACGTAGACGTTCGGCAGGAAGTGCATCTCGATGGCGATGACACCGTCACCCTGGCACGCCTCGCAGCGGCCGCCCTTGACGTTGAACGAGAAGCGCCCGGGGCGGAAGCCGCGCTGTTTCGCCTCCGGCAGCATGGCGAACAGTTCCCGGATGAACGTGAAGAGCCCGGTGTAGGTGGCCGGGTTGGAGCGGGGCGTGCGGCCGATCGGCGACTGGTCGATCTGGATGACCTTGTCGATGAGCTCGATTCCCTCGATGGCGGTGTGCGCGCCCGGCTCGTCGGCGGCTCGGTACAGCAGGCGCGCGAGCGCGCGGTAGAGGATTTCGTTCACCAGCGTCGATTTCCCCGACCCGCTGAGGCCCGTGACCGTGGTCAGGACGCCCAGCGGAATCGCGACGTCGATGTCCTTCAGGTTGTTCGCCCGCGCCCCCTTGATCACGATGTCGCCGCGCGTCGGCGCGCGGCGCGTGCCGGGCGTCTCGATCGACCGGTCGCCGCGCAGGAAGGCCCCGGTCAGCGAGCCCGTGCCGTTCTTCACCAGCTCGGAGGGCGACCCCTGGAAGATGACGTGGCCGCCGTGCTCGCCGGCGCCCGGCCCGAGATCGACGACGTAGTCCGCGGTCCGGATCGTCTCCTCGTCGTGTTCGACGACCACGACCGTGTTCCCGAGGTCGCGCAGCCGTGCCAGCGTGGACAGCAGGGCGCGGTTGTCGCGCTGGTGCAGCCCGATCGACGGCTCGTCGAGCACGTACAGCACGCCCGTCAGGTTGGACCCGATCTGCGTGGCGAGCCGGATGCGCTGCCCTTCACCGCCCGACAGCGTCGCCGCGCTGCGGCCGAGCGTCAGGTAGCCCACCCCGACGTCGTCGAGAAAGTGCAGCCGGTCGCGGATCTCGCGGAGGATGCGGCTCGCGATGAGCGCCTCGCGGTCGGAGAGCTCCAGCGAATCGAAGACCCGGACCGCCTCGGAGATCGGCAGCCCGACGTACTCGGCGATCGTGCGGCCCTTCGCTCGCACGGCGCGGCTCTGCGCCCTGAGGCGATCGCCCCCGCAGGTCGGGCACGGGCGCAGCGCGCGGTACGGCTCGAGGTTCTCCTGGTCGAGCCACGTGCCTTCTTCGTAGCGCCGCCGCAGGTTGGGAATCAGGCCCTCGAAACCGGCACCGAACGGGTCGGTGTGCCGATCGGGTTTCTTCCGGCCACCGTTCTGCTCCGCCCGGCGCGAGACGCCGCCGGCGCCGAAGAACAGCAGTTCGCGCGTCTTCCGCGAGAGGCGGCGGAACGGCAGCGTCAGGTCGATGCCGAAGGTGCGGCTGAGGGTCGTGAGCGCCTCGCGCACCAGCCGGCGGTCTCCTTTCGCCCACGGCGCGATGGCTCCGTCCTGCAGCGAGAGCGATTCGTCCGGCACGAGGCGCGCGGGGTCGAAATCGTAGACGGCGCCGAGCCCCTGGCACTCCGGGCAGGCGCCGTGCGGCGAGTTGAAGGAGAACGCCCGCGGCGTCATCTCCGGCATGCTGACGCCGCAGAACGTGCAGGCGAGCCGGCGGGAGAAGAGCCGGTCGCCGCCCTCGAGCGTGTTCACCACCACCACGTCGTCGGCGAGGTTCAGCGCGATCTCGATCGACTCGGTGAGCCGGCGCTCGACGCCGGGCTTCAGGATCAGCCGATCCACGACCACTTCCACGGTGTGGTTGCGCCGCCGATCGAGCCGGATCTCCTCCTCGAGCGACCGCAGCTGGCCGTCCACCCGCACCCGGGTGAAACCGCGGCCGCGCAGCGCCGCGAGTTCCTTCCTGAACTCCCCCTTCCGCCCGCGAACGATCGGGGCGAGCACGTTGACGCGCTCCTCGTTCGGCGACAGCATCACCATGTCGACGATGCGCTCGAGCGACTGCGAGGCGATCTCGCGTCCGCACAGGTGGCAGTGCGGGACCCCGATGTTGGCGAACAGCAGCCGCAGGTAGTCGTAAATCTCGGTGACGGTCCCGACGGTCGAGCGCGGGTTGGATCCCGTGGTCTTCTGTTCGATGGCGATGGCGGGAGACAGGCCGTCGATCAGGTCGACGTCGGGCTTCTCCATCTGCTCCAGGAACTGCCGCGCGTAGGAGGAGAGCGACTCCACGTAGCGGCGCTGGCCTTCGGCGTAGATCGTGTCGAAGGCGAGCGACGACTTGCCCGAGCCGGAAAGTCCGGTAATGACCACCAGCCGATCGCGCGGGAGATCGACGTCGATATTCTTGAGATTGTGGACGCGCGCCCCGCGCACCGCAATCCAGTCGTGTGCCATGCCCTGTAGCCGGGAATTTTCCGGTTGTTCCAAAAGGTCGATTCTAGCACGCGCGCTGGGGGCGAACCGGCGGCTGGCGCGAACGGCTGAGTCGCGTGCGGCGGGGGAAACGGCTACGCAGCCTGCCGCAGTCGCGAGTGCCGCATCCCGTAGGTGACGTAGAGCGCCAGCCCGATCGCCAGCCACCAGGCGAAACGCACCCAGGCCTGGGCGGGAAGGCCGATCATGATAAACAGGCACGCCGCCGTGCCGAGCAGCGCGACTGGCCAGACGAACCGGACACGAAACGGACGCGGGCGATCCGGCTCGGCCACCCGCAGCACGAGGACCCCGATGCAGACGAGGGCGAAGGCGAACAGCGTCCCGATGTTGGTGAGGTCGTAGGTCTCCGCCGCGTCGCCCACGAGCGCCGCCAGGCCGACCACGAGACCGGTCAGGAGCGTCGTCGCGTAGGGGATGCGGCGGACCGGGTGCACGCGCGCGGCCCAGGGCGGCAGCAGGCCGTCGCGCGCCATCGCGAAGAAGATCCGCGGCTGGCCGTACTGAAACACGAGCAGGACGGCGGTCATCGACACGGCGGCCCCGAGCGCGACCATCCAGCCCACCGCCTGGAACCCGGCCCGCTGCAGCGCATGCGCCAACGGATCGGCGACCGCCAGGTCGGTGTACGGGACCATCCCGGTGAGCACGATGCCGACCAGGATGTAGATGAGCGTGCAGATCGCCAGCCCGCCCAGGATGCCGACGGGCAGGTTGCGCTGCGGGTCCGTAGTCTCCTCGGCGGCAGTGGAGATCGCGTCGAAGCCGATGTAGGCGAAGAAGACGATCGCCGCCCCCTGGTGGATGCCGGTGAAGCCGTTTGGCGCAAACGGCGAGTAGTTGGCCGGGTGGAGGTGCGTCGCGCCGACGGCGATGAACAGGCCGAGCGCGGCGAGCTTGATTACCACCATGATGTTGTTGGCGCGCGCGCTCTCCTTTGCGCCGCGCAGCAACACCCAGGTGATCGCCATGACGATGGCGAACGCGGGCACGTTGATCAGAAGGGGAATGCCCGCGAGCCGCGGCGCGGTCTGCAGAAGAGCGTGCACGTCCGGGTTCGAGCTGAGCAGCGCCGTGCGGTAGCCGGTCGTCAGCCATGCCGGCAGATCGATCCCGAACCCGCGGAGCAGCGTGTTGAAGTAATCGCCCCACGAGATCGCCACCGCGACGTTGCCGACGGCGTACTCGAGGATGAGGTCCCAACCGATGATCCACGCGACCAGCTCGCCGAGCGTCGCGTAGGTGTAGGTGTAGGCACTCCCCGCCTGCGGGATCATCGCCGCGAGCTCGGCATAACAGAGCGCCGCCAGCGCGCACGCGCCGCCGAGCAGGAAGAACGAGAACACCAGCGCCGGGCCCGCGCCGTACCTGACTACTTCGCCGGTGGGGCTCGTCTGGCCGGCGGCCGCGGTGCCGATCGCGCCGAAGATCCCCGCGCCGATCACCGCACCGATCGCGAGCATGATCAGATCGCCTGCGCCGAGGACGCGCTTCAGCGAGTGCTCGCTGTCCGGCAGCAGTTCAGAGATCGGTTTGCGGCGGAACAGCTGGGTCATGGGTGCCCGCACGATATCGACACGTCGGGCATCGCGCAATGGAAAACGGCTTGCGCGTCGTCGGCTGCGGTTACGAGGTCGGATTCCACGAGTCGAAGCGGTAGACGGTGTCGCTCGAGGCGACTACGAAGCCGCCAATCGGATCGAATGCCAGGCCGATGAGGGCACCGCCCGCAATCAGCTGCTCGCGCTCGCCCGGCCGATCGATCGAGAGACGGTACAGGCCGCCTGCCCCCGCGAGCGCGTCGACGACGTGGAGGAATCCCCTCGCGTCGAACGCCAGGCCCTGCGGCCGGCCGAAGCCGTCGCAGAACGTCTCCACCTGCCCGCGGGTCGAGACGCGATACACACAGTCGGTCGATCCGAGCGTCGGGGCCGTGACGTACAACCAGTCGTCCGGACCGAACGCCAGGTGGAACGCGGCCACGCTGGCAGGCAGGCTCGCGACCAGCGTTGCCCGACCGCCGCCGACCTTCAGGATCGATCCCGATCGGTCGCCGACGTACAGCGATCCGTCCGGGCCGAATGCGATCCCACAGGGCACGCCGAGGTCGGCAGCAAACGTCGTCACCCCGCCGTCACGATCGACGCGATGGACGCTGCCGTCGAAGCGACTCGAGACGTACAGCCGGCCCTCGCGGTCGAACGCCATCGACGTCGGGTTCGGAAGCCCCGACACGAACGGCGAGCGCGCGCCGTCGCGGCCGACCCGGTAGATCGACACCGGCGCCTGCTGGCCGCGCGAACCGCTGAAGGTGACGTAGAGACGACCCTCCGCGTCGAACGCAGGGTTGTCGACGAGGTGCAGGCCGGTGGCAATCGGCGCGCCGACCTCCACGTACGCCGTTTCGCCGAGGGCGCCTTCGAGGCGCACCGGCGTGCGGCCACCGTCGAGCGCCGGCGGGACGATGGCCACCAGGGCGCTGGACGAGGCCGCCGCGATCCGCGCCGGGACGCCGCCGATCCGCACTTCCGGGAGCTGCGGATCGACGGCGAACCCGCCGCCCGCAATCGTGACGCGGCTGCCCTCGATCGCCCGCAGCGGACGAACGGACTCGATACGGGGGGAAACGGGAGGCAGGGACATCGAATCGGGACGAGGCCGGAGGGCTGGACGAGGAGGGTGTGGACGACTACGTGTCGTCCAGCTCCATGTTCCAGTAGAAGTAGTCGCGCCAGCTGTCAGGCGCGTTCTTGAGGCCGACGGTGATTCGGATGGCGGGCGCCCTGTCGGGACGCCGCGGCGTCCTCACCAGATGCATCCCGGCTTCCGCGGGAGTGCGGCCACCCTTCTTGCGGTTGCACGACACACAGCACGTCACGATGTTCTCCCAGTCCTTCCGGCCGCCCTGCGCGACCGGCACGACGTGGTCGAACGTCAGCTCAGGAGTTGGAAAGACCTGCCCGCAGTACTGACAGGCATGGTCGTCGCGCGCGTAGATGTTCGCGCGCGAAAACGGCACGTACTCGATGGTGCGCTTGATCTTGATGTAGCGCAGGAGCCGGATGACCGACGGCAGCTTCAAGCTGAACGAGACCGAGTGGATCTCCCGATCGTACACGGAGATCACTTCGACCTTCCCCTGGCACCATAGCGTGATGGCCTTCTGCCAGTGGACGACCTTCAGGGGCTCGTACGTTGCGTTGAGCAGAAGGGTCTGCTCCATAAACTTGAGTCATTCTGCCCGACAGGGCGTGCACTGTCAAGGCGACATGCCCGTAACAGGCATGTTTCCAGCGGCTTAGGAGGAGATGGGTGCAGTCGGCAGCGTTGTGACCGATAATCGGACGCCCCCATGAGGTTGTTCGCCCTTATCGCGGCCGCGGCCCTGTCCGCCTGCGCCTCCACCGGCGCGACGCCGCAGCCCTTTCCCCGCCGCAACCCCTCTCCCGAAACGCCGAGGGCGCCCGAGTCGCCCGCCCCGATCTCGTCGCCTGCGCCGGCCTCGCCGGCATCTGCAGGCGGCATCGGGTATGCCCTGGCCGGCACCGCGCTCGCGTTGCGCGGCAGCCCGTATCGGGACGGGGGCGATGACCCGGGCGGATTCGATTGCAGCGGGTTCGTGCGCTACGTATTCGGGCAGCACGGCGTGGCGGTCCCGCGCAACGTCGACGAGTTGTTCAGGGCCGGAACCCGCGTCCGACCCGACGATCTCCAGCCGGGCGATCTCGTGTTCTTCGACACCCAGGGGGTGCGGCCGTCGCATGTCGGCATCGCGATCGGCGGCGACTCGTTCGTCCACGCGCCCAGCATGAGAGGTGTCGTCCGAGTGGATCGGATCGGCGCGAGCTACTGGGCAGCGCGCTTCCTTGGCGCGCGCCGCCTGATCTGAGGGTGGCTACGCCGCGTGCGCCGCGTGCACCACGCGGCGCGTCGTGGCTTCTGTGAACTGGCGCAGGAAGAGATCGTCCGCCGTGTACACCACCGGCTGCGTCTGCACCTTCAGCGGCTCGATCTTGACGACCGGATCGGAAGGGGGCGCCGACAGCGCTTCCATGTAGCGTTGCGGGTACGACGGGAAGTTGCGGAACGTCGTCGCGACGATACCGCCGTGCAGCGTTTCCAGGTCGCGGAAATCGTGGCGCAAGAACTCGTAGAGCGAGGGATCGGTGCAGGAGGCAAGATAGCTTCGCACCATCTCGGCGACCTCCTCGTAGAACTGCGGTCCGTGCGAGTGAATCGAGTGCGTCCCGTCGGCGCGCTCGACACGGCGTATCCCCGCCTCGGTCGGATCGATGTGGAACAGTTCGTGGAAGACGGTGTCGAGCTTGGCGATCCAGCTTGGCGTGGACGGGTCGTAGAGGTCGGCCTTGCGCGATCGCTCGAGCGTCTGCTCGCAGAAGCGCGGCAGCACGAACGAGATCAAGTACTTCACGCGCGCGGCGCCGTTCCACACTTCCGGCGTCTTGGTGACGAACCATTCCGACCGGCGCGTGAGCTGGCCAGTCGCGCGATCGCGCCAGAAGTAATAGCCCGGCTCGCTCTGCGGCAACGTGAGGCAGTGGCACGTCGCGTACGCGCCTTCCGCTTCGGCCCGCCCGAAGCGGCCGAACACGATCACCTCCCGCAAGTCGATGAAGGACAGCCGTGGGGTCCGCTGGACAACATCCCGCATCAGGCGCGAAATGCGCTCGGTGTAGTTGATCATGCCGACACACACTGCCGGAGACACAAGCCTCCGGCTGCGTCCTACGGTCGCTTCAGGGGGGAGCTATTTCAGGCTGAAACGTTGTGCCAAATATAAAGAGTCGAGTCCTGTCTGTCAAGGCGAACAGAACGCATAGCGGCAGCGGTAAACACTACAGCTTGACGGATTTACGGCAGTGCACCGCCGCCAGGGCTCCGCGGCGGCCTGGATGAGGACGGGAGGACCTGTCCGGGCAGCTGCGTTGGGGGGCCTACAGCCGGAATAGCGGCCGGCGGGACCTCCTTCGGGGCGTCAGGGGAGGTTCCCTGCACCGGTTCCGCGAGTACGGGCGGCGGCTCGACCCAGCCCATGCGCCGCAGGATCATCTGTTGGCGACGCCGCAGGCGCGCCGAGGGGCGCGCCGGGTCGAGCACGCGCGGGTTGATGATCGCCGAGGCCAGCAGCGCCGATTCCTGGGCCGTCAGCTGGGCCGCCGCTCTGCCGAAATAGCGGCGCGCCGCCGCTTCAGCGCCGTAGATCCCGTCGCCCCACTCGATGACGTTCAGGTAGATCTCGTAGATGCGCTGCTTGGTCAGCTCCGCCTCGAGGCGACGGGCGATCAACAGCTCGCGCAGCTTCCGGACCGGGTTCTTCGACGGGGACAGGTACAGGTTTTTGGCGAGCTGCTGCGTGATCGTGCTCGCGCCGCGGGCGAACTCGAGACGCTCGAGGTTCACCTCCATCGACTCCTTCAGCTGCTGGTAGTCGACGCCGTCGTGCTGCCAGAACATGCTGTCTTCCGCCACCCGGACCGCGTCCTTCAGGTGGTAGGAGATCCGCGCGTACGGTATCCACTGCTGCACGCGACGCGGCCGCTCGCCGCGGGCGCGCGCCTCGCGGGCGCGCAGTTCGATGAACGCGGTCGTCTGCGGGTTCGAGGTGCGCAGCGGGCGGACGTCGGGAAGGGTGAGATAGAGGTAGGCGGCGCAGCCGAACAGGATCGCTGCCGCCACGGCGATGCCGCGCCCGATCGTACGCCCGATCTTGCGCATGCCTTGATTATAGGGCGCGCGAAAGAATATCGCCGGCCCCCGCTGAGCGAGCGCACGATGACAGGCGAATCGAAGGGTCAGCCCTCGACGACGATCTTGATGCGCTCGCCGGCGCGGGGCGGCCGCGACGGGTCGGAGTTGTTCATGATCGCGAGTGTCGCCGGCTTGACGGTGCCGGCGGCGGCACGTTCGGCGATGGACTGCCACGTGTCGCCGCTGCGCACCGTGTACAGCTGGACGCGGTTGGGCCGGATGTCGGCCGCCTCGCGTTCGCTGAGGCTGCGGAACGACCGGATGCTCGACACGAACTCGCGCTCGACCGCCTCGAACTGGTTCGCCGGTGCGAGGCCGGCAAGTACGTACACCCTGCGATCGTGGACGATGTGCGCCACCGTCGTAACCACGTTGCCGAGGCCCTCGACGTTGCCCTGGTAGGTCCCGACGTACGCGTCCAGGCCGTTGATGCGCGTGGCGCCGCCATCCAGCTGGCGGAAGCCCGATGCCGCCATGCTCGTTCGCGCGATCTGCTCGACCGAACCCCGGGGGTTCTGCACCAGCTGCAGCAGCATGTACTGCTCACGTTCCGGCGCCTTGGCCAGCACCTGCGTCTTGGTGTTTTGGATCTCCCAGCCGCCCGGGAACGTGAGCGCGAGGCGCAGATCGCGGTGCAGGAAGGCACTGCCGCGCACGACGCCTTCGCTGGGGCTGTCGCCGTAAACGATACCGTCGATCCGCGTCAGGAACTCGCCGCGATCGACCGTTCCGGCCGTGCCCACCGGCGTCGCCTCCGCCTGCTGAATTGACGCCTGCACCTGCTGAACGCGATCGGCTGGTGCCGGGTGCGTCGAAAGCCAGTTCGGCACGCCCTTCCGGCTGCCACTCGCCTCGTCGAGTCGCGCCAGCGTCGTCAGCATGGCTGCCACGCCCGAAGGATCCCAGCCGCCGTGCGCGGCGTAGCGCACCCCGAGCCGGTCCGCCTGGAGCTCGTCGTCCCGGCCGTACTTGAGGAAGAGCACGCCGAGCGCGGTCTCGGTGAGGCCCTGGAAGGGTCTGGCTTCCGGCACGAAGATGCTGAGCAGCGTGACGCCGATGCCGGCCGACGTCGCTTTCGTGTACTGCTGCGCAGAGTGCCGCGCGGTGACGTGCCCGATCTCATGTCCGAGCACGCCCGCGAGCTGCGCCTCGTCATCGAGGAACGGCAGGATCCCGCGCGTCAAGTAGATGTATCCGCCGGGCAGCGCGAACGCGTTGATGGCCGGCTCGTCGACGACGGCGAAGTGCCACGGCAGGTTCGGCCGTTCCGATCGGCGCGCGAGCCGCAGGCCGACGTCCTGCACGTACCGCTGGAGCTCGGGATTGTCGTAGAGGCCCATCTCGCGCCGCACCTGAGGGTCCATTTCCTGCCCAAGCTGAATCTCCTGGGCCTCGCTCATCAGCGACAGCTCGCGCTCCCCGGTGGCGGGGTTGGTGGCGCATCCGGCGAGACTCGCGGCCAGCAGCACGGGCAGGACGGACTTCATGGCTCCTCCTCTCGGGGCCGAAATTGCAACCGATGTACCAGCGAACGCGGGTGATCAGGGCTGATGCGAACGATCAGGCTGAGGCGGCCGCTTCCACGGCTGAGACCGCGGCCCCGGCCGAGGCCGGAGTATGACCGGTCCGTCGCAGCACGCGCTCGAGCGCGCCGACGAACAGCATGACGTTGCCGAGCGTCGAACCGGCGCCCATGAGGCCGACGCGCCAGATGCGTCCGGCGAGCGGGCCGAGTCCGGCACCGATTTCGATGTTGAACTCCTCGAGGAGCGCGCGGCGCACCACCGACTCGTCGATGCCGTCGGGCACGCGCACCGCGTTCAGCGTCCACAGGCGCTCGCCTGGTGGCGGAAGCAGGGACAGGCCGAGCGCCTCGAGGCCGGCGGCGAGCGCGCGGTGGTGATGCTCGTGCCGCTGCCAGCGACGCTCGACCCCCTCCTCCTCGACTGCGATCAGGGTCTCGCGCAGCGCATAGACGAGCGGCGCCGCGATCGTATGGTGGTAGCGCCGCCGCAGCCAGTAATCCTCGAGCAGCGCGAGGTCGAGATAGAAACTCCGCGAAGGCGCGCGATGCTCCAGCGCACGCGCCGAGAAGGTGATCGGCGCCATCCCGGAGGGCGCGCCGAGCCCCTTCTGCGAGCAGCTGTAGGTGACGTCGGCGCCCCAGCGGCCGCACTCCACGGGTATCCCGCCGAAGGAGGTGACCGCATCCACGATGGTGAGCGCCCCGGCGGCCGCCGCCACGCGCACCACGTCCTCGACCGGGTTCAGCACGCCGGTGGACGTCTCCGCGTGGACGACGGCGACGAGATCGGCGCCGTCCGCCTTGAGCGCGCGCTCGACGGCCGCGGGATCGCAGGCGCGGCCCCACTCGACCTCCACCCGCGACACCCGGGCGCCGTATCGCTCCAGCATCTGCGCGAGCCGGTCTCCGAAGTACCCCGTCACCACGACCAGGGCGCGGCTTCCGGCCCTGGTCAGGTTGACCACGGCCGCCTCCATCCCCGCCGTGCCCGTTCCCGAGACTGCGAAGCTGAACGCACCCGGCGCCGCGCGGAACGTGCGATCGAGGCGGCCGCGGAGGTCGTCGAGCAGCGCCATCATCGCGGGATCGAGATGGCTGAGGACCGGCTGCGCCATCGCGCGCATCACGCGTGAGGACACCGGGCTCGGCCCTGGGCCGAGGAGAACGCGTTCTGGAATCGTCATGTGCTCCCCGATCGCATGCGCGTGTCTCCTTCCGTGAGCCCGGTCGCCGCGAGCAGGCGATCGAGCTCCGTCCGAATCTGTTCAACGGCTGCCGCCGGCAGGGGCAGGAGCGGGAGGCGCGGCGCGCCTCCCTGGTAGCCGGCAAGGTCCATGGCGGCTTTCAGGCCGGGCACGCCGAACCGGGTGGTAACGAGCGTGGCCACCGGGGTGAGCTGCGCCTGCAGCTGCCGCGCCGCCTCGTGCCGTCCCGCCCGGGTGTCGTCGTAGAGACGCACGCACAGCTCCGGGACGACGCACGCGGCGGCGAGAATCGCCGCCCGCGCGCCGAGGCACAGCGACGCATAGCAGGTTGGAAGCGATCCGGCGATCACCGTGAAGTCCGTCGCGGCGCGCGTGAAATCCACGTAGGCGGCCAGCTGCGCGGCATCGCTGCCGGTTTCCTTGATGCCGATGATGTTGCGATGGCGCGCCAGCTCCGCAACCGTTTCGGGCGCCAGATTCACGCCCGTCACCGCCGGGCAGTTGTAGAGCAGCACCGGGACGGGCGATGCGTCGGCGACCGCAGTGTAGTGGCGCACGAAGGCCTCGTGCGTCATCCGGCCCTTGTAGTAGGAAGGCGTGCGCACCAGCACCGCGTCGGCGCCGTACGACGCGGCGCGCCGCACGGCGTCGATCGTTGCCGGCGTCGACTCACGCCCGGCGCCCGCGACCAGCACGTGCGACGGCGGGACCGCGGGGCGCGCGGCGCGGACGACGGCATCCGCCTCGTCGTCGCCGAGCAGCGGCGCCTCGCCGTTGGAGCCGAGCGCGACGATGCCGCGCACGCCAGCCCGGACCCAGCGCTCGACGTTCGACCGGATCGACGGCGCGTGCACGCTGCCGCCGTCGAACGGTGTCGCCATCGGCGGGAACACGCCCTCGAGATTCATCGGCCGGAGCGTACCGAGGCGGTGAGAGCGTTGTCAAACTGCGCCGCCCGTCATCCAGCGAGCGTGGCCGGTTCGCCGAAACCAGGAAGGCGGGAAGACACGAAGACATCGAGCCGAAGCAGCGCGTCGCGCGGAAGCCACCCGGCCAGAAGCGCCCCGGTACACAACGATGCCGGACCCGACTGCAGCCGGGTCCGGCATCATGGAATTCCGGGAGCGCCGTCCCGGCGCCCGCCGTGACGGCTCGATCGGCGAGCGGGTACGCGCGAATGGTGCGTATGCAGCGCCCGCTCACGTCTTCTGTTCGACGCAGTCCTCCGGCCTGCAGTAGTGCCCGCGCGAGTCGTCGCACGTCCTGTCCGGCGAGGTCGTGACCGGACGGTGTCGGCGACCCATCGGCGAAGGCTTTACACCAGGTGGGCGCCGCACGCCGTGCCGTCGCGCGCCGTGCCCCACACGATGTCGTCGCATTCCTCGCCGCTGCAGTCAGCCCCCGGACGATGTCGCCCGATCCTCCTTTCGCGGATTCATCCGCGATCGGAGCAACGATCGAGCCACGGACGCGGCGGGGGCCGTGCGGCAAGCTGTTGAAGCAGCGTCGCTTGGTAACGCTCTGCGAGGGCGGAGGCGTGGAAGGCGCCGCGCGTGGACCTTTCCGGGACACCCGTGTACGCATTTCGCGTGCGCCAGTCGCGACGATGCCGCGGAGGGTACGCAGCCGTACACGGGAACGCCGGAAGCGGCGAACCGCTTCCGGCATCCCTTGGCCCGCAGCCTGCGTCAATGGATGCGAACGCCCCAGACGCCCTTGGCCTGGCGCCAGTCCTCGTCGAGGATCGTCCACAACGTCTGGTCGAGGTACTGGCCGTTTCGAAGGAACGACCTGCGCAAGATCCCCTCCTGGACGGCCCCGATTTTCCGGAGCGCGCCGTTGCCGCGCCCATTGGCGACGGCCGCCCGCGCCTCCAGCCGGTGCACGCCGATGCCCTCGAACGCGAAGACGACGGCGAGCTTCGCCGCGTCGAGGAATACACCAGTGCCCCAGTAGGCCGAGCCGATCGCAAACCCCCATTCCGCCGTCGCGAACCCCGGCTCGAGCTGGCGGATCTGAAAGATACCAATCGCGGTATCCATGCCGTGTGGAACCACCCCGAAGCACGCGTAGTTGCCTGCCGCGCGCTCCCGGTGCGTCCAGGCGATGAAGCGTTCGAACCCTTCGACTGTCGTCGGCGGCGGCGAGATGAAACGCGCCACCTCCTCGGTCGACAGCATCGACAGCAACGCCGGCGCGTCCGACAAACGCAGGTCGCGCAGCGTCACCATCGAGCCGGCCATCACCGGCAGCGCCCGCCGCCAGTCGCTCTGGGTAACCGCCGTGGCGCTGGACATGACCGCCTGGACGTCCATGTCCGGCTCGGCATCGTGGAACGGCATCTTCTCCATATCAGTCTCAGTGGAATCAGAGCTGTCCCCAGGACGCCGTCGTGGTCGAGGCTGCAGGTGCGATGAGGAGCTCGATCTCGGTCACGACCGGCTCTTCCACCGGTGCGGCGTCCGGGTTGTCGAACAGCACCATGTCGCTGTCCGCGGTGCCCCACACGATGCTGTCGCAGTCCTCGCCGTTGCACTCCGTGCCCCAGACGATGTTGAAGCACTCGTCGCCGAAGCACGTTCCCCAGACGATGTTGTCGCGGTCCTCGTTCGTGCCCCAGACGATGTTGAACCCGTACTCGTCGGTGCTGGTCGTGCCCCAGACGATGTTGAAGCAGTCCTCACCGCCGCAGTCGGTGCCCCACACGATGTTGAACTCGTCCAGGCTCGTGCCCCAGACGATGTTGTACCCGTCCTGGATCGTGCCCCAGACGATGTTGAAGCCATCGTCGGCGACTGTGCCCCAGACGATGTTGAACCCGTCCTGCAACGTGCCCCAGACGATGTTGCCGCAAGTCTCCGAGTCGCAGCGGGTGCCCCAGACGATGTTCGTGCCGTATGCATCCCGCTCTGCGCCCCAGACGGTCGTCGTCTTGAACGCGTTGGCGCTCGGCCTGATCGCGCCGCGCGTCACCTGGTGGTTGCCCCAGATGATCTTGTGGCTCCACGAGTGGGAGTTCGGATACCGCTGACCGTAGTAAGCCGTCGCGAAGTACCTGGCCAGATCTACCGCCCCGGTCACGTTGAGGAAGCCGGCGCCCTCGGTCAGGGCGTCGATCGAGGGGTGATCCTGCGCCGTGTACTGCAGCACCGCCTTCACCAGGTTCGGCGTGAGCTTCGGGTTGGCCTGCATCATGAGCGCGACCGCGCCGGTGACGACGGGCGCCGCCATGCTCGTGCCCGTGAGGCTCACGTACGGCTTGAAGGCCAGCGGGAAGCTGCCCTTGAGCAGGTACGCCGCTTTCGCCGTGTAGAACGCGCTGTTCGGATCCGCCAGCGAGGCGACGCCCGTCCCATAGGCGATGATGTCCGGCTTGGCCGCATAGTCAATCGCCGTCGGTCCGCGCGAGCTGTACCCGGCGACCGTGTCGTCGCCGCGCCAGTTCGTCCCCTCGTGACTTGCCGCGCCGACGGTCAGCACCCAGGGCGCGTTGCCCGGCGCGGTGATGCCGCCGCGCTGCGTGATGCCCGCGCTGTTCCTGCCGAGGTTTCCGGCCGCCGTCACGACGACAATGCCGGCGTCCACGACGCGCTTCGCTGCGATCGTGAGCGGATCGGTGTTGTACGATTCGGTCACCGCGGCGCCAATCGACAGGTTGATGACGCGGATGTTGTAGTAGCTCTTGGTCGCGACCACGTAGTCGAGCGCCGCGATCACGTTGCTGATCACCCCGCGGCCGTTCGCATCGAGGATCTTCAGGCTGACCAGGTGCGCCTCGGGCGCCATCCCGGCGCGGGTCCCGTAGGAATCGTACCCGTTGCCGGCAATGATGCCGCTCACGTGCGTGCCGTGGCCGTTGTCGTCATACGGCGTGGTCCGTCCGTTGACGAAGTCGACGAACTTCACCACCCGCTGGCCGCCGCTGGTCCGCACCGCGCCGTTCCAGCCGTGGTATCCGAGGTCGTCGTGCCACGGCGTGACACCCGAATCGAGTACCGCCACGCCGACGCCCGCGCCGGTGAAGCCACGGTACCTCTGGACGGTGCGCGCCCCGGTGATGGACGCGATCCGGTTCATCGTGCTGGTGAAGGGACGGTCGTGATGGATGCTCCGGACGGACGGGTGGTCGGCCAGCTTCTTCAACTGCCCGTTGGACAGTTCCACGACCTGGGCGCCGATCAGATTGAGTCGGCGCCCGAGGTTGCCCCCGAGCTTTTTCGCCTCCGACCCGTTCCAGCCGGAGTTGAACACGACAATCACGCGCGACTTGCCCTGCCCGTTGTGCGCGCGCGCGTTCAACACGCCGTCAAGCTTCGGGTGATCGCCCGGAGCGGCGTAGGCTGGAGTACCGAGGGAAACCAGGGCGGCGACCGCCAGCCCGATTCCACCTCGCAACACAAACGACCTTAAAGCCACGTGTCCATCCTTGTGATGACAGTTAGCCTTGGCAGAAGCCTGACCAGCGGGTTGCTGCTGAGCAACGTTCAAGCCACGGGAGCCGACCGCGTGTGCGCGCGTGATAAAGCCACGGCACGCAGCGAGTTGCTGTGAAGGCGGTGTGAACCCATGGTGGAAGCTTTTGCACGGTGCTGGGCTGTTTCAGCACACGCCCTTGCAAAAGCGTGCGGCCTGACAATTCTCGGCCAAGGAGGCCGCACGTTAAGTTCTTGCAGGAACGCCGTTAGGTAGGCATCGACTGCCGGTTTCCCGACGCTCTCCCGGCCGCCAGGTGCACCGACAGGACCGTTGTCACGATGCCGGCCGCCGGCGCCAGCAGCCAGGGAGCGTCCAGCAGCGCTCCCGCGCGCGCCGCTTCCTGGAGCATCACGCCCCAACTCGGTACCGGCTCGGGAAAGCCAAGGCTGACATACGAAAGCGTCGCCTCGGCGAGGATGAACGCCGGCAGCAGCAGCGTCGCCTGGACGATGAGGAAGCCGCGCGTGGCCGGCAGCAGATGGCGTAGCAGAATCCGCCAACTGCCAGCCCCCGCCGCCCTGGCAGCTTCTGCGTACTCCTTGCCCCGTTCGGCAGCGACCAGCGCCCGCACTCCGCGAGCGGGATACGGCCAGCCGGCGAGCGCCAGCACGCCGGCGACGGTCCAGAACACCTGCGCCGTCGTCAGGACCAGCGGCATCGCCGCGCGCAGCGCCAGCACCACGTAGATTCCCGGCAGCACCAGCACGAAGTCCGCCACGCGCATGAGCGCGTCGTCGAGGCGCCCGCCGGCGAAGCCGGCGAGGGCGCCAACCATCGCGCCGAGACAGAGCGCGCCGAGTACCGCCGCCAGCGCCACCCCCAGCGAGAGCTGCGCGCCGCGCAGGACGCGTGCAAAGACGTCCCGCCCGAGCGCGTCGCCGCCGAGCGGCAGCCAGGACGTTCCCGGATCGCCGCTCGACACGAGCCGGCCGTCCGAGAACCAGCGCAGCGTCACCCGCTGCGTGCGATCTTCCGCGTAGCGGCGACCGAGCCGGTCGACCAGCTGCAGCGGGTAGACAAACGGGGCGTGCCATCGCCCCGCCTCGTCCAGCACGCGCGGCAGCGTCGGCGGCGCATAGGCGCGATCCGGAAACTGCTGCGACGGATCGTTGGTGGCGAGCGCCGGTGCGGCCAGCGCAGTCGCCGCAACGGCCGCCAGCAGCCACCGCCCGAGACGCGCCGCACGCGGGCTGCTCATGGCACCGAGTCGACACGCGGATCGACCGCGAGAACCGCGAGGTCTGCCGCGAGAATCCCGGCGGCGAGGAACGCCGAGACGGCGGCGGCGCAGCCGGCCACGAGGAAGAGATCGCGCGAGATCAGGGCCTCGTACATCAGGTCGCCCAGCCCGGGCCAGTCGAGCACGATTTCCACCACGAAGGACCCGCTCAGCACGCCGCCGACGACGATCCCGTAAATGGCGAGAACCGGCTTGAGCGAGAGGCGCAGGCCGTGGCGCCAGATTACTCGCCGCGGGGGAATGCCACGGGCCACGGCGGCAGCGATGCTCGGTTCGGAGAGCGCCTCGCTCATCGCCTGCGATTGCAGCCGCTCGAGCAGTGCCGTGATCGGCAGCGCGAGCGCCAGCGCTGGCGCTACGACGGGCGGCAGGTCCGGCCGCCACCGCAGGTCGGCGACGAGGAGCAGGAGTGAGGTCACCAGCGGAGGAATCGACAGGAGCAGCAGCGAGGTCCCGCCCAGGAGGGCGGGCACCAGGCCGCGCCGGCTGCCTGAAATCACGCCGAGCGGGATCCCGACCACGGTCGCGAGCAGCAGCGCGCAAACGCCGAGCACGGCGGTGTTGCCGGCGCGCTCGCGGACCAGATCCGTGACCGGGCGGCGGAAGCGCAGCGACTCGCCGAAATCGAGGCGCAGGCCGCCCCCGAGCCACGACGCGTACTGCTCGAGAATCGGACGGTCGAGCCCGAGGCGGCGCCGTTCGGCCGCCGCGTAAGCGGGATCGATGTCGAAGCCGGAGAGGTGGTCGCCGGGCGCGGCTCGCGCGAGCAGGAAGGAGGCCGACGAGACCACGAAGACCAGCAGCGCCGCGGTGAGGAGGCGGCGGGCGATGTAGCGGACGGCCCCGCTGCGCACGTGCCCTTCTTTCGGCTGAACTGGAGCTGGGCGTTACGAACCCGCCCGCGCCGGCGGCGCGCTGACCGCCAGCACGTCGGCGTTCCAGAGCAGCTGAGGAACGGAGAGCGCCGGCGTGAACCCGGTCAGCCGCGCGCTGACGGCGAGCACGACTTTGGGCGCCACCAGGTAGATCGCCGGCAGTTCCTCGCCGAGGATCCGCTGGATCTCCGCCATGAGCCGCTTGCGCTCCTGCAGGTCCGGCTGCTGCATCTGGCGGAGCATCAGCTCGTCGATCTGCCGCTCCCAGTCGGCCGCCGGCACTTTCTGCGAGGGGTTCCAGACGTGGAACGATCCCGAACTGAGCCAGAACTCGGGGTTGAGCGCCGGGTCGGTCGCGCCCGACTGGAACCCGTAGCAGATGGCGTCGTAGTCGCCCGCGCCCCAGCGCCGCTGGATGGACGGCGGATCGAGCGCGACGACGTCGACGGCGATTCCCACCTGCCGCAGGTGCTGTTGCAGCATCGACGCGATCCGCTCGCGCAAGTGGGCGCGCTGCGTCAGCAGGGAGATTCGCACGTCGCGCCCGGCGGCGTCCTCCAGGATGCCGTCGTTGTCGCGGTCGCGGAGGCCGACGGCGGCGAGCAGGGCGCGCGCCTTCTCCGGATCGTGCGCGTAGCGCGGGACCCCGTCCGAATACCAGGTCCGGTTGCCGGGCGAGATCGGGCCGTAGACCGGGGCGGCCTCGCCGAGGAACACCGCGTCGGCGATGGTCTGCCGGTCCGCGGCGTGCGATACGGCCTGCCGGAACTCACGCCGGTCGAGCCAGGCCTTGCCGGGCGCGCGCGACGGCGAGAGGTTGAACCACAGGAAATACGGGCCGGGGTCACCGATCCCCACCTCCACGAGCCGGAGCCGGCCCGCATCGGCCGCGCGCTTGAACCCCGCGTGGTCCTCCGGGCGGATGTCGCCGTTCACCATCAGGTCGAGATCGCCCGCCTCCATCCGGAGCGCCTCGGTGTTCTGTTCGCCGATGACCGCGATGGTGAGCTTGTCCAGGTACGGCAGTTGGACGCCAGCCGCGTCTTTCCGCCAGTAGTGCGGGTTTCGGGTGAAGACGAGTCGCTGGCCGGCCACGTGCTCGGACAGGACGAAGGGGCCCAGGCCGGCAATGTCGCCGAGCGGGGTCCCGATTTTCCAGGCGTCGGCGAAGCGACCCTGGTTGAGCGCCGATTCGAGCCTGTGCCGCGGCAGGATCGGCAGGTGGTCGAGCAGCCGAAGGCCCGGCGCGAAGCGGACCGGGAACCTGATCACGACGGTCGCTTCGTCCGGGGCCGAGACGTCGAGCGGTTTGCCGCCCGGACGCAGGCCGATCGCGATCGGGCTGTTCACGCGTTCGTCGTATACCGCGCGAAAGCTGAAGAGCACGTCGGCGCTGGTGAAGGGCGCGCCATCGGAGAAGCGCAGGCCGCGGCGCAACGCCAGCGTGTGGGTCAACGCGGCCTCGTCGGTCTTCCAGCTCTCCGCGAGCCAGGGCTCGAGATCGTCGGTCGCGCGGTTGACGCGGACCAGGCGGGCGTGGGTCAGGAGGCTTATCGTCTCGGCCGGGGCGGAGCGGTCGACATAGCGGTTGTACATCGCCGGCTCGCTGCGGAGCGAGGCGACGGCCTCACCGCCGGCCGGAGTCGGCACGTCGGCACGGCGGCAGCCGGCGACGGTCGGGACAACGGCAACCAGCGCCGCACACGCGGCAATCGCCCGATACGTGCTGGCCATTTCTTAGCCTACCGGCCAATCCATTGGCCGGCCTCCGCGGATCATCTTTTGTTTGAGGAAACTCGCGGGTAGGCGCTACTCCAGACGGGACTAACCCTAATCAGCCAATGAGTTAGCCAGCCGGCTCTGCCACCCGGGCACCATCGTAGCCGAAGGCGCGAATCGATGCAATGCGTGAATGTCGCTCCTGTCATATTTAGACCTTTTGTGTCCTGACAGGATGGTCCTCTGTACGGGTATGGCTCACGTGGCACGTCACGTGCCTTATCTCTTGTCGTTCCAAGACTTTCCCGTGGTCACCGGTTTCATAACCGTAGTTGGGTGGGCTCATGCGTCACACATTCACGTCTCGCGCCCGGCAGCGGTGGGCTTCGGCTTCGGCTGTTCTGCTCGCGTGCCTGTGGGCGGCCGCCGTGACGGAGGCTGGCCCGCACCGCGCGCGGCTGTCGAAGGACCTGGCGGACCACCTCGCCGCCGGCAGCAGCGCGCCGGTGGCCGTCATCGTCGACGGGTCGGCGGATGACATCCAGCTACTCGCGGCACGCTACGGCGCCAGGATCCGCAAGCTGCTGAAGGGGAGCGCGGTCCTCGAGGTCACCGGCGGCCAGCTCGATGCGCTCAGCCAGGACCCGGACGTCCGCCATCTCTCAGGCGACGTCCCGGTCCGCCGGACGATGGCGGTGACGACCCAGGCGACCGGCGCCGACCAGGTGTGGGCGGGCCTGGGAGAGCTGCCTGGCTTCTCCGGCCAGGGGATCGGCATCGCGGTGATCGACTCCGGTGTTGCGCCGCACGAGGCGCTCCAGGACCGCGTGGTCGCCAGCCTCGACTTCACCGGGCCAAACGGCGTCGGGCGCGACGAGTACGGGCACGGGACGCACGTGGCCGGGATCATCGCCGGCGACGGCCGCGGCGGCTTTGCCGGGATGGCGCCGAAGGCACACATCGTCAGCCTGCGCGTGCTCGGGGCGGACGGCAGCGGGCGGACCAGCGACGTGGTCGAGGCGGTGAACTGGGCGGTGGACAACCGCGCGCAGTTCAACATCCGGATCATCAACCTGTCGCTCGGCCACCCGGTGTTCGAGTCGTATCGCGACGACCCGCTCTGCCAGGCAGTCGAGCGGGCGGTGAGCGCCGGGATCGTGGTGGCGGCGGCGGCGGGCAATCAGGGGAAGACGGCGGACGGGCGGCCGATCGCGGGCGGGATCATTTCGCCGGGCAACACCCCGGGCGCGCTGACGGTGGGGGCGCTCAACACGAAGAACACGCCGCAGCGGTCCGACGACGTGGTGGCGACCTACAGCTCGCGCGGGCCGACCGCCTTCGACCACCTGCTGAAGCCGGAGTTGGTGGCACCGGGCAACAAGATCGTGGCGGCAGCGGCGCCTGGCGGGTACCTGTCGCGGACGTTCCCGGAGCGGATCGTGGCGGGCGCAGGCACTACGGCCTACATGACGATGAGCGGGACGAGCATGGCGTCGGCGGTGGTGGCAGGAGCGGCGGCGCTGCTGCTGGAGGCGAACCCGGCGCTCGGGCCGGGTGACGTGAAGCTGGCGCTTCAGCTCACGGCTTCTCACATCCCGGCCACGGGATTGATAGAGGCGGGGACCGGTTCCTTGAGCGTCATGTCGGCAGCTGCTCTCGCGCGAGGTGGATACACGACCAGAATCGAAATTGAGGGCGAACTCACGATACCTGGCGGCATCAGCACGTTGAAGTCTGACGGCAGCACCATCACCTGGGGTGACACCATCACCTGGAGTGACACCATCACCTGGGGTGACACCATCACCTGGGGCGACACCATCACCTGGGGCGACACCATCACCTGGGGCGACACCATCACCTGGGGCGACACCATCACCTGGGGCGACACCATCACCTGGGGCGACACCATCACCTGGGGCGACACCATCA
>JBMDXQ010000049.1:0-42028 GCA_048594975.1 Vicinamibacterales bacterium | reverse complement strand
GGCAGCGCTCGGTAGCTACGTGCGGAAGGGAGAAACGCTGAAGGCATCTAAGCGTGAAACCCTCCACAAGATGAGATCTCCCAGACCTTCGGGTCTCTAAAGGCTCCTGGAAGATGACCAGGTAATAGGTCGGGTGTGGAAGCGCAGCGATGCGTGGAGCTAACCGATACTAATCAGCCGTGCGGCTTGACCATAATCTCTTCTCTCTCCTCCGGAGAGAGCAGTGCACGAACAAAGCTGCGGTGTGGGGAACGAAGAAGCTACCGTTTGCAGAGTATTTAGTCGTCCAGGCTCTTTGACATAGCTTCGGACGATCCACCTTCGCGCCTTCGGCGCTTCGGTGGACAGCTCGCCGCAAGGGCTTGTCCGCCCGTCGTTCGCGCCAGGAGCGGAGGTGGGACCCGGAGCACCCATTGTGCCTTTCCCGGTGGTCATAGGAGAGGGGTCACACCCGTTCCCATTCCGAACACGGAAGTTAAGCCCTCTACCGCCGATGGTACTGCGCGGGTAACTGCGTGGGAGAGTAGGTCACTGCCGGGATTAATCCCAAGCCCGCTGCTCGAACGAGCAGCGGGCTTTTTTCTTGTTTGCGGATCCAGGAACTCGTCGATCGTTGATCCGTTAATCGTCGCTCGCCACTCGGCGCTCCACGATCGACGCGCGCTCGAGCACCTCGGCCAGGTCCGGCTTCCCGATCTCCTGCAGCTCGTAGCGCACGCGCACTGTGGGCTGCGGAATCTTCATCAACCGGTTGAGGTCGATCGGCGTGCCGATGACGACCAGGTCGCACGGCACCTGCGCGATCGTCTCCGCCAGCTCCCGCACCTGCTCGTCGCCGTACCCCATCGCCGGGAGCAGCGCGCCGATGCCAGGGTAGCTCCGGAACGCGTCGCCGATGCTTCCCACCGCATACGGCCGGGGATCGACCAGCTCGCCTGCGCCGAACTTCATTGCCGCCACCGTCCCCGCCCCGTACTTCATCTCGCCGTGGGTCAGCGTCGGCCCGTCCTCGATGACCAGCACCCGGCGGCCGCGGATGACCTCCGAATGGTCCACGCTGATCGGCGACGCCGCCTCGATCACCGTCGCGGTGGCGTTGACCCGCCGGACGTTGCTGCGCAGCGCGTTGACGGCATGCAGGTCGGCGGCGTCTACCTTGTTGATCAGCACGACGTCGGCCATCCGCAGGTTGGTCTCCCCCGGGTAATAGGTCAGCTCGTCACCGACCCGCAGCGGGTCGGTGACGACGATGAGCAGGTCAGGCAGGTAGAACGCCGTGTCGTTGTTGCCCCCGTCCCAGAGGATGACGTCCGCCTCGGCCTGCGCCTCCGCCAGAATCGCGCCGTAGTCCACCCCCGCGTAGACGACCGTGCCGTTGGCGATGTGCGGCTCGTACTCCTCGATCTCCTCCACCGTGCAGCGATGGCGGGCGAGGTCGGCGAGCGTGGCGAAGCGCTGCACGCGCTGCCGGGCCAGGTCGCCGTAGGGCATCGGGTGCCGCACGGCGGCCACCTTGAGTCCGCGCGCGCGCAGCAGGTTGGCGATGCGCCGGGTCGTCTGGCTCTTCCCCGCGCCGGTGCGGACGGCGCACACCGCGATCACCGGCTTCGCGCTCTTGAGCATGGTCGCGCGGGCGCCAAGCAGCCGGAAGGAGGCGCCTGCGGCGTTGACGATCGAGCAGCGGTCCATGACGTGCGTGTAGGACACGTCGCTGTAGGCAAACACCACCTCGCCGACCTCGTGGGAGCGGATCAACGCGGCAAGGTCGCTCTCCGGGAAGATCGGAATCCCGCCTGGATAGAGCGGCCCGGACAGCGACGCAGGGTAGCGCCGCCCGTCGATGTTCGGGATCTGCGTGGCGGTGAAGGCGACGACGTCGTAGGCCGGATCGTCGCGATAGACCACGTTGAAGTTGTGAAAGTCGCGCCCGGCAGCGCCCATGATGATCGTCCGTATCCGGTTCATCGCTCACCTCGTGGTCTGGGACGGCACGCGCTCCAGGATCCGTCCCATCCGGATTCGCGAGCATCGCGATCCTTCCGGACACCTCCCCCGGCTGGGAAAATGCGAAACAAGGGCCGCCGCAAATTCAAGAAAAATCGAGGGTTCTGCCGGGAGGCCGCCGCTCGGAGCCGCATGATTGCGGCACCCCGACGGATTTCCGGTGGCGGTCCGTGGCGTCGCCCCCCGTGCTGGCGGGAGGCCGTCCCGGGGGGACCGTGGCTATGATGGCCCGATGGATCTTCTCGCAGACATCCAGATCGTCCCGCTGGGCGTTGGCGTGTCGCTCGGCAAGTACATTGCCGCCTGCGAGCGCGTGTTGCGCGATGCCGGGCTCGAGCCGCGCCTGCACGCGTTCGGGACCAACGTGTCCGGCGACTGGGATGCCGTGATGGCGGCGGTGCGCAGGTGCCACGACACGCTGCACGCGATGGGCGTGCCCCGCGTCAGCACGTCACTCAAGCTCGGGACGCGGATCGATCGGGAGCAGAGCCTCGAGGACAAGGTGCGGAGCGTCGAGCGGCAGCTCTAGACGTCCTGCCGCCTGGCCTCTCGTCCGCCACGGCGGTCAGGGAATCCGGCTGCCCGATCCGAGCTCCTGGACGAGCTCCTTTGCCCGATACACCTGTTCGAGGGCGGTTCGCATGTAAGCGGGGTGCACCGCCACCGCGCGGTTCTTCTCCGCGTCGTACCAGTAGCTGCCCGAGATCGAGTGGATGTTGCCGTCGAAGATCAGGCCCACGATCTCGCCGGCCGCGTTCACCATCGCGCTGCCCGAGCTGCCGCCGACGATGTCGTGGGTGGTGACGAAGTTGACAGGTGTGTTCGGGTCGAGCTGCGGCCGGGCGTCGAGCCACTTCTTCGGAATGGCGAACGGCGGGGCACCGGTCGCCCGTGCGTACATGTGCTCGAGGCGCGTGAACGGGTCGATGCGGCGGCCGTCCTCGGTCCACCCCCGCACGGCTCCGTACGACAGCCGCAGCGTGAACGTCGCGTCCGGGTAGATCGTCGTGCCGTAGACGCGGAAGCGCGCGTCGGCGATCGCCTGTTGCGCACGCTGCACCGGTCCCTCGACCTCGGCCTCATAGATCTTGCGGAGCGCGCGGGCCTCCGCATCGACCTCGCGGGCGAGTGCGATCATCGGGTCCTTGCTGGCCTTCAGCGCCGCGAGCCCGCCTGCGAACAGCGCCGTGCGCGCCCTGGGGCTGCCGAGGGTCGATCCGCCGACGAGCTCGGCCGCGCGCGCGTCGGGCGACGCCTTGCCGAGCACGCGCCGCACGATCTCGTGATCCGGCCCGAGGTACTCGCGCATGCGTTCGAGAGAGAACGACAGCCGCACGCGCTCCACCGCCAGGTAGACTGGCACCTCGGCGGCCAGCGACTGCTTCAGCATCCCGAGCTGCGCGTCCGTGTACTCGCGGAGGCGCTCGGCGTTCGGCTTCGTTCGTTCCTCGGCGGCCCGCACGATGGAGCGGGCGTACCCGAACAGGTCGCTGTTGAAGCCAGCCCCGCCCTCGAGCCATGTATACGGAACGAGGATCTCGCGATTCTTCGCTTCCGCGCGGGCGATATCGTCCCACGCGCTGCCGGCGACCGCTTTCAGTTCCGGCCTTGCATCGACCGCTTCGCGGAGTTTGCGGACCTCTTCGGCGCGCTGCTCGATGACCGGGTCGCGCAGCAATGTCGCCAGCTGCATCCGCCGGACCTTATGGCTGTTCTCAATCGTGTCGAGATAGTCCTTGGCGGTGCGCGCCGCCTCGGCCGAGGACTTCGAGAACTGCGCCAGCCGGCCGCGGAGCTCGGAGAAGCGCAACAGCCAGAACGGCAGGAAGTAGTCACGCTGCGTGCGCAGCTGCGCCGGAGTGAGGAGTCGCTGGGTCGTGCCCGGGTGCCCGGCCACGAACACGGGCTCCCCTTCCTTCGCACCTGACCAGTTGACGGCAAGCCGCCCGGGCGGCGATGCCGGCTTGCCGTGCTCGTAGGCGCGCAGCAACGCCATGTCGAGGCACCAGCGCGGGAACTGGAAGTTGTCGGGATCGCCGCCGAATGCCGCCACCGCGGACTCGGGCGCGAACACCAGGCGCACGTCGTCGTATCGCTTGTACTTGTAGAGGCAGTACTGGCCCCCTTGGTACAGCGTGACCGCTTCGCACTTGCGCGGTTCGCCCCCCGTTGCCGACTCGGCCTCGCACCGTTCCTCGAGGCCGGTGAGCGACTGGTTACGGGCGCGCGCGGCTTCGGCCGGCGCCACGCCCGAGACCGCCTTTGTCACCTCGCCGGTGACGTCCTGCACGTCCACCAGGACGGATGCCTGCTCACCCTGGCACCGCAGTTCCCCCGCTCTGGTTGGGGCCAGGAACCCTCCCGCGACGAGATCGCGCTGTGCCGTCGAATTCTCGGCCAGGCAGGTCTGCGCACAGTGGTGGTTCGTGAGCAGGAGGCCGTCGCCGGATACGAACGACGCCGTGCAGCCGCTCTCGAGTCGTACCACCGCCTTCTGGAATCCGTCCCGCCACTGGTCGCTGAGCTGCACGCCGTATTTCTTCGAGATGTCTTCCCTCGGCACGCTGTTGAACGTCCACATGCCTTCGTCCGGCGCGCCGTACAGTCGAATCGCCGTCACGGCCGCGGCAAACACCACGGCTCCGAGCAAACGCAAATGCGTGAGTCTTCCGCTCATCGCAGCAGCATAGTCCCAAACGGCAGCCTCAGGTGATTCCGGGCTGCGGGGTTCGCTGACGTTCCCAGTCGCAGGATCGAGGTCGGGCTCACAGCCCCTCGAGGATGTCGGGCGAGGGCCGGCGCGAGAGCGCCGGGCCGTATCCCTGGCGCCAGATTTCGGTTGAAAGGATCCGATCGAGATCCGCCCGTGACAGGAAGTACTTCTCCACCGAGAGGTGCTGGCTGCGATGGGCTCGCAGGGCTGCAAGCCGGCGGTGGCGCCACGAGGCGACGTCGATCACGAAATCAGCGCCGGCTTCCTTGTCGAGGCGGGGCCGTTCCGCCGCCGCCCACGGCGCCAGCGGCGGCGTCCAGAGGAGCCGGGCGACGACGTGCGGTTCGCCCGCGGCAGGGAGCCAGCGGGGATCGGCGGCAGCCGCGACTGCTTCCGAGGTGAAACGGCTGATCGCCACGTGATCGGGATGCAGGTTGTAGCCGTGCGGGTCGAACGTCATCACCACCGACGGCCTCACGCGCCGGATCAGCGCCACGAGTGGCTGCCTGACGTGCTGCGGCGGTGCCCCGGCGAGCTCACGGTCGCGGAAGCCGAGCAGGTGCAGCTCGTCGAAGCCGATCACTTCCGCGGCCTCGCGCAGCTCGCGTTCGCGACACGCGGCGAGCTCTCCGGGGGCGCAGACCGGCGGATCGCCGGCCTTGCCTCGCTCGCCCAACGTCGCCGTCGCCAGGACGGTCCGCGCGCCCGCGGCTGAGTACTTCATGGCCGTCCCCGCTCCCGAAAAGCTCTCATCGTCCGGGTGGGCGAAGATGAAGAGGAGCGCGTGGCCGGTCATGGTTCGATCGTAGCGCTCCCGCCGTCGTGCCTCGCACTCCGGGCGAGGGTAGCTCTATAATTCCTGCAACCAGGAGCTAAGATGAACCGACGATTCGCACTGGCGCTGGCGGCAGCCGTGTTCGCCGTCGTGCAGGGCCTCGCGCAGGAGAAGCCGCGCCCGATGCACCGCGTCACCGGCGTCAGGGACGGTGTCTCCGCCTTTCCGCGGGTCGACTATCCGCAGGTGAAGCCGAACGCGGGCGGCCAGGTCGACTTCGCCCACTATCACACCTATGACGAAACGGTCGCCCTGCTCCGCGGCTGGGCCGCCAAGTACCCCGCGCTCGTCGAGCTGTACTCCGTCGGCCAGTCGTTCGAGGGGCGTGAGATCTGGCAGGTCACCATCGCGACCAGGAAGGGCCTGAAGCACACGGATCGGCCGGCGTTCTTCATCGAGGGCGGCCGTCACGCGGGCGAGATCAGCGGCACCGAAGCCACGCTCTACTTCATCAACCACCTGCTGACGCGGTACGGCAGCGATCCGGCAATCACCCGCCTCGTGGACACGAAGAGCATCTACGCCAAGCCGATGAACAACCCGGACGGCGCGACGCTCTACCACCTGACGGCGCAGACGCTCCGCAGCTCCGTCCGGCCACACGACAGCGACGGCGACGGGCTGCTCGACGAGGACGCGGCCGAAGACCTCGACGGCGACGGCTTCGTGCGACAGATGCGGCGTTTCGTCGGCAAGGGCAAAGGTGCCGCGGTCAAGGACCCGAAGGACCCGCGGGGGCGTGCGATGCGCCGCGTTCCGCCGGGCCAGGGCGATTACGAGATCTATCCGGAGGGCATCGACAGCGACGGCGACGGCCGGTACAACGAGGACGGGATCGGCGGCCTCGACCTGCACCGCAATTATCCGGAGAACTGGCGCCCGATGCGCGAGGAGACCGGGCGCGGCTACGTGCAGGGAGGCGCGGGTGAGTACCCCCTCTCGGAGCCGGAGACGCGCGCCGTGTTCCTCTTCCTCCTCTCGCACCCGAATGTCGCGATCGTCCAGTCGCTCGATACCGCGGTTCCGATGATCCTCCGCGGGCCGTCCACGAGCAGGAGCGAGGAATCGATGTTCCCGCAGGACCTCGAGCTGATCAAAACGTTCGATCGCAAGGGCCAGGAGATCACCGGCTATCCCTGGGCCGGCGACACCTACTTCGTCTACGCGACCCGCGGCGGCGTAAATCCGGTGACGGGAGAACCGGCGCGACCCACGCCGCTCTTCGGCCACGGTCCGGACTTCGGCTACCTGTGGTACGGCGCCGTATGGTACGGCAACGAGATCTGGAACGGCGGGCGCTTCACCGACTACGACAAGGACGGCCGCCACGACGAGTGGGAAATGCTGCGCTGGAACGACGAGAACCGCGCCGGCAAGGGAGATTTCCTGGACTGGACCGCGTTCGACCACCCGGCGCTCGGGAAGGTGGAAATCGGCGGTTTCAACCCGAAGTTCTACAACCAGAATCCGCCGCCCGATCTGCTCGAGCCGTGGGCCCAGAACGAGGCGATGTTCAACCTCTATCTCGCGCAGCAGCTCCCGCAAGTCCGGATTGTCTCCGCGGCGGCAAAGCCGTCGTCGCCGCCGGCCGTGTTCGACGTCGAGCTGAGCGTGACTAACGAGGGGACCATGCCCACCGCGCTGGAAATCGCGCAGCGCGTCAAGATCGTACGTCCCGACACCTGCACGATTGTGCTCGGCAAGGGCCAAGTGCTGGTGCCCGTGCCCGGCGGCGAGGCGCGCCCGCGCGCGGCCGTGGAAATCGGGTGGCTGAAGCCGGCCGAGACGAAGCGGGTGGCCTGGCGGGTGAAGGGCGAGGGAAGCGTCACGGTGAGCGTCGGCTCGACGCGCGGCGGTGTCGACACGCGCCAGTTGACGCTCCACTGAGTGCCAGGCGCGTGACGGTCGGGGGCCAGGCCGCGCCGCCCGGTCTATGCACCGGCCGCGCGCCGCCGATCTGCGACGTGATGCTCTTCGTGTCCGGATTGCCGACGGTTTCCTTGGCCATGCTACCTCGAGCAACTGGTCTGGGACGTCGGGTGCCGGCCATGCAGCTTCCCGGGGCGTTCGAGCAATTCACGGGGTGACGGCGGTCATATGCGTCGTTCAAGGGCGCGTCTACGATCGGAGAGTGGCTGCCGTGACCGCTCCCTCGCTTCCGCGAAACATCCGGCGCGATGCCAAAACCGTCGCCGCGATGGTCAGGATCCACTGCGCAGGCAGGCACGGCCGGGCCGGCGAGCCGTTGTGCGGGCCCTGCGCCGCCCTGCTCGCGTATGCCGACGACCGTCTGGCCAGGTGCCCGTTTGGCGAAGAGAAGACGACCTGCCGCGACTGCCCCGTCCACTGCTATCGGCCCGTCGAACGCACGGCCATGAGGGACGTCATGCGTTACGCGGGCCCACGCATGCTGTGGCGGCACCCCATCCTCGCCATCCGGCACCTCTGGATCGAGCGACAGGGCGCGCCGCCGTGGCCGCCGCTCGCCAGGCGGCGCAACGGCAGGCTGGCCGGCTGAGGTGTGCTCACATCTGCGCTCGCGTGTTCAAATATGGGTGCAACCTGTGCGTGGGGATTCTTTCGGGCGCCGAAACTGGCCGTGTTTTCGGGGGGCAACCTGGCACACGTTGTGCTCAGACAGTGTGTGCGCGCGGCGAGTTCCGCAACGACTTGATGGGCCGCGCGGCCCGGGTATACCGGCAATCTCTATCTAAGTCGACGGCGAAGGCTCACGATATCGTGAGCCTTCGCTCTTTCAGCGCGCCCCAACCAACGACACTCGCATCACCTCACGGCAAGCAGCCTGTGCTGCCTCATCGCATCAGGCTGCCACGCGTGCAGGTGGCATGCGTCGAAGTTTTCGCGCTGGGAGGTGCCGGTGGCCGAGACGATCCGGCGGAGTCGGCATACTTCGCGGTTCGCGCCGCGCTCTCGAAGGCCGTGAGCGAGGCGGCCGAGCATCTGGCGGCCCGGGGCCTCGCCATCGATGCCGCGCCGGCGCTGGTTCGCCTCGTGACCAAGGTCGCCGCCCGCTTCGGGATCCCGGTCACCCAGAAGATCATGGCGCAGGCAGTGCCGGTCGTTGGCGCCGCGGGCGGAGCGCTCGTCAACGTCCTGTTCATGAATCACTTCCAGGACGTCGCCCGGGGCCACTTCATCGTATTGCGGCTGGAAGAACAGTACGGCGCCGACGACGTGACGCGCGCGTATACGGCCCTCGACGTCTCCGCGTAACCGCCGTCAGAAAAAAAAGGTGCGACGTCTCCGTGGAGGTCGCCCCTTCCTGCCCGCCGGGGATTGGCCCCGCCTGACAGATGCTTACCAGCGCGGTTCGGAGCGCCGCCGGCCGTGGCCGCCGCCCGCGCCGAATCCACCGGAGGTGGCCTTCGGACGCGCCTCGTTGACCGTCAGGTTGCGGCCGCCGAAAGCCTTCTCGTTCAACAGGCTGATCGCCCGCTGCGCTTCCTCGTCCGTTCCCATCTCGACGAACCCGAAGCCGCGCGCGCGGCCAGTGGCCATGTCGCGCATGACGTTCACGGTTTCGACGGTTCCGGCGCTCGCGAACAGGGTCTGAAGATCCTGTTCGGTCGTGTCGTACGGGAGGTTGCCGACGTAGAGTTTTCTCGCCATCTGTGTTCTCACTTCCGCTCCGACAGTGCGGAGCATTCCGACAAGGTGTTGTGGCTGGATTCGGCTGTGCTAAGCGATCACGTTGAGGGGAGAAGCGAGACTGTGCAGGACTCGATTCGGCTCTTGGCGCGGGCTACAGCGAGGCTGTCTTCCAACTGACCCACCAATCATACACGTTTCGTGACGCAAAAGCGACCTGAGGGAGCGATCCCTGGCGTTCAGGCGGCAATCCCGCGGTGCCGGCGCTTGGCGTGGCGTTGCAGCCCTCCGGCCTGAAATGTGTCAGTTGATAATGTGACAGTAACTGTCGTATAATGCGATCAGGATGCAGACGGAAGCACGGTACGCGATCGGCGAGCTGGCGACGCTCGGCGGCGTCTCGAGGCGAACGGTGCGGTACTACGTGCAGGAGGGCTTGATCCCGCCGCCGCTCGGCGTGGGGCGCGGCAATCACTACACGGGCGAGCATCTCCACCAGCTTCTCCGCGTCAAGGCGATGCAGGAGGCCGGGCGCACGCTGGACGAGATCCGCCGCGCGCCCGGGAAGCGCGGTAACCGCCCGGTCCAGCCGCCGGTCGAGGACCAGCTGTTGCCGCGCGAGCTCTGGCGCCGCGTCACGCTGGCGCCCGGGGTGGAGCTGCACGTGGCCAGCGGCGTCCGGATGCCGTCACCGGCGAAGATCGAGCAGTTCGCCGCCTGGTGGAACAACAAAGAGGACAGTCATGACTGATACATCGAGTCTCGCGAACGCCGGCCTGTTCACCCGCGAGGGCGCCGTCGCGCCGGTGCCGCTCACCGGCGTCTCGATCGACGCCGAGATTTCGGGGCCCTGTGCGAAGGTCGCGGTCGCCCATCGCTACGAGAACCGCGAAGACAGCCCCATCGAAGCCGTCTACGTGTTCCCGGTCGACGACGGGGCGGCGGTGTGCGGCTTCGAGGCGATCGTGGACGGCACGCTCGTCGTCGGCGAGGTGCGCGAGCGCGACCAGGCGTTCGAGGAGTATGACCAGGCGATGGAGGACGGACACGGCGCGTTCCTCCTGGACGAGGAGCGGCCGGACGTCTTCCAGGCCAGCGTCGGCAACCTGCCACCCGGTAAGGACGTGCTCGTCCGCATCACCTACGTCACGGAACTGGAGATCGACGGCGGCCGGCTGCGGTTCGTGATTCCGACAACGGTGTCACCGCGATACGCGCCGGCCGAGGATCGGACCGGCACGGGCCGCCCCGATTCCGAGGCGCTGAACCCGCCTGTGGCATGGCAGGTCCCTTACGGCCTTGAGCTGAAGGTGCGCCTCTCGATGCCCGGCGGTATCACCAGCGTCGAGTCTCCTTCGCACTCCGTTTCAATCGCGCTCGGCGATGGCAGCGCGACCGTCACGCTCGCGCAGGCGCGGGCGGCGCTGGATCGCGATTTCGTCCTGGCCGTGGATGCGGCCGGCGCGGGATCGCCGCAGGCGTGGATCGAACGCACAGACGATGGGGGCGAGGCCGTGGCCGTGGCCTTCGTTCCGCAGTTCAGCAGGGAGCCGTCGCCGGCCGAGGTTCTCTTCGTAATCGACCGCTCCGGATCGATGGAGGGCACCTCGATCGAGGAGGTGCGCAAGGCACTGCAGCTGTGCCTGCGCTCGATGATCCCGGGCTGCCGGTTCAACATCATCGGGTTCGGCTCCTGCTGCGAGCCGCTTTTCCCGGAGAGCCGCGCCTACGATCAGGCGAGCCTGACCGAGGCCAGCGCGCACGCGGCAGCGCTTCGCGCCGACCTCGGCGGGACGGAGATCCTGTCCGCCCTGCGGTTCGCGCTCGAACAGCCCCGGCACGGCACGCTCGCGCGCCAGCTCGTGGTGCTCACCGACGGCGAGGTGACGAACACCGATGCCGTCCTCGCACTGGTGAAAGAGCACGCCGCAACCGCGCGCCTCTTCACGCTCGGGATCGGCGCCGGAGCGAGCAGGCACCTGGTGCGTGGCATGGCACGCGCGGGACGCGGCTGCGCCGAGTTCATCTCCCCCGGCGAGCGGGTCGAACCGAAGGTCGTCCGCCTGTTCGGCCGCCTCCTGTCGCCCGCGTTGACCGACGTCGCGCTCGAGTGGATCGGCAGCCGGGTCGTCCAGTCACCTGCGCAGGTACCGCCGGTGTTCGCTGGCAGCCGACTGCTCGTCTACGGCTTCGCGACGGGCGGCACGCCGAGGGCGGTCCGCATGTCGGGCTCGACGTCGTCTGGGCCCGTTATGTTCGACGTTCCCCTCGATGCCGTGCCGTGCGCGTCCGGGCGGGTGGTCGCGACGCTGGCGGCCCGTGCCCGGATCCGCGAGCTCGAAGAAGGCGGAGAGTGGCTGAACGCGCGCGGCTCGCGCCAGATGGAGCGGAAACAGAGCGGTGCCCGACACGAGATCGTCGACCTGGGCATCCGATACGGCCTGATCTCGCGGGAGACCTCGTTCGTCGCCATCGAGCGCCGTGAGACGCCGGTGCAGGGCGATGTCCAGCTCCGACGCGTGCCGGTGGCGCTGACGAGCGGGTGGGGCGGGCTCGAGCGCCGTGCATGGCGCGCCGTGGCGGACTGGTCCGTGGCATCGATGCGGCACTGCGACAGGCTGGATACTGCCAGCCAGCCAGCCGAAGCAGGCGTCATGTTGTACGCCGAGCCCTCCCGACTCAGGGCGGCAGGCTTGTCGTTCGGCGTCCGCGCGCCCGTTCCCGAGGCGCTTGGTCCCGTCCGGTACGCGGGGCGCGTCCGTCCCGAACTGAGGCTCGCGTCTGCGCCGCCGGCCGAGATGGACGCGCTGGTGAGGCTGCAGAAGGCCGACGGGTCCTGGGAGCTCACTCCAGAACTCGGAGCGATTCTCGGCCGCAGTCTTGCCGAACTCGAAGCCGCGCTCGACGGCTCGTCGGGCTCGCGCGCCGATGCCCTCCGCGCGTGGGCGACGGCGCTCGCCCTCGCGTGGCTGCACGAGCACGCCGGCAGCGTCGCGGTCGAGTGGCAGATGCTCGCCGCGAAGGCGCGCGAGTGGATCGACAACGTGGCGGCCGTGCCACCCGACGGCTGGACGTGGATCGACGCGGCGAGGCGGTTTCTGTCCGAACAGGGACCGGGCCGGTGAAGGCCGGTCATCCCGCTGCGAGCGAGTGGCGCGTCAGCAGGACGACAACCGGACTCTCAGGAGGGCAGGATCACGTGTGATCTTCTCCAACGCCCTCCGTACACTGCGCGCCTTCGGCTTCTACGTGCGACATGCCCGCAGCATCACCATGCGCGACGTCGTGCTGTCCACGATGACGTCGGATCGCCGGCCCCCGATGGTGCTGCAGGATGTGCGAACGATGCTGCTGGACCACGTGGAGGCGCAGCGGGAGGACGCCGCGCCCTTCGCCGTGATGCGCGACGTCTCGGATCTCACGGTGCTGAACGTCGCGGGCGTGGCGGACGGCCGCCACGCGCACATTGCTGCCGGTGCGCTGCCGGAACCACGCCGATGAGCAAGAGCGAGTTGAAGCGACGACTGTGGATGATGGGCGCCCTCGCGTTCTGCCTCACGCGCCCGGCCACGATCGTGGCGCAGCCCGTGATGGAGAACCTCGGTCGCGGCATCGTCGTCGTGCGCAGCGGCGAGACGTCCGCCTACGTCAGCTGGCGGCTGCTCGCAACCGACCCGACCGGCGTCGCGTTCAACCTGTATCGCGCCGCCGGAGAACGCACGCCGATCCGGCTGAACACCGGCCCGCTGACAGAGACGACCGATTTCGTGGACGCGAGCATCGATCCGACGGTGGCGAACACCTACACGGTCCGCGCAGTTTCCGGCGGACGGGAATTGGATCCGGCCAGGCCGTTCGTGCTCCCGGCCAACGCGCCGGTCCGGCAGTACCTGACCGTCACGCTTCAGAAGCCGCCGGACGGCAAGGTGTCGGCGCCGTCGGGGACGCTCGGGACCTACAGCTACAACGCCAACGACGCCAGCGCGGCCGATCTCGACGGCGACGGCGAGTACGAAATCGTGCTGAAGTGGGATCCGTCGAACTCGCGTGACACTGCGTCCGCCGGCGTCACCGGCACGGTGCTCCTCGACGCCTACCGGCTGGATGGCACACACCTGTGGCGCATCGATCTCGGCCGGAATATCCGCGCCGGCGCGCACTACACGCAGTTCATCGTCTACGACCTGGACGCCGACGGGCGCGCGGAAGTCGCCTGCAAGACGGCGGACGGCACCGTCGACGGGCGTGGCACGGTGCTGGGGGACGGCTCCAAGGACTATCGATCGCTCGTCGACGCTACCGACGGCGTGCGCGTGACCAGCACCGCGGACCTGCGCTACGGCAAGATCCTCGCGGGGCCCGAGTACCTCACGATCTTCGACGGCCTCACCGGCGCCGCCCTGGCGACCGCCGAGTACATACCCGCGCGCGAGCCGCTGGACGGGTGGGGCGGAATCGGGGGAAACGGCAGGAACGACGCGACGGGCAACCGGGTCGATCGGTTTCTCGCCGGCGCGGCCTACCTCGACGGCCGGTTGCCGAGCGTGGTGATGGCGCGCGGCTACTACGGCCGGACGGTGCTGGCCGCGTGGGACTGGCGGGGCGGGAAACTGGCCACGCGCTGGGTCTTCGACTCCGGCAGCACGCCGCCGCCTTACCCGAATCCCGCCGCCTCGCCCTTCTCGGGCCAGGGCAACCACAGCCTCTCGGTCGCGGACGTGGACGCAGACGGGCGTGACGAGATCATCTATGGGTCGATGGTCGTGGACGACCAGGGCAAGGGCCTGTTCTCGACCGGGCTCCGGCATGGCGACGCGCTCCACGTCGGCGACCTCGACCCGGCGCGACCAGGGCTCGAGGTGTTCGGCATCCACGAGAACGAGGACGATACCGTCAAGCTCGGCACGCCGGGGCTGACACTGTACGACGCGCGCGCCGGGGAGATCATCTGGGGGCTGCTGCCCGGCGTCGACGTCGGCCGCGGTCTCGCGGCCGACATCGACCCGCGCTACCGCGGCGCGGAGTTCTGGACCGACGCCCCAACCGGCCTCCTCGACGTTCGTGGGAAGCGCATCTCGGACGCTCCCGCGTCATCGAACTTCGCCGTGTGGTGGGATGCGGATCTAGTTCGGGAACTTCTCGATCGCAATTGGGTCGCCAAGTGGGATCCGGCCAGCGCATCGCTCAATCGCCTGCTGACGGCAGAGGGCACCCTGGCCAACAACGGCGGCAAGGCCACCCCTTCGCTGTCAGCGGACCTCTTCGGGGACTGGCGCGAGGAAGTCGTCTGGCGGTCGGCCGACAACGCGTCGCTGCGCATCTACACGACAACCATCCCCGCCGCCAACCGCCTCGTGACGCCCATGCACGACCGTACCTACCGCCTGGCGATTGCCTGGCAGAACGTGGGTTACAACCAGCCGCCGCACCCGGGGTTCTACCTGGGTGATGGGATGCAGGTGCCGGCGCTGCCACGGATCGCGGTGCCGAAGCGGTAAGCGTCGGTGCGCCTTCTCAGGATCCGCGCTTCTTCAGGGTGACGGCCAGTCCGGAGCCCTGCGTCAGCAGAACGGTGTCGAGGGCCGGATTCGCCCGCAAATACTCGACGTACCCGCTGGTATCGATCATGTTGTGAGCCACGATGAGGCCGCCCGGGCGCACCAGCGGCAGCAGCGCGCGCACATAGTCCACGTAACCTTCCTTGTCGGCGTCAAGGAAGAGCAGGTCGATCGGCTCCTTCAGATCCCGGACGTGCCGATGCGCGTCGCCGACGATCACCGTGGCCCGTTCCCCGACGCCAGCCCTGCGAAACAGCTCGCGGGCGCTCGCCGCACGCTGCGAGTCGAGTTCGAACGTCGTGAGCCTGCCCCCGGTTTGTTGAAGCGCCAGGCAGAGCCACAGCCCGGAGTAACCGGTCGACGTGCCGATCTCGACGACGTGCTTCGCCCCGATTGATTCGGCGAACATGCGCAGGACGCGGCCGTCGCCTTCGGGAACGGCAAGGAAGGCCTGCTTCGACGCCTTCAAGTCCGCCAGTTCACGGAGGATCGTCGCCTCGGCGTCGCTCTGCGCCAGGGCCGGCGTGGACACGGCGTTCCCCCCGAGGAAGCGGTGCATGCTCCAGCCAACGCCGCCTGCCGCAGCGAGGAGCACGCCGCCGCACAGAACGAACACCGCAATCCATGCCGCGCTCTCATGGTCCTCCGGGATGCAGGCTCGCGCCGCGGTGGCGGGCCGTGGATGCGTGCGGAATCGGCGCGCTCGTCTTCCGGCAGGACACGAGGAAGAGCCTTCCGGGAAGGCAGAAGCTACGGAGCGACTCGGTGCGGAGCCCGGGGCCGCCACACGGACCGGCGGGAGCCTCATCGCACTTTACGAGCGGGGAGGGGGATTCGTTCTCGTCGCTGCTGTCGTGGACCGCGCGCGGAGGTTTCAGGACGAGCGGTGTCCTCGAAAGATCTCGTGCGCTCGTTCGAGCATGTTGGGATACAGGGTGGCCGGTACGTTCTCGCGGCCGATCGTCGTGGCCACGACGTACCGCGCGCACGCCGTCTTGTCGCCGAGACAGAGCTTTTCTTGTAGATTGCTCGGAGTCCGCGGTCGTCCGGCATCATATCGCTGAAGAAGAGGCAGCCTTTCAGAAGTTTGCAGTCAGCCATCGCCGTGTTTCCTTGGCCGGCTTGAAAGCGACGCGGCCCGGCCGGCCCGAGTCCCGAGTCGTATGCTCGCGGGACCGGCCGAGCACACGATCAGTATGGCTAGGGAACGGCCCGTCTATCAGGAAGCGTCGAGGTCGCCGTTCACGGATTCGTCGGCCTACAATGGAAGGAAGTCTTCATCGCAGGGCACCGGAGGTTTCATATGAAAGAGTTCGTCGCGGCAGCGATCGTCGCTGCCGTCGTGTTCGGCCCGCCCGGGCGGGCGCAGCAGCGGCAATCCCGAACGTTTCCGTTCCCCTACGAAACGTTCGTGCTCGACAACGGGCTTCGGACCTACCTGATCGAGGCCGGCGCCCCCGGCCAGATTGCCTACGTCTCGATCGTTCGCACCGGCAGCCGCGACGAGGTGGAGCCCGGCAAGAGCGGTTTCGCGCACTTCTTCGAGCACATGATGTTCCGCGGCACGGAGAAATACCCGAACTATGACGCGGAGACGACGAAGATGGGGGCCTTCCGCAACGCCTCCACGTGGTCGGACCAGACTGCCTATTACCTCGTCGCCAACTCCGAGTACCTCGAGAAGATCGTCGACATCGAGTCGGATCGGTTCCAGAACCTGAAGTACTCGGAACCGGACTTTCGCACGGAGGCGGGCGCGATCCTCGGTGAGTACCAGAACGGTGCGCGCGAGCCGCAGCGGTTTCTCAACGAGAAGATCCGCGAGGAGGCGTTCAAGAAACACACCTACGGCCACACGGTGATCGGCTTCGAGGCCGACGTGCGGGCGATGCCGGGCGGATTCGAGTACAGCCGCTCCTTCTTCCAGCGCTTCTACCGGCCGGAAAACGTCGTCCTGGTGATTGCCGGGGATTTCGCCGCCGCGAAGGCGAAGGCGCTGGTGCGCCAGTACTATGGCGGCTGGAAACCGGGCTACAAGGCGCCGACGATCGAGGCGGAGCCGCCGCAGACGGCGCCGCGCGAGCGCACGGTGAAATATCCCGGGCGGACGCTGCCGGTCCTCTCGATCAACTACAAGGCGCCGGCGTGGGATCCCAAGGACCGGACGGGCGTCGCGCTCGAGGTCCTCGGACAGATCGCGTTCGGGCCGAACTCGGGGCTCTCCCGCAAGCTGGTGCTCGAGGAACGGCGGGTGCAGTCGCTGTCGCCGTCGTTCGACCTGTCCCGCGATCCGTACCTGGTGAGCATCCAGGCGATGGTGGCCAACCCGGCGGACACGAAGGCGGTCGAGACCGAGATCATGGCCGAGGTGAAGAAGTTCCACGAGACGCTGGTGGACGCGAAGAAGCTCGCCGACACCAAGAACAACCTGAAGTACGGGCTCCTGATGAGCATGGAGACGGCGCTGGACGTCGCGTTCGCGGTGATGCAGCCGATCGTGAGCACCGGCCGCCTCGAGGCGCTCGAAGATTACATGACAACGCTCGAGTCGCTGTCGCCGGAAGACCTCCGCGACGCGGCGCGCCAGTACCTCATGGACTCCGGGCGGACGACCATCACCATGGTGCAGGAGGGCTGACATGCGCGCATCCACCAGGACCGCCATCGCCACACTGGCCCTTCTCGCCGCCACCACGGGCACGAAGGCGGCCGACACGCCCGCCGTCATCGCCCTGCCGGAGGGCGGCTCGCCGTTCATCGCGTTCAGCGTCTGGGTGAAGAGCGGGTCGGCGTCCGACCCGAAGGGCAAGGAGGGGCTGGCGTCGATCACCGCGGCCCTCGTGTCCGGCGGGGCCACGACCCCGGACCCGCTGGACGCAATCCTCGAAAAGCTGTATCCGCTCGCGGCCGGGTACAACGCGTCGGTGGACAAGGAGATGACGAACTTCACCGGGCGCGTCCACCGCGACAACCTGGAGGCCTATTACGCACTGTTCCGGAACGCGCTGCTCTCGCCCGCGTTCAGCGAAGCGGACTTCAACCGGATCAAGTCGCAACGCCTCAACTACCTCGAACGAGCGCGCCGCTACGCGCGGGACGAAGAGCTGAGCAAGCAGCTGCTGTACTGGATGGCGTACCGGGGTACGTCATTCGAACACCCGGAGGAAGGCTACGTCACGTCCGTGCAGTCCATCACGCTGGACGACGCGCGCAGCTTCTACAGGCGCCACTACGTGCGCGATAACGTCGTCGTCGGCATCGGCGGCGGCTATCCTGCGGGCTTCCCGGAGCGCGTACGACGAGACCTCGATGGCCTCCCCGCCGGCGATCCGCCGACGGCAACGGTGGGCGCGCCCACGCCGAAGCCGCCTGCCGGCGTCAAGGTCCTGCTGGTCGACAAGCAGACCGACGCGTCGGCGATCTCGCTGGGCTTCCCGATCGCGCTGCTGCGGAACCATCCGGATTTCGTGCCGCTGCTGGTCGCCAACTCCTATCTCGGCGAGCACCGGAACTCCGCCGGACGGTTGTACCAGACGATCCGCGAGGCGCGCGGGATGAACTACGGCAACTACTCCTACATCGAGGCGTTTCCTGCGGGCTTCGCGACGCAGCAGCCGCGCGTGAACGTGGCACGCCGGAGCCACCTCTTCGAGATCTGGATCCGCCCGATTTCGTCGACCGCGCCCGGCAACCTGCACGATCGCACGCTGTTCGCCACCCGTGCCGCGTGGCACGAGCTGCAGAAGCTGGTCGAGAAGGGCATGACGGCGGAGGACGTGGCGACCTCGAAGCAGTTCCTGCGCAACTACGTGGGCACCTGGGGAGCGACGATCGGCCGTCGTCTCGCCTATGCCATCGACGACGCGTTCTACGGGATTCCGGCGCCGGGATACCTGCAGTCGCTGCGGGGGGCGATCGACAGGGTGACCGCGGAGCAAGCCACCGCAGCGGTCAGGAAGCACCTGCAGGACGACAACATGTACCTGGTGATCATCACGCAGGACGCCGCGGCGTTGAAGAAGAAGCTGGTTCCAGGTGAACCGACGTCGATTACCTACGCCGGCGACCGGCCGGCGGCACTCCTGGCCGAAGACAAGATCATCGCAGCGCTGCCGATCAAGGTGGCGGAGGGAGACATCACGATTCTGCCGATCGACAAGGTGTTTCAGTAGGTTCGCCACGGATCGTTCGTCACGGGTCGTTCGTCACCGGTCGCGAACGATCCCGTTAGGAATGCTTGATGAACGTCCCTCTGCGAAACTCCTCGAACGCGACGCGCAGCTCCTCCTCGGTGTTCATGACGATCGGGCCGTACCACGCGATCGGTTCCTCGAGCGGACGGCCGGAGACGAGCAGGAACCGGATCCCTTCGTCGCCCGCCTGCACGACCACCTCATCGCCGCGATCGAATACGACGAGCGAGCGATCGCGTGCGTCGTTGTAACGGACGTGATCGTCCAGGCTCGTGCCGGTGTCATCGGTCAGCACGGGCCGCGGCGAGGAGGCGTCGCGGAAGGTGCCCGATCCGGCGAAGACGTAGGCGAAGGCGTGGCGCGTGACCTCGACGGGCAGCCGCTTGCGCCCGTTCGGAGGAACGGACACGTCGATGTACTGCGGCTCGGCTGCGATGCCCTCGACCGGGCCGCGCTTCCCCCAGAACTCGCCGCACACCACGCGGACGCGCGTTCCGTCGTCGTCGGTTATCGACGGGATGTCGGCTGACGCCACATCCTGGTAGCGCGGAGCGGTCATCTTCAGCGCGCGCGGCAGGTTCGCCCAGAGCTGGAACCCGTGCATGCGGCCCTGCGCGTCACCCTGCGGCATCTCCTGGTGGATGATGCCGCTTCCGGCCGTCATCCACTGGATGTCGCCGCCGCTCAGCGTGCCCCTGTTGCCGAGGCTGTCGCCGTGCTCGACCGTGCCGGCCAGGACGTAGGTGATGGTCTCGATCCCGCGGTGCGGGTGCCACGGGAAGCCCTTGAGGTAGTCCGCAGGCCGGTCGTTGCGGAAGTCGTCGAACAGCAGGAACGGATCGAAATCAGCGGTATCGCCGAACCCGAACCCGCGCCTCAGCCGGACTCCCGCCCCTTCCATCGTCGGCTGCGCCTCGATCATCCGTTTGACTGCTCGGATCGACACGTCCTTTGCCCTCTGGATGGTTTGACGCCGTCCGGACACGCCGTGTCCCCTGGTCCCTGGGCGGCCCTGAGTGGGCGTACCACTCCGTGTTCCGGCCTCGCTGCGGAACATCCTACAATCCCGCGGATGCGGAGAACCGTCGCTGCGCTCGCGGCCACGTGGCTCATCACCCCGTCGTTTCCGGCCGGCCAGGCGTCGCCAGGCGCAGGCGCCGGAACGATCGCACGGTTCCCGCGCAGCCCGAACCCGATCGCGCTGGTCGGCGAGGCGCGTCCGCTCCGGTACATGGAAGCGTCGGGCAGGCGGGCCGCCTTTCTCGGACGCGAGGACGGCACGTTCGAGGCGTGGGTGTATCCGCTCAAGATCCTGCACGGGTTCGAGCTCTCGTTCGGCACGCCGGCGTACGCCGATCCCATTCCCGGCGCGAGCCTCGCTGCGACCGTCGATATCCGTCCCGAATCGAGCACCGTCCGCTACGCGCACGACTCTTTCACCGCCGACGCCACGTGGTTCGTGCCCATCGACCAGTCCGGCGGCCTCGTGCTGCTCGACATCCATACCTCCGTGCCGCTGGAGATCACCGTCAAGTTCCGCATCGATCTCAAGCCGATGTGGCCGGCGGCCCTCGGCGGACAGAGCAGCTCCTGGGATGAGCGCGCGAAGGCGTACGTGGCGGGCGAGGCGAGCCGGAGGCACGCGGCGCTCATCGGGTCGCCGCTCGCGCGCACGCCTCCGGAGCAGCCGGCGCACAACCTGCCGGACGCGCCGTCCCAGTTCACCATCGCGGTCACGGCGGCCGATGCGGCGTCCGGGCTCGTGCCGATTGCGATTGCGGCAAGTCACGAAGGGGCGGCGGCGGCAAGGAAGATCTATGCGGACCTGCTCGCGTCGATCGACCGGTCGTATCGCGGGACCGAGGTGCACTACCGCCGCCTTCGCGAAGAGATGACCGCGGTGACGACGCCGGATCCGCGCATCGACCTGGCGTTCGAGTGGGGAAAGGTGGCGCTCGACAAGGGATTTGTCTGCAATCCGCACCTCGGGTGCGGGCTCATCGCCGGCCTCGGCCCCTCCGGCACGACGGAGCGGCCCGGGTTCGGGTGGTTCTTCGGCGGCGACGCGGTCATGAACGCGTGGGCCATGACCGCCTACGGCGATTTCCAGACCGTGAAGCAGACGCTGGAGTTTCTGCGGCAGCGCCAGAGGGCGGACGGCAAGATGATGCACGAGCTTTCGCAGGGCGCCGCCTACATCCGCTGGTTCGAGGACTACCCGTACGGCTACTACCACGCCGACACGACACCGCTCTACATCGTCGCGGTGCGCGACTACGTGCGCGCGAGCGGAGACAGGGCGTTCGCGCGGGAGATCTGGCCGTCGATCAGGAAAGCGTACGACTACTGCGTATCCACCGACGAGGACGGCGACGGTCTCATGGACAACACGAAGGCGGGCCTCGCCGCGGTCGAAACCGGAACGCTGCGGCGCGCCGACGTGCTCACGGATGTCTACCTGGCGGCCGTGTGGACCGATGCGGCGGACGCGGCCGCCGAACTGGCGGCGATGGCCGGCGACGCGTTCGCGCCGACCGCCGGGGCTGCGCATGCCAGGGCCCGCGAGTCCCTCAACCGGCGGTTTCTCGATGACGAGGGGAGGCGGGTCTATTACGCGTGGATGAAGAGCGGGCGTGGCGAGGCGGAGGCGACGGCGTGGTCCGCGGTGGGGATCTGGCGCGGCGTGTTCGACGCGAGCCGGCCGGCGGTGGCCGGCATGCTCGACGAGCTGGCGCGGCCGGGGATTGCCGCGGACTGGGGGGCGCGTCTCCTCTCGCGCGAGAGCGCGCAGTACGAGCCGCAGAGCTACAACAACGGCGCAGTGTGGCCCTTCCTCAGCGGCTTCACCATGCTCGCCCTGTACTCGCAGCATCGAGCCGAGGCCGCCTGGCAGTACCTCGACGGGACGGCCGACCTTGCGCTCGTGGACGGACGCGGCTTCATGCCGGAGCTTCTGTCCGGCGATCGGCTGCGGCCGATCGCCGCCGCAGTGCCGCACCAGTTGTTCTCGACCGGCGGGTTCATGTCGGGCCTGATCCGCGGCCTCGCCGGGTTGAGGGAGCCGCCCGCGACCGACGCGGACGGCGCCGTCGTTCTCGAGCCACAGCTGCCGGCCGGATGGCGGACCATTACGCTGAAGCGCCTACGGTGGCGGGACGCCATCTTCGATCTGACGTTCGTTCGCGACCCGGACCACGTCGCCGCAACGATCGTGCACGCCGGGCGACCGCGGCCGGTGATCGTCAAGGTCGCGCGCACGACAGGCGCGGAGCTCGCGGGAAACGGTGAGTTGAGGTTCGACGGCGCCGCGGCCAGGCAGGAACGGCGCCTGCCGATCCAGCCGGGCATCGAGATCGATCCGGTGCACGAGCCGCTCCGCCTCGGCGATCCGTCCTGCAGGCTTCGCATCATTTCCACGTCGCTGAACGACGGCAGATATGTCGCTCGACTCGCGGGACGTGCAGGTCGCACCTACCGCCTGCGTGCGAGGGTACCGTTCGTCGTCGGGGCGATAGCGGGCGGCAGGGTCGAGGAGCGCGACCCTCCGGTGTACGACATCGCGGTCGATTTCCCGGGTGACGGCGAGGGCTGGGCGGCTCGCGAGTTGACAATCCAGCTCGGCCGCCGCGTGCCGGTCCGGGCTCGCTTGCGCTAGCGCGCTCGTGGATGGGCAGCCTCGGCCGCGACCGGCTGAAGCGGCGCGTGCGCCGTCGAGCCGGGCCGAGTGGAACGGCGTGCGCCAATCGGGGAATGCGCGCGCTGACTCACCTCTGGAGTGACTACCTCTGACCGTACTGCTATCTCGAGCTTCCCGTGCTCGAGGAAGCAGCCCGCCGGGTACGGCGAGCAGATCGACATTCGCTGGCACGCGTACGAGCTGCGGCCCGAGCCGATTTTCCATGCCTGATCTGGACAGCGAGTACGTCCACGAGCACTAGAGCAACCGTGTCCTGCCGATGGCGGCTGAACGCGGCCTCGTCATGCGCGTCCCGCGCCGGACCGTCCGGAGCCGGCGCGCGCTGCGGGCGGCGCTCTTTGCCAGGCAGCACCGCCGCTTCCGCCCGCTGGACCGCGCTCTGTACAAAGCGAGGTTCGAGGAGGATGCCGACATCTCGGATGTCGGCGTGCTGAAGCGCCTTGGCGCCGAGTGTGGTTCTCGAGCCGGACGCGCTGGTCCGCCGTACAGGGCAACGCGCACCTCGACGAGCTGCAGGCGGATCTGACGCTCGCCCTCCAGCTCGGCATCAGGGGCGTGCCCCTGGCGTTCATCGGCCAGAACGTGCCCGGCATCTACGCGTTTTTCGGCGCGGCAGAGCCCGTTGTCGGCGCCGTGCCCTACGATCGGTTTGCCGCGGCGATCGACCGGGCGCTCAGGCGCCGGCGGCCCTCGGCCTGACCCCGCATCAGCATGGGCGATGCTTCGACCGCCGCACACGCGCGCGTTTCGCGCTGCCTCGCATCCATTCGGTAGAGCCCGACGCCGGCTGGGCCGTTCCCGTGGGAACGATGCTTGCGATTCCACGGGCAGGGGAGGTCGAAGTGGAATCACAGACGCTAATGGGGATTGGAATTGCCGCGCTCGTGGTGGTGGCGTTGGCCGTCGCCGCCTGGGTCTGCATGCAGCGGCAGCGGCGGGTGCGGCTGCGCGCGCGGTTCGGTCCCGAGTACGAGCGCGCGCTGCGCGAAGCAGGCTCACCGGAACGGGCTGACGCGCTGCTGGAGGAGCGCGTGCGCCGCGTGGAGCGGTTCAAGATCCGACCGCTGTCGCGCGAGCAGGGTCAGGCGTTTGCCAACGAATGGCGGCGCGTCCAGGGCATGTTCGTCGACGATCCGGACGGCGCGGTTGCCGCGGCCGACCGGCTGGTGACGGAGGCCATGGCGGCCCGCGGGTATCCAATCGAGGACTTCGACACGCGCGCGGCGGACCTGTCGGTCGATCACCCGCGCGTGGTCGAGAATTATCGTGCCGCGCGCACGCTGGCGCAGCGGCGCGAGCGCGGAGAGGCGGGAACCGAGGAGTTACGGCAGGCGGTGGTGAACTACCGCGAGCTCTTCACTGATTTGCTCGACGAACGCGATCGTGAGCTGCGGAGGGTGTCATGACGAGCGAGCCACAGCGCCGCGAGGCGTCGAGCGTCCCCGCGTCCGAGTCGCCGGTCGCGCTGTTCCACGATGACGAGGCGGGCGGGTTCCGGGCGCGGTGGGATGCGATCCAGACCGGCTTTGTCGACGAGCCGCGGTCGGCGGTCGAGCAGGCCGACGCGCTCGTCGTGGAGATGATGAAGCGGCTGACCGACGTGTTCGCCGGCGAGCGCGCCACGCTAGAGCAGCAGTGGGGCCGGGGGGACAACGTGTCGACCGAGGACCTCCGCGTCGCGCTGAAGCGCTACCGGTCGTTCTTCGAACGGCTGCTGTCCGTCTGAGCAACACCAACTGAACGTTTCTCCTATCGAGGGCGGTCGGCAACATCCGACCGTCCTCCTTCTGCGGAGCGCTGAGCGTGCCCAGCATCTCGCCGAGCGCGTAGAGGTGATCCATGTGGTCGGGCGCCGAGTTGCCGGCGAACCCGGACAGGTGGAAGGCGCCGCGGCGTGCTGCGCTGAGCTGCTGCATCCCGATCGGGCCCTCGCGCAGAAGGGGGCGGCGAGCTACGCCCACGTGTTTCAGCAGCGCCTCCGCCGTTTCCGTCGTGCTCGCGTAAGTGCCGGGATATACCTCCGAGTGCGTGACCCGCAGTTGCTTTCGGCCCGATGCCGCATCCGCGGCAAACCTGGTGAACACATCGAGATCGGCTGCGTCCACCGGCAGGTCCGTGCTCCGGGGGCGCGTGGCGTCGCCGACGTAGCGGGCGTGCAGCGAGTCGGCCAGCACGAGGGCGTTCACGCGGTCGTAGTGCTCCGCGTGGCGCAGAATCGAGCGCACGCCTCCGTATCCCGCGCTGAACGAGGTCAGGGCGATTGAGTCGAATTCGATCCGGCGGCGCGTCAGCGCGGATGCCGCGTCACGAGCCTCGGCAACGAGCGTGCGGAATCCTTCCGCGTCCCCGAACGCCTCCGCGTAGGCGCGCGACCCGCCGCCGAGTTGCACGGTCACGAGGACGGCGTGCGGCGCGTGCTCCCGCACGTGGTGCTCGACGAGCCACGGCGCGCCGTGCAGGTGAACCAGCAGGAGGTGCTGCGAGCGCGGCTCGAATGCCGGTGAGAGATAGACCGTTCCCAGCGACAGGGCCGCTCGTTGCCCGGGCACGTCGTAGCGCGCGACCCTGGGATGCGGGCGCGTGGCGTCCGACATGGGCGACGGGTTCTGCGGCACGGCCTGGACGAGAGCGATCGCGAGAAGAACACTGTGGCGCACGCGCGAATTGTAGGCTGAAGCGCGCGATCCGCCCCGGGCGCTCCGCGACCGGCTTGTCGGGTCCCGGGTGCGGGCACGAGAGCAAACGCGGGGACGGTGCGAAGGCACCTCAGCGCATGGGTTGACCCGCCGTGAACCACGAACGGTCGCTTCGTGATTTCCGGCAGGCAGCGGTGCGGGCACGTGTGAACGTGCGCTCGACCGTGGTGCGCTGAGGTATCATCGGCGGCGGATTCACCACACAGGAGCTGCACGATGGGCAGGACCGTTCCACGATACGCGGCGGCGCTGGCGATCGCTGCCGTCGCCACGATCGCCGCGCAACAGCCGCCGGCCGCACCGGGCGGACAGAAACCCCAGATCGAGATCCGGGCGGCCGGGCAGGGCCAGCCGGTCACAGTCGACCCGGCGCGCGCGCAGCGCCTGTACGTCAGCACCGATCCCGGCGATCACCCCCGCGCCGATTTCGAGCGACAGATCAAGGACCGGCAGGAGACCGAGCGACGATACGCGGAAGCCAGCCGCGGCGTCATGGAGTACCGCAAGGTGACCTACCGCAGCAGCATCGGCGACATGGACATCCCCGCGTACCTCTTCCAGCCGCTCGAAAAGCGCGGGCCGAAGGGGCATCCGGCGATGGTGTGGGTGCACGGCGGGGTGCACGGCAACTGGGGCATCACGATGTTTCCCTTCGTCAGGGAAGCGGTCGAGCGCGGTTACGTGATCATCTGCCCGGAGTATCGCGGCAGCACCGGGTACGGCGAACAGCATTACCTGGCGATCGATTACGGCGGCTACGAGGTCGACGACACGATGAGCGCGGTCGAGTTCCTGAAGACGCTGCCGCACGTCGACCAGGAGCGGGTCGGCATCATGGGCTGGAGCCACGGCGGCTACATCACCCTGTTTTCCGTGATGCGGGAGCGGACGCCGTTCAAGGCGGCTGCCGCGATCGTCCCGGTGACCAACCTCGTCTTCCGGCTGTCCTACAAGGGCCCCGGCTACCAGCGCAGCTTCGCGACGCAGCGCCGCATCCAGGGGCTGCCGTTCGAGAAGCGCGAGACTTACATCGAGCGCTCGCCGCTGTACCACGTCGACAAGCTGAACACGCCGCTGCTGGTGCACGTGGCCACCAACGATACCGACGTCGATTTCGTGGAGGACCAGCAGATCGTCGACGCGCTGCGGTCGCGCAAGCCCGAGCTCGCCGAAACCAAGGTGTACGTCGACCCGGCGCCGTGGGGGCCGAGCGCCGGTCACGCCTTCAGCCGCCGGGTCGATCCCAAGACGCTGCAACGCGTCGATTCACCGGCGCAAATCGACTCGTGGAACCGGACCTGGGTGTTCTTCGAGTGGCACCTGCGCCCGTACGAGGACCGCTCGAAGCCGCCGACGATGCCGGCGACGGGGCCGGGGAGATAACCTCACGCGGCCGCACGTTCCGTGCAGCCGGCGCGCAGTCCCGCCGCGCCTATAACAGGGGGAGCCGGACCGTCCTGCCGCCCGCGTCGGCCGAGCGATCGGCGGCGATGCAGAACTCCATCGTTTTCTGGGCGTCGTGGACGTTGAGGTGTGTCTCGCGGTTCTCGAGGATGCACGTCACCAGCTCGTCGATCTCGCCCTGGAACGGGTGATGGCTGACGTCGGCCGATCCCGGCATCTCGGTGAGCACGCGGATGGCGGCGGCGCCGGTGGGCGTCCGATCCTCGCGGAACTGCACGTCGCCGAATGGACAGGCGGCGCGCAGCGCCGCGAGGTCGAACGGCACGTCGTTCCACAGGATCAGGTCGTCGCGCAACGTCGCCCGGTCGCCCATCATCTCGACGCCAAAGGCGTACGGCATCTGGAAGTCGGTCGAGCTGACGACCTGGGCGAGCGGCGTCGAGCGGCCGCGGCCGCCACCGAGCTTCGCGTTGACGACGATCGATGTCGGCCACTGGTAGCCCTTCGTGAACTGCGTGGAGTACGCGGATACTTCAACCGGTTCGAGGGCGGTGCACCACCGCATCGCATCCACGGCGTGACAACCGGCGGCCAGCAGGTGGCTCCGCCCGCTGGCCCGCGTTCGCACCCAGCTCCAGCCGCTGTACCAGTCCGTCACCCGCGAGAGGTACTGGAAGCGCCCGAAGCGCAGGGTGCCGAGCCAGCCCGCCTCGCGCAGCCAGCGCGCGAACCGCAGGTACGGGTTGTAATGAAGCTCGAAAGACACAATCGTACGAACCCGCGCCTTGCGGACGGCGTCGCGGATGTTCTTCAGTTCGCGCAGGTCGAGGCCGGTCGGCTTCTCCAGCAGAATGTGCTTGCCGGCGCGTGCCGCCGCCACCGCCTGGGCGGCGTGGAGATGGTTCGGCGTCGCGATCGACACGATGTCGACGTCGGGCGACTTCAGGGCATCGTCGTAGCGCGTCGTGAATCTCGCGTCAGGCAGCTCGAAGCCCGCGTCGGCGATCCGCGCACGCGCCCGCGCCTCGTTGCGCCCGACCAGGAACGTCACGCGCGCGTGCGGGTTGCGCGCGAAAGCGGTGAGGTGCTGGATTGCGACCCACCCGATACCGACGACGGCGACGCCGAGTTTCTTCATAGGTGTCCGCGATGCTATCGCGTTCGAGAGGGGCGTGCCAAACATGGTTCCGGGGTTCCCTGGTTCCGGTGGTGCCACGGGTTCAGCTTCAGGGCTCGGCGTTCCGACCAGCCGTGGAATCGACCCGCGGAACCTCGGAACCGCGGAACCCTCGAACCACAAGATATCCAGTATGATGCCCCCACCACGGCCCGGGAGGTCATATGACCGGCATCAACATGGCTCGCGTGTTCATCGGCGGCGTCGTTGCGGGGCTGGTGATCAACATCGGCGAGTTCATCCTCAACATGTTCATCATCCGGACGCAGATGGAGGCCGCGGTGGCGCGCCTGAACCTGCCGCCGATCGGCGGGGGCCAGATCGGGATCTTCGTCGCCCTGGTGTTCGCGCTCGGCATCGGCACGGTGTGGCTCTATGCGGCCATCCGGCCGCGGTTCGGCCCCGGCGCCGGCACCGCCCTCTGTGCCGGCGCGGTCGTCTGGTCTTTCGCGTATCTCTACCCCTCACTCAGCATCATGGTCATGGGCGTGTTCACGGCTGGCATGGTGATGCTCAGCGTCCTCTGGGGTCTGGTGGAGATCCTGGCGGGCGCGGTCGTCGGCGCCTGGTTGTACCAGGAACACGTCGCGGGAGTCACGGCGAGGGTCTGACGCCGGCTGGCGCGGCGCTGCGGCGCGCGACCGACGCGGCCCGCTGCGCCGCCGGGTGCGGACGCGCGCGGGCAATGTTAGGATGCGGGTTCCGGAGGTTCCGCAGTGGCTTACACGTACGAAGAGCTGAAAGAGAAGACGGTCGGCGAGCTGCGCGAGATCGCCAAGGGTACCGGGGCCGATGAGCTGCAGGGCGCCATGCAGATGAACAAGGACCATCTGCTGCCCATCCTGTGCCGCGTGCTGGGCGTCCAGACCCACCATCACGTCGTCACGGGCATCGACAAGCCGGCGATGAAGGCGAAGATGCGAGAGTTGAAGAAAGAGCGGGCCGCCGCCCTCGAAGCGCAGGACCACGCACGGCTGAAGCTGGTGCGGCGGGAGCTGCACCGCCTGAACCACCAGATACGGGCGCATATGTCGTAAGCCCCGTGCCATGGTGCAACGTGCGCACGTGCGATGTGCGTACGTGCGACGTGCTGGCGTGCGCGGGTGCTGGGGCTGCGGGCGCCGCGGCCGGCTCGAGCCGCGGCGACTGGCAGCTTCGTAGTCGCCGCGGTTGCGATCGTCGACCTTCAGGTACAGCACGTCGCCCGCGACGATCCCGAACAACATTCCATCGCGGTACAACCCGTACCCTCCGAACATCGCCCGGGTGGTGGTCCCGCCTAGGCCGTCCAGTTGATCGAGCACGAACCGCAGGAAGCCGTCCGAGACGCGCAACGGGTTCGGTCGCCCGCCCGCCCCGCTCCGCAGCTTCATGGCTGAGCCGGACGCAGAAGTGTGATCGATGGTTCCGTTCTGTTACTGCTGATGAGCGCGGCCGCGCGCGCGCCGCCGCAACGTCGCCGATTGGCGACGGCACGGCCCGGGTACGAACGTTGCGACGAGGTCGCACACCTCGGAGGGCCGCACATGGAACGCACGTCGGAGATCGGCGCGTCAATCGTCATCCGCGGAGAGGTCCTGGCGACGGAGGACATCGTCGTCGCGGGGCGTATCGAAGGTACGGTGGAGATGGAAGGGCATCGGCTAACGGTGAACCCGGACGCCGAGCTGAAGGCCACGATCCACGCGCGCGAAATCGTCGTCTCCGGCGGCGTCGTCGGAACGATCCTGGCCGTCGAACGCGTCGAGCTGCTGCCGACCGCGCAGGTCGAGGGGGACATCACCACCCCGGCCCTGCGCATGGCCGACGGTGCCGGGCTCATGGGCCGCGTCGTGATGGACAGGGCGAAGAACCCCAACCTGCAGCTCGCCTCATAGCGTCCGACAGGCCCGCGCTGGCCGGGGCCATCGTCTCTTCCACGCACAGTACATCCCTGCAGTCTGCCGGCCTCACCGCACCCGCACGATCCCGTCCCCGACCGCCGGGAACCGTGCGAACACGGCGGGATCGTGGCCGGGCACGACGATGCCGGACGGCGCCGCGAGTGAGAGAATGCGCTCCTGGGCCCCGAGGTTCGAGGCAGGATCGAGCGTCTGGGCGATCGGCACGCGCTTCTCGATGTTCTCGTAGAGGTAGACGGTGTCCGACGCGAGCACGACGCGCCCTTCGGCGGCGGACGCGGCGACGTACTGGGACGCCCACGTGTGCCGCCCGCCCGTGAAGCAGCGAACGCCCGGGATTGGCTCGCGATCGTCGCCGTCCACGAAGCGCAGCCGGCCGGCCACATTGATCGCGAGCAGCGCCTGCATGTCTTCCTCGTCCACGCCGCCGTGCGTGTCCGGCGCGTGCCATGCCTCGCCGGTGTAGTAGCGGTACTCCTCGCGCTGCATCCAGACCGTCGCGTTCGGGAAGAGGTCGGCGCCGCCGGCGTGGTCCCAGTGCGCGTGCGTGATGACGATGTCGGTCACCTCGCCCGGGGCGACGCCGGCCGCCGTGATCGCGTGGGCCGGCGAGCGGAAGTCGCGGACCTTCCAGCGGTCGACGAGCTTCTTTCTGTGGAACCCCGAGTCGACGAGCACCCGCCGGCCGTTCGTGCCCTTGAGCAGCCACACCATGACGGGGATGTCGAGCGTGCGCGACCGATCAGCGCCTGCGACGAGTCCCGATACGGGGAAAGCGGGGATGATGCCGAAGCGAACCGCATAGACCTCGTAGCTGACCTGCTGCGCCGCCCCGCGATGACCTGCGGCAAGCAGCGCGCTGGCAACGAGCAGCCCTGCCCAGATCGGTCTCATGCGATGATTCTAGCGAAGCTCCGCCTGAGACGGCGAGAGGTTCCGCCTCGCAGTCCGCAAGCCGAGAACGCCGCGCTGTCGCGCGGACGGCCTTTCGCCCCGAAACTCGACTCATTCGCAGGAGTTTTCGGGCGCAAGGCCTCTAGAGTGTCGAGGACGGGCGTGCGGGGGCCCGGATCCGGCGGGCGGGAATTCCGATCAGAATCCAGGACTGGCGATTACTGGCGATCCAGGATCAGCGCTTCAGGATCAGCGACAAGCGATCAGCGATTCTAGTATCGGAACACGACCCCGACCGTGGCGGTCCAGTACCTGAGCGTCTCACGATCGATGCTCTCGCCGACGATGTCGCCCGACTTCACGTAGCTGATGAACCGCGCCTCGAAGCGCACGCCCGTGCGCTCGGTGATCGGCCCGACGGCGCCTCCGCCGACGTTGTAACCGAGCACGTTCCGTCGAATCGGGAACAGCTCGAGGAAACCGTCCTGCGCAACGTGCATCAGCCCGAATCCGCCCGAGGCGAAGGGCCGCAGTCCGTGCTCGCTCCAGGCGCGCGGGATCGTGATGATCAGGTTTCCCATGAGCGCCATCGTGCGGCTGGCTTCGATGAGCGGGAGGTCCTCCCGATCGAAAATGCCGGGCACGTAGATAAACAGCGCCTCGACGCCGATCGGGCCCCGCCAGAAGAGCGAACCGCTGCCGCCGAGCGTGAGATGCTTGCGGCCGAAGCTCCGGCCGGTCAGTTCGTTCTCGGGGTCGGGGAAGGTCGTGCTGCCTCCGAGCGTGAGGCCAATGAACGGCGTGAGTTGCCACTCGGCCGACGCCGGCCGCGCAAAGAGGACGAGCACGGCAAACGAGCAGAGGCCGAGTCGGGCGGGCCTGGCCACGGCGCCTTAGGCGACGAGCCTCAGGAACAGGTTCGCGAAGATGGACCGGGTGACGTCCCCGAGGTAGAGCTGGTACGGAGCGACCAGCCCGTCGCTGTTCGCCAGCAGGATCAGCGTGAGCCGCCGTGCGGGAATCTTGATCAGGAGCGCGGAGTACGCGTTCGGCACGTGGCCGAAGTGCCAGACGATCTGCTGGTTCCTGTAGACCTGCACGAACCAGCCGAGGCCGGTCGGCATCGCGCCGTCCCTGCCGATCGCATTCCGCCATGCCACCTGCAGCGTCTCGCCCTGCAGGAGGATCTCGTCGTCGATCGCGGCGTCGAAGCGCGCGAGATCGCGGACGGTCGACACGAGACCGGTCGCGGCGTTGATCGTCTCGACGGGAACCAGGTCCGACCGCGAGGCACGTCCGCGGCGATCCACGCGGTACGGCACCGCGAGGCGCGCCAGCACGCGCTGGTAGCGGTCGAGGATGGCCTGATCCCATTGTTCTTCCGGCACGACGCTCTTATCAGAGAGATCGCGTCCCGGCACCGAGTCCTTCATCGCCAGCCGCTCGAGCAGGCGGTGCGACACGCTCTTCCGGTACGACTGGGGCGCGCACCACTCCATCGCGAATGTGAGCCTGGAGAAGCGCTCCGCATCGTACCGGAACGTTCCGCCGCCCTCGCCTGGTACCGCGTGGCTCAGCGCCAGCCGCAGCGTCGTGCCGGGTTCGAGCGACACGTTGAACTGGCTCACAGGATCGTCGAGCGCCATGCGCCGGATTTCGACGCACTGCAGCAGCAGCACGGCCGCGAGCGTCTGGCTGACGTCGCCGACCAGGTATGGCGTATCCGGCGTCGCGACGATGCGCGCCTCGAGGTCCTGGTAGCCGAACCCGCGCTCCCAGACGATACGCCCGTCCTGGACGACTGCCGCCGACAATCCCGGGATCCCCGCCTGCTGGCGCAGCAGCTCCAGGTAGCTCTCAAATGGCGCCGCGATCGCGCCGCCAAACGGGTTCTGCGCGGCGAGCGGCACCGTCGCGCACACCAGCAGCAGGGCAGCTGCGGTCGCTCGCAACAGGGGCCTGAGCACGATGTACAAGTTTAGCTGAGGCGGGCCGAAAGGTGAACGGTCCGGCCGTACGGGGGGCCTTACAGAATTGCACGCTCCACACGGCCGGCTCGTGCGCCGTTAGCCGAGTAGAGGGTTGTTTCCTGGCGGCTTACCGGAGTGTCGCCGCGTCCTGCCGCGCGCGTACCTCGGCGACAATCAGCTCGGTCAACTCCGTGGCGGTCATCCGGCCGAGCGCGGCGGCGCTCACATCGCTGAGGTCGTAGGCCCGGACGATGTTGATCAAGTGCCATGGCGCCAGCGCCGCCAGCTTCGCCCGAAGCCGCTCTTCGCCCTTGCGCATGACCGAGAACGGGTTCAGCACAGCGTCGGGCCGTGCCTGCGCCGGCGCGGGCTCGGGTGCAGGTCCATCGTACGCAGGGCGCGGGGGTGGGTCGGGTGCCGGACGCTCGAGCGGCCGCAGCGCGCGTTCGAGCGCTCCCTCGAGGTAGACCGCGGTCAGACCGGTCGCCCAGTACATCGTCGCGTCGCGATTCGGCTGAGTGGTCTCGCGACCCGTTCGCAGGACCTCGCCGCCGGTCGTCGGGATGAACTCGATCCAGCCCTGCCACATGTCGTTGTCCGCTACTCCGCCGCAGGCGCGCGCGATGTAGCGCGTTTCGTCATCGGTCTCGATCGGATCGGTGAACTCGACGAGTACCTCTGCCATTGGTCGTTCTACTCCCCGAGGAATGCGGCTGCAACGCCCGGGCCAGCTCTCCCGCTCCGGGAATCGCGGCGAACACGCCCGCGAACCGTCCGAGCGGACCCTCAGCCGGGAACAATCGGCCGCGACCGTATCGTCGCTAGCACCCCCTGGTGAACGATCTCGCGAACGTCCCACGGGACGAGCGCTCAGATCGATCCGGTATGCTACCGGCATGAGCAGGCCCCTCGAGTGCTGGCTGCGCGGTCCGGTCCGGGGCGTGGACCCAGTGCTCATGCCGGCAGCGCACGCGCTGCTGCAGACGATGGAAGACGTGCAGGCGGCGGCCGCGGATTTCGCCGTCGACGAGCTCTGGAAGCGGCCAGGCGTGGCCGCCCCGATCGGCTTTCACCTCAAGCATCTCGCCGCCTCGACGGATCGGCTCCTCACCTACGCACGCGGCGAGCGGCTCTCGGAAGCACAGCGGGCGGCGCTCGCTGACGAGCACGCGCCGGGCACCCCTCCCGCCGATGCCGCCACGCTGCTGGCGGCGCTGCGCGTCACGATCGACGCAGCCATCGATCAGCTTCGGCGGACGCCGCCGGCCACGTTCGGCGAGCCGCGCCAGGTGGGCCGCCGCGCGTCCTCGACGGTGCTCGGCATCCTCGTCCACGCCGCCGAGCACTCGCAGCGTCACGCCGGGCAGATCGTCACGACGGCGAAGATCCTGCGCCCCGCTTGATCTGCGCCCCCGGTCCTGCGCCATGATGGCGCCATGGCACGACGCATCGACCCCCGCGTCGACATCGGGCACGTCCACCTCAAGGTCGGCGACCTGGAGCGCGCGCTGGCCTTCTACTCCGGCGTGCTCGGGTTCGAGGTGACGCAGCGGTACGGCTCGCAGGCGGCCTTCCTGAGCGCCGGCGGTTACCATCACCACATCGGCCTGAACACGTGGGAGAGCCGCAACGGCCCGCCACCGTCGCCAGGGACGACCGGCCTCTATCACTTCGCGATCCGCTACCCCGATCGCGCGGCGCTCGGCGAGGCGCTGCTCCGGCTGCGCGACGCGGGTGTGCCACTGGAAGGTGCCAGCGACCACGGCGTCAGCGAGGCGCTGTACCTGCGAGATCCGGACGGCAACGCCATCGAGCTGTACTGGGACCGGCCGCGGGACGACTGGCCCCGGCAGGAGGACGGTACGCTGCAAATGACGACCAGGCCCCTCGCGCTCGACGCGCTCGTCGCGGCGGCAAACGCGCCGAGGCAGCATCCGGCGGAAGCCCCGGCGGGCGGCGCGCCGCTGTCCGACGCGATGCGCCGGCTGCTGCTCGAGCTGCGCGCGCGCCTGCTGCAGCTCCACAAGGTACTGCTCGACGACACCCGCGCCGCTTACGAGCTGGATCGCGGCCGCGTCGGATCGCCGGCGAACCTGCTCCAGCTGGTGATCAACGATCCGTGGTTCGCCTGGCTGCACGCGCTGTCCGAGGTCGTCGTGCGCATCGACGAAACGATCGAGCCCGGCTCGCCGGCCACCGCCGCCGACGCCGCCGTCCTGCTCGATCACGTCGAGCGCCTGCTCATCGCCTCGGAGAACGGCGAAGGCTTCCAGCGCCGCTACTACGAGGCGCTGCAGCGCCAGCCGGCCGTCGTCCTGGCGCATGCCGACGTGCGCCGCGTGCTCAAACAGAAACCGGCATAAGCCGGATACGATCGATCGCGCGTGGCCTCCGCTCTCCCGCCTTCGAGTGCCTCTCCGGCCCAGGACGCCGGCACCGCGTCGTCGGCCGATCTGACGGCGCCGCCTGGCGCCGCGCCCACCGGCCGCCGGTACTTCGACCGCTCCATCGTGGAAGGACCCATCGCCGCCGCGGTGTGGAAGATCGCGTGGCCGACCGTGCTGCAGAACGCGATCGGCGGGCTGCAGGGGATCATCGACCATGCCATGGTCGGCCACTACGTCGGGTTCGCGGGCAACGCCGCCATCGGCGTGAGCTGGCAGATCTTCCTGGTCATCATCGTCTTCATCAGCTCGCTCTTCACCGGCATGGCGGTCCTGGTGGCGCGGTTCGCCGGGGCGAACGAGCCCGAGAAAGTGAACCGCACCGTCTACCAGGCGTTCCTCACCGCCGTCGCGCTCGCCGTGGGGATCATGGCGCCGATCGGCTACGCGCTGTCGCCGACGCTGCTCGAACTCGTGAACGCAACACCCGAGGTGCGCGCGGAGGCGCTGCCGTACCTGCGGACGATGTTCGTCGCCGGCGTCGGGATGCTGCTGTTCTTCATGCTGGGGGGCGCGCTGCGCGCCGCCGGCGACGCGCGCACGCCGCTCCGGCTTGGCGCGCTGATGACGGTGCTCAACAACGGCCTCAACGTCGTGCTCATTGCCGGCTACGGGCCGGTGCCGGCGCTGGGAACGCACGGCGCGGCGCTCGGCACCGTCATCGCCAGCGGCATCGTGTCGACGCTGGCGATCGCTCTCATCCTCAAGGACCGCCTCGTCGTGCACTTCCCGCGTACGATGTCCTGGCGGCCCGACTGGGCGATCATCCGCGCGCTGTTCCGCTTCGGTCTCCCCGCCGGCCTGCAGGGAGTCGCGATGAACGTCGCGGGCGTGCTGCTGTTGCGCTTCATCGGGTCGCTGGAGCACAGCGCCCAGGCGCAGGCGGCGTACGCGGTCGGATACTCGGAGCTCTTTTCGCTCATCACGTGGACGTCGGTCGGTCTCATGGGCGCCGCAGCCGCCGTCGTGGGCCAGAACCTCGGCGCCGGCCACCCGCATCGCGCGGTGCAGGCGGTGCGGATCGCCGCGTTGTTCGGGCTCGGCGTCGCGATCACGGTTGGCGCGCTATTCGTTCTCATCCCGGCACAGCTCCTCGCGGTGTTCGGGCTCGAAGATCCGACGGTCGTGCAGCTGGGACGGCAACTGCTGCGCTACCTCAGCGTGTCCGGTCTTTTCATCACCCTCGCCCTGACGTTCACGGGGGGCCTCCAGGGCACGGGCGATACACGCAGTCCGCTGTACATCACCCTGGCGTCACAGGTGGTCGTGCCGATCGGCATCTGCTCCATGCTGCAGGCCCTGGGCATGCTCACACCCGCCGGCGTCTGGACGGCCATCCTGTCGGGCCACTTCACCCGCTGTATCCTCTCGGTTGCGCGCTTCCACCAGGGCAAGTGGAAGAACATCCACGTCGACATCCACTGACCATCCGCAGCCGGCCACTTCAGAGGTAAGCGTGGGCGGTAACTCTGAACGGTCGACGGCCGGACATCGCGACGCCCTGGACATTGGCCGGATCCGGGGACGTTGGAGGTGCCAGCGACCGGCTGCTGACGGGACGGTTCTATCATCGGAGCCGCTTCAGGTGCCGCCCGGCGGCCGGCTCTGGCGTTACGCTTGCAGCAGCAAGACGCGGGGGCAACACGATGAGGTGGACGCGCGGCGACCGGAGCAGCGTCGAGGATCTTCGCGGGCGATCGGGAATGGGGATGCGCGTCGGCGCGCCGCTCGGGCTGGGGGGCCTGCTGATCGTGCTCCTGCTCAGCTGGGTGACCGGCGTGGACCTGATGTCGCTGCTGGGCGGCGGGGCCATGCCGTCGCCGGAATACGCGGATACCTCATCCGGGCCGGTGGTAGCGACCCCTGAGGAAGAGCAGCTCGTCGATCTCGTCGACGCGGTGATGCGCGACGCGCAGGAGACGTGGGCGGACCTGCTCGGGGATCGGTACGAGCCAACCCGTGCCGTGCTCTTCCGCGACGCCGTCCAGTCCACGTGCGGGTTCGCACAGTCGGCCACCGGGCCGTTCTATTGCCCAGGCGACCGCAAGGTGTACCTCGACCTCGGGTTCTTCGGCGAGCTCCACCGGCGGTTCGGCGCGCCCGGGGACTTCGCGCAGGCGTACGTGCTCGCCCACGAGCTCGGGCACCACGTGCAGACGCTGCTCGGCATCGACCGCCGCGTGCGCGATCAGCAGACGTCCAGCCCGGCGATGCGCAACGAGCTGTCGGTGCGGCTGGAACTCCAGGCGGACTGCTTCGCCGGCGTATGGGGCCACGTGGCCAACCGGCCGGGACGCGCGATCCAGCAGCGCGTGGAGCTCGATCCCGGGGACTTCGAGGAAGGGATCACTGCCGCGGCAGCGATCGGCGACGACCGCATCCAGCGCCAGCAGACCGGCCGCGTGTCGCCCGACAGCTTCACCCACGGATCATCGCAGCAGCGCGTCGAGTGGTTCCGCCGCGGGTTCGAGAGCGGGAACCCCGAGGCGTGCGATACGTTTGGAGGCCACGGAGGAAACTGAACTCAGAGGCCACGGAGGCCACTGAGGAACTGAACTCAGAGGCCACGGAGGCGAGGTCGTGTCTGTCAACTGGTGGAAAATGCTCGACGCGTGATCATCCGCCGTGGTGACTACGCCGCTGCCTTTACCAGCTCCATGTCTTGATAGCCGGGCGGTCGCCACCTCACCTGGCCGCTCAGAGCAGTAAGCCGAATGCCATCAGGAGCACAGCATCCTGGCCCAGGAGGCGGCCTGCGTCTTCGTGCCTCGGCGGAATTCCTCATTGAGCCGCTCGAGCGCATTCGTAACCGGCATGATATCGCCGTGTCTCTCGTCCCCGCCGAAGCGGTCGGCGTATGGTGCGACCATCCGGGCGGGCACCGGAGAGCACAACACGTGGGCAGGCCGGCATCGCCGAAGCACGCGTAAAGACGGATAAGATCGACGCCGCCGTCCTCGCGCAGCGTTATGCGAATGGGTTTCTTCCTGAGGTCTGGATCCCGGGTGATGCCGACCAGACTCTGCGCCGGCAGGTGGCACGTCGAGCACAGATCGTACGACAACGTGTGCGCCTCAAGAACGAGGAGAGGAATCGAACTCAGAGACCACGGGAGCTGTCGAGCAATTCACGGAACACGGACGCAGATGCCGTTCCCGGCGGAACGTGCCTGCGGGGTCGCCGCACCCAGGGCCGGTGCGAAGTGAGCCCGCGGCCCCATCTGCACCTCGCGCACTGTGACTCCTGCCCATGCTTGCGTGGTCTCCGCGCCCTCTGAGCTCGATTCCCTCCGTGGCCTCGGTGCCCTCTGAGTTCAATTCCCTCCGTGGCCTCCATCCCGGTGACGCGTTAGAATCGCCCAATGCCATCCATCGGCCGGTCCGTGCCGCGCAGGGACGGCCGCGCGAAAGTCACCGGCAATGCGCGGTACGTCGATGATCTGACGCTGCCCGGCATGCTGTACGGCGCGACGGTGCGCAGCCCCGTCCCGCGCGGTATCCTGCACGGCATTCACTTCGATCCATCCATCCCCTGGGACGAGGTGACCGTCGTCACCGCCGACGACATCATCGGGAGCAACATCGTCTCGCTCATCGCCGACGACCAGCCGTTCCTCGCCGCCGGGCGCCTCAACCACGCGGAAGAGCCGATCGTGCTGCTGGCGCACCGCGACCGCGGACTCCTGGATGAGGCGCGGCGCGGCGTCGGGTTCGACATCGAGCCGCTTCCCCCGGTGCTCACGATCGACGACGCGCTCGCCGCCCGTGAGGTGATCTGGGGCAGCGACAACGTGTTCAAGTCGTACCTCGTGGCGCGCGGCGACGTGGAGTCGGCGTGGGCAGACGTCGACCTCGTGGTCGAAGGCGAGTACGAGACCGGTGCGCAGGAGCAGCTCTACATCGAGCCGAACGGAATGCTGGCGGTCGCCGGCGCGGAGCTCGGTGTGACCGTCTGGGGATCGATGCAGTGCCCCTACTACGTGCACCGCGCGCTTGCCGGGCTGTTTGCGCTGCCGATCGAGAAGATCCGCGTCGTGCAGGTGGAGACCGGCGGAGGGTTCGGCGGCAAGGAGGACTACCCCTCGATCATCGCCGGGCATGCCGCGCTGCTCGCGTGGAAGTCGGGGCGGCCGGTGAAGCTGGTGTACGACCGCGCGGAGGACATGGCGGCCACGACCAAGCGCCACCCGTCGTGGACGCGCCACCGCACCGGGGTGAGGCGCGACGGCACGCTCGTCGTGATGGACGTCGATTTCGTCATCGATGGCGGTGCCTACTGCACGCTGTCGCCGGTCGTGCTCTCTCGCGGGACGATTCACGCCGCCGGCCCGTACTTCTGCCCCAACGTGCGCATCCGCGGGCGTGCCGTAGCGACGAGCGCGCCGCCGCACGGCGCGTTCCGCGGGTTCGGCGCGCCGCAGAGCCTCTTCGCGCTCGAGCGGCACATGGACCGCGTCGCGGCGGCGGCGGGCCTGCCGCCCGACGAGTTCCGCCGCCGGAACTTCATTCAGCCCGGACAGACGACTGCCGTCGGCCAGGTGATCCGCGAGCCGGTGAACCTCTCGAAGCTGCTCGACACCGCGCTCGCGCACAGCCGCTTCCACGACAAGCGTGCGCGGTTCAGCGCGGCGAACCGGGTCGCGACGAAGAAACGCGGGATCGGCCTGTCTGCCTTCATGCACGGTGCCGGCTTCACCGGCGCCGGCGAGGATCACCTCGCCTCGATCGTCACGGTCGAAGCGGCGGGCGACGGACGGGTCCGAGTGCTGACGTCGAACACGGAAATCGGCCAGGGCACTACCACCGTGTTCTCACAGATCGCCGCCGACGCGCTGGGGATCGATCTCGACGACGTGGAGGTGGTGCAGCCCGATACGGCAATCGTGCCGAACAGCGGACCGACGGTCGCCTCGCGCACCAGCATGGTCGTGGGCAAACTCGTGGAATCGGCGGCGGTGGCGCTGCGCGGCATTCTGGCCGGCGCCGGCCTGCTGGGCGAGTCGTACTCGCGCGAGGAGTTCCGCCAGGCGTGTGCCGCGCACGTCGAGGGGCACGGGCCGCTGCGCGCATCGGTTCGCTACCAGGCGCCGTCAGGCGCGCGCTGGGACGAGGATCGCTACCAGGGGGACGCGTACGGCACCTACGCATGGGCGGTGTACGTCGCGGAGGTCACGGTCGACATGGTCACCTGCGAAGCCCGCGTCGACGACTTCGCCGCCGTGCAGGAGGTGGGCAGAGTCATCAACCCGGTCCTCGCAGCCGGGCAGATCGAAGGCGGCGTCGCGCAGGCGATCGGCTGGGCGCTTTACGAGCACGTCGTCTGGCGCGACGGGCGGATGCAGAACGCGCAGATGACCAACTACATCATTCCCACGAGCATGGACGTGCCGCCGATCCGCGTCTTTTTCGAGGAGGCCGCGTATCCGCACGGGCCCGGCGGCGCAAAGGGCCTGGGCGAACTGCCCATGGACGGACCGGCGCCGGCGATCCTGAACGCGATCGAGCACGCGACCGGCCTGCGGCCGGCGCGCGTCCCGCTGACCCCTGAATCGCTCATGGAGCTGGCGGAGGCGGTCCGTGCGTGAGCGCCAGCGCGTCGCGGTGTCCTGCCGGGTCAACGGCGACGAGGTGAGGATCGAGGGGCACCCGATGATGCGGCTGCTCGACGCGCTGCGTCTCGAGCTGCGGCTGACCGGAACGAAGGAAGGCTGCGGCGAAGGCGAGTGCGGCGCCTGCGCAGTGCTGATCGACGGCGCGCTGGTGAACAGCTGCCTGGTACCGCTGCTGCAGGCCGAGGGCTGCGACATCCGTACGGTCGAGGGCATCGCCACGGAGGGCACGCTGCACGAAGTCCAGCAGACGTTCATCGACCATGGCGGCGCACAGTGCGGCATCTGCACGCCGGGAATGATCCTGGCCGCCGTGAGCCTGCTCGAGCGCTGCCCCCGGCCGGAACCGCCCGAGATCCGCGCCGCGCTCGCGGGGAACCTGTGCCGGTGCACCGGCTACCAGCGGATCGTCGAGGCAGTGGCCGCTGCCGGTGCGACGAAGCGGGGCTGATCGATGCGCGCCGGCGGTCACGAGCTGCACGCGGCGGTCGATTTGCCGGATGCGCTCCGCCGGCTCGCCGGCGACCCCGGCGCGTGGCGCGTGTTCGCTGGTGGCACCGACCTGATGGTGCTGCAGCACGCCGGGGCGCTGCCGCCCGGACGCTACGTGAGCATCTGGGGCCTGCCCGAGCTGCGCGGCATTGCCGTCGGCCCGGACACCATCGCGCTCGGGGCCCTCACGACCTACACCGAAGTGCTCGGCAGCCCCGATCTCGCCAGGGACTGCCCGCTGCTGCTCGACGCGGCGCGCGACACCGGCGGCGTCGCCACCCAGAATCGCGGCACGATCGGCGGCAACGTCGCCAACGCGTCGCCCGCAGCCGACACCCCGCCGGCGCTGCTCGTCTACGATGCCGAGCTGGAGCTCGCGTCGGTGCGAGGCACGCGGCGCGTTCCCTACGACCGTTTTCACACCGGGTACAAGCGGATGAACCTGGCGGCCGACGAGATCATCGTCCGCATCCACGTGACGCGAGCGCATCGGGGGTGGCGCGCGGCGTTCCGCAAGGTGGGCACACGCCGCGCCCAGGCAATCTCGAAAGTGTGCTTCGCGGCCGCCGCCGACCTGCACGCCGGGACGATCCGCGACCTGCGCGTCGCATTCGGCAGCGTCGCCCCGACGGTCGTGCGATGCCGGAGTGTCGAGGAGGTGCTGCGCGGGCGCGCCGCAACCGCCCGGGCGATTGCCGAGGCGCAGCAGCGGCTCGTCGGGGCGATCTCGCCGATCGACGACAAGCGATAGACCGCGGCGTTCCGTCGCCGGGTTGCGCCGAACCAGCTGGGCGAATTCCACGGATCGCTGTCGTGTCGGGTCCGGTCGACGT
>JBMDXQ010000048.1:0-25764 GCA_048594975.1 Vicinamibacterales bacterium | reverse complement strand
CGCTTCCCCGGCGCGCGGGTCGTGAGCAACCGTTCCACCGAGGCGCGCAGCGATTCCCTAACTTCAGCGGGGTTGACTGTGTCTGAATGGTCAATCCGCAGCACGAACTCCTCATCGACGCGACCACGATCAACGGATCTGCGAACGACTACTTCGAGCGGATGAGAGGGTCGATCACCTTTCCTGATGCCCTCGGATCGGGCCCTGAGAATGACGACAATCAGATCAATCACGGACTTCGTGAGGGTGATTACGGCAGTGGCTGCGGCGACGTAGACGAGGATCTCCGGACCGCTCTCGTGCTCGATGAACTGGAACGAACGCCGACTTGGAGAGTCAGCGCGCAGGGCGTCGTCGATCAAAGTGTAGGCGTGCGGCGAGTGTTCGCGGTGGAAGCAGCCGGACGTGACGCGAATCTTCACCGACACTGCCGCGCGAGCAGGATCGCGGCGCGCCCCGGCACGAAACGATTCCATCCGATCCCGGAACGCGCTCGTCCACGTCGGCGCTCCTGGTTCGGCTACCGCCTCGCGCTGAAGTCGCGTGACCGACCCCGAACGATCTCGTTGGCCCGCCTTGCGCCTCCGTCCGCCTGCCCCGCGCCCGACTGCCATTCAGGGACCCTCAATCGCGTCCAGGTATTGCCGCCAGAACGTGATCGCTTCGCGGCACAGGTCAAGCGGGTCTCGTCCTTTGAATGGCCCGTCGCGCATGAAGAAGTCGTAGGTTGGCGGACCGCTGGGAGTACTGCTGCCTCCCGTCCCCACACCGCCCAACTGGATCGTAACGTTCACGCCCGAGCGGATTTCGTACAGGTGCACGACGTCGTTTCGCTCCGCCCTGATGAACTCGTGAAAGATGCGCGGCTCCCTCGGCTTCGCCTTCGACGCGTACAGCTTGCTCACCGCCGCGGTGATGCGGCGACGTACGACTGGAGTCACGTTCTTGTTCTTGCCATCGACGTCTTTGAGGACGTATTCAACCGTGCGAAGAAGGGTCATCACGGCAACCCATCGCGAGCGCTGAAAGGGAGTGTTGGCGCCGGCCTCGAAATCGGCCAGCGCGTGTTCGCAATCGGCGAGGGCTTCACGCGCGCGCGGGGTAACGGTCATCAGCAGTCCTGTCGGGCGATGAAAAGGGGGAAAACGGGGGAAGCCGACCCCCCCCCGCCGTCCGTCGCCGTCCGTCCCGTCGGTAAGTCACTGAGTTGGCGGAGGGAGAGGGATTCGAACCCCCGGTACCCTTCCGGGTACAGCGGTTTTCAAGACCGCCGCCATCGACCACTCGGCCATCCCTCCGGTCGCAGGAATCGTTGCAGATCAACGATTTGCGGTCGCAACAATCTTACGACGAATGGAGAGAATCACGAGGAGCTTCGCCGGGTGCGTCGGTGCATCGCTGTTCTCTGGATTGCGCGCCAGCCGGGAGGGCTTTCGCGCGGGCGGCCATGGCTACAGGAACTCGAACTGCAATCGCGCACCTCACGGACTCCCGCGGGCTGTCCGGCACCTGGTACGGCCCCCGGAACAGACTCATCCCGTCGCGAGATCCCGCTGGAGGTGATGCGAGACTGCATCGTGTTGCTGCTGGCCCAAGGCGCGAAGCAGCGTGGCCCGGGGCGGCCTTGGATAGCTGGTGACCACCAGCAGTTCGCCGGCCTACTTCCCCCCGAAGTCACCACTGCCTTCGGTGCCTTGAATCAGCAGCTTCTGCTCCTTTAGTCGCCGCCACCACAGCGCCCGTGGCAGATTCACGGGCGTGTCGCCGAGCGTGAGATCGGCGTTGCCCCACGCCACCGGCCCGGAAAACGGGTCCCGGATGAACCAATGGCCGGTGCCGCGGCGGTAGATGCTCACGACGTTGCCGAGACGATGGTCGCGAAGGGCGCCCGGGACGGGTGTATCGTCGAGCAACGGATCGACGCTTCCCCGAACGGAAGGCGTCTGCTCCGCAGTGAGTACAGGGGACGCCCGGCCCGGGATCCCAGAACGCCCACTCGGCCGTCGCCGCGCGAAAACGACGAACTCCGCTTCGTCGTCACCGTTGTAGTCTCCGGGAATCGGCACCGAGTCGGCCGTCCCCCACAGCACAGCTCTCGTTCCGCCGTCACTCGATCGGCGAATGACCCACGCCGGCGAAATCGAGCGGTAGACGGCGATGTCCGTCTGCCCGTCGCCGTCGTAGTCGCCGGCGACCGGCACGTCGTCGAGCTGCGGCGCACCCCATCGCGTGTTGGCGACGGCGAGCGTTGTGCCCGCCACGTAGATCGCGCCTCCGGCCTGAGCCCCTTCCGCGACCGCGAACACCCGGTCGTCGAAACCGAACCGCGTTTCGATGAGCGTGCCCCCGTTGCGCAACAAGAGAAACCGAGGGGAGCGAGCCAGAACACACCGGCCGGCTCGGCTGCTCATCGGCGGACGTCAGCTGGGAACGAAAGCTTTCCCCGTTCAGACCACGTCCGCCCGCGTGCGGCTGTCCCCTACAATTGCCGTCGACGCTCACCATGTCGCTCGACTCCTGGCTGGCTGCGCTCGACGAGCGGCACCTGGCGCACCTGACACTCTCGGAGGTGGCACGCGCGCTGCGCGCGCTCTCCTCCTGCTACGTGGAACGGCGCGGCCGGCTGCTCCGGGGCGGCGTACTCGACACTCGGGGCAAGCGCGCCGCGTTCGCGCTGTTCTACGCGCCGATGCATTTCCTGGTTGCCCGCGAGATCGTACGTGCGTTGCCGCCGCCCGCTGCGCCAATCGATCGGGTGATCGATCTTGGTTGCGGCACCGGCGCCGCCGGCGCCGCGTGGGCGCTGGAGGAGGGCGGCGCCCGCGTGTCCGGCGTGGATCGACATCCCTGGGCTGTCGCCGAAGCGAACTGGACGTATCGGCAGCTCGGAGTCGCGGGCCGCGCAACGCCGCAGGACGTCGCGCGCGTCCCGCTCGAGGGTCGCCGCCGGCTCGGCATCCTCCTGGCCTACGCGGTCAACGAGCTGACCGATGATGGGCGCGCCGGGCTGCTGCCGCGGCTGCTGGCGGCGCACCGCCGCGGCGCCCGGGTCCTCGTGATCGAACCGATCGCGCGGAGATCGGCAGGATGGTGGGAGTCGTGGGAGACGACGATCGCCGGCGCCGGAGGCGCCGCCGCCGAATGGCGGTTTGCGATCGCGCTCCCGCCGCGGCAGCGCGCCCTGGCGAAGGCGGCCGGCCTCGATCCGCGCGAACTGACCGCGCGCAGTGCGCTGCTCCCGTAAGCCGCGAGCGAACCGCTACGGCGTGAGCGTCACGGCGCACTCGTCCACGCCGCGGCCTTTTACCGCCGTGACCTCGAACACCAGCCGGTCGTAGCGGACGTTGTCCCCGGTGCGCGGCGGCCGGCCGAGCAGCGTCAGGATCAGGCCGCTCACACTGTCGACGTCCTGGTGCTCGAGCTCGAGATCGAACTGCTGCCCCAGCTCGTCGATGCGCAGGGTGCCGGGCACGTGCAACCGTCCCTGCGCGTCACGGTAGATCTGCGGCGCCGTCGCCGGGCCTTCTTCGATGTCGCCGACCACCTCCTGGAACAGGTCGTCCAGCGTCACGATTCCCGAGGTGCCGCCGTGTTCGTCGATGACCAGCGCCATCTGCGTGTTCTCGCGGCGCATCGTCGTCAGGACGGCGTCGAGCGCCGCGGTCTCCGGGACGATCGGCATCGGCCGCGCGTGCGTGTCGCCGACGGTCGAGTCGCACGCGAGGAGGCGCATCAGATCCTTGATGTGGATCATGCCGATGATGTGGTCCAGGTCGTCCTGGTACACGGGGAAGCGCGTATGGGGCGACCGCGGCAGCAGCTCGCGGATGTCCGCCGGCGCGGCGCCGAGCGGGATCCCGACGATTCTCACCCGCGGTACCATCACCTCGCCGGCGGTGAGATCCCCGAACTCGAACAGCTCCTGGAGCATCCGACTGGACTCGGCCCGGAGCACGCCGAGCTCCTCGCTCTCCTGCACGATCAGCTGCAGCTCCTCGGGCGTGTAGTACTGCTCGGTGTGGGGCGCCTGGCGGTTCACGCCGACGGCTTTGAGTACCAGGTTCCCCAGGCCGTTCAGCGTGTAGACGACGGGGAACAGGATGTTCTTGATCCACAGCATCGGCGGCGTGATCCAGAGCACCATCGGCTCTGCGTACTGCAGCGCCAGCGACTTCGGCACCATTTCACCGACGACGATGTGAAAATAGGTCAGTACCGCCACTGCCAGAACGCTCGCGAGCGCGTGTGAGAGCAGCCACTCCGGCGCGCCGGCGCCGCCGAGCGTCGCATAGATGGCGTCGGCGACCGCATGTTCGCCGTACATCCCCAGGCCGAGGCTCGCGGCCGTGATCCCCAGCTGCGCCGTGGCGATGTAGCGATCCTGTTTCCGCGGGTCGCGCAGGACGGCGTGGACGATGCGTGCCCATGTGTTGCCCGCGGCGGCCCGCCGATCGATGGCCGCGCGCGGCGCGCCGACGATGGCGAACTCCGCGGCGACGAAGAGGGCGTTCAGGACGATCAGCGCGGTGATGATGAGCAGCGGGATCATCGTTTCAGCTCGTCGCCCACGCCGCCGAGCAGCTCCGACAGAACATCCTCGAGCGTGACCAGGCCGGCAATGGCGCCGCCCTCGGCGGTGACGAGCGCCTGGTGGGTGCGTTTCTCGCGCAGCAGCGCGAGCAGTCGGTCGGCGGGCATGGTGTCCGGCACGCGCTCGATCGGGCGCAGCAGCGGCGCCACGGACGCCGGCGGATCCGGCTGCACCAGCCGGATGGCGAGGTCGCGGGTGTTCAGGACGCCGACGACATTCTCGCGGCTGCCGCGGTACACGGGCAGCCGGCTGTAGGGGCTCGCCGCGACCAGCTGCACGACGTCGGCGAACGCCGTCGCGTCATCGACCATCGCGACCCGGTCGCGCGGCACCATCAGCTGCCGCGCCGTCCGCAGCCCGAGGCGCAGGGCGCGGTGCAGCCGCACCTGCTCGGCCGGTTCGAGCAGCCCGCCGTCGCGGCTCTCGGCGATCAGCAGCTCGATCTCCTCCGGCGAGTGCACGTGACGATGACCGGTCGGCGGCACCCCGAGCAGCTTCAGCAGCAGGATGCCGCTGCCGTTCAGCAGCACGATCGATTTCGCGAACAGCCGCAGCGACCACTGCATCGGCAGGACGGTGAAGATCGCGGTCCGCGTGGGGTCCTGCAGCGCGATCGACTTCGGCACCAGCTCGCCGAGGATCATCGCGAGCACGGTGAGACCCAGGAGCACGATGACGGCGGCGGTCGATTCGACCGACCGCGCCTCGAACCCGAGCCGCTCCAGCAACGGCGTCACGCGCGGTGCAAGTGTCGCCTGGCCGTACGCGCCCAGGATCAGGCTCGAGAGCGTGATGCCGATCTGAGAGACCGCGATGTAGCGATCCAGCGCGCGGGCATCCTCCACCACCGGCAGGACCCGCGCGGCCAGTCGATGGCCGTCTTCGGCCAGGCGCCGCAGCCGGCTGCGCCGGGCGCCCACGGCTGCGAACTCCGCCGCGACGTACAGCGCCGTGAGGAGGATCAGCAGGACGATGACCGTCGCCGCCAGGAGCATGGAGGTCCGATCGTACCATCCCTGCGCCGGGCGTGTTCGGCCTTGCCCTGGGGTGGGTCTGCGGGGCGGACGCCTGTCATCGGGAGGCGGGTGGGCGATGCCGGACGCGCCGTGTGCGCTCTCTCGCCGCCCGTCAGCGGGAAGCGCGTCTGCCTGCCCCGCCCGCAGCGCGACGACCGTCACGAACGTGATCGGGTCGTCCGGCGGTGTCGCGAAGCGCAGCCCGGGTTCAGACGTGCGAACGGCATCGCCGCAGCCGTGCCGACGATGATGCACGAGCGTCAGTGCCATCGCCTGGCCGACCGGCGCTGCGCGAGCGACACCGCGACGTCTTCTCCCATGGTCCGGATGTCGGCAATAGCCAGCTCCGGATCCTGATCGCGCACGCCGACACGAGCTGTGCCGCTCCTCGGGGTCGCGGCGCCTGAGAGCGTCATCCGTAACATCGGCGTGACGGCGGAGAGTCCGCCGTGCCGGATGTCATTGAAGAGGGCGCGTACCACGGGGTCACCCGTGGGTGACGGTGAGGCGGATCGAGTCGCAGAAACGTCCCACCTGACGCAGCCGTCGACTGTTGGGCGTTTGCCAGAATCGAAAGGCCAGCCTCCTTTCGCGGAAAGGAGGCAGCCCCCTTCACTGGCTCCTGTGGCATGGCCATTGCCTTTCAGCCCGGCAGTGGGCACGAGAGTGGGTAGACGGATCCTCGCCGTTGTCGTGCTGATGGCGCTCGCGGCCTGCGGGGGCGGATCCGGCTCCGGCGCGCCCGGGATCCCGACCTCGCCGACGCCCCCGACGACACCGGCCCCGCCGCCTACGCCCTCACCTCCTCCGTCTCCACCGGCGCCATCGCCGTCCCCCGTGAAGTACACCCTGTCGGGCACGATCACGGAGACCGGCACGTCGAACGTCGCGTCCGGCGCGCGCGTCGAGGTGGTCGAGGGCGCGAACCAGGGTAAATCGGCGACGGCTGACACCGACGGCCGCTACCGCCTCGACGAGCTCGACGCCGGCACTTTCACCATCCGTGTCGGGGCTGAAGGGTTCGAGGCGGAGACGCGGTCCGTGACGCTCAACGCAAGCCAGGTGCTTGACATCGGGCTTCGGCGCGAACCGTCACAGCCGGGCGGCACCCTGAAGGGCGTGGTCGTCGACGGCGTGACGGATCGCCCGCTCGCGGGCGTGACGATTCGCATCGATGGCGTGGGCGAAGCCGTCACGTCCGGCAGCGGCGCCTTTACGATCGACACCGAGCGGCCGGACGAACAAGTGCAGCCCGTCACGCTCACCTCGGCGGCCACGATCGATCGCCAGACGCACCTGCGCGTTCCAGGTCCGATGGCGCGGCTCCCGCTCATGCCGGTTTCCGCCGACCTCGCCGCGTTCGACCAGATGTTCCGCAACGGCGGCGTGCTCCGCCGCTGGACCACGGCCCCGGCGATCGTCATCCAGGCCCGTGCGCTGCGCTTCACGAGCGTGGCGGACACGGAGTTCACGGCGACGTCGGCCACGATGTCCCAGTCGGACATCGATGCGCTCGTTGCCGACCTGCGGTGGGCGCTGCCGCAGCTCACCGGCAACGCCTTTGCCGACTTCTCCCAGGTCACGGTCGAGACGGCAGACGAGGGCGCACGCGTTCCCGTGACGCGCGTCGGATCGGTCATTATCGCCCGCTACGAGGGGCTCTCGGCCGCCACCACTTTCTGGGGGTACACGCGCTGGGCGTGGAACGGCGCCGGAGAGATGCAGGCGGCGACGCTGATGCTCGACCAGGGTTTCGACAGCTCCGCGAACCGCTTCAAGCGTTCGCTGCGTGCCCACGAGCTCGGGCACGCGCTCGGCTACGGGCACGTCACCGCGCGCGATTCGGCGATGAACGCGAGCGGGCGCATCGAGCCCAACGACTTCGATCGCAACGGAGCGAAGCTGGCGTTCCTGCGCCCGCCGCTCAACCGCTCGCCCGACATCGATCCCGATCCCTTCGTCGTCAACCTGCGAACCGGGCGGGACCTCACCTGGCATCCGGGCATGCACTGATCGTCGGCGCGTTCTCCGATCAGGAACCGCCCCCCCCGGAGCGAAACGAGCCCGAGAACCCGTCCGGCGTCGGAACGGGCCGGAAGATTGCGGCGACGGCGCCCTCTGCCCGCCGGCATCGAGTCCCGATAGTGAAACACCACGGTGGGGCGCCGCGGTGGTTGCGGCCCTGCCTGCCGCAGGCGCCTGCTGGTGCCGTAGCTGGTCAGGGGTGGTCCCGCCACCGAAGGAGGAACGCCATGTTACCCGTGCTCCCCCGGGCAATCTGTGCCTGCCTGATCGCCGCCGGGGCGGCAATCCCGGTGCACGCGCAGAGCGCGGGCACGATCACCGGCACGGTGAGGGATTCGAGCGGCGCGGTGCTTCCCGGCGCCACCGTGACGGCCGTCAACGTCGTCCAGGCCGCGACTTACACGACGCCGACCAATCCTCAGGGGGCGTTCGTGCTCGCGCAACTGCCGCCCGGCACCTACGTCGTCTCGATCGAGCTCCAGGGATTCAAGAAGGTCGAGAAGCGCGACGTCGTGCTCAGCACGGCGTCGACCGTGAACGCCGGCGAGTTCGTGCTCGACATCGGGAACGTCACCGAAACCGTGACCGTGCAGGCCGACGCAGCGCGGTTGCTGCTGAAGACCGAGTCGGCCGAACGTTCCGACCTGGTGACCAACACCCAGCTGAAGGAGCTGGCGCTCAACGGGCGGAACATCGCCGACCTGTTCAAGACGATTCCCGGCGTGATCGCCGGCGGCACCCAGACGACGTCCACGGTCCAGAACGTCGTGGGCAGCTTCACGATCAATGGCACCCGCTCCAACCAGCACGAGTACACGCTCGACGGCGTCACCAACCTGAACCTGGGGAACAACACCGGCGCGCTCGTCACCATCAACCCCGACGCGGTCGAAGAAGTGAAGATCCTCACGTCCAACTACCAGGCGGAGTACGGGCGCGGCGGCGGCGGCTTCATCGCGCTCACCACGCGCGGGGGCACGAACGAATACCGGGGTGGCGTCCGCTACTTCAAGCGGCACGAGGACTTCAACGCCAACAATTACTTCAACGTGCTCAACGACCGGCCGAAGCCCTTCTATCGTTTCAACTACGGCGGCTGGGACTTCGGCGGGCCGGTGCCGCTCGGCGGGACCAAGGAGCGGCGCACGCTGTTCTTCTTCGTCGCGCAGGAGTACTACGATCAGAAGACGCCGGCGACCTCGCCGACGAACATCCGCGTGCCGACCGCCGCCGAGCGCGCCGGCGATTTCTCGAACACGCGCGACGTCAACGGCAACCTGATCGTCATCCGCGATCCCGCCACCGGCCAGCCGTTCCCGGGCAACGTCGTCCCGAGCGCGCGTTTCGCCGCCGGGATGCGCGCGCTCATGGACATCTTCCCGCCGCCGAACGCCCCGGAGGGGGGCAACCGCTACAACTACACGTCGCAGCTCCCGCGCGACATCCCTCGGCGGGAGGACATCGTCCGCGTCGACTGGCAGCTCGGCGCCGGCACGCGGCTGAGCGGCCGCTACGTCCACAACCGCGACGAGGACGTGCAGCCGCTGGGCACGACGACCGCTGCGTTCAACTTCCCGCTCACCGACGTCGTGCGCCGCAACGGACCGGGCGACGTCTTCTCGACCACGTTGAACCACGTGCTCGCGCCCTCGCTGGTCTACGAGGTCGTCTACGGCCTGGGGCTGGGCGGCGTCTTCATCGGTCCGGTCGACGTCAGCCAGGTGGCGCGCTCGCAGCTGGGCGTCGCCACGCCGCTGCTGTTTCCCGATGCCGACCCGACCGGCACGATCCCGAGCGTCAGCTTCGGCGGCATCTCCGGGCAGACGTTCGCAAACACCGCGTTCAACGGCACGCCGTTCGACCAGAAGTTCATCATCCACAACCTGACCAACAGCCTGACGAAGATCTGGGACACACACACGGTGAAGGCGGGTCTCTACTACCAGGGGGCGACGAACCGCCGCACCTCGTTCGGGCCGGTGCAGTCGAACCTGGCGTTCGGCACCAGCCACCCGCAGAACACCGGGCACCCGTTCGCCAACGCGCTGCTCGGCCTCTTCGACACCTACACGCAAGCCGAGCAGAAGATCACCAGCAACTACTTCTACCGTGACGTGTCCGGCTACGTGCAGGACACTTGGAAGATCCGGCCGGACGTGACGCTCGACGTCGGCATGCGCCTGTCCTACTACCAGCCGATTCACGATCGGGAACGCCTGCTCGGGTTCTTCAATCCCGACCTGTTCGACCCGGCGCGGGCGGTACGGCTCTACCGCCCGGTGTGCGTCGGCTCGCCCTGCGTGGCGCGCGCCATCGACCCGGCGGCCACCGGCGCGCCCACGCTCGCGAACACCCGGCCGTCGAGCTATGCGGGCACGATCGTGCCCGGCTCCGGCGACCTGACCAACGGGATCGGGCGCGTCGCGGAAGGGTATCCGGCAGGCGGCATCGAGACGCCGGCGATTCTCTGGGGGCCGCGCGCCGGCTTCAGCTGGAACATCGGAGGCACGTCGAAGACCATCGCCCGCGGCGGCTTCGGGATCAGCTACGACCGGATTGACACCGACCGGGTGGCCGACGCGATCACCAACCCGCCGGGCATCCAGGTGGTGACGCTCAGCAACGGCACCCTGGCGTCGCTCGAGACGGCGACGCGCAGCGACATCATCCCCGTCTTCGGCGACGTCGTCGGCATGCCGCGCGACTCGAAGGTGCCGACCGTATACAGCTTCAGCGTGGGCGTGCAGCGCGACATCGGCTGGTCGACGATCCTCGACGTCGCGTATGTCGGCACGCGATCCCGCCACAATCCGCGGCAGACGAACCTGAACGCGATCCCCTACGGTGCGATGTTCCTGCCGGAGAACCAGGATCCGACGCGCTTCGGCGGGACGATTCCGGCCGTCGAGCCGAACCTGCCGCGGGCCTACAGCGACGCCGGCCTGCGCTTCACCGGCGTCAACGCCGTGAACCTGAACCTGCTCCGCCCGTTCCCCGGCCACGGCAACATGCGCTGGCGGCTGTTCGACAGCCGCGCCGCCTACGACGCGCTGCAGGTCTCGGTCAACCGGAGGTTCTCGAAAAGCCTGCAGTTCGGCGCGAGCTACACGCTGTCACGCGCCGAAACCGACGCGGCGGGAGTGACCGACAACACGCACCCCTTCGACACGCGGCGCTACGATTACGCGCTCGCCAACTTCGACCGGACGCACTACTTCGTCGCCAATTACGTCTGGAACGTCCCGGGCGCCTCCCGGCTGCTCGGCGGCGGCCGCGCTGCACGCCTGCTCCTCGACGGCTGGACGCTCTCCGGGATCTCGTGGATGGCGTCGGGGAATCCTGTCGAGCTCGGGCTGACGATCCAGGGCGTCAACGTCACGCAACGCCTGCTCGGCACCGATTCGAGCGGCACGTCCGGTGGCCTGCAGCCGCGCTCGCGCGTCACCGGCGACCCGGTGAACGGCGACGGCACGATCAACGTGTCGGCGTTCGCCGTCCCGGGCATCGGCGACATCGGGCCGTACGATCGCTTCTACCTTCGCAATCCCGGCTTCCACACGCACGATCTGTCGGTGTTCAAGAACATCCCGTCGGGCGGCCGCCGCTACCTGCAGATCCGGATCGAGATGTTCAACGTGTTCAACATCGTCCAGTACTCGGCGCGGAACCTGGCGACCAACGTCACGAACGCCGCGGGACAGACCGGCGCGGCGATCTTCAACGATTACACGGGCCTCACCATCACGAACAACATGCGGCCGCCGGGCAGCACGGAGGTGTTGGGCACGTACTTCGGCGAGTACAGCGCGGCGCGCGACCCGCGCATCATCCAGCTTGGGGTGAAGCTGTACTTCTGAGCGGCGCAGGAGGCGGACACGGGGCGCGCGGCGCTCCGCCCCCTCAGAGCACGCCGTCGATCCGCAGACCCAGGGCGTGCCGCGCCGACATGGCCGCGGGGGGCAGCGTGACGGCGAGTCCCTCCTGGTCCTGCGACCACTCGAGGGTGCCGGGCTCATTGAGCAGCGTGACCCGGGCGACCGTTCGCCCGCCGGTATGTGCCGAGCCGGTCGCCAGGCTCTTGATCATGGCGCGCGGCCCGGCCGGTACGGCGAGCAGATACGCGTAGAGGGCGCCGCCCTTGGTCGTGAAGCGAACGTCCTGGGCCGTGTACGGCTTGCTGCGCACGTCGCGCGCGCCGCCGAACTGCCCCGCTTCGGGCTTTCCCACCGTTGAGGGGCCCTCGCCGGAGATCTTCCACGGACGGCTGCCGAAGATACCCTCCGCGTTGACGCTCATCCACTGCGCCAGCCCTTCGAGAAACGACACCTCGACGTCGTCGATCGTGCCGTCGCCGCGCACCGGCACGCTCAGCATCAGGTTGCCGTTCTTGCTCACGATGTCGAGCAGCATGGCCACGACCTGGCCGACGGTCTTGTAGCGGTTCTGCTCGGCGACCGCGCGGCTGTAATGCCACGTCCCGATGCACGTGTCGGTCTGCCAGGGCAGCTCGCGAATGCCGGTGGCGACGCCACGCTCGATGTCGTCGACGACCGCCGCCGCGTGCCCGGGCGTCATGTGCTTGGCGTTGACGACGACGTCGGCCGAGCCGTTATTCCGCGACACGCTCGCGTTGTAGTAGTGCGCGACGATGTCGAGGCCCGCCTGGCCGAGCGGCAACTCGGTGTTGTCGAAGTAGAGGACGTCAGGACGATAGCTGTCCACGAGATCCTGGCACCGCAGGAACCACTTCTCGGTGAAGCCGGGGTTCAACGGCGGCGGGTCCTCGTTCCACACGCGGTCGTTCTTCTCGTGCCACTCGTTCATCGCCTCGATGGTGGTGAGGCCGTCCGGCGCCTTCATGTTCGGTCCGGTGTACAGATCCTGCGGATCGAGCCCCTCCCACCATGTGCCCCTGCCGTCGGCCTTCGTCAGCCTCGCGGCATCGTACCGGACACCGGCGAGCGGACCCTCGGCGTCGTAGCCGTATGCCGGCTGAAACCAGTGCCAGGCGTGCGCCGAGTGGTTGCTGACGCCGAACCGCAGTCCATGTGCCCGGGCGATCTTCGCCCACGTGCCGACGATGTCCTTCTTCGGCCCGACGTTGACCGAGTTCCAGGCGTGATGCTTCGAGTCGTAGGCGTCGAAGTTGTCATGGTGATTGGCGAGCGCGAAGAAGTACTTCGCTCCGGCGCGCGCGTAGAGCGTCATCAGCGCTTCCGGTTCCCACCGCTCCGCCTTCCACAGGTTGTCGATTTCCATGAAGCCGAACGTCGACGGGTGGCCGTACGTCCTGACGTGGTGGTCGTAGACGGGATCGCCCTGGAGATACATGCGCCGGGCGTACCAATCGCCCTGCTCGGGGACGCACTGCGCCGACCAGTGCGCCCAGATGCCGAACTTCGCGTCGCGGAACCACGCCGGGACGCGGTAGTTGCGCGTAAGCGAGTCCCAGGTGGGTTCGAACGGGCCGCGCGCGATGCGCCGCTGCGCCGCAGGTCTGCCGGGCAGGGCGCCGGCGGCGATCATCGCCGAAGCTTTCAGGAACCGACGGCGGCTCAGCATCACGTCGCAGCCTCCCTTCGTCGTCGCATTTCGCTCGCAACCCGGGTGGGGCAATGCTAATCTGAAGTTCTCCCAGCATCCACGCTTCCAGCTCAGCCGCAGGGGGATATGCGCAGGGCTCTGCCCCTCTCCGCCCAGCTCTTGTTGATCTTCGTCGGCCTGCTCATCGGCATGGCCGCCGTGCTGACCGCCGCCGCCTATTCGACCTCGCGCGTCAACCTCGAGGACGAAGCGCGCCGCCGCGTCGATCTCGCCACCGCCACGCGCGAGCAGACGATCACGCAGCTCTTCGAACTGCGGCAGCAGCGCGCCAAAGGGTTCCTGCGCAGTCTCGAGTCGCTCTGTGCCGAACCGCTGGAATCCGGCCGCCTCGCCTGGGTCGGCGATTGCGTCCGGACGATGGTAAACGACTACCGCAACGGCGAGCGGGCGTCGGGCGCGCTGCTGACCTACGGCGCGCGCCGTATCCGGCGATCGGGCCGTCCCGTCGCCACCGCCGAACCGCCGCCGGGTGCGCTCGCGAAGGTGATTCGCGGCGAGGATGGAGCGATCGAGTACGTGATGCGGGCGCGGACCGGCGAGGTCACGCTCGCGGTGCAGTTCGATCACCAGGAGGTGGCGCACCTGTTCCGCGATCAGTGGGGGCTCGGTTCCCAGGGCGAGGTGTTTCTCGCCGATCACGACGGGCGGTTCCTGACGCCGGCGGGACACGAGGCCGCCGTACCGGCGGATCGCGCCGCCGCGTTCCTCGAAGACTGCCGGACCGGCGCCGAGGCGTTCGTCGACGTCGACTACCGCGGCGTCAGGGCCATCCAGAGCTTCCGCCCCCTGAAGGTGCTCGGCACGGCGTGCGTGGCCGCCCGCGTCGGCTACGACGAAGCGCTGGCGCCGGCCGGACGCCTGCGCGCCGGTCTGATGGTGAGGGCGGCGTGGTTCGTCGTGATCGGCGCCGTGCTGTCGCTAGTGGCGGCGCAGTGGATCTCGTCGCCGGTTCGGCGCCTGGCCGCCTCGGCGCGCAAGCTCCAGACCGGCCGGTTCGATCGGCCCATCCCGCTCGCCGGCCCGTCGGAGGTGCGGGCGCTCGGCGCCGCCTTCAACGCCATGGCCAACGACCTCGCCGAGCTCGTCGCGCGCGAGCAGGGCGCCAGGCGCGAGGCCGAGGCGGCCAATCGGGCGAAGGACGAGTTCCTGGCGACGGTGTCGCACGAGCTGCGCACGCCGCTGACCGCGATACTCGGCTGGGCGCAGATGCTCCGCCGCGAGCGGCTGCCGCCCGAGCGGGCTACTCACGGGATCGAGGTGATCGAGCGCAGCGCGCGCGCGCAGCGGCAGCTCATCGAAGACCTGCTCGACGTCTCGCGCATCGTCTCGAACCGCTTGCGGATCACACGAGAGCCGGTGCGGCTGTCCGAGGTCGTCGACGCCGCCCTCGACGCGGTGCGGCCACAGGCCGCGGCCAAGCAGGTGACCATCGAGACCGTGCTGTCGGAGCCGTCGATCGTCCTCGGGGACGCCCGGCGGCTCGAACAGATCGTCTGGAACCTCGCCTGGAACGCGGTGAAGTTCACGCAGCCGTCGGGGCACGTGCGCATCGAGCTGCAGTGCGTCGAACGCCACGTGGTGCTGAGCGTCGCGGACACCGGCGTGGGGATCTCCTCCGCCTTCCTGCCGCACGTCTTCGAGTGGTTCCGCCAGGCGGACGCGCGGTCGCGCAGCCAATCAGGCCTCGGACTCGGCCTCGGCATCGTCCGGCATCTGGTGCAGCTGCACGGCGGCCGGGTGCGCGCCGAGAGCCGCGGCGAAGGCAAGGGAGCGACGTTCACCGTGACGCTGCCCCGGCACGAGCCGGCGGTTCCGGTCGTTGCGACGCGGCCCCCCGAGCCGCTGGTCGAGCCGGCGGTGCGCCGCCTCGATTCGGTGCGCATCCTCGTGGTCGAAGACGACGACGACACGCGGGAGCTCGTGCGCGGGACACTCGAGAATGCCGGCGCGTGCGTGGAGGCGGTGGCATCGGCCGGCGAGGCTCGCCGCGAGACCCTCGCCGACCCGCCCGACGTGCTGATTGCCGATATCCGTATGCCCCAGGAAGACGGCTACTCGCTGATCCGGTCGCTGCGCGGCGTGGGCGTCGTCACGCCGGCGATCGCGCTCACCGCCTACGCCCGCCGAGAGGACGCCGACGCGGCGAAGGCCGCCGGGTTCCAGATTCACCTCTCGAAGCCGGTCGATGCCGGACGACTGATCGACGCCGTCGCGATGCTTGTCGAGAACCGGATCGTTCACTGACGCCGATCGGCCCGGCCCCCCCACCCGAGCGCGGCCGCGTGCGGGTGGGCCAGCACGGCCCCGGGGAACGCCGCGGCGGCGCCGCGCGTCTGCGCCGCGCCGGAGAGCGACGGCAGCAGCAGCTCGAGGTTGAAGCAGACGTCGCGCGCCGACTGGTAGCGCTCGTCCGGGTCCTTCTCGAGGCATCGCCGGATGACGCGCTGCAGCTCCGGTGGGAACATCGCCGGGCCGCGGCGCAGGTCCGGGGGGCCTTCCTCGAGAATCGCGCGCAGGGTGTCTATCGGCGAATTCCGGCGGAACGGTCCCACGCCGGCGGCCATCTCGTGCAGCATGACGCCGAGGCTGAAGATGTCGGTCCGGTGATCGACCGGTGAGGCGTTCGCCTGCTCGGGGGACATGTACTCCAGCGCGTCCACCAGGACGGCGCGCGTGTCGGACTCGGGCGCGGCCACCTCCACCAGTTCCAGCGTTTCCTCGAGCGAAGTCGCGCGCCCGAGATTCAGGATCTTCACGCGGTTGCCGTGCGTCACCAGGATGTTCGCCGGCCTGAGCTCGCGGTGGACCACGGCTGCCCGGTGAGCGGCGGCGAGCCCGTCGGCGATCTGAAGGCCAATCAGCGCGAGGGTTGCCGGCGGCAGCGGACCTGCTGACAGGCGCGCGTCAAGCGTCTCCCCCTCGACGAACTCCGACACGACGAACGGCCGGCCCTCGTGCCACCCGAAATCGTAGACGGCGAGCACGTTCGGATGCCCGACGAGCGCGCCGATTCGCCACTGCTGCAGGAACGTCAGGAAATGGTCGGAGCCGATCGGCGACTGCGCCACCTTGAGCGCGACAGCGGATCCCAGATACGTGGACCGCGCCCGATACACGTGCTCGGTTTCGTCCTGGTGAATAAGGGCCTCGACTCGGTACGGGCCCAGCTGCGTTCCCGGCGGCAGTCTCATACGGGCACCAGTCCGGGGCGCCCACGGCGCCCGCCTCAAGGTTGATAACGACCGGCGCCGGGCAGGCGAACACACGAGGCCTGAACGTGTTCTGGCGCGTGCGTTTTGACGTTATCCACCCTGGGACCAGATGACTCTTCAAACGGCTGCCGCAACCGCATATGATACGGGGCGCCTATTTCTTTGGTTTTCAGGCCTTTACGCCCCAATGGATGATCCCCGGCAGGGGCCGCCCAGGCCTCTGGAGTCCACTTTCGACCTAGTGCAGCGGGCAAGGACGGGGGACCGCGAGGCGCTCGATCGGCTGTTCGCGCGCTCGATTCCCGTGCTGCGGCGATGGGCCAGCGGCCGGCTGCCGCGGTGGACCCGCGACCTGATGGACACCGACGACCTCGTCCAGGAGACGGTCGTGCGCGCAGTCGCCCGGATCGAGTCGTTCGAGCCACGCCACGAAGGGGCGCTGCAGGCTTACCTGCGGCAGGCGGTGATGAACCGCATCCGCGACGAGGTGCGGCGCACGATGCGCGGCCCGGTCCCGGCGGAGCTCCCCGAGGACACGCCGAACGCGAGTGCGTCGCCCCTCGAGGAAGCGATCGGGCACGAGGCCGTCGAACGCTACGAGGCCGCCCTGGCACGGCTCCGGCCGGACGATCGGGAGGCGATCGTCGCCCGTGTCGAGATGGACGGGACGTACGAGCAGGTTGCCCAGGCGCTGGGCAAACCGTCGGCCGATGCCGCGCGCATGGCCGTCAGCCGGGCGCTCCTTCGTCTGGCGCAGGAGATGAGCCGTGGCTCGTAAAGCGGACCTGCTGTCGCTGGCCGAGTCGATTGCCGACGGTCGGGCCGTCGACTGGGAGATTGCGGAGACACAGGCGAGCGAGGAGGATCGGCGCGTCATCCGGCAGCTGCGCGTGCTCGCGGAACTGGCGACGTTGCACCGCAGCCTGCCGCTCGACGCGACCCAGAGCTTTCCCCTGTACGAGACGCCGCCGCGGCCCGCGCCAGTACCGGGGATAGGCAGCTGGGGCCACCTCGTGCTGCTCGAGCGGCTCGGCGGCGGGACCTACGGCGAGGTGTACCGCGCCTGGGACCGCGAGCTGGAGCGTGAGGTCGCGTTGAAGCTGCTGCGCGGCGAGGCCTCGGCCGACGATCCGCGGTCGTCGCGCATCGCCCGCGAGGGCCGGATGCTCGCCCGGCTGCGGCATCAGAACGTGATCACCGTTCACGGCGCGGCGGTGAACAACGAGCGCGTCGGGCTGTGGATGGAACTGGTGCGCGGCGCGACGCTCGAGCAGCTGCTCCAGCAGCGCGGGCCGTTCAGCGCGCGCGAGGCGGCGCTCATCGGCATCGACCTGTGTCGTGCCCTGGCCGCGATTCACGCCGCGGGCCTGATCCATCGCGACGTGAAGGCGCAGAACGTGATGCGCGAGGAAGGCGGGCGCATCGTGCTGATGGACCTCGGCACGGGACGTGACACCGCCGAACCCGGCACGCATCCGCTGGCCGACATGGCCGGCACCCCGCTGTACCTCGCGCCGGAGCTCTTCGAGGGCGCGCCGGCGAGCGTGCGCAGCGATCTCTACAGCCTCGGCGTCCTCCTCTATCGGCTCGTCACCGGCTCGTTCCCGGTGCGCGCGACCAAGATGGACGATCTCCGCGCTGCGCACACGTCGGGCAGTGCCGCGCTCCTGCGCGACGCGAGGGCGGACCTGCCGACCGCGTTCGTGCGGGTCGTCGATCGGGCAATTTTCCGCAACCCGGAGACGCGGTACGCGACCGCCGGCGCGCTCGAGGCGGACCTGGCGCGGGCCCTCGACGAACGCGCGGGGGAGCGCGCGACGGCTCACGCGCCGGCTCCGATTCGCCGACGCGCGGTGTCCTGGCGCACGGCGCTCATCGCCGTCAGCGTCGTCACCGCGATCGGCCTGGCGCTGCTGCTCTGGCGCCTCGGTTCCCCCCGCACGCCTGCACCCGCTCCCGCACCGCTCCGGTCGATTGCCGTGCTGCCGCTCGCCAACTTGTCCGGCGATCCGGCGCAGGAATACTTCGTCGACGGCATGACCGACGAGCTCATCTCCATGCTGGGCCGCGTGGGCGGCCTGAACGTGATCTCGCGTGCGTCGGTGATGCGCTTCAAGAACGGGAAGACACCCCTGCCCGAGATTGCAGAGACGCTCAACGTCGGCACGGTGCTCGAGGGCTCCGTGCTCGTGGTGCCGGGCGTCACGGGGGCGAATTCCACCCGGCGTGTGCGGATCAACGCGCGGCTGATGCGCGCGGGGACGGACACGCAGCTCTGGAGCCGCACCTTCGAGCGGGAGGTCAGCGACGTGTTCCGGCTGCAGTCGGAGATTGCCACCGCGGTGGCCGGCGCCGTCGACCTGAAGCTCACCGATGAACAGCAGTCGATGCTGCAACAGACGAGCGGGGCAGGCGGACGCCAGGGAGGTCAGAACCCCGAGGTGTTCGACCTGTACCTGCAGGGACGCTACCACTGGAACATGCGAACCCGCGAAGGGTTCATGCGCAGCATCCAGTATTTCCGGGAGGCGCTTGACCGCGATCCAGCTTACGCACGCGCCCACGCCGGCCTCTCGGACGCGTACATCCTGCTCAGCGTGTACGGAATGATTCCGCGCCAGGACGCCGACAGCCAGGCCAGCAGGGCAGCGGCAAAAGCGCTCGAGCTCGACCCGTCGCTCGCCGAGGCGCATACCTCGCTGGGTTACATTCGCAGCCGACGGTTCGACTGGACAGGCGGTGAGGCCGCGTTCAAGCGGGCGTTGGAGCTCAGGCCCTCATACGCGACCGCGCATCACTGGTATGCCGTCTACCTGTCGCAACTTGGGCGCCTCGATGAAGCGCTGACCGAGATCGAGAAGGCGGTCGCGCTCGATCCACTGTCCAGCAGCGTCCTGGGACAGCGCGGCGCCGTCCTGCTCATGGCGCGCCGCTACGACGAGGCGATCGCGCAGTTGCAGCGGACGCTCCAGATCGAGTCGAACTTCGCGCGGGCCCACATGGTGCTCGCCGAGGCGTACGCCCACACGGGGGACCACGAGCGGGCGCTCGCCGCCGCCAATCGCGCACGGCAAGCCGGCGGATCCAGCGTGGAATTGACCGCCGACATCGGCTATATTCTCGCCGTGGCCGGCCGCCGCGGCGAGGCGGTCAAGATCGCCGAGGATCTCGCCGCGCAGTTCCGGTCCGGCCAGGACAGCGCTGCGGCCGGTGTCGCCACCGTGTACGCGGGTCTGCGCGACGTCGAGCGAACGATGGAATGGCTCGAGCGCGCGTGGGAGACGCGCGATCCGGCGATCGCCGATCTCAGGGTTGATCCCCGGTTCGACAGCGTGCGCGGCGATGCCAGGTTCGCTGCCCTCCTGAAACGTGCTGGCCTTGCCGGCTAGCGCCGGCCCTCCGCATCTCAGAAGGAGTGAGCGATGAGCGGACGTTTGAAGGACTTCCTCGTGCAACTCGTATCCAGCCCCGAGCTGATGGCGCGGTTCGCGGCCGATCCGGGCGGAGTGCTCGACGGTGCCGGTCTCGCGGCTGACGAGAAGGACGCGCTGCTCGTCCGCGACTCCGGGCGGCTCCGCCGCGCCCTCGGCGCCTCGGCCGCCGATCACCTGACGCAGGTCGGCGGCGCGTTCCGGCGCCCCCGCACCGAGACACCTTCAGGCCTGAAGCCCGGAGCGAAGAAGCGGCGGCCGTCGAAGAAGCGTCCCACGACGAAGAAGCGAAGCGGAACGAAGAAGCGGTGAGCGACGCGCGGCGTGGCTCGCTCGTCGTCGTCGGTACCGGCATCGCGATGGCGGCGCAGACGACGCTCGAGGCGCTCGACTGCATGCAGCGGGCGCAGAAGCTCTTCTACCTCGTGACGGATCCAGCCACCGAGGCCTGGATCCGTCAGCTTAACCCCACAGCGGAATCGCTCGAGGACACCTACGCGGAGGGCAAGCCCCGCCTGCGCACCTACCGTGAGATGACCGCCCGCATCGCCGGAGCGGTGCTCGGGGGGCAGCAGGTCTGTGCCGCCTTCTACGGCCATCCCGGCGTGTTCGTGAACGCGTCGCATGCCGCCATCCGCCGCGTCCGCCGTGCGGGCCTGCCCGCGCGGATGCAGCCGGGGATCTCCGCCGATGCATGCCTGTTCGCCGATCTCGGCGTCAATCCGGGCGACGCCGGCTGCCAGAGCTTCGAGGCCACGGACTTCCTCGGCAGCCGCCGCCGATTCGATCCGTCGAGCGTGCTGATCCTGTGGCAGGTTGGCGTGCTCGGCGAATCCAGCGTGCGAAAGGGCATGGCCTGCCGGCCCGAGCGGTTGCGCGCGCTGACCAGGGTGCTGCGGCGGCACTATCCCCCGCGGCACCCGGTAGTCCTCTACGAAGCGGCGCAGTTCCCGGTCTGCGATCCGGTAATCACGCGGATCTCACTCGCCAAGCTGCCGGAGGCGACGGTCATGGCTATGACGACGCTCTACATTCCGCCGAGACCGTCGCGCGCGCTGGATCGTACGGTCGATCGCTGGCTGCACGCGTAGCCGGGGTTTCGCTCGGATGGCCGCGGCCGGCAGCCTCCCCAACGTCAGCGCTTCCCCGCGACCCCCGCCGGCTGCCGCGCGTGCCGCTCCGCGTCGCGCGCTTCGCCCGCCCTGATCCACTCCTGGAACAGTGGATTGCCGTAGAGCAGATCCCCGTATCGCTTGAACTGCGCCGGGTCGCCACCGTCAAGGATCTTGATCGCGTCCCGTACGGGTCATGGAAGATGTCACCCGTTTGGTCGAGCGCGCGGATGTGCAGCGGAGAGCCGTGGACGTGGACGACGAGGAGCCAGCGGAATCCCTGCGCGCCGAGTTCCGCGGCCAGATCCACAGGCACTTCAAGCGCCCGGTCGCATGATATGTCTTGGATGTGTGCGCGACATAAAGCCGGTGGACGCGGCTCACGTGCGCGGCTAGGGCCTCACCGTGAATTCCGCGTCCGTTCGTCATGCAGTCGTTTGTCGTTGAGGACCGATGTAACCAGCGGTCTCCTCCGGTAGCGCCGCGAAGCAGCACGCACCGGTTGGCGGCCGGCTCATCCGGTGAGGTGACCAATGGCCACGAATCCGACGTCGCAGGTGACGGACTTCACGCGCGACGTGCTGGGCCGCTACGTGTGCAACGGCCTCGACGAAGCGCTGCGCAGCACCGATCGGACGGTCGTCCGGGCCGACGGCCGGCCGCAGATCGAAGCGCGCGATTTCGATCTGATCGTGATCGGCGGAGGGACGTTCGGCGCGGTCGTCGCCGAGCACATGAGCTTCCGCGACCGATCCCGCGAGCACCGCATCCTGGTCCTGGAAGGCGGCCCCGTTCTCCTCCCCGAGCACGTGCAGAACCTGCCCGTCCTCGGGGTGAACGTCCCTCCCGCCACCAGCATCGCCGCCCTCAAGGGTGCGGGCCAGTTCGGTCCGGACAAACCGCAGCAGGAGGTGTGGGGGCTGGCCTGGCATTCGTCGCACAACTTCCCGGGCCTGGCGTACTGCGTGGGCGGGCGTTCGCTCTACTGGGGTGGCTGGTCACCGGAGCTCCTGCAAGAGGAACTGCCAATCCCGCCCTGGCCGCAGGCCGTCGTCGACGATCTGCGCGCCGCAACCCTTGCCGACGGCTCACCGGGGTACTTCCGGCAGGCCTCGGACCAGATTGGCACCAGCCAGACGAACGATTTCATCTTCGGCGAGTTGCAGCGAGCGGCGCGGGAGCAGCTCGCCGCCGGGCTCCAGGGGAACCTGGTCACGGACGCGATGCCGCTCGCCTCGCTGCCGGATCACGCCGCCGTGCGTTATGCCTCGGCGCCGCCCTCGCCGCAGGATCTGGCGGCGTTGCTTGGCCTGCCGCCCGGAACGCCGCCGCCCCCGGATGCGCGCGATCAGCTGAAGCTCGAGGCGCCGCTCGCCGTGCAGGGACAGACCGGGCATGCCGGCTTCTTTCCCTTCAACAAGTTCAGCACGGTCCAGCTGCTCATCAAGGCGGCTCGCGAGGCCTACGCCGAGTCGGGCGGAGACGATGCCCGCAAGCGCGTAATGGTGGTGCCTCGCTGCCACGTGTCGCGGCTGGTGACCGTGGCCGATGGGAGTGAGCGGCGCGTGGTCTCGATCGAGACCAACCAGGGCACCATCCGCGTGCCGGAGGGCGGGAAGGTCGTCGTCGCCCTCGGCGCCATCGAGAGCATCCGGCTCGCCCTGGCTTCGTTCGGCGACATGCCGCCTTCCGCCTACGCGCGGATCGGTACCAATTTCATGGCGCACCTGCGCTCCAACCTGGACGTCCGGATTCCGCGCACGGCGCTCTCGAACCTGCCAGCGGCGGTCAAGGCGCTCCAGGCTGCCGCCTTGTTCGTGAAGGGACGGCATCGGTTCGCCGGCACGAACGACCATGCCACCTTCCACCTGCAGATCACCGCCTCCGGTCTCGGCAGCGTGGGCGGGAATTCCGAGGCGGAGCTGTTCAAGAAGATCCCTGACATCGACACGTACGAGAAACATCGGAACGCGAACGACACGCACGTCGTCATGACCATCCGCGCGATCGGCGAGATGCAGCCGCACAACCCGGGGAGCCGCGTGACGCTCGATCCGGGAGCGGCGGAGCAGGACGAGTTCGGCGTACAGCGCGCGCTGGTGACGATCGCCGATCCGCGCGATCCGGCGGTGCGTGCCTCGAATCCGAAGGCGGCGCGCGACTTCGAGCTGTGGGCCGCGATGGACCAGGCGTCGAAGGACGTTGCCAAGGTGTTCGGCGTGGCTGCGCCGCCGAGTCCGTCCCAGGACGGGCTGGGAACGACGCACCACGAGACCGGCGGCCTGTACATGGGAGCGGAATCCAGCGACTCGGTGACGCTTCCCGACGGGCGGATCCGCCACACGAAGAACGCATACGTGGTCGGCCCGGCCCTGTTTCCGACTATCGGGTCTCCGAACCCGATGCTTACAGGCGTGGCGCTCGCTCGCCGCCTCGGCGATCGGCTCGCGATCCCGCTGCCCTGGAGCGGCGACCCGGGATTCCAGGTGCTGTTCAACGGCTTCGACATCGGCGGCTGGCGCATGACTACGATCCGCCACCAGCCGCCGAACCGGAGCAATCCGGGATCGATGCGGGTGGTCAACGGCACACTGGAAACAATGCCCGGAAACGACATGGGCATCTTCTGGCACACCCTGCCGGTACCGCCGAACTACATCCTGAGGCTGCAGTGGCTGCGCTGGCACGATGCCGCAAACTCGGGAGTGTACGTGCGGTTTCCGGACCCGGATTCGAAGGGCTACAACAACACCGCCTTCGTCGCCGACGATTTCGGCTTCGAGGTGCAGATCGACGAGTTCGGCGACATCCCCGTGCACCGCACCGGCGCCATCTACCGCAAGGACAACCGCACCGATTTCGAGACGCTGACCCAGATTGCGGCGCGGCCCGCCGGCGAGTGGAACGACTACGAGATACGGGTGGAGAACCAGCTCTACTCGGTGAGGCTCAATGGGCAACAGGTCTGCGTCTTCGACAATGCGACGGCATACCCGGGGCGGGGGCACGACGCGCAGACGTTCATCGGACTGCAAGTGTACCCGGACCCGCGATCGCTGATTGCCTTCAGGCGCATCCAGATCAAGGCGTTGCCCTGATCGCCGCCGTCCGACGGCGAGGCGACGAGATCTGCGGCGCGCGGATCCAGGAACTCGGCCACGACATGATCCGGCCGGCGCCGGACTAAAGCCCGCGATAGTGCGTCTTGATCCAGTCGCGGTACGAGCCCGCGAGGACGGCGCGCCACCACGATTCGTTGGTCACATACCAATCGAACGTCCGGCGCAGGCCTTCCTGCAGCGTCATCGACGGCGCGAAGCCCAGCTGCGACTGCAGCTTGCTGCAATCGATCGCATAGCGACGATCGTGTCCTGGCCGATCGGTCACGAACTCTATCAGCTCCGCGCTGCGCGCCCCGTGCGCCGCGGGGGCATTGCCGAAGCGCTCCCGCAGGGCCGGATCGGCCGCAAACCTCGCGTCGGCAATGTCGCACAGCATGTGCACCAGCGCGAGGTTCTGGCACTCGGCGCGGCCGCCGATGTTGAACACCTCGCCGCTGACGCCCCGCGAGACGACGAGATCGATGCCGTGGCAATGGTCCTCGACGTACAACCAGTCGCGCACGTTGCGCCCGTCGCCGTAGACGGGCAGCTTCCGCCCCTCCAGCAGGTTGACGATGATGAGCGGCACCAGCTTCTCGGGGAAATGGAACGGGCCGTAGTTGTTGGAGCAGTTGCTGGTGGTGGTGCACAGCCCGTAGGTATGGTGATAGGCGCGCACCAGGTGATCTGAGGCGGCCTTGGTGGCCGCGTACGGCGAATTCGGCGCGCAGGCTGTCGTCTCGCGGAACGGCGGCTCCTCCGGCCCGAGTGAGCCGTAGACCTCGTCGGTCGAGACGTGGTGGAAGCGATGTCGCGGCACGCGGCGCTCCTCGAGCCAGATCCGGCGAGCCGCCTTGAGCAGGCTGTGCGTGCCGAGGATATTGGTCTCGAGGAAGGCATCGGGCCCGTGAATGGATCGATCCACGTGCGATTCGGCGGCAAAGTGGACCACTGTATCGATGCTCTCCCGCCGCAGCAGCTCTTCTACCAACGCCTGATCGACGATATTGCCGTGCACGAAGCACAGCTGCGGCCGCTCCAGCGCGTCTGCCAGGTTGGCGAGATTGCCGGCGTAGGTCAGCGCATCGAGGACCACGAGGCGATCATCCGGGTGCTCGCGCAGCCAGTAGTGGACGAAGTTCGAGCCGATGAAGCCCGCGCCGCCGGTGACGAGCAACCTAGCCACGCGCGATCTCTCGCATCACCTTGCGAACGTTGACCCGCCAATGCGGCGGCGCCGTACCCAGCGCTGCGATGGTGGCCTGCTTGGCCAGCACGCCGTAGGCCGGCCGCGGCGCTGCCGTCGGATACTCGGCCGTCGCGACCGGGTCGACCTGGACCGACTCGGGCAGCAACCCGAGCGCGACGGCTTCTTCGGCGATAGCCACGGCGAAATCGTACCAGCTGGCCACCCCGGCATCGGTCCAGTGGTGGATGCCGCCGATCGCCGGATCGAGCGCCGCCCGCCACAGCATGCCGCAGAGAGACCGCGCCGACGTCGGCGTGCCGAGCTGATCGTCCACCACCCTGGCCGTGCCGCGCTCCTTCAGCACCTTGAGGATCGTGCGCATGAAGCTGTTGCCATGCACTGCGTGGACCCACGACGTGCGCACGACGGTCGCGCGCGCCCCGAGAATCTGCAGCACCGCCACCTCGCCGGCGCGCTTGGTGA
>JBMDXQ010000047.1:0-3256 GCA_048594975.1 Vicinamibacterales bacterium | reverse complement strand
GCATCCACCACCCCGTCGTTATCCAAGTCCACCCAGGTGACCAAATTGCGTGGATTAGTCGAGAGATCGCGAAGGGCCAGTTTTTTACCTGCTTCCCAAATCCCCTGCATCTCGCGCAAGCTGACGGTCTCCGGCGACGGGGAGGACGACGAGACCGAGCAGTGGCTGATGGCGCACGCGCTGCTGAACGACGACCAGCGCTTCATGGGCGTGATGCTGGTCGCGCGCGACCTGGGCTACATCCACCAGGTCCAGTCCACGCTGCGGTATTCACAGAAGGCGGCCGCGCTCGGGCGGCTGTTGGCCGGCGTCGCGCACGAGGTCAAGAACCCGCTCAACGCGATGACGATTCACCTCGAGCTGCTCAAGCAGAAGCTGGCCGCCGTGCGCGAGCCGATCACCGTCCCCGCCGGCGCCGGTCCGGCGCGATCGGTGGACCTGTCGAAGCACGTCAACATCATCGCCGACGAGATCCGGCGCCTCGACCAGGTGGTCATCGGGTTCCTGAAGTTCGCCCGGCCCGACGAGTTGAAGCTGCAGCCGGTGCGCCTCGACGCGCTGCTCAGCGACGTGGTGACGACCGTGACGCCCGAGGCCGAAGGACGCGGCATCGTCGTCCGGGTGGACTGCCCGACGACGCTGCCGCCGATCAACGCCGATCCCGGCATGATGCGCCAGGCGCTGCTGAACCTGGCGCTGAACGCGTGCCAGGCGATGCCCGACGGCGGCACGCTGCGGTTCGCGTGCCGCGCCGCGGCGCGCGGCCGCGTCGAGATCGACGTCGAGGACACCGGCGTGGGGATCGCACCCGAACACCTGTCACGGATTTTCGAACTCTATTTCACGACGAAGGAGAAGGGCTCCGGCATCGGGCTGTCGATGGTGTACCGCATCGTGCAGCTGCACGACGGCGAGGTCGAAGTGCAGTCCACGCCAGGCGGGGGGACGAAGTTCAGGATCACCATGGCACAGGCGTAGAATGAGGTGGTCGGCCCGTCGTGCGACGCAACCCTTCGGCAACCTCCAGGATGCCCCTGAGCAGGGTCGAAGGCCGGGGGGGCACGGCGGGGGGCCTCCGAGCGAGCCATCATGACGCTGCTGGAGCCCCCGCGCACTGACGAAAACTGGATGTTCCTGAGCAAGCTCGTCGCAGGCGCGATTCTCCTGCTGCTCGCCGCGGGCGGAGCCGCGTGCACGACCACGCGCGCCGCGACCCCGGTGGACCGGCCGGCCCTCGAGGTGCCGCCCCCGCCGCCGCGCCTGATCGAGCCGCCACCGGCGCTCGAGTCGCCGCCCCCCGAACCGCTCACCGAGCCGCCGGCCACCACGCCCACGGGCAGCTCGTCCCGCCCGCGGCCGCAGAAGGATCCGGGGACCGCCAAGCCGGACGCGAAACCTGAGAGCCCGCCGGAAACGGTCCCCCCGATCCCGGCGCCGCCCGCGACCGCGCCGCAGCTGCGCGCGCCGGGCCTGGCCAGCAGTCCGGAAGCGGCGGGGGAGATCCGCTCGATCCTCGATCGAGCCACCGGCACGCTCGGCCGGATCGACTACCACAAGCTCACCAAGCTGCAACAGACGAGCTACGACACGGCGAAGCGCTTCGCGGACGAGGGCGAGAAAGAGCTCAAAGGCGGCAACTACGTCCTCGCGAAGGAGCTGGCCGAGAAGGCCGACCGGCTGGCGAAGGAGCTCCAGGTCCGGTGACCTTTGGCGCATCCGCGGGCGCTAGGTCAGCCGAACGAATCCGGGAGCCGCTGTCAATATCTTGCGCCTGACCTAAAAAACAGCCACAATATCTGGTGGATCTCTGCTTGACATCGATTGAGGCGGGGTCCATATTAGTCCGCCAGCGCCTGAGGCCGCCGCAGGATCTCCCAGCTCCCGCGACCGGTCACGTCGCACGCGATGCGGAGTGGTGGGGGCCGCACGCGTGGGCGGCGACCCCGGCCTGACGTCGCATCCAGTCACAGTGTTTCAGGATCACGGCCCCGGGGATCGGGTCGCGGTTCACGTCGGAGGGAGCATGGAACGAGGCGCTGCTGTCGGCCAGAGCGGCCGCGAATCCAGCCAGCAGACCACGGGCCGCACCGCGGGGTCGGTGTCGGCGCCTGGCCTGGAATTCGACCGCTTCTTCAGCCGCGAGGGGATCGATCCCTTCGACGAGGTCGAGTGGGAGACACGCTCGGCCGTGATCGGCAACGAGAAAGGCGAGGTGGTCTTCGAGCAGCGCGACGTGGAGTTCCCCCGGTTCTGGTCCCAGCAGGCGACCAACATCGTCGTCTCGAAGTACTTCCGCGGGCAGCTCGGCACGCCGGATCGCGAGCGCAGCGTGAAGCAGCTCGTCGGCCGCGTGGTCGACACGATCAGCGGGTGGGCACGCAAGCAGCACTACTTCGCGAGCGAGGATGACCTGCAGGCGTTCAGCGACGAGCTGAAGCACCTGCTGGTCTACCAGAAGGCGGCGTTCAACAGCCCGGTGTGGTTCAACGTCGGCTTCGAGCCGCACCCGCAGTGCTCGGCCTGCTTCATCAACTCGGTGCAGGACGCCATGGAGTCGATCCTCGGCCTGGCGAAGACCGAGGGCATGCTGTTCAAGTACGGCTCCGGCACCGGCTCCAACCTCTCGGCCATCCGCTCGTCGCGGGAGATGCTCGCGGGCGGCGGGACCGCCTCCGGACCGGTGTCGTTCATGAAAGGGTTCGATGCGTTTGCCGGCGTGATCAAGTCCGGCGGCAAGACGCGGCGCGCCGCCAAGATGGTGATCCTCAACGTCGACCACCCCGACGTCCGCGACTTCATCTGGTGCAAGGCGGTCGAGGAGCGCAAGGCGCGGGTCCTCCGCGACGGCAGCTTCGACATGGACCTCGACGGCGCCGACAGCCACTCGACCCAGTACCAGAACGCCAACAACTCGGTCCGGGTCACCGACGAGTTCATGCAGGCGGTCGTGGACGACGCCGACTGGCACCTGCGAGCGGTCACCGACGGCACGATCCTGAAGACCGTCAAGGCCCGTGACCTCATGCGCCAGATCTCCCAGGCCGCCTGGGAGTGCGCCGACCCCGGCATGCAGTACGACACCACCATCAACGACTGGCACACCACCCCCGAGTCGGGCCGCATCAACGCCGCCCACCCGTGCGTCACCGGTGAGACGCGGGTCCACACCGACAGGGGGCTCATCCGGGTCGATGAGCTGGCCCGCCGGGCCGTCGAGGGTGAGACCTTCGGCATCTACACTCATGACGCCACCAAC
>JBMDXQ010000046.1:0-4558 GCA_048594975.1 Vicinamibacterales bacterium | reverse complement strand
CCGGGGCGATCGCCCAAGATGCTCACGCGGTGAGCCGCGGCTCGCCGAGCACGGGCCCGTCGTGGATGTTGACGGCATCGCCGCGTCTACACCTCAGGAAATCACTGCCAGCCGAGAGTCGAGGCGCGTGATGCGAATCGTTCAGACCTGTGCACAGAGGCGCCGAACCACTCTGCGAGCCCTCGCTGCGCTCATCCTATGCATCGGTGCGCCTGCTGCTGCAAGCGCCCAGGCCGAGCGGGTGGAGTACTACGCCCTCGACGCGATTGGATCCGTGCGCGTGGTCTTCGATGCGAACGGCACCATCCTCGGCCGGATGGACTTCGGTCCGTTCGGGATGGATCTCAACGGGGCGACCGGGATGCCGCCGGAGCGGTTCGCGGGCCTCACGCGCGACGGAGAGGCCGGCCTCGACTATGCGCAGGCACGGATGTACCAGTGGCGGACGGGGCGGTTCAGCGCGCCGGACCGTGTCTATGCGGGGATGTTCAATCCGCAGGGATGGAATCGGTACAGTTACGGATTGAACCAGCCGACAGGGATCATCGATGTCACGGGGCTCGACCCACAAGGCACATGGTACCCGCCAGGCACGGAGACCTGCGGTGGTGGTCCCTGTGGGACGTTCTCGAGTGGAACCACCGCTGGCGGCGGAACGCCGACTGGAGGTGGTTCGGGGGGTTCACCGACGGCGCCTTGGGGTTGGAGCGGCGCTGGAGGCGATGGGTTCTTCGTGATCGACGAGGTCGATTTTGGCGGCGGATTTGGCGGCGGAGGAGTCGGCTCTGGGCAGGCGCCGACTCCACCGGGGCCGACTCCACTGGGGCCGACTCCACCGGGGCCGACTCCGCCGGGGCCGAACAAACCTCCGCTAAATGGAGAACCGAAGATCGGGCCTCGTATCTGGCGAATCGACCCGAACGTCAGTATGGCGTTTCTGAACGGTTGCGTCGCGGGCTTTGCTGCGTCAGTTGATGGCGCCGTGCCATTCATTGACCCGATCGCATCCTTGGGTCTGTATGATGAGAACATGCCCGGTATTAACTTCAGCAAGACAAGCGGAGGCTGGGGGATGAGTGTGTTGGCAGGCGTTGGCGCTCTCAGATGGTTGGCGTCCGCCGCCAGCGCGGCGACTCGCGGAAGTGCCTTGTATAGAATCGCGAATAATCCGTTCGTTCGAGTTGGGTACGGGCCTTCGCCCAGTGGAAGGATACCTCGAATCGCGATCGGAGCTTCACCGGATCCTGCTAGAATCCATATCTCGTTGACGATCTGCCGCCGTTGAACAGAATCATGCGCAACAGGAACTCATATTTCCCAACGCCACGTTGGGCCCTGTGGGTGATTGGAATCCTTGTGGGCGCAATCGTTTCGGTCGCGATTGTGTGGTCAGGTGGTCCAACGGACCGCCTCACTCGCGTTTGGGATTTTGGGGTTCGCGCATTAATCATTGGCGTGTTGGTCGCGGAGGTCATCAACTGGCTGTTTCTCCGCCGCAGGAAGCAATGATTGCTCAGGTCAATCGTAGACTGGACGGCCCAGACTGGCGGCACTCGATCGGTTCAGTTCAGTCGTTCCCGAATCGTTTGAGCTTCAACGACACATCGCTCGGCACTTCTTTTCGGAATCTCCTCCGCGGGTCTCAAGACCCGGCTGACGCGTGAGATGACCCCGTCCGCCCAACGAGAACACGTTCTTGAAGACCGAACTGAAGCCGACGTTCTTTCCCTGCGACACCTCCCACTCGGGACTCCAGTGCGTCGCGCCGCGTGGCTCGTTTCCAACGTGCGCATGATCACATCCTCGACCTGCGCGTCGGTGATCGTCCGCTTGGCGCCTGGCCGCGGCTCATCGTAGAGCCCATCCAAGCGGTGCGTGATAAACCGTCCGCGCCATTCGCAGACCGTCCCCGGCGCGACGTGGAGCCGTCGCTAGAAGTGAAACAAATCGCCGCGTCTATCGCCGGGATGTGCTGCGATGACCGCCGACCGTTGCAGACGTGTTGCGCCCCCGGCCGCCGATCCGCGCCGCGGCAGACAGATCGACGGAATGACCCCGCTTTCCTTTCAGGGCACGACAGCCGGCCGGGAGTCGAGGCGAGTGATGCGAACCGTGCTGCAGATTTGGCGCTATCGTGCGGTGCGAGCCCTCGTCGCCGGCCTCTTGATCGTGGGTGCGCCCGCCGTGGCGCTCGGCCAGACCGAGCGGGTGGAGTACTACGCGCTCGACGCCATCGGGTCGGTGCGCGTGGTGTTCGACGCGAGCGGGAACATCGTCGGCCGGATGGACTACGGGCCGTTCGGGATGGACCTGAACGGTGCCACGGGGATGCCGCCGGAGCGGTTCGCTGGCCTGACCCGCGACGGGGAGGCGGGGCTGGATTACGCCCAGGCCCGATCGTATCAGGTGCGCACGGGGCGGTTCACTGCGCCGGATCCGGTGTATGCGGGGTTGTTCGATCCGCAGCAGTGGAACCGCTACACGTACGGTCGCAGCAACCCGCTGACATACGTCGACCCGACGGGCCTGATGCTCTGGTTTTGTTGGGGCTGCATCTACCGGTACTACGAAACCGTCACAGTCGCCGCATACGACCCTCCCGTAATGTTCGACGGCTGGACAGGAGGTGGCGCACCCTCTCCGAGCTTCGAGTGGGATGCCCCAACTGGCGGGGGCGGTGTCGGCGTGCAGGTTCCGCCTCCATCGACTGACGCAACTCCACCGCCCGACCAGCCGCCACCACGTGTTCCGCCCGACACGCCAAAGGAGTTAGTCGTACTACTTGCTGACGCGATCTCCAACGCCGACAAACGGCTTGAAAGGCCGAGATGTTCGAAACTCTTCGGTGGAATTGATATCGCGAGGCCCGCGCTTCATAATGCGAACTACCGGTTCTATGATCTTAGAGGGCCGAGAGTCGCGCCGGGTGCCACGAAGCCGAGCGTCGTAGGTGCAGCGACGATACGAGAAGCTAACGTGATCGCTTTGAATAGCAGAGGGCCCTTTGTTCAACAGACGTTGTTCGTTCCTGGATATGGGCAGCAGACGTTCGACGGGGAGACGGGCCTGCGCGGCAGTGATTTCAGAGCGCTCGTGCTTCTTCACGAACTTGGACACCTAACGACGGTGTTTGGGCCAGACGCCGGTAATCCCGCTCTGAATCAGCAATATACGAACGAAGTGTATCGTGGGTGTTTTTGAAGGTACTGAGGGCGGATCCATGCGACGATTGGGTGCCACATTTGGGATTGTCGCCGGCCTACTCCCGGGGCTTCACTCACAGCGTGACGGTGGCGGCTTGCTCGCGGTCAACGCTGCTGTTACGAAGACGGAATTCTGTCGAGGTGATTCTGAGACCGACCTACTTTGGCTGACGTTGACGGTACGCCTGACGAACAACAGCGCAAACCCGATCCTTCGGCCTGGCGACGTTCGCCTAGGAACGGTCGAAGTTGCGAAATCTGCCGAGAGCCTTCTCGCGGGCACCCTCGAAATGTCGATCAACGTTGACGAACTTCGCCCGGACGCCGGTGTTCGGCCCGCCCCGAGGCGTCTTCCACCGTTGCCCCCCGGGCGTTCATTCGTGGTCGAGGATCGGATCTTTCTCGTGGTCGCGAAGCAGGGCGGGGGGATGCCAAAAGCCTTGGCCCCTGGGGCGCATGCGTTGCGCGTCGAAGTCGTTCCTAGCGCCGACGCGGCTACGGGGCCTGAACTCGATCGCCAATCTGTGCGGGAGGGCGTACGCTGGATTGACCCGCTCTGGAGTCCTGTGATCGTGTTCTTCATTCCGGGCCAACGGACGTACGGCTCCTGCCACACATGGGCCATCCAGCGGCCGTCCGGCGACAGGCGTCCTTCCCCTTCTACGGCGGTCGTGCCCGCCAGAGACGCGCCTTGCGGTCGTTGAGCGAGAGCATCCAGATGTCGTCGTTGGTCGCGTCACCGATTATCGTAAAGACGATGGTGCGGCTGTCGGGCCTCCACGACGTAGCGTCGGGCCAAATCGGCAGCGGGCTCTGCCACACGAGCTCACGCTGTCGGCCGCGAGCGGGCAAGCCGTATCAGTCACGTACGCGACCGCCGATCGCTCGGCCACGGCGCCGGCCGACTACGCCGCGACCTCCGGCACCCTGACGATCCCCGCCGGCACGACCACCGCGAGCCTCTCGGTCACGACCACCGGCGACGCGACCGACGAACCGGACGAGACCTTCGCCCTGATGCTCTCGAACGTCTTGGGGGCCACGCTGGCCCGGCCGATCGCCAACGGCCGCATCCTCGACGACGACGGCGGGAGTCTGCAGCCCGCCCGCGATGTCAACGGGGACGGGTGGGCGGACCTGGTCTGGCGCCACGCGGTCACGGGCGACCTGGTCCTCTGGTACCTGCAAGGGGTCACGCAACTCTCGTGGACGTGGACCGATCCGCCGCAGCAGGCGGACCTCGACTGGGAAATCCGGGCGGTCGGGGACTTCAATGGCGACTGGAGACCGGATCTGCTCTGGCAGCACCGGTCGACGGGCAGCCTCGTCGTGTGGGGCCTGAACCAGCACGTCCT
>JBMDXQ010000045.1:0-28677 GCA_048594975.1 Vicinamibacterales bacterium | reverse complement strand
GCGCTTCGCGGCGCCGCCGGATCCGCAGTCGTCCGTGTCGGGCGCCGGCGTCTTCGTCATCACGCCGGCTGCCGGCCTGCGCACGCCCGACACAATCGTGACCGGCGCCGCGCTCTCGGCATTCGCGCAGGTGGACGTGTCGCCGGCGAACCCGAAGTACCGCCGGCCGCTCGAGGCGGCCGCGCGGGCGGTCGCGGAGGACGTCGGCGCCGCCTGCGAGGTCGTCCTGCTGGGGAGCATCGCCTCGGGCAAGTACGTCGACGTCCTGCAGCACATCTTCGGCGACCGGCTGATGTTCCCGGCGGAGTTCGTCGGCCGCGGCGACATGAGCCGCGGCGGCCTCCTCCTGCGGTGCGCCGCCGCCGGCGAGGAACTGACCTACGTCCCCGTCGCGGGCGCCGTGCGCCACGGCGCGCGGCCGCCCAGACTGGATCCGAAGACTCGCGTCAAGCTCTGAGCCCATCGGCGTTCGGTGTCACGCGTGAACGCGCCGACGGCCCGCCTCCGGCGGTCTAGAATTATCCTCTTCGTGCACTTTGCGTCTTCGCGCCTTCGTGAGACGGCCGAAGGCCGATCGTGACACCCGTTGCGTCCGCCAGCAGATGCCGCCCAAACGCGTCACGATTCCCGCGACCGGCACGCACACCGTGAAGGTGGACGGCCGCGAGGTCCGTCTCTCCAATCTCGACAAGCTGTTCTGGCCGAAGGAGCGGATCACCAAGGGCGACCTGATCCAGTACTACGCCGACGTCGCGCCTGTGCTGCTCCCGCACATCCGCGATCGCGCCATGGTGATGAAGCGCTATCCGCACGGCGCCGCCGGCGAGTTCTTCTTCATGAAGCGCGCGCCCACGCCCCGGCCGGACTGGATCCCGACCTGCCGCATCGAGCACGACTCCGGCAACGTGATCGATTTCCCCGTCATCGACGACCTGCCGTCGCTGCTCTGGGTCATCAACCTCGGGTGCATCGATCTGAACCAGTGGTACGCCACCTGCGACGACGTCGCCCGGCCGGACTACCTGCATTTCGATCTGGATCCCGGTGACGGAGCGACCTGGGAGGCGGTGCTCGAGAGCGGTCGCGTGGTGCACGAGGCGCTCGACACGCTGCGCATGCCCTCGCTCGCGAAGACGACCGGGTCGCGCGGCCTTCACGTCTACGTTCCGATCGTGCGCGGACCGGTGCAGAAAGACGTCTGGACGTTCGCCAAGGCGCTGGCGGTCGAGCTCGCGGCGCGGCACCCGAAGCTGATGACGGCGGAGTACCGCGTGGCCAAGCGGCCGAAGGGGCGCGTGCTCGTGGACTACAACCAGAACGCGTGGGGACGGACGCTGGCGTCGATCTACTCGGTCCGCCCGCGGCCGCGCGCCCCTGTCTCGACGCCGATCACCTGGCGCGAGCTCGATGCCGGCGTCCGCGTCGAGGACTTCCGCATGGACAACGTGCGCCAGCGCATCGCAAAGCTCGGCGACCTGTGGAAGCCGCTGCTGTCGGCGCGCGGCCGCTTCTCGCTCGCGACTTACCTGTGAATCCCGCCTCCCGCGACAGCCGTCAACGTTGGACACTGGCAGGTGGCTCCTGGTGGCTGCCTGCTACAACCCAGCCGTCAGCATCCCTACGGGCACCCGGTCGAAGACCTGACCCACGAACAACCACGCGCTGTCGGCGGCCTGCGTCGGTGTGATCTGCTCCCCGGTGATGACGCTGCGGAACGTCCGTTGCTGCAGCGTCGGCGGCAGCATGACGCGCGACGTCTTCCACGCCTCGCCGCCAAGCGCTAGCGGCCGTTCGGGCAGGTACATCCCCGCGCACAGGCGGGGCGCGACGAACAGCGCGGCACCGGAGTCGAGCGTGCGCGCGAAGGCCACGCACTCGCCGCGAGCGGTGCAGTCCGTCACGAGCGGCACGTAGGCGCCGCGGAGGAACAAGTCGCGGTGCTGCCGCCGCAGCCGCAGACCGGCGGTAGTGACGAGCAGCTTCAGTCGCCCGTCGCCCAGCCACGCGCGGACGTCGACGCCGTCCAGGCCTCGCTCGAGGACCGCTTCGACGTCGGCGAGCAGGCGCTGGCGCGGCGTGAAATCCACCGGGCGCCGGTTGTCGGGGTCGACCAGGCTGAAGTCCCAGATCTCGCTGCCCTGGTAGAAGTCCGGCACGCCCGGGCTGCCAATCTTCAACACGACCTGGGCGAGCGAATTGACGGCGCCGAGCGCGGCGATGCGCGCGTGGTAGGCGGCAAACGCGGGCGCGAACCGCGCGGCACCGGGCCCGGCCAGCACGCGCGCCACGAATTGGACGATCGCCTGCTCGTACGGCTCGTTGGTCGTGACCCAGCTGGTGTGCCGCTTGGCCTCGCGTACCGACTTCAGCATGTACTGTTTCATGCGGTCGGCGAGCGACTCCGCCTTCACCACGGGGGGCTCGGCGCCGAGCGGCCAGACACCTGCCAGCGCCTGGTAGAAGCGGTACTCGTCGTTTCGGCCCGGCACCGGCTCGCCGTCGACGATCGGACGGTGCGTCCTGTTCAGGCGCATCCACTTCGCGACCTCCCGCCCCCATTCATCCGGGATCTCCGAGAGGACGTTGATCCGGGCGCGCACGTCCTCGCTCTTCTTGGTGTCGTGGGTGGAGGTCGCGAGCATCTCGAACGGCCAGGTGGACGCGCGGCGGATGTTGGCTTCGTGGAAATCGGCAGCCGACCGGCCGAACCGCGAGGGGTCGCCGCCCACCTCGTTGAGCGAGAGCAGCACGTTGTAGCGGTAGAAGGCGGTGTCCTCGAGCCCTTTCGCGTGCACCGGCGCGGTGTACTGCTGCAGCTTCATCGCGAACCGCCGCCGCTCCGTCGCTTCGCTGGCGTCAGCCGGCGGATAGCCGCCCCGCCGCTCCCGTCCCGACGGCGGCGGTTCCGCCTCGACGTCGCGCGGCAGCATCACCTCCCAGAAGAAGTCGAAGATCGACGATTCCATCGCCGGGTTGCGGCGGCGCGCGCGCACGATCGCCGCCTGCAGCACCTGCCGGTCCTCCGGCGTCCAGCCGCCCTCGTCCACGTAGGTCCGGTACACCGGGAAGCAGGCCACCACCGCGGTGATGACGTCGCGCAGGCTCTCCAGCGTGAAGTCACGCGACCGGCGGTTGCCTTCCGCGATGCGGTCGAGCATGTGCGCGAGCACGCTCAGCTCGCTCGACATCGCCGTCTCCATGATCAGCCGCTTGCTCTGGTACAGCACGTCGTCGAACGGGTCGCCCTGGCCGGTGAGCTTCGCGTAGACGCGGCGGCTGCGGCGCGCCTGCGACGCGTCGACGAAGATGCCGTTCAGATCGTTGAGGTAGTTGTAGCCGGTCGTGCCGCTCACCGGCCACCCGAGCGGGAGCTGCTCGCGCCCGGAGAGGATCTTTTCCGCGACCACGTAGAGCGACCGGTCGGGCCGGCCGGTGGACTCGGCGGCGAGCTGCTGCAGCATCGCGAAGTACCGCGCCGGGTCGAACAGGCCGTCGGGGTGGTCGATGCGCACGGCGCTCACCCGGCCGCTCGCGATGAGCGTCGCGAGCAGCGCATGCGTCGCGTCGAACACCTCCTGCCGCTCGACCCGCAGGCCCGCCAGCGTGTTGACGTCGAAGAAGCGGCGGTAGTTGATCTCGTGCGCCGCCGTCCGCCAGTACGAGAGCCGGTAGGCCTGCTGCTCGAGCAGATCGTGGAGGGCATCGAAGCTCGCCGGCTGGCCGGGCGTGCCGTTGAACTCGCGAATCGTCTCCTCGATGCACCCGAGCACGACCGGGGCTTCCGACACCAGCCGGAGGAGCCGGGAGCGCGCCACCTCCTTCTCGCGCTGCCGATCCGCCATCAGTCCCGGCTCCTGTACCGTGTAGCCGGGCATGTTCTGCAGCGACGAGACGATGCTCAGGAACTCGTGCACCAGCGGGTCGTCCTGTCCGACCGCCGCCGCGAGGCGTTCGGCCGCCGGCCGGTACACGCGCGGCGCCTCCCGCGGGTTGATGGGCAGCACGTGGTCGACATACGTGAGCACCAGCGCGCCGTCCTTGAAGGCGAGTTGCAGCTCGCCGCGCTCGAGCACCTGTCCGTACTGATCGCCGAGGATGGGCAGCAGGAGCTTGGCGTGGAGCGCCGCCTTGATCGGCGACCACTCGATGTCGAAGAAGTGCGCCGCGGCGGCGCTGGGACCGTTCTCGAGCACGTCGGCCCACCACGGATTGCTCGTGCCGACGCCCATGTGATTCGGCACGAAGTCGACGACGTGGCCCATGCCCGCGTCCCTGAGCGCGTCGGTGAACGCCGCGTGGGCGTCCGCCCCGCCGAGCTCCGGGCTGATCTCGTTGTGGTTGTACACGTCGTAGCCGTGGGTGCTGCCGGGCGAGGCGGTGAAGTACGGCGAGGTATAGCAGGCGTCCACGCCGAGCCGGTGCAGGTAGGGTACGAGGTCGCGCGCCGCGGTCAGCGGGAAGGCGGCGTGCACCTGCAGCCGGTACGTGCTGGCCGGCACGTAGACGGGGTCGCGCCGCTGATCGGGAGCGGCGGTCATGCCCTCAGTATGACCGCGCCGGCGCGGTGGAACCGGACGGTGGTCCCGTCGGGCGAGGTTTCGACGATCGGCGGCGCCGGGTCGGGCGCAAACGCCGCGTCCTCCGACGAAAGCACGACGCGGGGCCGACCCGCGGCGGGCACGCGCACCGTCCCCGGTCGCGTGAGCCTCGCCGCGATCCAGAACGCCGCGCCCTCTCCCCGCCGGCACATGACGACGGTGTCGTCGTCGGGCGCGCTCGCCTCGCCGGCGCATGCCTCGCTGCCGGCCAGCGCCGGCTCGCGCCGGCGCAGGTCGATCAGCGCGCGGTACAAATCGAGCACGTGTCGGTGCGGCGGGCGGTCCCGCTCTTCCCAGCGCAGGCGGCTGGCCTCGAACGTCGCGGGCGCCTGCGGATCGGGAATCGGGTCGCGCGCCGCCGCGTCGGCGAAGGCCGGAAACGCGGCAAACTCCAGACGCCGCCCCTCGGTCACGAGCGCGCCCAGCGACGGTGGCATGTCGGTGAAGAACTGGAAGGGCGTGCTGGCCGCCCACTCCTGGCCCATGAAGAGCAGCGGCGTCATCGGCACGGTCAGCAGCAGCACCGTCGCGGCCCGCCAGGCGGCGGCGTCCACGGTGTGGTGCAGGCGATCGCCGAGCGCGCGGTTGCCGATCTGGTCGTGGTTCTGCAGGCACACGATGAAGCGGCGCATCGGCACGCACGAGGGATCGGTCCCGCGTGCCGGCGTCACCAGCCAGCCGTCCCTGATCGTCGTCGCGATCTCCCCGGCGTCGCCCGCATACCGGCTGAAGTAGCCGTGGCAATCGCCCGCGAGGTGCCGCCGGATCGCGTGGTGGAAGTCGTCCGCCCACGCCCCGTCGAGCTGCAGGCCGCCCGGCGAATCGTCGATGAGCACGGCGAGGCTGCGGTCGTCTTCAGCATGGATGTGCACCGGCCACGCAGCTTGCCTGCGTGCCGCCGCGCCGATCTCGGCGAGGATGTGGACGGGGGATTCGTCGACGAGCGCGTGCGTGGCGTCCAGACGCAGCCCGTCCAGATGGTACTCGCGCACCCAATGGGCGACGTTCGCGGTGATGAACGCGCGCACCAGCCGGCTGCCGTGCCCGTCCAGGTTCACCGCGCCGCCCCACGGCGTGTGATGGCGACCCGTGAGGTACCGCGGCATGAACTCGTGCAGGTAGGCTCCCTCGGGCCCAAGGTGGTTGTAGACGACGTCGAGGATGACGGCGATGCCGAGCTGGTGCGCGCGATCGACGAACGCGCGGAGGTCGTCGGGCCGTCCGTAGGCGCGCGCCGGCGCGAACAGGCAGACCCCGTCGTAGCCCCAGTTGCGGCCGCCGGGAAAATCCGCCAGCGGCATGAGTTCGACGGCGGTGACGCCAAGGTCACGCAGCGCGGGCAGCCGATCGCGCGCGCCTGCGTACGTCCCCTCGGGAGAAAAGGTGCCGACGTGGAGCTCGTACACGATCAGCTCGCGGGCGGAACGGCCGCGCCAGGTCCCGTCCGTCCACGGGAACACGCGTGGATCGACGATCGCGCACGCGCCGTGTACGCCGTCCGGCTGAAAACGCGATGCCGGATCGGGCCGCGGCGGACCGCCGTCGATCGCGCACGAGTACCAATCCCCGGCAGCCGCCCCGGGAATCACCGTCTCGAACACGCCGTCGGCGTCGCGCTCGCGCAGGACGTGGCGGCCGGCAGCCCGGCCGTCGTGCAGGATGATCGCGAGCTCGCGCGCGTCGGTGGCTGGGATACGGAAGCGGACGCCGTCGTTGCAGGGCAGTGCGCCAAAGGACTTCAGCATGCAGGGTCGTCAGTGGGCGTTCAGCATCTCCAGGATCCCCCCGAGCGGGATACGGACCCAGTCGGGACGGTTGTTGAGCTCGTAGTTCAGTTCGTACAGCGCCTTGCCGAGCACGAAGAGGGCGAGCAGCGCGTCGCGCTGCGACGGCGCAGCGGGCACGAACAGCGCGCGATCGGCGGTGGAAAAATACATGCGCAGGAATGCGGCCGTCGCATATCTCTGCCAGATTCGTGCCCACGGTTCGAGGCGCGGGACGTCGGCGGGACGTGTCGCCGCGTGCGCGAACAGCGCCGCGTGGGCCGCGTAGCTGAAGGAGCGCACCATGCCGGCGACGTCTTTCAACGGGCTCTGTTTTTCGCGGCGCTCCGCGAGCCGGCGCGCCGGTTCGCCTTCGAAATCGAAGATGTAGTAGTCCCCTTCGGCCCAGAGCACCTGCCCGAGGTGATAGTCGCCGTGCACGCGGATCTTCGACGCGGCGAACTCCAGGGGCAGGCCGGGGCGATCGCCGCCGAGCAGCCGCTCGCGCATGTCGAGCAGCCGTGCCGCCTGCGTGGCGACGTCGGCCGGCAGCTTCGACGACCCGGGCGCGAGGTCCATCGCCGCCAGCCGGTCGAGGGCCGCGCGCGCCTGCCCGCTCACGTCGACGAGGACGCGATCCAGGTCCATCGGCGTGAACGGTTCCGGGGCAAACGCGGGATCGGTAGTATCGGCGGCAAGCGCCAGGTGCATTTCCGCCGTCCGCCGCCCGAGCACCGCCGCGGTGTCGAGGTATCCGCTCATGACCTCCTGCACCGCGTTCGGGACCTCGAGCTCGAGCAGCGCGCTGTAAGTGGCGGCGCGCTCCGGCGGCGGCGCCACGCGCGTCTCGACCTGGTCGTAGAAACGTCCGATCTCGTCGATGGCGTATGCCCACCCGTCGGCCTGGCTTTCGACCAGTTCCTGCAGCATCGCCAGCGTGGTCGGCGTGGTGTCCGCGCCGCCGTACTCGAACGCGCCGGCGATCGCCGGCACGCGCGCGAACCCGACGCGCTCGGTGAGGTGGCGGCCGATCTCGTAATCGGGGTTGACGCCTTCCTCGAGCCGGCGGAACAGCTTCAGGATCAGGCGGTGGCCGTAGACGATCGAGGTGTTGCTCTGCTCGCCGGTGATGCGCCAGACGCGGAGCTCCTCGTCGCCGGGGCCCCGCGCCGTGTCGTAGGCCGAGGTGCGCACCGCGCGCATCCCCGCGCGCTTCGTCCGGATCTGCTCCTGGCGTTCGATCGCCTCGAGCAGGGTGCGGGCGACGTGATCGTCGAGGGTGCCGTCGAACAGCAGCCCTTTCCGCGCGCCGGTGACCGTCGCGAGGATGGCGTGCGGCGCCCGCTCCTCGAGGGCGCGCGCGTCGGCATATGCGCAGATGGCCAGCGGCAGGAAGTAGCGGTCGCGCCCGCCGTCGGCGAACGTCACCTCGATGAGGGTGAGGAACAGCGGCTGTGGCCCGCGCCGCAGCAGGCCCCAGTCCACGAACTTCGCGGCGCGCGCCGAGCGCGCCTTGCCGCCGAACCAGCGCTGCCGCTGCAGGAAGGGCAGCAGCAGATCGCGCTCGATCAGGGTGCGGACGTTGCCTTCGAGCAGCGTGTCCCAGGCGGCGCCGACGAACAGCGGCGGTGCATGGGGCACGTCGGCGCGGGTCTCGGGCGCCACCCGGGCGGAGAGCGGCGAGGCCGCGTGCTGCAAGCGGAACCAGTAGAAGCTGTAGCCGGGCAGCGTCAGGAAGTAGGGCAGCTCGCCGATGCGCGGGAACTCGGTCAGCCCCAGCATCTCCACCGGCACCAGGCCCTTGAAGCGCGCGAGATCCAGCTCCACCGGCTGCACCGAACGCGCCAGGTTGGCGACGCACATGATCGTGTCGTCCTCGTGGTGGCGGACGTAGGCCAGCACCTTGCGGTTGTGCGTCGACAGAAACTCGAGCGACCCGCGGCCGAACACCTTGAACTGCTTGCGCAGGCCGATCATCCGCTTCATCCAGTTGAGCAGCGAGAACGGCGCGCGCTCCTGCGCTTCGACGTTGATCGCCTGGTAACCGTAGACCGGGTCCATGATGAGCGGCGCGTACAGGCGGGCGGGGTCGGCGCGGGAGAAGCCGCCGTTGCGGTCGCCGGTCCACTGCATCGGCGTGCGAACGCCGTTGCGGTCGCCGAGATAGATGTTGTCGCCCATCCCGATCTCGTCGCCGTAGTAGATGATCGGGGTGCCGGGCAGCGAGAACAGTAGGCCGTTGAGCAGCTCGATGCGGCGCCGGCTGTTCTCGAGCAGCGGCGCCAGGCGCCGGCGGATGCCGACGTTGATCCGCATCTGCGGGTCGGCGGCATACGCCTGGTACATGTAGTCGCGCTCATCGTCGGTGACCATCTCGAGCGTCAGCTCGTCGTGGTTGCGGAGGAACATCGCCCACTGGCAGGTCTCGGGAATGTCCGGCGTCTGCCGCATGATCTCGACGATCGGGTGCTTGTCCTCCTGCCGCACCGCCATGAACATGCGCGGCATCAGCGGGAAGTGGAAGGCCATGTGGCACTCGTCGCCGTCGCCGAAGTACGGCCGCACGTCGGCGGGCCACTGGTTCGCCTCGGCGAGCAGCATCCGGTCGGGGAAGCGCGCGTCCAGCTCGCGCCGGATCAGCCGCAGGATGGCGTGCGTCTCCTCGAGGTTCTCGCAGATCGTGCCCTCGCGCTCGATCAGGTAGGGCACCGCGTCGAGCCGCATGCCGTCGACGCCGCGGTCGAACCAGAAGCACATCACCCGGACGATCGCCTCGAGCACCGCCGGGTTGTCGAAGTTGAGGTCGGGCTGGTGGTGGAAGAAGCGGTGCCAGTAGTAGGCCTTGGCGGTGTCGTCCCAGCTCCAGTTCGAGGTTTCGCTGTCGGTGAAGATGATGCGCACGCCCTCGTACTTGCGGTTGGTGTCGCTCCAGACGTAGAACTCGCGCTCCGGCGAGCCCGGCGCCGCGCGCCGCGCTACCTGGAACCACGGGTGCTGGTCGGAGGTGTGGTTGATCACCAGCTCGGTGATGACCCGGAGGTCACGGCGGTGCGCCTCGTCGACGAGACGGTCGAAGTCCTCCAGCGTGCCGTAGCTCGGGTGCACGTTCTCGTAGTCGGCGATGTCGTACCCGTCGTCGCGCAACGGCGAGGGGTAGAACGGCAGCAGCCAGATCGCGTCGACGCCGAGGTCCTGCAGGTATTCGAGCTTCTGCGTCAGGCCGCGGAAGTCGCCGACGCCGTCGTTCGTGCTGTCGAAAAACGCGCGCACGTGCGCCTGGTAGATGAGCGCGTCCTTGTACCACAGCGGGTCGGTGCGTGCGATCGCCATCAGCGCCCGGGCTCGCCGGGTTCGCGCGGCAACGGCGCCGGCAGATCGACGTGGAGCAGGTGGGCCACCCGCGCCTGCGGGTCCAGCCGGACGTAGTTCCACTCGCCGCGCCAGTAGTAACGCTCGCCCGACAGCAGGTCGCGCACCGGAATCGTCGCGTGCGGCGGGATCCCCCAGGCGGTGATCGGCAGCTGGATGAAGCCGTGCTGCATGTGGACGGGATCCAGGTTGACGACCATCAGCATCACGTCGGCGCCGTCCGCCGAGCGCTTGCTGTAACAGAGGATCTCGGGGTTGTCGGTGTCATGGAAGCGCAGCCCCCAGTCGCGCTGCAGCGCCGGGTGCTCGCGCCTGATCGCGTTGACGCGGCCGATCAGCTCGGCGAGGCTGTCCGCCTGGTCGAACCGGCGCGGCTTGATCTGGTACTTCTCGGAATCGAGGTACTCCTCGCTGCCCGGGCGCAGCGGCGCGTTCTCCGCCAGCTCGAAGCCGCTGTAGAGGCCGTAGCTCGCCCCGAGCGTCGCCGCCAGCACGAAGCGGACCTGGAACGCCGGGCGGCCGCCGCGCTGCAGGTACTCGTGCAGGATGTCGGGGGTGTTGGCGAAGAGGTTGGGGCGCAGGTACTCACGCACCGCCGTCTGCGTCAGCTCCGTGAAGTACTCCATCAGTTCCGGCTTGCTGTTCCGCCAGGTGAAGTAGGTGTAGGACTGTGTGAATCCGACCTTGGCCAGGTAGCGCATCACCTTCGGACGGGTGAACGCTTCCGACAGATAGATCACGTCCGGATATCGCCGGCGCAGATCCGCGAGCGCCCACTGCCAGAAGCGGTACGGCTTGGTGTGCGGATTGTCGACGCGGAAGATGCGAACACCGTGGCCGATCCAGAACTCGATGATGCGCTGCATCTCGATCCAGAGCGGCTGCCACGCCTCCGATTCGAAGTTGAACGGGTAGATGTCCTGGTACTTCTTCGGCGGGTTCTCGGCGTACTTGATCGTGCCGTCGGGCCGCCGCCGGAACCACTCCGGGTGCTCGCGGACGTAGGGATGGTCGGGCGAGGCCTGGTAGGCCAGGTCGAGCGCGATCTCGAGGCCCAGGGCGCGCGCCGCCTCGACGAAGCGGTCGAAGGCCTCGATCGTGCCGAGGCCGGGCTCCACCGCCATGTGTCCGCCCTCGTCGCTGCCGATCGCCCAGGGACTGCCGGGATCGCCCGGTGCGGGGGTGAGCGCGTTGTTGCGTCCTTTCCGGTAGCTGCGGCCGATCGGGTGAATCGGCGGCAGGTAGAGCACGTCGAAGCCCATGCCGGCGACGTAGGGCAGCAGGCGCGCGGCTTCCTCGAAGGTGGCGCTGCGCGACGGGTTGGTCCCCGCCGAGCGCGGGAACATCTCGTACCAGGCGCCGACGCGCGCGCGCTCGCGATCCACCTGGACCTGCAGGACGCGGTCGTAGCGTGTCGCCAGGCTGCGGTCGCCGTGTTCCTCCATCGTGCGCTCCAGGCCGGCGTCGAGCGCCGCCGCGACGCGCCGCGGCTGATCGAGCGAGGCGTCGCCGAGGATGGCCGCGGCCGCGGCCAGCGGCGCGGCCAGCTCCGCGCCCTCGAGCAGCTCGCTCGAGACGTTCTGGCCGGCCGCCACCTTCTTTTCCAGCTCGTCGCGCCACGTGCCGAAGCGATCGACCCAGCCTTCGACGGTGTATTCGTAGGTGCCCAGGGCGTCGACCGCGAACTCGCCGCTCCAGCGGTCGTTGCCCAGCGGCTGCATCGGCGCCTCGCGCCACGCCGTCTCGCCCGCCCGCCGGAACAGCAGCGCCGCCGCCAGCCGGTCGTGCCCGTCGGCGTGCACGTCGGCGCTCACCACCACGGTCTCGCCGGCCACCCGCTTGATCGGAAAGCGCCCGTCATCGACCTCCGGGTAGACGTTCTCGACGACGACGCGCCGCCGCAGCGAGGGATCGAGCTGCCGTGCGGCTCGGGTGGGTGCGGAAGCCGTTGAGCGGCGGGGCCTTGTAGTGGTCTTTGCCATCTTCTCTCAGTGCGCGTGGGGCCCCACGTCTTGTGCGCCGCGGCCCCACCCCCGGCGCTGCCGCGCCGCGCGTTCGCGCGCGGGCGGCGTTCGGGCCGCCGGCTCACGCGTCGATCCCTGGCGCGCTCGCCGGCCCACTGTCCCAGGCTTCACATCACACAATCGCGATGCCCAACCATCGGCGATCCGCAATCACCAATCAGCAACGACAATCCACAATCCGCAGTTTACAGTCCACAATGTCACTAGCCCCCCCACTCCGAGATGCGGCGCTCCTCCTTGCGCGCGCTCAGGCACAGCACGGCGAGCGATCGTGCCTGCAGCTCGTAGCGGTCGCTCCCGTACAGCCGGCGCGGCGCACGCCAGGGATCCGCTGTGTCGAGCAGCGTTTCCCAGCGTTGGTTCGCCGTGAGCGGCGGGAGCAGGAAGTGCGTCGCCACGGTCCCGGTGTTGAGCATCAGCAGCAGCGTGTCGCCGACGATACGTTCGCCGCGCTCGCCCAGCTCGTCGATCGCGTCGCCGCTGAGCCGCACTGCCAGCGAGCGGACCTCCGGCGAGTGCCACGCCTCGTCGGTCATCTCCCGGCCGGAGGCGTCGAGCCAGGCGATGTCGAGAACCTCGGCGCCGCGGATCCGCCGGCCCTGGAAGAACTTGCGCCGGCGCAGCACCGGGTTGTCCTTGCGAATGCGGATCACCCGGCGCGTGAACTCGAGGAACTCGCGCTCCTCGGGTGTCAGGTTCCAGTGCGTCCAACTGGCCTCGTTGTCCTGGCAGTACGCGTTGTTGTTGCCGTGCTGCGTCCGCCCGACCTCGTCGCCGCCGCTGATCATCGGCACGCCGACCGACAGCAGCAGCGTCGCCATCAAGTTGCGCCGCTGCTGCACGCGCAGCCCCGCGATGCGCGGGTCCTCGGTGGGCCCTTCCACGCCGCAGTTCCAGCTCAGGTTGTGGTTCTCGCCGTCGGCGTTGCCCTCACCGTTGGCCTCGTTGTGCTTGTCGTTGTAGCTGACGAGATCGGCGAGCGTGTACCCGTCGTGCGCGGTGATGAAGTTGATGCTGGCGTAGGGACGGCGGCCGCTCTGCTCGTACAGGTCGCTGCTGCCCGACAGCCGTGTCGCCAGCTCGGAAACCGCGCCGCCGTCGCCGCGCCAGAACCGTCGTACCGCGTCGCGGTACTTGCCGTTCCACTCCGTCCACTTGGTGGGGAAGTTGCCGACCTGGTACCCCCCTTCGCCGAGATCCCAGGGCTCGGCGATCAGCTTCACCTGCGACAGCACGGGATCCTGGTGAATGATGTCGAAGAATGCGCCCAGCTTGTCGACGGCGTGCAACTCACGAGCCAGGGCGCTCGCGAGATCGAACCGGAACCCGTCGACGTGCATCTCCAGCACCCAGTAGCGCAGGCTGTCCATGATGAGCTGCAGCACGCGCGGGCTGCGCATGTTCAGCGTGTTGCCGCACCCCGTGAAGTCCTGGTAGAAGCGCGGTTCGTTCGGTTTCAACCGGTAGTACGACGCGTTGTCGATGCCGCGCAGCGACAGCGTCGGCCCGAGGTGGTTGCCCTCGGCGGTGTGGTTGTAGACCACGTCGAGGATCACTTCGAGGCCCGCGGCGTGCAGTGCGCGGACCATCATCTTGAACTCGCGCACCGCTTCCAGCGGCGAGCTCGAGCACGAATAGCGGATGTCCGGCGCGAAGTACGACAGGGTGTTGTAGCCCCAGTAGTTCCGCAGCCCTCGCTGCACCACGTGCCACTCGTCGGTGTGCTGGTGCACCGGCATCAGTTCGACGGCGGTGACGCCCAGCGATGTGAGGTGGGAGATCGACGCTTCCGACGCGAGCCCGAGGTAGGTGCCGCGCAGCGGCTCCGGGACGCACGGGTTGAGCTGCGAGAAGCCTCTCACGTGCAGCTCGTAGATGAGCGTCTGGTGCCACGGCGTGCGCGGGCGCCGATCGTCGCCCCACGTGAAGGCGGCGTCCACCACCGCCGCGATCGGCGCATACGGGGCGCTGTCACGGGTGTCGAACGTCGTGTCGTCCGAGCCGTCGTGGAAGCCGAACAGCGAGTCGTGCCAGCGGACGGCGCGGCCGATCACCTTCGCGTACGGGTCGAGCACCAGCTTGTTGGGGTTGAACCGCTGTCCCTGGTGCGGGGCGAACGGGCCGTGCACGCGGTAGCCGTAGAGCTGCCCCGGCAGCACGTCGGGCAGGTAGCCGTGCCAGACCATGTCGGTCTGCTCGGGCAGCGGGATCGTCAGCGATTCGGTCTCTGCATCGGGCGAGTCGAACAGGCACAGCTCGACCCGGGTCGCATGTTCCGAAAAGATGGCGAAATTGACGCCGACGCCGTCCCAGGTCGCGCCGAGCGGATAGGGGGTTCCGGGCCAGACCCGAAGGTTTCGCAGCCGCACAGAAGATCGTTCGTACCATGAGCGGCGGCGCCGTGGCAAATGTGCCACCCGGCGCTCGGGCGCGGTACTCGGCGTGGGCGGGCGTGCTGCGCGCGGCTTGACGCTTGGGCTCTCGGTGCTCGGCCCCCCTACGTTGCGCCCGGCAGCGCGCGCTCGAGCCTGGGGCGGGGTTGGCCGCCGGGGGCGTGGAGGCGTGCCGTCGGCGGGTCCCGGCGGACCTTCCCGCTTTTGTGACATCGTGTGGGACGTGCCGCCGCCGCGCGCCGACCTCGACGCTCTACGCCGCTGGGCGACATTGCTCGACAGTGCGTTTCGCGTGCCGGGCACGCGCATCCGCTTCGGGCTCGACGCGATCATCGGCCTGATTCCCGGGATCGGCGATCTCTCGGCGCCGGTGTTCGCGACGGTGCTCCTCGCGACCGGTTTCAGGATGCGGCTGCCGGCGGTCGTGCAGGCACGCATGGTGCTGAACGCGGGGCTCGACATGCTGCTCGGCCTCGTGCCGTTCGTCGGTGACCTCGTCGACGTGGCGTGGAAGGCCAACCTGCGGAACCTCGCGCTGCTCGAGCGCCATGCCCGCCCGGGTGTGCCGCCGTCGCGCAGCGACTACGTCTTCGTAATCGTCTGCGTCATCGTCCTCGCCTTCCTGGCCATGGCGCCGCTCGTGCTTCTCGCGTACGTGCTCACCCGCTGGTCGCTTGTCTGAGCGGCGTCGGACCCGTCCAGGGCAATCGGGCATAGAATACGAACCGGTCCTCGCAACGGCGGTGCGTCGGGACGCGCATCGCGGGAGGGGGTGACATGGCTCGCGTGTGCGTGTTCCTCCTGGCAGTCGTCCCCGTGGCCGCGGCCGGCGCCCTCCAGCCGGCGGCGCAATCCCCGGCTTCGTATCCCCTCGCATCCGCGCCGCCTGCGTTCGCCGACGCGGTGAAGAGCGGCGAAGCGGTGATCTCGGCCATGCAGGTTGCGCTGCTGGCTGAACTCACGAGCGAGATGCAGCGCGGCGGCCCGGCGGGCGCGATCCGCGTCTGCCACCTGTCGGCGACCGCCGTCGCGCACGACGTCGCGCGCCGGCGGGGCGTCGCCGCGGGCCGGACGTCGCACCGGCTGCGCAACCCCACCAACGCGCCAAGGCCGTGGGCTGCGCCGATCGTTGCGAGCCATGCCGGCAAACCGATCGCGGGGGTCGACGGCTTCGTGGTCGATCTCGGCGACAGAGTGGGGGTGCTCAAGCCGATTGGCGTCCAGCCGGCCTGCACCGCCTGCCACGGCCCGCGCGACCGAATCGCCCCCGAGATTCAGAAGGAACTGAACGAGCGTTATCCGAGCGACCAGGCGGTCGGCTTCAAGGAAGGCGACATCCGCGGCTGGTTCTGGGTGGAGGTGACGAAGAGCGAGGCTCCCAGGCGCCAGCCGCCAACGTTCTAGTTGCTCGCGCCGAACCAAGCCGGGGCTTGGCACGCTTACCGCAACGGCCTGCGCGGTATGCCTGACGTGGAAGCTCGTCCGACGCCGGAGGCCGACGCTCCAGCTCCTGTCGTTGATCTGACGACCGACCTCCGGTCGGTCGTCCTCGTCGTGTTCGCGCTGGCCGGCGTGATCCTGCTGCTGCACTACGCCCGTCTGCTGCTGATTCCCATCGTCATCGGCATCCTGTTGAGCTACGTGCTCGGCCCCGCTGTAACCTCGATTGCCAAGCGTGGAATCCCGCGCTTCATCGGTGCCGGCGTGGTCCTCACGCTGCTGTGCGGCGGCATCGGCGTCGCTGCCTACACGCTCTCCGACGAGGCCCTGGCGATCGTTGAAAGCCTGCCCGATGCGGCGCGGCGCCTTGCTGAGAAGGTGCGGTCGCAGCGGCGCCAGGGTGAAGGCGCGCTGCAGAAAGTGGAGCGGGCCGCAACCGAGATCGAGCAGGCCGCACAGGCCGCGGCGCAGCCGACGAAGGGGGTGAGCGGCGTTCCCAAAGTGCAGGTGGTCGCCCCGCCGTTCAGCGCACGGGAGTACCTGTGGACGGGCGGCGCCGGGCTCATCTGGTTCCTCGGCCAGGCCGCGATGGTCCTGTTCCTCGTCTACTTCCTGCTCGTCACCGGCGACTTGTACAAGCGCAAGCTCGTGAAGATCGCGGGGCCGACCCTGGCGCGGCGGAAGGTCACCGTGCAAATCATGGACGAGATCAACACGCAGATCAGCGGCTTCCTGCGCGTGACCGTGCTGACGAGCGTGCTGGTCGCCTTCGCGACCGGCGTCGCGTTGTGGTGGTTCGGAGTAAGCAACTACGTTGTGTGGGGACTGCTTGCCGGGATCTTCAACTCGATCCCTTACCTCGGCCCGGTGCTCGTCACCGGCGGCCTTGGGGTGGTGACGTTCCTGCAGGTCGACAACCTGTGGCTGACCGCCTACGTATGCGCGACGGCGCTGGCGATCACCAGCCTCGAGGGCTGGCTGCTCACGCCCGCGCTGATGAGCCGCGCCGCGCGCATGAACCCGGTCGCGATCTTCGTCGGCCTGTTGTTCTGGAGCTGGGTCTGGGGCGTGTGGGGGACGATCCTCGCGGTGCCCATGCTCATGACGATCAAGGCGGTGTGCGACCGCGTCGAGGAGCTCCGGCCGGTGGGAGAGTTGCTGGGGGAGTAGTCTGAAGGTGAGCTGGGTCAATGCTGAATGCTGAATGGCTATTGACGTCTTGTCGTCGGCATTCATCATTCAGCATTCGGCATTGACACGCGACACCGACCACCGATCCCGATCACTTACAGTGTAGATTCCTTCCGTGAACGTCTCGGAGTTCGACTTCGAGCTTCCCGCGGAGCTGATTGCGCAGGAGGCGGCGCCGCGCGGCGCGTCGCGGCTGATGGTCCTCGACCGGTCGAGCGGCGACGTGCAGCACTCGACGATCGCGGAGCTGCCGTCCTGGCTCGATGCCGGTGATTTCCTCGTCGTCAACAACACGCGCGTGTTTGCGGCGAGGCTGCTCGGCCGTCGCGTGCCGAGCGGCGGCGCGGTGGAGTGCCTGCTCCTCGGCCGCGTGCAGCCCCCGGCCGGGACGAGCCACGGCCAGGACGTTTCTCCCCCCGGCGCGCAGACGTGGTCGGCGCTGATGCACCCGGGACAGAAGCTCAAGCCGGGCGCGATCGTGCGATTCGAGGGGGACGCCGGGACGCTGTGCGCCGAGGTACTGGAGCGCCACTTCCACGGCCGGCGCACGATTCGACTCTGGCCCGAGTCCGGCGGCGAGGTCGGCGAGCTGGTGGATGCACTGGGGCACGTGCCGCTGCCTCCGTACATCAAACGGCCGGACACTGCCGCCGACCGCGAGCGCTACCAGACGATCTTCGCCCGCCACCGCGGCTCCGTGGCGGCGCCCACCGCCGGCCTGCACTTCACGTCCGCGCTGATGGCCGACCTGGACGCGCGCGGCGTCGGGCGCACGGAGATCACGCTCCACGTCGGCTACGGCACGTTCAAGCCGGTCCGCTCGGAGATCGTGGAAGCGCACGTGGTGGATCCGGAGGAGTACGAGATCGGCGAGGAGGCCGGCGAGGCGCTGAACCGCGCGCAGGCCGCACGCCGGCGCATCGTCGCGGTCGGTACGACGACCACGCGTGCGCTGGAGGACGCGGCAATCCGCGGCGCCGGCCGGATCGCGCCTGGCCGCGCCACCGCGTCGCTGTTCATCTATCCCGGATTCCGCTTCCAGGTCCTCGGCGCCCTGCTGACCAACTTCCACCTGCCACGATCGTCGCTGCTGATGCTGACCGCGGCCTTGGCCGGGCGGGAGCGCCTCCTCGCCGCCTATCGCGAAGCCGTGGCAGCGGGCTATCGGTTCTACAGCTACGGCGACGCCATGCTAATACGGTAATCCCTGGTCCCTGATCGCTGATCCCGGCTCCCTGATCGTTCAATCCCTGATCGTCAGTCCAGCTCCCGAATCCAGATTCCGAATCCCCCGATCGGACGTGCCGATTGTCTATCCCAGATAATCCCAGATCGCGAATCCGACGGAGACGGATTGCTCACGCGGGATTCTGGACGCGGGAGATTCCCGCTCGCCGATTCAGGATGAGCGATCAGGGATGAGGGATAGAATGCGTCGGTGCCTTTCCCGTACGACGAATTCGACCTGTCCGGGATCGCGACCTATCCGCTCAGTACCCGGAAGAGCAAAGCGCACGCGGCTGACTTCGCTCGTCCCTACCAGCCGGGCGGCGGTGTGGCGGGCTTGCTGGCGTCGATGCCCGACCTCCTCGCGGCCGCCGACTTCAAGGCGGTTGTCGCGGCTGTCCGATCGGCGCGCGAGGGTGACCGCGGGATCCTGTGGGGGGTCGGCGCGCACGTGGTCAAGACCGGCCTCGGGCCGGTCATCGTGGATCTCATGGAACGCGGCTTCGTGTCCGCGATCGCGACCAACGGCGCCGGGATCATCCACGACTTCGAGCTGGCGCTGTCGGGCGCCACCTCCGAGGAGGTTGACGAGTCGCTCGGGCCCGGCCGGTTCGGCATGGCGGAGGAGACCGGCACGCTGCTGAACGCCGCGATCAACGAAGGCGTCCGGCGCGGGCTCGGTGTCGGGCAGGCGGTCGGGCACTGGCTGCTCGAGAGCGAGCCGGCGCACGAGCGATTGAGCGTCGTCGCCGCGGCCGCGCGGCTCGGTGTTCCCGTGACAGTGCACATCGGCATCGGCACCGACGTCATTCACATGCACCCGGCCGCCTCGGGGGCGGCGCTCGGCGAGGGAAGCCTCCGGGATTTCCGCTACTTCGTCGCCAACGTGGCGCGCCTCCGCGGCGGCGTGTACCTGAATTGCGGCTCCGCGGTCGTGCTGCCCGAGGTCTTCCTCAAGGCAGTGGCGCTCGCCCGCAACCGCGGCGCCTCGCTCCGCGGCCTCACGACGGTCAACCTCGACTTCGCACGCCTCTACCGGCCGCAGACCAACGTCGTCCTCCGGCCGGTCGCGGAATCCGGAACGGGGTATTCGCTGGTGGGGCATCACGAAATCATGATCCCGTTGCTGGCGGCGGCGCTCGTCGAGGGCTGAGGTGCTGAAGCGCTCAAGAGGCAACCTTGGCGCCACACCACGCGTGCTGTCATCCAGTCGTGCGACGATCGGTGAATGAGTACGGGGGAGGTGGGGTTCTGACTGCCGAGAGCGTCGCCGAGCGGCCAACTCCGACATCCTCGTCCAGGACTGGCTGTTCTGCCTGCCCCCGCGCGGCGTGAACGCGCGGCCGAACCAGCGTGGTAAAATCACAGGTTCCGAGGCGGTGTAGCTCAGTTGGTTAGAGCATGCGGCTCATATCCGCAGTGTCCGGGGTTCAAGTCCCTGCACCGCCACCATCTTCTCCCTCGCTGAAACCCGGTGATCGCGCGATCGGCTGATCGAGCGCGGTCCCCTGCACGCTCGATGGCCCGATCGCCTGCCCGCCCACTCGCCGATCGCGTGCTGCGGACGATCCGCCGGCACCGGCTGGTCGCGCGCGGCGGGCGCGTCGCCGTCGCGCTCTCCGGCGGGCCGGATTCGGTCGCGCTGCTGCACCTGCTGGGCGAGCTCGAGCGGGACGGCGAGCTGATCGTGGCCGGTGCGGCCCACCTGCACCACGGCCTGCGCGGCGCGGAGGCCGACGCGGACGAGCGGTTCTGCCGCGAGCTGGCCGTCCGGCTCGGTCTCGCGTTCGAGGCCGAGCGCGCCGACGTCCGGGCGCTCGCCCGCGAGCGCCGGCGCTCAATCGAGGACGCCGCCCGCCTGGCTCGCTACGCGTTCCTCGACCGGGCGGCGTCGCGCCTCGGCGCGGAGGTCGTCGCCGTCGGCCACAACCGCGACGACCAGGCCGAGACCTTCCTGCTCCGACTGATCCGGGGCGCCGGCCCGCGCGGCCTGGCCGGCATCCTGCCACGGGCGGGCCGTGTCGTCCGGCCGCTGCTCGAGGTGACGCGCGCGGAACTGCGCGCCTATCTCGCGGAGCGCGGGCTGCAGTGCCGGCACGATGCCAGCAACGCGGACGTCGCGATCCCGCGCAACCGCGTCCGGCATGAACTGATCCCGTATCTCGAACGGGAGTTCTCGCCCGGCATCGTTGGAGTGCTCGCGCGCGAAGCGGCCATCGCCGCCGCCGACGAGGACCGGCTGAACGCTGAGGCGATCGAACTGGCGTCGGCCATCGTCTTAGCCGATAAGGACGGCGCACGGGTTGAGGCGGCCGCGCTCACATCGTTGCACCCGGCGCTGGCGGCGCGCGTCGCGCGCATCGCCCTGGCGAGACTCGCGGGCGCGCGGTTTCTCGGGTTCGATCACATCGAGGCCTTTCTGGACCTGGCCCGAGGAGGAACTCCTGGGGCGGCGCTGAGCCTTCCTGGTCAGCGCGCCCGGGTGTTCGAGGCGGCGAGTCCGGGCGAAGCGCGTCGCGTAATCGGGCTGACCGCGGCGACGCGACAGCGGGTGCACGCCGCCGCCGGACCCTTTTTTCGCGTTCCGTTGTCTATCCCAGGAGAGGTCACGCTCAGCTCCTCAGGATGGGCGATCTCGGCACAGCCGCTCGCGCGCCTGCCTGATGGCGAGGCCGGCGGCGCCGAGCGGGGTGTCGAGCGGGCCCGCGGGAATACGGTCGCGGTCGCCGCCGCCGCGCTGTCGCTGCCGCTCGCGGTCCGGAGCAGGCGGCAGGGGGATCGGTTCCGGCCGCTGGGTCTGGGCGGCGCCAGCAAGAAGCTGCAGGACTTCCTCGTGGATCGAAAGATCCCGCGCGAGGAGCGCGACAGGCTGCCGCTCGTGGTCGACGGCAAGGATCGCATCGTGTGGGTCGTGGGGCAGTCAGTGGGCGAGGATTTTCGCGTCACGGCGCCTTCGCGAGGCGTGATACTCTTGAAAGCAAGGCGGTTAGGAGGCACAGGGTGAACTCGACCCTCAAGAGTCTGCTGTTCTGGATGGTCCTGGTCGTGGTCGGGGTGCTCATCTGGCAGTTCTCGAACTTTCCGTCCAAAGACGAGCAGATCACCTTCACCCGCTTCCTTCAGCACGTCCACACCAACGACGTCCGTTCGGTGGTGATCACCGGCAACGAGATCACGGGCAAGCTGAAGAACGATCAGAGTTTCACGACGCTCGCGCCCTCGAGCTACGAGCGACTCGCCAACCTGCTCGAGGACAGGGGCGTGGAGATCTCCGCGAAGAAGGAAGCCACCAGCCCATGGGCGTCGCTGCTCTACGCCTGGGCGCCGATCCTGCTGATGATCGGCTTCTGGATCTTCATCATGCGGCAGATGCAGAGCGGCGGGAACAAGGCCCTGTCGTTCGGCAAAAGCCGCGCGAAGCTCTCGTCGAGCTCCCAGAAGAAGGTCACGTTCAAGGACGTCTCCGGCGTCGACGAGGCGAAGGAGGAGTTGCAGGAAATCATCGAGTTCCTCAAGGAGCCGCAGAAGTTCCAGAAGCTCGGCGGGCGGATTCCCAAGGGCGTCCTGCTGATGGGGCCTCCGGGGACCGGCAAGACGCTGCTGGCGCGCGCGGTCGCCGGTGAAGCCAACGTTCCCTTCTTCTCGATCAGCGGGTCGGACTTCGTCGAGATGTTCGTCGGCGTCGGCGCCTCGCGGGTCCGCGATCTCTTCGAGCAGGGGAAGAAGAACGCCCCGTGCATCGTCTTCATCGACGAGATTGACGCGGTCGGCCGCCACCGCGGCGCCGGTCTGGGCGGCGGGCACGACGAGCGCGAGCAGACGTTGAACCAGCTGCTCGTGGAGATGGACGGCTTCGAGTCGAACGAGGGCGTCATCCTGGTCGCCGCGACAAACCGCCCGGACGTCCTCGACCCGGCGCTGCTCCGTCCCGGCCGCTTCGATCGGCGCATCGTCGTCAACCGCCCGGACGTGAAGGGGCGCGAGGGCATCCTCGCCGTCCACACCAAGAAGATCCCGCTCGCCGACGACGTGAACATCCACGTGCTGGCGCGGGGGACCTCCGGCTTCTCCGGCGCGGATCTGGCCAACCTGGTGAACGAGGCGGCGCTCAACGCCGCCCGCTACAACCAGAAGGTCGTACGCATGCTCGACTTCGAGTTCGCGAAGGACAAGGTCCTGATGGGCTCGGAGCGGCGGTCGATGATCATCAATGACCAGGAGAAGAAGGTCACCGCCGTCCACGAGGCGGGCCACGCGCTGCTCGCGGTCGTGCTGCCGCACGCCGACCCGGTGCACAAGGTCACGATCATCCCGCGCGGCATGGCGCTCGGCGTGACGATGCAGCTGCCGGTGGACGACAAGCACAACTACACGCGCGACTATCTGAACGATCAGATCGCGATCCTGCTCGGCGGCCGCATCGCCGAGGAGATCACGATGCAGAGCATGACGACGGGCGCCGGCAACGACCTGGAGCGCTCGACGGAGCTCGCGCGGAAGATGGTCTGCGAGTGGGGCATGAGCGACCAGATGGGCCCGCTCACCTTCGGCAAGAAGGAGGAGCAGATCTTCCTCGGCCGCGAGATCGCGCAGCACCAGGACTACAGCGAGGACACGGCGATCCATATCGACCAGGAGATCAAGCGCGTCGTCATCACGAATTACGATCGCGCGCGGGCGCTGCTCGAGCAGTACCGGCCGGCGCTCGATCGCATCGCCGAGGAGCTGCTGGCGCGCGAGGTGCTCGACGCCGACCAGGTGCGGAAGATCGTCAACGGCGAGCCGCTCGAGGAGCATCGGCCGGCGGCGGTCGCCCCGGTGGCCGAGGACGGGCGCCGCGCGGCCAAGGAGCGGCCGTCGATCGTTCCGCCGATTCCTCCGCTGAACAAACCGGTTACGCAGGAGTGATAGTCGACTGTCGAAAGTCGAGAGTCACGGTCAGAATCGGAGTCGCTGGTCAGAATCGGGAGTCAGAAAAGTCGGAATCGTGGGCCGCGGCGTCGCCGCGGCCGTCCTATGTACGCGCGCCGGTAGTGTTTATCCGGTAGGGCAACCCTTTATGGGCTGCCTTTCATGTTCGTCCGCAGACGCTATTCCGTCCCGTTGCCCGGCGGCCGCACGCTCGAACTCGGCCAGCGCACGCTGGTGATGGGCATCCTCAACGTCACGCCGGACTCGTTCGCCGACGGCGGGATGCACTTCGACCACGATCGCGCCGTGGCCGCGGGCGTCCGGATGGCGGCCTGGGGCGCCGACATTCTCGACATCGGCGGCGAGTCCACCCGGCCTGGCGCGGAACCGGTCGGCGCAGCCGAGGAGATGCGGCGCGTGCTCCCGGTCGTCGAGCGCCTCGCGTCCGAGACGGGGGCGGTCATCTCCATCGACACCTACAAGGCGCAGGTCGCGCGCGAGGCGATTGCGCGCGGGGCGGCGATCGTCAACGACATCAGCGGACTCCACTACGAGCCGGAGCTCGCGGGTGTGGTCGCCGAGACCGGCGCCGCGCTGGTACTGATGCACACGCGCGGGCGCTCGCACGAGATGTACGAGCTGGCGGTCTACGCCGATGTCACCGGCGAGGTGGCACGCGATCTGGAGGCCGCGATCGAAAGAGCCTCCGCATCGGGTGTCCGTCGCGAGGCGATCATCCTGGACCCCGGCTTCGGCTTCGCGAAGCGAGCGGAGCACAGCTACGCCGCGCTGGCGCGCCTGGACCGGCTCGCCGCGCTGGATCGTCCGATCCTGTCCGGTCCGTCGCGCAAGTCGTTTCTCAAGGAGGCGCTCGGCGACCGCCCCCCGGCCGAGCGCGAGTGGGGCACAGCGGCAGCGGTCGCCGCCAGCGTCCTCCTGGGCGCCCACATCGTACGCGTGCACGGCGTCCGGGCGATGGTGGATGTGGTCAGGGTGGTGGATCGGATTCGTCAGTCGACTGTCGACAGTCGATAGACAGAGTCGGAGTCAGGGTCAGAGTCAGGGTCGGAAGTCGGAGTCGGGAGTCGGGCGTCGGCGTCGCGTGTGGGCGTCGGAGTGGGGCAGGGTTGCCCATCCGTAGCACAGCGGCACGCGGGAGGTTGACTGACGCACATCTCAACCGCCCTACCCGGCGGCGCGGATCGGTGCGACGTATCTGCTGCTCCGCCAGCACCACTCCTCGCGACCGCCGTGTGCCGGGCGGCCCCTGCGCTGCCCGTTTTGGTAAGCTACCCTCCACATGCCAGGTTTCCTGTCGGAGCTCGTGCGCCGGCCGCCGGTCGGCTGGTGGGACCTGCTGGACATCTTCATCGTCTCCATCCTGATCTACGAGTTCCTGAAGTTGATCAAGGGGACGCGCGCCGTCCAGATGGCGGTGGGCACGCTCCTCATCGTCCTGCTGTTCTACGCCTCGCAGCTCGCGCCCCTCCAGACGGTCAACTGGCTGATCCGCAACATGCTCGTGTACGTCGTGTTCGCGGCCATCGTCATCTTCCAGTCCGACATCCGCCGCGCGCTCGCCCACTTCGGGCAGGCGCCGTTCTTCCGCTACTTCTACCGCCAGCAGTCGGCGAGCGAGACCATCGAGGAACTGGTGGTCGCGGCGACGATGCTCTCGGGGCAGCGGATCGGCGCGATCATCGCGGTGGAGCGCGAGATCGGGCTGCGCAACTACATCGAGAGCGGCATCCCGCTCGACGCCACGCTGACCTACGATCTGCTGGTGACCATCTTCCAGCCGAAGTCGCCGCTGCACGATGGGGCCGTGATCCTGCAGGAGGACCGGGTCGCCGCCGCCGCCTGCTTCCTGCCGCTCACCGTCAACCCGCGCATCAGCCGCGACCTCGGCACCCGGCACCGCGCCGCGATCGGCCTGACCGAAGAGAGCGACGCGGTCGCGGTCGTGGTCTCCGAGCAGAGCGGCCAGATCTCGCTGGCGCTCGACGGCAGCATCCAGCGGTCGCTGACGCCCGACGAGCTGCGCGAGCGGCTGCGGTCCCTCGTGCTGCTCCGCCGCGCCAGCGGCCGCGCCGCCGGCGCGCGCGCCTACGACCTCTGATGGCCCTCCACCCGTTCCGCAACCTCGGGCTGAAGGTGCTCGCGCTGGCGCTCGCCGCGCTGCTCTGGCTGACGGTGGCGGGCGAGCACGTCGGCGAACGCGTCATGCGGATCCCGCTGGAGTTTCACAACATCCCGGCGGACCTCGAGATCGTCGGCGACACCCCGACGGCGGTGGACGTCCGGGTGCGCGGGTCGTCAGGCGTGATCAGCCGCCTGGAGCCCGGCGAAGTGGCGGCGTCGCTCGAGCTCGGGGGCGCGCGGCCGGGATCGCGGCTGGTGCACATCGAGGTGGCGCGCGCGCCCTACGGTGTCGAGGTCGTGCAGGTCACCCCGTCGACCTTGGCGGTGGACCTGGAGAAGACCGCGTTGCGCGTGCTGCCGGTGATGCCGCAGCTGGAAGGCGACCCGGCGCCCGGCTTCGTGGTCGGGCGCGTGAACTCGCAGCCGGCGACGGTGAAGGTCATCGGACCGGAGAGCCGCGTGCGCCAGCTCTCGGAGGCCATGACCGAACCGGTCGTCGTGACCGGCGCCCGCGAGCGCGTGCGCGACTCGGTCACCATCGGTCTGGCCGATTCGACCGTCCGACTGGTGGAGCCGCAGCAGGCGACGGTGCTCGTCGAGATCCTGCCGGCCCCGCTCGAACGCGAGTTCAGCGGGGTGCCGGTCCGTTGGCGCAACCTGGCGAACGGGCTGCGCGCCCAGGTGCTGCCGTCGCTCGCGCAGGTGAGGGTGCGCGGCCAGCGCGAGCCGCTGGGGACACTGCGCGCCGACGCGATCGAGGCGTTCGTCGACCTGGCCGGCCTCGGGCCGGGCCGCTACAACCTTCGCGTCCAGGTCGATCCCTCCCAGGACTTCGGCGTCGCCTCGATCGAGCCTGCGGTGGTCGACGTCGTCATCAGGTGAGTACATGGCAGAGCGGCTGTTCGGAACCGACGGCGTGCGCGGCAGGGCGGGCGAGTACCCGCTGGATCACGAGACGGTTGCGCGCCTTGGCGCGGCGCTGGTGCGCTCATTGGGCGGCGGGCCCGAGCTGCGGTTCGTGGTCGGCCGCGACACGCGCGAGTCGGGAGAATGGATCGAGCGTGAGCTGGCGCGCGGCGTGCGCTCTCAGGGGGCGGAGCTGACCAGCGCCGGCGTCATCCCCACGCCGGCCATCGCGTACGTCACCCGTGCGATGGGGTTCGACGCCGGCTTCGTCATCTCCGCGTCGCACAACCCGTTTCTCGACAACGGGATCAAGATCTTCTCGGGCCGCGGCGAGAAGTTCACCGAGGCGCTGGAGCGGCGGATCGAGGACATCATCGCGGACCCGTCCTGGCAGGTGGACGGGTCGGCCGACGTCCCGGTGGGGCACACCAACGTCATCGACGCGTACATCGCGCACGCGCTCCTGTCGTTCCCCGATCCCCACCGGCTGGCGCCGTTTCGCATGGTGATCGACACCGCCAACGGCGCCACGACCACGGTTGCGCCGCGGCTGTTTCGCGGGCTGGGCTACGACGTCCAGCTCCTCGCCGCGCAGCCGGACGGCCGCAACATCAACCTCAACTGCGGGTCTACCCATCCCGAGGCGCTGGCCAGGGCAGTCGTCGAGCTCGGCTGCCGCATGGGAGTGGCCTTCGACGGCGACGGCGACCGCGCCATCTTCGCGGACGCGGGCGGCCGGATCGTCGACGGGGACGCCGTGCTGCTGATGTGCGCCCGGCACATGAAGAACCAGGGCCGTCTGAACGGTAACGTCGTCGTCGCCACGGTCATGAGCAATATCGGGCTGGAACTCGGGTTGCGGGCGAGCGCGATCGAGCTGGTGCGCTGCCCGGTGGGCGACAAGTACGTGATGGAGGAAATGGTTGCGCGCGACCTCTCCCTCGGCGGGGAGCAGTCCGGCCACATCATCTTCTCCGAGCACCTGTTCACCGGCGACGGCGTGGCGACCGCGCTGCAGGTGCTCCGGCTCATGGCCGAGACCGGGCGCGAGCTGTCCGATCTGGCCTCCGAGCTGGTCAGCTACCCGCAGGTCCTGGTCAACGTGAGCGTGCGGGAGAAGACGGATCTGAACGCGGTGCCGGCGGTTGCCGCGGCGATCCGTGACGTCGAGTCGAAGCTGCACGGCGAGGGCCGGCTGCTGGTGCGCTACTCCGGCACCGAGCCGCTGCTGCGCGTCATGATCGAAGGGCGCGACCAGCAGGCCATTCAGCAATGGGCGTCGCAGATCGCCGGCACGGTGAAAGAACATCTCGGTTCATGAGACTCGCCGTCAACATCGATCATGTCGCCACGATCCGCGAAGCGCGGCACGCGCGCGAACCGGAGCCGCTGGCCGCGGCCTTGATAGCCGAGCAGGCAGGCGCCCTGGGCATCACCGTCCATCTGCGCGGCGACCGACGCCACATCAAGGATCGCGACGTCCGCCTGCTCCGGGAGGCGATTGCCACTAAGCTGAACATCGAGATGGCGATCACCGACGAGATGGCGCGCGTCGCGCTCGACGTGCGGCCGGCCCAGGTGACGCTCGTCCCCGAACGGCCGCAGGAGCTCACCACCGAGGGCGGCCTCGACGTGGCGCAGCAGGCGGCGGCGGCCGAGGCGTTCATCCGACGGATGCGGCAGGCCGGCATCCGTGTGAGCATCTTTCTCGATCCGGAAGCCGGGCAGGTCCACGGGGCGAAGGCGGCTGGCGCCGACGCCGTCGAGATCAACACGGCGCGCTACGCCGAGGCGCGCGAGGCGTCGAGGCCCGGAGAGCTGGCCCGCATCGCCGACATCGCCGCACTCGCCGCCGGCCACGACCTCGAGGTGCTGGCCGGTCACGGCCTGAACTACTCGAACGTGATCGCCCTCGCCGAGGTCACCGACATCGCCGAGCTGAACATCGGCCACAGCATCGTGGCGCGCGCCGCGCTGGTCGGCATGGACCGCGCGGTGCGCGACATGGTGGCGCTGCTCCGGGGCCGGGCACGCGATTGATTCAGAGGCGGCCGGGGCTGGCGATGCGGGCCGGGCTGGCGGTGGCGGCGACCGCCGCCGCGGCGTCGCTGCTGGCCGCCGGGGCGCCGCCCCTCGCGGCCCAACGCGTCAGCCTGCGGACCGAAGACGGCGTCGTCCTCGCCGCGTGGTGGTACGAACCGGCTTCTCGGCCCGCCCCCGCCGTGATTCTCCTGCACATGCTGTCGCGTTCGCACCGCGACTGGGAGGCGGTGGCGTCTCGTCTCGCGACCGACGGCGTCGCGGCACTGGCCGTGGACTTCCGCGGGCATGGCGATTCCGGAGGGCAGCCGGGCGGTGGCCCGGTGCCCGACTACATGCCGCTGCGCCTCGACGTGAAGGCCGCCCATCGTTACCTCGCGACGCGTGGCGACGTGCAGCCACTCCGCGTCGGCCTCGCCGGCGCGTCGCTCGGCGCCAACGTGGCGGCGCTGCACGCCGCCGCCGATGCCGGGATCACCAGCCTCGCGCTCCTTTCGCCCTCGCTCGACTATCGCGGTCTTCGCATCGAGCAGGCGCTGCGGCAGTACGGCGCGCGTCCCGCGCTGCTCGTGGCAAGCGACGACGACCCGTACGCGGCGCGGACGGTGCGCGAGCTCGAGAAGTCGGGCGGCGGCCTGCGCGAGCCCCTGATCCTCAACCGCGCCGGTCACGG
>JBMDXQ010000044.1:0-4821 GCA_048594975.1 Vicinamibacterales bacterium | reverse complement strand
TCGAGCAGATCGTCCTTATCGCGAAAATGCATGTAGAACGTCGACTTGCCCACGTTCGCTCGATTGAGGATCTCCTTGACCGCGATCGAGGGATACGGCGTTTCGCGGGCGAGTCCGATGAGCGCGTTGTGCAGCGACGTCTTGGTGCGCCGCACTCGGCGATCGGGGGTTTCCGGACGATTCCGGCCGGAGGTCCGGTTCCGAACCCGTTGCGATGGCGTGTTCTTCACAGCCCCTCAATCCCAGTCTACGCTGTTGGAACAATGGTCTCGCCAACTGATTCGACGCCAGCAACGCTTGGTCGGGTTCTGCATTGGGCGGCCGGCTACGACTTCCTGGTCTGGTTTTTTACTCACCGAAGCGATCGTGCGTTCCGCGAGCACCTCGCGGGCCTGGCGCATCTTGTCGCCGGCGAATCTGTGCTCGACATCGGATGCGGCACGGGAACGCTGGCGATTGTTGCCAAACGCCAGGTAGGCCCGAGCGGGAAGGTTTTCGGCATTGACCCGTCCCCTGAGATGATTGCGCGAGCGACCTCCAAGGCGGCGAAAGCGGGGATCGACGTCTCTTTGAAGGCAGCGGTTGCCGAGGCGTTGCCGTTCCCTGACGCGCAGTTTGACGTGGTGTTGAGCACGCTCATGCTTCACCACCTGCCGCGCAAAGTGCGCCAGCAATGCGCACGCGAGATCCACCGCGTCCTCAAACCGCAAGGACGCGTGCTGGTCGTCGATTTTGGCGCTCCTCAACGCAAGTCGGGCTTGCTCGCGCACTTTCACCGTCACGGGCACGTCGATCCACGAGAGATCATCGCGCTGCTCGACGACGCGGGATTCCGCTGCGTCGAGAGCGGGGCCGTCGGTATCATTAATCTTCAATTCGTGCTGGCCTCGCGGCAGCGTGACCCGTGAAAGGTCATAAACCTCACGTGCACGCGTGGCCAGCACTGCTTGCCGCGCTGGTACTGGTGATTGCTCACGCCGCTCTGCTCGGCTTCGCGTTTCGAGGCCATATTTCTGTGGCGCTTGTTGCAGGTGTGGCGGGTCTTCTCCTGCTGAAATATGGATGGTGGAGATCCCGGCGCTGACGTCACGGGCTGTTACATCATCCCGGCGGAACCGCCGGACATGTTCATCCGCGGCAATCGTGACGACGCCAAGGCGAACGTCAGCACCATCCTCAAGGACTTCGGCTGGGCCGTTGTGGATGTGGGCGGAATCGAATCGTCGCGGTATCTCGAACCCATGTGCATGGTGTGGGTGTTATCCGCGATGCAGGCAAGCAGCTGGAATCAAGCGTTCACGCTGCTGAGGTAGTAACCCGGTCCTTGGCTGTCGGACACGTGTACTCTAATGAGCCTTCGCACGCTACCAGAGTAATCGCACTTCCAGACCGGATCGGATGGAAGAACGACATCGGCAGGCCATCCTGCAACGGCGCTGGCCGGCACGAGGATCCTGGAGCCGATCGCCTCATACCCGCAACATCGCCGATCGAACATTCGCGCCAGCATCGACGGTTGAGATCGGCGTAGTCGTAGATGCGCACTTCACGTTTCGCGTCGTACAGACGGTGCAGCCTGCCGGCGTACAGGGCGACCGTTCCTCGCCATGAAACAGGAAGCGTCAGAAACAATGTGCCCAAACGCGGATCATCGAATCCTTCGCCAACGTACCTTCCGGTCGCGAGGATAATTCGCCCTTCGTGGCGCGGGATGGCTGCGAGACGCTCATTGACTGCATGCCGCGGCTGCTTGTCCATGCCGGCGCGCAAGGCCACAACGTGATCGACGCGCGTCGCAAGCTCCTGTTCGAAGCGGTCGAGATGATCATTGCGCTCCGTCAGCATCAACGGCGATCGTCCACTGCGAACCGAGTCGATGACATCCTCGCGGATTCGACGAGTTCGCGCTGGATCATCAATCAACTCCTGATATTCGACGGGCTTGTCAGGATCAGGGCTCCTGGTCGGCTGGAAGGTGGTCGGTTGAGCGAGCACGAAATGCTCGAAGGGGCGAGACGCGGCCTGTGCGCGAGCATTGAGCTGATGGCGAACCGGACCGCACTGCACATGAAGATGATCGGATGGTGACCATCCTTAGAGCAGACCAAGACCGGCTTCTCTGCATACTCTCCGGACGTTCCGGGTTGCATCGCAACAGGCGACACGCGCGACGAAGTCGAGCGAGAGATGAAAGAGGCGATCGCGTTTCATCTCGACGGCCTCAAAGCGGAGGGCATCCCGCTCCCAAAACCAAGCAGTTCCTCGTCGTACGTCGAGATCCCTGCGTAGCGTCCGTAGAGACCCGACAGCCTCGATTGCTGGACCCCATCCCTTAGCTCCGCTGCGCCCGACGCGGCATTTGCACCACATTTGCGCCGGCCCCTCTCGGCGCAACCGGAAGTCTGACCTGCTGACTCGCGGCCACCAGATCTTCCTTCAGCAAGTGCGTATAGTGCGCTTCAACGACTGCTACGCTGGAGTGCCCGAGGACCTTCGACAGCTTGTAGATGTCGCCGGCGGCATGGAGCCAGCGCGTGCCGAACGTGTGGCGCAGCACGTGCGGCGTGATCGACCGAATCTTCGCGCGCGCCGACCGAGGCGCCTCACCGTCCTATGTGCCACGTGTGCGCACTGCGCCGATGGCGCCGTTATCGAGCCCGGCCAACCGGGCGTGAGTCAGCAGCGGACAGGTTACGCCACTCCCACCCGCGGCCGCCAGATGCCGGTGCACGAGAACTTATCCGGCCAGTGCCGATAGCCGAGGCAACCGCCGGGCGATTACGATTCAGCCGTGTGCTCCGTAGACCTGCACGACTCGATCGCCGACGAATCCCGCACCGGTCAACGCCGCACCGTAAGCGCTCTCCCGCCATCGACTTCACGGGAGAACGCCAGATCGCTGCAACTTTCATCGGTATCCAGCCTTTGCACGAGCGCTGGACACTCTGGCGCCGCGGGACGATCGATCGTCTTCGGATTTGACAGCGGAACCTGCGATCCTTGGCACCCGAGGACCCGGCGGACGCTGAACGCGGACCGTCTCCCCAGGGGCCACGAGCACGAGTCGGTCGGTGATTCCGTTGCCCGCAAATGCGGCGCGCAGGATGTCGGCGCCCTGAGTAAAGTGGGTCCACCCCTCGAAATGCACGGGGACCACGGCGCGGGCGCCCAGAATTCTCGCCGCCTCGGCGGCACGGTCGCTCGACAGCGTGAGGTATGCGCCCTTGAAGAGACTCGACCGCTGAGCAGCACCGGCGAACAGCACCGCCACGTCGATGGCACCTGCGCGCTCCGCTATCGCGCGCACCACGTCAAGCGACGCGTTGTCCCCAGACACGTACACGGTTTCCAGATCCGGTCCACCGAGCAGAAAGCCGATCACCGGCCCCGTGAGGTGATCCGTTCCATCCGGGCCGTGCAGGGCGGGGGTGGCCATCACGGTCACAGTGCCGCCGTCCGGGCGTTCCAGGTCGAACGAGGACCACGGCTCGAGTCCGATGACGTTACCACCCAGGCGCTCGGCCCCGGCGACGGTGGTCACCACACGCCTGGCGCTCGGCAGGAATCCGCGCCCCGCCGGATCGAGATTGTCGCTGTGATGATCGTGCGAGAGCAGCACGACGTCGATCGGCCCGATAGCCGCGCCCTCCAGCGCCGGTCCGGTCGTCTTCACCCGTCCGTTGTACTCGCCAGGCGGGGAGAGCGTCGGGTCGGTCAGCCAGCGTATCCCGGCGTACTCCAGAACGGCGGTAGGTCCTCCGACGAGTTGAACAGTCAGCATGTGACCTCCCGCGGCCGTCACACCGCGCCCTTCCGCGTCCGTCGCTCTGTCGTCCGTTGCCATTGTGCGCATCTTAGTCGTCCGGCTTGGAAGCCCGCACTCGAGGCGACCCACCAGGTCCGCTCAGGCGCTCTCGCGCCTTCGACTTCACGAGATACCGCCAGATCGCCGCAACTTCGGTATCCAGGCCTTACACGAGCGCGAGAGCCCGGATCGGGCTGCCTGAGCCGCCGCGCGTCTTCAAGCCACCGATGAAGATCAGCGGGTGTCCCTGAGAACCTGCCTGCTTGCGTCGTTCGATCTGGCGCAGCACGTCGTCGAGGTCCTTCAGATTCTCGACGCCAATCTTGCCGGCGCCGAGGACGGCGATGTGTGCGGGATAGCTGGTGCTCGGCCCAATATCGAGGCTGTGGGAATCGCAGCCGATGCCGATGATGTCGCGCTCCTCCACGAGGAAACGGGCGGCCTCGCCACCAAAGCCTGGAAAATTGTAGGTACGCGTGGCGTCCTCGTTGAGGTACGCCGCGCTGGGCCATCGTTTCGCCCAATTGGAATACATCGCGACGAAGGCGCCTCGCGGGATGTGACCGTTCTGCCCTTCCCACTGTTCGAGATCGGCCACGGTGACTTCGGCGTTCGGATCCGAGGAGGCGCGCGCGGCGATATCGATGATCACCAGCGGTCCGACCAACTGCTCCGGTTGGATACTCTCGCCCGTGGCGCCTCCGAGAACGAAGTGCGCCGGAGTGTCGAAGTGCGTGCCGTAATGCTCGGGGAGCGTCAGCTGGTTCACGAACACACCGTGCGGTTCGATCGTCAACAGCGGCGTGATCGCCATGTTGAGCCGAAAGTAATTGGGAACGTTCGGCTCCAGCACGTGTGTGAGGTCGACGACCTCTTCAAAATGCACGGTTGTGGGGACACGAGACGAGCCGTTACTGTGTGATTCCGCCCGCAATCCCGCCACTGCGGCGCCGACCCCCACCGCCGCAGCACCCATCGAGCGCAGGAATCTCCTACGGGGGGTTTCCGCCTCAACC
>JBMDXQ010000043.1:0-1642 GCA_048594975.1 Vicinamibacterales bacterium | reverse complement strand
GGTCAATTCCGAGCTGCGCAACGGGATCAACAAGATCCTCAAGTTCGTCACCTACGTGATCGTCCCCACGGGTATCGCGCTGGTGATAAGCCAGATCGCCGTCAACGAGAACGACCTGCCAGAAGCGATCAGGCGGATGGTGGCGGGGCTCGTCCACATGGTGCCCGAAGGGCTGGTGCTGCTGACCTCGATGGCCTTCGCCGTCGGGGTCATCCGGCTGGGCCGCAGGCAGTGCCTCGTCCAGGAGCTGCCGGCCATCGAGGGCCTGGCCCGGGTCAGCGTCGTGTGCTTGGACAAGACCGGAACCCTGACCGAGGGGTCGATGGTTGTCACCGATCTCGTCCCGCTCGAGCCGGGGCTTCCCGTCCGGGCGGCGCTGGGCGCGCTCGGCTCGGTCGATGAACGGCCCAACGCCAGCATGCAGGCGATAATCGAGGCCTGTCCGCCGCCGGCGGGGTGGATCGCTACTGAGGTCGCGCCCTTCTCGTCCGCCCGCAAGTGGAGCGGCGCGACGTTCAGCGAACCGTCCGGCGATTCGTCCAGCTGGCTGCTCGGCGCACCGGACGTCCTGCTGCCCGCCGACGCCCCCGCCCTGGCACAAGCCGACGCGCTCGGCATGAGGGGTATGCGCGTCCTGTTGCTCGCCAGGAGCGGGATCAGCGCCGAGGCGGCGCTCGCGGCACCGGAACGGATCCGCGGACGGCTCACGCCGGCGGCCCTGGTGGTCATCGAGCAGCGGTTGCGCAAGGAAGCACCCGACACCATCCGCTACTTCACCGACCAGGGCGTGCAGGCCAAGGTCATCTCCGGCGACAACGCCGTCTCCGTCGCCGCCGTGGCGGCAAAGCTCGATATACCCGGAGCGAACGATCCGGTCGATGCCCGCACCCTTCCGGCCGATCGCGGCGAACTCGCCGACGTGCTGGAGTCGCACGCCATCTTCGGCAGGGTCGCGCCGCGGCAGAAGCGTGACATGGTGCACGCGCTGCAGTCGCGCGGGCACAACGTCGCCATGACCGGCGACGGCGTGAACGACGTGCTCGCGCTCAAGGATGCGGACCTCGGCGTGGCGATGGGTTCTGGCAGTGAGGCCAGCAAAGCCGTCGCTCAGATCGTGCTGATGAACAACAACTTCTCCACGCTGCCTTCGGTCGTCGCCGAGGGACGGCGGGTCATCGGGAACATCGAGCGCGTCGCGCACCTGTTCCTGACCAAGACGGTGTACGCGGCCCTGCTCGCGATCGCGGTTGTGATCACCCAGGTGCCCTACCCGTTCTTGCCCCGACACCTGACATTGGTGAGTACGTTGAGCATCGGCGTCCCGGCGTTCTTTCTCGCCCTTGCGCCGAACGCGGAGCGGGCCCGGCCCGGCTTCGTGCGCCGCGTGCTCAGATTCGCCGTGCCCGCGGGCACCATCGCCGCCGCCGCGACGCTGGCGTCGTACTTCCATGCCCGCTGGGTGTACGACGGGGACCTGGCCGCCGAGACGTCCGCGGCGACCCTCACGCTGTTCATCGTCGTGTTGTGGGTCTTGGCCGTGATCGCCCGCCCCTATACCTGGTGGCGGGCCGGCCTGCTGGTTGCCATGGGTGTCGGGTTCACGTTGGTGCTCACCGTGCCGTATCTGCAGGACTTCTTCCAG
>JBMDXQ010000042.1:0-235024 GCA_048594975.1 Vicinamibacterales bacterium | reverse complement strand
TGCCACTGGATCGCCGCCAGCTTGCCGTCGAAGTGGTCGCGCGCCCCATCGACCCAGGTGCCGACGAAGAGGTCGCGGCCGGGAAACTCGTCGAGCGCACCCCACCAGAACGCGTGCACCGAGACGATCGTCCCATCGACGAAAAGCGCCACCGTGTCGATGTCGTAGACGAGGTCGGCGATGTACCAGACGCCCGGCTGGAGGCCGGCGGCGAAGCGCGTGCTCGCCGCGCGCCAGCCGTGCACCGCCGGCGCCACCGAGGCGACGAGGTCGAACCCGGTGCCGTCGCGCGGCGCGAGGAAGAGCGCGAACGGCAGCCGGGTCGACTCCAGGAGGTTGGCGCGCGCGCTGATCGGGCCGTTGGCCTGGAAGACGACCCGCAGCGTGAACTGCCGGCGGTCGATGGCGAGCGTGCTCACGTCGACCGCGCCCCTGCCAAGCGTGCCGAGATCGAGCGCGCGGGGGAAGTTGCCCGCGGCCGTCACGCCGGGGCCGGCGACGACGGTCGCGTCGGTGAACGCGAGCTCGAACGAACCGTCCGGGTTCGTGACGGTGGTATCGTCCAGCGTGTAGTCGAGCAGGACTTTGGACATGGCGCCTGGCTCCTCTCCCTGGAGGTCGAACGGCGTGGCGCGCGCGCAGACGGAACAGCCGGCCGGAAGGCGGCGCCGCCGTCAGCACTGGCACGTCGAGCGATCCTGCGCCTCGATTTCCCCGTTGGTCGTCATCGACACGGCAAGCGGTACGGCAGCGACGGACGTCCGCAGGGGCGGTTGGACGCGCGCTCAGGTTACCACCACTACGACGCGGCCTACCGCCCCTATTCACCGTCGCGGGCGTGTCTTCCGGGCGACCCGGTAATCGCCCCGCAGTCCTCGACGGCAATCGGTGGTAATTGTAGTACTCCCCCTCGTGCAGCTTTCCGGTGACCAACTGGATGGCGTCCTGGTCCAATGTGTGGCCGGTCGTCCAGGAGGCGACCTTTGATGGCGAGGATACTCATCCCGCTCGCGTGTGTTCTGGCATCCACCGTACCGGCGTGGGCGTCCGCGTCGTACTACACGGTGCGCATGGACGACCCGAAGGCCGTGTACCTCGACGCCTTCGGCGCGCGCGGAGACGGTGTCGCGGACGACACCACGGCGATCCAGACGGCGATCGACACGGTGCAGGAGACGACGGTGCAGGGAATCGTCTTCATCCCGGAGGGGCGGTATCGCCTCACGAAGACGATCTACGTGTGGCCGTCGATCCGCCTGATCGGGTTCGGCGGCAAGCGTCCCGTGCTCGTGCTCTCCGCGAAGACGCCCGGATACCAGGACCCGAACACCGAGAACTACATGGTGTTCTTCGCGGGCTCTCGTCCGGGCGCGCAGCGCGGGCGCGGCGCCCCGCCATCCGGCATCGCGCTCCAGGGCCGAGGGCGCGGCGGCGGCGGGCCGCCGGGCGAACGCCCGCCCGACAGCACTCCGGGAACGTTCTATTCCGCCATGAGCAACGTCGATCTGGAAATCGGCGACGACAATCCCGGCGCCGTCGGCGTCCGCGGCACTTACGCACAGCACTCGTTCCTGGCGCACATGGACTTCCGGATCGGTTCCGGCATCGCCGGCGTCCACGACACCGGCAACGTGATGGAGGACGTCCGCTTCTTCGGCGGCCGCTACGGCATCTGGACGCGCACGCCATCGCCGAGCTGGCAGTTCACCGCGGTCGACGCGTACTTCGAAGGACAGCGGGAGGCGGCGATCCGCGAGTGGGCGGCGGGGGTCACGCTGATCCGGCCGCACTTCCGTGGCGTGCCCACCGCGATTTCCATCGACCCGGACTACCACGACGAACTGTGGGTCAAGGACGGCCGCATGGAAGACATCGCCGGTCCCGCCGTGATCGTCAGCCTCGAGCAGAACGCGCGCACGCAGATCAACATGGAGAACGTCGTCTGCCGCCGCGTGCCGACGTTCGCCAGGCTGCGGGAAAGCGGAAAGACGTTTGCCGCCCCTGGAGAGATTTACGAGGCCAGAGTGTTTTCACACGGCCTCCAACTCGGGGACGCGGACCCGCAAGGCGTCACCCGGAGCGTGTTCGATGCGGTGCCGCTGCCGGCGATGCCCGTCCCGGTGAAATCCGATCTGGTTGCGCTGCCAGCCGGCGAGACCTGGACGAACGTCCGGTCGCTCGGCGCGAAGGGAGACGGGAAGACGGACGATACAGCGATCCTCAGGGCGGCGATTGCCGCCCACCGGGCGATCTACTTCCCGTCGGGCCAGTACCTCATCAGCGACACGCTGACGCTGAGGCCCGACACGGTCCTCATTGGTCTGCACCCGCTCGTCACGCAGCTCGTTCTGCTCGACAACACGCCGGCATTCCAGGGCGTCGGCGCGCCTAGGGCGATGATCGAGGCGCCGTAGGGCGGCACGAACGTCGTCATCGGCCTCGGGCTGTACACCAACGGCATCAACCCGCGCGCCGTTGCGGCGAAGTGGCAGGCGGGCGCGGCTTCGATGATGAACGACGTGCGGTTTCTCGGCGGCCACGGCACGGCCAACCCCGACGGGACCCGCGTCAATTACTACAACAACAACCGCACCGGCGATCCCGACGTGAACCGGCGATGGGACAGTCAGTACCCCAGCCTGTGGGTGACGGACGGGGGCGGCGGCACGTTCTTCGATCTCTGGACGCCGAGCAGCTTCGCGCAGGCCGGCATGCTGATCTCCGATACGGCGACCGAGGGGCGGATCTACTCCATGTCGAGCGAGCACCACGTCCGTTACGAGGTGCAGTTGAAGAACGTCTCGAACTGGCGAATCTACGCGCTGCAGACGGAGGCGGAACGCGGCGAGAGCGGGTTCGCGCTGCCGCTCGAGATCGACGGATCGAGCGCCGTCACGATCGCCAACCTGCACCTCTACCGGGTGATCAGCTCGTACCAGCCGTTTCCGCACGCGATCCGGGTCTCGAACTCGAAGAACGTCAGGTTCCGCAACATCCATTCGTACAGCAACAGCAAAGTGGCCTACGACGTCACCGTCTACGACCAGACGCACGGCAGGGAAGTCCGCCAGCGCGAGTTCGCCTGGCTGACGCTCACGGGGACGCCGCCGGCGCCGAAACCGCCGCGGCGCTCGGTCGTGCTGGCGGCGGGCGCCGGCGTGGAGAAGCGGGCTGGCGGCTTCTTCAACATCTCCGGCGGCGCGGTGGACCCCGCCGGCGATTTCTATTTCGTCGATGCTCGCTTCCAGCGGATTCACCGCTGGTCGGCCGGGACACGACAGCTTTCCACGGTTCACGACGCTCCGCTGGATCCGGTCAACCTGGCGTTCGACAAGGCCGGCAACCTGATGGTCGTCTCGTATGCGGGCGCGGGAACGGTCTACGCCTTCAAGCCGGGATCGCCGATCGACCAGGTCGTCCTGCTCAGGCCAACGGATGCCGCTCCCAGGCCGGGGATGACCGTCGTCCGCCCGGTGGGGGACTGGCGCGTGGCGAGAGATCCGGCGACCGGCGTTCCGCCGGCCAGGCTGTTCCACTACCTGTCACCGGACGGGACGACGTACATCTCCGCCGGCCGGGATTTCGTCGAAGGCGCATCGAGCTGGGGCGTCAAGAGCGCGGATCTGCTGCGTGCGTTCGGCCTCGCGGCCGCGAGGCCAGGCCAGCCGGTCTACGTCACCAGCGAATCCGAGGTGATGACGTGGAGCGGCACGCTCGCGGCCGACGGCAACGTGACCGACTTCAAACCGTTCGTGCAACAGGGCGGCGAAGGGGTCGCGGTGGACGCACAGGGGAACGTCTACATTGCCGCCGGGCACATCTACGTCTACAGCCCGACCGGCCGTCTGATCGAGACGATCCAGACGCCGGAGCGTCCCGTGCAGATCGCATTCGGCGGGAAGGACGGCCGTCTGCTGTTCATCGCCGCGCGGTCGTGGCTGTACGGCGTTCGAACACGGGTGCCCGGCCGGGACCACGCCGCCGCGCTGCGGCGCACGGCGTCGAACCCGCGACTCGCGGCAGGGTGTGGGGCGCTCTGGCCGCCAGCGAGACGCGCAGGGAACTACTCCATCCGCAGCGTCGTGATCGGATCGACCGACGAGGCACGGCGCGCCGGCAGCCATGCCGCGATGAAGGCAACGGTCATCAGGATGATAGAGACGGCGACATAAGTCAGCGGATCCGCCGGGCGCACCTCGTACAGCAGGCTGCGGAGGAACCGCGACAGCATGAGCGCAGCCGCGAGGCCGATCGCCACGCCGACGGCCGCCATAAGAAGTCCCTCGCGCACGACGAGCCCGGCGACTTCACGCCGGGTCGCGCCGAGTGCGACGCGAATGCCGATCTCGCGGGTGCGCCGACTGACCGAGTAGTTCAGCACGCCGTACAGGCCGATGGCGGCGAGCACGAGTGCCAGCACGCCGAACGCGCCCGCCAAGGTCATGCCGGCGCGCCGGAACGTCAGTGACTCCGCGGCCAGCTGCGCCATCGGCATCAGGTGCGTGATCGGCTGGTCGCGATCGACGCTCCACACCGCGTCGCGCAGCGGCGCCGCCAGCGCCGCGGGATCGCCCGAGGTTCGAAGCGTCACGCCGAGCAGCGGGAACGGTATCTGCCAGTAGGGGAAGAACAGTTCCGCGTGCGTTTCTTCCTCCAGGCCGAAGCTCTTGACGTCGGCAATGACGCCTACGATTTCCCGCGGCCGGAGTCCGCTGCCGTCGAGATCGAAATCGAACGACAGGCGGCGCCCCACCGCGTCACTCCCGCCCAGGTACCGCCGTGCGAGCGTCTGATTGACGATGATCACCGGCGGGGCCGAGGCGTCGTCACTCGCCGTGAACGAGCGCCCGTTGACGACCGGTATGGACATCGAGCGGAAGTAGTCCTCGGTTGCCACCCGGAAATCCGCGGACGGCTCGCCGCCAGGCGCCGGCCTGGCCTGTCCGTCGATGGCGAAACGGATCGATCCCCACCACCCGCTGAGCGGGAGGAAGTTGGTGACGCCCACGCTCTCGACGCCGGGGATGACCTGCAGGCGCTCGACGAGGTTGCGCGTGAATCGTCGCATCGTGTCCTGGTTGGGATAACGGTGGCCCAGCGACAAGCGCGCCGACAGGACTCCCTCGACATCGAAGCCGAGGTGCTGCCGCTGCAGCCTGACGAAGCTCTGTACGATCAGCAGAGCCCCGGCGAGGAGCACGATGGACAGCGCGACCTCGGCGACAACGAGCGTGGCATGCGTCCGCCGCGAGCTGGAGGCGGCGCGGTCACCGTCCTTCAGCGCGCCCTGCAGGTCCACGCGCGACACGGTCCACGCCGGCAGCAGCCCGAACAGCAGTCCGGTAACGACGCTGACGAGGAACGCGAACGCGAACACGGCCGCGGAGAGGTCGATCCGCTCGACGCGCGGCAGGTTCAGGTTCGAGATGGTCGTCGGGAAGAGAATCAGGAGCGCGTCGCGCGCCCACCACGTGATCAACGCGCCGAGGGCGCCGCCGGCCAGCGCCATCAGCACGCTCTCCGTGAGCATCTGCCGCACCACCCGCGAGCGGCTGGCGCCGAGCGCGCCGCGCACCGCGAGCTCGCGCCGGCGCGACGCGGCGTCGGCGAGCAGCAGGTTCGCCACGTTCGCGCAGGCGATGAGCAGGACGAATCCGACGCCGCCGAACAATGCCGTCAGCAGCGGCCTGGCGTCACCCGGATCGCCCAGCGGGACGAGTCGGGTGGAGAGGCCCGCGCTCGTGCCCGGGTGCTGACGCGAGATGTCCTGGTAGATCCCGTTCAGCTCTGCCTGCGCCTGCTCCCGCGTGACGCCCGGTTTCAGCCGTCCGACGAGACGCAGCAGCGTGATATCGCGGCGCGACGCGATCGCCGGCGTGAGGCCGATCGGCGCCCAGATCTCCGTCCCCTGCGGATGCTGAAAGGTCGCCGCCATCACGCCGATCACCAGGTGGCTCTCGCCGTTCAGTGTCACCACCCGGCCGACGATGCCCGGATCGCCGCCGTACCGGCGCTGCCAGAGCCTGTGGCTGAGAATCGCGACCTGGGGCGCGCCCGCCTTGTCGTCCTCGGCGCTGAACCCGCGCCCGAGCGCCGGCGCGACGCCGAGGACCTGGAGCATGTTGGCGGAGAAGCGGTACCCGATCAACGTTTCCGGCGGGCCGTCGCCAGTGACGTTGAACACGGAGTCGCGGGACCAGGCCACGTCGTCGAACGACGCCGCGCGCGCTCTCCAGTCGAAGAAGTTCGCCGGAGCGACCGGCCGGTCGCCCGAGCCGCGATCCAGCCGCTGCTCCCAGATCATCACGAGCCGATCGGGGTTCGCGTAGGGAAGACGGCGGAGCAGGACGGTGTTGACGAGGCTGAATATCGCCGTGTTGGCGCCGATGCCGAGCGCCAGCGTGGCCACGATAACGAGGGACAACGCCGGCCGCCGCCGCATCGTGCGCAGCGCGTAGCGGACGTCCTGCAGCCAGCCGTGCATGAGCCGTCCTTCGATGTGCAATGCGGGCCGCCGCGCGAGCCGCTCGGAAAGCGCGCTGACGAATGCGTCCGCGACGATGCGCAGCCAGAACGGGACGAGCGCGAGGCGCCCGCGCGCCGATGCGGCGCGATGCTGGTCACGGAAGAGATCCAGCAGCTGCAGGCCGAACCGATCGCGGAACTCACCGGGGAACAGCCGCAACAACAGCTGGTAGACGAGCTCGGCGCGGGCCCGACGGCGGTCGCTCACGCCCGCCCCTTCAGCAGATCGCGCGCGCGGGCGTCGCGCACGAGCTCGGCGAGCCGCACCGCCTCGGCCTGCGCGACGCGCAGCCCGAACCGGGTGATGCGGTAGTAGCGCCGCCGCTCGTCGTCGAGTCCGGGCGCCGGGCGGCGATCGGACTCCTCGATCAACCCTTCGTCGAGCATGAAGCGGAGCGTGCGGTACAGGTTGCCGGGCTCGAGCTGCATGCGCGCCGACGAGCGGTCGGCGATGTCCTGCACGATGGCGTAGCCGTGCCGCTCGCCGTCGGCGAGCGACAGCAGCACCTGGAAGACGACGGGGCGGAGCGGCAGGAGAGTATCGGGATCGCGAGGCGGCGTCATGTGATGCCGCTAACTATAATCAAAGTGATTACAGCTCCGCAACCGTGACCGGTCCTCCGGCACGAAAAGGTGCCCGATATCGTAGGGATGGCCGACGCGAGGCAGTCTGGCCATGCGTGATCGTGGCTGCTGAACTGAAGCGGGACAGTTCCAACTCTCTACGTGGGCACACCGGTGCCGCGCGGCGTCGTTTCCACTGCGCTACCCACGACAGCTCCTGACACCGGCTCGACCACTCATAGCGCTCGTTGGATAGCGCAGCATGTCAAAGCGCCGCGCAGGTGTCTCAGGGCGTCCCTCGGCAGCCCGGCAAATCAGAACAGATCGCCGAGGGGAACGAGCGACAGGTCTTCTGGCATCCGCGCGTGCACCGCGGCCCGAGCGGCGGGCGGTTCCGCGACGCGCGCCGGTTGCCTGCGGTCCTCCACGGCGCCGAGAAGTCGCAGCGTGCGCCGTTCCGCTTCACTCAGCCCGAACGCCGCATGAATGCTGAGGCCCTCATACGGGCGTGGACAGTGCAGTTCCGTCCACAGCTCTCGCTTTGCCACGTTCCAGACTCGGATCGTGTGGTCGTGATGCGCCGTTGCCAGGAAGATCCCGTTGCTGCGGAAAGCAATCGCGGAGACGCCCGGCGCGCCCGGGGCTGAAAACTCGCCGACCCACTGACCGGCCGCCACGTCCCAGAGCGCAATCAAACCGTCGTCGCCGCCTGCCGCGAGGACGCTGCCGTCCGGACTGAACGCCATCGCGCGAACCCACTCGCGATGCCGCTGAAGGCGCGCTTCCGCAGCTGCGCCATCGACATCCCACAGACGAATGCCCTGATCCTCGCATCCGCAGGCGACGGTCCGTCCGTCAGGACTGATGGACACCGCCTCGACCCGGCTGGTGGTCCGGAAGCGGCGGCGGATCCGTCCGGAGCTCGGATCCCAGAGGATCACGGTTCGATCGTGGCTCCCGCTGACGAGCGCCGCACCCGGCCCGTCGAAGGCCAGAGAGGTGACACGCAGCTTGTGGCCCTTCAGGACCCGCGAAGTGGTACGGCTCGCGACATTCCAGAGGCGGATGGTTCGATCGTCGCTTCCGCTCGCCAGGCGTTCACCATCCGCACTGAACGCCACGGTGTTGACCCGCGCGGAATGCCCCTTGAGCCGCTGGAACGGTTCGTCCTTCGACCAGGAACTCCAGAAGCCGATCGTGTGGTCGTCGCTGGCTGTAACCAGCGTCTGGCCATCAGGGCTATAGGCAACGGACCGAATCCAGTGCGTATGCCCCTTGATGGTGCGTTGTGGTTCCGCCTTTCCGCTCGATGGATCCCAGATCCTGACAAGTCGGTCGTCGCCTGCGCTCGCCAGCTCGCCGCTGGTGGGGTGGAACGCCACGGCACGGTTCCAGCTCGAATAGCCTTCCAGCGTACGAATACACTCCCGCGACTCGGCATCCCAGAACCTGACCGTCTGGTCCTCGCCCGCGCTCGCCAGCCAGTGGCTGTGCGGCCGGAAGGCCAACGCCCAGACAGGATTTCGATGCCTGAGCGTCCCGCGGCACCGGCCGTCCAGCGTCCACAGGCGAATCGTCGCGTCCATGCTCGCGCTGGCCATGGTCTGGCCGTCTGGACTGAAGGCGACCGACCAGACCCAGTGCTGATGTCCTTCGAAGGTCCTGACGCACGTCCAGTCCGACGTTCGCCACAGCCTGACCGTCCTGTCGTCGCTCGAGCTGGCGAGATAGCGGCCGTCGGGGCTGAACGCAAGCGACCACACCCAGTCCTGATGCCCCTCCAGAACGACGGGCGCCCCCGTCTCCGCGCGTTGAACCGGTGCACCGGTTTTGCTGTTCCAGATTCGAACCGTGCGGTCCTTTCCGCAGGTGGCCAGCAGATGCCGATCGCGGCCGGGCGCGTAGGCGACCCCGCTGACCTGCCCCCGGTGTCCTCGCAGGACGTGTTGCTGCATTCCGGCAGCAGCCGACCACAACCTGACGGTGCCGTCGTCGCTCGCCGTGGCCAGCTGCGCTCCGTCCGGACTGAACGCGACCGCCCCGACCCAGTCCCGGTGCCTGGTCAGCGCGTAGCGAAGCGCAATCGACTCATCATGCGCATCGATCGACCACACTTTGACCGTCCCGTCGCAACCGGCACTGGCGAGGAGTGCGGCGTCCGGGCTGAACGCGACGGAGCGCACGCACTTGCCGTGTCGGACGTGGAACAGCTCGCGGCCATCGTCGGTCCGCCAGATCCGGACGTCGCCGTCGGCATCGCCGCTCGCCCACACCTGACCTCCCCGTCCGAACGCCAGCGACACCACCAGCCTGAACGCCGCAATGAACCGGCAGCGCCAGAACTGCGAATGGCTGAAATCGAGTCCCTCCAGGGACTTGTTCCCGAAGTCCACCTGCCGCATCGCGAGGCCGGAGAAATCGAAGTCCCGGAGGTTCCAGCGGGACTGCCCAAGCGACTCGCTATCCGACACCAGGTTGAAGATGTTCCCGGGGCCATACGCCTGGCGGGAGAAGCCGTGCATGCGCAGCACCTGGAGGGAGTCTTCGAGCGCCTGCCTGGCCAGCCGCGTGCCGCCAGCCGCCCGATCCAACTCTTCGACCAGCCGGTTGTGCACGAGCAGCCGCTGCGCTGCCTGCACGTCCGACTTGGCCTGCGCCCTGACGAGGGAACAGCGCCGCAGGGATCGCTTTTCGACGTCGTTGAAATCCGCCAGCTCCTTCGCAACGGCTCGTATCAGCCGGTGCGTGACGAACTCCGAAAGGGCTGGCGTCTGCTGGTACCGGCCGTTCGCGCTGTGAATCAGATGGCGTGCCGTGAGCGAACTGAGCGCGTCCTGCAGCGATACGACATCATCCTGCTGTACCAGGTCCTCGCGCAGCTGCCGCGCGGACACCGGTCCATTCTCGAGCGCTATCCAGTTCAGGATGTCCGCCTCGATGTCGTTCAGCCGCTCGACTTCATCGGCGAGCAGCTCGAGGTACTGCCGTGGGGGACCGCTGCCCTCTTCCAGAAAACGGTCCAGGTCGCCGGCGAAGGCTCCCTTCACGTGGGTGGCCACCACCTTGAGTGCCGTGGGGTTGCCGCTGTAGAAGCGGAGCACGTCCGCGATGCTCCGCGCCGATGCCTGCGAGACCCCTGCACGACGGAGGATGGCTTCGCCGTATCGATCGTCCAGGCCGAGCAGCGGCACCGACGTCACCCGCCCGGGTCCTTCCGAGGCGCTGAGCTCACGCGGCATTTCGCGGGTCGTCACCAGAACGCATCCGTCGTGCTGGAACGTGCTCAGCGTCTGGAGGAAGGAGTGGTAGACCTCGAACTCCTTCTGGTACTCCCCGCTGATCTTCCCGGGTGCGAAGAGGCTCTCCAGGTTGTCCAGGACGAGGAGGCAGCGCCGCGCCTTCAGGACCTGGCGGAACCGGTCCATAAGCACGCGCAACTCCACGGTCGGCAGCGCTTCCTGGTGGCTGGACATCACGGGAATCAGGTCGACGAGCAGGTCTTCGAGTGTCGGCGGCTTACGTAGCGAACGGCAGGCAACTCGCACGAACACGTTGTCGTCCATCAGCTGCCTGACCACCGCCATCGCCAGCGTGGTCTTTCCGATGCCGGCTGCGCCGTGCAGCGCGACAAAGTGGCTGTTGCGCCCGGCAATCAGGTTTGTCAGGGTATCGCGCTCACGGTCGCGTCCGTCCGCTTCCTGCAGCCAGTAATGGCCGAAGTCCTCGTCTGGTATGCTGACCGCCTGCGTCTCGGCCGCCACCGTCGTGATGCGCGGGCAGCCGTCTTCCGGGCCAGGGCCATCCGCCGGGCTGTCCCGATCGATGGCCGAGTACAACTGCCGCGCCGCCCTGTTGATGAACTGCCGAAACCTCTCGGACTCGTCAGACGCGACGGACAGGTCGCGTATGAAACGGGCGTCCAGGCGGTGGCGTTCGCGAAACAGCGCGATTACGCCATCTTCGTTCTCCACTGGCACGCTCGGATCCTCGAGTTGCTCGCAGTCGATGTAATAGAGAGGGAGAATCAAGTCGCTGCGGCGCAGCCGGTCCTCCTTGCCTCGAAAGAGGAGCACCTCCCTTCTGCATTCGGCGCTCCTCAGGAAGCTGGGAGTGACCACGGGGAGGAGAATGCTGGAGGAGTCGAGGGATTCGTCGATGGCGTTCCTCCACGCTTGTCCCCAATGCACGTCCACGCGATCCTGGAAGATCCTGAGTTTGCGCCCCGAGACGGCTCGCAGTTCGCCTTCCAGCCGTTCGCGGATGTCGCTCAGTCGCTGATCGCGATCGTCGAAGCTGGCGTAGCTGAAGAAGACGCTGGCGCACGTGGGACGCGAGATAGCCAGACGCTCGGGAACGCGCGCGGTTGGCGGTGGGGCGCCCGAGAGCGGGGTCGTTTCCATGGCTGCCTCGCCTCCCATCCGGCTCGGCCGCGTGCGCGATCGCTTCGAATACGGGTGCTCAACCGACCGTGCGCCGCGTACCCACCGTTACGAGGGAGAAACGGGGCGTGTTCGATGACGCCACTCGCGGGTTGACGCGATTCACGCCGGGCCGCAACTCATCAGTAGTGTTGAGGCCCAGAGACGGACGGGGAGCGTATGGCTGCCCGCCGCCTCCGTGCCGGAGGGCGCTACACGTCAACGCTGGCGCCGCTCGCGCTCAGGACACGTGATCGATGTTGCGCGCCAGCAAGGCGTCCTGCGTCACGCCTCTGCGCGCCTTCTCGACATGCGTCCGGTACGCGGCGCGGTTGCGATCCGAGGCGATGAGCGCTGCCGCGAAATGGAGCGCGGGATCCTCGGCCCGCTCGGCGATGCTGCGCTGAATGAGCGCGTACGCGTCGAGGTCGCCGAGCGCCTCGCGCGCCGCCAGCGCACGATCCCGGAACCCGGCGTTGTTTCCCAGCAGGGAGATCTCGTGGAACGCTCCTGCCACGTACGCCGCGTCGAGCCACGCCAGCGCGTCCGGCGCGCCCTTCGCGTCTGCCGCCTTGGCGCGCGACACGAGGCGGCCCAGCAGCTCCCGGGCGATGGCGCGGTCGCGGCTCGCATAAAGCGATGCCCGCCGCAGCGTCTCCATCCGGGCGATCACGGGGGTGGACGGCGTCAGCAGGGCATCGGTATCGGCGATCAGCCGCTCCAGCTTGTAGTCTGGCAAATCGCCCGACCAGCCACGCGTCCCGTCCCAGGGAAGCGACCGGGCGTTCCCGGTATCGTATGGATGGCAGAGCAAGGGCGGTCCGGCGACGGCAGGGGTGGCGAGCGTCACGACGAGGGTGGCTGCCAGAACTGCGCTGCGAATATGTGGGCACATGGGGCCTCCTTGCTCGGAAGGACGCGCCTGGACCACACGTGTTAACGGCCCCTCGCGTAGTCGAGCGGAAAGCCAGCCAAGCATTCGCCGGGATTGTTTCGCCGGGCGAAGCGTCGGACAGAGAGCGACGGTTGAGGTTGATGCGCAGGCCGTTCGCCTCGACGTTCACCTCCTGGGCTGATGCCGGAGAACCGGGTTGAAGTCGAACCTTCACTTGCCTACGCGGCTAGTCCTGCCGCAGCGCCACGATCGGGTCCACCGAAGCGGCGCGGAGTGCGGGCAGCAGGCACGCGACGAGAGCCGAGCCAAGCAGCATGCCCGCCACGACCATGAAGGCAATGGGATCGAACGCCTCTACGCCGTGGATCGTCCCTTTCATCGCCGCGCCGATGACCCAGGCGCCGGCGGCACCGAGCATGGTGCCGACGAGCGCGGTGGTCATCCCGTCGCGCAGCACGTCGCGCAGCACGCGTGCGCGTGGGGCGCCGAGCGCCATGCGCACGCCGATTTCCTGCGTGCGTTGTGCCACGACGAAGGACATGACGCCGTAGATGCCGACGACCGCCAGCACGAGCGCGACGGCGGCGAACGCGCCAAAGAGCACGGTATGGAAGCGGTCGGCAGCCATCGCCTCGCTGACCACCTGCTCCATCGTCCGCACGTTTGCCATCGGCAGATCGGGCTCGAGCGAGTGGATGACGTTCGCCAGGTCCTGCTGCACGGCCGCCGCGTCCCCTGCGGTCCGGACCGCCATCGTCGTGCGCGGAAACGGCGTCTGCCAGAAGGGCACGTCGATCTCGGGGAAGCTCCTGCCGGCCGGTCCCGCGTTCTTCACGTCGCCGTAGACGCCCACGATCTGCCACTCGACCAGCTCGGGCGACGGCGCGCCGTAGGCGAACCGGTTCATTCGCACGCGAACGTTCAACGGATCGACGTCCGGCAGATAGAGCCTGACGAACGTCTCGTTCACGACGGCGACGCGGACGCCTCCCGCGCGGTCCTGCTCGGTGAAGGGGCGGCCGCGCAGGATCCGGATCCCGAAGGTCTCGAAGAACTCCGGCGTCACCATGTTCACGCCGGCGCCCGGCCGGCCGGTCGGATCTTGCGGACGTCCGACGATCTCGAGCCCAGTGCCGAACGAGGTGCCCCGTACAGGCATGCCAGTGGAGACTGACGCGGAGAGGACGCCGGGAACAGCCGCTGTGCGCTCGAGCACCTGGCGATAGAACGCCTCGACCTCTTCCGGCGTGCTGAAGCGGCTACGCGGCACGGGCAGCTGCAGCGTGAGCAGGTGGTCGGTGCGGAAACCGAGCTCCACGTTCATCGTCCTGACGAACGCGTGCGCGGCCAGGCCGCCGCCGGCGAGCAACGTGAGCGCCAGCGCGAACTCCGCCGCCACCAGCACGCGGCGCAGGCGCTGCCGGCCGACGCCGATCGAGCGCCCGCCCTCCTTGATCGCGTCCGCGAGGTTGGCGCGGGCGGCCTGCCAGGCGGGGGCGCAGCCCGAGAGCGCGCCGGACACCAGACAGACGCCGAGGGCGAACAACAGCACCGGGACGCTGAGGGTGATCTCGGTTTCCGACGGCAGCGTGTACTCCGGCATCAGTGCAACAATCGCGTCGAGCAACACCGAGGCGAACAGCGCGCCGACGACTCCGCCCGCCAACCCGAGGACCACGCTCTCGATCAGCAGCTGCCGCGCCAGGTCGGCGTTCGTTGCGCCGAGGGCCGCGCGCACCGCGAGCTCGCGCTGCCTCGCGCTGCCGCGCGCGAGCAGCAGGTTGGCGACGTTGGCGCAGGCGATCAGCAGCAGAAAGCCGACCGCTGCCAGCAGGAGCCACAAGCCTTGCTTCGTGCTGCGGCGGACGAAGTTGTTCCTGAACGGCTCGACGCTCGTGCCCCATCCTTCAGCCTGACGCCCGGGGGGCTCTGCCACCGCCGCCGCAACCGCCGCCAGGTTGGCGTTGGCCTGCTGAATGGTGACGCCGGCCTGCAGGCGGCCCATCACGTTCAGCCTGTAACTGTCGCTCTGCAGCACTTCCGGCGTGAACGCCAGCGGCAGCCAGAGCTTGTTCTGCTGATGGTCGGCCGGCCCCTCGCCCAGGACGCCGACCACGGAATACGGCTCGTTGTCGAGCCGGATCTGCCGGCCCACAATCGCGGGGTCCCCGGCAAAGCGATCGCGCCAGACTCGATAGGTCAGGATGACGACCCGGTCGCGGCCGACGGTGCCTTCCTCCTCGACGAAGCTGCGGCCGAGCGCCAGCGGATGCCCGTAGCCCATCATCCCGAGGAACCCGGGCGTGGCCAGGCCTGCCAAGAGGTTCTCGGGCCGATCGGCCGTGGCCAGGTTCACGCTGCGGCCTCCCCACGCGTTGAGGTCGCTGAACGCGGTCGCCTCGCGCTTCCAGGCAACGAAGTCCCGGGCCGAGACCTGGACCCGCTCGCCGCGGAACTGCGACCACACCAACACCAGCGCCTCGGCGTCGCGATAGGGCAGCGGCGCGAAGAAGGTGCCGTAGACGACGCTGAAGATGGCGGTGGTTGCAGAGATGCCGAGGGCGAGTACCACTATCGCCAGGGTCGTGAACGCTGGTGCCTTGCTGAACAGTCGGAAGGCGAATCGCGCGTCGCGGAGCAGTCTGGCCATAGGGGGTCGCTCCCAGGTCAAGGGAGCCGGACGCTTCCCAGTCTATACGTTGCCACGCTGCCGTCGTGTTCCGCCCTGCGCTCCAGGTCCTACCGAATACACTGCAGGTCTCGCGATCGCGGTTCTGGCGGCCTCCCCGACTGAAAACCCGGCCGGCGAAATCATGAAGTCAGGGGCCCTTGTCGTGATGTGAATACGATCAGTGCAATCGTCCGCTCAACCATCGAGGTATAGTGGATAGTCAGGGTCAAATGCCAAACCGCGAGCCTGCGTGCCCGCCGCACCAACACCCATCGAGCTCGATGGTGACGACCGTGTTGCTGCTGCTTCTCACGGCGTCGTCTGGATGGGCACAATCGTCTTCGCCGTGGCCTGGTGATCCGGTGCTCGACCAGCTGAAAGCGATTGCCCAGAACTTCGAACAGCGAGTGCGGTCGGCGGGTTTTGACGCCTCGTCTCTCCATCCGGCGATCCTTCTCGACACGCCGCCACAGTTGTCGAAGTACTCAAGAAACGACAATACGATTCACACCTCGCGATGGGAGGAGCTCACGCCCGACGTGCGAGACCGTTTCGAGCGCTGGGCAGGCGATGGGGGCGACCGGACGGGGAAGCAGTTATTCGATGAGATGTTTCACCGATTCTTCTTCGTTCACGAGCTGGGCCACTGGCTGCAGGTCCAGGCGAAGCGCGACACGAATGACGTCTACTCGCGTGAACTCGAGGCGAATCGGCTCGCCGTCGCATACTGGAGAGAGAACGATGCCCCGTATCTGACCGCGCTGCTGGCGCGATTCCGCAGTATCGGCGCTGGATTGCCGGATCCCGTGCCCGCTGGCCAGGATGCCGAATCGTACTTCAATTCGAACTACGCCAGGCTGGGTTCAAATCCGGATGCTTACGGGTGGTTCCAGACTCGCATGGTCATCAGCGCCGGCGCTGAACGGCCCGTTCGCACGTTCGCCGAGACTGTGCAACGCCTCTCACACGAATGACAGAACCGGCCCACTCCGGCTGGTTCGATGCCTGGCCACCAGTGTCGTCTCCGAGCTGCCCTGATGCGTAGCGCCGTCCCGGCCGTTCGGCGAATCTGCCTTCAGCTTCCCGCGGCGAACCGGCGCGAGGAAGGTCCCGTCGTTTCCGTCATTCCGTCCAGGGCCTGTGCGAAATCCCGTTCAGGTCCCAGACCACCTGACCGCCCTTGACGGTCAACTCGCACTCGAGCTTCCGATCGCCGATCAGCTTGCCGCCGGCCGTATCGATGAACCCGAATCTGCCCCGCCGGACGCTCAGCACGGCGATGTCGGCTTCGGCGCCGACCCCGAGGTGGCCGAGATCCTGACGTCTGATGACCTCCGCAGCTGTCGCCGTATTTGCCTTGATCACCTGGTCGAGCGGCATGCCCATGTTCAGGAACTTGGACATCGTGTTGAGGATGTCCTTCATCCCGGTGTTCATGCTCCCGGTGTGCAGGTCGGTGCTGATCACGTCCGGGTAGAATCCCTGTTTCATCGCGGGGACCGCCTGGCGGAAGACGAAGCTGCCGCCGCCGTGCCCGGCGTCGAAGACGATCCCGCGCCGGCGCGCGTCCCGCACGTACGGTCGCACCTTGCCCGCTTCATCCACGATCGGGATTCGGCCGCGCACCTCCGCGTAGGTGTGGGTGAAGATGTCGCCCGGGCGCAGGTGCTTCATCAGCAGATCCTCGAGCGACAGCGGCGGCGTCTGGCCGCCGAAATCGACCATCACCGGAACCTCCGTCTCGCGTCCGGCCTGCGCCGCACGCAGCACCGGATCCCATTCCGGACCGCGGTAGTGGGCGACCTTGATGCCGACAATCACGCCCGGATACTGACGGATGCGCATGGCCGTCAGCTTGGCATCCATGTCGGCCAGGTTCTGCTCGACGGGTCCGCCTTTCATGCCCGCTCCGACGATGTTGATGAAGGCGAGCACGCGCGTGCGGGCGCGATCGACCACCTGTTCCTTGAACTGCGGAAAGTTTCTCCACCCCGCCCCGCCGGCGTCGACCAGCGTCGTCTGCCCGCTGCGGAACGAGTGACTGTCCGCTGGCACCGCCGACTCGCCGTTGCTCAGGTAGGCGTCCCGCTCGGTTCCGAAGAAGACGTGAGCGTGGAGGTCGAGCAGTCCCGGGACGACGAACAGGCCGGCGGCATCGGCCACGCGACTGGCGAGCGCCGGATCGATATTCTCGCCGACGCGCGCGACCTTGCCGCCTGCCACTGCCACGTCCATCACCCGGTTGATGCCGTTCTTCGCATCGACGACGTGACCGCTGCGAATCAGCAGATCGAACTCGGGGCCCTGCGCGCCGAGCGGCAGCGCGAGGACGACCAGGAACGTCGAAAGCCGGAGGACGCCGGATCGCCTCATCTTGCTGTTCTCCAGTGGTCCGGATCAGAGCCCCTGGTCGCCGACTGTGCACGGTCACGTCGTGGCTCGCGGTTCGGCTGGCTGAGCCAACGATTCGGCCTGCTGCCGAACCGCGAACCCCTGCGTGCCGACTCAGAAGAAGAACTTGAGCACGAGCTCCACTGTCCGGGCGGTGCTGACCGTGCTCGTGATCTGGCCGAACGTGTTCGGCGAGTTGATGTCCCGCCCTGGGGGACCGAAGCTCGGCGTGTTGGTCAGGTTGAATGCCTCGGCCCGGAACTCGAAGTAGCGATCGCCCCCGGCGTTGAACCGCTTGGCGAGCACCGCGTCGATGTTCCGATAGTGAGGGGCGCGCGCCACGCCGATGCCGCAGTTGCCCCAGGTGCCGAGCGGCACGCGCTCGAATGCCGTGATGTCGAGCCAGCGGTTAATGTTCTGATCGGCGGGCTTCGGGTCGCCGACGCAGTTCGGCCGCTCGTTGCCGCGCACGCCCTGCTGCGAGCGGTTGGCCCCGTCGACGACCGTGATCGGGAATCCGCTCCGCGCCTGGAAGATCCCGCTCAACCGCCAGCCGCCGAGGATCGCATCCACGAGGGGAGAGCTGTCGGCCCCCCATCGGCGTCCGCGTCCGAACGGCAGCTCGTAGTTGGCCGAGAGCACGAAGTTGTGGCGCGCGTCGAAGAACGCCGGGCCGTAGTTCCACTCCGGCTCGTAGGCGTTCATCCAGTACGCGCCTTCCGCGGCAACGCCGCCCGAGCCGTAGTAGCCGAGGTTGTTCGTCTTCGTTCGGCTCAGTGTGTAGGAGGCGAGGTACTCGAACCCGTTCACGGAGCGCTGACGAACGCTCGCCTGCAGCGCGTGATAATCGCTTCGGCCGCGCGCCGCCGTGGTCGAGATGTTGGTGAGGAGGGGCGCCGTCGCGTACAGCCGGCGCCGCTGCTGCAGCGGTGCCCAGGTGAGCGGATCCCCCTCCCCCGGCAGCGGCTGGTTGCCCTCGACGGGCGCCACGAGATGGTCGGCGTTGTGGCCCACGTAGCCGACGTTTGCCGATGTCGCACCGGTCAGCATGTACTCGGTGAAGACGTTCCACTGCTGCGTGAACTGCGGCCGCAGATCCGGATCCCACGCGCGCACCTGGCCTGACGGCTGGTCGAGCGGCGTGGCATCAGCGAAGCCGGTCGCCAGCGAACCTCCGCCCGTGCTCGCGGTGTACTGCACGAACGACTCGAAGAAGTGCGGCGGGTTCAGGGGCAGGCGCAGGTTGGCGCCGGTGCCCTCCATGTACTGCGTGATGCCGTAGCCGCCGCGGAAGACCCAGCGTGGCGCCGGACGCCACGCGAATCCGAGCCGCGGCTCGAAGCCTTTCTTGTACGCCTTGTAGAGCGCTCGACTCTCGCGATCGCCGTCGGCGGCGAGAATCTGCTGGCCCGTCTGCAGATCGAAGTTCGCCTGCCGGTTGTCCTTCTCGACGATGGGCTGCGTATACGCCCAGCGCAGGCCGAGGTTCAGCGTCAGCTCTGGCGTCACCTTGAAGTCGTCCTGGACGAACAGCGCGATTCGGTTGTGCAGATGCGTCCACGGATCGGTGTCGCTGCCGCGACCCTTGTCGCGCACCTGATCGAGCAGGAAATCGGCGAACGGCGCGCCGCTGAAGCCGCCGCCATATGCGAAGTATCCGAGCGCCCCGTTGTTGCCCGCGTAGAAGCGCCGCTGCACGTAGTGCAGGAGCTGTCCGCCGGACTTCAGCGTGTGCCGCCCCTTGATCCAGGTCAGCTTTTCGTTGATCTGGTACGTCCGGTCCAGCGTGTCCGTGTTGGTCGCCGCGGCTCCGATATCCGAGAGGCCGCTGCCCCATCGGATCGAGCTGAGGCCTGGGATCGGCTGCCCTCCGGCGATGCCGAACGTCGCGTTGGCGTTGCCGATGCCCGCCCAGTCGAGCGCTTCGGTGACAATCGTGATCTGGTTGTAGCCGACGAGGACCTCGTTGATGAGCGACGGGCCGAAGATCCGGTTCCAGTTGAAGGCCAGGTTCCGGAACGGCGCGTCGGTCACGCTGCCGAGCAGGAGCGGGTGCGCGGTCTTGTCGGTCTTCGACTCGTATTCCGCAAACGAGAAGCGGCCGAAGATCTTGTCGCTCGGCGAGGCGTTCCAGTCGATGCGAACGTCCGCCTGGTGGGCGGTGATGGTCGTCAGCGTCTCACCGACGAAGTTCCCGACCACGCCGCTCACGGAGCGGTTGGGAAGCGGGTAGAGCGACGTGTTGCTCAGGATTGCGCGGGCGACCGGATTGATCTGGCTTTCAGGAACCTGGTTGCCGGGGAAGGCCACGCCGGTGCGCGGATCCCGAATCGTCTGGGTCAGGCTGGACAGGTCGCCGCGCCGCCACGCCTCAGGCGCGACCGAGACGGTGTGCGGCCCAGGGGCGTCGAAGCGTGTTCCCTGGTAGTCCGCAAAGAAGAACAGCTCGTCCTTGGCAATCGGCCCGCCGAGCGTGCCGCCGAAGATGTCCTGCCGGCGCTCGGGTTTGGGCGCGTTCGAACGGTTGTTCGACCACGAGTTCGCGTCCATCGCGCTGTCGCGGTAGAACTCGAACAGGTTCCCCCGGAGGCGGTTCGTACCGGACTTGAGCACGTTGCTGATGACCGCCCCCGCGACGTTTCCGGTGTCTGCCGAGTAGTTGTTCGTCTCCACGCTGATCTCGGCAAGGGCGTCGGGGCTGGGCTGGAACGCGACCAGGTTGTCGATCGACTCGTTCATGTCCACGCCGTCGATCATGTAGTTGTTGGTCTGCTCGCGGTTGCCGTTCACGAACGGCCGCCCTCCGCCGAAATTGCGGATGGCGGTAAACGACCCCGGGTTCGGGGTGACGGCGCCGGGGAGCAGCAGCGACAGTTGTCCGGTATTCCGGCCGTTGAGCGGCAGGGCCTGCAGCGTCGTCCCGGAGATGACCTCGCCGACCGTTGCGGACTCCGTCTGCAGCACGGGAGTCTCGCCGGACACTTGGACTGTTTCGGCCAGAGTCCCGACCTCCAGCTTCATGTCGAGACGCACGATCTGGCTGGCCTCGACCTGGATCGGTTTCGTCGTGGCCGTCTTGAAGCCGGTGAGCTCAGCCTTGATGACGTAAGTGCCGACCGGCAGCGACGTGATCGTGTAGTTTCCCGCCTCGTTCGCAACGCCGGTGTAAGCGACGTTCGTCGCCTGATTCGTGGCGGTGACGGTGGCTCCCGGGACCATCGCGCCGCTCTGATCGGTGACGATCCCGGTCAGGGACGCGGCTCCGGTCTGGGCGAAAGCGGTCACGGGCGCGACCGATACGAGCGCACTGAGTACCAGCGCGGTCGGCAGGCAGCGTCGCGCGGTATGCATAGGGCCTCCTCGGGATGCGACTGGATTCGCCTAGACCATGGCGCACAGCGTGTTCCGAGTCAAGACTAGCGGCTGAAAAAAAGACGACCGCCGACGCGCAGCGAGGGAACGACGACCTCGGTGTATCCGTCGCGGGACTCATGCGGCAGCAGCGCGGCGGCCTCGTCAGGAGATTCGTAGTGGACTCGCGAAAACGCACCTCGAACCCGAAGCTGAACCGGGAGCAGCTGGTGCGCATAGTTGACCAGGGTCAACAGGACGTCTTCGCCACCTGGATCCTCGTACGGCGCGGCAAGGACCGTGATGCCGTTCCAGATGTCGACAACGCGGTTGGCCGGTCCAAGCGCCTGACGCATCTCCAGCGCGAACCTGTTCGGGTCCGCAACGTCCTTGACCGCCTTGACCACGGAACCCTTGTGCTCGAGTTCCGCGACGGCCCGGGCCTGCCCTGCGTCCAACGGATCGAGCACAACCAGCAGCCGCAAAGCAGGACCGGACCGCGATGCGAGCTCAGAGGGCGCGATCAACTCGAACGCCAGGTTGTGCCTCGCCAGCAGGGTCATGACCTCGAACCAGTCCATCACGCTGCTGGTAACCAGGCCCATGCTGGCGATGCGTGCGTAGTGTCGCGGAAGGTCGCCGATGTAGAACTCGATATACCGGCGAACATCCGCCCAGTCCCGCCGGGCTTCCGGGTGGCCCAGCAACAGGCGGCGTTGAAACCCGTCGTGCAGCGGCAGGACAAGGTCAGCGCCGAAGCTGCCTGCCTCGGCGATCGCCACCAGGTAATCCTCCAGCGCTGGCTCTTCCTCGGTGTTTGCCGTCGCCGGGGTCCAGTCGTACATGAGCAGCGGCGCCTGGTTCGGACGCGCCGCGTTGGCGATGCGGATGAGCGCGGCGTTGGTCTCGATCCACGGCTGCGCGGAACGGCCGGCAACCTGCAGGACCTCGTTGTTCCTCGTCACCCAGTTGGGGCGGATGCGCGGCCATTTTCCTCGCTCCTCCACCGCCAGCACCCGGACGTCGCCGGATCCGAGCCGCCCTCTGAGCGTGGCCAGCTGCGCCCGAGTGGCTTTTCCCCTGACGACCAGTCCCGAGAGTCCCGGACCGGGCGGCGTGAACGTCGCCGCCGCCGCCGCGGGAACCTCGACGTATACCCGGTAGCCCTGCGTCAATGCCTCGCGGACAGCGTCAGGGCTCGCCGACGGAACGAGCAGTGCGGGAACGCCGAGGAACTGCGGCGATGGCACGCGGCCCTGCGTCCATCTGACCAGAACTTCCGCGTCGCTGCTTGCCGCGATCGCGAGGAGACACGCGATGACGATCGTTGTTCGGACCGATTGACGCATGCGCGATCAGTGCGCCTGGACGAGGTTGAGCCGAGACTCGCGAAACGCGGCCTGCACCTCTCCTGCCGGCGACATCCACACCGCTGCGACGCCGGGAAACTGCGCGACCAGCTGTCGCCCTTCCTCGACCGACAGCATCACCAATGTGGTCGACAGCGCGTCGGCCACCGTGGCGCTCGGCGCGACGACGCTCACGGTCAAGCGGCGCTCGGCAGGCGCGCGTCGAAGAGGGTCGATGATGTCACCGTAGGTGCCCCCGGGATCCTGCTGCGACGTCGACAACGAGTTTCCGCTGAGCAGGAGCATGCTCCGGCCGAGCAGGACCGGCCAGCCCTTCCGGTTCGGCGGAGCGCCCATGGCCACGATTGAGCTTCCTCCCGCATTGATCATCGCGTGCCGGATCCCCGCGTCCCGCAGAATCGCGAGCGCGCGATCGACGGCATAACCCTTTCCAATACCGCCCAGATCGATCTCGACGCAGCGGGAGCGCAGGCGGATTCGATTCGGATGCTCCAACTCTATGTTCTGATAGCCGACGCACCGTCTCGCCTGCGCGACCTCGTCGGGCGACGGCCGACTCCTGCGAGCAGCCGCCTCCCTCCAGACTCTCAAGAGTGGAGCGATAGTGACATCGAACCTGCCGCCGGATCGCCTGGACACCGCGAGTGATTCTCGGATCACATCATCCAGGCTCGGGTCCACGGTCACCGCTTCGCCTCCCGCGCTGCGATTCAGGCGCGTCAGGTCACTGTCCTCCCTGAAATGGCTCATGACCGCTTCCAGGCGGAGAATCTCCTCCAGGGCCTCCGTAACGGCACGCTGCGCCTCCGCGCGCGATGCGTGATACACGAGGATGTCGAACATCGTGCCCATGGAGTAGCGCTGCCGGTGAACGGCGGCGAGCGATTCACCCCGCGGAACGGCGGAGAGGGAAAGCAGAACGACGGCGCCGAGCCCTACCGCCCGATCACTGGAGCGCATAGAGCAGGCCGCTGTAGGTCGCGATATACACCGCCGCCTCGGTGAGGATGGGAGTGGATTGCAGCGAGCCGCCGAGGTTGACCCGCCAGAGTGTCGCCCCGGTGTTCGAGTCGAACGCCTGGGTCGAGCCCTGGAAGCTCTGGATGCAGACGACCGCATCGTCCGCCAGCGGAGCCGCCGTGAGCGTACCCATCGACTCGGACTTCCAAAGTTGCCTGCCGTCGGAGAGGCTCAAGCAGTACACATGGCCGTCTTTTCCGCCGAAGAAGATCCTCCCCGCCGTCACGGCTGCCGAGGAAAAGATCCCCAGACCCGTCTCGAATCTCCACCGTACCCCGCCGGACTGCGCATCGAGTGCATAGAGGAACGAGTCCTCGGAACCAGCGACGACGATTCCGTTTGCCACGGCAGGAGACGCGATGACGCCATCGCCGGTCTGGTACATCCACGCGTCCTTGCCGGAGGCACTCTCGAACGCGTACACGCGCCCGTCACTGCAGCCGACATACACCAGCCGCCCGGCGGCGTAGGCGGTCGAGCAGATGCGTCCCTCCAGCTGGCGGCTCCAACGGATCCTGCCGCTGTCGCGATCCGCCGCTGTCAAGGCACCGTTGGTCGATCCGAAGTACACGACGTCGTCGTGGACCACGGGGGAGCTCCAGATCGCACCGCCCCCTTCCGCTTTCCAGATTTGCCGCCCGGAGGTGCGATCGATGGCGTATACGGCTCCATCATCGGATCCGAAGAGGATGAGGCTTCCGGAGATGGCGGGCGTCGAATCGCAGGCAGCGGAGGTGGGGAACTGCCAACGCTGCCGGCCCGTCCGGCTGTCGAGTGCATAGAGGTGCCCGTCGCGGCAGGTCACATACACCACGCCGTCGTGGAGGATTGGGCTGGAGACAACCCAGTCGGGCAGCGCTGCCTTCCAGACCAGCTCGTTCGGCGCTTTCTTCCGTGACCCGGTGGTGCCGCCACGCCGATCGTTCGCCGCCAGGAGCGTCACCCAGTCGGTGCTTTCCATGGCCGTCCACTGCCATCCGCGGTTCGCGCCCTGCGGATCGCTGCGCTCCGTTCGCCATCCGACACGTGCAGATCGCGCCTACGCGACGCGCACGCGCCGATGATCGATCTCCGCCAGCTCCCACTTTCCGAGACCGAGCTCCGCTGCGGTCTTGATATGCCCCGGCTCGCGGTAGTGCGGGTTCTTGTACGCGGTACGCTCCATATCGCCGGTCGACCCGAGGTTCGCGGGGTTTCGGTCCGTGAGCGGCGGCACGCCCAGCTCTCGGCGCTTCTGCTCGACAATCTCGAGCTCGACGCGATCCACGGCCACGGGGTCGGTGCCGACGAGCAGCGTCTTCGCCTCCCACACGAAGTCAGGATTCCATCCGAACGGGCCGGCGTGGTACACCGCCCGTACGCCGTCCATGATGTGAAGGACGGCCTTGTTCCGCAGCGTCGGCGCGGTGCACATCACCGCGATCACCGGGTCCGTATACGTCTTCGGGCTCGCGTGCGTACGGGCGACGTTGTTGAAGGAGCCGTACGCGAGATTCTTCAGGCAGCCCGTGACACCCGACGCGTTGTGTTCCTTGAGGCTGGGCAGGTTCACGATCTTCGTCGCCTCGCTGGTGACCAGGCGCGCCAGGTACGAGCGGGTCTCGCGCTCGCCGAAGCAGTCCATCTCGCACCAGGCGTTCGGGTCGTACCCGCCGCGGCGTCCCGCTCCCTTGACCGCCCACCGCTGATCGAGCCCGACGATCCGCACTCCGGGCGGCACCAGCGCATGATAGCCATTGACTTCGAGCTGGTTGGAGTTCCGGTCGTAGATGACGATGTTCGCATTCGCAACGCCGACCGCGTTGAGCGCCCGAATCACCTCCCGGACCAGCGGCAGCGACGTCACGATCGCGGGAGCACCCGACGGATTCACTTTCACGGCGACGATGTCGGTGGGCACGAACCACCGCGCCCACGCATCCCTTGCGCTGCCGTCTCCGGTCAGCGCTTTCATCCCCGCCTCGAGCATGTCGCGGATTGCCGGCTGCGAAACGCGGCGGCCGACAACCGACCCGGAGTGAAACACGTCGACCACTCGGCCGGGAAACAGCCCGGGCATGCCGAGAGCCGAGCGCGGCATCGCCGGCGTGTGGAGCTCGATCTTCAGCTCCTCGAGGCGCGACCGCGCCTGCGCCGCGGGGAGGCGACCCAGCCCGAAGCTCAAGGTTCCCAGCGCCGCGCTATAGACGAACGTGCGGCGATCCACGTATCAGCGCTCCGCAGTCTTCTGCCGCTGCACGCCTTTCTGGAGCAGCTCGCGCAGGCGTCGCGCTACGACCTTCTCCTCGCCGGAGCGCATCATCCAGACGCCGACGACGACGGCGTCGCGGTCCGCGCGGGTGCCGATGGAAGGGTCGCCGTCGCGGAGCGCGCTGACCACATCGTCAGCGGTCATGCCTTTCGCGACCGCGTCCCACGAGATCCGGATGTGCGGAACGTGGTTGGCGACCTCCGGTACGAACACCTCGGCGCTCACCCCCGGCACAGCGACCGCACTGCTGCGAATGACCTCGGCACGCTTGTCGAACTCGGCACGTTCGCGCGCGTGATCCTTCCGGAGATACATCTCGAGCGCCACCAGCATGCCGATCATCTCTTCCTTGTTCACCTTCATTCCGCGGCCGACGGTGTTCCCGTTCGGGGGCGCATTGAGGCGCGCGGCCGCGATCAGGTCCTTGCGGCCGAGCAGCAGGCCGGCGCTCTGCGGCCCGCGCATCCCCTTTCCCCCTGAGAACGTCACGAGGTCGAACCCCATCTGCGTGTAGTTCCACAGGTTCTCGACCGGCGGCACGTCGGCGGCGGCATCGTTGAACGTCGGGATGCCGTGCTGCCTTCCCAGCCGCACGAATTCCTCGTCGCGGATCTGCCCCACGGGATTGTTGTTGTTGTAGAAGAGCATCATGGCGGTCTTCGCGTTGACGGCGCGCTCGAGCTCCTCGCGGGTTTCGACCTCCACGAGCCGCACACCGCAGTTTCGAACCGCATGGTCGTAGCCGAAGCGATGAGACTTCTGGATGATGACCTCGTTCTTCATACTGGTGAGGTCCGGCAGCTCGACGATCTTCTGTCGGTCTGTGCCGGTCAGCACGGCGGCCGTGCCGAGTGTCAGCGCCGACGCCGCTCCCGATGTGACCATCGCCGACTCGCAGCGGACGAGCGACGCGATCCGCTCACCCACCTTGTCGTGGAGCTCGTCGAGCATGACGTAGTGCTTCGACGCGTAGGCCATCGCCTCGACCACCTCGGGCGGCATGAGCGAGGCGGTCATCGCGGTATAGGTGCCGGCCGCGTTGATGAAGGGACGCACGCCCAGCTCGCGCAAGTAGTCGCGCCCGCCGCGGGCGGCGGCCGCACCGGCAGTCGCGGTTCCCGCGGCGACGAACCCCCCGACGAGCGGCAGGGTGGAGATGCCTTCGAGAAAACGACGTCGCGTCCACATGGTCTGTACCCTCACCTGCAGCCTCTCCAACGGGCTGCGCTCCGGTGGCCGATCAGCGTCGTCGGCTGCCCCAGATTTCCTGTCCGGCCCGGTCAACGCGCGGCGATGCAGTCCATTTCCACGAGCGAGCTGCCGGGAACCCCGCCGTAGACGGCTACCGTGGTGCGCACGGGGGGATTGGGGCCAAAACGGCCACGGAACACGGCGTTCATCGCCTCGTAGTCCTTGATGTCGTGCAGGAAGACGTTCACCTTCAGGACCTTGTCCATCGACGACCCCGCCTTCTTCAGCTCCGTTTCAATCTGGTTGAGCACCGAGGTCGTGTGCGCGGTGATGTCGCCTGCTGTGTGTTCCCCCTTGCCCGCGACGAAGACCAGGTTGCCGTAGGTGACCCAGCCGGAAAAGAGCGGCGGCTTTTCACCCGGGGGCTGATCATCGGTCGACGTCCGTTTCACCAGCTCGTGTGTCTGCTGCGCATGTGCGACGCCGAACAAACCGGCACCGGCAGCCGCGGCTGAGGCAAGAAACGACCGCATGATCGATCGGCGGGACCCTTTCGCGGTGAATTCCATGACGCCTCCTTCGACAGGTGGCGTGAGGATAGCGGCAGGACCCGTCGGAGGCAAGACAAGACGGCGGCACTCTTCGCGGCGCGACCTCCGAGCCGATGGGTGCCGACTCGTCGCCCTTGGCGATCTGATACAGGATCGCCTCGGCGGGCATGCCACGCAAGGGCGCCCTGCGTCGTCAGCGATGCGGTCACCGACGAGGTCATCCTGGACCGGCAACACCTCGGGCTCGGCGAGATTGACGAGTTCTTTGCGTGGATGAAACGCGCCATCGAGGCGCGTGATCACATGATCATGCCGATCACGAGCTATGCCTTTCTCGACGGCATTCGCGACGACTCGCGGTACACGGACCTTCTTCGCGACATGAAGCTGCCGTGAGAGCTGCAGGCACGGATATAATCCCCCGGCCCCTCTGCTTTCTCGCCGTCAAGGGCTCGGCCGGAGCAAATACGGGGCTCCATCGGTGCCCAGGTCGCTGACAGGCGACAGCCGTCAGGGCACCTTCAACGTCATCAGGTGTCCTCTTCGGAGAAGGTCACGTGAAAGGCGACGAGTGTTTCGTCATCATGCCGTTCGGCACGAAGCAGGATTCCGGCGGCTCCGGGAAGACCTACGACTTCGACAAGGTCTACCGCGTGCTGATTCAACGGGCGATTCGCGAGTCGGGGATGACGCCGGTACGCGCCGACGAACGCGTCACCTCTGCGCTCATCCACACGGAGATGTTTCGCGACCTCCGCGATCGTGCGGTGGTCCTGGCGGATCTGTCGCTGGACAACCCGAACGTCTTCTACGAGCTTGGCATCCGGCATGTGATGAGTGCCAACGGCACCGTCCTGATCGCCCGGACCGGTTCCGCGCTCCCGTTCGACGTGAAGTTGTCCAGGGTCGTGTTCTACCAGTTCGACGGCGTGAGCTTCGACTGGGAAGAAGTCGAGCGCGTGGTCAAGCACCTGAAGATGGCGCTGCAGGAGGCGCGGAAGGGGCTTCCGGACAGTCCGGTGCACGCACTGCTGGAATCAGTGCTGCGCGCGCCTGCTCGAACCGTGGAACAACGCGTTGCCTCCGTCCGGGCCGAGGATTCACCGGACGCCGAACCGCTCGCGAGCTACCAGCAACTCCTGGCGTCACACTGGCGCGACAACGGAGCGGCCCTGTCGCAGTTGTTCGATCCGCATCGACAGTCTCTCTTCGGCCTCCGTGCGCTCGCCTACTTCGTACTCATGACGGATCCGCTCTCCGTCGATGCCAGGCGGCTGGCCAATCAGCTGAACGACGCAGCACAGTACCGGCTGGCCAACCAGCTGTACGTGCGTCTCTACGAGGCGGGTAAGCTCACACGTGGCAGTCAACTTGCCTATGCGTCTTCCTACTCCGAGGAGCATGGCACGACGGCTGGCGCCGAGCGAGCCATGGCGCTCGTCGGCGAGGTCGTGACGGCTCTGGACCGTGAGTACGCCGCGCAACAGGACGCTCCGCAAGCGGTTCTCGAATACGCCGCCGCCTACCGCCGGCTCGCCGGCCTCCGGCAATGGAAGTGGCAACTGACGCACGATCCGGCGGATCTCGATCACGCCATCACTGCGTTTGCGGACGGCATTCGCTACACGCAGAAGGCTCGGGATCTCGGCGTCATGTCCCTTCCAGGTTTTCTCGCACAGTCGCGTTTCAAGCAGCTGCTCCTCCTTCGGATTCGCGATCAGGACGTCGAACGGCCTGACGCCGAGGGGCACCGCGACGCCATCCTTGCGCTGCAGCCGCTCGCGGGTGACGACCCGAAAGGACTCTCGTACCTGGGCTGGTTCCAGGCCATCGCGCTTGCCGATATGGGCGCCGGCGACGACGCGCAGCGGAAGGCGCTGACGACGTTCGCGGACGATACGAAGCTCAAGGCGCTTCCGGAGCACTGGGAGATTGGGCGGCGGCAGTACCTCCTGCTGCGGCGGTTCCTGGAGCAGTTCGGCCCGTACCTGCGGAATCCAACGCTGAGCGGCCGGATCTCGCAAGTGCTCCAGGCTGGCGAGATGCGCCGCTGACGAGGGACTGAAGCGCCTGCTCCCAAGCGCCGCCGGTCCAGCCACGGAGGGCAGGACGCGGACGATCAGGCAGTGCCTGGCCGTTCGCTGTCGAGGATGTGCATCTGGTGTTCGTCGTACCTGGTGCCGGCGACGGCCGAGGCGGGCACGGCGGCTTCGATTCGTGCGATGTCGGCCGGCGACAGTACCACCTGCAAGGCGCCCAGCGACTCCGTGAGCTGGGCTCGCGTGCGCGCGCCGATCAGCGGCACGATGCTGGTGCCTTTCGCGAGCACCCAGGCGATCGCCAGCTGTGACGCACTGACGTTTCGCACCGCGGCCAGGTCCCTGAGCGCCTCGATCAACCGCTGGTTACGCTCGCGGTTCCCACCGGTGAAGCGCGGCTGGTGCGCACGGAAGTCGGCCTGCGATTTCGGCTCGGACCCGCTGAGCAGGCCGCGCGACAGCACGCCGTACGCGGTCACGCCAATGCCGAGTTCCCCCAGTGCCGGAAAGATCGTCGCCTCGGGGCCGCGGCTGATCAAGGAGTACTCGATCTGCAGGTCGCTGATCGGATGAACGTCGTTCGCGCGCCGGATCGTGTCGGCTCCCACTTCTGAGAGGCCGATCGCCCGCACGTGGCCCGCGTTCACGAGGTCCGCGATCGCGCCGATGGTCTCCTCGATGGGCACGGTGGGATCCAGTCGCCCGGGACGATAGATGTCCACGTGATCGATGCCGAGCCGCGTGAGCGTGTAGGCGAGAAAGTTCTTCGTCGCGGCCGGCCTGCTATCCATGCCAATCCAGCTTCCGTCGGGACCGCGGAGCGCGCCGAACTTCACCGAGACGAGCGCCTTATCACGTCGATCACGCAAGGCCCGGCCAATCAGCAGCTCGTTGTGTCCGGCGCCGTAGTAGTCGCCGGTGTCGAGCAGGTTGACGCCCGCATCGAGAGCGGCGTGAATGGTCGCGATGCTCTCGGTCTCGTCCGCCGGCCCGTACATCCCCGACATACCCATGCATCCGAGCGCCAACGGGAAAACCGACGGCCCCGAGGATCCCAGTCGACGAGGTTCAGCGTGTGGTGTCGATGTCATGGCCCGACGGTAGATCCTCCGGTCTCTTTCCGCAAGCCGTCACCCGGACGTCCTTACCACACCCCATCCGGCCTCGCCACGCGTCTCGCCCGCTGGAGCGACTCTTGGCGCCGACGGCTGGACAACGCCTCGGGCATCGCGCGTTTCCGAGCACTCTCGGATCGAGGTCGACGCCCGCGGCAGTCAAAAGCGGGATCCGTATTCGTACCCAGTGAACCGCCGTCACCTGCGCCGCGGCGGCTCCGGGCAGAAGCCGCGCTCGAAACCGTCGGCGCGTTCGCGGCGCTTCAGCGGGTCGGCGGTCCGGACCGGTGGGAGGATGCCGAGGCGGACGAGCTGCGGCCGGAACTCGTAGCGGATGTTCACCATGTGCGCCGGTGCCTCCTCGAGATCCAGCCAGACCTGTGTGACGGCGTGGTCGGTCGGTCGGCCCATGCCGGTGGCCGCGAACTCGTCGCCGGCGCTCTTTCGCGATTCTCCCGCCGCGGCCCCGGCCTGGGCGGCCGCCGGCGGCGGCTCCGCAGGCGCGCGGCCGCGTGCTTGGTCGCGCGACGGCCCGGATACGACCGCCTGGACGCGCTCCCTGAAAAATGCGGCGGTGATCACCCCGAGGTTCATCGGCTGGCCCAGGGCCTGCGCGTAGGAGCGCTCCTCGGTAGTGAACTCGAAGCGGCGCGCTGCGGTTCGGCTCGTCTGCCAGCCGCTGATGACGATGGTCTGGTACGGGTCGAGCACCCATTTGCGCGCCGCCGCCGCAGTGGTATGACGTCCGTCGATGGTGTTGATCCCATCAACCGACAACGCGATTGCCACGCGAACCGGGTAAGGGTTCCGCAGCTGAATGGCGTATTCCCGCCCCTTGACAGCCTCGACGTACCAGCGCCCGGCGTGGGCGTAACGACGTTGAGGAACGCCATCGACGAGGATTTCCACGGCTTCGACTGGATGAGGGGTGATGGAGCCAGCGGCGCCGACCAGCGGTGCGGCGGCGAACGCGAGAGCAGCAACGGCGAGACCGGCCAGTCCGTGGTTCATAAGACCTCCTGCCCTTAGAACGTGCCGGCGGGATTACCTTGCAGGGGAAGGCGACCCGCCCACTCGAAGCCGCTCTCGGCGAGCAGTTGGGCTCTGACCAGACCTTCTGAGACCGTCAGGGCTTCGCGCGCGCAGCCGCGGTCGCTGCCGGACACGCCGGGCGGGCAGCCCGAGTCCGGGTCCCACGGTAGACAACCTCCCGCTTTCGCGCCAGGTGGTGAATCCCCTCGAACACCGCGGCAACGCCGAGCAGCGCGAGTGTTTCAGGTGCGTAACCCGTATGCTGGCCGCTCGCGGCGGCACCGAGCATCGCCTTCGGATCGGGCGTCTGCTTCCTCGGTGGGTACCGCCTGAGCGTTTTGATCGCCGCCGCCTGAATGAGAATCGACTCGCCCGCCGCTCGCAGCACGAGCGAGCAGGCTGTCACGTCGACCACCTGGCCCTTCAGCTTCCCGCCCGACCACGGGGTCACGGCAACAGTGTCGCCGACCTTGACCACGTCAGCGAGCGCGGTGGTGCCCTTTGCGTCGGAAACCGCGGCGAATGCAGCGGGTGGGACCAGGAGCAGCCCGAGAACCAGCATCAGGACGTGCGAGCGCCGAACGCGTGACATCGTCGCCATCGCCACCTCCTGCCAGGTAATGCGGAAAGGGGGCGCGGGCGGGCTCGTGTGCGCGACGGGACACCAGTCGCCCCGTCGGCGGAAGGCTCGGGCGGGTGGGGGGTGCGCTTGCCGCAAGCACGAAAGCCGAGGGGAGGTCAACGGCCCCGGGGGCGATCAGCGGCAGTTCGCCGACCTGCACCGGCTGAGCGCCGCGCGTTCGTGGCCCCCCGGCCCCCATGCGCGCACGGCGTCCGCAAGCGCGAGGGCCCGGGCACGCGGTCGGCCGTTCGATCCGTCGCGCCGCCGGAGTGGAGCCCCGAGCTGTTCGACGGCGCCCTGAGCGTTGCGGGACAGGATGAACAGATCGAAATCGTTCTTCGTGTCGGCAGCACCGATCGGATGCCGCGACGAGAACGCGACGATCGCGCCGGAGCGGTCGAGCGCCGGTCCGACGCTGGCCTCCAGCCACCCGGCCGACGCGGTACCGCTCGCGCGCGTCATCGTGCGCGCCTGGCGGTCGAAGAGAAACACATCCGGCAGCAGGTTGATGTCCTCCTGGGCGGCCGGACACGTCGCCGCGCACAGCAGGTCGGAAGCCTCCGATTGAAACGCGACGAACCGCCCGTCGGCCGAGAGCGCCGGGCTGGCGCTCGGCGCGTTGCCCGGACCGCCGCGCGCGCTGCGGCTGACCACGGCAACGGCGCCGGTGGCGAGATCGGCGACGAATACGTCAGCTCCCCGCGCGCGATCGTCGGCCGTGAGGGTGATGGAAGTCGACACGAACGCGACGTGCCGCCCGGCCGCGTCGATCGACGGCTTCCACGCCTGCCCGTCGGCAGCGCGGCCGTCCGGCGCGGCGCTGACCAGCCGCGTCGTGCGGTCCACGCGGTCGCGCAGGTACACCTGCGGAAGCCGCGGGCGCTCGAGGAACGGCAAACCCGTGGTCTGTTGCCGATCGAGGACGGCGCTCGAAGCGAATGCGACCCGGCGGCCGTCGGCGCTGATCGCCGGCGCGAAGGATGCGCCGACCGCCGGCTGCCGGCCGTTGGCATCGACGCTGACGCGCTCGAGCTCGCGCGTCGCGACGTCCACGATGTACACGTCGACGGCTGAACCGTTGGCGTCGGTACCGGGCACCAGATTGGTCGCCGCGGAGACGAACGCGACAATCCGGCCGTCGGCGCTGATCACCGGCGCGCCGTCCCAGCCTGACGGGGGCCCGGTCGCGAGCACGGTCGTGACGTCCTTCTCGCGATCCCTGAGCACGACGGCAGATCCCGGCGACGCGCGGGTCGTCATGGCGGTCTGATACACGACGAACCGGCCGTCGTCGCTGATGCCCGGATGCAGGCTGCCGAACGCATCCACGCCGGCAGCCCCGCCGCTTTCGAGCGTGACCCGGCCGCTGGCCCGATCGAAGACGTAGACGTCGGGCGCGGCGCTGGTGTCCGCCGGCACGAGCTGCGCGTACGACACGAAGGCGACGTGACTACCGCTCCCGCTCACCGCGACCGTCGGCGCGTCGATCGTGCACCGGCGATCGTCGCGTTGCGGGACGGTCGTGAGCTGCCCGTGGCCCGCCGCCAGGCACACGGCGCCGGCTAGCGGCGCGACCACGACGAGGCGCGGGCCTGCCATGCCCTGATTTCCTCCGCGACGAGCCGCCCGACGCACTGCGCCCGCCGTGTTTCGAACGCCTGATCCGGGTCGATCGACCGCACGCTGCTGTGACTTCTCGCGGCGTGGGCGCGCAGGTCGATACCGTCGAGCTGTTCGATGACGTGCTCGATCTCGTGCGCGATCAGCTCCACCTGGTCGTCGAAGAGCCGGATCTCCACCATGGCGACTCTGCGTGAGCCGGTTCCGGTGACTCGCGTCTGCGCGCGGACCGTATGCGCAAGCGCGCCCGCGCGCACGATGTGCACCGTCAGGTTCGGCGCTGCGGCAATCCGCGCGCACTGCCGCCTGAACGTGCCCGATCCCTGGAGCATCGTCTCGACGACGGACGCAAGCGACGGCGCGACGATGAGGTTGGCAGGCACCTCCTTCTGGTCCGGCGCCAGGCGCAACGGATCGTACGTGGCTGCCGCCGTCCACGATGTGCGCTCGAGGGAGCTGGTGGCGAGGTTGATGTTCGATTGCGCGAAGGCGGGGACGGCGGAGACACTCAGCAGCGTCGAGGCGACGGCGAACCGCTTTAGTCGCGCCGCGGGGATCACGGCAGGTGAGACGAACGCGGAACGAGAACCGTTCACCATGTTGAACGTGGATACGTTCCGCGCGAGGGATGGTTACCGTTGCCGGGCCTGGGCGGTGCGTTGCTACTCTGGGCTGTGCGCGTTGGCCGCTGTCCTCCGGCGTTGCTCAGCAGCCTGCCTGCAGCCTCCCGGGCGTGGTGCGATAATTCCACCTGACCGGCCGCACGCGCCCACTCTCCCACGAGAAACGCCAGGAGCAAGGTCGATGACCATCCCGATGCGATTTGGAGCTGTGTCGTGTTCAGGCATCCTGGCCATGTCCGTCGCCGCGGCCGCGAGAAGTGCCGGTCCACTCAGCCAGACGCAGGCCGATCGGCCGCGCATCACCGTCCGGGCCGCGACTGATTTCGAGGTGACCGGCATCGGCGACGCCGCGGCGTGGCAGAGCGCGGAATGGGTGCCGCTCCGCCGCCGCCAGGCGGACGGCCATCCCTACGAGACACGCGTCAAGGTTCTCTACTCCAACACAGGGCTGTACGTGCTGATGGACGCCACGGACCGGAAGCTCACGGCCACCATGACCGAGGACTTCATGGACCTGTGGCACGAGGACGTGTTCGAGGTGTTCCTCTGGCCGGACGAACGCCATCCGGTCTACTTCGAGTACGAGATCTCACCGCTCAACAAAGAGCTCGCGATCCTGGTCCCGAACTTGGGGGGGCAGTTCCTCGGCTGGCGGCCCTGGCATTACGAGAAGGATCGACTGGTCCGCAAGGCGACCAGCGTCACGGGTGGTCCGAAGCAGCCGCATGCGGCCATCCAGGGCTGGCGCGCCGAGGTCTTCCTCCCGTACGCGCTCCTGAGGCCGCTGCAGAACGTGCCGCCGGCGCCGGGCGCGCGCTGGCGGGCGAACTTCTATCGTATCGATCACGACAACGGCACGCGCACGCACTGGCAGTGGGCGGCGGTGGAGAAGACCTTTCACGACTACCAGAAGTTCGGCGAGCTCGTGTTCGGCGCACGCTGACCGGGCGGACGGCGCGGAGCCAATGCCGAATTCGGCACGGTCATCCGCCGAAGAACGGGAACAGCCGCCGGATCATTGCCTCGTCGGGCCGGGTCCCGTATTCGCAGATCTCGAACGACTCCGCGTGGCGGACCGCCTTGCCCTTCTCGGGCCCGTACCATTTGACCAGGGCCTCGCGCACGGCTGGTGAGGGCTGACCGGTGCGCCTCTGCGCCAGCCACTTGCGCCGTTCCGCCGCGCCCGACGGCACTTGATCCACCGTTCCGGCCACCCAGGGCAGCCACTCGTAGAACTGCGAGACGTGCGCATCGAGCATGTCGATCTTCTTCTCGATGACCTCATCGATGGCCACGGCGACGTCGGGGCGGAACGGGTTCGGCCGCTGGAAGCCGTCCTGGAAGTACATGAACACCGGGTTCCTGCGGAGCGCGGGCGTGTCGGGCGCGATGTTGGGGACCACCACCATATAGGCGGCGTCCTGGACGAGCACCCCGGTGTAGCGGTGATCCGGGTGGTAGTCGTTGGGCCGCGGCGCCAGTACGAGGTCGGCGTTCCACTGCCGGATCTGGCGGATGATCTCCTCGCGCGGCTTGAGCGACGGCAGCAGTTCGCCGTCGTGGTTGTCCAGCGTGATGTACTCGATGCCGATGCGGCGTCCGGCCTCGCGTGCCTCGGCACGGCGCCGGGCGGCGAGCGCGCCGCCGCCTTCCGTCTGGTGCCCGGCATCGCCATTGGTCACGGAGACGAACCGGACCCGATGGCCGAGCGCCGCCCACTTTGCTGCGGAGCCGCCGGCGCGCTGATCGCAGTCGTCGGGATGGGCGCCGAACGCGATGATACTGAGCTTGCCATCCGCCGGGGGCGGTTGCGTGCGTGGTACCGGCTGCTGGCTGGCGGACGCGGCCGCCAGCGACATGGTTGTGCACAGAATAGAGGCGAGGTGCAGGAGTGCGCGCAGGCGAAACTGCATGATCTGCTCCTAGATCGCCGGACGTATCGGCTGAACGAGGGCCGCGGCGGCCGTGATGCAGTCCAGGACGGGCGCCCCGGGGCCGATCGCGCGGCAGCATACCACCGCTCGGGGTGAGGCCCCCGGGCGACCGGCCCGGCCGTGCATCGTTCGCGTGGTTGGGGCTAGAATCGGCGGCACATGGCCCGCCGTCTCCCTGCGGTCCTGCTGCTCGCGGCGTCTGCGGCGTCTCCGCTCGCGTGGACGCACAACGCCCGGGATCAGCCCCGGAAGCCGCCCGCGCCCGCCGTTGACTACGCCCGCGACATCAAGCCGATACTCCGGACCCGCTGCTACGAATGCCACGGTCCGCAGAAGCGGCGCGGCCAGTTGCGTCTGGACCTCCGGGCGGCCGCGCTGAAGGGAGGCGACTCGGGTCCCGCGGTGATCCCTGGCGACAGCGAGCGCAGCCTGCTCGTCCGCCGCGTGCTGGGCCTGGACGGCGACGACCGGATGCCCAAGGACGGCGACCCGCTGCCGGCCGAGCACGTCGCGCTGATTCGAGCGTGGATCGATCAGGGCGCGTTCTGGCCGGGCGACAACGCCGAAACGGCGCCGGCCGCGGCCGAGCAGCACTGGGCGTATCGACGGCCGGTGCGGCCGCCGCTCCCCGACGTTCGGAACGACGCGTGGGTGCGCACGCCGATCGATCGCTTCGTCCTCGCGCGGTTGGAGAAGGAACGGCTCGAGCCCGCACCCGAGGCGCCGATCGAGACGCTGATCCGCCGCGTGTCGCTCGATTTGATCGGGCTGCCACCATCGTCGGCCGACGTGGAGGCCGTGGCCGCCGATGCCGCGCGCGACGGTGTGGACGCGGCCTACGCCAGGCTCGTGGATCGGCTGCTCGCGTCCCCGCATTACGGCGAGCGCTGGGCGCGGCCGTGGCTCGATTTGGCGCGCTACGCCGATTCCCACGGGTTCGAGAAGGACCTGCCGCGCGTCATGTGGAAGTACCGCGACTGGGTGATCGACGCCCTCAATCGGGACATGCCGTTCAATCGATTCACCATCGAGCAGATCGCCGGCGACATGCTCCCCGGCGCGACTATCGATCAGATCATCGCCAGCGGGTTTCACCGCAACGCGATGACGAACGAGGAGGGGGGCGTCGATCCGGAGGAGGCGCGCTACGAGGCGCTCGTCGACCGCGTCAATACGACCGCCACCGTCTGGCTCGGCACGACGCTGGGGTGCGCGCAGTGCCACGACCACAAGTACGACCCGTTCAGCCAGTCCGACTACTTCCGCATGATGGCGTTCTTCACCAACACCGACTACGAGGTGCGCAAGCAGGCAGACGGCACGAGGTACTCCGAAACGGTGGTCCAGCTGCCGACGCCTGAACAGGAGGACAGGCGCAAAGCAATCCAGCAGGAGATCGATCGGCTGAACGAGCGAATGAAAGCCGAATCGCCTGCGCGTGCACGCCGGCAGGCCGTGTGGGAGCAGGCGATGCGATCAGAGGCATCGGCGGCGTGGAAAGTGCTGACGCCCGCGACCGTCGAGGCCACCGGTGGCGTCGTGCTGACGCCCGCCGCCGACGGATCCGTGCTGGCGTCGGGACCGAATCCCGGCGACACCACCTACACCATTCAAGCCGCCGTGACGCTGCCGCGGGTGACGGCGGTCCGGCTCGAGGCCCTGCCCGCGCCCTCGCTCCCGAAACAGGGTCCGGGGCGGGATGTGTACGGCAACTTCCAGCTGAACCGCATTCACATCGCCTCGAGCGCGGGGGCGCCGGCGCTGACGCTGAAATCGATCAGGGCTGACGACGCCGCGGGCACAGCCGATCTCGACTCGTTCTTCCCCAAGGCTCTCTCCCGGGACGACCGCGCACCGCGGGGCTGGCGCATCGACGCCAGCCGCGAGGAGAAGCGGCTGCCGCGCCAGATCGTCGTCACCTTCGAGAAGCCGCTGGTGGGCGCCACGGCGCTGTGGATTCAGCTCACGCACGAAGGCGGCGCGGTCGGCCAGGCGATCGGGCGGTTCCGTCTCTCGGCGACCTCCAGCACCACGCCGCAGCGGATCGTCGAGATCCCCGGCCGGCTGCGGCCGATCCTGGCGATCGCGCCGACGGCTCGAACGGAACAGCAACGCAGGGAGCTTGCGGCGTCCTACCGGACCGTCGCGGCAGCGCTGAAGCCGACGCGCGACCGCCTGGCGGAACTCCAGAAGGCGCTTCGCGCGCTCGGGATTCCGACCGCCCTCGTCATGCGGGAGCGTCCGTCGCACGACCGGCCCTGGGCACATGTGCGGCGGCGCGGAAGCTTCCTCGACAGGGGCGAGCAGGTCTACGCGGACGTGCCCGACGTCCTGCATCCGCTTCCCGCGGACCGGATGCCGAACCGCCTCGGGCTCGCGCACTGGCTGGTCGACGAAGGGAACCCGCTGACCGCGCGCGTCGCGGTCAACCGCGCATGGGAGCAGGTGTTCGGCCGCGGGCTCGTGGAGACGAGCGAGGACTTCGGCACGCAGGGCACGCCGCCCTCGCACCCGGAGCTGCTCGACTGGCTGGCGACGGAGCTGACCGGCCAGGGTTGGCGCATGAAGGCGCTGCACCGGCTGATCGTGACGAGCTCGACGTACCGGCAATCGTCGGTGGGTGCGCCCGCGCTCCTCGAGCGCGATCCGTACAATCGTCTGCTGGCGCGCGGGCCGCGGTTCCGGATGGAAGCGGAGATGGTGCGGGACAGCGCGCTGACCTCGAGCGGGTTGCTCAGCCGGAAGATCGGCGGCCCGAGCGTCTTCCCGCCGCAGCCGGACGGCATCTGGGACATTCCCTACAGCAGCGAGCGGTGGGCGCCGAGCGAAGGGGAGGATCGCTATCGCCGGGGGCTCTACACGTTCATCCGCCGCAGCGCGACGTATCCCAGCCTGACGACGTTCGACGCGACGAGCCGGGAGTTCTGCACGGTGCGGCGCGTCCGCACGAACACGCCGCTCCAGGCGCTCACCACGCTCAACGACCCGGCGTTCTTCGAGGCGGCGCAGGCGCTCGCCGCGCGCGTGCTGCGCGAGATGCCTGCCCCGCGCGCCCGTGCGGTCTACGCCGTCCGCCTCATCGTGACCCGGATGCCATCGTCGGCGGAGGTCGATCGCATCCTGGCGTCGCACGCTGAACAACTCGCGCGATTCCGTACCGAACCCGCTGCCGCCGCGCGCGTCGTCGGCAGCTACGCGGTGGCCGGCATCGACGCGGCCGAGCAGGCGGCGTGGACGCTCGTCGCGAACGCGCTGCTGAACCTCGACGAAGCCCTGTCCAAGGAATGAAGACGTGAACCCGAAGATCCTGTGCGCCATAACCCGCCGTCACTTCTTCCGGCAGTCGGGCTTTGGCATCGGCGGCATGGCACTGTCCGCGCTGCTGAACGAGCGGGTCGTCGCCCGGCAGCCCGAGGGGCCGCTCGCCCCCCGGCCGCCGCACTTCGCGCCGAAGGCCAGGAACATCATCTATCTGTTCATGGCCGGCGCGCCGACGCAGCTCGACCTGTTCGATCACAAGCCGGCACTGCGGAAGCACGACGGTGAGGAGATCCCCGCGGAGTTCTTGCCGAAAGGGGAACGGTTCGCGTTCATCAAGGGCACGCCCCGCTTGCTGGGATCGCCGTTCGCGTTCAAGCAACATGGCCGCTCGGGCGCCGAATTGTCGGAGCTGCTGCCGCACCTGGCGGTGATTGCCGACGACATCGCGATCGTCAAGTCGGTGCACACGACCCAGTTCAATCACGCGCCCGGCCAGATCCTCATGAACACCGGCAGCCAGGTATTCGGCCGGCCGAGCATGGGCTCGTGGCTGACCTACGGCCTCGGCAGCGAGAGCCGCGATCTCCCCGGCTTCGTCGTGCTGCTGTCTGGCCAGAATGCGCCGGACGGCGGCAAGTCGTGCTGGGGCAGCGGCTTTCTCCCCACCGTCTATCAGGGCGTCGAGTTCCGATCCAAGGGGGATCCGGTACTGTTCGTCTCGAACCCCGAGGGCGTGGACGCGCCGGCACGCCGCGGTGCCATTGATCTCGTGAGCGATCTGAACCGCCTGCGCCGCGCCGAGGTGGGCGATCCGGAGATCGACACCCGCATCGCCTCTTACGAGATGGCGTATCGGATGCAGAGCAGCGTACCGGAACTGACCGACTTGTCGCGCGAGAGCGCGTCCGTCCACTCGATGTACGGCACCGAGCCGGGGCGGGTGTCGTTCGCCAACAACTGCCTGCTGGCGCGGCGGTTGATCGAGCGCGGCGTCCGGTTCGTGCAGCTCTATCACCGCGGGTGGGATACCCACGGGGAGAGCGTCGGCACGGACATCGCGCAGCGGGTTCCGCAGCTCTGCCTCGAGACCGATCGGGCGGCCGCCGCGCTCGTGCGCGACCTGAAGCAGCGCGGCCTCCTCGACACCACGCTGGTGATCTGGGGCGGCGAGTTCGGACGGACGCCGATGAACGAGGCGCGCGGCGGCTCGAAGCTGATGGGACGCGATCACCACCCGCGCGCGTTCACGATCTGGATGGCCGGTGGCGGCGTCAAACCCGGCGTGACGATCGGCCGCACGGACGATCTCGGCTACAACGTGGTCGAAGATCCGGTCGACGTGCACGATCTGCATGCCACCATCCTGCATCTGATGGGCCTCGATCACACGAAGCTGACCTACAGGTTCCAGGGGCGCGAGTTCCGGTTGACCGACGTGCACGGAAAGGTCGTCGGCAAGCTGCTGGCGTGAGCCGCGCCATCGAGGAAGATCGGGTGCCAGCGCAATGACCACGAAGTCGCGGGGTAGCGAAAGGCATGCGCCGCGCGTGCGCTGAGAGTCGACGGGTCCCATGCGCTCGGTCCCTGCCGCTGGCTTCCATGCGGACGCCGCCGGCCGGACGGATTCGATGACCGCGCCGGTCGGTCTGGCATTCCGTGACGTCCTGAGCCGTTCCGAACGGAACCGCCGCGATCGGATGTAGACTCCCCGAACTACGCGTCCCGCCAGCCGATGAGGCGAGCGGCACGTCCCGCTCTCCAGGAGGCCCCGACCATGATTCGGATCCTGCTCGTTGCGTTCGCCGCCCTCGCGTCCGCCTCGTCGGCATCCGCGCAGTCGTTCACCGGAACGATCGTCGGCACCATCCGGGACACCAGCCAGGCGGTGGTGCCGGGCGCCGAGATCACGATCGTCAATGTCAACACCAACCTGACGGAATCGACCACGGCGGACGCCGCCGGACGGTGCCAACTGCAGGTTGGCGTGAAGCTGCTGTGGTAGGTTATCTCCGCCGCCCGTTTACCCGAAGGAAGAGGAGGGGAAGATGCATTTCCCGGGCCTGGTACTCGCCGCCGTCATCGCCGTCACCGCAACCGAGTCGCCGTTCGTCGGCAGGTGGAAGCTCAATCCCGAGAAGAGCCAGTTCACCGGCACCACCATGACCGTCGACCAGTTGCCATCGGGCGAGATGCGCCTGACCGTCGAGGGGCAGTCCTACACCTTCAAGGCCGATGGCAAGGAATACCCCGCCATCTTCGGCAGCACGGCTGCCTGGAAAGAGGTTGACGCAAACACGTGGGAGGTCACCTACAAGGCAAAAGGAACCGTGTTGAGCACGGACAGGCAGAGCCTGTCCCAGGACGGCAAGACCCTGACCGTGATCTCGAAGGGCACCAAACCGGACGGTGCGTCGTTCGAGAATACCGCTATCTTCCAGCGTGTTTCCGGTGGGCCCGGACTCGCGGGCAGGTGGAAGGCCACGAAGGTGGCGATCAGCTCGCCGGAGACGATGGAGTTCTCTGCCTCGAAAGGCGAAGGGCTGTCGTGGACGGTGCCGGCCTACAAGATCTCCACGGTTCTGATGTTTGATGGAAAGGACCATCCGGTCGAGGGCCCGACCGTCCCGGCGAACTTCACGATCGCGGCAACGAGCAAGGGTGAACGCTCGTTCGAACTGGTTGAGAAGATCGGCGGCAAAGTGGTGTATCGCGGCACCTATACGCTGTCGGCGGACGGCAAGACGCTGACGGCCACGTTTGCGCCGGAAGGCACGACCGAGCAAGTGACCGCCGTGTACGATCGGCAATAGCCGGTTGGCGGGGAGGCGGTGATCCGTCCGGCTGATTCGTGTTGACCCGCCACCCATCGTCGGATACATATACGCGCACCTACGGACTGGTGTCCGCACGGCAACGCCGAGTCGTTGCCGTGTCTGCACCGGCGTCACCGATGGAGGCGACATGGCGAAGAGAGTCATGACCCAGGCGCAGATCAATCGACTGCTCAAGTTCAACCCGGACTGGATCAAGGATCCGGTGCCTATCTTCGAACGCTATCTCGATCGCGCGACGTTGCAGCAGATCGCCCGTGCCAAGCGCGAGTTCGGCAAGCAGATCGACGGCATCGTCAAGAGCCGGCAGGGCTGACCCGCTGGTCGGGCCGGGCCGATCCTGAGCCACACCCGTGCCTCTCCTGCTGCCCGTCGTCGAGGACACGACCCGCCGGGATCGGGATACGTCCCGACCGGTGATGCTCGTCGGCTTCCAGAACCAGGGCAACCTGGGACTCGGCTACCTCGCCTCCGTCCTCCGCGCACACGGGTACACGGTCCAGATCGTGGACATCGAGCAGAAGCCGGACGACATCGTCAGGATTGCCTGCGCGATCGACCCGGTGTTGATCGGCTTCTCGCTGATCTTCCAGTTCTTCATCGATCGCTACGCGCAGCTGCTCGCGCTGCTGCGCGCGGCCGGCCTCGACTGCCACTTCTCGATGGGTGGGCACTTCCCGAGCCTCAGCTACCAGCAGACGCTGGAGCTCGTGCCGGAACTCGACAGCGTTGTCCGCTTCGAAGGGGAGATGACGCTGCTCGAGCTGGTCGATGCCATCGGGAGCGGTCGGGAGTGGCGCGCCATCCAGGGCATCGCGTATCGCCACGCCGACGGCGTCGTCGCCACGCCGGCTCGAGCGCTGGTCGAGGATCTCGATCGTTTGCCATATCCCGACCGCAGCTATCAACCGGCCGCGGTGCTGGGGCGCAGCATCATGCCCATCCTGGCGAGCCGGGGATGTGCGCGCACCTGTTCGTTCTGTTCCATTCATACCTTCTACCGTGCCGCGCCGGGCAGGATCGTCCGCACCCGCCGGCCGGCGGCGGTCGTCGAGGAGATGCGCGCGCTGCACGAGGAGCGTGACACGCACATCTTCCTGTTCCAGGACGACGACTTTCCGCTCTTCGGGCCGGTGTGGAAGCGATGGGCGGGTCAGTTCGTGGACGAATTGCACTGCGCCGGCCTCGCCGGCAAGGTGATCTGGAAGATCAACTGCCGGGCGGACGCGGTCGACCGCGACTTGTTCGTCCGGATGCGCGACGCCGGGCTGTATCTCGTCTACATGGGGCTGGAGTCGGGCAGCGAGGAGGGGCTGGAGACGCTGCACAAGCAGATCACCGTGGAGCAGAACCTGCGGGCGGTGCAGCTGCTGAAGGGCATCGACCTGATGTGGGAGTACGGCTTCATGCTCCTCGATCCGTCGAGCACGTTCGACTCGGTGCGGCAGAACCTGGCGTTCCTGCGCACGATTCTCGCCGACGGGTGTCTGCCGGTGACGTTCTGCCGGATGCTGCCCTACGATGGCACCCCCATCAAGGACGCGCTCGTCCGCTCCGGCCGGCTGCTCGGCGACGTGTGCAACCCAGACTACGACTTTCTCGATCCGCGCCTCTCGGAGTTCTATGCCGGCCTGACGCGCGTGGTCAGCCTCACGGGCTGGATTCACGGGCTCGAGGCGGTCACGCTCCAGCTCGGGTGGGCGTGGCACGAGGTCGCCGTGTTGGAGCGACTGTTCCCGCCGCTCCCGGGGATGCGACGCTACAAGCAGCGGCTGCGGCAGATCACCAAAGCCAGCAACGATCTGCTGCTGCGCGTCGTGGAGGATCTGACCTACGTCCACTCCGACGGCCGGGAGAATCCCTGGGAGGCTGCCGACGTGGAGCGGCGCCGGACACGGGTCATCGAGCAGGTGCGCGATGCGCGCGACCGGTTCGTGCTCCGCCACCAGGACCTGCTGCTCGACGCGCTCGGCGTCACGATAGCGGGCGCGGGTGAATACGCCGAACCAATGCAGGCCGCGGCCGATTGAACGCGTGCTGCCGACGTGGGATTCCGACCGCGACGGTACTTGACGGCGGGCGCTCGCCGCCCAGGCCTGCAGGTCTGCCCTCACGGGCAGTGCTGCCCTGAAGGCGGCGCTACGAGCGTGTCTACGAGTGGCAGCCCTGAAGGGCGCGCTGCTGCTGTCATACCCACGCGGTGAGCGCAACGCCATTCCGGGTGATCTGCGCCGCAGCGGCCGCTGCGATCCTCGCGCTGCCCGCGTGCACACCGCGGTCGAGTGTCCCCTCCGCAGGGCGTCCGCGCGGGTCCCTCGAGCTGCGGGAGGGGCTGGCCTCCCACTACGGACGGCAGTTCGATGGCCGGATGACGGCGAGCGGCGTGCCGTTCGACATGCACGCGATGGTGGCGGCGCATCCGACCTACCCGTTCGGGACGATCGTCCGCATCACCAACCTCCAGAACCGCCGCTCGGTGCGCGTGCGGATCGTGGATCGCGGTCCGGCGGCGGGTCCGCAGGCGGCGGGGGTGCTGATCGACCTGTCCTACGCGGCGGCACGGGCGCTGCGCTTTCTCGAGGCCGGCCGGACGCGCGTGCGGATCGAAGTGCTGCGCTGGGGAGGATGATCCCGATTACCATTTCGAGTCTTGAAAGACAGTTCCCGCCTGGCGGTGCGTTCGCCTCGTCTTGCGCGGCCGCGCGCAACCTGTTCCGGCCCCGTGTGTTGCGCCATGCGGGGCCGTCGTTCGATACCGGGCAGCCGGCTTGCCAGCGACCTGCCTGAGGGCTGCAGGAGGGCACGCATGGTACGCCTGGTTGTCGCACTCGTCTCGTGTTTGCTGCTCGCGGCGAGCGCCGCGGGCACGCCGAAGGGTCAGGGAAGAGGTAAGAAAGCGAAACACGACCGCGCCGTCGTCGCCGCGGCCGTGCCCGGCCCGGCGGCCGCCGTGCACGTCGTTTTCGCCACCGACGACGTCGAGATCCTGCGCGGCCACTACGCCCCGCGCTACCGCAACCTCCCGCCCGGGCTGGGCAAGAAGGTCGCGCGCGGCGGCCAGCTCCCACCCGGCTGGCAGAAGAAATTCGAGCACCTTCCCGTAGCGGTCGAACGGCGGCTCCACCCCCTGCCGTCCGGCTACCATCGCGGCGTGATCGACGGCCACGCCGTGATCTACGACTCGCGCTCCCACGTCATCATCGACGTCGCCGTGCTCTTCTGAGCGGCCCGCCCGGGACGCCCGCCCGCATCGGTGGCCGACGGCTGATCGGCGCGCGAATCGGCTATCCTGTCGGCTCGCGCCGGCTCGCGATAGAGGAGTCTGCACCGGATGCTGCCAGAGCAGTGGGACACGTTCAAACGCGCCGCCCGTCTCGAAAAGCTGGACCGGGTCCCGATGGCGCTGATCGTGGACAGCCCGTGGATCCCCGGCTACCTGGGGATCAACCACATGGACTACTACCTGGATCCCGAGCTGTGGTTCCAGTCCAACCTGAAGGTCTACCAGGAATACCCGCAGATCATCTTCATCCCGTCCTGGTGGATGGAGTACGGCATGGCCGCCGAGCCGTCGGTGCTCGGCGCGAAAATCAAGTTCTGGCAGGACAACACGCCGAGCGAGTACCACACGCTCTACCGGCTCGAGGACATCGAGCAGTTCCCCGAATACGAGGTCGAGGCGGACGCCTTCGCCGCGCTCACGCTGCACCGCTACAAGATGGTGAAGCAGCGCATCCTCGATCTCGGCGAAATCCTGCCCCTCGTCACCGCGCGCGGGCCGCTCTGTACGGCCGGGTTCGTGCGCAGCACGACGAACCTGATGATCGAGCTGGTGGAGGACGCGGAGGGGTGTCACAAGCTGATCGACCTGTGCACGCGCGTCGTCATCGACTGGCTCAAGGCTCAGCACGCGGTCCTCGGCGACACGGTCGAGGGCATCTTCCTCCTGGACGACATCGTCGGCTTCATCAACGAGGAGCACTACCTGGAGTTCGCCCACCCGTATCTGAAGCGGATCTGCGACGCGTTCCCGAAGGAGTGGGTCAAGATCTACCACAACGACGCCGAGGTCGACGCGTGCCTCGACCACCTGCCCGACTGCGGCTTCAACGTGCTCAACTGGGGCAAGCAGAAGAACATCCGCGAGGTGAAGCAGCGCGTCGGCGACCGCATGTGCCTGATGGGCAACGTGAACCCGCTGGAGATCGGCGTGCGCGGCACCCCCGAGGAGGTGAAGGAGGCGACCCTCGACGTGCTCGAGGGGGCTGGCGGCGAAGGGATCATCCTGTCGGTCGGTGGCGGGGTCAGCCCGGGCATGCCGCGCGAGAACATCCGCGCGATGCTGCAGGCGCTCGACGAGTTCAACGGGGCGCGCGTCTGAAGGTGGCCTGACCGATGGTCGACTACGCCCTGATGAACCAGTACCTGTACGAGGGCAAGGCGAAGGAAGTGGAAGAGATGACGCGCCGGGCCCTCGCCGAGGGCCGGCCCGTCCAGGAGGTGCTCACCGATGGTCTCATCGCCGGCATGAGCGTCGTCGGCGAGGACTTCAAGCACAACATCCTCTACGTGCCCGAGGTCCTCATCGCCGCGCGGGCGATGAAGGCGGGGATGGCGGTGCTCAAGCCGCTGCTGACCGCCCGTGAGGGCGGCACCAGACCGGTCGGCGTCCTCCTGATGGGCACCGTCCGGGGCGACCTGCACGACATCGGCAAGAACCTGGTCTGCATGATGGCCGAGGGCGCCGGCTTCGAGGTACACGACATCGGCGTGGACCAGAGCGTGGAGAAGTTCCTCGCCGCCGCCGCGCGCGTCAATCCGGACATCGTCGGCATGAGCGCGCTGCTGACCACGACCATGACCTACATGAAGACGGTCATCGACGGCTTCGAGGCGGCAGGGAAGGGGCACGTGAAGATGGCGGTGGGCGGCGCGCCGATCAGCCAGATGTTCGCCGATGAGATCGGCGCCGACGGCTACGGGGCGAACGCCTCGGCGGCCGTCGATCTGTTCCTGCGACTCGTGGGCCACAGAGAGCAGGATGGCCGGGGAGGGGAGGCCGGGGGAGAGGCCACGGAGGGCGTATAACTCAGAGGCCACGGAGGTACTACTTAACTAATTACTCTGTGGCCTCCGTGGCCCCCGTGGTCTCTGAGTTGACTAGCTCTGTGGCCTCCGTGGCCTCTGAGTTGATTTGCTCTGTGGCCCCCGTGGCCTCTGAGTTGACTATCTCCGTGCCCTGTGAGTAGCAGATGGCAACATACCGTGTCCTCTATTGGCAGGAAGTCCCGTCGCAGATCCGTGCTGAAGACGACGTCGACGACGTGAGCGTGGCACTGCCGGCGCAGTTCATCGCCCGGATCGACGCGCTCGCGGCGGCGCGCGGTCTCACCGGCACCGACGACTACCTCGCGCAGTGGCGCTGGAGCGACGACCGGGAACGGGACGGGTCGGCGCGCGAGGTGGCCGAGGCGGTGCGCCGCGAGCTGGAAGCGCAGGCGGACTGGTAGGGCGCGCGTGCCGATCACCCTCACGGTCAACGGACGCTCGACCGCAGCACCGCCCGGCCCCACGATCTTCGAGTACGCCGAACGGCTCGGCATCCGCGTTCCCACGTCGTGCCAGACGAACGGCAAGTGCAAGGAATGCGTCGTGGAAGTCGTCGAGGGGCTCGACCTGCTGACGCCGCCGACGCCCTTCGAGGCGCATCTCAAGCCGCCGTTCCGTCTCTCCTGCCAGTCGTCGCTGGCGGGCGACGCGGGGGCGCTTCGCTGCCACACGATGCGGCGCGGACACATCCGCATCGAGCGCCGCGCGTCGACCGTGCCGGCCGGCGCGGCGGCGGACGCGCTCGATCCGGCGGTCACGCGCGACGGCGACCGCATCCTGGTCGACGGCGAGGAGATCGCGCGTTCGTCGGGGCCGCTCCACGGCATCGCGATGGACCTCGGGACGACGACGATCGTCCTGCGGCTGTTCGACCTCGAGAGCGGCGAGCAGATCGCCGACGCCTCGCTCGAGAACCCCCAGCGGTTCGGCGGCTCCGACGTCATGTCGCGCATCCGCTACGACGTCGAGCACCCCGGCAAGCTCCTGCGCCGCACGCTCGCCGGCTACCTGGCGCACGCGCTCGAGGAGTTCCCCGTGGATCCGAAGACGATCTACGAGATGGTCGTCGTCGGTAATTCCACGATGCGCGACCTGTTCTTTCGGCAGAACGTGTATTCGATCGGGCAGACCCCGTACCGGTCGATCACCGAGATTGAGATGGCCGCGGGCCGGCGCGCGTCCACGAGCCTGGCCGAGACCGGGCGGCGCTGCCTGCTGCCCATCCATCCGAAGGCGCGCGTGTACGGCGCGCCGATCATCAGCGGGCATGTCGGCGCGGACGCCGCGGCGTGCATGCTCGCGGTCGATCTCGCGCGGGAGGACCGTCTGGTTGCCGTCATGGACATCGGCACGAACACCGAGATCGTCCTCGGCAACCGCCACCGCATCCTCGCGGCGTCCTGCCCGGCGGGGCCGGCGTTCGAGGGTGGCGCGATCGCGTGCGGCATGCCGGCGCTCGACGGCGCGGTCGAGGACGTCGCGATGGAGGAGGACGGCAGCGTCCGGCTGGGTGTCATCGGCGGTGGCGCGCCCCACGGGATCTGCGGCTCGGGGCTCATCGACACGCTGAGCGAACTGCGCCGCACCGGCCGCATGAACGAGCTGGGCCGGTTCGAAGACGGATCGGATCGCGTCGTGCTCGATGCCGAGCACGACATCTACCTGCTCGAACGCGACGTCAACGAGCTGGCGCAGGCGAAGGGTGCGAACGTCGCCGGCCTGAGAACGGTTCTCAGCCGCTACGGCGTCGGGTTCGACGCGATCGACGTGTTCTACATCGCCGGCGGCTTCGGGCGGCACCTCAAGGTGGACGCCGCGAAGCGGATCGGCCTCCTCCCCAGCATGCCCGACGACCGCATCGTGCGCCTCGGCAACGCCGCCATCGAGGGCGCCTCGATGGCGCTGCTCTCGCGATCGCGTCGGGCCGAGCTCGAGGCGACGGTTCGGCGCGTCGAGCACTGCCGGCTCGAGACCCACCCGGACTTCTTCGACTTCTTCGTGTTCGGCTGCCAGTTCCGCCCCGTCGACGGCCTGCCCGAGGTCGTCCGATGAGGGAGCTCCTGGACCCACACCCGGACGTCCGGGTCGATCCTGCCGAGTACCTGCGCCTCTTAGGGTTTCCCCGTGGCCACACCCTTGAAGGACGCCCCCGCGAACTCGCGGACTGGGCGGGCGCGTGGTACGCCACGCACGGCCGGCCCTGGATCTTCTCGCGGCCGTCGCGCCAGCTGGCCGTCGGCGCGGACTCACTCCGGGTCGACGGCGTCGTCCTGAGAAGCGATCGCATGCGCGGTACGCTCGAGCAGGCAGGCGCCCACGGCGCCGTTCTCGTCGCGGTGAGCGCCGGCGCGCAGATCGAGCGGGAGGCGCTCCGGGCGTGGGTCGAGGAGCGCCCCGACGAGTATTTCTTCCTGGAGACGTTCGGCTCGGCGGTCGTCGAGCAGCTCGTCACCGCGGTCGGCGCGCGGCTGTGCGCGTGGGCGGCGGGCGAGGGCATGGCCGTGCTGCCGCACTACAGCCCTGGATATCCGGGGTGGGACGTGGCGGACCAGTCCGCACTGCTGTCGCTCGTCGGCCGCGACGGCCTTCCGGGTCCGCTGGAAGTGCTCGACTCGGGCATGCTGCGGCCGAAGAAGTCCCTCCTCGCGGTGTTCGGCATCACGCGGCACACCGACCGCGTACGCCGGCTGAGCGAGCTCGTTCCATGCGAGAACTGCTCGTTCTCGCCCTGCCGGTTCCGACGGGTGCCGTACCGCCGCGCGGCCGCCGCCACCGTGGCCCGAGCCCCGGGCGGGACGTCGGAGCGCGACGCGCCGAGGTATGCGACGAGCACGCGTGCGCTGAGGCGGTGGACCGCTGAACGCCTGTCACTGACGACGGCGGCGGACGGCGCGGTCGAAGCGATCTTCCGCTACGATGGCACGACGTGCAGCAACATGGGCCGGCCGCTCGCGTTCCACTACCGCGTTCGCCTCGGGCCGCGCGCCGAGGGCTACCGCATTCGCGAGCAGGCGTGCACGCCCGTGCCCGGCGACGTCGGCTACCGGGACATGTGCCAGTACCTGCGTGACGGCGAGGCGCTCATCGAGGCGATCGGTCGTGACGCGCCGCTCGCCGGGCAGCCCCTCGATGCCGTGCTCTCGTGGAAGCGCGCCGCGCACGGGCCCGGCTGCTACTGCGAACGCGAGGCGAGGCAGCACAAGTGGGGGCTGGTGCTCGAGACGATTCACTACGCGCTCGCCCAGGACGGAGGAACACCCGAACCATGACACGGCTTCTCGAAGCCATCGCCGCGCGGCCGCTCATAGGCGACGGCGCCATGGGCACGCAGCTGATGCTCGCGGGCCTGGAGCAGGGCGGGTGCGGCGAGGCCTGGAACCTCACCTACCCCGAACGCGTCCTCGCGATCCAGCAGCGCTACGCTGAAGCCGGATCGGACTGCATCCTGACCAACACGTTCGGCGGCTCGCGGATCATGCTCAGGCGCCACGGCCACGCCGACGACGTCGTCGCGATCAACCGGGCGGGGGTCGAAATCGCCAGGCAGGCGTTCGCGGGTCGGCCCGGCTACGTCATCGGCGACATCGGGCCGTTCGGCGGGCTGATGGAGCCGTACGGCGAGTTCACCGAGGCGGAAGTGGGCGAGGCGTTTGCCGAGCAGGCGCGGGCGCTCGTGGACGCCGGCGCCGACGCGATCATCATCGAGACCCAGACCGCGCTCGAGGAGCTGCGCCTCGGGATCGAGGCGGCGACGAACGCGGGGGCAGCCTGCATCATCGGGTCGATGGCCTACGACGTGACGGTCGACGGCTCGACGTTCCGGACGATGATGGGCGTCGACCCTGAGCACGCCGCCCAGTTCATGGAGGAGCACGGGACGCACGTCATCGCGCTCAACTGCGGCACCGGCATGGACATGGTACGGGCGCGCGACGCCGTCGTGCGCTACCGGCGGGGGACGCAGCTGCCGCTCATGGTGCAACCGAACGCGGGGCAGCCGAAGCTGGTGAACATGAAGGTCGTCTACGACGAGACGCCCGCGCAGATGGCCCCCGGCGTCGTGCCGCTCGTGGAAGCGGGCGCGCGCATCGTCGGCGCCTGCTGCGGCAGCACCCCGGAACACATCCGCGCCTTCCGCCAGGCGCTGGACGCCTGGCAGCGGGTGCACGCATGAAGCTGAAGATCTGCGACGTGAACCCGGCCGCCCGCGAGAAGCTGCCGGCCCTCACCGACGATCGATCGGGCATCGGCGTGCATTACGTCGACGCGTTCCTCAAACCGATGAACACGAAGCTGGAGGACGGCACGGCGATCCGCTGCAAGCGGCGCGGCCTGCGCGTCGCGCTGACCGCCGGGTCGGCGAAGGGTGAAGGGTTGATGCGGCGCCTGGAGGTCAGCGCCGATCCCGTGGTCATGCTCGAAGCGGCCCTGAAGGAGGCCGCCCGCGCTGCCGGGGTCGAGCTCTCCATCGAAGACGGGGCGATCTACCTGCAGCGTTGATCGGGGCCGGCGCTCTGGGTTGGGGCGCGCGTGTTGGCCCCATCCTCCCCGGGCCGCCCCCGGCCCCCTCCAGGCCCTTTGAATACCTGCTGAACCCTGGCGCCCAGTCGTGCTACTATTCCTTGTTCCCGTCAACTTGCGGCCCCGGCAGCCGCCGCGCGTTCGCGGCCGATCTGCAGCCCTGTTCAAAGCGAATCGAGCGGAGGAACGACTGTGACTGGTCGATATGTCGTCTCGACCGTTGCCCTCGCCGGCGCGCTCGTCGTCCCGACGTCCGCGCAGGACGCCCCGCAGCAGGCGACGCCGACGTTCCGCAGTGCCATCAGCGTCGTCACGATTCAGGCGTCGGTGCGCGACCATCGCGGGCGCATCGTAAGCGGCCTCACCGCGAAGGACTTCGAGGTCCGCGACAACGGGCAGCTGCAGCCGATCCTCTCGCTCCGCTCCGACCGACAGTCGCCGCTGAGCGTCGCCATCCTGATCGACATGAGCGGCAGCATGCGCCTCTCCGACAAGACGGCGATGGCGAGTCAGGGGTACGAGTCCGTGCTCTCGCAGCTGCGCCAGGGCCAGGACGAGGTCGCGGTCTTCACGTTCGACTCGTCGCTCCACCAGCACCGCGATTTCACGCGCGACGTCGCGTCGCTGAAGGGGTTCGTCCCCGGCTTCGATCCCTTCGGGACGACGTCGCTCTACGATGCGACGGCGGCGACCGCGCGCAGGCTCGCCGCACGCTCCGCCACCCACAAGGCGGTCATCGTGCTGACCGACGGCTCCGACAACAGCAGCGCGATGACGGCGCGCGAGGTGTCCGGGCTCGCCAGCTCCATCGACGTGCCGGTGTTCGTCGTCGCGACCGTGCCGGACGTCGATCAGCGCCTCGTCGTCGCCGCCGCCGACCGCAAGGGCGCATCCGATGCCGATCTCCGGGACCTGGCCGAGTGGACCGGCGGGCAGTTCGTGTTCGCGAGCACCCTCGTCGAAACCGCCGTCGTGGCCTCGAGCCTGATCAACGACCTGCGCCAGCAGTACGTCCTCGCCATCGAGGCCGCGTCCGGCCGCGAGTGGCGCCGGCTCGACGTTCGAGTGCGGCGCCCATCGACGGTCGTCAAGGCACGGAGCGGGTATTTCGCCGGGTAGCCATCCGCGCACCGGCCGGGTTGCAGTCCCAACGCAGCCCTTCAGGGCTGCTCCTGCTGGTCCAGCGGCCGGACGTTCACATCCAGCGCCGACAGCCGCCGCAGGTGCGGCTGGAGGCGCCGCAGGAAGTCCGCGTAGTCCTTCCGCCCGGCATCTCGATCTCGGGCACGACGGTGACGAACCGCGCAGTGGCGTAGGCGACGATCTCGCGCGCATCTTCCTGCGTGTAGAAGCCGCGGCGTGAGCTGGAACCGGCCGGCAGCGGGCGTCGTCGACGTGGGGTGCGGGACGATGGCGATCGGGCTGTCAGGCCGGCCGCCGTGCGGCGCCTGCCCGGAGCCGTGCACGCTGACTGCGAACAACAATGCGATGGCTATGAGGGTTCTCACGACAAGTACTCCTGTTTTGCGGTAGGTGAGTACAGCCTACGCCCATTTCAGCGAGCGGAGGCAACATCGGAGCTCTTCGAAAGCCAGTCGACTCCGGTGGACGACGATCGTCGCGTTCAAAACCACATGGTCGGTGGCAGGAAATTCCGGTATTCTCTGCGCTGCGATCGCAACGCGGGCTCGCCGCTGCGACGTTCACTCCCCTTGGCCCGGATGGGAACGGATCGCCGGTGTCCATCGGCGTCCGCCAGGAGGTCCCATGGCGAAGTTCCATGTCAGTCAGGACGAGACCGGCTTCTACCAGTTGACCTTCGAGAACGACGCCGGCGAACTGACCCTCGTCTCTCACCAGTTCGCCACCCCGGAACAGCTCGTCGAGGACGCGCAGGAGCTCGTCGACACGGGCGAGTTCGGCGACGCGCTGATCGTCATCGGGCCGTCGCGGCCCGTGTCCGAAGAGGCCTCGGAGGCAGCTCCGGTCGAGTACCGGCGGCCTGCTCCGCGAAGGGCGGGTGAGTGATGGCAGCGATGGTCTACTGGAGCGCAGACGGCGCCGGGTCGGGAGTCCGCAAGGTGCAGAACACGCTCATCCGCTGGATTCGTGCGCACGGTTCACCAGCCCTCGTCGTGAACGGCGGCGACGTCTACAACGACGGCAAGCCGAACGAGTTCGAGAAGTTCTTCGAGCAGATGGACAGGGAGGTCGCCGGGCTGTGTGAAACGCCCGGAAACCACGACTGGCGGACGACGGCGAGCTCGGCGTCGGCGGGGAAGATCGCGGCCGGCTACGAAGGCTTCTGGGGACGCTTCACGCCACCGCTCTCACGCCAGCCTATCGACACCACGAAACGCGGCGGCGCACGCTACGAGCATTTCATCGATCTGGACGGCTGGCGGCTCGTGTTCATGGACACCGGTCTGTGCAAGGACGAGCCGTGGCCGGCGGGCGATTCCGGACGCATCGCCTGGCTGCGGCGGGCGATAGCGGAAACTCCGGGCCGAGCGAAGATCGTGTTCGCTCACCACAGCCGGCTGAGCCGGGGGAAGCACGGAGACGTCAAGAACGTGGACACGTTGTGGCGGACGCTGTTCGACGAGCGCACCGGCGCGCCGCTGGTCGCGCTGACGCTGGCCGGCCACGACCACAACGTAAGCGTGTACGGTCCGCGGCGCCGCGACAGCCCGCAGAACGGATCGGTCGCCTTCCGCGACGGCATCCACATCATGGTCAACGGCGCAGGCGGCCGCGGCCACGACACCGGCTTCCGCGGCACGAAGCCGGACCTGTTCTTCGACGAAGACAATTTCTGCCTGACGCGGATTACGCTCGTCGACGAGCGGTCCGCGGACGTGGAGGTCCTGAGCTTCGGCAAGAACGATCCGCCCACCGTCACCACGCCGGCGGTCGTGAGCACGCTGAAGCTCCGGCTGTGACGAGTCGTCGGTCCTGGTCCTTGAACATGACGGTCGCGGCTCGGCGGTCGCCCGGCACGTCAGGGCGCGAGCTCATCGCCGCTCAGCCGCACCTCAACGTGCGAGTCCTCGCCGGCTGCCTTGACGGAAACCCCCACGCTCGCGCGGCCGCGTTGCTCCGACCGCGCTCCGATGCGGTACATGCCTGCAGACGGCACCGCGAGCGTGAAGCGGCCGGCCTCATCGGTCATCGCCGCGATATCCGGCACCGCAACCGGCCCCGACTCGACGTATACCGCCGCGTCAGGGACCGGCTGGCCGTTCGAGTCGAGGATCCGGCCATGAATCCGGGCCATGCAGCCGTTACTGCTTCCAGGCGGTGAGATTCGCGTGGACGCTCGTGCTGATCCGCGTGCCCGAATTGGTCGTCGGCCCGCCGTACGCGTGGACCGCCACGCCGATCCGCTGACCGTTGCGGATCACGTAGACCGCGCTGCCGCTCTGCCCGCCCATGGTATCGACGTCATAGCGCACCTTCGTCGCCGAGACTTCCGCGATGGCGTGGCTGTCGTACCACTGGGTGCCAGCCGGTTTGTCTCCCGGGTAACCGGAGATGTTCGCGATCGACGCCTTCAGGTCGGCATCGGAGAAGACCCCGTAGCCGAACCACCCGACCGTGTTGCCGAGCTCCGACGGGATCACGATGGCGGCGTAGTCGTAGTTCTCATCGCCGTTGTCCGCCCAGCCGCGCACGGTGAAGAAGCGCCGGCTCAGGACCGACCCGAACGGCAGGCTGTTCCCGTTGCGGCCGGGCATGACTCGGATCGTCGAAACCCAGCCATCGCGATTCGGATCACCGCTGTTCTTGATGAAGACGCAGTGGCCGGCCGTGACCAGCGTGTGCGGGCCGATGAACCAGCCGGTGCCAATCCAGTTCGACCCGAGGCGATCGGTAATCAACAGGGAGGCGTGCACGCGCCAGGGATACTGAGCCGTCTGCTGTATTTGCACCCGATCATCCGGGCCGTGGACCGTCTCCGGCACGAAGCTCCTGGCCCGGAACGAGGCCACACCGATGTCCGCCAGACCGCTCGTGTCTGGAGCGGTCTCGACGACCGCGGCCTCTCTCCGCAATGGACGCGTGACCTTCTCCGTCTGAGGGCCTGGTTCCTGTACATCCGGCGCTGAACCCTCATGCGCGGGCTCCACCACCTCCCGAATCGCCTCTTCAGTCTCCCGGGGCTGGTTCGTGACGGGCGCGTGGAGACCTCCCGGGACCTCGAGTGTCTGCGGCATGAATGGACCCTCCTCTCATCTGCAGGGGTGTGAGTCTCGCGGCGAGAGCCATCGCGACTGTGAACGCGCGGGCCACGCGACGTTCGTCGCAACGGTTCGTGCGCGAGATGCTCGCAGGCATGGCGGCGAGCCTGGTTGAATCGGGAGCGCGGATCATCGGCGAAGACGCGCCTCGTGTCAACGGACAACGCAGCACCGCGCGAGGGAACGGATGTCCAGACCATTTGCGCCGCGCGATGCAGATGAGCTGGACCATCGCACGCACTGCTCCTTCTTCGGTCTACGGTGCGGCACGGGGTGAGCGGCCACGAAAGAAAGGAAGAGGTCGCGCGGCCAAGCGCCACCTCACGAGGGCCGGTCGATGCGCTGCGCCTGCTGCTGCGCCTTCAGTATCAGCTCGGTGGCGAGGAAGCAGTGCGCTTGTGTCATCGTCGTCTCCGTCCGGTTGAGGACATCGTCGACGAGCTGCTGGCCGTAAGGCAGCGGCACGTCGCGGCAGTCGACGTAGCGCGTCTCCTTCTGGTCCACCAGGAACAGATGGTTGCCGCCGGGCCGGCCGGCGATGTCGACGTTCTTGCGGATCTCGATGAAGCCGTCGGTGCCGAGGACGGTGAGCCGGCCGTCGCCCCAGGTCGGGAGCCCGGCAGGCGTGAACCAATCCACGCGGATGTACCCCGTGCCGCCGTCGCCGCGCAGCATCACCTCGCCGAAATCCTCGAACCCCGGATGCTTCGGGTGGTGCAGGTTGCCGACCTGCGCGGCGACGACTTCGCCGTGCGTCGATCCGGTGAAGTGGAGGAACTGGTCTGCCTGATGCGATCCGATGTCGCACAGGATCCCGCCGTACTTTTCGCGCTCGAAGAACCAGGCGGGCCGCGTCGGCAGGTTCGTGCGGTGCGGTCCCAGCCCGATGGTCTGCACGACGCGACCGATGGCGCCTGCTCTGGCCAGCTCGCCCGCCTTCACGGTCGCACGGTTCTCGAAGCGCTCGCTGTACATGATCGAGTAGATCCGCTTCGTCTCGGCCTGCACGCGCCGCACCTCCGCCAGCTGTTCGAGGGTGGTGATGCCGGGCTTGTCGGCCATATAGTCCTTGCCGTGCCGCAACACGCGCATGCCGAGCGGCGCGCGCTCGGCGGGGATGGCAGCGCTGACGACGAGCTGGATCGCGGGGTCGTCGAGGACCTCCTGCTCGCCGCGAGCGAGCCTCGCCTGCGGAAACCGCGTGCGGAACGCCGCCACGAGGTCCGGCTCCTTCGCGTACACCCAGACCAGCTCGCCGCCGCCGCGGACGACGGCGTCCGTCTGGCCGTAGATGTGCCCGTGGTTCAGACCGATGGCAGCGAACCGGATCCGCGGCGCGCTCTGCGCTGAGCGCGCCGCCGCGCGGGCCGGCTCGAACTCGACGCGTCCGTGCCGCGGGTCGAAGGCATAGGCGCGCGCGGCAACCGATGCCGCCGCGGCTCCCGATATGCCCTGGAGAAAGTGCCGCCTGTCGATTCGTCTGTCGCTCATGGGTGTCCCCCGTTGACGTGCTGGCAGAACTCCCGCAACCCTTTGGAGAGGGCCGCGTGCGCGGCAAACCGCAGGCCTGCAGACCTGCGCTGCGCCAGCAACCGGTCCGGAGCTGCGCTCCGGCGGCGTCGCGAGCAGGCCCGGCTAGGTCAGGAAATCCAGGTACGGCACGAGCGTGTACGGCGGGCGCTGCGGCCGCGACAGCATCGCGTTCGCCTCGTCATCGTTCTTGAACCGCTCGCGCACCGGATCCCAGTACAGCTTGCGCCCCGCCTTCATCGCGATGTGGTGCAGCAGGCACGCCGAGCAGGCACGGTGCGCAACTTCGACCGGCGCGATCGGCTCCCGCCGCGTGCGGATGCACTCCAGCCAGTTGCCGTGTTGGCTCGTGCTCTCGTACAGGTGGATCTCGTCCTCCCCGATGACCGACCTGATGATCCTCGGGTCGCTGGCCGCGAGCGCGTTCGGGTCCTTCAGCCTGTCGACCGGATCGCTTCCGGTCACGTTCTCGTTGCCGCGCGAGACGAAGATCCACCCCTCCGTGCCTTCGAACTTGACCCCGTTCGGGAACTCGCCGCTCACGATCATGCGGACGCCGTTGGCGTAGAGCGCCTCGGTCTTGAAGTCGCCGTGCACGTCCCAGAGCCCGCTCTTCGGGAACTCGGCAGTGCCGGATATCTCGATCGGGCCCGTGTACTCCGTCTCCATTCCCCAGTGCGCGCTGTCGATGTGGTGCGCGCCCCAGCCGGTGATCATGCCGGCTCCGAACTGCTCGCAGCGCAGCCATCCGGGACGGCCGTAGCCCTTCTGCGGATGCACGCGCTTCTCGGTGTAGGCGACGACCGGCGTGGACCCGAGCCACATGTCGAAGTTCAGGTTCGGTGGTACCGGCATGAGCGGCGCGTCGGTGCCGGACGGGTCGCCCGGCAGACCGACGTACACGGTCTTCAGTTCGCCGATCCGGCCGTTGCGCACGAGTTCGGCGGCGTAGCGGAACTGCGGCTGTGAGCGTTGCTGGCTCCCGATCTGGAAGATGCGGCCGGAGCGGTGCACGGCGTTGCTGACCGCGCGCCCTTCCGAGATGGTCAGCGAGGCCGGCTTCTGCAGGTACACGTCCTTGCCGGCGAGCACCGTGTCGATGGTGATGAGCGCGTGCCAGTGGTCCGGCGTGCTGATGACCACGGCGTCGACGTCCTTGTTCGCCAGCAGATCGCGGTAGTTGTCGTACGCGGTCACGCCGTCGTACGGCTTGCCGGTCTTCTTCGTGTAATGGACGTTGACCAGGGCAACCGCGTCCGCGAGGCGCTTCTTGTCGAGGTCGCACACCGCGACGATCCGGGCGAAGTCGTGCTTCCAGATGCCGGGCAGGTCGTGGACGCGGGAGATCCGGCCGGTCCCTATGGCACCGACGTTGATGCGGTTGGCGGGCGAGTTGGCGCCGAGCACCGATGCCGGGACGATGCTGGGAAAGCCGGCGAGCATCGACGCGGCGGCGATTCCCTTGCCCGATCCGGACAGGAACGTGCGCCGGCTGATCCTCCTCTGTGCCTCACGTGCCATCAAGCCTCCAAACCGAGCGCGGATGCGGAGATACTACACTGAGTGGCGGCAGCGACGTCCCGCTCGAGGGGTCGGCGGCAGGGGTGTCCCGCCGCGACGTACGGACGTGCACACGTCGCTGGTATCATTCACGCACGTCCGCAGACACGCCTCCGTGAGCTCCAACCACTTCGATTCCGCTGACCCGGCGCTCTTCGACATCGCGACGCGCGCGCATGGTCCCGCCGGATCGCTGCCGCTCACCGCAGAGATGCTGCGCAATCGGCCGTCCGGCGACCTCTTCGGCTGGACCCAGAACGCCGGCATGGGCTGGGAACCCGCTGCGCTCGGCGGCCGCGAGTACCTGATTCTCTCGACGCACGGCGGCATCCGGCGGCCCGACGGCACGCCCGTCGCGCTCGGCTACCACACCGGGCACTGGGAAGTCGGGCTGCTGATGGAAGCGGCGGCGGTGGAACTCAAGGCGGCAGGCGCGATTCCCTTCGCCGGTGCGTGCACGGACCCGTGCGACGGTCGATCGCAGGGCACCCCGGCGATGTTCGACAGCCTCGCCTACCGGAACGACGCGGCGATCGTCTTCCGACGCCTGATCCGCTCCCTGCCCACGCGGAGCGGCGTGCTCGGCGTCGCCACGTGCGACAAGGGGCTGCCGGCGATGATGATGGCGCTCGCCGCCAGCCGCGATCTGCCGTGCGTGCTCGTCCCCGGTGGCGTGACCTTGCTCCCGATCGAGGGCGAAGACGCTGGCCGCGTGCAGTCCATCGGGGTGCGCTTCGTTCACGGCGAGCTCACCCTGCAGGAGGCCGCGGAGCTGGGATGCCGTGCCTGCGGGTCGCCCGGGGGCGGATGCCAGTTTCTCGGCACGGCGGCGACGTCGCAGGTGGTCGGCGAGGCGCTCGGCCTGGCGCTCGGCCATTCCGCGCTCGCGCCCTCCGGCCACCCGATCTGGATCGACACGGCGCGGCGTTCGGCGCGCGCGTTGATGGCGCTCGACGGCCGCGGCATGGCCACGCGCGACATCCTCACAGCCGAGGCGCTGCGCAATGCGATGAGCGTGCACGCGGCGTTCGGCGGCTCCACCAACCTGATCCTGCATGTGGCGGCAATCGCGCACGCGGCCGGACTGCCGCCTCCGGTCGCGCAGGACTGGGTCGAGGTCAACCGCCGCGTGCCGCGCCTCGTCGACGCGCTCCCCAACGGACCGCGGCACCATCCCACGATCCAGGTGTTCCTCGCCGGAGGCGTCCCCGAGGTGATGCTGCACCTGCGCCGTGCCGGCCTGCTCGAGACCGGCGTGCTGACCGCCTCCGGCGTGACGCTCGGCGGGCAGCTCGACCAGTGGGAGTTCTCCACGCGCCGCGCGCGGCTGCGCGCGCAGCTCCGCGAGCGCGACCGTGTCGATCCGGACGACGTGATCCTGTCGCCGGACGAGGCGGTGCGGCGCGGACTGACCGCGACGTTTTGCGTGCCCATGGGCAACCTCGCTCCGGAAGGGTCGGTCATCAAGAGCACCGCCATCGACCCGAGCGTCGTCGACGGAGACGGAGTGTTCAGGTTCACGGGCCGCGCGAAGGTGTTCGTGAGCGAGCCGGCGGCGATCGCGGCGATCAAGGATGGACGCGTCCAGGCCGGCGACGTGCTCGCGCTCGCCTGCCGCGGCCCGATGGGCTCCGGCATGGAGGAGACCTTCCAGCTCACCGCGGCGCTGAAATACCTGGAATTCGGCAAACACGTGGCGCTCGTGACCGACGCGCGGTTCAGCGGCGTGTCTACGGGTGCCTGCATCGGCCACGTGTCGCCGGAGGCCCTCGCCGGCGGCCCGATCGGCAAGCTGCGAGACGGCGACGTCATCCAGATCGTGGTGGACCGGATCAACCTCACCGGTTCCGTCGACCTGGTCGGCGAGGACGGCGTCTTCCGGGGCGTGGAGGCCGGCACGCGCATCCTGGAGAGCCGCCGGCCGCGACCCGACCTCGCGCCCGACCCTGCGCTCCCGGACGATACGCGGTTGTGGGCGGCGCTGCAGGACGTGAGCGGCGGCCCATGGGCCGGCAGCGTCTACGACGTGGAGACGATCTTGAAAGTGCTGGCGGCCGGGAGAAAGGCGCTCGGGCGATGAACGAGTGGCTCACGCCGCAGCGCAGCCTGCCCGAGGATCGCGAGCAGGCGCTGCTCGTCGGCCGCGCGTGGCTGCCGGAGGACGCCGGGCCGGCGCTCGTGTGCGTCCGCGGCGACACACTGTTCGATCTGTCCAGCGTCGCGGCGACGTCGGCCCAGCTGCTCAACCTGCCCGATCCGTCCGCGGCGGTTCGCGCCGCCACGGCGCTGCCGCCGATCGGCGCCGTGGCCGACGTGCTTGCCAACACCGTCGCGGATCGACGCGACCACTCGCGGCCGTGGCTGCTTGCACCCTGCGACCTGCAGGCGATCAAGGCGAGCGGCGTCACGTTCGTCGCCAGCCTGCTCGAGCGCGTCATCGAGGAGCAGGCGCGCGGCGATGCGTCGCGCGCAGAAGGTCTCCGCCAGGCGATCCGCTCGGTCATCGGCGAGAGCCTCCACGACATATGCCCGGGCTCCGCCGGCGCGCAACGCGTCAAGGACGTCCTGCTCACCCAGGGCGTCTGGTCGCAGTACCTGGAGGTGGGGATCGGCCCCGATGCGGAGATCTTCACCAAGGCGCAGCCGATGTCCGCAGTCGGGACGGGCGCAGAGGTCGGCATCCACCCGCGCTCCGAGTGGAACAACCCGGAGCCCGAAATCGTGCTCGCCGCTGGCGCCGGTGGCCACGTCGCCGGTGCCTCGCTCGGCAACGACGTGAACCTGCGCGACTTCGAAGGGCGCAGCGCGCTGCTGCTCGGCAAGGCCAAGGACAACAACGCGTCGTGTGCGATCGGACCGTTCATCCGGCTCTTCGACGAGCACTTCCGGATGGACGACGTGCGCCGCGCCCACGTCGCGCTGCACGTCCGCGGGCCCGACGGGTTCGCGTTCACGGGCGGAAGCTCGATGGCCGAGATCAGCCGCGACCCGCTGGAGCTGGTGCAGCAGACCATTGGTCCCAACCACCAGTATCCCGACGGCCTCATGCTGTTCCTCGGCACGATGTTCGCGCCCACGCTCGATCGGCTCGGCGCCGGGAAGGGCTTCACCCACGTGGTGGGGGACGTGGTCGCCGTCGCCACGCCGAAGCTGGGCGCGCTCGTCAACCGCGTGAACCGCAGCGACCGGATCGCGCCGTGGACGTTCGGGACGGTTGCGCTGATGCACAACCTGGCGAAGCGTCGGTTGATCTGAAGGCAGGCACGATGGCGACACGATTCTCCAACTACATCGACGGCGAGTGGGTCGCGGGCGCGTCCTGGTCGCCCAACCGCAATCCCTCCGACCTGAACGACGTGATCGGCGAGTACGCGATGGCGGACGCCGACCAGGCGAGGGCCGCCGTGGCAGCGGCGGCGCGGGCGTTTCCGGCGTGGTCTGCCAGCTCGATCCAGGACCGCGCCAACATCCTCGACCAGGTCGGCTCGGAGATTCTGGCGCGGAAGGACGAGCTCGGACGTCTGCTGTCGCGGGAGGAAGGGAAGACCCTGCCGGAGGGCATCGGCGAGACCGTCCGCGCCGGACACATCTTCAAGTTCTTCGCCGGCGAGGCGCTGCGGCTGTCGGGCGAGAAGCTGCCGTCGGTCCGTCCAGGCGTCGACGTCGAGATCACCCGCGAGCCGATCGGCGTCGTCGGCCTCATCACGCCCTGGAACTTCCCGATCGCCATCCCGGCCTGGAAGATCGCGCCGGCGCTGTCGTTCGGCAACACGGTTCTGTTCAAGCCGGCGCAGTGGACGCCCGGCTGCGCCTGGACGCTGGCGGAGCTGCTCGCCAAGGCGGGCGTTCCCCGCGGCGTGTTCAACCTGGTGATGGGCTCGGGATCGGTCGTGGGCGAAGCGCTGGTGAACCATCCCGACGTCACCGCCATCAGCTTCACGGGGTCCATGGACACCGGCCGCAGCATCGCGCGCCAGGCGGTCTCGCGCATGGCGAAGGTCCAGCTCGAGATGGGGAGCAAGAACCCGCTCGTCGTGCTCGACGATGCGGACCTGAAGACGGCCGTCAACGTGGCGGTGCAGGGCGCGTACTTCTCGACCGGTCAGCGCTGCACGGCGTCGTCGCGGCTCATCGTCACCGCGGGTATGCACGATCGGTTCGTGCAGGCGCTCAGCGCGCGACTGGCGACTTTGCGTGTGGACCACGCGCTCTCGCCGGGCACCGAGATGGGCCCGGTGGCCGAGCGTCCGCAGTTCGAGCAGGACCTCGACTACATCGGCGTCGGGCAGCGCGAAGGCGCGCGGCTGGCGTACGGTGGCGACCGGCTGACGCGCCAGACCGACGGTTACTATCTCGCGCCGACGCTCTTTGTCGACGCCACCAACGCGATGCGCATCTCGCGGGAGGAGATCTTCGGGCCGGTCGCGTGTGTGATCCGGGCCAAGGATTACGACGAGGCGCTGGCGATCGCGAACGACACCGAGACCGGTCTATCCTCCGGCATCGTCACGACGTCGCTCAAGTACGCGTCGCACTTCCAGCGGCACGCGGAGTTCGGGATGGTGATGGTCAACCTGCCGACGGCGGGCGTGGATTACCACGTCCCGTTCGGCGGACGGAAGGCGTCGAGCTACGGCCCGCGCGAGCAGGGCCGCTACGCGGCGGAGTTCTACACCACGGTCAAGACGACCTACGTCGCCCCGTGAGCGGGGAGGAGACGACGGAGCCGCATCGCGGCGCCTGAGCTGTCATGAGCACTTGCAATCGAATATCACGCCGGGATCTCCTGCGGATGTCCGGGCTCGGCGGCCTCCTCGTGGCCACCGGGGTGACGCCGGGTTTCGCGCAAGCGCTGCGACGGACGCCGACACAGGTGCTGGGACCTTTCTGTCCGGTCGTGAAGCCGCTCGTGAAAAACTGAATGACAGCGATCGGTTCTTGAAGACCGCCGGTGCACACCCCGAGCGGCTCATCGTCGCTCTGTCACGGCCGCCGGCGGAACCCTTAGCCGCCCCCCTGCTCGGCGCGTGCGACATCGTCCTCGACCAGGGTTGGTGCGCGGTCCCGCTGAGAGCGGTCGTCGAGGTCACGGGCTGAACGGATTGCGGACTCGCACGCTGCCGTACGGCAGGCCGTCCTCGACATCTTCCGACCAGGGCGTGTCCAGGCCGAATCGCTCCGCGTAGGCCCGGATGTGCGCGTCGAACCATGACAGCCGGCAGGTCGACGCGCCCCCGATGGCGGTGCGCACCAGTTCGTCGTGACGGCAGAGAACTCGATCCCCGCCTGATGCGGCACGCGCACCGCGTCCGCGGCGAGGCCCGTCCGCAGCAGTTCGCTGGCGTGCGCCTGTTTCCGAGGGAACCTACCGCTTCAGGATGTCGTCCCAGCCTTTCCGGTACGCCGGCCGCTTGATGAATGGGGCGGCTTCCGGCGCGTTGCGCGCGCGCAGGTTCCGGTAGTCCCACTCGATCTTCTTCCCGGTACGATAGGCGACGTTCCCGAGGTGGTTTGCCTCGGTCGTCCACCCCGAGTACTGGAAGTTCGAGCCGGGCACGGGACCGAGGCCCTTCGCGTAATTCACCCACTCGACCCAGTGGCCCGGGGAGCGGGGGAGCGTCTCGGGCGGCGGCTGAAAGTCCTTGAACTTCTCCTCCGGGAGCAGCTTCCCGTTTCCGAGCAGCATGCCCTTGTCGCCGATGAACAGCTGCGAGCGGCCGCCCCACTCCGGCACCCAGCCGGGCGGCTTGCTGTCGCCCTGGTGCCACACGAGCTTCACCGGCGGCGCGCCGGACGACGACGACGGGAACTCGTACACGGCCATCATCGTCGCGGGTGCGAGCTCCTTGTGCGCGACCGGGACGTTCGGCGACGTCGCCTGGACGGTGAGCGGCTGCCTGATGTCGAGCACGGTGAACGGCACGTCGTTGTCGTGGCTGCCGAGATCGCTCATCGTCCCGTTGCCGAAGTCCCACCAGCGGTACCAGCGCGGCCCGGGGAAGTACGTGTCGTGGTGCGGACGTTCCGGCGCGGGTCCGAGCCACAGATCCCAGTGCCGCGTCGGCGGCACCGGCATCGTCTCCTTGAATCGATCGACGATCTGCGTGCCCTTGTAGAACCCGTGAAGCTTGTCGAACTTCTCCGCCGAGGCCGCATCCTGCAGTCCCCACGCGCGTTCCGCCCAGACGTGCACTTCGCGCACGGGACCGATGGCGCCGGTGGCGAGAATTTCCTTGATCGTCCGCCGCATCGGCGACGCGTGCCCCTGGTTGCCCATCTGCGTGGACAGCTTGGGGTACTTCGCAGCGGTCTCACGAATGAGCCGTGCTTCCCAGATGTTGTAGGTGAGGGGTTTCTCGCAGTAGACGTGCTTGCCGTGCGTCAGCGCCAGGTAGGTCGCGAAGGCGTGCGTGTGGTCGGCGGTGGAGACGACGACGGCGTCGAAGAGGTTCGGCTTGTCGAAGACGCGGCGCAGGTCGTGGAAGGTGGCGGCTTTCGGGAAGCGCGTCGCCGCCGCATCGATCGCGTTCTGATCCACGTCGCAGAGGACGACAACGTTCTCGTCCGGATGCGGCACGCCGGGGACGCCGCCGCGGGCCGGACGGTCGGGCGTGACGGTGAGCTCGCGGATGCTCGCGGTGGCGCGACCGCCGCAGGCGATGAACGCGATGTCCAGCTTGTCGTTCAGGTTCCGGCCGCGCAGGATCGCCGGCGCGCCGGTCAGCACACCGGTCGCGACGACCCCGCCGACGAACTCGCGGCGCGTCATCGCGCGACGCCGCGTGTGAGCAGTCGCCTTCTTCATGGCTGTCCTCCTCGGCGAGCGGTCCCGCGGACCGTGCAGTCGTTTGAGCGCTGCGCGTATTCTCGGCGATCGGCGGGGGCCCCGGCAAGGACGTCATCGGTCCCGTCGCTGCGCCAGCCAGCGATCGAGCTTCGATTCGAATGCCTGCTCCGCTTCGAGCACCTGTTGTAGCATCGGCGCCATGGCTGGGGGGAGCCGATCCGGCACGCGCGGATGCTGGAGAGATTCTCTCCCTTCACCGCCCGCATGATCAGTTCGGCAAATCCCTCCACCCACCACGCCTCGACGTCGCGGCCGTACGCCGAAGATCCACCGGAACCCGTTCTGCGCCACGCTGGCGCCGAGATCGGCAACCATCGATCTCAGCGTCGACTGGCGGATGGCGTACGTGCCCGGATGAACGAGCCGGGCGGCTATCTGGTTGGCCCCACCCTGCCCGTAGTGCAGCGGTGGCATCAGGAGGATCGTCCATTCCGGGAGCGCCCCACTCACGCGGCGGGAGGCGCGCTCGGCCTCGAACAGCATCGCCAGCGTGTCGGCGCCCACGGGCAGGTGCGGGCCGTGCTCCTCGATCATTCCGACCGGCAGGATGAACATCGTCCGGTTACGATCGAGCGCGTCGATCTGCGGCCAGGTCAGCTCTTCGAGCTTGTGGATCCGGGCGCGAGCGGAGGCGGCGCTGTCGCGTTGCGACGCGCCTCGCGGCTGCGCGGACGCCGGGATGGTCGCGACGATGCAGACCATCAACGTGGTGGTGAGTGCGCGGTCCATCGTCGGCCTCCTCGTCCAGGCTCGCGGGGCGCGTCAGAGCGTCTTCAGGAATGCGATTAGCGCCTGTCGGTCAGGTTCGGAGAGTGACAGGCCGAACCGGTGGCCCTTGACGGCCCGGGGCCGTGCCGGATACCCACGGAATCCCGTCGGCACGTACTCGTCGCGCAGGCGCCGCGGATCGAACCAGTCCTCGAGCGTGGAGACCGAGCCATTGTGCTCGAACGGGCCGCGGTACCACACGCCCCGGAGCGACGGCACCTTGGAGTAGCCGGTCCCGCGGCGGGTATGCAGCGTCAGCGCCGGATCGGTGTCGATGGCGGTCGGCATGATGTCGAAGCGACGCTCATGATCGAACGGCGGACTGAAGCCCTCGACGGGGAGGAGCCGGTTGTTCGTGTACAACGGCGGGGTGTGGCAGCGACCGCAGCGCTCGCGGCGGAACACCCGTTCGCCGCGTGCGCTCAGCGGGCCCCGCGGGTGCGGGTTCCGCGGCGGCTTGATCGAATACAGGTAGAGCGCCAGCGCATACAGTTGCTCGTCGCTGTACCGCCCGCCGACTGACGGATCCGCCGGCTCCGGCAGCTCGCGCGAGTTCCTGCCCGCCGGGATGAACCCGCCGAAGCTCGAGTAGAAATCCAGCTCGTTGTTCAATGCGGCGTAGCGCATCAGATCGCCGACGTCCCGATGAACGACGAGGCCGGTCTTGTCGAGGTAGATTTGGTCGCGAACGCCGATCAGATCGGGAATCGCCGGCGGGGCGTCGACGCTGGCGCGATGGCGGGCAGCGACGCCTGGCGGGATTGCCTTGAACTTGCCGATCAGAACATCGAGCGAGAGCGCGTCGACGTCGCGCGCCGGATCGGTCTCGAGCCAGGGCGCGGCAAACAACGCGCGAAAGCCTTGACGCACCTCTTGCACGCCGCGCGCCGCAAGTCCGGCAGCGGCCGCGCGATCGAACGGGAAGTTGCCCTGTGCGCCCTTGACGACGGCGCCGCCCGGCAGCACCCGCGTGTGACAGAAGCCGCTCCCGAGCTCGACTTTACCTTTCTGACGGATGACGTACGCCGTGAAGGGCAGGGTGCCGTCGCGTGTTGCCGGCGGCTGGATCTGGGCGTGCCACGCCGGATCACGGATCTGGGCCACCGTTGTCACCCCGTCGTAGAAGATCGCCGCCTCGAACACGGCCTCGCCCGCCGCGATCCAATCCGCCTGCGTCTCGAGCCGTGGGCGCGTGCGGTCGTCCCAGAGAATCTCCGGTTCACGCCGCTGCAGCGCGGCGAAGTACCCCTCGGGCTCGCGGCCGGGCACGTACACCGGATAGCCGCGATGGATCGGCCGCACCGGGATTCGGTAGTAGTAGTCGACGGGTACGGCCTTTGGCGAGTACTGAGGGTTCGGCAGCGGGACTTCGAGCGCCGCGAGCGCGTCCGCGTCCCAGGCACGGGGGACGATCGGCGAGAACACGGCCTGCGAGGCGAGGGTTCGCGCCGCCAGGGCGACGATCGCCGTCAGCAGAGAGATGCGCGCGAGCGCTGACGTCATGCGCGTCGTTCCCTTGTCGCGCGGGAAGCGCGGGAAGTGGCCAATTATCGATCTCGGCGGTCGATTGTCAACGGTCGCGCGGAAGCGACGGCTACGCTGACCCGGCAAGCCGGCTCGTTCGGTCGGCGATACACTGCAGGAAGGATGCGGAGCCTCCTGGTCGCGGCGGTGGCGACGACGGTCCTGGTGCGGGGGTGGTCTGCCGAGCAGGGCAAGCCGCCGGCGGTTGACGGAGCGGTGTTTGCCCGCGCAGAGGCCAATGGCCGCCAGGTCGAAGATCTCCTCGGCCGCGCCCGTCGCGTCCTGCACGCCTGGCTGAAACACGCCGACGCGCGGACACTGCTGCTGCCGGATTACCTGCCGGTCTTTCGCAGCGGCGCCTCGATCTACACCCCGCACAACTCCGGCGCGGACAACTATCCGTACCTGATCGCGACCGCATGGTTCACCGACCGTGCCGTCTTCGACGGGCGGATGCGCGACATGTTGCGCAACGAGATCCGCTTCACCAACGACACGCGCGGCCTGCCGCGGACGCTGGACCTGTCGACGGGCACGCTCGGGGAGTCCTACGTGTTCGGCGCCGCCGAGTACGCGAAGGACGGTCTCGTCCCCGTCACCGAGCTGCTGGGACGCACGCCGTGGTTCTACCGCATGGTCGACCTGACGGCGGCGCTGATGGCGCACGCGGCGGTTCCCTCGCGCTTCGGGCCGCTGCCTGACCGCGGCGCGGAGATCAACGGCGACCTGCTGCAGACGCTCGTGCGTCTGGCCGCGATGACCGGCGACCGCCGGTTCCTCGAGTGGGCGGAACGCATCGGCGACGCCTACCTCGAGGAGATCCTCCCCGGCAGCCACGGCCTGCCTGCCTACGAGTGGGACTTCGAGCGCCACGCGGGCCCGGATCGCCTGCGCCTGCGCGACCATGGCAACGAGGTCATCGTCGGCCTCGTGCTGCTGCACGCGCTGGAGAGCGCGCTCGGCCGGCCGCGCGCCGCCTCGTACCGAGCCGTGCTGGCGAACATGCTCGACCGCGTGCTCGCCTCGGGCAACGGCGATGGCATGTTCTACAACGAGATCCGCTGCTCGGATCTCGCGCCCCTCGACAAGGGGATCTCCGACAACTGGGGCTACATCTACGGCGCGGTGTACACCTTTTACATGGTGACGGGCGAGCCGAAGTACCGCGACAGCGTCCTGCGCGTGCTGCGATCGCTGCCGAAGTACCGCGGCTTCGACTGGGAGCGCGGCCGCCAGGACGGCTACGCCGACACGATCGAGAGCGCGCTGTACCTGGTGAACCGAGAGCCCGTGCGCGACGCCATCGACTGGATCGAGAGCGAGATGCCGCGGCTGCTCGCGTTCCAGAAAGAGGACGGGCTGGTCGAGGGTGCCTATCCGGACGGCAACTGGCTGCGCACGGTGCTGGTCTACGCGCTCTGGAAGACACACGGGACCTGGGTCGAAGACTGGCGGCCAGGCGTGCGGCTCGGCGCCGACCGGAGCGGCGATGTGCTCTACGTCAGCGTCGATTCGGCGACGCCGTGGTCGGGGCGGCTGCGCTTCGATCGCGCCCGGCACCGGCGCGTCATGAACCTCGATCGCAACTACGTGCGGCTCAACGAGTGGCCGGAGTGGTCGCCGCTCGACGAGAACGCCCTGTACGAGGTCCGCGACGCCGCCGGCACCAGGCAGCTGCTGCTCGGGTCCGACCTGATCGACGGCCTGCCCGTCACGACGCCCGCGCGGCTCGAGGTCCGGCGGACGCATTGACGGCGCACCCGCCCGTCACTTCTCGAGCCGTACGACGAAGTCCGGCGACGGGGGCGCAAACCCGGCGGTCACGGCATACAGCGCGTCTCCGAACTCTGCGATCGTCGTCGGCACCTTCGTCAGCGGGTTCGACGCGAACGGCTCGGTGATGTAACGGACGATCGTGCCGGAGAGGTGGTCCGGCGACAACTCCACCACGGCGACCCGGTTCATGAAGTTCTGTACGACATACAACGTCGTGCCGTCCAGCAGCAGGCCGTCGGCGGGGCGTACCTGCCCGCCGCCGAGATCGATCGGTGCCACGTCGGACGTGGCGGCATCCATCAGGTAGAGCTGCCCGGCATTCGGATCGACGAGGACGAGGTGCTCGCCCGACGGCGTCGCGGCGATGCCGTTGCCACGCGCCGGAACCGGTATGCTCGTGGCGGCAGCCGCGGGCTCCCCGCGCGGACCGAGCGCCACACGATACACGAAGGGCGCCGCGGAATCGGTGAAGAACGCCGCATCGCGCGTCACCACGACGTCGTTGATGAACGTCGTCGCAGGCGCGGGCGCCGGCGGCGACGCGGGCTGGAACTCGTACACCGCGATCTCGGCCCCGGTGGCGGCGTCGTAGACCGCGCCGGTCCCGCTTCCGCCGCGCGCGACGAACAGCAGGTGGCTGCGCGCGTCGTGCTTCATGCCAATCGCAGGAACGTCCGTGGGCGCAACGAGCTCGGCGAGCTCGCCCGTGCGCAGATCGCCGACGAGGATCCGGCCGCGCGTCGTCGCGGCCAGCGATCCGACATAGAAGGTCGTGCCGCGGCCGGATGCGATGCCTTCCGGACCGAAGTCCGCGGGCAGCTCGATGAGCGACGGGAACGGAGAGGGCGACGTTCCCGCAGGGACCGGCATGAGCACGGCGGCCGCGATCACCGCGGCGGCGGGAGCGAACCGCTGACGACGTACGGGCATGGGATCCTCCTGGCTGATGTCATGTCATGGTAGCCGGATGATGGGCGTCCGGAGCACCTGGCCGCTGTCGCACACAGCCGGGCTGCAACCGATGAGCCGACGAGCACGGCTCGCCGGCCGCGAGAGTCGTGTCCGGCGGACGACCGTGGGCATGCCAGTGCAGCAACGCGGGTACCATCGGGACTGCGTCCCGCCCGGCGCTGGCAGCCGGACCCGCGCGACGCGCCCCGTAACTGCTTTCGACGTCCGTACCGCGGCGAAGGATGCGGTGACCCGCCGCGGGCTGTTCGGGTAGCATCGCAGTTTCCAGGGAGGGCGGCATGTCACGGCGGTTATCGATCGTTCCAACGGCCGCAGCGCTGGGCTTCGCGGTCTGTCTCGCAACACCGGCGCTCGCGCAGGTCGCCTTTTCGTGGACGCCGGAGCAGATCGCCGTCGAGATCGACGGCGAGCCGTTTACCGTCCTCCACGTGGCGGGCAAGGACCTGAACCGGCCCTACCTGCACCCGCTGCGCACCGCGTCGGGCAGGATCGTGAACCGCTCGTTCCCCGCCGGCGAGCTGCCGGGCGAGACGACCGATCATCCCCACCACGCAGGACTGTTCTACGGACACGGGGACGTGAACGGGTTCAACTACTGGGCGGTCGAGAACGTTCCGAGCAAGCCGTCGAAGACGGCAGCCACCCTTGGTCGGATCGTGTTGAGAGGCGTGAGCGCGATTGCGGGCGGCAAGGAGTCCGGCTCGATCGACGTGGTGTTGACCTGGCTGAAGCCGGACGGCGCGCCGCTGCTGACCGAAACGCGGCGCATGACCTTCTACTCGCATCCCGAGCTGCGCATCATCGACTTCGATTTCGATTTCGAGGCGATCGAGCGGGCCGTCTTCCGCGACACGAAGGAAGGCACGTTCGCCATGCGCATGGCCACGGTGCTCGAGGAAGCATCGGCGCGGGCGAAAGCCGGCGGACCGCCGCGAACGGGGAAGCTGATGAACGCACAGGGCGGCGAGGGCGAGGCGAACGTCTGGGGCAAGCGGTCCGAGTGGGTGGATTATTCCGGCCAGGTCGACGGCGGGAGGGTCGGGGTCGTCATGATGGACCATCCCTCCAACCCGCGCCACCCGACCTACTGGCACTCGCGCGGCTACGGGCTGCACTCGATCAACCCGTTCGGCGTGAGCGACTTCCTCAACGACAAGACGCAGGACGGTAGCCTGGCGATGGAACCGGGGCAGCGCGTCCGCTTCCGCTATCGTGTGGTCGTTCACCCCGGATACTCACTAACGAAGCTCGCGGAGCTGTACCGGCAGTTCGCACAGGAAGCCAAACCGTCGAGCCGAGAGTAGGGGCGCGGGCGGCGGCGGGCCTGCCGTGGGCCTGCGCGGGCGCGGCTGGGCTGTCCACTGCACGGAACTGCGGGTTGCGGTTAGAATGGCGCGCGCCGTTGCTGCCCGCGGTCACGGTCGCCTTGCCCTGGACGGCTCCGATGAAGCGAAGACTCCTGTGCTCGACAGCGTGCCTGCTCCTGCTGGGCGTCTGCAGCCGCGTCAGCGGCCAGCAGGCCAGCGTGGCCCCGGGCATCAACGATCGCTACGCGACGGCGGACGGGCGCGCGGCGTCGATCAAGATCTTCGAAGGGGAGGGTCGCGAAAAGTTCCAGAAGCCCGACGCGGTCATCAGTCATCTCGGCCTCCGGCCCGGAAGCACCGTCTGCGAAATCGGCGCGGGATCGGGGTATTTCACGCCGTTCCTGTCGAAGGCGGTGGGCACGGCAGGGAAGGTGTACGCGGAGGATCCGCAGGCCGAGTTCCTCGACGTCCTGCGGCAGAAGAAGGAGACGCAGGGCCTGCGCAACGTCGAAATCGTCCACGGCACCTACACCGACACCAACCTGCCTGACGGGCTCTGCGACGTGACCTTCGTCCTGGACGCCTACCACCACTTCGAGTGGCCGAGGCAGATGCTCGAGGTGATGCACGCCGACACCAAGCCGGGCGGGCGGCTGGTGATCGTCGACTGGTACCGGCGGCAGAACCCGGAATTCGACCGCTGGGGCATCGACGCGATGAAGCACCTGCGCCTCGACGTCGACGGCGTGATCGCCGAGATCTCCGCGCACGGGTGGACGCACGTCGAGACGCGCCGGTTCCTCGAGCACCAGTTCTTCGCGATCTTCAAGCCACGCTGATCTCCCGCGGTTGCCCTGGCGGGCCGGTCGAGCGGCGTCCCGCCCGATTCCCGTTCGATGGAACGCGAACACGCGGGCACCCCGGCGCCCACGGTCGGCAGTGAGGCGTGAGCCACCCCGGCCTGACGCCGCTGTCGGGTGGCGTCGCTATTGGACCGCGGGCCCTCGACATCTACACGCAGTCGGGTCCGATACCGGGGTTCGCTGCACAGGAGGACCGATGCACGGCGAGTTCAGGGCCGACGTCACCCGCGACACCTTCGATCCCGCCAACGCGTACGTGCGCGTGCTCATGCAGCAAGGGCGCGTCACGCTGGATGCCGACTGGAACGAGCAGACGTCCATCCTGCTGCATCAGCTGCGCACCCTGGTCGTCGATCTCGTGGGGCCGCACGCAGGCTTCGACGACGGTTTCAAGCTCGAGGAGAGCCACCACGGCACTGCCGGCGGAGCGGCGCCTTTCGACTTCTGGATTGCACCGGGGAACTACTACGTCGGCGGCGTGCGCTGCTCGAACGACCGGTGGCGCCGCTTCTCCCTGCAGTACCCGCGCAGCGCGTCATCGTCCACCGATCCCGACGTGGTCGCGCTCGAAGCCAGCAGCTACCTCGTCTACCTCGACGCGTGGGAACGTCACATCACGCCACTTGAGGACGAAGGGATTCGCGAAGTGGCGCTCGGCGGCCCCGACACCTCCACGCGTGCCCAGGTTGTCTGGCGAGTACGCGCCGTGGAATGGGCGCCGACTGCGGCGGCGGACACGGCGGAGGCAGGGCGGACGGAGGCCGAGCGGTTCATTACCGACAACCGGCCGCTGCTGAGCGCCGTCACGATGCGGTGCCGCGCGGGACGTCTCGCGCCGGAGCCGCGTTACACGGGGGCAGAGAACCGACTCTATCGCGTCGAGGTCCATCGCGGCGGCGCTGCGTGGGACGGCAGGCGAGACAGGCAGGGGAACCCGGCTGGCAATGCCGCCGGCGCTGCCACGTTCAAGTGGTCGCCCGCGAACGCCTCGGTCGCGCTGCCGATCCGCTCGTTATCGAAGAACGTCGTGCAGGTTACAGGCCCGGGCGCCGACGATCGGCTCACGGTTCGCGCGCGGGACTGGGTGGAGGTCGTGGACGACCGCGTGATCGGCAGGCCGGACGCGCTGTGGCAGGTCGAAAGCGTCGACCCGGTCGCTCGCACCGTCACGCTCGGCCAGAGGAACCGCGAAGAACCGCCCCAGCTTGGCGATGCGGATCGTCGCTACCATCCGCTGCTGCGCCGGTGGGAACATGGCGCGGACTCAGCGGACGCGGTAGACGGCGGGATCCTCCTGACCGAACGGGCGGGAGAGGATGCGGGGGCCTGGATTGCGCTCGAAGACGGCATCGCGATCCAGTTCGGCGGCGGCCGGATGTATCGCGCAGGCGACTACTGGCTGATTCCCGCTCGCACCGCGATCGCCGATGTGCTCTGGCCCGTGGAGCGCGACGATGCGGGCGAGATCGTGTCCCGGAACGGGAGGCCCGTCCCTGCGGCGCGACCGCCGCACGGGGTCGAGCATCGGTGCGCGCCGATCGGCCTGGTGCGGTTCGACCGGAGCGGCGCGCTCGATCGGTACGAGGATCTGCGCCGTCTGGTCCAGCGGCTGGCGACATGAGGCCTGACTGGAATCGCCAGCCGACCATGCGGGCCGGATGGCGGCGCATCACGCGGTCGCCAGGCCGTGAACCATGTGAACGACTCCCGCATCACGGTGGTTGCAGCGGGCGACGATTCACTCCTGCCTCAAGGCGACGATCGGGTCCACGCGCGCGGCGCGCCGGGCCGGCCAGTAGCAGGCCTGCAGTCCCGCGACGAACAGCAGCACGGACACGGCCGCGAAGGACACCGGGTCGAACGTCGACACGTTCCAGATCTGCCCCGCCATCACCCGGGTCGCGAAAAGCGCCGCGACCAGCCCCATGGCCGTCCCCACGAGCAGGAGGCGTGCGCCGCGGCCGACCACCATCGCGGTGATGCGGCCGGTGTCGGCGCCGAGCGCGATGCGCACGCCCAGTTCGTGGCGCTGCTGCTCGACCCCGGCGGACACCACGCCGTACACACCCACGACCGCGAGGGCGAGGCCGAGCGCGGCGAAGACGCCGAACAGCACCAGGTTGAAGCGCGGCCCGGCGAAGATGCCGTCGTGCATCACCGCCTCGAGCGTTCGCATCTGCATCACCGGCTGGTCGCGATCGATCGCGTAGACCCGCTCGGCGACGCTGCGCGCCAGGCTGTCGGGATCGACGCTTGTCGCGACGGCGAGCCGGTCCGACATGCCCGCGAGGGTGTACGGAACGTAGAGCTCCGGCGCGACGTCCTCGTCCAGTCCCTCGTTGATCGTGTCCTTCACGACGCCGACGACCTCGAACGACGGATCCGGCAGTCCGATCGGCGGCTGTTTCATCCGGGGAATGCGGACGCGCAATGCGAGCGGTTCCCGGCCGTCGAGGCGCGACCGGACCAGTGCTTCGTTCACCAGCGCCACCTGCCGCCGATCGCGGACGTCGTCGAGGTTCAGCGGCCGGCCGCGGACGACGGCGATGCCGAGCGCGGCGGTGTAGCCGGCGTTCACCTGGTGGACCAGCACCGGACGGGCGTTCTGGCCGGGCACCGCGTCGATCTCGATCGGCACGGCGAAGTTTCCCATCGGGTGCACGCTGGTGTTCAGGCCGACGGCGGCCACGCCGGGCAGCGCCGCCACACGCGTCTCGAGATCGTCGAAGAACCGTGCGCGCGCCTGCGCATCCGGGTAGCGGGCCTGCGCGAGTGGCACGCGCAACGTCAGCAGCCGATCCGGCCGGAGCCCGATTTCCACGTTGCCGAGCGCAATCACGGTGCGGATCATCAGGCCCGCGCCGGCGAGCAGCACGAGCGACAGCGCCACCTCGACGACGACGAGGCCGTTGCGCAGCAGCGCCTGGCGCACGCCGCCGCCCGACAGGCCCCGTCCGCTTTCGCGCAGCGGGTTGGCGACATCGCGGCGCGCGGCGTGCAGCGCCGGCGCCAGTCCGAACAGCACCGCGGTCAGCGCGGACACCGCCACCGTGAACGCCAGCACCGGCAGGTTGATCGCGATCTCGGACTCGTCCGGGATCGTGTCGGGCGGGACGATCGTCAGGATCGCGCGCAGGCCGGCGTAGGCGAGCGCGACGCCCACCGCGCACCCGACGCCGGCCAGGAGCAGGCTCTCGGTGAGCAACTGCCGCACCACCCGCCCGCGGCTGGCGCCGAGCGCGGTGCGGACGGCGATTTCCTTCTGGCGGGCCGTCGCCTTCGAGAGGAGCAGGTTGGAGACGTTCGCACACGCGATGAGCAGCAGCAGCGCGACCGCGCCGAACAAGATCCAGATGTCGCGCCGGATGCTGCTCGGGAACGTTTCCTTGAACGACAGCAGACCGACGCGCCAGCGGTCCGGGAACTGCGCAGGCTGGCGTTGCTTGAGATCCTCGATGATCGGCCGCAGGTCCGCCTCCGCCTGCACCGCGGTCACGCCCGCCTTCAGGCGCCCGAGCAGGTGCGCGCTGGTGACCCCTTCCTCGATCGTGCCGCGGCGGAACACGTGCGGCAGGTACACGTCCGCGCCGCGCCACATGAACCGCTTCGGCATGACGCCGATCACCGTCCGGGTGACGCCGTTCAGCACCAGCTGCCGTCCCAGCACGCCCGGATCGCCGCCGAACTGCCGCTGCCAGAAGCGGTAGCCGAGCACGACGACCGGCGGCGCGCCGGGCCGCGCATCGTCGGCGGTCGTCGTCCGCCCCAGAAGCGGCGGCACGCCCATCACCTCGAAGGTGTTCATGGTGCCGTGGTTGCCGCGCAGGCGCTGTGGGTCGCCGCTGCCGGTCCAGAGCACGTCGCTCCACGTCGACGTGATGACGCCCTCGAAGATCGTGTTGCGTTCGGCGATCTCGAGGAACTGGTCGATGGTGTAGTTGGTGCGGCCGCCGCGGCCGCTCGGATCCCAGACGCGGACGCTCATCAGGCTGTCGACGTCGCGGTAGGGAAACGGGTCGAGGATCACCGCGTGCACGACGCTGTAGATCGCGGTCGTGGACATGATCCCGAGGGCGAGCGAGAGCACCGCGACCACGGTGAACGCCGGGTTCTTCGCGAGGTGGCGTACGCCGACGACCACGTCCTGCCGCAGGGGAGTGAGCCAGCGCAGCATTCGGGGACCTCCGGGGTGACCATGTACACTACGCCGCTGCCGACGTCAACGTTCGCGACGGGTGCGTCGCGACGGTGGTTCGCGATGGGCCGTTCGCGACGGCTCCGGTCCGGGGAGGATCACTCCTGCCGCAGCGCCAGGAGCGGATCGACGCGGGTCGCCCTGACGGTGGGAACGATGCACGCCGCCAGAGTCGCCGCCGCCATGACCGCCGCCACCGTCGCGTAGGTGGCAAGGTCCGCCGGCCCGACGCCGTAGAGCTCTCGTGACAGCAGCCGCATCAGCGCGAGCGCCGCGGCCATCCCGAGGGCCACCCCGGCGAGCGAGAGCTGCGCCCCTTCGAAGAGGATCGATCGGAACACCTCGCCCCGCCGCGCTCCGAGCGCCATCCGGATCCCGATCTCCCGCGTGCGCTTCGAGACCAGGAACGAGAGCACGCCGTAGATGCCGATGACTCCGAGCGCGAGAGCGACCGCGGCAAAGACGACCACGAGGGTCGTGAGGGAAGCGGGGGAAGCCACCGCGTCGGCCACGGCCGCTCGCATCGCCCGCACGTCGCTCACCGGGACGTCGCGGCTCGCGCGTGCGACGGTCTCGCGCACGGTGGCGCCCACATCCGACACGCCCGCGTCGGTCAGGACCGCCAGCGTCATCTCGACAGGGATGCGGCCCTGCTCGAGCGTTGCCTTGTGGCTGTACGGCACGTAAACCGTCCCGTCCATCCACTCCGGGGCGTCGCGGCGGAGGTCGTGGGCGCGCACGTCGCCGGCGACGCCGACGACCGTGTGCCACTGCTGCTCGCCGACGAAGCGGATGCGCCTGCCGATCGGGTCGCGGGCCGGCCAGAAGCGGCGCGCGGTCGACTTGGCGAGTATCGCGACGGGCGGATTGCCGGAAAGATCCGCTGCCGTGAAGCCCCTGCCGGACAGGACCGGGATGCTCATGACGCGGAAGTATTCGGGCGTGACGACGTTCAACCACACGAGCGGCGCCTCGGCGCTGCTCGTGTCTGTGCCTTCGAGATCCAGCGATCGCTTGGCCACCTGGCCGTCGAGCGGCAGCGTGTTGACCAGCGCGGCGCCGCTCACGCCCGCCGACGCGCCGACGCGGTCCAGCACGTCGCGATAGAAGGCCAGGCATCGGCCGGCGTCGTCGCAGACCGCCGGGCCCGGCGTGATCCGCGCGGTGACGACGCGTTCGACGCGGAATCCGGCGTCCGCGTGCGAGAGCCCGCGGAAGCTCCGGATCAACAGGCCCGCCGCGGTTGCCAGCAGCACCGCCAGCGCAATCTCCGAGATGACGAGCGCCTTGCGAACACGATGCCGCACGGCGGCGCCTGCGTTCCGCCCTCCCGCCTTGAGCGAGTCGCCCACGGGGCCGCGTGCGGCCTGGAGGGCCGGCGCCAGGCCGAATGCGAGGCCGGTCGCGACGGCGACGGCGGCGGTGAAAGCCAGCACCCGCCAGTCGATGTCCGCGCCTTCGAGCCGCGGCGTGTCGGCGGGCAGCATCCGCTTCAGCCCGGCCAGCCCCTGCGTCGCTCCGGCCAGGCCGAGCGCAGCGCCGGCCGTCGCCACGACGATGCTTTCCGTCAGCAACTGCCGCGCGATCCGCCGCCGCCCCGCCCCGAGCGCGCACCTGACGGCGATTTCCTTCGACCGCGACATCGCGCGCGCCAGCGACAGGTTGGCCACGTTCGCGCATGCGATGAGCAGCACCAGCGCCACGACGGCCAGCAGCAGGAGCAGTTGCGGCCGCACGTCGCCGACGATCGCGGACTGCAGCGGGACGACGCTCACGTCGGCGTTCCAGCTCGCCGGCATCGGCCAGGGAAAGAGCGCGGGCAGACGCCGCTGGAGCGTCCGCACCTCGCCCCGCGCCTGTTCCAGCGTTGCTCCGGGCCGGAGGCGCCCGAGTGCCGGCATGAAGTCGCCCGCCCAGTAACTCGAGCGGTCGCGCGGATCGTTGCGCAAGGGGATCCACAGCTGCGTCCTCGGCGACGGGAAGCGGAAGTCCGGCGGCATGACGCCGACGACCTCGCGGTGCATGCCGTCGACCACAATCGATCGGCCGACGACCGCCGGATCGCGACCGAACCGTTGCTCCCACAGCGTGTGGCTCAGGATCAGGTAAGCGTCGTGGCCGGCCGCGTCTTCGCCCGCCTGGAACGTGCGGCCGAGCGCCGGCCGAACTCCGAGGATCGAGAGCAGGTCGGCGGAGACGAACGTTGCCGTGACTCGAACGGGCTCGCCGGAGCCGGAGAGGTTGACGCCATGGCCGTCGGCATACGCGCCCACGTGTATGCTGCCCATCGAGGCGCGCAGCTCGACGAACGCGCCCTTCGGGAAGGTCCCGGTGATGCTGACCAGCTGTGCCGGATCCGGGTAGGGGAGTGGCCGCAGCAGGATGCCGTTGACGAGGCTGAAAATCGCCGTGTTCGCGCCGATGCCAAGGGCGAGCGTCAGGATCGCCACGCCCGAGAAGGCGGGTGCATGGCGGAGTGTTCGGACGGCATAGCGGAGGTCCTGCAGCGTACGCTCGGCCCAGCCCCAGCCCCACGCCTCGCGTGTCGCCTCGCGGACGACGGCGGGGTTGCCGAACGTGGTTCTCGCGGCGCGGCGCGCCGCGCTGGCATCGAGCCCGTGTGCGAGGTGTTCCTCCATCTCCTCGGAGAGGTGAAACCGGATCTCCTCGTCCAGCTCGATCTCCTTCCGGCGGCGATTCCGGAGCGACTCGACGTACTGCCGAAGCCGCCGCCGCATCAGCGCTCTCCTGCAGCGGGTCGCAGCACGCGGGCGATGGCCACCGACAGCTGTTCCCACTTCGATTGCTCGGCGACGAGCCGTCTCCGGCCGGCGCGCGTGAGCCGGTAGTACTTCGCACGCTTGCCCTTGTCGGAGAGCTGCCACTCCGCGGCGATCCAGCCGCGCGCCTCCAGCCGGTGGAGGGCGGGATAGAGCGAGCCAGTTTCGACCTGGAGGACGTCCTCGGACGCCTGCCGTATCTGCCCGGCGATGGCGTGCCCGTGCGCCGGGCCGAAGCGGAGCGTACGGAGGATCAGCAGGTCCAGCGTCCCCTGCAGCAGCTCGATGCGCGTGGGCGTCCGTCCCATCGTTCCGTAGACACTCTACATCATGTTGCGTAGAGTGTCTACACAATCTGCAGACGTCCGGCGGACGCCTCTCAGCGTGCTGCATTGGTCGCCGCGGGTGACGAACCTTGCCGGCGGGCTGGCCGTACGGCGTCGCCTGCCGGATAATGCCGCCGTGGCCGCATCCTCCGATCCGCTCCGGCGGCACCTGGTCAGGCTGCTCGACTGGGAAGAAGCGCACGCCGGCTTCGACAGGGCCGTCGAGGGCATCCCCGCCGGCAAACGCGGCGCGCGTGCCCCGGGGTTCGAACATACGCCCTGGCAGCTCCTCGAGCACATGCGTCTCGCACAGAAGGACCTGCTCGAGTTCTGCGTCAACGCGCGGTACGCGCACGCGCTTCGCTGGCCCGACGATTACTGGCCGGCGGCGCCGGCGCCGCCGAATGCCGCCGCCTGGACGACGAGCCTCGAGGGTTTCAGGAGGGACCGCGAGCAGGTGAAGCGGCTGGCGGCCGACGCCAGTATCGATCTGTTCGCGCGTGTCCCGAAAGGCAAGGCACAGCAGACCTATCTGCGCGCGATCCTGCTGGTCGCCGATCACAACGCCTATCACGTCGGGCAGCTGGTGGCCCTCCGCCGGGCGCTGGGCATCTGGCGGTAAACGGCTGACAATCACTGCGGAGTCGATCTGCGGGCGCCAACAGCGGATCAAGACGAATCAGCGGCTCACGAACCGGTAGATCGCGATGTCTCCCGCCTCGATCCAGAGGCGAAGCGACGGGCTGCCGTCGATCGCGCCGCGGCGGTCCTCCATGGCGCGTGTCCAGTGGACGACCACGTGGGTCACGCCAAGGCGGTGCATCAGCTCGAGCGCCGGGTAGCCGGGAAAAGTGCGCAGCGCCCCGGCGGTCGCGTCGTAATCCGGCGGCGTGAAGCCGCTGTAGCCGTTCACCATCGGGTGATGGTGGCGCGTCGCGTACACCATGTACTCCGCGTTGCCGTAGAACGCGCCGCGTTCGTAGAAGGGCATTTCGACGACGACCGCGCGCGGCTCGGATCGCAGCCGGTCGTAAATCGCCGGCACGCCTTCGAACTCACGGTAGCCGAGCGGCGCGCGCAGCGCCTCCAGGTTGACCGTCAGGACGAGCAGCCCGCCGACCATGGCTGCGGTGCGCGCCGATGGGAGCCGCTCGAGCACGCGCGCCGCACCCAGCCCCGCGAGCATCCCCATGCCCACCAGCATCATCTGCCCGGCGCGCGAGTAGCACCGGATGGCGGCGAGCGGCGGGACGTGTGCCTGGAGCCACGCGAATCCTGGCAGCCAGGGCAGCAACGAGAGCAGCACCGACCCGAGCGCGACGCCGAGCCACATGCGCGTGCGGGGCCGTCCCCATCCGCCGCCCAGGAGCGCGACCACGGCCAGTAGCGTGACCGTGACGCCGGGGAAGTTCGCGTCCGACGCGTTGTCGAAGCGTGACGCCCACGCGTCGTAATGGAGGCGCGACCCCGTGTAGAGGAAGTCCATCCAGGTCGCGGCGCATCCCTGCGTCTCGCCGATCTCCCGCATCATCCCGTGGCGGCGCGCGAGCTCGGCGTACGGCCAGATCACGGGGAGCAGCAGCAGCGCGCAGGCCACCGCGGCCACCGATGCCCATGCCAGCGTCGCGCCGAGCCGGTGCCGCCACTCCGGCAGCCGCGCCATCCAGGCGCAGAGGGCCGCCCAGCCGGTGAACACGAGCAGGTAGATCGACTGCGTCACCTGCACCGCCAGCGCCGCCCCGAGCACCGCCGCGTGGCGGATCCGGCCGGTCAGGAGCAGCGAGTCGAGCGCCAGGAACACCAGCGGGACGAGCTCGAGGTGCAGCGCCTGGATGTGTGCCAGCCGCACCAGCGTGTGCGAGTTGAACGCGACCGCCGATCCCGCCAGCAGCCCGGCCGGCCAGCTGCCCGTCGCACGGTGCGCCAGCAGCGCGAACGCCCAGCCGGACAGCGCGAAGCCGGCGAGAAGAACGATGGTGTAGGTGGCGACCGGCGACGCGCCCGTCCACACGCTCGGGATCGCGAGCACGCCCTGCGCGATGAGCGGCTCGGAGTAGGCGAGCGTCAGCGGCTCGGGATGAAAGATGTTGGCGTTGAAGAGATTGCCCGGATCGGTTGGGAGCGTGTGCGCCACCCAGTCGATCGCCCAGACGTTCAGGTTGTAGTCGCCGTTGTCGACACGCGAGTAGACCGACGGCCGCCGCGCCAGCGGCCAGGTGTGCGCGATCGCGAGCAGGACGAAGAACGCGAGGGCGGCCAGGCGGGTCATGACTACTCGAGCGTCGCGATTGCGAACGCCGGGTCGCCCCACGCGGTCGGGAGGGTGTAGTTGACGAGCACCTCGTTCGTCCCGAACCTCGCCAGCACGGGCCACTGCTGCGCGAGCCAGTTCAGCTTGTCCGCTTCGCGTTGTCCCGCTGTCCGCCGGTCGGCTCCCCAGCGGGGCACCAGGATCACGGCGGGCCTGGGTACGTCTGCGAGCAGCGCGTACAGTGCGGCCGGATCGCCGCCGCTGCGCAGCTCGACGTACCTCACCACCCGGCCGCGCGCGTCGAGCCCGCGCGCGTCGAGCCCGAGCTCAAACGGCACCACGATCGCGTGGTCGGGGGGGACGTTCTCCCGGATCCAGGCGCGCGCCCGGTTGCGCGAGTCGGTGCGATCGCGAAGATGGCCGGCGAGGTGCCACGACGGCACCGTCACGGCCAGCAGCAGCACTCCAACCACCAGCGGGACGGGCACCCGGCGCGGCGTCCATCTGCGGCGGCTGGCCAGCGAGACGCCCCGCTCGTACGCGGTGGCGAACCCGAACGCCGCGAACAGCGCGATGAAGGGGTGGATCGCCAGGACGTTCCGCGTGAAGTGGACGCGCTGCATGGAGAGGAACCACAGCATCGCAACCGGGAAGATCGTCAGGACGGCGGCGCGGCGCCAGTCGGCGCGCGCGAACGCCACGATCCCGATGGCCGCCACGATCGCGGCGCCGTACCCAAACTCCGAAAGGAAGTGCCGGCCGTAGAACAGCAGCTGCTCGAGGCCGGGCTCACCGCCGTACCCGGCGTGCCCCGATGCATAGTGCACCGCCTCGTCGCCCAGACCGTTGAGGAACCCGGGGATATCGACGAGGCTGTACGGTGCGGCGACGAGGAATGCCGCTGCCATCGCCGCCACCGCGAGGAGGGACGCTGAGAGGGCGCGCCGGCGCGGGCGCCCGACGGCAATGGCCAGCAGGACCGCGAGAATGACGAGCGCCAGCGTGTATTTGCTGGCCGCCGCGAGGCCGGCGAGCATGCCCGGCACCAGCGACGACTGCGGCAGCGACGTTTGCCTGGTCCCCAGCAGGCATGCCGCCAGCGCCATCGCGACGAAGCTCGCGCCGACGATGTCCACGTTCAGATACGCCCAGGCGTGGCGGAAGAAGAGCGGTGAGGCGAGCAGGAGCAGCGGCGCGAGCACGATGGTGACCGGCTTTTGGAACGCGAGCCATGCCGACAGCCCAGTCATCGCGAGGCACAGCACCGCCAGCAGCGCGAACGCCTGCCTCGCCGCCCGCATGACCGTGGCGTTCTCGTAGTACGGATACGACAGCCGTCCGATGTGGCCGACCTCCCTGGCCTCGAGCTGCTGGGCGCTGCGCAGAAAACCTGCTCCCATGGCTCCCGCGGCAAGGTAGGTGGGCAGCGACGGGTAGTTGAACCGGTGTGGTCGCAGCTCTCCGGTCGTCACGATGCTGGCCGCCGGCCCCGAGATGAACCCCTCGTCGACGTGCTGCGGATAGGGAAGCGAGCCGTCGATGTGTCGGAAGAGGAGGACCAGCGCGACTAGGCAGAGCACGACGAGTCCCGCGCTGCACGCGCGCACCGCCCGGCGTTCGTGACGCACGCGGACGTCGTCGGCACCGGCGTTCTCCTGCGCCGCCGGCCTTTCCCGTCCGATCGCCGGTCCGGCCTCGTCTGGCTGGTGGTTGAGGATCTGCATTGGCCGGGGTTCCTACGGCGCCGGGTGCGGTTGCGCCTGGAGCCCGTATGCGGCAACCAGGTCCCTGAGCGTGTCGTCCAGCGACACGCGCGGCGACCAGCCGGTCTCGTTGCGAATCCGTCCGATGTCGGCCAGCAGCGTCATCCGCTCGTTCGCGCGCACGCGCACCGGTTCCTGGACGACGATCAACGGGCGGCCAAGGATGCGCCGCAGCCGGTCCAGCAGATCCGACACCGAGTGTGCCTGGCCGGTGCCGACGTTGAAGAGGCCGAGCCCGCACGAGCGCGCGGCGACCGCCACGATCGCGTCGGCCACGTCGCGCGTGTCGATGTAGTCGCGACGGGGGGCGACGTTGCCGAGGCGGACGGCGCCCGAACCCTGCAGCGACTCGAAGATGTGCGGGACGACGTGCGGGTTGGTCTCGTTGCGCCCGATGGCGTTGAACAACCGCAGGATGGCGGCCGGGACGTGCGTCTGCTCGTGGAACGCGCGCACCAGCTTCTCGCCCGCGACCTTCGACTCGCCGTACACCTCCAGGGGTCGGAGCGGCGTCGCGTCCTCCACGCACGGCGCGTCGCCCGGTGCGTAGACCGCCGCACTCGAGGCGAAGACGACCTGCTGCACCTGGCTGCCACGGCAGCTGTCAAGCACCCGGCGCGTCCCCTCGACGTTCACCTCCATCGTTTCCTTCGGGCGTGCGATGCAGTCGGGGATGAAGTGCATCGCGGCGAGGTGGACCAGCCACTCCGGCTTCGCGTTCGCAACCGTGGCGCGCAGCCGGTCGCCGTCCCGGATGTCTCCGTGGACGAGGTGCACGCCGTCCGGCAGGAAGTCGCGCCGGCCGCGCGACAGGTCGTCGTAGCCGACGACATGGTGCCCGAGCGCGAGCAGGTGGCGGCACAGCGCGGAGCCAATGAACCCGGCGGCGCCGGTGACCAGCACCGTGCGCGGGCGGCGATCCGGTTCCGTCACGCCCGCCGCTCCAGCAGATCGGTGAAGACGTTCCAGTAGCTCTCGCACATCGCCTGCAGAGAATATCGCTCCACGGCCACGGCGCGGCACGCCTGCTTCATTTCGGGGAGCCGCGCCCGCCCGTCGAGCACGCGACGCAGCGCGGCCACCACGCTCGCCACGCTCTCGGGATCCTCGACGTACCACCCGGTCTGCCCGGGGGTGATTGGCTCGCGCACGCCGGGCAGGTTCGAGACGAGGCACGGCACCGCGGAGGCGAGCGCCTCCAGCGTCGCGATCGACAGCCCTTCACGGATGGACAGCTGCACGAAGACGTCGGTCTCCGACAGCACCTCCCGCTTGCGCGCCTCGTCGATGAATCCCAGGAACGTGACGCACCCGGGAAGCCGCTCCGCCAGGCGGCGGATCCGGTCTTCCTCGGGACCTGTCCCGGCGATGTTCAGCGACAGTGGCGCGCCTTCCCCGGCCAGCAGCTCGACCGCGGCAATCAGGACGTCGACGTTCTTTCGCGGCACGAGCCGCGAAATCGAGAACAGCCTGAGCGTCGTGCCGGAGCCGCCGCCCGGGGGGAACAGGTCCACGTCCACACCGTTGGGGATCACGGTCACGTTCGGCACGCCCATCTCCGCCCGCAGGTACTCTCCCAGGTCGCGGCTGACGCTCACCACCGCGTCGGCGCGCGTGAGGACTGCGCGGGTGATCGGCTCCATCGTCCGAGGCAGCTCGTAGATGTCGGCGTTGCCGTGCACCGTTACGACGAACGGCCGCCTGACCGCCGCGCGCGCCAGCACGATGCTGATGCCGAGCGGCAGCGGGAAGTGCAGGTGGACGAGATCCGAGGCCGCCATGAGACGGCGCAGCGGCGGCAGTGCACAGAAGACGTCGAGTCCGGTAACGATGCTCTTCTTCCAGAAGCTGACGTGGTGGACGCCGGTCGCGTACTCCTTCCAGATCGCGGGCGCCGGGTTCCAGAAGCGCTCGACCGACAGGTACTCGTACTGCTGCCGCGCGGGCGTGTCGTGCAGCCGGCGCGTGAGGACCGTGTTCACGATCCGCGGGGAGAGCCCCCGCGCGATCTCCCCGAGCACCATCTGGCCGCCGCCCTGGCGCGGCCAGAACGTCGGGTACACTGATAACAGGCGCACGGGGCGTCCCAGCGGGTTCCCTCTCATGACGGGTTTTGCAGCGCGTCCGCCACCGCGCGTAGCCCGGCGCGCGCCAGGGCCTGCGACTCCTGCAGCGTCCTGCCGGCGAGCAGGTCCTTGAGCCCCTGCATCTTGTGCGGCTCGCGGTTCGGCAGCACTTGCGCCGGCTTGCCCAGCGCGACGGCGCAGATGGCGGGATGATAACGGTCCGACACCACTCCCGAGGATCCTCCGACGAGAAGCACCAGGTCGCGCACGCTCCGGCACTCGAACGACGGGACGCCGAGCGCACGCGCGGCCTTTGCCAGGAATCGCCCGTCGCGGCGGCGGTCGCTCGTCGCCAGCACGAGCGGATCGCCCGCTTCCGCGATCATCCTGGAGCCCTCGAACAACGCGCGTCCCTCGAGCCGCAGGCGAGCGGCGTCCAGGTTGTTGGAGCGCAGGAACGCAACCCGGTACGGCGGCGGAATCGGGCTCGGTCCCGGCATCGCCCCGTACGGATAGAGGAACGCATAATCCGCGGCCAGCACAGCGGACATCCCGTGGGCGTGCAGGTAATCGAAGGTCGCCGGCTCGCGCGCCACCCGGAGCGTCGCCTTCCCGACCGCCGCGCGATCCGGCGGCGGCAGCGGACCCACGGAGTGGCTCGACAGCACGACGCGCAGGCCGCGCTCCGCCGCGACCGCGATGTCACAGAGCGCACTCGCGGCGCGCCGGTCGTAGTCGGCGAGGTACGGGCCTGGCGCGCAGACGATCGCGTCATAGCGGGCGAACAGCGCCGTGCGGCGGCGCCTCCACCACGGCTCCACGGACTGGCGCGCCATCGCCCGCGGTAACAGTTTCCAGAACCACGGAAAGGCGTCGGGAAGATAGCGATCCGCCAGCCGCACCACTTCGGCGGTTTCTGCAGCGGGCTGCGGCGGGTAGCCGGCCAGGTCGAGCGCGCGCGGCCGCAGCTCGCGCAGCGCCGACAGCAGCACCGAGAGCTGCAGCACGTCGCCGAGGTTTCCCTTCAGCCAGGCATGGAGAACGAGGATTCTCATGCGGCCCGCGTGGTCACGCGCGGCTCCCCTGGGTCAGCCATGCCGATCCGACGACCGCCCCCAGTCCCTGGGAGAGGATGCCGATCCCCCTGAACGCCAGCGCGACGATCAGGCCGGTGACCAGGTCGAAGGCCAGGATTTTTCCGACCAGCGCGACGAACCACTCGTTGACGCCGAGGTTGGCCGGCGTGACGTTGACCATCCGGATGGGACTGGTCAGCGCGTAGACCAGGCCGCCGGTGAGGAGGTCGCCGGGCCCGCGCGTCAGCGCCTGGTACAGCAACCCGAAGGTTGCGAAGTTGCATGCGTGCCGGAGCAGCGACAGCACGAACACCCAGGCCGTCATCCGCGGCGTCGCTCTCATGCTGCGCACGTCTGCCAGCCAGGACCAGCGTGCGAAGGCGGGATAGCGCGCGAGCCGCGGCAGGAACTCGAGCGCGGCCAGGGCGGCGACGCTGACGGCCAGCACGCCGGCAGACATGGCGACGACGAGGGCGGGCGGCGGGCCGGCGAGCGCCCACAGGATGGCCGTCGCGCCCGCGGCCAGCACCCCCGCCGCGGCGAGCGCCATCACGTTGCTGAAGAGCGTCGCCCACGTGAAATCGACATAGGTCAGGCCGTGACCGCGTAGGTACGCGAGCCGTACGCCGATACCGCCGGCAAGCGGCACGAGCGACCCGAAGAAGCTGCCGCCGAGCCGGACGAGGTACAGCTCCCAGAAACCCAGCGTTTGTATACAGGCCTGCAGCGGCAGCAGCATCGATCCGTTCAGGGTAATCTGCGAGGCGAACTGCAGCAGCGTAGACACCACCAGCACCCCGGCGGACAGCCGCCGGATGCTGGCGAGCTCCTCCTGCGCGTTCGCCGCGTAGAGCGCCATCGCGAGGAGCAGGGCGGCGACGACGGCGTAGGTCAGCCAGCGCGTCGCGGTCCAGCCGGGCGCGGTCCGCGCGTCCTGCATCCCGGTCACGGTTCCACGCGCGCGCGCGGCGCCGCCTGGTCCGATGCGTATTTCAGCGGGAACTCCTGCTTGCGGCTCTGGCTCACGTTGACGATCAGATCGGCGAGCAGCCCCGTGAACACCGTCTGCCCGCCGATGACCACGAGCAGCGTGCCGAGCGTCAGCAGCGGCCGCGTGCCGATCGGGATGCTCTGGAACCAGAGAATCGTCAGGTAGGCGAGGCAGAGGACGCCGAGCGACATCAGGCCGAAGCCGACCCGTGCGAAGAAATGCAGCGGCTTCGCCGTGTATTTGATCAGGAAGAAGATGGTGAGGAGGTCCGGCATCTCGGTGAGGAACTTCAGCGGCGAGTACTTCGACACGCCGTATTTCCTCTCCTTGTGCGTCACCGGGCACTCGGCGACGCGGTAGCCCATTTCCGCCGCGATGAGCGGGATGAACCGGTGCATGCCGCCGTACAGCTGCAGCTCGCGCGCGACGTCGGCCCGGTACAGCTTCAGGCCGCTGTTCATGTCCTTGAACGACGACCCGAAGAGCAGCCGGATCATGAGCCGGTTGAAGATGCGCGAGGTGGCGACCTTCACGGCGTTGTCCTGCCGCTCGCGCCTCCAGCCGTTCACGATGTCCACGTCCGCGGCGACGAGCTGGTCGTACATTCGCGCGAAGTTCGCGGGATCGTCCTGCAGGTCGGCGTCCATCGTCAGGATGTACTCCCCTGCCGCCTTGCGGAAGCCGCACAGCAGCGCCGGCGACTTCCCGAGGTTCCGCCGGAAGGAGAAGACCCGCACGCGCTCGTTCGCCAGCGCCAGCGACTTCAGCGTCTGGAACGTCCCGTCCGTCGAGCCGTCGTCCACGAACAGGATCTCGCAGGTGCCGTTCCACGACGCGAGAGCCTGCTCGATCGTGGCGAGCAGCTCGCGCAGGCTCTCGTCCTCGTTGTAGACGGGGATCACCACCGAGAGGGTCGGGGCGGCCAGCGCTGCGCCAGGATGCGCGGTCACCGGGACCCCGCGCGGTGGAGGGCGTCGCGCGGCGCCGCGCGATGCCGGATCGCCTCGAGCTCGCCGTAGGCCGGGCCAGGTGTCACCGTGCACAGCACGGCGCCGTCCGGCGTGCGGACGCGGTGCAGGGCCGGCTCGCCGAGCACCTCGCGGATCCCCTCGATCGGGCCGCGGGCCAGCCGCACGTGCAGGTAGTGCTTGTTCTGCGACGGGAAGGTGAAGGACAGCTGCGGGAAGCGCTCCGCGTTGAGCAGGACGAGATGCGTGGGATGGCCCGAGATCGTGACGACCGTGTGGTGCGCGCGCGCCACGTCCACGCCCCACCGCACCGCCTGCAGGACGCAGTTGCCCCAGTAGTCCATGTCGTACTGCTTGAACGCACCGCGGGGGCCGCCGACGAGGGCGTTGAAGTACACGCCCTGGTTGGGATGGAAGCGGATGCCGAAGACGAGCAGGCTCGCGAGTCCTGCCGCGAGCGCTGCCCCCGCGCCGGCGCGCAGCCACAGCGGGCGCGACGCCGCCATCGCCCCGGTCCAGCCCGCGACGGCGAGCACCACCAGGACCGGGTTGATGAACTGCAGGTGGCGCACGCCGTCGTACAGCGTCGAGCCCATGGCGATGCCCACGACGACCGGAAGGAGGAAGACCGCCCAGAGCCCGGCGCGTCGCCACGCGTCCGTCCGGCCCGCGACGAACCACAACGACAGCGCGGCGCCCACCAGCGTCACCGGCGGCGTCGAGATCAGGAACCACCAGGGCGAGTAGTACCACGGCAGCCGTGTGGCGCGGTACTCCTGGCCGGCGAACAGGACGACGCCGTCCCACGGGTAGTTGGCAGCGCCGAGCAGCGCTTGGAACGGTCGGACGAGCGGCCTCGCCCCGGCCCACGGCCAGAAGATGGTGCCCAGCAGCAGCACGGCCAGCGCCACGATGAGCAGGCGCGCGGCGGTGGACGCGAGCCGCCGCCAATCCGTGCACCGATCGGCCATCACCAGGGCGGTGACCAGCAGACCGAAATACCCGAGATAGAGCAGGGCGCCGACGCGGATGCTCAGCGCCAGCGCGAGCGCCACGGCAATCTTGATGGCCGCCGGCCACGACACGTACGGCCACCGCGGCGAGACCTGCGTGATGTAGTAAAGCGCCATCACGCTCATCGCGGCAAACGGCAGGTCCTTCGGGTTGTTCATCGCGTCGGCAAAGTAGCGCGGCGTCAGCGCGAGAAGGGCCATGGCGAGGACGCCGGGCCACATCCCGAAGAACCGTGCCGCCAGGCGTCCGCAGTAGACGACGCCGATCCACCCGAAGGTCGCGTTGACCGCGTGGCGCACGACGTAACGGTTCGCGGGGATCCACGGTTCGACCGCGGCGCAGATGGTGTCGAACAGCCCGGGATAGACGTGACCGCCGGTTTCGGCGAACGCCGACCGCGGGCGGAGGCCGCGGATGAACTGCCAGACGTACTCGCCGTAGCGATGGCGTTCCTTCTCGTCCCAGGTCACGCCGAAGTCGAAGGACGCGAGAATCATGATCGGCAGCAGCGTCACCGCCAGCGCGATGAACGTCGCGCGCGCGCCTGCCGGCGAGCGGCGGATCGCTGGATCGTCCGCGGCGGTGCCCGGCCGCGTTTCCGGGGTGAACGCTGGTGTCATGAAGCGGGTGAGCCGGCCGGCGGCCGTCCGCGCCGGCACGGCTCCGGGCATTATCCCCTATCGCGGCAAACTGTGGCGCCGCCCTTCAGCGCTGCCATGTCGCTCCATCCGTAGCGCAGCTCTTCAGGGCTGCGACCGTCGCGACTGAGGCCGCGGAGTATTTCACCCAGGCCAGGAACGCCACGAAGACGGACCATTCGTCTCTGTGGACGCGCCGGAAGCCGCCCGGCGAATCGCGGCATAATCACCGCCGAGGTGACCATGAGACGAGCAGGGATGGCGATGTTCCTCGCAGGCGCGCTGGTGCTCGCCGCCCATCAGGCAGGCGCGCAGGCCACGCCGGAGTTCCGTAATCTGTTCAACGGCCGCGACCTGGCGGGCTGGGTCAACGTCAACACGGCGGAGGACACCTGGCGCATCATGGACGGCGAGCTGATTTGCTCCGGCCACCCGATCGGCGTCATGCGCTCGGAGAAGGAGTACGAAAACTTCGTGCTGCACATCGAGTGGATGCACATGGAGCCGGGCGGCAATTCCGGCGTGTTCATCTGGAGCAGCGCGAACCCGGATCCGAAGACGCGGCTGCCTGATGGCGTCGAGGTCCAGATGCTCGAGCTCGACTGGCCGAAGCTCAACACGCGGGACGGCCGCGTGCCGCCCGCGGCCTACGTCCACGGCGAGCTGTTCGGCGTCGGGGGCGTCACGATCGTCCCCGACAATCCCCGCGGCGTGCGCAGCATGTCGATCGAGAACCGCGTCAAAGGACGTGGCGAGTGGAACGCCTACGACGTCGTCGCGGTGGACGGCGTGGTGAAGCTCGCGGTCAACGGCGTGTTCGTCAACGGCGTGAGCCAGTCCTCGCGGAAGAGGGGCTATCTCTGTCTCGAGTCGGAAGGCGCGGAGATCCGTTTCCGGAATATCCGGCTGATGGAGCTTCCGCGAGGCGTGGGGCAGTAGGAGGCCACGACGCCGTACCGAGGCCACGGAGCGATCAAACTCAGAGGGCACGGAGGCCACAGAGACCGATCGAACTCAGGGCCACCAGAGGCCCGGAGCCTCCAATATCTATTCGCCCCGGCTCGATCCGACTGACAGCCGTGATCGGGTCGCACAGGTCGCGCTGCGCGCGCCGGCTGGTGAAGCCGGCGTGCTCGGTTTCTCCGTGGCCTTGTGGCCTCTGAGTTGAATGGCCTCCGTGGCCTTCGTGGCCTCTGAGTTCATCAACTCCGCGGCCTCCAGCCCCGGAACGCCCTCCGTGGCCTACAATAGCCCCCGCACGCTCTCCCTACGACACCAGGCCAGGTCGCTCTGCGCCGGTCGGGCGACAGGAGCCCATGGAGTACGAGAACTTCGCCATCGAGATCGGCGACCCGGTCGACGGCCGGTTCCCGCTGAAGGTCCACTCCGAGACGATGGGTGAGGCCGAAGGCGTGCTGGCGCTGTCGCTGGACTCGCCGGATCTCGTTGCCGCCCAGCAGCGGCTCGGTCCGGGGACCCTGCCTTCCGACTTCCTCGCCGGCTTCGGCGAGCAGCTCTGGAACGCGCTCTTCGCCGGCGAGATCCGCGATATCTACCGCGAATGCTTCGGCCGCGTACGCCGCGACGACGACCGGGGGCTCCGCATCCGGCTGTGCATCGAGCCGCCGCCGCTCTCGGCGCTGCCGTGGGAGCTCGCCTACGACCGCAACCGCGACGCTTTCCTCGCGACCTCCTCGAAGACGCCGCTCACGCGGTACATCAGCCTGCACGAGCCGATCGAGGAGCTGACGACGAGGCCGCCGGTGAAGGTGCTGGTGGCGATTCCGGGCGGGTCGGGCCTGGATGTCGCGCAGGAGCGCGCGCTGATCGAGGACGCACTCCTGGAGCTGGGGGAATCGGTCAAGGTCACGGTCCTCGAGGGCGACGTGTCGCGCGCCGCGATCAGCCGCGCGCTTCTCGAGGGGCGGCACCAGGTGCTCCACTTCATCGGCCACGGGAAGTTCCAGCAGGACGACGGGTTCCTCGTGCTGAACCGCGACGAGGGAACGGGTGGGGAAGACCTCATCCCGGCGCGCTCCTTCGCCGGTTTCTTCCGCGACTACCCGTCGATGAAGCTGGTCGTGCTCAACGCCTGCCAGGGCGCGACGGTCGCCGCCGCACGGCCGCTCGCGGGCGTCGCCCCGCAGCTGGTGCGGGCTGGCGTCCCGGCGGTGGTCGCGATGCAGTACCCCGTCGCTGACGCCGCCGCCGTGCTCTTCGCGCGGGAGTTCTACCTGTGCCTGTGCGTCGGCGCGAACCGGGGACGCGTCGATGCGGCCATCTCGCACGCGCGCAACCGCATGCAGATGGACTTCGCCAATACCGTTGCCTTCGCGACGCCGGTCCTCTACATGCGCTCGCCGAGCGGCGTAATATTCGATCTCGAGCCGGCGGGCCGGAAGGCCGACTTGCGGATGGGACGCGCAGAGGTCGACCGGCTCAAGGCGGTCAAGCAGGCGCGCAAGAACAACATCGCCGCACTCCAGGAAAGCACCGGGGCGGACGCCGCGAAGACAGCGGCGCTGGAGCACGAGAGCCGGCAGATCGGCCGCATCGATCGGAGGATCCAGCAGTACTACGCCACCATCACGGCGGTCGTCGCCGCCAGCCTGGTACTGCTGTTTGCCTCCTGGGTCGGCCTCTTCAACGCGTTCAAGCTCGACGACTGGCTCGAGCGCCGCTTCGTCGCCTACATGGACGGGTTCGTCGAGGCGCCGCTCGATCCCCGCATCGCCCTCGTCCTCGCGTCCGCCGATGCGACGCAGAACGGCGCGCTGGGGGCGCCGTCGCCGGACTGGCGGTGCCATCATGCGAAGCTCGTGTCCGGCCTGGCAGCGGCGCGGGCGAGCGTGGTTGCCTTCGACCTGCATTTCGCCGACCCGTCCGGCTGCGATCGGGAGTTCGCCGAGGCGATCCGGAAGGCTGCGGGGGCGGGCACCGCCGTCGTCCTCGGCACCGAGGCATTCGAGCTCGATGACGGGATGCCCAGGCCGCTGATGTCGCCCGTCCTGGCTGAGGCAATCGAGGACCGGTGGGGCCTCGTGAAGGGCCGGCCTGATACCCGCCGCGTACAGGTCGCCGCCCCGTTCACGCAAGAGGTGCCGGCGACGATTGAGCAGCGCGAGGCCGCCGTCGTGCCCTCCTTGTCGCTGCAGACCGTCATGCAGCACATGCGGCGGGAGAGGAGCGGTGCGCGCCTCGCCGCCGCGGTCGACAGGCGGGCCGGGGTCGTTCGCGTGCGCGATGCTTCGCGAAACGAGCTCAGGGCCATCCCGATCGTCGACGCGGACCTCGACATGATCGTCGCCGTGGCGCACAGCCACGAGGTCCAGCCGACCCGGTTCCACGAGATCCTCGGCAACGCCCACGACCCGGTGGGCCTGAAGAGGTTCAAAGACAAGATCGTGGTGATTGGCTATGGGACGCCGGACGATCGCTGGGCCGTCTCCTCCGGCGATCAGCATTACGGCGTGGAACTGCAGGCCAGCGCGATCTCCAATATCCTGCGGAAGGTCTATACCCAGCCTGCGCGGCCGCTCGTCCAGTTCTTCGTGATCCTCGTAATGGGCGCAACCGGAGCGCTGCTGAGGACGCGCGCGGTCCGCCGGCGGGCCCGGCTGGCCATCCCGTTCAGGGGGACCGCGCGCGCCCGCGGGCACATGGAGATCCCCTGGGCGATGCTCGCGGTTGTCCTGGCGTACGGGCTGGTCGTGTTTTTCGTTTATAAGCAGCAGCGGCAGATTCTCGACATCAGCTATCACGTGGCGGCGCTGTTCCTCGTGTACCTGATGGTCGGCTGGGCACAAACGGGGACGTTCGTCACGCGAACGCCGAAGGAGGCCTGACCATGGCGTCCCACCCTCATCCCGCCGCCGCGTCGTCGGCCATCGTCGCGCTCGTGGCGCTGTCGCTGGTCGCCACGGCCGGGTCGACGCCCGTCTCTGCCGCGGCCCAGCCGGAAGCCGAGGCGGAGCCGCTCGCGCGCATCGAGAACATCATCGTCAACGGGGCGAAGCGGGATCAGCCGTCGACCAACGAGGTCAAGGTCATCCATGCCGCCACCGTGGTTCCGGCGTTGCCCTCGCTCTCGCTCTTCGCCGGTGACGAGGTGATCACGGGCGTGAACGTCTCGGTGACGCTGATCATGCTCGAGAGCGCCGCGGAGCAGGCCAACCGGGTGATCATCGGGCCGGCCAGCCAGGTCAGCGTTCGCGGGCAGCGGTCGATCTTCCTGTCGCTGGGCCGGCTGCTCGCGGACGTGCGGGGATTCTTCGACCTGCTCACGTCGCGCGCCACGTTGGCGGCCAAGGGGACGGAGTTCGAGGTGCGGGTCAGCGAGGAGGAAACGCGCCTCACGGTACTCGAGGGCGTCGTCGACGTCGTCCAGGCGCCCCCCGCAGTGGCGCGCCGGTTCGAGCCGGCGCTCCCGTTCCAGTTCGGTCTCGTGCGCGCGGCTGTCCGGTCTGGCGCCCCGGTGTTCGCCGCGTTCGGGCAGCAGGCGCAGCCGCCGGCGGGCGGCCAGCCCGCGGTGGCACCGACCGGGCCGCAGCGCGCGCGCCGGACCATCACGATCGCCAATCGCTGCAAGCAGCCGCATCTCTACGACGTCGAAGGTCCCGAGACCTTGCCGTGGGTCCACCTCTTCTCGGCGCAGCGGATCGAGGTCGAGGGCGGACAGAGCCGGCAGGTGGCGATCGAGATCCAGTTCGACCCGGCGAACGTCAAGCCGGGAATCTACAAGGGCGAGGGCGTCATCAAATGCCTGGACTGCTTCAACGAGCCGGGCTGCGCGCAGTCGCGCGATCCGGTCGCGATCCAGGTCGGGCTTGGGACGCCGCAGGGTGGGACCACCGCGCGGGCGAGGGAGGAGGTCGTGATCGGCGCGGGTGGCGCAGCGCGGCCGATCAGGGCGCAGGAGCGCGCCTGCGCGGCGGTGAACTGGACGACCGAGGTGATCATCGCGGGCCAGCCAACCTATTCGGCCAGGCACGTGGTTCCGCAATACGAGTCGCCCGAGGAGCGCGGAAAGGCCTTCCGCGAGGCACGCGACCGCGCGCTGTGCCGCGGTGACGTCGGAGGGTACGAGGCGCTCGGCCACGTCTACACGGACTGGGGTGAAGGGCCCAAGGGGGTCGAGGCCTACGCGAAAGTTGCGACGCAGCCGGCGCGGCAGAGCGACGCGGAATTCCTCGCCCGGATGGCGGAAGCGTACCGCCTCAAAGGGCAGCTCGACGACGCCGAGGCGCAGACGCGCCGGGCGCTCGCCGTGAACCGGGAGGCACCCTCCGCGCTGGTCGCGCTCGGCAACGTCTACCTGGATCGCGCGGACATCCAGAGCGACCTCGACCAGAGCCAGCAGTTCCTCCGCCGCGCCGAGGATGCCTACCAGCAGGCGGCCGGCTCGCCCGCCGCGGCATCAGCCGCGGAAGCGCAGGGCGTCGCGCGCGCCAACGTCGGCGACGTGCACCTCGCGCTCGGCGAGATTGCGCAGGAGCGGCAGCAGTTCGACGTCGCGCGGCGGGAGTACGCGGCGGCCGACCAGTCGTTCAGAGCCGCCACCACCGTCTACCCGCGCTACGCGTTCGCCACCGTCGGCTGGGGCGACGCGTTCCGCGGGTTCGGGCAGGTCGCGGCGGCGCAGCGAAACGATTCGAACGCACGCGCGGCTCGCGCGAGCGCCGAACTGCAGTACCGGGCGAGCCTGAAGAACCATCCTGACCAGCCGGACGCGCTTATCGGGCTGGGCGACGTGTACGCCGACCAGGGCCGCTCGAAAGAAGCCGTTGAGACGTACGTGCGCGCCGTCAGGGCGCGGCCGACCGAGCCGGCGGCCTACTACCGACTTGGCTCCGCGCTGCGGACCGAGAACCCGACGCTCGCCGCGCGTTACCTCGAGACGCACGTGAAGCTGAAGCCGGCCGCGCTGCGGAACGCGAAGACGACCAGGCAGGCCGCCTTGATGATCCCCACGCTGCGCGGCGCGGCGACGATCAAGGTGCCGGAAGTCAGAAAGCTGGACGAACAGGCTGCCCAGCGAAAGCTCTCGGACGCAGGCTTGAAGGGCACCGTCGCCGAGAGGCGGAGCGCACCCGGACAACCCCCCGGCGTCGTCATCGAACAGAGTCCGGCTGCAGGTGCGGTCGTTGGCCGCGGAGCCAGCGTCAACCTCGTGGTCTCGGCTGTTCCCGGTCCGGGCGGTCCCGGCAGCACGCCCGGGATCGTCCCGAACGTGGTGACCAGGACCGAGGCCGAGGCGATGGCGCTGCTCACCCAGGCCGGCTACAAGGTCCGGGTCGAGAGGAGGCGGAGCGATCGGCCGGCTGGCACCGTGACCAAGCAGCGGCCGGAGGCGGGCGACAAGGCGAAGCCCGGAGCCGAGATCAGGCTCGAGGTTGCCGAGGCGGAGGCGGCGCGGCCGGTGAGTGTGCCCGACATCGTCGGCGACGACCGCCGTCGCGCGGTCGAGAAGATCCAGGAGCGGCGGCTCGTGGTCGGAGGTGTCACCGAGCAGGCGAGCTGCGAGACCGCCGGTGAAGTGATCTCGCAGACGCCGCGGGAGGATCAGCGGGTCCCGGCCGGAACGTCGGTCTCGTTCGTGGTCGCCGGGCCAGGCGACAGGCCAGCCCGCGTGCCTCGCCTCATCGGCCTGCGTCAGGACGACGCCGAAGACGCGATCCGCGAGAGCCGATTGCGTGTGGGCGGCCGTGTGAACCGCCGGGAGACCGACCAGCAGGCGCCCGGCACGGTACTCGAGCAGCGACCGGACGCGAACACGGTGCTTGCCCCGGGCTGCCCGGTCGAGATGACCGTGGCGGTGCCAACCCCGCTCGTCGATGTTCCGAACTTCATCGGCATGACGGAGGCAGATGCGAAGCGGCGCCTCCCGGGCGGGGCGGGCGGCGTGTTCGCCGAGCTGCGTCTTGGCGAGGTCACCTACCAGGATGCCGTCTACGGGATCGAGTCGCGCGTGAGCAGACCGGTCACCACGCCAACCGTCACCGGTCAGTCGCCCTCGGCGGGCGCGCGGGTGCGGCGCGGAAGCGCAGTGAACCTCACCGTTCTGCGGCCACGGCAGGGGGGAGGCGGCTCGCAGGACGCGCCGCCAATTCAGGTTCCGAACGTCACGGGCATGACGCTCGCGGCCGCTCAACGGAGGCTATCGGCGGCGGGACTCGGGACCGGCTCCATCGAATATGTCCGGAGTTCGGCGGCGAGCGAGGAGAAAGTCCTCAGGCAGCAGCCCGCGGCGGGATCGACCGTGGCGCGGGGGTCTCGTGTCAACCTCTGGGTTTCGCCCCGAGATACTCGTAGACCGGTGCCACGGGTTGAGGGAATGGAGGAGAGCCGGGCGCGGGCGGTCATCGAGCAGGCCGGGTTCCGGGTCGGCGGGGTGATCTACAAACAGTCGAAGTCCAGAGCGGGGACGGTAATCCAGCAGTGGCCGAACGCTGGCACGCCGTGGGAGCCGGGCACGCGTATCAACCTGACCGTGTCCGGTTACATCGTCAAGTGACCCGCGCACGCCCCCCGGGCGCGTCCGGGATGCGCAGCCGCGCCGCCGGGTCGCCGAACACCATGTAGTTCTGCGCGTCGCTGCGCTGGATGAACGCGCTGGCGAGCCGCTCGTTCATCTCCGGGCCGGGCGTCAGCTTCCCGCGCTTGATCCGGTCGAACGTCGTCGTCAGGACGGCGTTGCCGAGATCGAAGCGCTTGTTCATGTCGGACATCGCCACGCCCGCCGGCTGGCACTTGAGCAGCAGGTCGACCGCCTTCCTGAACGGCGCGATCCGCGGGTGCCAGCGTTCGAGCAGGTGCGGACTCTCGGGATCGTTGAACCCGTGGAGCCACGCGGTGTCCACGTGGCCGACGAACCCGATCGGTCCTCGCGGGTGCGCGAGCAGCGCCTTCGGCAGCGCGGCGACGAAGTCCGCCGCGGCGTTCACCTTGACCTTGCCTTCGCCCAGCCAGTGCAGCACGTCGCTCTCGGCCGGGGTGCCGTAGCCGAAGCACGCGAACAGGAACACGATCGATCCCTCGAAGAACGCCGCGTCGGGCGGCACGTCGTCGGCGCTCACGAGCCAGTCCTCGATCGGGTCGTTCATTCCGTGCTGGCAGCAGATCGCCCCGTTGAAGTCCCGCTGCACATCGGGGCTCTCGTTCGGCGCGCCGAGGCCGTGCGAGGCGATATACACCAGCGCCGGGCGCTCCTTCAACGCGCTCGCCAGAAACCGTTCCTTGTCGGCGTCGTCGCCGAGGAGCGCCGCGGTCGGTATGCGGCACGACGCCTCGACGTACTTCGCGAGCGGGTCCGCCATGTAGCGCCGGCTGAAGTAGGTCGCGTCGTCCGGACCGCCGTCAGGCGCGAAGAACAGCGCCTGGCGTGCGGCCACCGGCGACGACTCCTTCTCGAGCCGAATCAGCTTCTCGACGTATGCGGAGACATCGGCCGGCGAGTCGAACTCCACGCGGCCGACCGATGCCGCGCTGTCGAGCAGCGCCTGGAAGTGGAAGGGCACCTGGGCGGGCCCGCCCGCGATCAGGATGTAGTGCGGGCTCTTCCTGCCCTCCAGCTCCGGGGCGAAGTACTGCTCCTGCAGCCACTCGCTCCACTCCTCCTCGGGCTCGCCGTTGAAGAGCAGCGGCGAGGCCGGGTCCTCCATGCCGCGATGCACCGCGAGCGGGCGCAGCGCCTCGACGAGCAGGGTGCGCTGCGGATCTTTGGCGTTGAGGAGGAACGTCCACCCCGCTGCCTTGGGATCGCCCAGATCCACCGTACGCTCGCGTTCGACCTCGCCGCGGTAGGTCGTGGCCGCGGTGCTCGCCCGCGTCGTGCGGCGAAGTTCGTCGGCATTGCGGACGAGCGCCTGCTGCACCGCCTCGCCGAACGCCTGCTCGTCGAGGGGGGTGATGAGCGGCCCGCCGGTCGAATAGTCGATGCCGGTTGCGAGGATGCGCATGAAGGATCTCCGGTCGGCCCGATTGGACGGCGAACCGCCGCGAGCGGTTCGGCGGTCGGACGCCGGTGCCCCTATTGTGGCGCAGACGCTCGCCGGCTGCTGACCGAAGACGGCGGGGCCTCCGGCCCGAGGATCCCGCTCCTCAGCGCCGTGATTCCGGCCAGCTGCGAAAGTCATTCAGACTGGTGAGCCGCACTCAGCGATAGCCTGGCGTTCTACGCGTCAAAAAGCCAGCATCGATACTGCGATCGGCGTACGTACGGCATGCTGTTCAGTGGCGTACGAAAACGAGGATATGTGCCGACGACATCAACCCGCCGCGGTTCGAAGACTGGTCGACGCTCGCCTCGATCCCGAGTCACCACCTCCGGTCCGCGCGCAACGCGGGTGGGAAAGGTTCGCAAGGCGTTCTGGCTCGATCCACGTCTCCTCGACGAGGCGAGAGCGTCACTCGGAGCGTCGAGCGAGCGCGAGGCAGTAGAAATGGCGCTCGATCTGGTCGGCTTCCGGAAGGAGCGCATGCGCGGGGCGCGGGCGCTCTCCGGCCTCAAGCTGTCGCGCATCGATTGACGAGTGTCCACCACCGCTGGCCGCAAATTCGTCCTCGACACGAACTGCTTTGTCGATGCCTCTCGCTCGGATGAGGAAGCGGCGGCGTTCGCCGAGTTCTGCGCCAGGGCTGCACCTGGACTCTATCTCAGTACCGTCGTGGCAGCAGAGCTTCGAGCCGGCGCGGGAGGCGCCAGAGATCGGCGCACGCTGGAGCGCCAGGTCTTGTCACCGTATGTCCGCCGCGGACGAGTGCTGAATCCATCGCCGGCCGCCTGGGAGGCGTTGGGAACCAGGCTCGCCGCCCTGGTCGACCAAGAGTCCAGGAATGCGTTCGCGGAGGCCGCCGACGTATTCATCCAGCCCAGCCGTGCAGACGTCGACCACGTTGCCCCTCTATAATTGCGAATTGCGGCCGGACGAACTGCCCGCATCCACTGACATGAACCCCATCGTCGTGTTCAGCGGCAGCGCTCATGCCGAGCTGGCCCGGGCGATCTGCCGCCGTCTCAAAACCAAACTGAGCCCGTCGACCACGTCGCGGTTCAGCAACGACTGCCTGGGCGTGCAGCTCGAAGCGAACTGCCGCGAGGCGGACGTGTTCGTCATCCAGCCGCTCTCTCCGCCGGTGCAGGAGCACCTCATGGAGCTGCTGCTGATGCTCGACGCCGCGCGCGGCGCCTCGGCGGCGCGCATCACCGCGGTGATCCCGCACTACGCCTACGCCCGCTCCGACAAGAAGGACGCGCCGCGAATCTCCATCGCGGCGAGGCTGGTCGCCGACTTGCTGTCCACGGCGGGCGCCAACCGCGTGCTGACCATGACGCTGCATTCGCCGCAGGTGCACGGTTTCTTCAGCGTGCCGGTCGATCACATGAACGCGCTCAAGGTGCTTGCCGCCCATTTCCGCCGGAGCGGCGTGGTCAACACCGTGGTCGTCTCGCCCGACCTCGGCAACGCGAAGGACGCGTCGCACCTCGCGCGCATGCTCGGGCTGCCGGTGGCCGCCGGCAGCAAGAAGCGGCTGAGCGACGACCGGGTCTTCATCGACGCCCTCGTCGGCGAGGTCGCCGGAAAGAACGTGATCGTCCTCGACGACGAGATCGCCAACGCCGGCACCATCGTCGAGATCCTGGCGAAGCTGCGCCGGAAGCGTGTGAAGCGCATCGCCGTCGCCTGCACGCACGGGCTGTTCACCGGCATGGCGATGGAGCGGCTGCGCGCGCAGCATGACGTGGCGGAGATCGTGACGACCGACACGGTGCCCATCCCGCCGGAGAAGCGCCTGCTGAACATGACGGTGCTATCGGTTGCTCCGCTCCTCGCCGAGGCAATCCGCCGCATCCACGTCGGCCGATCGGTAAGCGGGCTCTTCGATACGGCTGGTCGGTAGCCGGGCGAGGCTCGCGGTTTGCACTTCCCCTCGGGTTCAGCCATGCAGGTCCAACGAACGAACGAGGGAGGTGCAGCCATGGCGGAAAGAAATACAGCGATGACGTCGGGCCCGACGCGCGAGGAACGGCGGCAGGGCCTGACCCGATGGTTCGATGCGGACCTCCGCCCGATGCGGTCGCTGCAGCGGCTCGCCGATGAGATGGAGCGGATGTTCGACGACTTCGGGTTCGGCCGGCGGGGGGCGGCCGCGCCCTGGAGCGAGAGGAGCGCGATGAACTGGGCGCCCGCCGTCGAGGTCTTCCACAAGAACAACGAGCTGACGATCAGGGCGGACCTGCCGGGTCTCAAGAGGGACGAGGTCACGGTCGACGTCAGCGATGACGCCGTCACCATCCAGGGCGAGCGCAAGCGCGAGCACGAGGAGGAGCGCGAGGGGTTCTATCGCAGCGAGCGCACCTATGGCAGCTTCTGCCGGGTAGTTCCGCTGCCGGAAGGTGCCATGACCGACCAGGCCAAGGCAACGTTCCGGGATGGCGTCCTCGAGATCCGGATGCCGGCGCCGCCGGCGTCGAAAGGCCGCCGTCTCGAGATCGCCGAGGGTGCGGCAAAATAGGCCGCATGGTTGAGCATCCCGTGACCCCCGGATCCGGTGCCGCCCGGCGCGGGCGGCGCCGGGTCGCCGTCCTCGCCGTTCTCGTTCTCCTCGCCATCCTGTTCGTGATGATCCAGCGGCGGAACCGGCCGATGTACCTTTCGCCGATCTTTCCCGAACCGGCCGGGGAGGCGGCCACCGCCATCCGTCGCGAGCTCTTCGCCGAACTGCAACCTGTACGGCTCGCCAACTGCGAGCTGGTCCGCTTCGGCGAGCCGAACGACGGCGGCTACCTGGTGTGCGCCAACCTGCTCGGGGAGATCGCAGCCGGGTACTCGTACGGGATTGCCGGTTACGACCAGTGGGGCTGCGACGTGTCAGGCCGGCGCGGCGTCCCCGTGCACCAGTACGACTGCTTCGATCTCGATCGGCCGTCGTGCGCCGCCGACACGCGGTTCCACGAGGAGTGCGTCGACGGCCGCACGACGACCGACCCCGAGGGTCGCCGCTTCGACACGCTGGAGCGGCAGCTCGCCGCCAACGGGCACGCGACGGCGCGGGTGGTGATGAAGATGGATGTGGAGGGCGCGGAGTGGGATGCGCTGGCCACCGCGCCGGATGGCGTGCTCGAGCGCATCGACCAGCTCATACTCGAGCTGCACGGCACTTCGGACCCCCGGTTCATCACCGTCGTCCGCCGGCTGAAGCAGTTCTTTCACATCGCCCACCTGCACTTCAACAACTTCAGCTGCTGGCAGGGCCTCGAGCCATTTCCGTCCTGGGCCTACGAAGTGCTGCTGGTCAACAAGCGGATCGGCGTGTCCGACGGGGCAACGTCGCCGGCGCGCCCGCACGGGCTGGACGCACCGAACAATCTGCGCGCTCCCGATTGCCAGGTGGTGCGAGCCGGTAGATGACCAGGTTCGGCCTGATCCGCCGTTTACCCGCCCGCCTTTCCGAAGTACGGATACCTGTCCCACCGATCGTCGTCCGAGCCGAAACGCGGATCGGCGGTATCGCGCATCCACACGTCGAGCGCCCGGCGGAGGCGGACCCTCGCGGTCGCGTATTTCGGGTCGGCCGCGACGTTGCGCAGCTGGGCCGGATCGGCCTTCAAGTCATAGAGCTCCTCGGCAGGCCGCTTCGCCGTCGCGAGCGCGACGAACAAGGCGATCGCGGGATCCGAGCGCCGCGACAGCAGCAGGTCCTTGGCCGGGCCGCCGTCGATGTCGCCGAAGTCGCCGACCGCGAAATACCTCTCGGGGTCGCCGGCCGGCCAGCGGTCCGGCCGCAGGTTCCGGATGTAGAGGAACTCCTTCGTCCTCACCGCGCGCGACGGATACGAGAGGTCGCCGCGGCGCACCTGCGCGTGACGCTCGCGCTCGAGGAACGCTCGATCGCGGCCGCGCTGCTGCTTTCCCGCGAGAAGCGGCAGCAGGCTGCGTCCGGTCATCCCCGCGATCGGCGTTGCGCCGGCCGCCTCGAGCAGCGTCGGCGCGAGGTCGGTAAGGACGACGAGGTCGGTAAGCGTCCGGCCCGGCGTCACGCGGCCGGGGAACCGGATCGCGAGCGGTACCCGCGTGCCGCCGTCGTACAGGTTCGCCTTCGCACGCGGGAACGGCATCCCGTTGTCCGAGGTGAAGACGACAAGCGTGCGGTCCAGCTGCCCGGCGGCTTCGAGCGCCTGGATGACCTCCCCGGCCTCCCGATCGAGCCGTTCTACCCTGGCGTAGTAGTCGAGGATGTCCCCGCGCACCTCGGGCGTGTCCGGCAGGAACGGCGGCACCTCGACGTCCGCCGCGGACAGCCCCGCCCGCGCACCGGCGCCCTGCTCGTACGGGCGGTGCGGATCGGTAGAGCCGAACCAGAAGCAGAATGGGCGCCCCTTCGGCGCCTGCTCGAGGAACTCCGCGAAGGAGGCAAACTGCGGTCCCGCGGGATTGCGTGCGCGTCCGCCGGCTTTGAAGTTCCCCGGCCCCCATCCCTTGCGCGTGTAGCCGATGAAGTACCCGGCGGCTTCCAGCCGATCCGGATACGTCTCGAAGCGCGCCGGCAGGAAACCCCAGAGATTGCCGCCCTCGGCGAGCTGGTGCACGGCGCGACCGGTGAGCAGCGACGCGCGCGAGGGTGTGCACGATGGCGAGGCGGCGAACGCGTGCGTGAACAGCACGCCCTCGCGAGCGATCCGGTCGAAGGCCGGGGTCCTCACCACCACGTCGCCGTAGGTTCCCGCATGGGGATAGGACCAGTCATCCGCGAGGATGACCAGGATGTTGGGACGGGCCGGTGAACGCGGCTGGCCGCCGGCGGCTGCGGTCAGTACGGCGGCCGTGGCGAGAATGGCAAGGCGCAGCAGTGTCGCCATCGGGGTTCGTTCGGCGTAGGATAACCGCTTCCGGATCGAATCGTGACCAGCGCTACCCGGATCAGCCTCTTCCTCGTTCTAGTCGCCGGCTCCTGTGGCGTCGCCGCGGCCTGCCGCTCGCCCGAGCCTGCGCCAGACGCGACGCAAGCCGCACGGCGTGACGCCGATCCGCATGCCGCGCACCAGCGGTCGAATGCCACCGGCGCACGCGAGGGCCGGCGCACGCCCGCGATCAGCCGCGCCGCGGCGTCGGGCCCTGCGCCCGCCGGCATGACGTGGATTCCCGGCGGCGAGTTCTGGATGGGGTGCGACGATTGCGACATGCCGGACGCGCGGCCGGTCCATCTCGTCTCGGTCAGCGGGTTCTGGATGGACGCGACACCGGTGACCAACGATCAGTTCGCGGCCTTCGTGAAGGCGACCGGCTACGCGACCGTCGCCGAGCGCCGGCCCGATCCCGCCGACTTCCCCGGTGTGCCGCTCGACAAGCTGCAGCCCGGCGCGGTGGTGTTCACGCCACCGAACCACCCCGTGTCGCTGCGCGACTACACCCAGTGGTGGAGCTACCTGCCGGGCGCGAGCTGGAGACATCCGGAAGGTCGATCGACCGACCTCAAGGGCCGCGGCAGCCATCCGGTCGTGCACGTCGCGTGGGAGGACGTGAACGCGTTTGCCCAATGGACCGGCAAGCGCCTGCCGACGGAAGCGGAGTTCGAGTTCGCGGCGCGCGGGGGCCTGGATCGGGCGCGATACGCGTGGGGGAACGACCTCAAGCCGGGTGGAAAGGCCGTGGCGAACGTGTGGGAGGGAAGCTTCCCGGACACGAACACGCGCGAGGACGGGTACTACAGGACGTCGCCGGTGACGGCGTTCCCACCGAACGGGTACGGCCTGTACGACATCGGCGGTAACGTGTGGCAGTGGTGTGCGGACTGGTACCGGCCCGACTACTACAGCACCTTCGCGGATCCAGACGTCGCTACACGCGACCCTCGGGGGCCCGACTCGAGTTTCGACCCGGACGAACCAGCCGTACGCAAGCGCGTAACGCGCGGCGGGTCGTTCCTCTGCAGCAGCGAGTACTGTCAACGCTTCCTCGTGGGCAGCCGCGGCAAGTCGGAGATCAGCACCGGATCGTCGAACCTGGGATTCCGGCTGGTGAGGTCCGCATCGGGTGGGTGAAACGGCGGTTCCGCGAAGCAGGCGACGTCCGAATCACTTGCCGCGCAACTTCGCCGGCGGCCCGTCGACGCCGTCCGGCAGGGTCTCATTCGCAAGCTGATCGTCGTCGCGCGCCTCCTTCTTCACGCGTGCGAGCTCGGCCTTCAGCGTCGCCGTGATCTGTTCGTGGCCCAGCTGACCGTAGAGGTTGTGCAGTTCCGACGGGTCGTTCACCAGGTCGAACAGCTCCCACTGGTCCTTCTTCCAGTAGTAGATCAGCTTGTGTGTGCGGGTGCGGACGCCGTAATGCGCGCGCGTGTTGTGGTGGCCCGGATCGTGGTAGTAGCGATAGTACATCGCCGCCCGCCAGTCGCGCGGCGTGCGCCCCAAAAGGACCGGCAGCAGGCTGCGTCCCTGCACGTCCGCGGGCACCTTCAGCCCGGCGGCGTCGAGGAAGGTCGGGGCGAAATCGACGTTGAGGGCGATCGCATCGCTGCGCGCCCCCGCCTTGATCCCGGCCGGCCAGCGCACGAGGAACGGCATCCGGAGCGACTCCTCATACATGAATCGCTTGTCGTACAGTCCGTGGTCGCCGAGGAAGAACCCCTGGTCGCTCGTATAGATCACCATGGTGTTCTTCTCGAGCCCGTTGGCATCGAGGAACTCGAGCACCCGACCGACCGAATCGTCCACCGACTGCACCGTCCCCAGGTAGTCCTGCATATATCGCTGGTATTTCCAGCGCGCCAGTGCCTCGCCCTCGAGCGTCACCGTGCGCCCGCCGACGACGGTAGTGACCTTCTCCGGCTTGATCGCGAACCACTTGTTCAGCGCCAGCCCGGAGAGGTCCGCCGGGGCCGGCAGCTTCAGGTCGCGATTGTCGAGGTCGTCGGCGACACGCTGCTCGTTCTCGCGCAGCGCGTCGGTGCGCGTGTCGTAGCGGTCCCAGAACGTCGCCGGCTCGGGGATCCAGCGCCCCGCGAACTGCTTCCGGTAGGTCTCGTTCGGTTCCCACGAGCGGTGCGGCGCCTTGTGGTGGAGCATCAGGAAGAACGGTTTGTCGCGCGGTCGCCTGCGGATGAAGTCGATGCCCAGCTCGGTAATGACGTCGGTCACGTAGCGGCCGGCGAACGTCTGCTCGTCGGTCGCGGTGTAGAACACCGGGTTCACGTAGGCGCCCTGTCCGGGCAGGATCTGCCAGTAGTCGAATCCGGCCGGATCGCTCCCCAAGTGCCATTTGCCGATCATGCCGGTGTGGTATCCGCCCGCCTGGAGCAGGCGCGCGACGGTCGTGCGCGAGCTGTCGAAGCGGTTGAACATCGTGACGCCGTTGAGGTGCGAGTACTGGCCGGTGAGAATCGCCGCGCGGCTCGGCGTGCAGATGGAGTTGGTGACGAACGTGTTCGTCAGGATCGCGCCCTCGCGCGCCAGCCGATCCAGGTGCGGCGTCTCGTTCACGCGCGACCCGTAGGCGCCGATCGCGTGCGCCGCGTGATCGTCGGACATGATGAAGATGATGTTCGGCCGGTCGGCGTTCGAGACGGGAACGGCGGCGAGCGCCGCGAGAAGAAGGGCCGCCAGCAGGGAGCGCATCGGCGGATAGTAGCACCGCGGCCGGGGACGGCGGGTTTGGTCCGCAAGCTGAACCGGTCGTTCGACTGCGGTAGCATGAGCTGTGTCCGAGTGGTTCGCGGGCCTGAGCCCGATCGTGCAGGCGCTTCTCGCCACGCTGTTCACGTGGGGCATGACCGCAATCGGCGCCGCCGCCGTGTTCCTGTTCCGGCAGCTGAACCGCCGGTTGCTGGACGCGTCGCTCGGCTTCACTGCCGGAGTGATGATTGCCGCATCGTTCTGGTCGCTGCTCGCGCCGTCCATCTCCATGTCGGCGGAAATGGGCCTCGTCGAGTGGGTTCCGCCGCTCGTCGGCTTTCTCCTCGGCGCCGCGTCGATGCGCGTCGCGGACTACCTGCTGCCGCACGTTCACCTGTTCGCGCCGCCGAGCTCGGTCGAAGGCGTCAAGACGAACCTGCGTGGCACGGCGCTGCTGGTGCTCGCGATCATCCTGCACAACATCCCCGAAGGCCTCGCCGTGGGCATCGCGTTCGGCGCCGTGCAGGCAGGATTCGAGAGCCCCACGCTGAGCGCGGCGATCGCCCTGGCCCTGGGCATCGGGTTGCAGAACCTTCCCGAGGGCACGGCGGTGTCGGTGCCGCTGCGGCGCGAGGGGATGTCGCGCGGGCGCGCCGTCTACTACGGGCAGCTGTCGGCGTGGGTCGAGCCGATCGCCGGCGTGCTCGGCGCCGCCGCGGTGCTGGTGATGCGGCCGATCCTGCCGTACGCGCTGGCGTTCGCCGCCGGCGCGATGATCTTCGTCGTGGTCGAGGAGGTCATCCCCGAGTCACAGGCGGGTGATCACACGGACGTCGCGACCTTTGGCGCAATGATCGGCTTCGCGATCATGATGGTGCTGGACGTGGCGCTCGGATAGCGTCGACGGAAGGAGCGCGCTCGCCCGCGCGGGCGCGCGGGCGAGTCAGCGCGCCGGCAACCTGCGATTGCCGGTGTCTACGCGGTCGCGTGCTGGCTCACCGAAACGCGGCTGCGCTGGTCCCAGAGGTGGTCGCAGACCGTGCACACGAACCACCAGCCGCCTTCCGCCTCGCCCGCCTGCAGTGCCGTACCTGCCCTGTGGCAGGCCGGGCATTGCGGCGTGGTGTGTCGGGCTGGCCGGTCACTTGCCCGCCGGCCGCCGCCCCGGCCGAACCGGCGATCACCCACACGCTGTTCGGCTCTGTTCCTGACCATAGGCTGCCTCCTCGCCCCGTAGATCTATCGGCCGCACCTGCGCCGTACGTGAGAGCGGCGAACAAGGGCGGGCATCGCGCCGGGGCAGACCGGCCGGCTGTAGCTCAACCATACAAACGCCGTACCGATGAGCTGCGGACCGGTTTCCGCCTAAGTACGGGACGAATGTCGCCCGTGTTGCGGTTCTTTTCGGGTCCGAATCACCGCAAACGGCGCTGCAGCGACCCTTTGTGCATCTTCGATGCCTGAGGCGGGCTAAAGCTCATCAATTTGTCTTTGTCACAGACCCTCATGAGCCGGAAAGCCCACCGCCGAACCAGCCCGGCCCAGCTGCCGCGAGCCCTATTTCCAGCCAGTCGACTTGCGTGTGAAACGCGCCGGCAGCGTCGGCCTGGCAGGTGGCGGGGGAGCTTCGGGTTCGCCCGACGCCTCGGCGATCTCCCGCTCGAGCTCTTCCTCATTGGGGAGGCCGGCCACCTGGTCGACGAAGAGCAGCGAGTGCTGCGAGGGGATCTCGAACTTCTTCCCGCATGTCTTGCAGGTGACCTCGTCATCCACCCGCAACAGGTAGTCGCGAAGCTTCGCGAACCGGGCGCGATCGGCGTCGTCGGCTCCGGCCGGCGGCCGGTCCTTCTTCGTCCGGCGCACCCAGCGGATGTTGTAGTCTCCGGTGCGCTTGCACTTCGGGCACTGATAACGGCCCGGACGGTTCTCGGGCTTTTCGGTGAAGAAGGCTCGTTCGTCGAGGGCCATGCCCTCCATAGTAGCGGACAGCGGCCCTCCTGGTTGACTGGCGAGGACGGACACTCGGCTGTTCCGGTAGGCCCACGCGAAACGCCGAGTGTCGCCGGTTACTTGCGGCGCGTGTAGCTGATCCGCATGATGATGGTCTCTTTTCCGTCGGGGCCCGGGCCCTGCAGCGTGAACACGCGCGCTCCGTCCTGCTTGTGCTCCGTGACCGCCTTCATCTTGACCATCTTTCCGGTCAGGTCGGCCGCGTCGGTCGTCCCGGTTGACCTCTTCGCCGCCGCGTCCCACGTGACTTCGCTGAACGACAGGCCCTGCGACATCGAATCGGTCCAGCTGCCGACGTACTTCTTCTTCGTCGGGTCCCATGTGCTGATGCCATGACCATGGAACGCGACACCGGGCATGGTCTCGCCCTTGAAGTCCGTGATCAGGCAGAGGCCGCCGCAGCCGATCGTGGCCACCTCGACTCCCTTCGAGGCGGGCACGCCGGATCCCGGCATGAACTCGATGGTGGCGTCCCAGGTGCCTTCCTCCAACTTGAGGACTTCGTGTTCGGGGCCGGGCTTCGGCGGAGCGGGCTCCTGCAAGGCGCGCGGATCGGCGGCAGCCCTTCCGGCGACGGCAACGAACAGCCAGACCGCGGGTAACGCGAGACGTGAGAACCGCATAGGTTTGACCTCCGGCCGTCACTATAACCGCGGCGGTCAGCTCTTGCGCAACATCTCGGGTGAGAGAGTCGGAGGGCCCGTCGGCGGCAGGCCCGATGGCGGAGCGAGCGGTGCGACGACGGCCTTCGTGTCGTACTTCAGCACCCACGAGACGGCGAGTGACACGAGCGCGAGGAAGATGAAGACCACGAACCCGATCGCGTAGCCGCGATCGCCGAGATCGCGCACCGCGAACGCCATGGCGGGCGGAATCGCGAACCCGCCGAACGCGCCAAGCCCGCCGACCCATCCCGCCGCGCCGCCGACCGCCTGCGGCACGACCTGCGGCACCACCTTGAACACCGCGGCGTTGCAGACGCCCATCCCGATCGCCAGCAGCACGATGCCCGGGATGGCCAGCTCGTATTCGCGCGCCGTGGTCATCACCAGCGCTCCCGAGAGCATGATGAACAGCGCCAGGATGCTGGTGTTGTAGCCGCCTTGGTACAACCGGTCGGCCATCACCCCGCCGGCGATCCGGATGCACGATGCGAGCAGGGAGTACACCGCGGTGAGCACGCCGGCCATGACCACCGAGAAGCCAAACGCCGATGCCCAGTAGGTCGGCAGCCACGCCGTCAGCGCGACGAACCCGCCGAAGGTGGTGAAGTACACGGCGACGAGCGCCCAGGTCTGCCATGCGCTCGCGGAGATGCGCAGCGAGTCGAGGGTCGTTCCGGCAGGGAACAACTCCTGGCCCAGCGCACGCGCCTCGAACTTGGCGTCGTCGCGCGACAGGCCGGCGTCGACGAGCTGGAAGTACCACGCGTTTCGCGCGAGCAGGGCGTACAGCGCCGTGCCCGCGACGAGGAACGCGAGCCAGGCGGCGTACGAGCCGGCCAGGCCGAGCCGGCCGATCGCGATGGGCAGGAGCAGCGAGAACACCCCAGGGGCGAGGTTGCCGATGCCGGCGTAGATCGCCAGCGCTCGCCCCTGCCGCGCCTGCGGGAACCAGTACGACACCTGGCTGATGCCAACCGAAAACGTCGCGATGCCGCAGCCGCAGAGCAGCCCGAGGACGAGCAGCAGCGGATACATGCCGGGAGTCAGCCGATCCGGGTAGAGCGTCGCGACCATCGCAGTGACGCCGAGCATGCCCACGATCGACAGCCCGAGCAGGACGAGGAACGGCTTGCGGCCGCCTGTCGTGTCCACCCACGCCGAAAAGGGGATGCGGAGCAGCGATCCGGAGAGCGCCGGCATGGCGACGAGGAAGCCGAGCGCCATCGGGCTGAGCTCCATCGCATCGCGGAAGCGCATCGCCGTCGGCCCGAAGAGCGCGACCGCCCCGAAGCCGACGAAGAACCCGATCGTCGCGCCCGCCAGGCCGACGCGCGGGTTGCCCCTGACCACCACCACTTCATCAGGATTCACGACTTCCTCCCGGCGGCCGCGGCCGGCCGCCTGACCCAGCGGACCACCTGCGGCGCGCGCCACAGATACTGGTTCGGCACCGCAACTATGTGCACGAGCCGGCTGATCGAGAACACGCCGACGAACAGCCAGGCGAGGACGACGTGCCACCGCACGAGCGAGGGCATGGCGGCGACGAGCGCCGCGTCCGGCTGCAGGACGAACAGCGATCGGAGGTAGGGAACGGCTGCCGTCGCGTACCAGGACGAGCCCCACGGATAGAGGACGGCCATCGCCACGCCCGTTCCGATCTGAGCGAGCAGCAGCGCGAATACTGCCCAGTCGAACAGCGTCGTCGACCGCCGGATCGCGGGCACCATCGCCCGTCGGACGATCGCGGCGCCGAGGCCGCCGAGGGCGAGCAGCCCGCCGGTGAGCGCGACGGTCTCGAGGACGAGCAGCCGCGCCGGCACGGCGTTCCACGCCAGCACGCCGCGCGGCACGAGGAATGCGACGACGTGGCCGGCCAGCACGAGCAGGATGCCGGCGTGGAACGGCACCAGCGCCCAGAAGTGCAGGCGGTTCTCGAGGAACTGGCTCGAGTGGCTGGTGAACGAGAAGCCGTGGCGGCGATAGCGCTCGATTCCGGCGCTCACGCAGAGCGTCACCGCCACGTACGGAAGCACCACCAACAGCAACAGATCGACTGGGCCCATCGCATCACCTGTGTGCGGCGGTCGCGTGTTCCCTCAGCGCCGCGAGCTCGGCGTACACAGCGGCGAGCACGTGCGCATACGGGCTGCCGCGCTTTGCCAGACGCCTTTCGATTGCCCCCACCGCCGGCAGGAAGAGCTCGGCGAGCGGCGCCGCCCGCTCTTCCGGTTCGCGGGCGACCAGCTCGAGCACCTGGGTCAGGTGATCGGGCAGCTCGGGCGATTGCGGAATGCCGGCGCGGTGCATGTCCTCGCGCAGGGTCGCCAGCAGCGCGCCACGCTTGGGGGACTCGCCGTAGAGGTGCCAGCCCAGGTCGAGCGTGCACCCCGGATCGAAGTCGAACGCCGCCGTGTACTCCTCCTGGAGATCCGCCGTCCGCATCGGCCCGGTCACGGCGAGGAACTCCGAGGCCGCGGCGGCACCGGGCGTCTCGTGCGCGGCCGCGAGCATCGCCCGCGCATCATCGTGCATGCGCTCGTCCGGATAGACGACCAGCCGCGCAAGCGCGTACCACATGGCAGTCACGGCTTCTCCTTCGGACGGCTCAGGAACCCGAAGCCCGCGGTCTGCTTGTGCGCCAGCGGCGCCTGCAGGGGCTCGATCGCCGTCTCGCGCGCGGCCGGCGGAAGCACGAACCGATCGCCCGCGCGGCAGAGCGAGGTCAGGGCATGAATCGCGTCGGCCTGGGCTTCGCTGCAGTCGGCCGACGCCAGCAGCTCGCGTGCGGACGCCGCGTGGACGTCGCCGACGGCTATTGCGCGCCGGTAGGCACGCACCGCCTGCTGCTTGCGCAGAGCGTAGCGGACCGGCTCCTCGACCCCGGCACTGAACAGCGAGGCAAGGAACCGCACCGGCACGCGCGCCGTGCCGTCGCCGTCGAACAGCCCGGCGTCGGCGTTGCGGGCGATGCCGTCGCGAACGGTCGCGAGGACCGGCGAGAGCGGCGGCACGTAGAACAGCGTCGGCAGCGTGCGGAACTCGGGATGGAGCGGCAGCGCGAGCTTCCACTCGCGCACGAAGCGGTAGACGGGCGAGGCCTGGGCCGCCTCGATGGTGCTCGCCGGGACGCCCGCCTCCTCAGCCGCCGCGACGGCCTGCGGGTCGCGCGGGTCGAGGATGATCTCGCGCAGCGCCTCGAGCAGCCGCTCCTGCGGCGCCGACGCGGCCTCGACAATGCGCGACGCGTCGTACAACAGGACCCCGGCGTAGCGGATGCGGCCCACGCAGCTGTGACAGCAGGCCGGCGCCTGGCCGCTTTCGACGCGCGGGTAGCAGAGGATGCACTTCTCGGACTTCCCGGCCGCCCAGTTGTAGAAGGTCTTCTTGTACGGGCACGCCGCCACGCATGCGCGCCAGGCGCGGCAGCGGTTCTGGTCCACGAGGACCACCCCGTCCTCGCCGCGCTTGTAGATCGCCCCCGACGGGCAGGCGGCGACGCACGCGGGGTTCAGGCAGTGGTTGCAGATCCGCGGCAGGTAGAACAGCACCATGCGCTCGACGGCGAAGAGCTGCTGCCGCTCCGCATCGGTCAACGCCGCCAGGTTCGGATCGTTTTCCGCGTAGACCGGCGACCCTCCGAGATCGTCGTCCCAGTTGGGTCCGGCCTCCGGATCCATCGGGCGGCCCGTGAGCAGTGACACCGGCCGCGCCACCGGCTGGTCGTCACCTGGCGGCGCCGTGAAGAGCGTCTCGTAGTCGTAGGTCCACGGCTCGTAGTACTCGTCGATGGTCGGCATGTGCGGGTTGTGGAAGATCGTCGCCACGATCCGCCCCCTGCCGGTCGATTTCAGCCGCAGGCGGTCGCGGTGCAGTTCCCACCCGCCGGCGTACTCCTCCTGGTCCTCCCAGCGCGTCGGGTAGCCGGTGCCTGGCTTGGTCTCGACGTTGTTCCACCACATGTATTCGGCGCCGCTGCGGTCGGTCCACAGGTTCTTGCAGGCGACGCTGCAGGTGTGGCAGCCGAGGCACTTGTCCAGGTGAAAAACCGTGGCGATCTGGCTTCGCACGTCCATCGCACGCCTCGTTGGGGTCACCATTGCAGGTCCGGGAGCTTCCGCACCAGCACCGACGTGTCGCGGTTGCACCCGACCGGACCCCAGTAGTTGAAGTGGTAGGTGAACGGCCCGTAGCCGCCGACCATCAGGTTCGGCTTGAGGCGTGTGCGGTTGGTGCTGTTGTGGCTGCCCGCGCGCCGGTAACCGCGTGCGGGCGACCGTGGTACCGCGAGCGTGCGTTCCGGCGCATGGCCCTGGAAGCACACGCCCCGCGGGATGCGCGTGCTGACCGCCGCCCGCGTCACCGACACGCCGTGGTCGTTGTAGATCTCGACCCAGTCGTTGTCGGCGACCCCGATCGCCTCGGCGTCGGCATCGTTCAGCCACAGCGGCTCCACCCCGCGCGAGAGCGTGGTCATCGCCGCGTTGTCGCCGTAGGTCGAGTGGATGTGCCACTTCCCGTGCGGCGTGAGGATGTTGAGCGTCAGCGCCGGGCCGTCCGGGACCGTGACCCGCAGGTCGGCGTGCTCGGCGGGCAGAGGCTTCGGCTTGTAGGTCGGCAGGTGCTCGCCGAACTGCAGGTAGCCCGGGTGATCGAGGTAAAAATGCTGGCGGCCGGTCAGCGTCCGCCACGGCACCAGCCGCTCGACGTTGTAGGTGAACGGCGCGTACGGCCGGCCGTTCTCGATGAGCCCGCTCCACATCGGGCTGTTGCCAATGCGTCGCGGCTGGGCCTGCAGCTCCGCGTAGCTGACGCGCGCGCCGCGGCGCCCTGCGGCGAGATCGGCGAGCGGCAGCCCGACCTTTTTCTCCATGTTGCAGTAGGAGCGGTACGCGAGCTCGCCGTTGGTCACCGTCGCGAACCTGAGGATGACGTCGCAGACCTGCTCGGCCTGCTGCAGCGACGGATGACGCTGGCCGTTCACCTCGACGGTCGGCATCGAGGCGAGCGCCTCGTCGTAGACGTCGTCGACGGCGTACTGCGTCCCGTGCGCGCCCAGCCCGCCGGACCGTACCAGCGGCCCGAACGCCACGAACTGGTTGTAGACGCTCCGGTAGTCGCGCGTGACGACGCGCAGGTTCGGCAGGGTCTTGCCCGGTATCGCCGGCGCCGCGCCGGCGATCCAGTCGCGGATCGCGGGCTGCGCGATTTCGGCGGGCGTATCGTGCGCCAGCGGCGACGCCACGATGTCGCGGACCGGCTCGGGGAAGTGCTGCGCCGCGAGTTCCGAGAACCGCGCGGCAATCGCCTTGAAGATGTCCCAGTCGCTCTTCGACTCCCAGCACGGCGGCACCGCGGCGGAGAGCGGATGGATGAACGTATGCAGGTCGGTCGAGTTCAGGTCCGACTTCTCGTACCACGTCGCCGCCGGCAGGACGATGTCGGAGTAGAGCGCCGACGAGTCCATGCGGAAATTGAGGTCGACGACCAGGTCCATCTTCCCCTGGGGCGCCCGCTCGTGCCATTTCACCTCCCGCACCGACTCGCGGGCCAGGTCCTCGGCGACGGCGTTGTCGTGCGTCCCCAGGTAATGGCGCAGGAAGTACTCGTGCCCCTTGGCGCTGGCCATGAGCGCGTTGCCCCGCCAGATGAACCACAGGCGCGGCCAGTTCTCCGGCGCGTCCGGATCCTCGACCGCGAAGTGCAATGCGCGACGCTGCAGTGACTCGACCACGTGCGCGACGACCGCCTCCGGCGTGGACGCGCCCGACGATTCGGCGTCGACGACGATGTCGAGCGGGTTGCGGTTGAACTGTGGGTAGAAGGGCAGCCAGCCGTTCCGCACCGCGCGCGCCTGGACGTCGATGGTGTGGCCGGCCGCCAGCGACCCCGGCGGCTGGCCGTGCGGGACGGTGTGGTAGTCGGTGAACGACTTCTCGTAGCGCCACTGATCGCTGTGCACGTAGTGCCAGCTCGGCGAATTCTGCAGCCGCGGCGCCGGCGACCAGTCGCGGGCGAACGCGATCGACGCCCACGACTCCATCGGCGAGAGCTTCTCCTGCCCGACGTAGTGGCCGAGCCCGCCGCCGTTCACACCGACGCAGCCGCAGAACATCAGCGCGTGGATGGCCGCGCGGTACATCAGGTTGGCGTGGTACCAGTGGTTGACGCCGGCGCCGATCAGGACCAGGCAGCGGCCGCCGGTGCGCTCCGCCGTCTCGCCCCATTCGCGCGCGAACCGGATCAGCGTGTCGCGGCTCACGCCGGTGTAGTGCTCCGCCCAGGCCGGCGTGTACGGCGCGATGTCGTCGTCGTTCTTCGGGTAGTCGCCCGGGAGATCGCGGTCGACCCCGTACTGCGCCATGAGCAGGTCGTAGACGGTGGTGACGAGCGCCGTCGAGCCGTCGCGCAGGTGCAGACGGCGCGCCGGCACGCCGCGCAGCCGCACGCGGCCGGCGCCGAAATCGTCGAACGCCACGAGCGGGACGCTATCGCCCGAACCGACAAACGTGAGCGCCGGGTGGATCGAGGCTCCAGACACCTCGTCTTCCAGCTTCAGGTTCCACTTGCCCGATGCCGTGCCCCACCGCGCGCCCACGCTGCCGGTGGGCAGCATCGGCCGGCCCGTGGGCTCGTCGCACACGAGGAACTTCCAGTTGGCGTTCTCGACCTCGGCGTACTCGGCCACGCGGGCGGCGCGCAGCATCTGCCCGGGACGGTAGTGGCCGTTGTCGCGGACCAGCTCGACCAGCATCGGCGCGTCGGTGAAGCGGCGGCAGTAGTCGAGGAAGCGCGGCACCGCGCGGTCGTGGTGGAACTCCTGCAGCAGGATGCGATTGACGGCCATCCACCACGCGCCGTCCTGGCCGGCGGTGAGGCCGATCCACTCGTCGCCGAAGCGCGCCATCTGCGAGAAATCCGGCGAGAGCACCCACACGCGGGATCCGTTGTGCCTCGCCTCGGCGACGAAGTGGCAATCGGGCGTCCGCGTCACGCTGACGTTCGAGCCCATCGCCACGATCAGTGCGGCGTTGTACCAGTCGGCCGATTCGTGCACGTCGGTCTGCTCGCCCCAGGTCTCGGGCGAAGCGTTCGGCAGGTCGCAGTACCAGTCGTAGAAGGACATCGAGACGCCGCCGACGAGTTGCAGGAAGCGGGCGCCCGAGGCGTAGCTGACCATCGACATCGCCGGGATCGGCGAGAAGCCGGCGATGCGATCCGGGCCGTGGGCCTTGATTGTGTGGATCGTCGCGGCGGCGACGAGCTCGAGCAGCGTGTTCCAGCTCGCGCGGCGGAAACCGCCCTTGCCGCGCGCCTGCTGCCACCGAGCGCGCCGGTCCGGGTTCTCGACCAGCCAGCGCCACGCCTCCACCGGATCGGCGCACCGGGCGCGCGCCTCGGACCACAGGTCCAGCAGCACGCCGCGCGCGTACGGATACTTCACGCGCAGCGGGCTGTAGAGATACCAGGAGCACGAGGCGCCGCGCTGGCAGCCGCGCGGCTCGTACGGCGGGAGCCCGGTGGCGATCTCCGGGTAGTCCAGCGCCTGCATCTCCCAGGTGACGATGCCGTTCTTGACGTAGATCTGCCAGCTGCAGCCGCCGGTGCAGTTCACGCCGTGCGTGCTGCGGACTATCCGGTCGTGTTGCCAGCGATTGCGGTAGAACTCCTCCCAGCGGCGTCCAGGCGCGGACGTCTCGTCCTTGATCCAGGTGCTCGCGTCGCGGGTCCGGGTCTTCATCGGGATCCTCCAGGCGCGGACGGGCGTCGTGCGTAGCTGGCGACGAGCGGACGGCGGACGCGGCCGAACCGTCGCGCGCCGGCCACGCCCGCGATCGCCAGCCCCATCGCGGAAAGCGCCATCGACCCGAAAATCAATGGTCCGACGCGCGACGCCGCCGGCAGCTCGGCGCGCGCGGCGGCATCGTCGAAGAACGCGGCGAGGGCATGCGATTCCTCGGGCGTGAGCGCCGCCGAGCGATAGACCTCGCGCATCACCGGGCTCGGCGTGGTGCGCAGCCAGGCGCTGACGCCGCGCGCGCCGCCGAGGCGCTGCGTCACGCGCGTGAGGTCCGGCCCCATCCGTCCGCCGCCGGGCGGAGCCAGCGTCGCGGTGTCGTGGCAGTGCACGCAGGACGGCCCTGCCGCGATCAGGCGGCTTCGGCCCGTGAAGAGGTCGCGTCCGTGAGTGACTTCGGCAGGCGTCCATCCCTGGTCCGAAGGGGGTGCGGGGTAGGTGGAGACGGAGGCGCTGCGCTGCTCGATGACCAGCAACAGCGCCTCTGCCATCTCGCGCGTGAGTCCCTCCGTCGTCGGCATCTCGAGGCCGCCCGCGTCCTTGATCATTTGCGCGACTGCCGGATCTGTTCGGAAGTCGTCGGGGTCGAGCAGGAAGCGGATCAGCCAGTTACGATCGCGGCGGCTGGTGACGTCCTTCAGGTCCGGACCGCCGGCGTTTCCCTGGCCGATCGTGTGGCAGCCGGCGCAGTTCTGGTCATAGAACTCCGCCGCCGCCTGGGCAGCGGCGGGGACGGGTGCGAGGACGAGAGCGCCGCAGACCGCGGCAGGGAGCACGCATCGCAGCAACATGGCAGCCTCATTGGGCGAACGTCCGGCGGCGGGAGGCGCGGCTGCGTCGCCGGTGACGTGCGACGCCTTCGTGCAACGGTCACGCCGGACGGCGGTACGATCGCGCGGGACGGTCCGCCCGGAATTCCCAGCGAAACAACGGGTTCCGCGAGCGGGGGTGCCCGCGTGCCGTGGGCCGCCGCGCCACTGCCGAGCGCCCGTCGCCGGAAAGTCGACGCCGCCGCTCAGTCGAACTCCTGCAGCTGGTCGTCCAGTTCCGCGGCCCAGCCGTCATCAGAGCCGCCACCGCCGCCGCCCGCCACCGGAGCGGACTCCTGAGCCGGTGCGGCGCCGGCGAAGGCGGCGCACCACGGAGACGACGAACGCGGCGGTGAGCCAGGCCGACTGGCGGCAGGACGCAGAGCATCCGTTTGAATCTCTCCACGGGCAGCTGCACGAGGATGCGCGTCTCGTAGCGCTGCACCTTGCCTGGAGGATCTGTTGCTGCGACTGGCCGGCGGCGAGGCGCTTCCGGATGTCCTGACACACCTCGTCGGCGGCAGCGGACTGGCGCACCGACACCTGTTGCGTGAAGCAGCAGGGAGCAATCAGCCGGCGGCGTGGGGCTGGCCGCTGGTCGCCGGCAGTCGAGCGTGGACGGAATCAGCGCGCAGTCGCCCTCAGCTCGGACGTGCAGTGCGGGCAGCGCTGCGCCTTGATCGAGATCGTCGACGCGCAGTACGGGCATTCCTTCGTGGTCGGTGCGGCGCCCGGCGCGGGCCGATCCACCGAGCTCTTGATCCGGTTCACCTGCTTGACGACGACGAAGATGGCAAGGGCGACGATCAGGAAGCTGATGATGTCGTTGACGAGCTGGCCGATAGCGATGACCGGGATGCCCTGCGACTTCGCCTCGGCGAGCGACGCCGGAATGCCCTTCGAGCGGTCGAGCACCACGAACAGGCTCGAGAAATCCACGCCGCCGGTCAGCAACCCGACGGGCGGCATCAGGATTCCCTCGACGAGGGACGTGACGATACGCCCGAACGACGCGCCGATGATGACGCCGACGGCCAGGTCCATCACGTTGCCGCGCGCCACGAAGTCACGGAACTCTTTCCACACGGTTCCTCCTCGGGCCTCGGCGCGAGATTAACGCCTTTCGAAGGCGCACTTCAAACGCCGCGCATCGGCGGCGCGGTCGCAGATGGAAGTTGGCGACCCATCGCCAGGAACGCTCGAGCTCGATACACGCCAGAACCGCGCTCAGCTTGAACATCGTCAGGGATCCCGTACACTGTGTGTGCGCTCGTAGAGGCACTCCCCGGGGCCGGGGCCTGATTCACGGCCGTGACAGCGCCTCTCGACAGCGGCAATCACACATGCAAGAGCTTCAGAATCGTCGCGCTACCAGTGCGGGTGTGCTGCTGCTCATCGCCGGGCTGACGACCTCGGCGCCGAGCCAGGCGTCCGGCGGCGGAGCTGCTGCGGCCGAGGTGCGCGCGGTCGCGTCCCGTGCCGAGACCCCGGCCGGCGCGACCGGTTTACGGGCCACCACGGCACCGGCTGTCTCGCCGTTCGACGCCGCATCCTGGGAGGACGCCAATCTCGGCGGCGTGGATCGCGATGTCTTCAACCTGGCGCTGCGCGCCGCCGCCGCCGCGGTCGAGCGGGGCGATGCCGATCCGGTCACATTGACGGTGATCGATTTCTCGCGGCCGTCGACGACGCGCAGAATGTGGGTCTACGACCTCGGGTCCCGGGCGCTGCTGTTCGAGGAGGCCGTCGCGCACGGGCGCAATAGCGGTCACGACCGCCCGACGATGTTCTCGAACGAGCCGGAGAGCAACCAGTCGAGCCTCGGTCTGTTCCGGACCGCCGAGGCCTACATCGGCAAGCACGGGTACTCCCTGCGGCTCGACGGCCTCGAAGCGGGTATCAACGATCGCGCGCGCGAACGCGCGATCGTGATTCACGGCGCCGACTACGTCGATCTCGGGGTCGCCAACCGTCAGGGGCGCCTCGGGCGGAGCCTCGGGTGTCCGGCGGTCCGGCCGGGGATCGCGTCGCCGCTCATCGACGCGGTGAAGGGCGGCGGGCTGCTCTTCGCGTACTACCCCGACCAGCGCTGGGTGGATACTTCGACGTACCTCAACTGAGCGGCGGATCACGCGGCCTCGACGGCACGCTGCAACACCCTGTCCGCGCTCCTCACCCGATCGCACGCTCACCCGTGGCACGGCGCCGACGATCTCCCGATCCCGTCAGGTCGCGGAAGAAAGGCCTCGGTCCCGCATTCGGGAAGTGCCGCGTTTCGAGGGAGTGCGTCGATCGCTCGTCCGCACCGCGCCTCGTTGCCGCCACGGCATGCCGTGAGAACAACCCTGAGCGCTCCCGCAGGCCGACGCCGAGGCTGTGTCGGTCGTCATCACCGCATCACCAGGGCGAGGAAGCGGTAGGTCGCCGCGGACTTGACTTCCGTGGAACATTGTCGATAGTTGAGGCGTCTCATTGTCGATAATTGAGGGGTCAAGAGCGATGGGCAAGCCATCCGATCTTATTCAGGGCACGCTGGATCTGCTGATCCTGAAGACCGTCGCGCTCGAGCCGCGGCACGGGTGGGCGATCGCCAAACGCATTCAGCAGGTCAGCGGCGAAGTGCTGCAGGTGAACCAGGGGGCGCTCTATCCCGCGCTGCACCGGCTCGAGCAGCAGGGATGGCTTCGCGCCCAGGATGGCATCACCGCGACCGGACGGGAAGCGAAGGTCTACGCGCTGACCGCCGCGGGACGAAAACAGCTGGCGCGCGAGATCGAGAACTGGGAGCGCCTGTCGGGTGCCGTCGGCCTCATTGTTCGTGAGGCGGAGTAGGAGGGTGCCATGTTCCGGGGGCTCGATCGCGCGAGGCTGCGGCTGCGGTCCCTGTTTCGAGGTGCGGATCTCGATCGATCGCTCCAGCGCGAAATCGAGGCGCACCTGGAGGAACAGATCGCGGAGCACCTCGCGGCCGGCATGACCCACGACGAGGCGCGGCTCGTCGCGTTGCGCGCGTTCGGCCCCGTTGCCCGCATCGAGGAGGAATGCCGTGACATGCGGGGCGTCGCCATCGTCCACGCGCTCGTCAGCGATCTGCGCTACACGCTGCGGTCGCTATTGCGGCAGCCCCTGCTCGTGGCCGCCGCGACGCTGTCGATCGGCGTAGGTGCAGTCGCCAGCTCGGTCGTCCTCACTCTGGCAAGCGACCTGCTGTTCTCGGCGCCAACGGCTCGCCGTCCTGAGCAACTCGCCTACATCCGGACGGCAAGCGGGAGCCACGTCTCGTATCCCCAATGGCGCGACCTCGACGAGAGCGGCGCCCTGGCGGGCGTCGCCGGCTATCAGATCGAGATCGAGGTGAACTGGACCGGGCCGGAGCGATCGATCTCGCTCATGCCGCTGGCCGTGACGGCGAACTTCTTCGATCTCCTGGGCGTGCCGGTGGCGAGCGGCCGTGGGTTCACTGCCCGGGAAGCGCAGCCGGAGCGGCAGGCGGACGTCGTCGTCGTGAGCCACGCATTCTGGCAGCACCGCCTCGGCAGCGACCCGGCCGCGCTGGGCCGCGTGCTCGTATTCAACGGCCGACCGCACACGATGATCGGCATTCTGCCTCGCGGGCTGCGCGCGGTGCCGGGGCTCGGCATCGCGCCTGAGGTGTACCTGCCGCTCAGCCGGCACCTGCTGCCGTCACTGGACAGTCGCGGTTCCGCAGCCGTGATGCTCATCGGAAGACTCCGTGACGGCCAGACGCTCGAACAGGGACGCGCGGCGCTGCACACCGCGATCGAGCGTCTCGATCGAACCCACGCGTCCGCGAAGCTGGGAGGCGTTCAGCAGTTCGCGGCAGTCGGCGGCGTGAGCCAGCTGACGGGCCTGGCGTTTCCGGAGATCGCGCTGTTCTTTGGGCTGCTCGTGGTGGCGATCGGACTCGTCCTGGCGATCGCGTGCGCGAACGTCGCGGGGCTGCTGTTGTCGAGCGGCAGCGCCCGCCGGCGGGAGGTGGCCGTACGGTCGGCGCTCGGCGCGAGCCGGGGCCGCCTCGTCCAGCAGTTCCTCGCCGAGGCCTTCTGGCTGGCGCTCGGCGGGACGACAATCGGCGTCATGACGTCGTTCGCGCTCACGCTGGCCCTGTCGCGCATCAGCCTGCCGCTCCCCATTCCGATCGAGCTCGGTGCAGGTGTCAATGTCCGCCTGCTGATGGTCTTTCTCGCGCTTCTCGCCGCCACCACCGCGCTCTGCGGCCTGCCGCCCGCGTTGCAGGCTACGCGCCCCTCGCTGGTACCCGCGCTGAAGCAGGAGGAACCGCGATTCGGGCGGCGCCGCTGGACGTTCCGAACTCTGCTCGTCATCGGCCAGGTCGCCGTCGCGCTCGTCCTGCTGCTGACTGGCGCGCTGTTCCTCCGCAATCTCGCCCGCGCACAGCATCTCGACCCGGGTTTCGACCCGGCGCGGGCGGTGGTCGCGCAAGTGAGCTTCGTGGAAGGCCGGTACACACCCGAAACGCGCGCGGCGTTCCTGCGCGAGGCCACCGAGCGGCTGGCCGCGATTCCCGGCGTCCGCACCGCGACGTTCGCGCACGGTGTTCCGCTCACGATGCGCAGCGGGGTGCGCACCGGCACCGACCTGCAGCGGGGCGACGGCGTGCGGTTCCGGGCGCAGTTCGACGGCAACTTCGTGGGGCCCGACTACTTCGCCGCAATGGGCATTCCCCTCGTGAAGGGACGCGAATTCCGGTTCACCGATCGGGACGGCGCTCCCCGCGTGGCGGTCATCAACGAGGAGTTCGCGCGCCGCTACTTCTCCGACCGCGACCCGCTCGGGCAGCAGGTGCTGCTGCCGGGGGCGACGGCGCGCTACGCGGTCGAGATTGTCGGCGTCGCGGGAAACAGCAAGCACCGGACGATCGGCGAGGAGCAGCAGCCCGCGGTCTACGAGGCCTATCTGCAGCGCCGGACCCGCGGGCGGGTCGTTCACGTCGTCGCGCGGACCGTCGGCCCTCCGGACGGGATCGTGAGGGACGTGGAACGTGTGTTGACCGCGATGGATCGCACCGCGGCGATCGACGTCCAGCCGATGCGGTCGGCGCTCGCCTTTGCGTTCCTGCCCAGCCGGATCGGCGCGGCGCTGCTCGGCATGTTGGGCGTTCTGGGTCTCGGCCTGGCGATGGTGGGTTTGTACGCCACGATCGCGTACAGCGTCAGCCGCCGGACCGGGGAGATCGGCATCCGGATGGCGCTCGGGGCCACGCGCGCTGCCGTGCTGCGGATGATCCTGCGCGACGCGGCGTTGCTTGCCGGCGTCGGGATTGGCCTCGGCGTCGCGTGTGCATCGCTGGTCACGCGGCCGCTCGCGGCTTTCCTGGTCGCTGGCCTGAGCCCTGACGACCCCGCCGCGTTCGCGGGGACGGCAGTGGCGCTGTTCCTCGTGAGCCTCGCCGCGGCCGCCGGCCCGGCGCGCCGTGCGACGCGCATCGATCCGGTCGCGGCGCTGCGGCGGGAGTAGCGCCGCCCTTCTGCAGGACCCGGTTGACACGCGCGGGGCGAGCGAATATATTCGCTCTCAGCGAAAAAATTCGCCCTGCAACGCCACATGTCCCGCACCCGGACCGTCGATCTCACCCGCCGCGAGAGCCAGATCATGGATATCCTCTACCGCCGCCGCCGGGCGACGGTCGAGGAGATCCGCGTCGAGCTCCCCGGCGCCCCGAGCTCATCCAGTGTCCGGAAGCTGCTGGAGATCATGATCGACCGGGGACTCCTCGCCCGGGAGTACGACGGCCCGCGCTTCGTCTACTTTCCGGCGGCCAGGCCGGAGGACGCGCGACGGTCGGCGCTCGAGCGCCTCGTGCGGACGTTCTTCGACGGCTCGGCCGGCTCGGCCGTGGCTGCATTGCTGGACATGACGACGCCGTTGTCGAACGGCGAGTACCGACGATTGAGAAGCCTGCTGAAACGTGCCCACGAACAGGAAGGTGAGCGATGAACCCGGTCCCCGGCGATCCGCTCCTGTCCACGGCCCTCGACGTCGCGATGAAGACGGCGCTGATCCTCGGCGCCGCGGCGCTCGCCGATGGCGTCCTCTGCCGCCGCGCGTCCGCTGCCGTGCGTCATCTGGTCTGGACGATGGCAATTGGCAGCGTGCTCTTGCTGCCCCCGCTGACGCTCCTGTTGCCCTCATGGGGCATTGCGATTGGCCCCGGCCCAGCCGTCAATGCCGTGGCGGAGGCGCCGGCGGTGCCCGACCGCGTTCACGCTCCCTCTGCGCCGGCGCAGTCCCGTGCGGCTGCCACGCTCGTCGTCGAGCCCACCCCTGAGCTGCCGCGTGCCGGCGCCGTCGTGCGGAGCGTGCCGGCTGCGATCGTCGCCGTCTACCTGATCGGGCTCCTGGCGATGCTGTTTCACGCCGCGCTGCAGCACTACCGCGTGCGGAGGCTGCTGCGTCGCGCCGCCGCGGTCGACGACCCGGAATGGGCGCGCGCGCTGCGCGAGTGCGCGGCGGTGATGGGCGTCTGCCGGCCGGTGCGCCTGATGCGGAGCGCGGTGTGCAGCATGCCGATGACCGTCTGCACACGACGGCCCGCGATCGTGGTCCCGGTGACCGCCGACACCTGGCCTGAGAACAGGCGCCGCGCCGTGCTTCTCCACGAACTGGCGCACGTCGCGCGGTTCGACTGCCTGACGCAGGCACTGGCAATCGTGGCCCGGGCGATCCACTGGGTCCAGCCGGCGGCCTGGTGGGCGGCGCGCCGGCTGCGGATCGAACGCGAGCTCGCCTGCGACGACCTGGTTATTGCGGCCGGCGCCCCGCCGCGCGACTATGCCGGGCACCTGCTCGAGATCGCGTACGCGTTCGCGGCGCACCGCGCGCCGGCGCTGGCGGTCAGCATGGCGCGCCCCGGCCAGCTCGAAACGCGGATACTGGCGGCGCTCGACGCCGCGCGCAACCGCCGGGTGCCGGCCCGGTGGACCCGCGCCGCCGCTGCCGCGCTCGCGGCCCTCCTGATCGTGCCGCTCGCGAGCATCACGACGACCGCCGGTGCGCCGGCCGAAGGCGCCGAATCCACGGAGGAGGGGCCGTTCTCTCGCATCTCCGACGTGCTGCCGGCCCAGCTGCGGGCGCTCCCGCCGCAGGCACGAGCCCTGCCGCCGCAGGCACGCGCCCTGCCGCCGCAGGGACGAGCTCTGCCGCCCGAGCTGAGGTCCACTGGAGAGCTGCGGGCAGCGGCGCGCCGGATCCTCCGCGACGCCGCAGCCGCGTTCGGTCTCCAGGCGCCGAAGGGCACCGGTACGTGGGAGGTGCGTCCGTCCAAGGCCGGCGACGGCACGGTTCACCTGCGTCTGGTCGAAGGCGATTCGTCGTGGGGCAGGAGCGTCCGGCTCGAACGGCTCGAGGGCCTGACGGCGGCGCAGCTGTCAGGCGGCGGCCCCGTGCAGTTCAGATTGCGCCGTGACGCGGGCACCCTCACGTTCGAAGGGGTCGCTCGAGGCGGCGTCGCCGCCGGCACGTTCTCCTTCGCGCCGGATCCGGCGTTCGCCGATGGGCTCGCGAAGCGCGGCTTCGCACGGCCGACCGCGTCCGAACAGTACGCGCTCGCCCGCGCCGACGTGGGCTATGCGTTCGTCGACGAGCTCGCGAAGCAGGGATACACGAAGCCGTCGACGGCGGAACTGGTTCGCAGCGGCGAGCACGGTGTGGACACGGAGTACCTGCGCGAGATGGGCGCCCTCGGCTACCGGCTGGGCACGCTGGCGCCACTCATCGAGCTGCGCGACCACGGCGTCGGCCCGGAGTACATCCGGGCGCTGGCGGCGCTGGGGTACAAGGGTCTCGCCGCCGAGGAGCTCCGCCGCGCCCGAGATCACGGCGTGTCGGCGGACTACGTCGCGGCGATGAAAGAGGCCGGCTACGGGTCGCTGTCGATCGCGCAGTTGATCAACGCGCGCGACCATGGCGTGTCGGCCGACTACGTGCGCGCGATGGCCGCGGCCGGCTACACGAAGCTGCCGGTCGACGAGCTGGTCAACGCCCGCGACCACGGCGTCTCGGACGACTACGTGCGCGAGATGCGGGCGCTCGGCTACCAGGTGCTGCTCGGGGATCTCGTCCGCGCGCGCGACCACGGCGTGAGTAGCGACTTCGCCCGCGAGATCGGCGCCCTCGGCTACCGAGGGCAGCCGATCGACGTCTTGATTCGGCTGCGCGACCACGGCGTGACGCCGGGCTACGTGCAGGAGCTGAAGGCGCTCGGATACGAGGGACTCTCGACCGATGAACTCGTTCGGCTGCGCGACCACGGCCTGACGGCCGAGCGCATCCGCGCGGCGAACGCGCGCGCGGGCACGCGCCTGCCGGTCGACCGCCTCGTTTCGTTGGCCTCCGGAGGCATGCGCTAGCAGGCCGCGGAACGGGGTTGAAAGAGGAGGAGAACTCCCGACGGCGAATGTCCGACGCCCAGCGTCCCGGAGAATCAGAGCAGGTGGGTCGCCTTGGATGGGGGAGTTGTAGGTGGGAGTTGACCGGTGGCTCTCTCCTGTGACTTCCACCTTCAGGCGGAAGTCGTGCGGGTGGCGAGCTTCCGGCCCAAGCCGGATGCCACGGGATCGAGTTCGCCGGCTCGATCGTCCTGGAACTCGCCGAGCAGGATCGGCACCGCCACCTTCAGCATCAGCGTGAAGACGAGGAAGCCGATCGCAAACACGGCCGCGGCCACGCGAAGTTCCGTCAGCGTGGGAGTGTACTCGTAGATCTCGCCGAGCGTGTCGGGTGTGAGGCCGGGGATGATGAGGCCCATGCCTTTCTCGATGTAACACCCGGAGTAGATCGCCAGGCATCCCAGGTTCAGGCCGATGACGTTCCGCCGCGCCGGCGTGATGAACAGCAGGAACGCCGCCAAGTTCAACGCGACGGCCGTCCACGCGTACGGCACCAGCGTCCGGTGCTCGCCTATCCCCTGGAACCAGTACCGGGTGAACAGCAGGTGCTCGGTGTCCGAGTAGTACTCCTTGAACGCCTCCGCCCCGTGGAGGAACAGGTTCAGGAACATCGCGTACGCCATCAGCTCCGCGATCTTCCAGATCGCTTCGTTCTGGATCTCGAACCGCGTGAACTTCCGCATCAACTGCAGGACGACCAGCAGGATGGCCGGCCCCGAGCAGAACGCGGAGGCGAGGAACTGCGGCGCGAGAATCGACGAATTCCAGTAGGGACGCGCGGCCATGCCGTTGTAGAGAAACGCCGTCACGGTATGGATGCCGATCGCCATCGGGATCGACAGCAGCACCAGCGGCACCACCAGGTTCTTGGCGTACGCCCGGCGCAGGAACGCGCGGTAGAGGATGTGCGTAACGACGACGAAGTTCACGAGGAAATACAGGTTGAGGACGATCATGTCCCACGCGAGGATCGAGCGGGGGAAGTTCAGGCTGCCGATCGGAGGCATCAGGTGCCACAGCCGCTCCGGCCTCCCGACGTCGACCGTCACGAACAACATGCACATCACGATCGCGCTGATGGCGAGCAGCTCGCCGATGATGACGATCTCGCGGATGGGCTTCCAATGGTAGACGTACGCCGGGATCACGAGCACGACCGCCGCCGCGGCAACGCCGACGAGGAATGTGAAGTTGCCGATGTAGAATCCCCAGCTCACCTGGTCGCGCATCCCGGTCATCGCGAGCCCCTCGGTCAGCTGCTGCCAGTAGGCGAAGCCGCCCGACACGATCAACGCGAAGAGCCCCGCGATCCAGATCCAGTACCCGGCGGGGCCGCGGCTCACCACGCGCGCGCTGCCGATCACGAACCGCGAGAACGTCCTGAGCACGCGCACCTCACGTTCCGTAGAAGTAGAAGAACTTCGGGACGGTGTTGAGATCCTGCTTGAGCACGAGCACGCGCTTGTGCTCGATGACGTAGCGGATCTCGCTCTCCGGATCGAGCAGGTTGCCGAACTTGCGCGCGCCCACCGGGCAGGCCTCGACGCAGGCGGGGTAGCGGCCGTGGCGCGTCCGCTGGATGCAGAACGTGCACTTCTCGACGACCCCCTTGGGGCGCGGCCGGTTGCCGAGGACGTGCGTCTTCGCGTTGACCTCCTCTTTCGGAATCGACGGCGCGCGCCAGTTGAACCGGCGCGCGCCGTACGGGCACGCGGCCATGCAGCACCGGCACCCGATGCACCAGTCGTAGTCGATGACCACGATGCCGTCCGGTTCGGTCCAGGTCGCGCCGGTCGGGCAGACCTTCGTGCACGGCGCGTTGCGACACTGCTGGCAGGCGACCGGCACGTAGAACTTGCCGTCCTCCGGCACCTGCGCCGGCTCGTAATACGGATCCGCGTGCGCGAAGTCGATGCCCTTGTCCTTGTCCATCGACAGCACGCGGATCCACTGCACCTGGGGATCGCGCGACTGGTTGTTCTCCTCGGAGCAGGCGTAGACGCAGCGCCGGCAGCCGACGCACCGCGAGAGGTCCAGCGCATAGCCGAACAGCACGCCGGGTATCGCCGGCGAGTCCGAGACCGCGATCGCCTTCCCGTACGCGGCGGCGTACTCGCGCTCCATGTCGTCGAGCGCCTTGCCCAGCCGCGCCTTTGGCATCTCATGGAGCCTTCGCGGGCCGCACGCGGTCAGCACCCACCCTGCCGCGGCCGCCGCGGCAAACGACGCGAACTTCCGCCGCGTCACGCCTTCCGGTTTGTGCAGGCTCATGCTCGTTCCCCTCGGGCGCGTTCCCCGGTGGCAGCATCCGGTCCCGTAGCGGCCCTGGACCGCGCTACTTGACCGCGACGTCAGAAGGGCTGCGCTCCACGTATCAGTCGTGGCACAGGCCGTCAGGCCTGCGGTCGTACTCCTACTTCACCGCGCTGGGACGCGCCGGCGCCGGTCGCGGCTCCAGCTTCGCGAAGCGTGGCTGATGCGGGTTGTGGCAGTGCGCGCACAGCAGGTACGTCTTGTGCCCGTTCCAGTACCCGCTGCGGCGGCCGTGCACGCCCGCGCGCCAGTCGCGCAGCTTCTCCCCGTGGCACTGCCCGCACAGCCGGTACGACTCTTCGAACGGCACCGGCTCGCCGCTCGCGAGGTGGAGCACGTCCCGGTTCGCGGCGTCGTGGCAGTCCAGGCACCAGCGGTGCTCCTCGTCGTGGCGCAGCTCGATGTCGCCGTGCATCTCCGTGAGCGGGCGCCGCGTGCGGTTCACCGGGAGGCCGGCATGACAGGCGCTGCACGGATAGATACCGTCGGTGAACGGCGGCGGCGGCACTTCCGGACGTTCCTCCGGCTTCGAGGCCTGCGGCGGGAGGGCTTGCCGACCGCCGCCCGGGCTGCCGCCCTCCGCCGCCTGGCGCTGGGCGGGCGCACGGTCGAGCCTGTCTCCCGGGCCGAACGTCAGCGCGCCGAGGAGGATCGCTGCCGGCACGATCGCGGAAGCCGGTCTCACGGCGCCATGCCCTGCGCGGCGATGGTCATGTGCACGACGCGCTGGATCTCGCGGAGCCACATCGCCTGCAGCACCTGCAGGCGCTGTCCCATGACCGCCGACAGGTTGCGCGTGACCGCCAGGCCGACCGCCGGCCGCGCGGCGAAGTGCGCGAGGAGCGCCGCGCGCGAGAACGCGACCACCTCGGTGTCGATGAGCGTCCTGGCCGTGAGCGTGAAGCGGTACGGCGGCACCAGCGCGGACCATCCCACGGTCTCGCCGGCCGTACGCTCTTCGACCAGCACCTCCTGCTCGCGGCCGCTGACCTGCATCGGCAGCGTGAGCGAGATGCGCCCGCTCTCGATGACGTACGCGCTGTCCGCCGCGTCCCCGAGCGCGAACAGCACGCTGCCGGCGGGCAGCCGCAGGTGGGTGCCGAGCGCCGCGACCGCGGCAGCCTCCTCGGGCGGAACGCCTGTGAGCAGCTCCAGGGCGGTACTCATCATCGGTCCTCCTCAATAGAGCGGCCGGGGCCCAGCCGCCCTGGCTCGCTTCCCGGCGCTCGCTCTTCGCAGCTCGCTTCGCTTCGCTCGGCGTCAGTGCACGAGCGGCGACATCGTCCGGCAGTGCAGCGACTGGCGGGTGGGGGCGTTGAGGAACGCCTCGGCCGCCGCCTGCTCGAGCCGGACGTGCTGCTCAATCTGCAGCAACAGCGCCTCGATGGGCACCGGCGGCGGCGCCGGGGCGTCGTCGGCGAAGAAGCGGCCGCCGGCGCCGAGGGCGCGCCGCGCGGGCTGCGCGATCGTGCGCGACGGCGCGCGCAACGTCACGAAGGGCTCGCGCGTGTCGCCCCGCGTCGCCGCGGCGAAGAGCGCGCCGCTCACGACCACGCCGACGAGCGCGAGCGCGAACGCGACCAGGAACATCTCCATTGCGGTACTCCTCGGGCCTTCGCCCGCCGAAGGGCACGCGCCGTACCAACGCGTCGGTCGCGAAATGCGGCGCGAATCGCGCGGTGCCGGATTTCCGGCAGCCCGCAGCCTGCCAGCCTGTCAGCGAGTGATCTGCCGTTCTGTCAGGCATGTTTCGGGCAGGGACCGGAACTTGCACGAAGTCGGGCATCTCCGGCCGTTGTTGTCAGGACACCAAGAGGCGCGATGACGCTCCGCCTGTCGGGAATGACCGCCGGTCTCGCCATCGGCATCACGGCTGCCGTGGTCAGCGCGTGCGCCGCCGGCGCCTACCTGTATTCGCTCCATCACTTCGAGAGCCTGATCGAGACCGCCCGCGCCAGCGCCCTGGGGCAGGGAGAGCTGATGCGCGAGGCGCTCGAGCACCAGATGCTCGAGAACGATCGCACCCTTATCGATCGCATGGTGCGGAGCTTCGGCCGCCAGCCGCGCGTGGAGAGGGTCATGGTCCTCGACCGCGGCGGCGCTGCGCGGTTCTCCAGCGCGCCGCTCGACGCCGGCACCGACCTGGCCATCGGGTCGCCGACCTGCCAGGCGTGCCACCAGCGGCCGCCGGAGCAGCGCAGCGACAGCCAAGTAATCGACACCGCCGGCGGCTCGGTGCTGCGCACCGTGGTGCCGGTGCGCAACCGCCCGGAGTGCCATCGCTGCCACAGCCCGGAGCACCGCATCAACGGCATCCTGATCCTCGATACCAGCGCGGCGGAGATCCGCGCGTCGATGGACCGCGACCTCTGGTGGATGGTCGGCGGCAGCGCCGCGATTGCCCTCGCCCTCATCGCGGTCATCGCGCTGGTGGTGCGTTACTCGGTGCTCCGGCGCCTGCAGCGGTTCGAAACGACGGCGCGGCTCATCGCCGCGGGCGACCTCGAACGGCGCGTGCCCGCCTCCGGCTCCGACACGATTTCCTGGCTGGCGCGGGAATTCAACACGATGGCCGACGCGATGACCGGCCTGATCTCCGACGTGCGCGACGAGCGCGAGCGGCTGGAGACGGTAATCAACAGCATCGGCGACGGGATCGTGGTCCTCGATGCCGAGCGCCGGGTGATTGCCGCCAACGAGGCGTTCCTGGAGCGGACCGGCGGTGCCCGGCGCGACGTCCTCGGCTGCGCGTGCCGCCGCATCGCCGACGGCATGTGCTCCGCGGCGGAGTGCCCGACGACTGCCTGCCTGCAGACCGGCGAGCGCCAGGTGCGCATCTGCCAGCGTGCCTCGCCCAGCGGCGCGAGCGTGTGGGAAGAGGTGCACGCCTCGCCGATCCGGGGACCGTCGGGCGCGATCACGCGCGTCGTCGAGGTCTGGCGCGACATCTCCGACCGCCGCGCCGCCGAGGCGCGGCTCGCGGAGTCCTACCGACTGGCGTCGGTCGGCGTCCTCGCGTCGGGGTTCTCGCACGAGCTGAACACTCCGCTGGCCACCGTGCTGACGTGCGTGGAAGGCATTCTCCGCGACACGCGCGCGCCTTCGAACCAGGCGCCCGACCTCGCGCGCATGGGTGAGACGGCGACGATCGCGCGCGAACAGCTGCTGCGCTGCCGGGCCGTGACCCAGCACTTCCTGCGCCTGTCACGCGGCCAGTCCGCGCCCGGCGACCTGGTCGACGTCCGGGCGGCGGTCGCGGCGGCGGTGCGGCTGACGATGCCCGAGGCGCGCGCGCACGGCGTCGCGCTGGACGCCGAGGTCGCGGGCGCGCCGTTGCACGTGCGGGTCGACGAGGCGGAGCTCCAGCACGCGCTCATGAACCTGCTGCTGAACGCCGTCCAGTCGTGCCGCGGCCGTGGACAGGTGCGGGTACGCGTCGCGGACGGCGATCCGGTGATCATTCGCGTCACCGACGACGGGTGCGGGATCGACCCCGAGCACCAGACGCAGATCTTCGAGCCGTTCTTCAGCATGCGGCAGGGCGGAACCGGCCTCGGGCTGTTCCTGGCGCTGAACTTCGTGCGACGGTGGGGCGGCGAGATCGGGGTGACCAGCGCGCGCGGCCGCGGGTCCACGTTCGAGGTCCGGCTGCCGGCGCTCGCGGCGGCAGCCGGACGGCCGGCATGATCGAGGGCAAGGCGTCGGTGCTGCTCGTCGACGACGACGACGCGTTCCGCCATGTGCTCGCGGGCGAGATTGCGCGCCTCGGCTTCACGGCACGTGCGGCGGCCACCGGCGCAGAGGCAGTCGCGCTGGCCGGGGAACTGCAGCCGGACGTCGTGCTGCTCGATCTGCGGCTGCCCGATCAAAGCGGGCTGGACGTGCTGCGCGGCGTGCGCGACATCAGCCCGTCGAGCGAAGTCATCATGTTGACCGGGCACGGATCGATCGACACCGCCATCGAGTCGATCCGGCTGGGCGCGTTCGACTACATCGCCAAGCCGTGTCCGCTCGACGAGCTCGAGCTGCGCGTCCAGCGCGCGCTCGAACGCCGCTCGCTCAAGCGCCGGACCGCGCTGCTCGAGCGCGGCCTGACGCCTCCGGACCCCGGCGCCGCGTTCGTGGGCGCCAGCCCCGTGTTCTGCCGGCTGATGCAGCTCGTCGACCGGGTGGCGCCCTCGGACTCGAGCGTGCTGATCAGCGGCGAGACCGGTTCCGGCAAGGAGATGGTGGCCAAACTGCTGCACGCACGCAGCCGCCGCGCGCGCCGGCCGTTCGTGGTCGTCGAGTGCGCGGCGCTCCAGGAGACGCTGCTGCAGAGCGAGCTGTTCGGCCACGAGCGCGGGGCCTTCACCGGCGCCGATCGCGCGAAGCCCGGGCTGTTCGAGGTGGCGCACGGCGGCACGATCTTCCTCGACGAGATCGGCGAAGTGAGCCTGACGACGCAGGTGAAGCTGCTGCGGGTGCTGGACACGTCCACGTTCCGCCGCGTGGGGGGGACGCAGGAGATCCGCGTCGACGTGCGGATCCTGGCGGCCACGAACCGGGATCTGCAGGTGGTGGTGCGCCAGGGCGCGTTCCGCGAGGACCTGTACTACCGGTTCAGCACGATCGCGCTCGCGGTGCCGGCACTGCGCGAGCGCGCCGGCGACGTCGAGCTGCTCGCGGCGCATTTCCTTGCGTTGCTCAATGAGCGGCTGGGCGTGCGGCGGCGGTTCGGCGCCGCCGCGCTGGAGCTGTTGCGCCGTCACGACTGGCCGGGCAACGTGCGCGAGCTGCGGCACGCGGTCGAGGCCGCGGTCGTCGTCTGCGACGGCGTCGAGATCGGCCCGGAGCAGCTGCCGGCCTCGGTGCGGGGAGGCGGCCCGGCAGCGGCGGGTGCGACCGAGGCTTTCCCCACCCTGGAGCAGCTCGAGGCCGCGCACATCGAGCGCGCGCTGCAGCTGTCGAACGGCCATCGCGGCCAGGCAGCGCGGCTGCTGGGGATCAGCGAGCGCAATCTGTATCGCAAGCTGAAATAGGACTGGAGTCCGGGATCGGGGTGGGGGATCCGAACGCCCCAACGAACCAACTCTCGATCGGCAAGCGCGAACACCGGCAGATCGTGCGGCTGAAGTCGGAGGCACAGTGGCCTCACCCACCGGCTCGATCGCAGCGGCCCGATCGCCCCATCGCCCGATCGCTCGATCTCGCGCACCCCCCTTGACACCCGCCCGACACAGTGTTAGTTTCATAACACTAGTGCTACGGCCGTAACATATGACTCACCTCCTCGCCACCCTCTCCCGCCGCGAGCGGCACATCATGGACGTCCTCTTCCGGCTCGGCCGTGCTACCGCCGAGGAGGTCATGGAGGAGCTCTCCGGCAATCCGAGCTACTCCACGGTGCGCACGCAGCTGCGCGTGCTGGAGCAGAAGGGGCACGTGCGCCACGACGAGGTCGGCCGCCGGTTCGTCTACGAACCGGTCGTGCGCCGGCACAAGGTCCGCAAGTCCGCGCTCCGTCACGTCGTCGACACGTTCTTCGACGGCTCGGTGGAGAAGGTGGTGGCGGCGTTGCTCGGCGGCGAGGCGGCCCGTATCTCCGACGAGGAGCTCGCGCGCATCCTGGACATGGTCGAGAGGGCGAGGAAGGAGGGCGTGCGATGAGCCTGCTCCTCGAAGCGGCGATCGAGTCGTCGCTCGTGCTGCTCGCCGCGTTTGCGGTGCTGCCGCTGCTGCGGACGCGCCCGGCGGCGCTGCGGCACGCGGTGCTCGCCGCGGCGCTCGCGTGCGCGACGGCTGCGCCGGCGATCGGGCGCGCGGTGCCATCCTGGCAGCTGCCCGCCGCGCTCACGACGCTGGCCGCTGCCGCCGGCGCCGCCGACGCGCCGGCTCCCGCGCCGCGCCAGCACTCCGCCGTGCTGTCCGGCGAGGCTCCTGGATCATCGTCGCCATCGTCGGCCGGCTTCACCGTTGCGGCTCTCCTCACTGCGGCGTGGATCGCCGGGGTCGTCGTCGCGATCGCGTTGCTGAGCGCGGGTCTGGTGCGGCTTGCGGGGATCGCCGCACGCGCCAGGCGTGTCGAGGCCGGGCCGTGGAACGAGCGCGCGGCGGCCGTGGCCCGTGCGTACGGAATGCGCCGGCGTGTCACGCTGCTGACCAGCGACGCCGCCTCGCTCGTCGTGATGTGGGGACTCTGGCGCCCCACGGTCGTGTTGCCGGCGTCGGCAGCTCGTTGGCCGGAGACGCGCCTGCACATCGTGCTCTGCCATGAGCTCGCCCACGCGCGCCGCGGCGACTGGCTGGTGCTGCTCGCCGCCGAGGCCCTGAAGTGCGTGTACTGGTTCAACCCGCTGCTGTGGATCGCGTGCGCGCGCCTGCGCGAGGAAAGCGAGCGCGCGTGCGACGACGTGGTGGTGACCGGCGGCGTGGAGGCTGCCGCCTACGCCGCGCAGCTCGTGGAGATCGCGCGCGAACTGAAGGCGCCGCGGCCGTGGCTGCCCGCGCCGGCGGTGGTGCGTCCGTCAAGCCTCGAAAGGAGAGTGCAGGCCATGCTCGACAAGCGCCGCAACCGGGGTCCCGTGTCGCGCCGCGCCTATGCCGCCGCCGGTGCGGTCATGCTCGCCGTGACGATCGGCATCGCGTCCGCGCAGGGAGGGTTCGCCTCGTTGACGGGATCGATCGTCGACCCGTCGAATGGCGTCCTGCCGGGCGTCACGCTCGTCCTGACCAACCTGGCGAACGAATCGAAGTACGAAGTGCGCACCGATCGCACCGGGCGTTACGAGTTCGTGGGCATCGCGCCCGGAGACTACCTGTTCGAGGCGAAGCTGCCCGGCTTCATGATGTTCAAGGGCAAGCTGACGATTGCCGGACAGAATCTGCAGCGCGATCTGACCATGGAAGTGGGCTCGGTCCGGGAGACGATCACCGTCGCGAACAGCCGGTCCAACCCCACCGCCGCTTCCACGCCTTCGATCGCGACTGCGTCGCCGAAACGTCCCGCGAGGGGTTGCTCGGCGTCCATGCCTGCTTCGGGTCCGCCGATCGGAGGCAACCTCCGCGCGCCGATGAAGCTGAAAGACGTGCGGCCGATCTACGCCGCGCACCTGGCGGCGCAGGGGATCGAGGGTGCCGTGACGCTCTCGGGCCGGATCGGAACCAGCGGTCTGATCGAAGGACTGGAGGTGGTCTCGACCGCGCACCCCGATCTCGCGCAGGCGGCAATCGACGCCGTGCGGCAGTGGGAGTTCACCGAAACGCTCCTCAACTGCGAGCCGGTGGCGATCCCGATCGGCATCACGATCAACTTCACCTTGAAGCCCTAGGTGAGCGGAGATAAACGGTAGGTGGTAAACCGCCCGGCCGCATTGCCGGTTTACCACTTACCGTTTGCCACTGCACCAGCCTTTACGCTTACGCCTTACTCCTTCACCATTCACTTCTTCACCTTCTCGGCCGCTCCGGACGCGATGGCGCGATCGAACAACTGCTGCATCTCCGCCTCCGCGCCCGTCGCGGCCTGCTCCAGCTCCTTTCCGAGCGTGTCCATCTCGCGTCCGAGCGCCTCCATCTCGGCGCTCAGCTCGCGCATCGGCTTCTCGAACTCGCGCATCCTCGCGTTGAGCGTCTTGATTTCCCTGTCGATCGCGCGCATCTCCTCGTCGAGCTCCTGGCGGGCCTTGTCCAGCGCCGCGCGCCGAGCCTCCGACGCAGGCGGTTCGAGCGACGCGAGCTTGGCGTGCCGCAGGCCGAGCGCGGCGTGTCGCGCGCCGACACTGGCGTGCGCGGCACCCAGCCCGCCCTGTTTCGCGCCCAGCTCGCCCATCCTCGCGCCCAGCGCGCCCTGCTGGGCACCGAGCCGACCCTGCCGCGCGCCGAGCTCGCCGACCGGTGACCAGATCTTCTCGACCTCCCGGACCATCGCCGGATCACGTATGACGAACTCGCCGCGCGCGTCCTTGAACCAGAGGAGCGGCTCGTCGCCCTTACGGAAGCTCCTCGCGCGCTCCACGTCCTCGTGCGTGCCGCTCATGTGCGACCGATCGTCGCCGGTGAGCACGACGTACCTCGGCTGGCGGTCGTGGCGCGGCGTCGCGGGCGCGGCCGGCGCTGGCGGTGCGGGCGTCACCGGTGGCGCCGGCGGTCGCGGTTGCTCCTGCGCTGCCGGTCCCGGGTCGGCGGCTGTGGATGCTGCCGGTTCGACGGTCGCCGTGACCTCGGAGGCGCGCGCGACCAGCCGCAGGGGCACGACGGCGGCGGCGGTCAGCGCGACGGCGAGCGCGGCGACGAGTCGCGACGTCGTCGATCGGGATGCGGTGGTGAGATCGGTGAGCATGCAGATTCTCCGTTGGAGGTTCGCGAACGACCAGGACGCGCCGGCGGCAGCGAGGCTCGCGCGCGGGCGCGCGACGCCCAGATCGAGCAGCAGGCGCGCGTACTCGCGCGGCGACACGCCCAGCGTCTCGAGCACCTCGGCGTCGCACGCCGATTCGCGCCAGAAAGCGTATTCACGCGCCGCGAAGCGCGCGAGCGGGTGGAAGAAGAACAGTCGTTCGGCAAGCGCCGGCACGCATCCGATCCACAGGTCGCCGCGCCTGACGTGTGCCAGCTCGTGGCAGAGCGCCATGTGCTGCTGCGGCGGCGCGAGCTCCGCGAAGCTGTCCGGGACCAGCAGGACCGGACGCACGATGCCAGCAACCAGCGGTGTCTGCACCTCGGCGGAGACGAGAACCCGCGGCACGCGCGGCAACGCGAGGCGGGTGGCCAACTCCGCGACGGTTCCCTGGACGTTCGCCGGCGCCGGCACGGCGTTGCGAAGGACCGATGCCGTCCGACGGCAGCGCCTGCCGGCGACCAGCAGTGCGCCCGCCAGTCCCGCGTACCAGGCGAGCGCCAGCGCGTCGGTCGGCGCAAGCAGCGAGGTGCGGCGCGGCTCCTCGGCCTGCGACGTCTCCGTGATCGTCGAAACACCGGTCGCGTCTTCCGGCACAGCCGCACCCACACCGGACGCTGGTGTGGCGGCGGCAGCGGGGCGGAGAACCGGGATCTCCACCGGTGCGATCCAGACCAGCGAGACGACGAACTTGGCGGTCGCGCACCACCACAGGGCCGCGCGGACCCCCGGTGAGAGTCTCGGAACGGCGCGGACGACGACCCAGACGACGGCAGCGAGGAGGGCGCCTTCCAGCGAAGCGCGCAGCAGCAGGTCCGGCATGGTCACCGCCTGTTCTTGCGTCCGGTCTGCAGCCGCGCCACCAGCGCCTCCAGCTCGCGCAGCTCGTCGTCCGACATGCGCTCTGCCTCCGAGAGGTAGGCGAGAAACGGCGACACCGATCCGTCGAGATTTCGCTCGACGAAGCGGCGCACCGCACCTTTCAGCAGGTCGGCTGACGAGGCACGTGTCTGATACCGGTAGATGCCGTCGACGAGGCGGCGGGCGAGGAACCCCTTGCGCCGCAGCCGCTCCATCATGGTGAGGACCGTCGACCGGGCCAGCCCGCGGCCAGCGCCGAAGTGCTCGGCAGCCTGGCCGACTCTCACGCTGCCGCGGTCCGCGATGTGACAGAGCAGCGCGAGTTCCTGTTCACCGATGCTCGTGTCGTTCACGATCGACGCCCGGGTGTAACTACACGTGTCGTCACAACGGCAGCGTAGCAGTGACGACACCTGTAGTCAAGTAGACGGTGGGCCGGCCGTTCGGTTCCAGGCTCACGGATTCCGCCGGGCTCGGCTCGTTGCCAGGTGTGCGGCCTCGTGAGCGTCATCGGCTGATGGCGGTGGTGATCCGTTGTCGAGCAGGAAGTGGGGTGATACGGGCGGGTCTTTTCTACACGGCGGGTTAATGCAGACCGGCTCAGCCGAAACGGCGGCGACAGCCCGACGCTGTCGCCGCCGTTTCACACGGTGACTACTTGGCGGAAATGGGCGGGCACGTGCCCGTGGTCTCGCGCACAGAGGTGACCTCGATCTCCCTGAGCCGCAGGTCCTTGCTGGTCACGTCGACGCCGGATGGCGGTTTGCCGGCCGTCGCGCCGCCGGTCGTGCCGGTCGCGCCGGTTTCCGCCGCCTTCAGCTTGCCCATGATCTCGACGCGCTTGCCAACGAACGATCCGGCCTTCGACTCGCCGCTGCCGGTCAGCTCGTAGGCTTCACTTCCGCTCGCGCTCCCGGCCGTCCCGGTTGCGGACGGCGCGCCGGCGGTCGCTCCGGCCGTGCTCGAGCCGTGCGACATCGAGGCGTTCACGAGCACGAACTCGTTGCCCGCGCCCGCGCCGGTTCCCATCGCGCCCGCGCCGCCCAGGTTCTTCGAACGGCGGTAGTCGGTCTCGCTCACGACGCAGCCCACGATCGTGACCGGCTGCTCCGAGCTCTGAGTGTCGCTCTGCTGCCGGGTGGCCGGCCGCGTCGACGGCTCAGTCTGGGTCGGCGGCTGCGTTGTCGGCGGCTGTGTCGTCGGCGGCTGGCTCGGCGGCTGGCTGGGCGTGGGTTCCTGCGCCAGCGCGACCATTCCGAACGCGAGCACGGCGGCGAGACAGGTGCCGCCAGCAAAAAGTCGTTTCATCGTGTGTCCTCCTTAGCTTTGACCATCAAAGGTTGCAGATGATCAAGGTGCAAGGTTCGCGCCCGGATTGCGACGGGATGTCCGGATCAGCTGCGTGTCCGCCACCGCCGGGACGGCGTCAGGCGACATGAACGGTTTACAGTTTGCAGCACTCGGCGAGCCTCATTCATCGTCGTCTGTTCAGGGAGGAATCGTATGGCTGTGAGCACGCGCGAGATCGAGTGGCGCCGCGATTACGAGTCGGCCTTCGACGAGGCGAGGCGCAGGGGTACGCCCGTACTCCTCGATTTCTCCGCCGCGCCGATGTGAGCGGGCTGCGCTCGGCTGGATGCCGAGGTGTACCCGAATCCGCAGGTTGCGGAATTCGTCGCGAATCATTTCATTCCGGTCCGAGTTCACGTGCGCGACAACGCCGAGGCGTTCGAGCAATTCGGCCAGCGGTTCGACGCACAGTGGACGCCGACGACGCTGATCGTCGATTCGGAGGGACACGAGCGGCACCGCGTCGAAGGCTTCCTGCCCGTCACCGATTTCTTGGCCCAGCTGCGCCTCGGCCTTGCGCACTCGATGTTCGGCCGCGGTCGGTTCGCCGAGGCCGAGCCGCTCTTCCGCGAGGTGACGGAGACGCACCCGGAGACGGAGTCTGCCGCCGAGGCCGTCTACTGGGCGGGCGTGTCGCGTTACAAGGCGACCAACGACGCCGGCGCGCTGCGCGATACCGCGCGCGCGTTCGCGGAGAAGTACCGGGACAGCACCTGGGCGAAGAGGGCGTCGGTCTGGAGGTGACGCAGCGGTCCGCTCGCGTTCTGATACGGCGGGTGTGCCCGAGCCCGACTGTTCGCGTCGATTTGATCGGTAAGCACCCAGGGTCGCGCGCCGCACTCGGGCGCCACCTCGGGACGGCGAGCAGGCGATCACCGATCACCCGATCGCCGATCGTCCGATCCCCGATGCCAAGTGTGCCTGCGATCCGGCGATTCCACGTTGAAGGCCGGATCTCGCGCGGCTTTGCTGCCGAGTTCGCGGATCACCCCAGCCGCGCTCAACCATTGGCGCACATCTTGCGTTTCCGGTCGTGATCATGTCGCTGCGCCGTTATCTCGAAGCGTTGCGCTCGTTTTTGGTCACCCGGCCCCCCGTGCTCGTCGCGGTCGGGGTCATCCTCGCCGTCGGCGTCTTCCTGGCAGCCGGCTGGATCGCCTGGTTCAGCTACGACGTGACCTCGGGGCTCCCCGACCGGGCCCAGCTGCGCGAGATCGGCAACATGGCGCAATCGACGACGATCTACGACGCCGCCAACGAGCCGGTCTTCACCATGTACAAAGAGCAGCGCATCGAGGTCCCGCTCGACCAGATCTCGGCGCATCTCATCAAAGCCGTGCTTTCGGTCGAGGACCAGCGCTTCTACGATCATCGCGGTGTGGACGCAGTACGCATCGTCGCCGCGCTCCACCGCAACCTGCGCGAGGGGCGCCGCGCCGAGGGCGGCAGCACCATCACCCAGCAGCTCGCGCGCCAGACGTTTCTCAGCCGCGACAAGACGTACCGCCGCAAGAGCAGGGAAGTGATCCTTGCGGCGTACCTCGAAAACCTGTACAGCAAGGACGACATCCTCCAGCTGTACCTCAACAAGGTGTACTTCGGCGACGGCCTCTACGGAGTGGAAGCGGCTTCGCGAGGATACTTCGGGAAAGCGGCCGCGGATCTCACGCTCGACGAGGCGGCGCTGCTCGCCGGGCTGATCCAGTCGCCATCGGTGTATGCCCCGACGGTCAATCTGGATCGGGCCGTCGGTCGCCGCAACCTCGTGTTGCAGACGATGGTGACCTCGGGCGCAATCGACGCCGCGACGGCGGCACGCGCGAGCCGCGCGCCGGTGCGGCTGGTCAACGGCCTCGACCTCGAGGAAACCTACGGCCTGTATTTCAAGGAGCACGTGCGGCGGGAGCTCGTCGATCGCTTCGGACGCGAGCGCGTCTCGCAGGGAGGGCTGCGCGTCTACACGACCATGGACTCCGGGCTGCAGCAGGCGGCCGAGGCACTCGTGGAGAAGGGGTTGAGCGAGATCGAGCGCCGGCGCGGGTTCGACCATCCGCGCCGCCTGTCGCCGCGCGATCGCGCCTCAGGCCAGGCGGCCCCGCCGCCGAACGGCGAAGGTGCGCCCGACTACCTGCAGGGCGCACTGGTGTCGCTCGACCCGGAGACCGGTTACGTGCACGCCCTGGTCGGCGGCCGCGACTTCGAGGAGAGCCCCTTCAACCGCGCCGTGCAGGCGAAGCGGCAGTCGGGCTCGGCGTTCAAGCCGTTCGTCTTCGCAGCGGCGCTGGAATCGGGGTACACGCCGGCGAGCGTCATCACCAGCCTGAACGAGCCCATCCCCACGCTGGAGGGCGACTGGGTGCCGGAAGACGAGCACTCGTCGGCCTCGTCGATGACGCTGCGCACGGCGCTGCGCACCTCGAGCAACCGCGCGGCCGTGCAGCTGCTCAAGGCGATCGGCATTCCGAGCGCGGTCGGCTTCGTCGAGAGGCTGAACGTCGGCACTCCCCCGAGCGTGCCGTCGCTGGCGCTCGGCGCGAGCGAGGTGTCGTTGCTCTCGCTCACCGCCGCCTATGGCGCCTTCGCTGCCGAGGGCATCGCCCGCGCGCCGGTGTGCATTCGACGGGTCGAGGACAGCAACGGCAACGTTCTCTACGAGGCGCCGCAGTCCTGGCGCCGCGCGGTCAGCCAGTCGACGGCATTCCTCATCTCGAGCATGCTCGCCGACGTGATCAACGCCGGCACCGGTTACCGCGCGCGGCAGGCCGGCTTCCAGCTCCCCGCCGCGGGCAAGACCGGGACGACCAACGACTTCGTCGACGCCTGGTTCATCGGTTACACGCCCGGCATCGTCACTGGCGTCTGGGTCGGCTTCGACCAGCCGCGGACGATCATCGCCAACGGCTACGGCGGCGAGCTCGCCGTGCCGATCTGGGCGTCGTTCATGAAGACGGCGACCCGCGGCGATCGTCCCGAGTGGTTCGAGCGGCCGGACGACATCATCGGGGTGAACGCGTGCCGCATCTCAGGCAAGCTCGCGAACTCCGGTTGCGGGGCCGTGCTCACCGTGTCGGCCGACGGGTTCTCGACGACCCGCTCGCAGGTGTACACGGAGTACTTCGTCAAGGGAACGGAGCCGACGTCTTTCTGCCCGATTCACCCCGCGCCCGCCTACATCGACACGTACGGCGTGGCGGCGACGACCGGAGAGGCGCCACCCGCTCCGCCCGTGCCGTCCGCCGTCGCCGCCCCGCCGTCGCCGGCGCTCCCTGGCGCGAGTCAACCTGGCGTCGCCAGGCCGCAGCCGCCCACCGAGCAGCCGAAGGCGGCTCCGGAGAAGAAGGAGGAGGAGCGGCGCCGCGGCTTCTGGTCGCGCCTGTTCGGCTTGGGGCGCGACAAGAAGGCGCCGCCGCCGAAGAAGCCCGGCGGCTGATCAGTGGCGCCCGTTTCGTAACGGGAGACCGACAGCCCGGTTCGTGAACGCCCTGTCGACTTCCCACTCCATCGGACTCAGCCTGCCGTTCACCCGACGGGCGTCCTCGATCAGGAGGCGCGGCCCACTCCTGTCTCCCGTCTTTCTGATAACATCCGGCGCGGTCACATGCCGTTCCGCGAGATCGCCGGCCACAAGCAGCTCTTCGCGTTGATCGGCCGCGCCGTCGAGCGCGGGACGCTGCCCCCGAGCCTCGTCTTCGCGGGGCCCGACGGCGTCGGCAAGCGCCGCGCCGCGGTCGCGCTCGCGCAGCTCTTCCACTGCCTCGCGCCGCGGGGCGCGCCCGCACCCGATGCGTGTGGCGAGTGCGCCACCTGCCGGCGAATCGCGCGCGGCGTCCACGCCGACGTGCTGGTGGTCTCGCCGGGAGACAGCGGCTCGATCAAGGTGGATCAGGTGCGCGATGCCGTCGAGCGGTCCGCCTACCGCCCGTTCGAAGGACGCCACCGCGTGGTGATCATCGACGATGCAGACGCCGTCCTGCCCGAGGCGCAGAACGCGCTGCTGAAGACGCTCGAGGAGCCGCCGCCGGCGTCCACGTTCATCCTGGTGACGTCGCGGCCCGACCTGCTGCTGCCGACCGTGCGGTCGCGCTGCCAGCAGACGCGCTTCGGACGGCTGGCGCCTGCCGAGGTGGCGGCGGTGCTCGTCCGCGATCATGGGTATGCTGAGGCGGGCGCGCACGCGGCTGCCGCACTGTCGGACGGCAGCGTCGCGGCGGCGCTCGAGGGGGGAACCGAAGCGTTCGTGGAGGCGCGCAGGACAGCGGCCGCCATGTTGAGCGCCGTGGCCCAGGCGAAGGACCCGCGCCGCCGGCTCGCCGGCGCGGCGGCGCTCGCCGGCGCCGGGCGCGACGCGGACCGCGACGAGCTCGCGCGCCGCCTGTACGCGCTGTCGTCGATGGTGCGCGACCTCGGGGTGCTGCTGTCGCGGGCCGACGAGCGACGGCTGGCCAACGCCGACCTGGCCGGCGACCTCCGCGGCCTGCTCCGCTGGTTCAGCGGCGAGCGCGTGATCCGGGCGTTCCTGGCAATCGATCAGGCGCTGACGGCGCTCGGCCGGAACGCCAGTCCGAAGGTCGTGGCCGACTGGGTGGCGTTCCAGGTGTAACGAGGTGCTCGCGGTGCGCCACGCACCCGGCACCCTGGACAGATAGATCGAGGCGGCAATGAGCTCGGGATCTTCGCGACCGTACGTCAGCGTCAAGTTCTCGCCGGTCGGCCGCACCTTCTCCTTTCTGATCCCGGAGCTCGCGCTCGACGAGCTGTCGCAAGGCGGCGACGCCGCGCCGACGGCCACCCCGCCGCCGCTCGACCCCGGCGAACACGTCGTCGTGCAGACCGACGAGGGCAGGATGCTGGGGAAGATCACGCGGCCGATCCCGGCTCTCGCGGACCGCCGGGCGCCCGGCGAGGACTCGCCCGCCCGTGTCCTCCGCCGCGCCACGCGCGAGGACGTGACCACGCGGCTGAAGCAGCAGCAGCGCGAGCAGGACGCGATGCGGATCTGCAGCATGAAGATCCGAGAACGCGGGCTGGCGATGAAGCTCACGCGCGTCGAGCAGCTCTTCGACGGCTCGCGCCTCATCTTCTATTACACCGCCGAGGGGCGGGTGGACTTCCGCGAGCTGGTCCGCGATCTGGCCGCGCATTTCCGGACCCGCATCGAGATGCGGCAGATCGGCGTCCGCGACGAGGCGCGCATGCTCGGCGGCTACGGCTCGTGCGGCCGGCCGCTGTGCTGCACGACGTGGCTGATGTCGTTTGCGCCGATCTCGATCCGGATGGCGAAGCAGCAGAACCTCAGCTTGAACCCGTCGAAGCTGTCCGGCATGTGCGGGCGGCTGAAGTGCTGCCTCCGTTACGAGCTGCCGAACGGCAAGGGCGTGAAGCACGGCGGCTGCGCCGACGAGGGTGGCTGCGGGAACCCGACGGGCCCGGGCGGGTGCGGAAGCGGCGGCTGCGGGTCGTGCGGAAGCGGCGGCTGCGGGTCATGCGACGAGTAACGGGCCTCGTGAACAGCCGATGAGCAGGCCGCGCATCGGGATCACCTTCGGCGACCCCGCAGGTATCGGGCCGGAGATCGCGCGCAAGGCGGCGCAGGACGCGGCGGTGCGCGCGCTGTGCGAGCCCGTCCTGTACGGCCCCGAGGCAGCGGACCTTGCGGCCTTCCCGGTCGGGACCGTGTCCGCTGCCGCCGGCCGAGCGGCTTACGCCGCGATCGTGCAGGCGGTCGCCGATGCCAGCGCCGGAGACATCGCCGCCGTGGCGACCGCCCCGATCAGCAAGGAAGCCTTCGCCGCCGCCGGCCTGCCATGGAAGGGACACACCGACTTGCTCGCCGAGCTGACCGGTGTGCAGCGGGTCGCGATGATGTTCTACGCCGAGGCGCTGCGCGTGGTCCTGGCGACCGTGCACATTCCGCTCGCGGAGGTGTCACGCGCGCTGACGCGGGAGCTGCTCGAAGGCGTGATCGAGCTGACCGCCGCCGAGCTGCCGCGGTTCGGCTACGAGGCGCCGCGCCTGGCCGTCGCCGGCCTCAACCCCCACGCCGGCGAGCACGGCGTCATCGGCCGCGAGGACGACGAGGTGCTGCGGCCGGCGGTCGAGGCCATGCAGCAGCGCGGCGTCCGTGTGCAGGGGCCGTTGCCCGCGGACACGGTGTTCGTGCGCGCCTCGCGCGGCGACTTCGACGCGGTCGTCGCCTGCTATCACGACCAGGGGCTGATTCCGGTCAAGCTGCTTGCCTTCGGCCGCTCCGTCAACGTGACGCTCGGGTTGCCCATCGTCCGCACGTCAGTGGATCACGGCACCGCCTTCGACATTGCCGGCCGCGGCGTCGCCGATCCGTCGAGCATGATCGAGGCGGTGAAGCTGGCGGCACGGCTGGCTGGATGACCGTTCAACCAGCCGCGTGCCATGCCACAATGCACGAGCGTCGAGCAGCCACCGGCACGAAGACGGGAAGGCGCGACGGGCACGAACTCGCTCAATTGCTGCCTCGTGTCTTCGTACGCTAGCGTCTGCGCCGCACGCTGAAGGCGAACGCGCCGTGACCCGTCATGCCAGCTAAGACCGATCGCCGGGCCGCCCAGCGGAACGTCGCCGAGAACCGCAAGGCGTTCCACGACTATCACATCCTCGAGACCTTCGAGGCGGGCGTGGTGCTCGTCGGCACCGAGGTGAAGGCGATCCGGGAAGGCAATGTCAACCTCCGCGACAGCTTCGCGCGCGTCGAGGGCTCCGAGGTCTGGCTCTACAACGTTCACATTAGCCCCTACAGCCACCGCGGCTACGCCGACCACGACCCGACGCGCCGGCGCAAGCTCCTGCTGCGCCGCCAGGAGATCCGCAAGCTCGTAGGCAAGACGACCGAGCGCGGCATGACGCTCGTGCCGACGCGCATGTACTTCCACCACGGCTTCGTGAAAGTCGCGATTGCCCTGGCGAAAGGGAAGAGGTCGCACGACAAGCGCGAAACGATCAAGCGCCGCGAGGCGGACCGCGAGACGCGCGCCGCGGTCACGCAGCGGCGTTAGCGCCGAGCGCCAGCGGCGCGTCGCCGTTGTGGTAAATTCAGGCGCTTAATCCCGCGGAGGACGCCAGGCCATGAAGGTGAATCGCGCGGTCATTGCCGCGATCGTCGTGCTCGTGCTCATCGCCGCCGGCTGGTGGCTGTTCAGCCGCCGCGGCACGGCGGAAAGCGTCGACCTGCTCGCCCTGTACCCGCAGGCGAAGAAGCAGCCGGCCGAGAGCGTGCTGCAGCTGGTCGACGTGACGCTGAACGGCGACACGAAGCGGGCGATCGTGTCCAACGGCCCGTCGCGGATCACCTGGCGGGTCAGGATCCCCGACGATGCGTGGTTGCGGGTGGACGTGGGCATGAAACCGGAGGTATGGGAGGCGCAGGGCGACGGCGCTTACTTCTTCGTCCTCGTCTCGGACGGGCGGACCTCGGAGCAGCTGTTCTCACAGCACGTCCACCCCTTCGCGAACACCGCCGATCGCAAGTGGATGCCCGCCTTCGTCGACCTCTCCGCCTATGCCGGCGAGGAGATGGAACTGATCTTCAACGTCCGCGCCGGCGCCGGCGGCACCAGCACCAACTACGCCAACGTCGTCGCGCTGTGGGGCGCGCCCGCGATCGTCATTCGATGACCGCCCCCGCGAAGACGCAGGTCCCGCTCCTGGACCTCGGGGCTCAGTTCCGGCCGCTGCGGCAGGATCTGCTCGCCGCGATCACCCGCGTCTGCGACAGCCAGCGTTTCATCAACGGACCAGAGGTCGAAGCGCTCGAGCGCGAGCTCGCCCAGTACATCGGCGTGCGGCAGGCGGTCGCTGTCTCGTCCGGGACAGACGCGCTGCTCGCCTCGCTGATGGCCCTGGGCATCGGCGACGGCGACGAGGTGATCACCAGCACCTACTCGTTTTTTGCCACCGCCGGGTCGATCGTGCGCGCCGGGGCCACGCCGCGGTTCGTGGACATCGACCCGGCCACCTGCAACATGGACCCGGCGGCGGTCCGTGCGGCGCTGACCTCCCGCACGCGCGCCATCATCCCGGTCCACCTGTACGGCCTCTGCGCGGACATGGACCCGATCCTGGAGGTCGCGCGCGACGCGAACCTGGCCGTGATCGAGGATGCGGCGCAGGCGATCGGTGCGACCTACCGCGGCCGCCAGGCGGGCACGTTCGGCACCGCCGGCTGCTTCTCGTTCTTCCCGAGCAAGAACCTCGGCGCGTTCGGTGATGGCGGGCTGGTGACGAGCAACGACCCGGTGCTCGCCGGGGAGATCCGTCTGCTGCGCAACCACGGCGCCGAGCCGAAGTATTTTCACCGGCGGATCGGCGGGAACTTCCGACTCGACGCGCTGCAGGCGGCGGTGCTGCGGGTCAAGCTGCCGCACCTGGCGGGGTGGAGCGCGCAGCGCCGCGCCAACGCCGATCGCTACCGACGGCTGTTCGCGGCCACGGGGCTCGATCGCGTCGTCACACTTCCGGTCGCCCCGCAGGATCGCGAGCACATCTACAACCAGTTCGTGGTGCGGGTGCGGCACCGCGACGAGATCCGCGCCAGCCTCACCGCCGCCGGAATCGGTACCGAGATCTACTACCCGGTCCCCTTCCACCTGCAGGAATGCTTCGCGTCGCTGGGTTATCGCCGCGGAGATTTCCCGCACGCCGAGGCGGCAGCCGACGCGACGCTGGCGCTGCCGATCTACGCCGAGCTGACGGAGGAGCAGCAGGCGATGGTCGTGGATGCGCTGGCGGCGTCTTTGAAACAGCTGGAAAGCGGGCGGTAAAGGCCTGCCTTCCAGCAGATCTGATTTCCGCAGGCAGCCGGCATGGGCTGCCGCACCTGAAAACGCCTTGATCGACCTGGCTCCATGCGCGTCCTCGTAACCGGCGCACGCGGCCTGCTCGGCGCGGCCATCGTGCGCGAGTTCCAGCGCGACGCCGAGGTCCAGGCGCCCGAACGGTCGGCGCTGGACGTCGCCGACGAGCGCGCGGTCGCCACCGCCGTCGATGCCGTGCGTCCAGAGGTGATCGTCAACTGCGCAGCCTACAACGATGTCGACCGCGCGGAGTCGGAGCCGGTGCGGGCGCTGAGCGTCAACGCGTTCGGCGCGCGGTCGCTCTCGCGCGCAGCGCGGAACGCGGGCGCCATCCTCGTCCACTACAGCACGGACTTCGTTTTCGATGGCGAGGAGGGTCGTCCGTACACCGAAGCCGACACGCCCAACCCGCGCGGCGTGTACGCAGCATCGAAGCTGCTTGGCGAGTGGTTTGCGCTCGAGGCGCCGGGCTCGTACGTGCTGCGCGTCGAGAGTCTCTTCGGCGATCCCGGTCCGGGCGGGTTTCGGCGGGGAAGCCTCGGGACGATCGTCGATCGCATCCAGGCAGGCGACGAGGTCCCGGTCTTCGTCGATCGCGTCGTGTCGCCCGGCTACACCGCCGATATCGCGGCAGCGACCCGCTCGTTGATCGAGCGCCGCGTGCCGTCGGGCGTCTATCACTGCGTCAATGAGGGTGCGGCGACGTGGGCGGTGATCGCGCAGGCGATCGCCGATGCCCTCGGCAGGCCGCTACGGATGAGGCCGCTCACGCTGCAGACCGCAGGCCTGCGGGCGCCTCGTCCCCGTTACTGCGCGCTCAGCCCTGCCAAGCTGGCCGGCGTCGGCATCGCCATGCCGACGTGGCAGGACGCGTGCGCGCGTTATCTGGCGGCTGGTGCGGCTGCGCGGACCGGCGACGCGCCGTGACCGGACGGCGACGCGCGATCACTCTCCGTCAGACACGATCGCGAGGACGTACCGTGCGATCGCCAGGCAGGATGTCAGGCCCGGCGAGTCGATGCCGGCGGCGTGGATCAGCGCCGGCACGTTGCGATCCCGCCGGATCATGAAATCCGCGAACCGTTCCGACGGTGGATGCATCTTTGCCCGGATGCCGCTGCCGCCGTACATGAGATCGTCGATCGAGACGGTCGGCACCAGCCGACGGGCCGGTTCGACGAACGCCTCGAGCGGCAGGCGCTCGGATTCGTAGTCGGCCTTGTCCTGCTGAAAGCGGATCGTCGGACCGAGCAGCACGGTGGCACCGGTCGTCTTCGTCAGGTGCACGCCCAGCCCGTGTCCCGAGGCATGCGGCAGAGGGTAGACGAGCCCGTTGATCCAGTGGCACCGTGACGGCTTCAGCTCGGCGTACTCGCCGCGGCACGGATAGATGCGGAAGCGCTCGCCGCCGCAGGCCACCGATACGTCGTCGGCGTACAAGCCGGCGGCGTTCACCACCGTGCGCGTGACGATGGTCTCCTCCTCGAGGCGGACGTTGAACCCGTCGGGCAGCGGCTCCGCGCCGAGGACGCGTGCGCCGCGCAGCAGGATGGCCTCGTAGGCCTCAGCCTGGCGCAGCAGCGCGCGGACGAGCGCCTCGGGCTCTACCCGGCCGCTCTCCGGCGCCCAGAGCGCCGCCCGGGCGGAGACCCGCGGCTCGCGCGCGCGCATGAACTGCCGATCGACGAGGGCCAGCCCTTCCACTCCGTTCGACGTCCCCTGCCGGTACAGGCGCTCGAGCTCCCGGCACTCCTCGTCGGTCGATGCCACCACGAGCTTGCCGCAGCGCTCGTGCGGCACGTCGTGCGCCGGGCAGAACTCGTACAGCAGCCGCGCCCCTTCGACGCAGAGGCGCGCTTTCAGCGAGTCGGACGGATAGTAGATGCCGGCGTGGATGACGCCGCTGTTGTGGGTGCTCGTCTCCATGCCCGGGCGCGGGTGGCGCTCCGCGATGACGACGCTCCGGCCGGATGCCGCGAGTTCGGCGGCGATGGCGAGGCCGGTGACGCCGGCCCCGATAATGACTGCGTCGATGTCCAAGGAGCTTCAACCTGCCGCACGGGTGATTATGTTGTGCGTCTCGACGTCGTTCAAGCTGGCACGAGCGCGCCGACGCAGCCCCGGCGTGCTGGACGGCAGCGGCAGCCGAGACGTCATCCCGCGGCGGCCTGCCCGGGCGCCACGATTCGATCGACGATGCCCGGGCCGTAGTATTGTCGTCGGCGGCTGACGCTCCGGCCGAGCGCCGACGACGCACGGTGACGCGGCTTATGACGCAACCCCTACGAACCAGTGACGACACGCCGCGCGCGGTGACGCGCGCCGGCCGGCGTGCCAGCCTGGCGGACACCTGGTGCGTCCTGCTGTATCTCTCGATCGCGATAGCCACCGGGTTCGCCGATCTGCGGATGCGCGCCTATCCGAAACATCCGGTCACCAACTTCATTCCCGCCGTCGTGTCCAACACCGAGCCGGCGCCGGCCCGCTACCGTGTGCTCGCCCCGTTCATCGACCACTCTCTCGCACGCGTGACCGGCGCATCCCCGCAGACCGTGTGGTTCATCAGCCGCCTGGCGTGGATCTTCCTCGCGTACTGCATCGTCCACGCGTACCTGCGCACGTGGTTTGCTGCGCCGGCGGCGGCTGCCGGGGTCGCTGTCACGGCCGCGACGTTGCCGCTCACGTTCACCAACTCCTGGGCGCACCCCGATCACATCCCCGAGCTCGCGCTGTTCACGCTCGGCGCGGCCGCAGTGGCACGCCGGTCGGACCTGCTGTTCGCGATCGCTCTGGCGGCCGCGGCCCTCAACCGCGAGACGGCGGTCTTCCTCGTGCTGCTGTACGCCGTCGCCGCGCCGGTCTCGCGATCGCACGCGCTCAGGACCGGCCTCTTCGCGCTGGAGTGGTTCGCGGTCTACGCCGGCCTCCGCTTCTGGCGGGGGCTCCAGCACTACGAGTACTGGCAGGCGGCGCGCAACCTCACGGATCTCACGCTCCCGCTTCCTGCCGAATTGTACGACCCGTATTACCGCGCCTACGCGTACTTCGGCGTCGTGCTGTTCGGGCCCATGCTCTTCCTGGCGTTGAAGGGGGCCGGAGGGGCGCCGGTGTTCGTGCGCCGCGCGCTGCTGGTCGTGCCGGTCGTCGTGGCCATCGCCTTCCTCTTCTCGAACATCATCGAGACGCGCATCTTCACGCCGCTCTATGCGCTGCTCCTGCCGGGCCTGCTGTTCGCGCTGTTCGGCCCGGACGGGGCCGCGACGGTCACCGGCGCGGTGACCACGGCGTCGCAAAAATGACCAGCGTGGCGCCGGCCGACACGAGGTTGTCGGTGATGGTGACGCGATGGATCTCGCGGAACTCCCCGCCGGCGGGGATCTCGGGATACCACTCCGGGAAGATGGCGACGTAATCGGGCCGCAGGTCCCTCACCACCCGGATGCCGCGATCGGCAAACCTGCGATAGGGGAGCACCTCGGGCGAGACGAGGCCCTCGAGATCGAGGATCGGCCGCCGTGAGAAATACGCCATCGCGCCGACGTCGTTGGCGGCCACGCGCGCGTGCGGGGGCAGGTGCTCGGCCATCCAGCGCCCGGTGGTGACGTGCAGCTCCTGGATGTTCTTGACCGCGATGGCGTACATCGGTGCCTGCTGCACGGTGCGCCATCCCGCGACCGTGGCGCCCAGCACGAGAATCGCCGCGATCGCCGTGGTACGGTGCAGCAGGCCGGACAGCCCCACGGCGACGAGCGGCGCGGCGATCGCCAGCAGCTGCGCGGTGTAGCGCACGTTCTCCGGCTTCAGCCGTTGCGGCGCCGCGAGGCCCATCGCGTAGGGCACGACGACCAGAGCCGCGGCCAGCGTCAGCCCCGGGCGGCGCGCGGCCGGGGCCGCGACGGCGCCCGCCACCGCCGGAACCAGCAGCCACGCGGCCCACGACCACTGATCGATCAGCGTGAGCCAGAAGTTGTGCACCGCCCGCGGACCGAACGTCTGCAGCGCCCGCCTCGCCATGGCGTGATCGCGCGTCTCGATGGCGCGTACGATGCCGGGTCCGCTCTTGGCGTAGAACGTCGTGGGCAGCGGCCGATCGATCGTCGCGTAGCTGAAGGCGACGAGCGGTGCGAACGCGAGCGCCGCCACCACGCAGACCCGCGCCGCACGCGCGAGCCGTGCGCCCGCTGGAGCCCGCCCGACCACCTCCGCGACGGCGACGACCCCGACGAGCGCGAGATTCTCCGGCCGTGCCAGCGCGCTGGCGCCAAGCAGGGTCGGCCCGGCGTAACGCCGTGGACCCGGCTCGTCGCGTGCGTGGAAGTGGTGATACAGCCCTGCGAGCGAGAGCGCCGCGGCCAGCGGGACCTCCATGCCCGAGACCGCGCCCCACACGATCACCGGCGTAACGCCCACCAGCACGCCGGCGAGTGCGGCGACGAGCCGCGGCGCGCCGAGGGACTCCGCGAGCCGCAGCGCGTAATAGCACGCCGCCGCCTGGCACAGGAACCCGAGCACGAATGCCGCGGGCACCATGTGTCGCGCGATGAAGTAGCCGGCCGCGAGCAAGAGCGTCCAGGCCGGCGCGGTCGATCCCGAGACCCACTGGCCGCCCGTGTACGTGAAGCCACGGCCGGTCGCGAGGTTGCGCGCGAACTGCGCGTGAATCCAGGAATCGTCGAGCGGGAAACCGACCGTTCCGGTGACGCCCCAGGCGTGCACCACGTACCAGGCGGCGAGGGCTGCACCCGGCCCCAGCACCGCCGCGATGGCGAGCGGCCGGCGGCGCGCCGTTGGTCGTGTCGGCAACAGCCGACTTATAGCACGGGAGGCTCTGGCAGGCCGCAGGCGATTGCGCTGTCTCCTACTTCTTCTTCGCGCGAAGCGTCGCCACTTGGCGCACGACCGTGCCGGCGCCGTAGAGACGAACGTGGTCGAACGAGTCGCCAAGGAGCCGGCGCGCGACGGCGGCGTCGGCCAGCTCCGCCAGCTCGTAGACGCGCGCCGCCTCGACGCGCACCGGCGGAAGCGGATCGGCGAGCGCTTCGTCCAGGATGGCGCGCGACACCGCGGGATCACAGCAGGCGAGCACCTCCGCGGCACGCACCCTCGCGACGATGTCGCGATTGCCCCGGAGTTCCTTGACGCGCTCGACCCATGGCGCTCGGCCCGACCGGGGGAAGGCCCGCGCCGCCTCGAGCCGCATCTCCGGCGCGTCGCCGGCGAGCATCTTCGAGACCCAGGCATCGGCCGACGTGTCGCCCATCCGCTTGAGCGCTGGCCCTGCGAACATCCGGACGATCGGCGCGTCGCGCTCCATCATGGCGCGCAGCTGCGGGATGGCCTCGCGGTGTTGCAGAACCCCCACGGTGCGCGCCGCCACCCGCCGCACGTTCACGTCGCCATCGTTGAGCAGCGCCGCGACCGCGGCGCCCTGGCTGCGCGCGTCTGCCGCTTCGATCGCTTCGATCAGCCGGATCTTCGATTCCGGCGGCGCCGATTTCAGCAGTTCGCCCAGGCGCCGTTCCGCGCCGTCGTCATGCAGCCGCGCGAGGCTGGCCAGCGAGCCGACGCCGAGGGGCGAAGACGACGCGCCGCCGGCACGCCGGAGACCCTGAAGCGCCTCGCTGTCGCCGGCGAGCGCGAGCCGTTCCAGGGCGCCTGGATAAATCACGGGATCCTGCGGGTACGATCGCGCCAGACGCTTCAGCTCCGCCAGCGCAATCGGGTGGACGAGCTCGAGGTCGGGTTTTTTGATGCTGCTGACAAACGCGTCGTAGCTCGACAGCGCGCCAGATATGTCGCCCTTGGCCAGATGGGCGGCGATGCTGCCCTCGACGGCCGCGCGATCGGACTCCTGCGTGCCGGCGGTCGCGGCGCCCAGAACCGTTGAGACCGCGACGGCGCACACCAGCCACGGACGGACGATCGTCATGTCAGTTTCCTCAAGTGCAGCTCGAAGAATACGATGGATGTACCGCCCGCCATCTCAGCGGTAACGTGGGCCGGCGTTGACAAGCCCAGCCGCTGCCAGCTACATTCTTCTCGCCCCCTATTCTTCGAGAGCGAGCATCCGAAGTACAGCAAGGAACCGATCCGCCCGTTCCCGATCGCCGCGATCCGGGCTGTGCTGTGTTCCGCCGAGACACACGATGAAGCATCACATCAGCCGCCGCACACTCCTTCTTGCAGTGATCGTCCTCCTGACCGGTGCCGTTCCCGCGTTTGCGGAGATCAGTGTGGCGCCCTATCGGCTGCCGCAGTATCCATCGGCGAGGAATGCCGTCGCGTTCGACAGCGTCAACCAGGTGTACCTGATGACGCACTGGCAGGGGAACCCGTTGACGGGACAGTTCCTCGACCGGAACGGGGCTCCCGTCGGAGGCGCGTTCTACCTCGCGACCGCCGCCGAAGGCACGCTGACCGCGTGGCCGCAGGTCGCGTTCGGCGGCCCACCTTCCGACCCGGTGTTCCTCGTCACGTATCTGGGTGTCAGTGGCTCGTCCTACGTCAAGTATGGCCGGCTGGTCAGGTTCGCCGGCGGTGCCGTGCAGGTGGGCGGGGCCATCCCCCTCGTCGACACCCTGGGCCAGTGGCAGGCAGCCGAGAAAGCGCAGACGGTGTGGTTCGGCGATCATTTCATCGTCGCTACGCGGATTCTCGTGGGCGGGCTGGCGCAGCCCGTCGTCCAGTCGGTGTGGACGAACGGTGCCGCATCAGGTGCCGTGCCCATCGGTGACGGGCTCGATTTCGAGGGCTCGGCGACCCTGGCCTGCGCGCCATCGGGCACGTGCCTCGCCACCGGGTTTGCCGGCGGCTATCCCTTCAATTTCTTCGGCGGCGCCGTGTTCGCCCGGCTGTTCAACGCAAACACCCTGCAACCGGAGTCGGGACTGTTCTACCTCGACGACCATACGTCCCGGATGGACGATCCCTGGGTGGTCTTCAACCCGGTCACGGGGCAGTTCCTCACGGTCTGGTGGCAGGCGAGCTACGCGCAGTTCCGCACGGTTTCCACTACCGGGGCCCTCGGCTCCTACGATCACCGCTTCGGCGACTGGGCCGGAGATATCGCGTTGAAGTTCAACGCGGCCACCGGAACGGCGCTCCTCACCTCGAAGTGGCGAAACACGGGTCTCGATCCGAGCCGCTGGGCCGATTTGTATGCGGTCGAGATCGACAGCAATTTCCAGATGATGCCGGTAGTCATCTCCCCGTGGGACGGTTCGTGGCCGGAGTTCTGGCCCTCGATCGCGGCCGACGAGCGGAACGGCCGATGGCTGGTCACCTCCTTCGAGACGGCGGGCGGGCGCGGGACGCTCGTGTTTGCGGGGGGCGGCGGCGGCGGGGGGGGCGGTTCAACCCAGTGGGACTTCAACGGTGACGGCGCCCGCGATGTCGCCGTGTATCGGTCGTCGAGCGGCGAGTGGTTCGTGCACAACCAGTTCTCGGTCCAGTGGGGCTGGCCGGGCGACGTGCCGGTAGCGGGGGACTACAACGGGGACGGAGTGACCGACATCGCAGTGTGGCGTCCTTCGACGGGGGTCTGGCACGTGCGCAACCTCTTCTCGGTCCAGTGGGGCCTGCCCGGCGACGTGCCCGTGCCCGGGGACTACAACGGCGACGGGATAACGGATATCGCGGTGTGGCGGCCGTCCGACGGCACCTGGTACGTGCGCAACGTGTACACGGTCCAGTTCGGCTGGCCGGAGGACGTACCGGTGCCGGGGGACTACAACGGGGACGGCGCGACGGACGTGGCGGTTCGGCGGCCATCTTCCGCGACGTGGTACGTGCTGAACCAGTTCGCCCTGCAGTGGGGTCTCCCAACCGACATGCCGGTCCCGGGCGACTACAACGGAGACGGCGTGACGGACCTCGCGCTGTACCGGCCCGGGTGGGGTGAGTGGCACGTCCTGAACCAGTTCGCCGTCCAGTGGGGCTGGCCCGATGACGTCCCGGTGCCTGGGGACTACAACGGAGACGGCGTGACGGACGTGGCGGTGTGGCGGCCGTCGAACGGGACCTGGCATGTGCGCGGCCAGTTCGCGCTGCAGTTCGGCTGGGCGAGCGATACGCCGATCGGAGGGCGTTGACCCCGGTGGGTCGAGACGTCATTCGGGGTGAGTTTCCTCGCCATCCGTACCGGTTCCTCGGGCGCGACCACCACACTCAGTGACCGCGGGCGACGATGAGGCGAGATGTGCTCATCGTCGCCGTCGATCGCCGGCCGCCGCGGTGCCGCTGGCCTGCTGTAGCAGGATTCTGTCCGCGACCTCGACGGCCACTCGCCGTACGCCGCGTCCCTCGGGTCGGCGGAACCGACCTTCCCTGTGCTACCCTTACGTGTTCTCGCTCATGGCCAGACGCGCACTGATCACCGGCATCACCGGGCAGGACGGTTCCTATCTCGCTGAACTGCTTCTCGGCAAGGGGTACGAGGTTTCAGGCGTCATCCGCCGCGCGAGCGCGCCGAATCTCGGGCGCATTGAACACCTGGTCGACCGCCTTTCGCTGCGGCCCGCGGATCTTCTCGATCAACTCTCGCTCATCCGCGTCATCGACGACGTGAAGCCGCACGAGGTCTACAACCTGGCCGCGATGTCGTTCGTCCCCGCCTCGTGGGACCAGCCGATGCTGACCGGGGAGTTCAACGCGCAGGGTGTGACACGGATGCTCGAGGCGGTCCGTCAGGTGAATCCTGCGATCCGCCTGTACCAGGCATCGTCGAGCGAGATGTTCGGGAAGGTGCGCCAAGTGCCGCAGAGCGAGCTGACGCCGTTCTATCCTCGCAGCCCGTACGGCGTCTCCAAGGTCTTCGCGCATTACATCACCGTGAACTACCGGGAGAGCTACGATCTCTTTGCCGTGTCGGGCATCCTCTTCAACCACGAATCGCCGCGGCGCGGTCTCGAGTTCGTGACGCGCAAGGTGACCCACGGGGTCGCGCGCATCAAGCTCGGGCTCGCCGACTCGCTCACGCTCGGCAACCTCGATGCGCACCGCGACTGGGGGTTTGCGGGAGACTACGTTCGCGCGATGTGGCTGATGCTGCAGCAGGACACCCCGGACGATTACGTGGTCGCGACCGGGATCAGTCACTCGGTGCGCGACCTGGTGGAGGTCGCGTTCGAGACCGCCGGCCTCGAGTGGCAGAAGTACGTGCGGCTCGACCCGGCGCTCCTCCGTCCCGCGGAAGTCGACCGGCTGGTCGGCGACGCCTCGAAGGCGCGGCGCGTCCTTGGCTGGAAGCCGGAGGTGGACTTCAGGTCGCTCGTCGAGATGATGGTGGACGCGGACCTGGCGGCACTCTCGGGAAGCGCCGTCAAGCCCGGTCGCTCGGCCACGACCTGACCCGCCGTCGTCTGTCCGGCTTCCCGGGTACTTCGTCTGGCGACGGCGCGATCGGCGCATCACCCGCTGCTGCCGCGCAGCGAGTGAACCAGGTCAGGAGGCCGGTCACCACGCCACCGTGACTTCCGCTCGCGCTCGACTCGGCGACCTTGCGGTTGGTGCCGGGTGGCTTGCCGCCCTGCTGCCACTCGGCGTCGTGCTCCTGTCCGTCTTCGTCGCGCCTGGCGCCAACTGGAGCGTTCGAGCCGCGCTCGCCGGCTGCGGCCTGCTCGCGATCGCACGGCCCGATGCGGCGCTCCTCGTCACCATCGCCCTTCCCGGTTTCGGTGTCATCCTCTCGCATCTCGGCGGCGTTCCACCGCTGCGCGTCACCGAGCTGCTCGTCGCGACGTCGCTTGCCGGATGCTGCCTCCGGGCGGCCCTGCAGCGGACGTTTCGACGGTCGCTCACGGCAGGAATCTCCGCTCCGGTCGTGCTCCTCGCCATCGCGGCCGCTGCATCGACGCTCGTGTGGCTGCGCGTCGACCAGTTTCAGACCGGCTACGCCTCTGACTACTTCGAGGCCTTCGTCCGGTTCGCGCGCCGCGACTACTTCGTCCAGCCGGGCCGCTTCTGGTTGGTGGTGACCACGGCAGTCATCCTCGAAGGCCTGGCGCTGTACGTGATCGTCGCGGGATTGTGCCGGCTGGAACGCACGTTCTTCGACCGGTCGCTCCGCATGCTCGTCATCGGCGGCGCCGGACTGGCGGTCATGAGCGTGGTCAGGCTGGCGGAAATCCTGCTCCGCAACCCGGGCGCGATCGAGGCGCTTCGTGCCGGCCCGATCGGCCTGCGAATCTCGCCGCAGATACCGGACTACATCGCCGCCGGATCGTATTTCTCGCTGTGCTGGGTGGCGGCGGTGGGCCTGGCGATCGGGACCTCGTCCTGGCACCGCATCGTGTGGGCGGCGGTCAGCCTGCCGTTGGCGGCCGCGCTCTACCTGACCGGTTCCCGATCGGTCGTCGCTGCCGCTCTGGCCGGGTTTCTTGCGCTTGCCCTCGTCGTCGTGCGCCAGCGCACGGCGGCAGTGCGCGCCGTGCTGGCGTTTGCCGCCGTCGCCCTCATCGTGATGGCCGGCAGCTACTCGTGGATGACGGGCCGCGACGTAGCCGGCGAGACGGCGAAGCAGTCGATGTCGATACGCGCCGAGCTGGTGCGGACGGGCCTGCGCGTGGTCGAGACGCGGCCGCTCCTCGGCGTCGGCCTCGACCGCTTCTACCTCGTCGCCGGCAGCCTCGCGTCCGACTCGCTGCGCGCCCAGTGGCAGGGCCGCATGAACCCGCACAACGACCTCCTCCGCTTTGCCGCGGAGCTCGGGCTCCTCGGCCTCGGGTTGTTCCTGTGGATCCTCCTCGCTGCGGGCGCCCTTGCCTGGCGCACCCTGCGGCGGACCCGCGACCCTCGGCTTGCCGGCGCCGTCGGCGGTCTCGTCGCTTTCCTCGTCACCAGCATGGTGAGCAACCCGCTGATGGTGCGCGAGGTGTCGTACGTGTTCTGGATCGCACTCGGCCTCGCCGTCGGGGGCGCTGCCGGACCGCGGCCGGCGTCCGACGTTCCCGGAGGGGTCGCACCGCCACCGATAGCAGCATGGCAGCGCTGGATCTCGCGGCTGAAGTGGCCGGTCGCGCTCTTCGTAGGAGCCTTACTTGTCGTGTCAATTCCGACCCGCGCGCGACGCGAAATCGGCGCCGTCGACTTCCGCCGCGTGGCGTACGGCCTGTCCGATTGGCGATCGGATGATGGCGTGAAGTGGCGCTGGTCTGGTCCGACTGCGACCCTGTTCGTGGACGGAGGCGCGCGGCTGGTCGAGATCCCGGTTCGGGGCACGCTGCCCTCGGGCGCGCTGCAGCAGGTGGAAGTCCGCGTCGATGGCCAGCTCGCCAATCGCGTCGCCGTCGGCCGCGAGTGGCAACGCGTACGGACGCTCGTTCCGCAGGAGGCGGCGAGCGGACCGCGCCGCATCGATTTGCTGATCTCACCGACCTGGGTGCCGGCCGAGGTGCTTCCCCGCAATAAGGACGACCGCGTACTCGGAGTCAGGGTGGGGGAGCACAAGGTGTTGATGCCCCCCGGCCAGTAAGTCGGACGCCCCCCGATGGCCAGGTCGGGCGGAATGACGCTGCTCGGCTCCCGTCCTCGGAATGGCCGTCTTACGGTTTCTACGAGTCGGGTTTCGCAGCATTCACCCGTCAGGCTGAGTTTGTTCTGCCATTCGAATGACTTTCAGGCGCAGATCCGGCAGAAATGGCCACTTACGCCGACTTTTTGCTGGTGCCGCAACTTGCAGGGCACCTTGTTAGGTGAGAGACGCAGCGGGAGAGGTTGCCGATTGCCTCACGTTTGGGGTGACGTTTTTGTGCTCTCAGGGTCTTCCGGGTGGCGCCTGTGGCGCTCCCGCTTCGGCTCACGACGCTGGAGTCCTCGATGCGATCTGTTTCTAGCCTCCTGCCGCTCCTCGGTGCCTGCTCGCTGACTTTCCTCGCGTCCGCCTCTCCAGTTCGCGCGGAAACGGTAGCCGTTCAGATCGGTAACATCCCCCCGATCGCCTCCGCGGTGGTGGTGGTGGTAGACGGGAACGGTGCGACATACCGGGGGGAGCAGACCCTGACCGGCGGGACGTCATCGACGACGGTGGTGATGGGGGTGCCGGCCGGCACCGGATATCGCGCGCGCGTCATCGCGATCTCGGGCGGCACGGGCATTCCCTCCTCGGTAGTTGCCGGCGGCAAGGCGCTCGGCGCAACCGTTGCGGCCGGCCAGTTGACGGTAATTGCGGTTAGCCTGGCCGTGCCCACCCTGACTCCTGACCCAGCCAACCCCTCGTCGGTGCAACCGGCCTCGTCGGTCACCCTTCGATGGACCATTCACGACCCGGCGCGCTTCCTGGACGGGGTTGCCGGCATGCGCCTGTGGTGGACGACCGATGCGGCCGCCGGGAATGCAACGGGCGCGCAGGTGACCGGGTCGTTCACCGGCAGCATCGGCGACGACTTCAGCTACATGGTGACGTTCACGGCGCCACCGACAGCATCCACGCTCCATTATCAGTTCGGCGAGGTGTCGCCGGCGTTCAACAACCCGGACGGTACGCAATCACCTCTTCTCGTCCTGCCCGATCGGAACACCGGGGCGTCACGGCTGGTTCTCTCGGTTCCTGCTCCAGCCACCGGCGCCAGCATTCAGATCAATGACATCCCGTCGGTCGCCACCGGAGTTGTGGCGGTGGTCGATGGGAACGACGCGACATACCGGGCAGAGCAGAGCCTGTCAGCGGGGACGACGTCGACAACAGTGGTGATGGGGCTGCCGGTCGGCAGCGGATATCGAGTCCGCGTCGTCGCGATTACGGGCGGCAACATCACACACCCTTCAGTCGTTGCGGGCGGAAAGGCACTCGGCATGACCGTGACGTCGGGCCAGTTGACGGCCGTCGCAATCGCACTGGCTGTGCCCACGCTCACTCCCGATCCGGCGAATCCGACATCGGCCGAATCTGGCGCGCCGGTCACGCTGCGGTGGACAATTCACGACCCGGGCCGGTTTCTCGAGGGGCTGGCCGGCATGCGCCTGTGGTGGACGACAAGCCCCGAGGCAGAGAACGCAACCGGAGTCCAGCTCGACGGGTCGTTGACCGGCAGCGCTGGCGACGACTTCAGCTACGTGGTGACGTTCGCGGCACCTTCGACAGCCGGCACGCTGCACTACCAATTCGGCGAAGTATCCCCCTCCTTCAACCATCCGGCGGGCACGCCCGCGCCTGTCCTCGTTCTGCCCGACCACAATACCGGAGCGTCACGTCTGACCCTCTCGGTGCCCGCTCCAAGCACGGGCGCCAGCATTCAGATCAGCAACATCCCCACCATCGCTACTGCGGTGGTTGTGGTGGTGGACGGAAATGGGGCGACCTATCGAGCGGAGCAGATGCTTTCTCTGGGTGCGACTTCCACGACGGTGGTGATGGGAGTGGCAGGCGGCGTGGGGTATCGCGTGCGCGCCATCGCGATTGCCGGCGGGAACGTCACGCACCCATCGGTGGTCGCGGGTGGAAAGGCGCTCGAGGTGACCGTGACGTCCGGCCAACTGACGTCCCTGGCGATCGCACTGGCCGCGCCGACGCTCACCCCTGATCCCTCGAATCCGACCGTGGTGGAAGCGGCCTCGCTTGTCACCCTGCGATGGACGGTTCGCGACCCCGCGCAGTTGCTCGACGGGGCAGGCGCCATGCGCTTGTGGTGGACGACCCAGCCAGCAGCAGACAACGTGACGGGCGTGTTAGTCGTCGGATCGTTTATCGGCGCCGTGGGCGACGACTTCAGCTACATGGTGATGTTCAGTGCACCGGCGACGCCGACCACGCTGTACTACCAGTTCGGCAGGGGGGCGGGACCTTTTAACAACCCCTCGGGCAGCCAGGCGCCTCTTCTCATTCTCCCCGACCGTAACACCGGAGCATCGCGGCTCCCCCTGACTGTCGACATACGTCCGTTCCCGCCGACGGGGGTCGTGGCGACACCGGCCGGATACTATCGGGCTCGCGTAACGTGGACGGCCGCCACGGGCGCGACGAGCTACACGATCAAGCGCGGCGACGTCTCCGGCGGCGAGATCACGCTGGCCGGGATCACGGGGACCGAGTTCATCGACTACAGGGTCACGAGGGGCCGCCAGTACTTCTATGTCGTCGCATCTGTGAACAGCGTGGGGGAGAGCGTGAACTCCGCTGAAGCGCACGTCACGATACTGGACTTGCCGGCGAGGTCAGGCGACTTCGACGGTGACAATCGGTCGGAAATTACAATTTGGCGACCGTCGACCGGCGAGTGGTTCACGCGGCTGTCCTCGACGAGCTACGCGGCGTACGGTGTGCACGCGTTGGGCCAGGCCGGCGACAGGCCGGTGCCGGCCGACTACGACGGCGACGGGCGTAACGAGATCGCGATCTGGCGACCCTCGACGGGCGATTGGTTCATCCGGACCTCGACGACGGGCTTCACGAACTCCTGGTGGTACAACTGGGGCATGAGCGGTGACGTACCGGTGCCCGCCGACTACGACGGCGACGGGTGCGCGGACATCGCAATCTGGCGGCCTTCGACGGGACAGTGGTTCATCCGCATGTCGACCTCGGGCTACGCCGGCTACGCGTCGTACGAGTGGGGCGGTGAGGGTGACACGCCCGTCACCGCGGACTTCGACGGAGACCTGCGCGCGGAAATCGGCATCTGGCGGCCGTCGACCGGGCGGTGGTACGTGCGGTGGTCCACCACCGACTACAGCACCCATGTGGAGTCGGTCTGGGGGGAGGCCGGGGATACGCCGCTGACCGGGGATTTCGACGGCGACGGGCGTGCGGAAATCGGAATCTGGCGCCCTTCTGACGGACGGTGGTACATCCTCACGTCGGCATCGAACTGGGCGGACTACACGGTGTACGTCTGGGGCGGGGCTGGCGACACGGTCGTCGACGCGGATTTCGATGGAGACGGACTTGCCGACCTGGTCGCGTGGCGACCGTCGACGGGGGAGTGGTTCGTCCGCGGCTCGGCGAGCCACTATGCCACGTATGAGCGGTACGTCTGGGGTGCGAGCGGCGACGTCGCCGTGCCAGCCCGCTGAATGGCCGACTCCAGAGCCCTGCCCGTCATGCGATGGGCAGGGCGTTTCTGTGTCACACGGTCCTCTGCGGATTCCTCGTCATCGGCCACGGAAGCGGCGTCGGACCGCGAGGACCGCTCTATCCCCGCGGCCGCCGGCAGGACACGTGATAACCACTCGTCATGATCCCCGTCTCCCGGCTCAGCCGCCGGCTGTCCCCGTACTCCGCGGTGATCAGGAAGGAGAGACGCCGGACGATCCGCGCGGCGACGAGCCACAGCGCGCGGAGCGTGTGGCTGCCGAGCGTCTCGGCCTGCATGCCCAACCGCTGAACGAGCACGGCAAGCGCGCCCACCGTGTCGGTTTCCTCCTCGATCGTCAGCGCTTCGAATCGCTGCAGCAGGTGGCGCAGGCCGTACTTGGTGAAGCGAAAGTAGTCGTGCGGCGCATCGTGAATCGGAAAGAGAAACCGCGTGGTCAGCAGGAGCTGTCCGCCCGGCTCGAGCACGCGGAAGATCTCGTCGATGGCCCGCTGCGGCTCGAGCACGTGCTCGAGGACCTCGGTACAGAGCACAACCTCGAAGGCGTGGTCGCGGAAGGGGAGCGCGAGCGCGTCGCCGCGGACGTCCAGCCCCTTCGCCGGCTGGAGATCGAGGGCGACGCGGCGCGGGAAATGCGTGGCATAGGGCCCGTTCTGGGCACCGAGGTCGAGCGTCCGGCCGTTGCTCGCGTGCGCCGCGATGAACCGGTCGAGCGTGACGCGGGTGAGCTTGGCCGAAAGGCCGCGGCCGATTCGCTTCGTCAACGTCATCACGGAAGCCAAGGTCGCGGGGGAACACTCATACGGGGCGAGCCGGCGTGTTCATTCGCGTCGGAAACCACTCCGCACGCCGGAAAAACGCTGCTCCCGCTCAGCGTCCTCTGAACGCGGCGCGCGACCATTAAGGCTCGCGCGCCCTGTCATCGGCCTGCGCAGCGTTTTCGTGAAGCGGAACGGCGTGCTGCGCATCGTTTCCGGCGCGAACGAACGCGCCGGCTCTTCAGAGGTATTGGCCACTCACAAGGGACGCCGCACGCATCAAGCGGTCTAGTTTCCGACGCTCCGTAGCGTCAGATCGAACGTCCCGACCGCCAGCTGCGCCGACATCTTGACCGGCAGCCGCCGCGCGTCGTCGGACACCCACAGCGTCAGCCGGCGCGCGCCTGACGACTGGCCCGTCGGGAGCGTGGGCGTGATTCGCCACGCACGGAGTTCGCCGAGACCGCACTGCACCGGCTCGGGCGCAGCGACGGCAACGTCCAGGTCGTACGTCTCTCCCGCGTCGCAGATCGGCACCGCGAAACGGCTGCCAGCCTTCAGCGCCAGCGCGCGCAGCACGTAGATCGCGGCGAGCGGATCGCGCGACGTCGCCGGCACGCGCAGCTCCTTCTTCTCCACTGACGGCGTCGTCGCCGCGCCGCGCGAGGCCCGCGTCTGCACTTCGTACATCGCCGTATTCGTCCGACGATCGTACATCGTCGTCTTCATCCGCTGCCGCCGCCCCTCGCGGCTGAAGACCGACGCGCGCTGCGGCAGCAGCGAGTAGGCGTCGAGGTGCGTGTCGGCCTTGTAGTACAGGTCGTACAGCCTCGAGAGCAGCGGGGTCGGCTGTCCTTCGGCGAAGATGTAGTAGGCAACGGAGCCGTAGGACGGCTTCTTCTCCTGAACCGTCATCGTCGCGCTGCCGGCCGTGACGTACGACGACCAGGACACGTCGTAGGTGAGCCTCTCGCCGGCGGCGAAGGGAACGGGCCGCTCGGTCTTTCGTGCTTCTGTCCTGGACGGCTGCGCGTGCTTCTGGGCGCTGACGGGATCGAAAACTGCAGCAACTGCCACAAGACCGAGAACGAACGCGGCCGTTCGACGACGAGGACTGGTTTCATTGCCTCTCGCGGGTGGCCGCGAACCGGATGCCCCGCTCCACCCCATCGCGTAGGAACCGCGCGAGGGGGACCCCGGGCCGGCCGCCGCAGCGCCGTCTCCTGTCCACCCGCGTTTCGGCGCGAGGAGCCAGTGCGGCCATTCGCGGCGAGCACCCGCCGCGCCAACGACACCAGCCCCCGTCACGTCCCAGCCTTCTCCGCGACGACCGCGTAGTCGAGGTGGGTGAACATCCGGGCGTTCAGCTTCTCCACGTTGGCGTTGAACGCCTCCGCCAGATCGGCGAGCGCGGGATCGACACCGGCCGGAACCGCCACGGGCTGCAGCCGGTCCTGCGGCGGAACGGGAGAGCGATACTCCACACGCGCGCGCGAGAAGCCGCTGGTGACGACGAGGAACTTCAACGTCTCGGGATGGAGCGGCCATGCGTGCGTGATGTCGCGGATGTAGCTCTCGAAGAACGCGACCCAGCAGGCCGGGTTGAGCGTTTCGAGCACGAGCCGGCCGCCGGGGCGCAGCGTGTGGAACGCGAGCTCGAGGAAGCGGAGCAGGTAACCGGGTTCGAGGTGCTCGACGACCTGCGCCGCGAAGATGCCTCCGAGCGAACCGTCCGGCAGCCCCGACAGGTGCCCGACGGCATCTGCCTCGACGACGTCCAGGCCGCGCGCGCGGCAGCCCTCGACCATCTCGTGATTCGAGTCGATCCCGCGCGCCGTGATGCCGTGAGCGACGAGCAGCGCCACGAACTCGCCCCGGCCGCAGCCCACGTCGAGGACGTCCGAGCGGCCTTCGAAGTACGGCAGGTAGCTCTCCTGCCGCTCGCGGATCGCGTCCTGCGATCCGCGGAATTGATCCTCGAAGCCGACGTACTTGTAGGCGTCCAGCGCGCCGGCGAATGCCTCGCGTGAACCCGCGGCACTCTGGGAACCCAGGGAACCGAGGGAGCCCTGAGAACCGAGGGAACCGACAGCCCCGCCAACCATCAGCTTCTCGACCTCCCGCTTCAACGACAGCGTGGCCTGCTGTGCGACGCCGATCATCGCGCGCAGCTCCTCGTGGGCCGACGCGATGGCCGCCGTCCTCGCCTCGTACCGCCGCTCGCGGGCGGCGAGCGACTCCCAGCGCCTCCCGGCCTCCTCCGCCATCCCGCTGAGCGCCGCGTTCAGTACCAGGTCGCCGCCACCGGTGTCGCGGTCCTTCGTGTCCACGTAGCCGGTGATCTGCTGCAGGTAGGCGAGCAGACGCATCTGGAACTCGGCGAGCGCGGCAAACTGCTGCCGGGTGGCGGCGGCGAGCGCCTGGGTGGCCGCGTGCGCGGCGCGCGCGCTCGCCACGTTGCGGTTGACGTGATCCACCAGCCGCGAGTTGAAGGTCAGCTGCCGCTGGAAGTGGGGAGCGACCAGCCGCCACACGAACCCGGCGAGCCGCCCGCGGACACCCGACGCCGCGGGCGGGGACAGCTGCAGGTCCCACGACTCGTTCATCGGCGTGACCTGGTGCTCATCGAGCGCCGGCGGGACGTCGGGGACGTCGAGGGGCGGTCGGAACGCCTTGTCGAGCGCGGTCAGCGCGTCCTGGTACAGGCGGTCGGCCTCGAGCCGCTCCGTCTTCAGCCGCCGCAGCGTGGCCTCGAGCGGCTCGTGGGCGCGGTCCGCCATCAGGCCGTGATCAGCCCTTCGACCGGACTGCTCGCAGACGCGTAGGCCCTGCGCGGGATCCGGCCGGCGCGGAAGGCCAGCCGTCCCGCCTCCACGGCCAGCTTCATCGCCTCGGCCATTGCCACCGGATCGGTCGCCAGCGCGATGGCGGTGTTCATCAGGACGCCGTCGGCGCCGAGCTCCATCGCGATGGCCGCGTCCGACGCCGTGCCGACGCCGGCATCGACGATCACCGGCACGTGCGCCTGCTCCTTGATGATGCGGATGTTGTTCCGGTTCTGGATGCCGAGGCCCGAGCCGATCGGGGCGCCGAGCGGCATCACCGCGGCCGCGCCCGCCTCCTCCAGCTTCCGGCAGACGACCGGGTCGTCGTTGGTGTACGGCAGGACGACGAAGCCCTCGTGGACGAGCACGCGGGTCGCCTCGAGCAGCGCGACGTTGTCGGGAAAGAGCGTCTTCTCGTCGCCGATCACCTCGAGCTTCACCCAATTCGACAGCCCGACCTCGCGGCCCAGCCGGGCCGTGCGGATCGCCTCGTCGGCGGTGTAGCAGCCGGCGGTATTCGGCAGGATGAAGATCTTCTCGCGATCGATGTAGTCGAGGAGCGACTCCTTCGTCCGATCCGTCAGGTTCACGCGCCGCACGGCGACGGTCACCATCCCGGTTCCCGAGGCGCGGTGCGCCTCTGTCATGAGCGGGAATGACAGGTACTTCCCGGTGCCGACGATGAGCCGGGAGTGGAGGGACTTGTCGGCGATGACGAGCGGGTCAGAGGACATGGTCAATGGCGTATTGGGGGTTGTGGATTGTGAATTGAATTGCGATTGTCACGGCAATTGCCGATTGGGCGGCGCGGTCCTAGCCGCCGCCGACGAAATTGACGATCTCCACCTCGTCGCCGTCGTTGACGACCGACTCGCCGTATGTGCCACGCTTCACGACGACGAGGTTGTGCTCGACGGCCACGCGCAGCGGTTCGATGCCCAGCAGGGCGAGCAGCTGGCTCACCGTCATCGGCCCCTCGAGCTCGCGCGGCTCGCCATTCAGTCGGATCTGCAAAAGTCTACTCCAACGCCGAACGGCACGAGCAGCTCGCGCAGCGTCCCGTCGCCGTTCGCCTCGAGGTGCGCCGGCAGCGGCGGGCGCGGCGTGTCCCGCTCGATCGCCGTCGCGATCACGCGATCGTAGTCCGCGACGCTGCGCCCGGGCGAATGCTCCTCGCGCCAGTACCGCCGCGCGGCGCCGCCCAACGCGGCGCGCAGCGCCGCGTCGGTGGCCAGCCGCCGCATCGCCAGGCGGAGCGAATGGTCCTCGTCCAATATGTCCACTGCGACCGTGATCGGTACCGGGATCCGGGGACCGGAGTCCGCGGTCCGATCCCTCGAATCGTCCGGTTGCCCGTGGCCGGAAGACCCGACCCCGGACCCCGGACCCCGGACCCCGGCATGGTTCACGGTCCACGTGCGCGGATCCAGCGAGGGCACGTCGTAGAGGTGCTCGAGGTCGATCGTGACCGTCGGCTTGCCGGCGGCGAGCGCGCGCAGCCAGGGGCCAGAAACTTCGCGCGCTGTCGGCCACCTCAGGTTCAGGACGACGTCGCAGGCCGCAATCGCGTCGGTCAGCTCGTCGTCGGTGTCGAGATAGCCGGTCACGGCGATCCGGCCGTCCAGCCCGCGTGTCTGGATCGCCTCAGCAGCGTCGACGGGTGGGGCCAGCGCCCCGGCCAGCAGCAGGTGAGCCGCTGGCGCGGCGGGAATCGTCGCCGCCAGCGCGTCGAGGACCTGCACGATCCGCTTCTCCGGCGTGACCCTGCCGAATACGCCGAACAGCACCGCGTCTGCCGGCAGGCCGTATCGCGCGCGCACAGCGGCGCGCGCCGCCGCCTGGCGCTGCGCCGGCACCTCGGTTCCCTGCGTCAGCCGGATCACTTCGACGCGGGCCCCCGGAACCTCCTCGCGCAGCCGCTCGGCCATCCCGCGCGAGTGGACGGCCACCGTTCGCGACGACTCGGCCACGAGCCGGGTCATCGGCCACATGTAATAGAGGTAGGTGTCGAACCCGGCGACCGCGACCTCGGCCATGTCGGCATTCGTCGCCCGATGGTTGGCGGCGAACTCGGCCCGGTACTGATCGGTGCGCCGTTGTGTCAACAGCAACGCGGCCCGCGCGTGGTGCAGGTGCACGTCGTGCAGTACGACCAGGCCGGGAAAGCGGAACAGGTACGGCCAGAGAAAGTTGTGGTTCGAGGAGTTGCCGAGCTGGTAGACCTGGAGGTCGTAGGGACGCCGCCGGCGCAGCCAGAGAAAATCATGCGCCGACCGCGCCCCGGCCGCCGGGGTATCCGCGAACACATCGATGTCGTAGCGGCCGGCGAGTGCGCCGATCAGCTCGGCGCTGTTCGCCGCGATGCCGGACCGGACCGGCGGCATCGGGCTGAACCACGCCAGACGGATCGGGCGATCGGGCGATCGGGCGATCGGGGGATCGGGTGATTGAGTCATTGGCTACCCGTCGGCCGCACGTGATCGGACCCATCAGCTGATCCGGCCGACGTCCGATGAGTCGCCGGCGATTATGTCGCAGATGGCTCATCACGCGTCTGCAGACGGCTCGATTGGCTCAATGGCTCAATGACCCGATCGCTCAATCGCCCGATTCACCGTTGGGCCCTGCCCCTGTGATAGCATTCTTCGTTTGACGCGCCCAGTGACGGGGCTGCCAGCAGGCTCCGCGGGCGCACCACGGGGCCGGGGCTGCCGGTGGCGGGCCCGAGGCCGTCTTTTTTCGCCGGTGCTTGCGAAAATATTCACAAGCACCCCGGGAGATTCGACCGTCGCATGCACGGGTGGCTGCCCATCCTGATCATGATTGGCTTCGGCGCCGGTTTCGGCGCCGTCAACATCCTCCTTGCCAGTCTGGTCGCGCCGAAGAAGCCCACGCCGGAGAAGCAGGCGCCGTACGAGTGCGGGATGCCGCCCGTCGGCGACGCCCGGGAGCGGCACCCCGTGAAGTTCTACATGGTGGCGATGATCTTCCTGCTGTTCGACATCGAGGTGGCGTTCGTCTACCCGTGGGCGATGGCGCTCCGGGACCGGGTGGAGGGGGGCGTGTTCTCTCCCGGGCTCGGCTGGATGGGCTACGTGCAGATCGTCGTCTTCTTCGCCATCCTGCTCGCCGGCTACCTGTACGTGTGGCGCAAGGGCGTGCTCGACTGGGGCACACAGCGTTCGGCCCTGCTGCCGCGGAAGGACTGACCTCGCCATGGCCGAACACGACATCCCCGTCCTGACCACGACGGTCGAGAAGATGGTGCAGTGGGCGCGCCGGTCCTCGATCTGGCCGGTGACGTTCGGGCTCGCCTGCTGCGCGATCGAAATGATGGCGATGAGCGCGTCCCGCTACGACATCGCCCGGTTCGGCGCGGAGGTGTTCCGCGGCTCGCCGCGGCAGTCGGACCTGATGATCATCGCCGGGCGTCTGTCGCGGAAGATGGCGCCGGTGCTGCGCCGCATCTACGACCAGATGCCGGAGCCGAAGTACGTGATTTCGATGGGCGCGTGCGCCTCGATCGGCGGCGTGTTCGACAACTACGCGATCGTCCAGGGCGTCGACCAGGTGGTGCCGGTGGACGTGTTCGTGCCGGGGTGCCCGCCGCGCCCCGAGTCGCTGATCTACGGCATCGTGCAGTTGCAGAAGAAAATCGACAAGCAGCGGACCTTCGCGTAGGAGTGAGAGCCTTCAGCCGCAGCGGCGCCGCGCACGCGCGATGCGGCACCGCCGGGGGTGTGGCCCCCGCGCCTGAGAACAAGGTGGGCCCCACGCGCACTGAGAGAAGACGACCGATCGCCTGAAGCCATGCTCGATCTCCTCACCACCCATTTGCCGGTTGCGAGCTTCGAGCCGGTCGAATCGCCCGACGGCATGCCCACGGTCTACGTCACGCGCGAGGGCCTCGTCGAGGTCTGCCGCGCGCTGCGCGACACGCCGGAGCTGCGCTTCGCCCTTCTCGCCGACATCGTCCCGATCGACTACTACCCGCGCGAGCCGAGATTCGAGGTGACCTACCTCCTTGTCAGCCTTGGCGTGAGCGGGTTCGGCTCGGCGCCGCGGCGGCTGCGCGTTCGTGTGCGCGTCCCGGGCCAGGACCCGCGGCTTCCGACGGTCTCGACGGTGTGGCCCGCGGCCGGCTGGGCGGAGCGCGAGGCCTACGACCTGTTCGGCATCACCTTCGACGACCACACGGATCTGCGGCGGATCCTGATGCCGGAGGACTGGGACGGGTTCCCGCTGCGCAAGGACTACCCCGTACAGATCAAGGCGCCGGTGAAGACCTACGCGCCGCTGCAGCTCTCGGCCGACGAGTTCGTGGCCAACGTTGAAGCGGCGCGCGAGCGGACGAAGCCCTGATGGCCGTGGAGCACGCGCGTCCCGGGGCCGCAGCGGTCGTCGAAATCCTCGACGCCGCGATTGCGCTGCACGCGCGCGTGCGGGAGATGGACCACGCGCCGATCCTGCACGCCGCCGAGGCGATCCGGCGGGCGCACGCGGCGGGCGGAAAGGTGCTGACCTTCGGTAACGGCGGCAGCGCCGCCGACGCGCAGCACATGGCGGCGGAGCTGGTCTGCCGGTTCGCGCGCGAGCGGCGCGCGCTCGCGGCGGTGGCGCTGTCGGCGGACACGAGCGTCCTGACGAGTGTGGGCAACGACCTCGGCTTCGCACGGATCTTCGCCCGGCAGATCGAGGCGCTGGGGAGCCCGGGCGACGTGGCGTTCGGGATCTCGACGAGCGGCGCGTCGGCGAACGTGGTCGGCGCGCTGGAGGCGGCACGCGCCCGCGGCCTGCGCACCGTGGCGCTGACCGGGCGCGACGGCGGCGCCGCAGGCGCCGCCGCGGAGATACACATCAACGTGCCCGGCACGCTCACCGCGCGGGTGCAGGAGGTGCACCGGACGGTGATCCACGTGATCTGTGAACTGGTCGAACGAGAAGTGGCAGTGCCGAATGCTGAATGACGAGTGCCGAACGGTTCGGGTCCTTCGGCATTCGGCATTCGTCATTCAGCAGTGACATCGACGCAAGCCATGCCCGAGCTTCGCACGGAAACGATGACCGTCAACATGGGGCCGCAGCACCCCAGCACGCACGGCGTGCTGCGCATCGTGCTGGAGCTGGAAGGCGAGACGGTCATCAGCGCCGACACGACGATCGGGTTCCTGCACACCGGGATCGAGAAGACCGCCGAGCAGAAGAAGTGGCAGCAGGTGATCCCGCTGGTCGAGCGGATGGACTACCTCTCGGCGCAGTCCAACAGCATCGCCTTCTGCCTCTCGGTGGAGACGCTCCTGGACATCGCGATCCCGGAACGGGTGCAGAACATCCGGCTGCTCATCGCCGAGCTGCAGCGCATCAACAGCCATCTGGTGTGGCTGGGCACGCACGGCCTCGAGATTGGCGCCGTCTCGGTGATGATGTACTGCTTCCGCGAGCGCGAGCAGCTGCTGAACATCAACGAGATGCTCGCCGGCTTCCGGATGTTCCCCAGCTACATCCGCATTGGCGGGCTGCGCGAGGATCTGCCGCCCGGCTTCCACGAGGCGGTCCGCACCTTCCTCGAGCGCTTCCCTGCGAAGCTGAACGAGTACGAGAACCTGCTGACCAGGAACCACATCTGGCTGAAGCGCACCCGCGGCGTCGGCGTGGTCAGCGCCGAGGACGCGATCGGCTACGGCCTGGTCGGCCCGATGGCGCGCGCGGCGGGCGTGCCGTACGACGTCCGCCGCGCCTTTCCGTATCTCGGGTACGAGACCTACGACTTCGAGGTGCACGTCGGGGTGCGCGGCGACGTCTACGACCGCTACCTGGTGCGCATCGAGGAGATGCGCCAGAGCACGAAGATCGCGCTGCAGGCTCTCGATCGCATCAGCCCGCGCGGCCTCTACGACATCCAGGATTACCGCATCGTCCCGCCGCCGAAGGACAAGGTCTACACGGAGATGGAAGCGCTCATCCAGCACTTCCTGATCTACTCACAGGGTTTCACCGTGCCGGCCGGCGAGGCCTACGTGCCGGTCGAAGGCCCGCGCGGCGAGCACGGCTTCACCATCATCTCGGACGGGACGAACCGCCCGAGCCGGATCAAGCTGCGGCCGCCGTCGTTCTATGCCTGCCAGGCGCTGCCGAAGATGATCGTCGGGGGCCTGATCGCCGACGTCATTGCCGTCATCGGGTCGACCGACGTGGTCATGGGGGACGTGGATCGATGAGTTTCCACCCGTTGATGGCGTACGACCCCGGGCAGCTCCACAGGTCGGAGCGGACGCTGGTCGATGAGGGGGAGCCGTTCGCCTTCACACCGGAGCGCCGCGCGCGGCTCGACGAGATGCTCGCGAAGTACCCGCCCGACCGGAAGCGCTCGGCGGTGCTGGGGGCGCTCTACCTGGTGCAGGAGCAGCAGGGCTACCTCACCGCGAACGCGATGCGCCACGTGGCCGGCATCCTCGATCTCACGCCGGCGGAGGTCGACGACGTGGCGACCTACTACGTGATGTTTTTCAAGGAGAGGGTCGGCACCTACGTGCTGCAGGTGTGCCGCACGCTCTCGTGCGCGCTGGCGGGTGCCGAGCGGGTCACCGAGGCGCTCGCGGAGAAGCTCGGGATCAAGGTGGGGGAGACGGACGCCTCGGGGATGTTCACGCTGCTCGAGTTCGAGTGCCTGGGGGCGTGCGATCGCGCTCCGGTGGTGATGGTGAACAACGAGCACTGGCACGAGAAGGCGACGCCCGCAAGCTGTTCGAAGCTGGTGGACGACCTCAAGGTCCGGGGCGTTGCAGCACTGTCGGGATGCCACCTGCGGGTCGACAAGTGACAATGCCGAATGGCGAATGCCGAATGGCGAAGCGCGAGCGCCATTCGGGCGCGTTGCGGAATCGGTCTTCAGCACCTCCGATGCGGCATTCGGCATTCAGCATTCGGCATTGACGGATTCCATGGATCCAGTACTCACCAGATACGTCAGCGAGCCCAACGGCCACACCCTCGACTTCTTTCTCCAGCACCAGGGGTACGAGGGCCTCAAAAAGGCGCTCGCGATGAAGCCCAACGAGCTCATCGAGATGGTCAAGGCGTCGGGGCTGCGCGGGCGCGGCGGCGCGGGGTTCCCGACCGGGCTCAAGTGGCAGTTCGTGCTCCAGGACACGCCGCTGCCGAAGTACATCGCGTGCAACGCCGACGAGAGCGAGCCCGGGACGTTCAAGGACCACGTCCTGATGGAGCGCAACCCGCACTTGCTGTTCGAGGGTTGCCTCATCGGGTGCTGGGCCATCGGGGCGAAGGTCACCTACATCTACATCCGCGGCGAGTTCTACCACGTGCAGCAGGTGCTGGAAGCGGAGCTGAAGAAGGCATACGCGGCCGGCTACGTCGGCCGGAACATCCTCGGCAGCGGCTTCGACTGCGACATCTTCGTGCACCGCGGCGCCGGCGCCTACGAGGCGGGCGAGGAGACGGCGCTCATCGAGTCGCTCGAGGGCAAGCGCGCGCAGCCGCGGATCAAGCCGCCGTTCCCGGCGGTGTCCGGCGTCTACAACTGCCCGACGGCGGTGAACAACGTCGAGACACTGTGCAACGTGCCCTTCATCGTGCTGAACGGCCCCGAATGGTTCACCGCCCTCGGCCCGGAAAAGAACAGCGGCCCCAAGCTGTTCTGCGTCAGCGGCCACGTGAACCACCCCGGCGTCTTCGAGGGCAGCATGAAGACAACGCTGCGCGAGCTGGTGTTCGACGCCCGCTACGGCGGCGGCATCGCGGGCGGGCGCACGCTGAAGGCGGTCATTCCCGGCGGCTCGTCGGTCCCGATCCTGCTGCCGCACCAGCTCGACATCCCGGCGAGCTTCGACGACGTCGCGAAGGCGGGGTCGATGCTGGGGTCGGCGGGCATCATCGTCATGGACGAGACCACCTGCATGGTGTGGGCGGCGCGCAACCTGCTCTATTTCTACAAGCACGAATCCTGCGGCAAGTGCACGCCCTGCCGCGAGGGCACCGACTGGCTCTACAAGATCCTGACCCGCATCGAGCAGGGTGAAGGGCAGCTGGCGGACATCGACCTGCTGACCAGCATCGGCGGCAACATCGCCGGCAAGACGCTGTGCCCCTTCGGCGACGCGGCGGCGACGCCGGCGCTCACGACGGTGAAACACTTCCGCGCCGAGTTCGAGGCGCACGTCCGCGAGGGGCGGTGCACGGTGCCGGCCGACTGGCGCGCCGCGGCGCTGCCGGTGGGGGCGCATTGATGGATTGGCTGCCGCCCGCGCCGGTCATCGCCCAGTTCGGGATGATCGTCGTCGTCTTCAACCTGCTGGTGCTGTCGGCCGCGTTCATGGTGTGGATGGAGCGGAAGGTTGCCGGCTACATCCAGGACCGGCCCGGCCCGAACCGCGTCGGGTTCGAGGGCGTGCTGCAGCCGTTTGCCGACGTCCTCAAGCTGCTGTTCAAGGAGACGCTGCGCCCCAAGGCCGCCGACGCGCTGCTGTTCGTGATCGCGCCCATCATCTCCACGGCGGCAGCCTTCGCCGCGTTCTCCGTGATCCCGTTCGGGACCGAGGTCACGCTGTTCGGCGTGCGCATCCCGCTGCAGATCACGGACGTCAACGTCGCCGTGCTGGTGATCTTCGCCATCACCTCGATGGGCATCTACGGGATCGTGCTCGCCGGCTGGTCGTCGAACAGCAAGTACTCGCTGCTCGGGGGGCTGCGCTCGTCGGCGCAGATGATCAGCTACGAGCTCTCCTACGGGCTGGCGCTCGCGGCGGTGATCATGATGGCCGGCTCGCTGTCGCTGCGCGACATCGTCCTGAGCCAGTCGGGCACGTGGTTCGGGTTCATCCCGAAGTGGTACCTCATCCCGCAGTTCTTCGGCTTCATCATCTACATGATCGCCGGCGTCGCCGAGACCAACCGCGCGCCGTTCGACTTCCCGGAGGCGGAGCAGGAGCTGGTCGCCGGGTACCACACCGAGTACAGCTCGATGGCTTTCGCCATGTTCTTCCTGGCGGAATACGTGAACATGGTCACGGTGTCGGCCGTCGCCACCAGCCTGTATCTCGGCGGGTGGCTGGGGCCGTTCCTGCCCGACTGGCTCGGGTGGTTCTGGTTCCTGCTGAAGGTTTTCCTGCTGCTGTTCTTCTACGTGTGGATGCGCTGGACGCTGCCGCGCTACCGCTACGACCAGCTGATGGAGTTCGGGTGGAAGATTCTGCTGCCGGCGGCGGTGATCAACCTGCTGGTGACGTCGGGAATCGTGCTGTGGCTGGAGGGATGAGGTAGGCGCGCTCCGCTGCGCCGGTAGCGAACATGGAGTTCTACGCCTTCTACATCTTCGCGGTGATCGCGGTGGTCGGGGCGCTGCTCGTCGTCGGGCAGACGAACCCGATGTACAGCGTGATGTCGCTCATCGGATCGTTCGGCGCGCTCGCCGGCCTCTACGTGCTGCTGGACTCGCCGTTCAGCGCGGTGACGCAGATCATCATCTACGCCGGCGCGATCATGGTCCTGTTCCTCTTCGTCGTCATGCTCCTGAACCTGCCGCGCGAGGAGCCGGGGCCGGCGGGGTTGGCGCAGATGATCGGACCGACGGGCTTTCGCATCGGGGCCGTGCTCTCGGTGCTGCTCGGGGCGGAGATCATCTGGGCGCTGTTGCGCGTGGGTCCGACCGGGTTCGCCGAGGATCCCCAGGCGGCGTCGGTCAGCTCGGTCAGGCGCATCGGCAGCGTGCTCTTTACCGATCATGCCTTCGCGTTCGAGGCCACCTCCATCCTGATCCTGGTCGCGATGGTGGGGGCGGTGGTCATCGCCAGGCGAGAACGATAGACGTGGTAGGTGGTGAGGAGTGAGGGGTTAGGGGTAGGGAGTAAAGGAGCGTCGGTGATGGTGTCGCTGAATCACTACCTGCTGCTGTCCGGCGTGCTGTTCGCGATTGGCACGGCCGGCGTGTTTCTCCGCCGCAACCTGATTACCGTCCTGCTGTCGGTCGAGATCATGCTCAACGCCGTGAACCTGACGTTCGTCGCCGTCGGCCGCTACCACGGGAGTGTGGATGGCCAGATCATCACCTTTTTCGTGATGACGGTCGCAGCGGCGGAAGCGGCGGTGGGCCTGGCGCTGGTGATCGCGCTGTTCCGGCACCGTGAGACGCTCAGCCCCGATGCCTTCACCGCGCTGAAATGGTGACGCGGGCGCACGCCGGCGTCCGCGATCCGGGGGGCCGGGATCCGCGATGGTGCCGGCCGGCAGGTGACCGGGCCCGAACGGCGGAACGGCGGAGCCCGTGACGAGCCACAGCTGATGTTGTTACTGATTCCGTTGCTCCCGTTCCTCGGCTTCCTCGTCAACGCCTTTCTCGGACGGCGGCTGCCGAAGTCCGTCTCGGGCACGATTGCCTGCCTCGCGGTCATCGGGTCGTTCGTGGTGTCGTTCCTGGCGCTGCACGGGGTGGGTACGGCCGGTGATCTGGTACACCACGACACGCCGACGCGCGAGGTCGTGTTCACCTGGCTGCCCTCCGGCGACCTGCAGGTCCCCTTCGAGCTGTACCTCGACCGGCTGAGCGCGGTGATGATCCTGATCGTCAGCGGGATCGGCTCGCTCATCCACATCTACTCCGTCGGCTACATGCACGAGGAGTCCGACTCCGAGTACGCGCGCTACTTCTCCTACCTGAACCTCTTCGCCTCGTTCATGCTCCTGCTGGTCCTGGGCGCGAACTTCCCGGTGATGTTCATCGGGTGGGAAGGCGTCGGCCTCTGCTCATACCTGCTGATCGGCTACTGGTTCCGCAAGCAGTCGGCCTCGGACGCCGGCAAGAAAGCGTTCGTCGTCAACCGCGTCGGCGACTTCGGCTTCATCCTCGGGATGCTGCTGCTCTTCGCGACCTTCGGCACGCTGGACCTGCAGGACGTGGCGACCGCCGTGTCGACGCGCGCGCCGGAGGCGGCGATGGGCGTGCTGACCATCGCCTCGCTGCTGCTGTTCCTGGGCGCTACCGGCAAGTCGGCGCAGATTCCGCTCTACGTCTGGCTGCCGGACGCGATGGAGGGGCCGACCCCGGTGTCGGCGCTGATCCACGCGGCGACGATGGTGACGGCGGGCGTCTACATGATCGGGCGAAACGCGGTGCTGTTCTCGCACGCGCCGGACGCGCTGGCCATCGTGGCCGGAATCGGCGTCGCCACGGCGCTGCTCGCCGGAACGATCGGCCTGGTGCAGAACGACATCAAGCGCGTGCTCGCGTATTCGACGGTATCGCAGCTCGGCTACATGTTCCTGGCGATGGGGGTCGGCGCCTACGCCGCGGGGATCTTCCACCTCTACACGCACGCCTTCTTCAAGGCGCTTCTCTTCCTCGGATCCGGCGCGGTGATCCACGCGCTGGCGGGCGAGCAGGACCTGCGCAACATGGGCGGCCTGAAGAAGTACCTCCCGATCACCTACTGGACGTTTCTCATCGGGGCGCTGGCGATCGCCGGCGTGCCTTTACTGTCCGGGTTCTTCAGCAAGGACGAGATCCTGTTCCGGACGTTCGTCGGCACCGAGGTCACTGGCCACCACGGATACCCGCTGCTCTGGGTGATTGGCGCGATCACCTCGCTGCTGACGGCGATCTACATGTTCCGCCTCGTGTTCCTGGCGTTCCACGGCGAGCGTCGCGTGGCACCAGCCGCCGCCGCGGCCCCGAAGCACCCGGAGGAAGAGGGCCCCGTCGCCTCCGACGTCGTGCCCCACCGGCCCGCCGGAACCCATGGAACCCCCGGAACCCATGGAACCCCCGGAACCCCCGGAACCAGCACGCCTCATGAAGCCCCCTGGTCGATGGCCATCCCGCTCATCGTGCTGGCCATCGGGTCGGTGTTTGCCGGCTACGTGGGCGTGCCGCACGCGCTGGGCGGATCGAACCGCATCGAGTCGTTCCTGGAGCCGTCGTTCGTGCCGGTGGTTCGCGAGGTGGCGGGCGCCGAGCCGGCGCACGAGTCGGGTGCAGCGGGTGAGGCAGCGCACGCCGATGAGGCGACCGAGCTGGCGCTCATGGCGATCTCGTCGGGAATCGCCCTGGCCGGGATCGGCGTCGCCTTCTTCTTCTGGTACCGCCGGCCCGGGGCGGCCGACGCGGCGGCGCGCCGCTTCCAGGGCGTCTACCGGGTGATGCTGAACAAGTACTACGTGGACGAGATTTACGACGCGGTTATCGTGCAGCCGATCAAGCAGCTGTCGACCGGCGGGTTGTGGAAGGGCGTGGACGCGGGGCTGATCGACGGCGCCGTCAACGGCGTCGGGCAGACGGTGCGCGCGGGAAGCGGCGGGCTGCGCCGCACGCAGACCGGTTCGATACGGACTTACGCGGCGTCGCTGTTCCTCGGCGTGGCGCTGATTCTCGGATGGTATCTGTGGAGCTGAGTGCAGGGCAAAGTACCGGTGCACGGGCCGGGTGCACCTGCACCCTGCACGCGGCAACGCATGGCTCTCTAACGCATAGCCGATGCTCTCACTACTCGTCTTCGTCCCGTTGATCGGCGCGGTGCTCGTGCTCCTCGTCGGCGGCCGCAGCGGCCGGCGCGAGCGCGAGCCGCTCGTGCGTTGGCTCGCCCTGGCCGTCTCGATCGTCACGTTCGCGCTGTCCCTGGCGCTGTGGTGGCGGTTCGATCCGTCGAGCCCCGAGTACCAGTTCGTCGAGCAGCGCGCGTGGATCCCCGCCTTCGGTATCCAGTACTACGTCGGTGTCGACGGGATCAGCCTGTTCCTGATCGTCCTCACGACCTTCCTGACGCCGCTCGCGCTGCTGTCCTCCTGGGAATCGGTCCACCGCAACGTCAAGCTGTTCTCGTCCTTCCTGCTGGCGCTCGAGACCGCGATGCTCGGCGTCTTTGTCTCGATCGACCTGTTCCTGTTCTACGTCTTCTGGGACGCGATGCTCATCCCGATGTACTTCCTCATCGGGGTGTGGGGCTACGAGCGCCGGATCTACGCGGCGGTGAAGTTCATCCTCTACACCATGGCCGGCAGCGTGCTGATGCTGGTTGCCATCATCGGGCTGGCGTGGGTGCACGCGTCCGCCACCGGCGTGCCGAGCTTCAACCTGCTCGACCTGCAGGGCCTGGCGCTCTCGCCGCGGACCGAGTTCTGGTTCTTCCTGGCGTTTACGATCGCCTTCGCCATCAAGGTGCCGCTGTTCCCGTTCCACACCTGGCTGCCCGACGCGCACGTCGAGGCGCCGACCGCAGGCTCGGTGATCCTCGCCGGCGTGCTGCTGAAGATGGGCACCTACGGCCTGCTGCGCTTCTCGTTTCCGCTCTTCCCGGCCGCTGCGCAGGCGCTCGCACCGATCCTCGCCCTCCTTGCGGTCGTCGGCATCGTCTACGGCGCGCTGGTCGCGATGGTGCAGCCCGATCTCAAGAAGCTGGTCGCCTATTCGAGCGTCAGCCACCTGGGGTTCGTCGTCCTCGGCCTGTGCGCGATGAACGTGCAGGGCGTGCAGGGATCCGTCTACCAGATGCTCAACCATGGCGTCAGCACCGGCGGGCTGTTCATGCTCGTCGGCATGCTCTCGGACCGCCGGCGCACGCGCCTCATCGCCGACTTCGGCGGCCTCAAGGCGGTCGTGCCGCGGCTGGTCGCGGCGTTCTTCGTCGTCACGCTGTCCTCGATCGCGCTGCCCGGCCTCAACGGGTTCGTTGGCGAGTTCCTGATCCTGGTCGGGTCGTTCCGGTGGGATCCGCGGCTGACGGCGGTCGCCGCCACGGGCGTGATCCTGTCGGCGGTCTACATGCTGTGGATGTTCCAGCGGGTGAACTACGGCGAGATAACGAACGAGAAGAACCGCGGCCTGCGCGACCTGACGCCGCGCGAGTGGTGGCTGATGGCGCCGACGATCGCGATGGCGGTGTTCATGGGCGTGTTCCCCGGCGTGTTCCTGCGCCCGATGGAGCCCGCGGTCAACCGCGTCATCGAGCGCGTGGTCGGCACGCAGCCGGCGCACGTGCGGCTTGCGCCCGGATCCGGGGTCCGGGGACCGGGGTCCGCGATGGGGAGCCTCGAACCCGCCGTCGCTCGCGCCCGGGCTGAAACGACACGAGCCGCCACGCCCAACCCGGACCCCGGATCCCGGGCCCCGGCACGGGAATACAGAGAATGAACGATTACGCAGCCATCATCCCGCTCCTCATCGTCGCGCTCTCGGCGATCGCGGCGATGGTCGCCGAGGCGATCCGCGCGCCGGGCGAGCGGATGTACATCAGCGGGTTCGGGCTGATCGGCCTGTCCGGGGCGGCGCTGGCGTCGGCGTTCCTGTGGGGCCGCGATGCGCACAGCTTCGGCGTCATCCGCGCCGACAACTTCGCGCTGTTCGTCAACATCGTCCTCTGCGTCGTCGGCGTCCTGACGATGCTGTTCTCGGAGGACCTGGTGGAGCGCGAGGAGCTGCCGCCCGGCGAGTACTACGCGCTGACGCTGTTCGCCCTCTGCGGGATGATGATGATGGCAGCGGCCATCGACCTGCTGGTGATCTTCGTCGCGCTCGAGATCCTGTCGCTCTCGGTCTACGTGCTGACCGGGATCCGGCGCGCGAGCGCCGCCGGCGCGGAGGCGGGCTTCAAGTACTTCCTGCTCGGCTCCTTTTCGAGCGCCTTCTTTCTCTACGGCATCGCCTTCGCCTTTGCGCTGTCGGGCTCCACGCGGCTCGACGAGCTCGGCGCCGCGCTCTCCCGCCAGGCCTCCGGGTCGCCGCAGACGGTGGCGCTGCTCGCGGTCGGCCTGCTGGCGGTGGGCTTCGCGTTCAAGGTCTCGGCCGTCCCGTTCCACATGTGGACGCCCGACGCGTACGAGGGCGCGCCGACAATCGTCACCGCCTTCATGTCCACCGGCGTCAAGGCGGCCGCGTTCGCCGCTTTCGTGCGCGTGTTCCTGTCGCCGCTCGAGCCGATGCAGGACTGGTGGACGCCGGTACTGGTCTGGGTGGCGGCGGCGACGATGATCCTCGGGACGGTCGTCGGGGTGGTGCAGAGCAACATCAAGCGCATGCTGGCGTACTCGAGCATCGCGCACGCCGGCTACCTGCTGCTGGGCATCATCGCCGCGTCGAGCGCCGGGAAGGCGGCGATCCTCTTCTACCTGCTGTCCTACGCCGTGGCCAACCTGGGCGCGCTCGGCATCGTGGCGCTCCTGGGCACGGCGCAGAGCCCGCACGACCAGCTGCGCGATTTCGCCGGCCTGTCGCGTACGCGCCCCGGCCTGGCCGCGCTGATGACCGTGTTCCTGCTCTCGCTCGGCGGGTTCCCGCCGATGGCGGGCTTCGTGGGCAAGTGGTACATCTTCAGCGCCGCCGTCCAGGAAGGCCACTACACGCTCGCCATCACCGGCGTGCTCACGAGCGTGGTCTCCGTCTTCTTCTACCTCCGCATCGTCGTGATGATGTACATGACCGAGGGGGCCGAGGCAGTGCGGCCGCGCGTGCCGGCCACGGCGATGGCGGGGCTGCTCCTCGCGACCGTGGCGACGTTCTACCTGGGCGTGCTGCCCACGCGCGTCCTCGACCTGGCACTCGATTCCATCGCGACGATTTTCTGACCGCTGACGCTGCAGCGCAGCCCGTCAGGGCGCCGACCCGCGGGCGCGCGGATCGTTGCGACGGCCGGCGTGTTACCTTATGCGGCGGGGAGGTCGTGCATGAGGAGCGCAGGCGCAGCGTTGGCAGTGGCGGTGGTCGCGATGGCACAGCAGCAGTGGCCGGTTCACGACATGAACCGGCCGGTTCCGGCCGTCGTGGGCACGGGGACGATGAGCAGCGCCGCGCCACGCCCGTCCGACGCGATCGTGTTGTTCGACGGCAAGGACCTGTCGCAGTGGCAGAGCGTGAAGGGCGGCGGGCCGGCGAAGTGGAAAGTCGAGAACGGCTTCTTCGAAGTGGTGAAAGGGACCGGCGACATCGCCACGACGCGCCCCTTCGGCGACTGCCAGTTGCACGTCGAATGGATGGCGCCGTCGCCGCCCGTCGGCAGCGGGCAGGACCGCGGCAACAGCGGCGTCTTCCTCATGGGGATGTACGAGGTCCAGGTGCTGGACTCCCACGACAGCCGCACCTACGCCGACGGCCAGGCGGGTGCGGTCTACGGCCAGCATCCGCCGCTCGTCAACGCCGCGCGGCCGCCGGGCGAGTGGCAGGCGTATGACATCGTCTTTCACGCGCCGAGGTTCGAGGGCGACAAGGTCACGCGGCCGGCGCGCGTCACCGTGCTTCACAACGGCGTGCTCGTACAGGACCACGTCGAGCTCACCGGGCCGACCGCGCACAAGGCGCGGCCACCGTACAAGCCGCACGCGACGCAGCTGCCGCTCAGGCTGCAGGACCACGCGCATCCGGTGCGGTTCCGGAACATCTGGATCAGGGAGCTCAAGTCGGATTCCTGACGGCTCTGCCGGTCATCCTGCGGGCAGGACATGCTCAGCCGACCTCGCGCGGCCCTGGCGGGATCGATCGTGGTGGCGATGGCCGTCGCCTGGCTGCCGCGTGGCACGGGCAGCCGGGCGGTCGTTCCGCTGCCCGAGCGGCTTGGCGACGCTGCGTTCTGGGAGCTCTCGTCGTCGCTCTCCGAACCCGACGGGTTCTTCCGGTCGGACAACCTCGTCTCCAACGAGATCTGGTTCCAGCACGTCATTCCCGACCTGGAGGTGCTGGGCAGGCCCGGCGGCGCCTACGTGGGGGTCGGGCCGGAACAGAACTTCACCTATATCTCGGCGCTGCGCCCGCGCGTGGCGTTCATCGTCGACGTGCGGCGCGGCAACCTCCACCTGCACCTCCTCTACAAGGCGCTGTTCGAGCTGTCGGCGGATCGCGCCGAGTTCGTGTCGCGCCTCTTCTCGCGCGGCCGCCCGGACGTGATCGACCAGGAGTCGACGGCCAGGCAGCTGTTCGACGCGCTCGCCGCCGAGGAGCTGAAGGAGACGCGCTACCAGGCGAACGCCGCGGCGGTCCGCGACCATCTCACGCAGACGCGCCGCCTGTCGCTGTCGGCCGAGGACGTCGACGGCGTGGAAAGCGTCTACCGTGCGTTCTTCCGGTTCGGCCCGTCGATCCAGTACGGCTCCAGCAGCGGCCGCGGCTGGCGCTCGCACGCGACCTACGCCGACCTGGTGACGGCGACCGATGCCGAGGGCGTGGAACGCAGCTACCTGTCCAGCGAAGAGGCCTTCCGCGTGGTGAAGGATCTCCACCACCGCAACCTGCTCGTGCCGGTGGTCGGGAACTTCGCCGGGCCGAGAGCGCTGCGCGGCGTCGGCCGCTACCTTGCCGAACGCGGCGCGGTTGTGTCGGCGTTCTACCTGTCCAACGTGGAGCAGTACCTGCGGCAGGATGGCCGCTGGCGCGAATTCTGCCGGAACGCGGCGTCGCTGCCGATGGATTCCTCCAGCCAGTTCATCCGCTCGGTGCGCAACGGCCCCTACGGGTTCGGCATGCGCCTGAACTCCGAGCTCGGCACGATGGTCGCCGAGACGCGGGTTTGTCGTTTCTGAGCTCCGAGGCTCTGGCGAAAGTCGATAGTCGATAGTCGAAAATCAGCGTCAGAGTCGAGGAGTCAGAGTCGAAGAGTCAGGGGTCGGGAGTCAGAGTCAGGTTCCCGGTCATTTGACGGACGCCTGACGGCTTCCCTTCAACAGCCGCTGATGTCGGCGGATGTGAGTTTCCGGACCCCTCCTGCGGACACCTCGAACCGCACGAGCCCGACTCTGACTCCTCGACTCTGACGCTGACTTTCGACTATCGACTTTCGACCGTCAGCGATTGAGTCGAGAACCAGCCCAATGAACTGATTGAAAGCCCGACCCTGGATCCATCGGACGACGACAACCAGGTCGTTCTCGCGATCGATGTAGATGATGTTGCTGCCGTTGCCCTCGAAGGTCACGGCAGTGGCCGGGGCGTTCGGGTAGCGCTTGCGATCGATATTCAGCATCCAGTTCATATAGCCGTACGTCCGGTTCGCCGTGCCGGGCGTACGCGCCATCGCGATTCACTTCGGCGAGACGATCTCGCTGTCCCTCCAGCGGCCGTCGCGCAGGAACAGGTAGCCGAAACGTGCCATATCGCGCGCGGAAATGAACATGCCGCCGCCCCAGTGGCCGCCGCCGGTCATCGACTGCATCTTCTGCCCGTCCAGCTCGATCCACGAGTTGTCGTACCCGTGCCAGCGCCACGTGCTCGAGGCGCCGATCCGGTCCATGACCTCCTCGCGCAGCACCTCGGGCAGGGGGCGCCGGATCACGTGCAGCGCGGCCAGCGCCAGCACGTTGACCCGGACATCGTTGTACTTGTAATGGGTGCCGGGCTCGCGCAGCGGCCGGTTCGGCCAGTCCGCCGGCGTCTTGCCCTCCGGCCGGTCGGCCCAGTCGGGTTTGCCCCACAGCGTCCCCTGCCAGTCGCTCGTCTGCCGCAGCAGGTGGTCCCAGGTGATCCTCGCGTTGTGCTCACCATCGAACGGGCCGCTGAGCGGAACGTAGGGCTGCACGCGATCGTGGACGTCTTGGATCAGTCCCTTCTGCCAGCCTGGCCGACGACGGTGGAGAGAAAGCTCGTCGTCACGCTGAAGGTCATGTCCACGCGGTCGGTCGCGCCCCACTCGGCGACGATGGACCCGCGGCGGACGATGAGCCCGTTCAGCGCGCCGCGCGGCTTCACCGGGCCGATCGCCGTGTCGAACGGCTCCCGCGCGCCGAAGGTGGTCGCCAGGTCGGTCGCGAGATCCTTGCTCGCTGGTTCTCGCTGGCGATCGCGAACGTGATCGCCGCATCGAGCTTCGCCGCGTCGAACCGGCCTGCTCGGGCCGCCTCGTCTCCCATTCGAGCCGATCGGGGAAGTAGGGCGCCGCTCGCCGGCCGCGCGCCGGTGCCTGGGCGCTTGCGAAGGCGGTAAACGAAACAAGGATGCAGACGGTAGGTGCACGTACGGTACGCATGGCGGCGATTATGCGCGGATGACGTGCCGGCTTCCAACCGCGTCCTGCCGGCCGCAGCAGCCGGTCCCGGGCCGTTGGGAGTACAATGTCGCTTCCCCCGCGCAATCGTGTTCCAGGGAGTCATCTGAATGAGACGTCATCTTCTGTTCATGGCGGGAGCCCTCGCGTCCCTGACCGCTGCGCTTGCCGGCCAGGGTACGCCGCGCGACCGGCTCACCGCCGAGCAGCTCAGGGGCATCGAGCTCCGGAGCATCGGCCCGTCGATCGCGACCGGCCGCATCGCCGACATCGAGATCGATCCGAAGAACGCCAACGTCTGGTACGTCGCCTCGGCCTTCGGCGGCCTGTGGAAGACCGTCAACCGCGGCATCACCTTCGCCCCCGTCTTCGACGACTACGCCTTCACGCTCTGCTGTGTCGTGATCGACCCGAAGGACTCGAACGTCGTCTGGGTCGGCACCGGCGAGAACACCAGCCAGCGCAGCGCGCACTTCGGCGACGGCGTCTACAAGTCGTCCGACGGCGGCAAGAGCTGGAAACGCGTGGGACTGGAGAAATCCGAGCACATCGGGAAGATCCTGATCGACCCGCGCAACTCCAGCGTCGTCTACGTCGCCTCGCAGGGACCGCTGTGGTCCGCGGGCGGCGAGCGCGGGCTGTACAAGACCACCGACGGCGGCGCGACGTGGAATCGCGTGCTGCACATCAGCGACGACACCGGGATCACCGACATTGTCTTCCAGCCGGGGAAGCCGGACGTGATCTACGCGTCCGCCTACCAGCGGCGCCGTGCCGTCGGGCAGATGATCGGCGGCGGGCCCGAGGGCGGGATCTTCAAGAGCGCCGACGGCGGCAGGAAATGGACGAAGCTGACGAGGGGACTGCCGACGGGCGACGTCGGGCGCGCCGGACTCGCGGTCGATCCGCGTTATCCCAACCGCGTGTACGCGCTCGTCGACGCGAAACGGACCGAGTCCGGCTTCTTCCGCTCGGACGACGCTGGCGCGACGTGGACGCGGATCGGGCGTATGACACAGCCGCAGGGCCGAGGCGGCCGCGGGGTCGGCGCAGGGCAGCCGGCCACGCCGCCGACACCGTGCGCGCCGCTCGCCCCGCCGCCTCCGAAGGGCACCGGGACGGATGCCGGCGCGGAGCGCCAGTCCGGTCCGTTCGCCGAGCAGCGGGTCCCCGCCGCGCCTCCGCCGGGCGCGAGCGGGCCACAGGGGGCAACCACGCAATCCGCCCCAGCGCCGCAGCAGCCGGCGACGCCTCCACAGCAGGAGCTCTCGCAGCAGGGGCGCGGAGGCCTTGGCGGTGGGCCGAACGACGACTGCTATCGCGGCGGCGGCGCTCAGTACTACCACGAGCTGTTCGTCGATCCGCACCGCGCCGACTGGATCTGGTCGGTCAACGTGAGCCTGGAGCTCAGCAAGGACGGCGGTCGCACGTGGGCGCAGGCCGGCATCGAGCGCTACGGCGTGCACGTCGACCATCATGCCGTCGAGTTCGACCCGGCCGATCCCGCGCACATCCTGCTCGGCAACGACGGCGGCCTCTACGAGAGCTACGACGAGGGCAAGACGTGGCGGTTCTTCGCCAGCCTGCCGGTCACGCAGTACTACCGCGTGTCGGTGGACAACGCGAAGCCGTTCTACAACGTGTGCGGCGGCACGCAGGACAACTGGTCGCACTGCGGACCGGCGCGCTCGGCCAACCCGTGGGGGGTGCGCAACAGCGACTGGCAGATCGTCCTCGGCGGCGACGGTTTCCAGACGCGCAGCGATCCCGAAGATCCGGCCATCGTCTATGCCTCGTCGCAAGACGGCAACATCAGCCGCGTCAACCTGCGGACCGGCGAGCGCCGGAACATCCGCCCGCCGCAGTCGCGCGGTACCGGCGGGCGCGGCGGCTTCGGCCGCGGAGCGGCGGCGCCGCCCGCCAACCCGCCGCAGGGTGGTGCACAGCCGGTGGTTCCGGCCGACCGCGCCAACTGGGACGCGCCGTACATCATCAGCCCGCACAACCCGAGGCGGCTGTACTGGGCCACGCAGTACGTGTACCGCACCGACGATCGCGGCGACACGTGGAGGCGCATCAGCCCGGACCTGACGCGGCAGCTCGACGCGTTCGCCATCCCGCTCATGGGGAAGGTCTGGCCGCGCGATTCGGTCGCCCTGAACACCTCGACGACGGCGCTGAGCAACGTCGTGTCCATCGACGAGTCGCCGCTGCTCGAGGGCCTGTTGTGGGTGGGCACCGACGACGGCCTCGTGCAGGTGACGGAAGACGGGGGCAAGAGCTGGCGGAAGATCGAGGACTTCCCCGGCGTCCCGAAGCACACCTATGTCACCGACGTGTTCGCCTCGCCCCGCCATGCGGACACGGTGTTCGTCACGCTCAACAACTGGCAGCGCGGTGACTACAAGCCCTACCTCGTCAAGAGCGTGAACCGCGGGAAGACCTGGACCAACATCACCGGTGACTTGCCGGATCGTCACGACGTGTGGTCGATCGTGCAGGACCACGTGGCCGGCGACCTGCTGTTCGCCGGGACGGAGTTCGGGTTGTTCACGACCGTGGATGGCGGGAAGTCATGGGTGCAGCTGAAGGGCGGCATGCCGACAATCCAGGTCCGCGACGTCACGATCCAGAAACGCGAGAACGACGTCGTCGTGGCGACGTTCGGCCGCGGATTCTACATCCTCGACGACTACAGCCCGCTGCGCGGGATCACACCGCAAGCGCTCGCTGAGGCGGCGCGGCTGTTCCCGTTGCGCGACGCCTACCTGTTCAACATGATCGGCAGCGCGCCCGCCGGCACCGCCGGTATCGGAGCGCTGTCGGGCAACTGGACCGCGGAGAACCCGCCGTTTGGCGCCGTGTTCACATACAGCGTCGGCCAGGCGCTGCCGGACGCCGAGAAGCTGGTACTGACGATCGCGGATTCGAGCGGCCGCCAGGTACGGCGGCTCGAGCTGGACAAGACGCCCGGACTGCGCCGCGTCGCGTGGAACCTCCGGCCCGATCCGCCGGCAGCGGCGGCAGGGCAGGGACAGGGTCGGGGTCAGGGACAGGAACAAGAGCCGCAGTCGCAGCCTGCCGGCTTCGGCCGCGGCGGCCAGGCCGCCGTGCCGCCGGTCGCGCCCGGCCGCTATACCGCCACGCTCGGCCGCCTTGCCGGCGAGAAGGCCACGCCCGTCGGCGAACCACAGGCATTCCAGGTCACGCAGATTCTCCAGTAGCTCGGCTGGTGAGGGCAGTCGACAGTCGACGGTCGTAAGTCAGAGTCAGAGTCAGAGTCGCGAGGCCGCCCCTTGTTCTTGCCGGGGGAAGCAGGGACGCGCTGCGCCGGGATTCCGGCAACTTTTCGACGGAATCCTGCTGTTCCCCGCCGCGCTCGACGCGGTGGACTCCGCCTGAGCGTATTCAAGAAACCGTTCTCCGGTCGTGATTGTCTCCAGAATTCTGAAGGGCTTCGTTCGATGCAGCGACCCGATCCGCGCGCAACCGCCTGGGCGGTGGACCGGATACGGCTGTGCACGGATGTTGCGTGCGCCTTCGGCACCGTTCACTGGAGTCAAAGGGGAGCCGCCGGAATCCCGGCGGCTGGCTCCGTGCGCGCGGGGCTCGCGTCAGGCGATCGTCCTTGACGAGGCACGCGCGTGCGGGTACGTTGTGCGGCCAACAGCGGGCGTCTGCAGGGCATCGGACCGCGATCCGGCGTCTACTGGAGGGGACGCGCGGCCATCGCGACCCGGCTCTCCTGCCTTCGTGCGCGACTCGTGCCCGCCGGGTTCCCCTTTCATTCCTGGCTTGCGATCGGATGGATAGCGGGACGCGATCCCGCGCGCGAGGAGCCTTTCATGAGACTGAGGTTCATCTGCTTCGTCGCCGCGCTGCTCCTCAGTGGCAGTACGGCGTTCGGCCAGGGCGGCGGCACGACCGCTTCGCTCTCCGGGGTGGTCACCGATGCGCAGGGCGCGGTCCTCCCCGGCGCCGACGTCGTCGCCAAGAACAACGCCACCGCCGGCCAGTTCACGGCCGTCACCGACGCCGAAGGGCGGTTCACGATTCCGGCGCTGCAGCCGGGGACGTACACCGTCACCGTTTCCCTGCAGGGTTTCAAGACCGCGATGCTGCCGGACGTCCAGATCGTGACGGCCACACCCGCGTCGGTCACCGTGAAGCTGGAGATCGGCACGCTCGAGGAGACGGTGGTCGTGACCGGTGCCACGGAGGTACTGCAGACCCAGACCGCCTCCGTGCAGACGACCATCAGCGTGCAGCAGATCTCGTCGCTGCCCTTGACGACGCGCACGGCGCTCGACTATGTGACCGCGCTGCCAGGTGCGCTCACGCCAGGCAGCAACAGCCGGGAGACGACGATCAACGGCCTGCCAGAGGTATCCCTCAACATCACGCTCGACGGCGTCAACGTGCAGGACAACAACAACCGCTCGACCGACGGGTTCTTCATGTACATCCGGCCGCTGATGGACTCGGTCGAGGAGATCACGGTGTCGACCTCGACGCCTGGGGCCGAGAGTGCGGGGCACGGAGCGGCACAGATCCGCATGACCACGCGGGCCGGAACGAGCCGCTTCTCCGGTTCGGTCTACGACACCTGGCGCAACCAGGCCGGCACCAACGACGACGATGTCAACACGCGCGCCAACACGCGCGGCTGGCTGTGGCGGCTGAACACCCCGTACTGGTTCAACAAGCGCGATCGTCCGCGCACGGCTGCGGGCGACTACTTCATCGACGATGTCCGGCTGGAGACGCCGGGCTTCCGCGTGGGTGGGCCGATCTTCACCAACAACCTGACCTACTTCTTCAACTGGGAGTGGTTCAAGTGGCCGAACCAGGTTGCGCGGACGCGTTACCTGATGACCGAGAGAGCGCGGGCGGGCAACTTCACCTACACCGCCAACGACGGGACGACGCGGACCGTCAACCTGTATGACATCGCGGGCGGCACGTCGGACCCGACATTGGCCAAGGCCTTCGCGGACATCCGCTCCGCGGCCGCCGGGCACACGACCGGCGGGGCCATCTCCTCGCATGACCTCAACACGGACAGGTTCGACTATAGCCCGGGAGGCGAGCAGTTCCGGCACTTCCCGACCGGCCGTCTGGACTACAACGTCACGACGAATCATCGGCTGACGGCGACGTTGCGCTACAACCGGTTCGAGTCGGATCCCGATATCCTCAACAGCCGCGAGCCGACGTTCCCCGGCTTCGTCAATGTCGGCGGGCAGTACTCGAACCGCTACATGTGGCAGGGCACGCTGCGATCGACCTTCGGCAAGAGCATCGTCAACGAAGCACGCTACGGCTTCCAGGGTGGGACGACGCAGTTCAACACGAATGTGACCAGGGAGCAACAGTTCGACTGCACGGGCCTGGGGTGCCAGGGTCCGTACAACCTGTCGGTCAACAACACCGGCAGGACCTTCCTCGCAATCGGGGGCGGCGGCCAGAACCTGACCGGCCTGACGGCCTCCGATTCGCCGAGCACCCGTTACACTCCGGACACCGTCGTCGAAGACACGCTGACCTGGCTGAAGGGCAAGCACACGTTCAGTTTCGGCGGCACCTACACCCACATCAAGACGGACAACATGAACTGGCCGGGCAACCTCGTGCCCAGGATCACGTTCGGCGTGAACTCGGCGGACCCGGCGTTCAACCGGATCATCGAAACGAATACCGCGGCGTTTCCGGGCGGGATCAACTCGACCCAGATCGGCTTCGCGCGGAACCTGTACGCCCTCCTGACCGGGCGCGTAACATCGGTGGCCGGCACCTACGTGCTCAACCAGGCAGAACAGTACGAGTTCCTGGGACAGCGTTACCTGAAGACGAGCATGGACGAGATCGGGTTCTTCGTCAGCGATTCCTGGCGCCTGCGCCCGGACTTCACGTTGACCGCTGGCCTCCGGTACGAGCTGCAGCTGCCGTTCAAGCCGGACGCCAACAACTTCTCGCGGCTCGAGGATCCAAACCAGGTGTACGGCGTGACCGGTCCAGGCAACCTGTTCAAGCCTGGCACGATAGCCGGCAGTCCCCCCGTATTCACACAGTACCTCGCGGGTGACCATGCGTACGACACTGACGCCAACAACTTCGCTCCGAGCGTCGGTGCCACCTGGCAGCCGCGCATCGACCAGGGCCTGCTCCGGCCGATCCTCAGCGCGGAGCCGGTGTTCCGAGGCGGCTATTCGGTGTCCTACGATCGTTACGGAACCCAGGATTTCCTGGACCGCTTCGGTGTGAATCCTGGGGGGACGAGAGCTGGTGCGCGGAACCTGACGAACAGCGGCTGCTTCAACCTGACGAGCGATGGCCGCGGGCTGCCGGTGCTGTTGCGCGATTCGTCGCGGCTGGCGCCCTGCCCGACGCCGACGCTGACCTATCCCATCAACCCGGCGACTAACGAGAGCGTCAATATCATGGCGCCCGACCTGCAGGTGCCATACACGCATCAGTACAGCTTCGGCTGGCAGCGCGAGCTCGGGAAGGACATGGCGGTCGAGGTCCGCTACATCGGCAACCGGAACGTCGGCGGCTGGACCACGGTCAACCTGAACGACAACGACAACTGGAACATCAGGGAGAACGGCTTCTACGACGAGTTCATGCAGGCGCAGGCCAACCTGGCGGCCAACATCGCCGCCGGCCGCGGGGCGACGTTCGCCTACACGGGCGCACCCGGCACGTCGCCGCTGCCGATCTTCATGGCGTACTTCCACGGTGTTCCGCTCAACGACGCGCGCAACCGGAACCCGGGCAGCTACACGAGCACGCTGTTCACCAGTTCCGCGTGGTACAACCAGCTCGCGGCCTACGATCCCAACATCACGGGCATCGCCGGTACGGGCACCAACGGGCTGCAGGGCGCGGCGGCCCGGCTCGCCAACGCCACGGCCGCCGGCCTTCCCGCCAATTTCTTCCAGGCGAACCCGTCGGTGTACCAGACGAGCGCGAACATCCGCGAGAACGGCGGCACGACCCGGTACGACGCTTTGCAGATTGAGGTGCGCCGTCGCCTGAGCCAGGGTCTGCTGGTCCAGGGCAGCTACAACTACGGTGTGCGCAACACCTGGACGCGGCCGTCGCTGCGCAGCGGCTTCATCAGCATTCCGAGCGTGGTCGCTCCCGACCACGCGGCGAAGGTGAACTGGGTGTACCAACTGCCGTTCGGCAAGGGCCGGAAGTTCGGCGGGAACGCCGGCACGGCGCTCGATGCGATCATCGGCGGGTGGGAGTTCGCCGGCAACAGCCGCTTCCAGAGCGGCCCGGAGTACAACATGGGGGCGTTCAGGATCGTGGGCATGACCGAGGACGAGTTCCGCGACCTGTTCGGCTTCTACAAGATGACGGACGCGGACGGGAAGGTGCGCGTCTACAACTGGCCGTTGGACGTGATCGAACAATCGGCGATCGCGCTGACCGGCGCGTCGGCCACGCACCCGAGCGGCTATACCGATGGCGTGGTGCCGACCGGCCGCTACATCGCCCCTCCCGATCATCCGGGGTGCGTACAGTACCTCGACGGCGACTGCGCGCCGCTGGCGCGGATCATCCGCGCGCCGTGGTACGGCAAAACGGACTTTGCCTTCGCGAAACGCTTCTCGCTGGGCGGCCGCCGCATCATCGAGGCGCGCATGGACCTGTACAACGTGTTCGACAACATCAACTTCATCCCGCGGACCAACGCCGATGGCGACCCGATCGGCGGCGCCGCGCTGAGCAGCTGGGAAGTGACGACGGCGGCGCGTGACCTCAACGCCTCGCAGGACGCCGGCGGGCGGATCACCTCCTTCGCCCTTCGCTTCAGCTGGTGAAGGAAGTCGCGAGTCGTAGTCAGGGTCAGAGTCCGAGTCAAGGTCGGGAGTCAGAGTCAGGAGTCAGAGTCGGGAGTCAGAGTCGGGAGTCGACCGCTGAACCTCTAACTTTGACCTCTGACTCGCACTGCCGACTCTGCCTCGGACTTCCGACTCTCCTCGGAGACTCTGACTCGGAGACTTTGACTCGGACGTCCGACTCTGACTCTGACTTCCGACTCTGACTTCCGACTCTGACTCCCGACGCTGACTTTCGACTTTCGACTGTCGACTGACGTCAACTTCAGCCCGATGCTGCATGTGACCAACGGCGAGAGCGCTGGGGGTGTCATCGCTGCCACTGGCCTCGGCGGCGAGGTCCTCTGCTGGAACGACGTGCTCCACGAAGGGCCTGTGCCCGAACTCTCGAACGAGGGGCTGCGAAGCGTGCGGGCGCGGTTTCTGTCCGACCGTGAGCGCCGCTCCGGGCAGGTGCTGCGCCAGTTCACCGATCGCGATGCGCGGCTCGCGCGCGCGGCGGCCCGCGAGGAGGTCGTGCTGTGGTTCGAGCACGACCTGTACGATCAGCTGCAACTCCTGCAGGTGCTCGATCAGCTGGCGAGCTCGGCCACGGACTGGCGGCGCGTCCACCTGGTCTGCGGGGCCGAGTACCTCGGCAACTCGACACCGGTGCGCCTTCGCCAGCGCTTTCCGCTGCGCGCGCGGGTGACCGACGAGACGCGGGCGGTCGCGCGGCGCTCGTGGGCAGCGTTTCGCGCCCCCGATCCCACGGCGCTTGCCGCGCTCGCAGCCGAGGAACACCCGGCGCTGCCATTCCTCGCTGCGGCGCTGAAGCGGCACCTCCAGCAGTTCCCCTCGACGTTCAACGGCCTGTCGCGCTCCGAGCAGCAGGCGCTCGACGCGGTCGCTGCCGGCGCCACCTCGGTGCACACCGCGTTTGTCGAATCGCAGCGGCACGAGGACCCTGTCTTCCTCGGCGACCTGGTGTTCGCCGATTACCTCCAGGATCTCTCGAGAGGTGCCTCGCCGCTCGTGGTCCTCACCGGCGACGGGGGCAGTCTCGATCGCGAGGTGCGGCTGACCGAGGCAGGGGATGCGGTCCGAACGGGGGCCGAAGACCGCGTGCGCCTGAACGGGATCGATCGCTGGCTCGGTGGCGTGCACCTCGAAGGTCAGGACGCGCGGTGGCGGTGGGACGGGCAGACGGGGGACGTAGTGAGGAGCAACGGGTAAGGGTAAGTTACTCCTTACTCCTCATCCCTCAATCGTTCGCTACTCAGGATCGCAGCGACCTCCTGGTCGTCGTCGGGCGCCACCGTGCGCAGGTCGAGAACGACGCGGTCCTTTTCGATTCGGGCGACGATCGGCGGGTCGAGCCCGCGGAGGTGCGCCTCGAGCTGGGCGGCGTTCAGCGTCCGGTGCGACAACGCCACCAGCGCCGTCGGCGATGCGGAGCCCGGAGCGCTCCCGCCCCCGATCGTCGATTCGCCGTCCAGCACCGTCGCCGACAGGTGCGGCGCAGCGATCGCCCCCGCCAGCGCTGCCGCCCGCTGGCGGACCTGGTCGACGGTCATCGTCAGCATCCGCGCGACTGGCACGGTCTCCGCCGCGCGGCCCGACGCGTATTCCTGGAGCGTCGCCTCGAGCGCGGCGTAGGTCATCTTGTCGACCCGCAGCGCGCGCATCAGGGGATGACGACGGATGGTCGCGATCGCCGACTCGGTGCCGGCAATGATGCCCGCCTGCGGACCCCCGAGCAGCTTGTCGCCGCTGAACATCACCACGTCGGCGCCGGCGGCGATGCTGTCCTGCACACGCGGTTCCTCGCGCAAACGCGCGGGCAGCGGTGACGCCGCCGCGCGGGATGCAGGTCCCTGTTGCGCCATGCCGTCATCCGGCCCGAGCGCGATCGACGCTGCGCGGTCGTGCCCCAGCCAGCCGCTGCCGAGGTCCTCGGCGACCGGTATCCCGAACCGCCGCCCGATCGCCACCAGTTCCTCGAGCGCGGGACGCTCGGTGAAGCCTTCGATCCGGAAGTTCGACGGGTGCACCCGCAGGATGAGCGCGGTCCGCTCGCCGATGGCGGCCGCGTAGTCGGCGACGCGCGTCCGGTTGGTGGTGCCGACCTCGCGCAGCAGCGCGCCGGACTGCGCCATCACGTCCGGCACGCGGAAACCGCCGCCAATCTCGACGAGCTCACCGCGCGAGATCGCCACCTCGCGGCCGGCCGCCAGCGCCGCCAGCACGATCAGTGTCGCCGCGGCATTGTTGTTGACGACCACCGCCGCCGCGGCGCCGGTCAGGCGGCAGATCAGGCGTTCGGCGTGCACGTCCCGGCGTCCGCGCCGACCCTCCTGCAGGTCGTACTCGAGGTTCGAGTACCCGGTTGCGAGCTCGCCGACCCGCCGCGCGGCGACGTCGGCGAGGGGCGCACGCCCGAGATTGGTGTGCACGATGACGCCCGTGGCGTTGATGACGCGCCTCAGCGACGCGCCGGCGGTCAGCGCCAGCCGCGCCGGCACGCCGCGCTCAATCGTGTCCACGACGTCCTCGTCGATCCCGCCGCCGGCGCGCGCCCGCTGCCGCAGCGCGTCCGCCTCGGCGCGCAGCGCGTCGACGAGCGCCGCGCGACCGTAGCGCTCCTCGAGCGCCCGCATCGCCGGCCGCTGCCGCAGCTGTTCGATCGACGGGATGCTCCGCATGCAGAAACCTTCCGCGTTCCCGCGGAAGATGGTACCATTTCGGTTCCCTCGCGATGAAATCGACCGACGAACGCGCGCTCGACGACAATACGCCGCCCGCCGCGCCGGTTCCCGACTACCGTCCGGTCGAGCGGTTCTGGCCGTACGTCGACCTGCCCGAGCAGCCGACCGACGAGGAGCTTGCGGCGCTCGACCCCGAGCTGGCCGAGGCGCTGTTCGGGCGGCCGCCGCTGCCGTTTTCCGTGTCGCTCGACTTCCCGGCGTTCACCGGCGCCGACTACGAGCGCGCGCTCGCGCTGGCGCGCGCGTCCGACGAGTACCGCGAAAGAGGCGCGGGGGCGGCGCTGCGGCACCGTGCCCGCTTCTACCCGGAGCACGCGCTGCAGCTGCGCGACCTGTTCGAGATCGTCGGCCGGCTCGACGCCTGCGAGGTGCTGATCGACGACCGACCGGTGCCGTACGCGCGCGAGCTGTGGCTCCCGCTGGTGTGGCTCTTGATCATGTGAAACGTGTCAATGCCGAATGCCGAATGCCGAATGCTCGTGCGGCCTGGAGCGGCGATTCGGCATTCGTCATTCGGCATTGACGCGCGAAGACACAGAAGATGCCCGAACAAACCCCGGTCCAGCGCGATCTGCAGACGCTCGCGGCCGATCTGAAGCAGCTCGAGGCGGAGTACAACATGTTCTTCGCCGGGCGGTTGCCGCGCCCGCCGTGGGAGACACGCGCGCGCGTCGAGGCGCTCATCAAGCGCTGGGACCGAGGCTTGATCGAGACTTCGGTCGATCGCTTCCGCTTTCAGACGCTGCAGGCGCGGTTCACCTCGTTCGCCGAGCTGTGGGATCGCGGGCTGCGGGCACGCGAGGAAGGGCGGCCCGGGCCCTTCCCGCCGCCACCGCCGAAGGCGCCCGCGCCGAAGCAGGAGGAGGCCGCGACCAAGGTGCTCTACGTGACGGCGCTGCGCGATCCGGTGCGGGAAATCGACAAGGTCCACTCGCTGTACCAGTCGCTCATGGATGCGCGCCGGCAGGCGGGCGAGGAGGTCGTGCCCTTCCACCGCTTCGCCGCGCTCGTGAAGGACCAGGTGGCGAAGCTGCGCGCCGACGCGGATACCCGCGGTGTCGCCTTCCGCGTGGCGGTGGCGGAGGGCAAAGTGACGTTCACCGTGCGGGCGATGAAGGATTCGGGAAAGAAGACGGGACAGTAGCGCACGAGACGGCGCCGGACCGGAAGCGCGCGGGCCTCCGGTCCGGCGCCGGGGAATCAGCTGGCCTTGGTGACGTTGCCGGCCTGCGGGCCCTTCGGGCCGTCAACGATCTCGAACTCGACCGACTGGCCCTCTTCGAGCGTCCGGAAGCCGTTGCCCTGGACTGCCGAGAAGTGGACGAACACGTCGGAGCCGCCGTCACGTTCGATGAAACCGTAGCCCTTCGCGTTGTTGAACCACTTGACCTTGCCTGTGATACGCATCGTGCTATTCCTGCCTTGCAAGTGCGCGGCGTCTCGCGCCCGCATCGAACCGTCCGTCGGCGCTGCCGAGCGCAGCGGACACAAAAAAAGACCGCGAGTGCGCGGCCTCGGCTTACGCGCTGGACCCGCCCGCGCCGATGGTGTCGGCGCGGCCGTGTCAGCGACCGCGTCATAGTACCGCCGCTCGAGCCGCTATGTCAAGGAATGAGAGATACATGCGCGCGATTTTGAGTGTTTCGGACAAATCCGGGGTCGTCGAGCTGGGCCGGGCGCTGGTCGAGCGAGGGTTTGAGCTCATCAGCACTGGCGGGACCGCGCGGACGCTGTCCGGTGGGGGACTGCCCGTGACGAACGTCTCCGTCGTCACCGGGTTCCCCGAGATGATGGACGGCCGCGTCAAGACACTCCATCCGGCGGTCCACGGCGGCATCCTGGCGCGCCGGAACCGTCCCGAAGATCTGGCCGCCCTCGAGGGCCAGGGCATCCGGCCCATCGACCTGGTGGTCGTCAACCTCTATCCGTTCGCGAAGGCGGCGGCCGATCCGGGCACGTCCTTCGAGGCGCTCGTGGAGGAAATCGACATCGGCGGGCCCAGCCTGGTGCGCGCGGCCGCCAAGAACTTCCGCGACGTGCTCGTCATCGTCGATCCGGCCGACTACCCGCGGGTCCTCGAGGAGCTCGCGCGTCACGGAGGGCCGACGCTCGATTTCCGGTTTGCGATGATGCAGAAGGCCTTCGAGCACACGGCACAGTACGACGGCATGATCGCCTTTACGATGAAGTGCGTCGAGGTTTCCGACGGCACCATCGCGCGGCACCCGATGCCGAAGAGCCAAGGCGAGCGCCGCGAGCTGCGCTACGGCGAGAACCCGCATCAGAAGGCGTACTGGCAGCTGCCGCCGCCCGAGCTCGCCCCGCCCTGGACCGTCCACCAGGGCAAGGAGCTGTCGTTCACGAACCTGCTCGACCTCGATGCCGCAGCGCGCATCGCGCTCGAGTTCGCGGAGCCGGCCGGCGCGGTGATCAAGCACACCAACCCGTGCGGCGTCGCGACCGGCGCCTCGACGGCCGACGCCTACGTTCGCGCGCGCGACGCCGACCCGCTGTCCGCGTTCGGCGGCATCGTCGGACTCAACCGCGAGCTCGACGCCGACACCGCCCGGGCGCTGACCGCGACGTTCATCGAGGCGGTGATCGCGCCGTCGGTGGACCAGGAGGCCCGCGCGATTCTGGCAGCGAAGCACAACCTCCGGGTCGTCACTGCCGACTTCGCGAGCATGCGGAAGCCGTCGCGCTTCGGCCCCGATGATCTGCGCTCGTTCCTCGGCGGCGTGCTCATGCAGGAGCGCGATCGGGTCGGCGAAGCGCGCGAGGCCTGGCCGGGGGACTCGCCGGACATCAAGGTGGTCACGACCCGCGCGCCGACGCCGGCGGAGTGGACGGCGCTGCGCTTCGCGTGGCGGGTCTGCGCGCACGTCAAGTCCAACGCGGTCATCTTCACCTCCGGCGACCGGACGCTGGCCGTCGGTGCCGGGCAGATGAGCCGCGTGGACGCGGTCCGGGTGGCGGTGATGAAGGCGGCGGCCGGGTCGCTGAAGGGATCGGTGGCCGCCTCCGACGCGTTCTTCCCGTTCCGCGACGGCCTCGACGCCGTGGCGGAGGCGGGCGCCACCGCGGTCGTGCAGCCTGGCGGTTCGGTGCGTGACGCGGAGGTGATCGCGGCGGCCGACGAGAGGGACCTGGCGATGGTGTTCACCGGCCGCAGGCACTTCAGGCACTGATGGTCCGGTTTCCTAGTCGGTATTCGGCATTCTGCATTCGGCATTCAGCATTGAAGCGCCTTATCCACCCTTGACACGCCGTCTCCTCCTGTCCGTCCTGCTCGCCGCGGCGATTGGGCCGTATTTCGTCGGCCTCGGCGCCTCGTCCATCTGGGACGCGAACGAGGCGTTCTACGTCGAGACGCCGCGCGAGATGATCGAGCGCGGCGACTGGGTGTTTCCCACCTTCAACTACCAGCCCCGCCTGAACAAGCCGGTCCTGAGCTACTGGATCGTGGGCGCCTTCTACCTCCTGTTCGGCGTGTCGGTCACGGTGCAGCGGGTTGCCATCGCGATCGGCGGAATAGCGATGATCGCCACGGCGTTCTTCCTGGCATTCGCCGCCAGCCCGCGCACGCATGCCAGCCTGGATCTGAACGAGCGCCTGCACCACTCCCCGGTCATGGCCTCCCTGTGGGCGGCGCTCGGGCTGGCGGTCGATCCGCGGATGCTGGTGTTCTCGCGGCGCATCTTCATCGACGTCTACATCTCGATGTTCATGGGGCTGACGCTGCTGTTCTTCGCGCTGTCCGAGCGCTTCCCGGGGCGGCGCCGGCTCTTCCTCGTCCTGATGTACATCTCGGTCGCGCTGGGGGTGCTGACGAAGGGGCCGGTGGCGGCGGTGCTGCCCGGGCTGGCGTTTGCGGCCTACCTCGCGTCGCACCGCGAACTGCATCGCGTCAAGGAGATGATGCTGCCGCTCGGCACGGCCATCGTGCTGGCGATCGTGGTGCCGTGGTACGCAGCGCTCTACGTGCGCGACGGCTGGACCTACATCGGGGCGTTCTTCATCGGCGAGAACTTCGGGCGGTACACGCAGGGGGTGGGTGTCGGCCAGAGCCGCGGTCCCGGCTTCTACGCGCCGGTCGTCTTCACCGATTCCTTTCCCTGGTCCCTGTTCCTGATCGCCGGCGCCGCCTGGTGGTTCGGCGATCGCGGTTCGGCCCGCGCCCGCGGCGACGTCAGCTTCCGGATCCGCACGCTGCTGTGGATCTGGATCGTCACGATCGTTACGTTCTTCACGTTGTCGCGGGCGAAGCAGGACCTCTACATCTTTCCGATCGTGCCGGCGGTTGCCGCGCTGGCGGGCACCTTCATCATCCGCGCCGACTTCGGCTTCGAGCGGCGCTGGCGCACGGCGCTGCGCGTCACCGCCGCGGCCATCGGTGCGGTCATCGCGCTTGGCGGCGCCGGCAGCCTCTACCTCTTCCAGTCCGGCGGCAGCGTATACGCCCTCGACGGGGCAGCGCAGGTCGGCGCCATCGCCGTGCTGGGCGGCACGGCGGCGCTGGTCGTCGCGGCGTCCGGGCGCGCGCGCCTCGCGCTGTTCACATCGGCGGCGGCGCTGGTGGCGATGAACTGGACCTTCGTGCTGCGCGTGCTGCCCAGCTTCGAGCGTTACAAGCCAGTCCCGGCGCTCACCGCGGCGCTGCAACAGCACGGGCTGCAGCGCGATGATACCGTGGTCCAGTTCGACGTCGGGCTGCCGAGCATGGTCTATTACCTCCGCCGTCACATCGACATGTACTTCGAGGTCGACCCGTTTCTCGAAGCGATGCAGGCCAACCGGCGCCTCTTCGTGATCATGACCGCCGACGCCTACGAGTACCTGAAGCGGCCGCTGAAGGAACAGTTCAACGTGCGGACGTGCGTCCTCCACCGCCAGCCCACGATCAACTTCAAGCTGCGCGAGGTCGTGGCGCGACGGCCTCTCCCGGAACTGCTGTTGATTACCAACCGCTGCGCGCGCGGCGAGGACGCCGATAGATAACGCCCGAATCTCCAACCTCCAGGACCGACGAGTTCCACTCCCACTCGTCGCGAGACTGTGACCTTGTTGGGCGTGGCGGGTGGTCGGTTGGAGGTTGCCGGCTCGTCGGCCGTGATGGTTGGCAGCCGGACACTGGCCGCTGGGAGTTGTCAGGTTCCACCACCCAGCTCGTCCGCAGAGACGGTAGCGGGCCCGAACTTCCCCACCACGATGCCGGCGGCGCGATTCGCGAGGCGCGCCGCGTCGAGCAGGGGGATGCCGGCGGCCAGAGCGAGCGCGAGCGTCGCGATCACCGTATCGCCCGCACCCGTGACATCCGCCACCTCGCGCGCTTCGGCCGGCAGCTCAGCGTCGCCGTCCGGCCCGAGCAGCCACATCCCGTGCTCGCCGCGCGTAATCAGGACGCTGGCGCAGCCCGCGCGTTCGCGGAACCGGCGGGCGGCGGCCGCCGCCTCCCCGCTGCTGCGAATCCGTGTGTGCGCCACCGCCTCGGCCTCGTGGTGGTTCGGCGTGATCAGCGTCGCCCCACCGTAGTAGTCGATGTGCGGCACCTTCGGGTCGATCAGGACCGGAACGCCTCGCCGGCGACCGGCCTGCACCACCGCGGCCGCGACCGCTGCCGAGACGACGCCCTTCAAGTAGTCCGAGACGAGGATGGCGTCGGCGCGGGCCGACAGATCCTCGACCTGGCGGATCACCTCGGCCTCGACGGCGCCGCTTACCTCGCGATCGGTCTCGTAGTCGATGCGCGCGACCTGCTGGTTGCGGTTCGTCACCACGCGCAGCTTGCGCGTCGTCGGCCGCGAGCCGTCGCTGACGATGCCGTGGATCCCGATAGCGCGCGCCTCGAGCTCCGCGCGCAGGCGCGCTCCCTCGGGATCGCGGCCGACGACCGCGACCAGCTCCGCGCGGCCGCCGAGTGCGGCGACGTTGTGCGCCACGTTGGCGGCGCCGCCCAGCCGGAACTGCTCGTGCTCGAAGAGGACGACCGGCACCGGCGCTTCGGGGGAGATGCGCTCCACCCGGCCGGTGACGAAGTGGTCGAGCATCACGTCGCCGACGACCAGGACGACGGCGCCCGCCAGCTGCTCCGGCCGGGGCATCGTCACGCGGCTCGCTGGCGGTGGGCGGCGGGGATCGTGGCGGTGCGGTCGGCCGCGTACGGAAGGGTCACGAGCAGCAGGAAGAGCATCAGGAACTCGGAGTCACCGAAATTGTATTCGAACATACCGGCGCCGAGCATCGCGACGACGCAGGCGAGCGCGGCAGTGGGCAGCGACGGCAGGATCGTGGATCGCCGCCGGCGCGCGAAGTCGCGGATCAGCGTGATCACGAACCAGAGCCAGATCGCCAGCGCCGGGATGCCGCGCTCGGCGCCAATCTGGATCGGCACGTTGTGCAGGTGCGGGTTGAGCTGCTTCACCGCGTCGGGATCGCGGTAGGCGGCGTAGACCTGACGCACCATGTCCGGTCCGACGCCGGTGAGCGGGTGATCCTTGATCATGTGCAGCCCCGAGCGGATCATCGCCAGCCGATCGCGGTTCGACTCGGCGCTCGGATCGTGCGCGTCGGTGCTCCAGAACGTCCGCGTGAAGCGCTCGCTGACGCTCGGCGGCGCGAACGCGATGAACAGTGCGGCGACCACGGGGAGCAGCGCCACCAGGCGGAAGTCGCGGATGAGCAGCAACAGCCCGATGCCGGCGCAGGCGCCCACCCAGGCATTGCGGCTCAGCGTCGTGGCCAGCGCGACGATGAGCGCCGGCATGATGAGCGACGCCCAGACCCGGTCCTGCGTCCGGAAGAGGATGCGCGCCGCCGCGGTGCAGGCGACCAGCATGAGCACGCCGGAGTAGGTCATGTAGTGGCTGAGCGCGCCGTGCGGGCGGTTGCCGATGTTGTCGAACCGGAAGATGCCGAACTGCACGATGCCGTAGACCGCGTGCATCGCGCCAATCGTGATGACCACGTCCACCGCGGCGAGGCTGCGCCGGCCGCGGAGCAGGCGGTAGGCGATTGGCACGATGACGAAGAGCAGCAGCTGCTTGTCGTCGATGAAGCTGGTTCGCGGATCGATCGAGAAGGCGCTCGAGACCAGCGTGGCGGCGCCGTACGCGGCGAGCGGCCAGAACATCCTGGGCACCTCGATCCGCTCCCGGTTGCGCACGACAAGCGCCAGCCAGAGGAGGGTGGTGAGGGTCAGGAAGATGCCCGCCACGGCGATCGTGAGCTGGGTGGCGGCCGCGAACACCAGCAACGAGACGTAGGCGGCGTTTTCGAGGGCCGAGGGCCGTGCGCCGGTGGCGACGGCCCGCGTCACGCGCCCGCCTTCAGGACGCGTTCGGCCGCCGCCAGGACGTCCTCCGGTTTCAGGGTGGTAAGGCATCGAAAATCGCCCGGCGCGCACACGCGCTGATCGCACGGCCGGCACGGCAGCCCCGCGACGTGCAGCGACTCGGTCGGGATGCGGGGATCCCGCCACGGCGCCGACCGCTCGGCCAGCGTCGGCCCGTAGAGCCCCACGATCGGCACGGCGGTGGTGGCGGCGACGTGCAGCGGGCCGGTGTCGCCGCCGACGAACAGGCGGCTGCGGGCGACGAGCGCGCGCAGTTCGGCGATGTCGAACTCGCCGACGTCCACGATGCGACCGCCCAGCTCGCCCAGCGCCGAACGTGCCCGCTCGCCGATCCGCGCCGCGGCCGCTCGATCCGAAGGCCCGGAACTGAGCATCACCCGCCGCCGCTCGGACCCCGCCGCGATCCCGGCCACCAGCCTGGTGAAGCTCTCCTCCGGCCAGCGGCGGAACGGGTTGCCGGCGCTCACGTGCACGACCACGACTTCGTCGCCGCTCCCGACGCCGGCGTCCTGCAGCCGCGCCGCGACGCGAGCGTCCACCAGCGGGTCGGCCGCCATGTCCACCGCGTCGCGCGTCGGATCGGGCGTGCCGCCGGGCCAGCCGTCAATCGCCGCCAGCAGGTCCCACTGGTTGACGACCGAATGCCGCGCGCGCAGCTGGCGCGGGCGGCTGACCGTCCGGGTGTACATCCAGCTGCGCCCCGCCACGGCGTAGCCGATCCGCTGCGGCGCGCCGGTCGCGCACGTCAGCCAGGAACTGCGCGGGCCGCCGTGCAGATCGACGACGACGTCGTAGCGCCCGCGCCGCAGCCGCGCCGCCAGGCGGAGATCGTCGCTCACCCGACCCAGCCCCCGGCGCCGATCGACGACGATGAGGTCGTCGATGTTCGGATTGCCCGACACGACTGCCGCCGCACCGCGCTCGACGACGTAGGCGACGTGCGCTCCCGGGAACGCCCGCTTCAACGCCCGCGGGATCGGCGTGGTGAAGACGACGTCGCCGATGAGCCGCAGCCGGATCAGGAGGATCTTCACCCGCCCTCGCGCGCCTCCTCTGCTGCGCGCGCGCCGCCGCGGCCGGGGCCGCACCGCCTCAGGGCTCGATCGTCGCCTCGTCCAGCAGCATCACCGGGATGTCGTCCTTGATCGGGTAGACCCGGTGGCACTGCGCACACTTCAGAGCGGTGCCGTTCTTGACGAGATCGACCTTCGTCTTGCAGTTCGGGCACGCAAGTATCTCGAGCAGCTCGGGATCGACGGGCATAGACGGCTCCAGCGCGCAGGCCAACCCGGACTATACCATCGCGACGGCGGCCGTTTGCGTCGGGCCGCGCCTCCGTTCATTATAGTACTCCGATGCTTTCATGGTTCTGTGCGGCAGCGCTGCTGCTCGCGCCGGCGGGTGCGGTACCGCAGGCGTCAGTGGCGGCAGACCACGCCACGCCCGGCTACTACTTTCTGCTCGGCCGCTATCTCGAGAGCGAGGGCAGGATCGAGGAGGCGATCACGGCGCACCAGCGCGCCATCGCGCTCGAGCCCGGGTCGGCGGAGTTGCGCGCCGAGCTCGCCGCCCTCTACGCCCGGCAGGACCGCGCCGCGGAGGCGGTCGCGGCCGCAGACGCCGCGCTGCAGCGCGACGCCGATAACCGCGAGGCGAACCGCATTCTCGGGTCTATCTACGCCGCCTACGTCGATCAAAAGCAGCAACTCCACGCTGACGACGACCCCTCGCGCTACGCGGCGCGCGCGATCGCGGCCCTCGAGAAGGCGCGCGGCGAGGGCGCCCTCGACGTCTCGCTCGAGCTGACGCTCGGGCGCCTGTATCTCCGGACGAAGGCCTACGACAAGGCGATCCCTCCGCTGCGGCGCGTGTTCGACGAGCAGCGCTCGTACGGCGAGGCGGCAATCCTGCTCGCCTCGGCGTACCAGGGCGCCGGGAAGCTCGCCGAGGCCACCACGACGCTCGAAGCCGCGGTCGCGGAGAACCCGCGGTTCTATCGAGGCCACCTGCAGCTGGCGGAGCTCTACGACGAGCAGCGCCGCTGGAAGGACGCGGCCGCGGCCTACGCCACCGCGCAGTCGCTCAACGCGCGCGCCGACCTGAGCGTCAGGCGTGCGGCGGCGCTGCTCAACGCCGGAGAGACCGACCAGGCGATGTCCATCCTCCAGGCGGTGATGAAGAGGAACCCGGCGCGCCCCGAGCCCGCCGCGCTTTTCCTGCTGACCCACGCGCAGCGGCAGTTAAAGGACCTGTCCGCGGCAGCCGCCACCGCCGAGACGCTGCGCAAGCTGTATCCGGACGACATCCGGGGCCTGTACGCGACGGCCGCGGTCCTCGAATCGCAGCAGCGCTATGCCGAAGCGGCCGACATCCTGAAGGACCTGATGGCACGCGCACCCGAGGACAGCACCATCGTCCACCAGTACGCGAACGCCCTCGACAAGAGCGGCCGCCCCAAGGACGCCGAGGCGGCGCTGCGCGGCCTGCTCGCGCGCGACCCGCGCGACGCCAACGCGCTGAACTCTCTCGGGTACATGTTCGCCGAACGCGGCGAACGCCTCGACGAGGCGGTGGCCCTGCTGCAGCGCGCGCTCACGCTCGAGCCGGGCAACCCGTCGTTTCTCGACAGCCTCGGATGGGCCTACTTCCGACAGGGCCGCCTCGATCTCGCGGAAGGCCCGCTCGCGGAAGCGGCCGCGAAGATGCCGGACAACTCGGTGATCCAGGATCACCTGGGCGACCTTCGATTCCGGCAGCAGCGCTACGCCGAGGCGGTCGCCGCGTGGCAGCGCTCGCTCGCCGGCGACGGCGAGTCGATCGACCGGGCGGCGGTGGAGAAGAAGATCCGCGACGCCCAGGCGCGCGTCAACAAATGACGGCGCGCGCCGCGGTCCTGCTGCTCATCCCACTCATCGGCTGCGCACCCAGGGCGCCGACGCTCCCGTCGGGAGGCGGTGTGCCGTTTCCCGGTTCCGCGGGCGCCTACGCGGAGGCAACCGGCGACTGCCGCGGGGTGAAGACCCTCACCGCGGTGATGTCGCTTTCCGGGCGTGCCGGGTCGCAGCGGTTGCGCGGCCGCATCGACGCCGGCCTCGACGCGCCCGATTCCATCGTCCTCGAGGCGGTGGCGCCGTTCGGCAAGCCGTTCTTCGTCCTCGCCGGTGCCGGCGGCGGCGCGACGCTGGTGCTGCCCCGCGACGGACGCTACCTGCGCGGCGAGGCGCCGGAGGCGATCGTGGAGGCGATTACCGGCGTGGCGCTCGGACCCGCCGAGCTCCGTATGGTGATCGCCGGCTGCGGGATATCCGCCGCGGAGCCGGTGTCATCACGGGCGTTCGACGGGGGGTGGGCGGCCGTCGAGACCGGGAGCTCCACGACCTGGCTGCGCCAGATCGAGGGCCGCTGGCGCGTGGCGGCCGCCACGCGCGGACCGCTTGCCGTCCACTACTCGGACTTCCGCGCGGCGAGGCCGTCGACCGTCCGCATCCGCGTGAGCAACTCCGAGCAGGTCACCGCGGACCTGTCGCTCAGGCTGTCCGACGTGGATCTGAACGTACCGCTGGACCCGCGCGTGTTCGCGCTCGACGTGCCGTCAGGCGCCACGCCCATCACACTGGAGCAGTTGCGGCGCGCAGGGCCGCTGGGCGAGCGCGAAATGGAAACCGGACGATGGTAGATGGCCAAGATCGCAGGCGTGCGAGCGTGGCGCTGGGCCTTTTCCATCTTCCATCTCCCATTCTCGATCGCAAGGCGGAGGCGGCGTGACGCGCCGGCTCCGCCTCGTGGTGCGAGCTCACGCCAAGGTCAACCTGGATCTGCGCGTCCTCGGGACGCGGGAGGACGGAAACCACGAGCTCCGCACCGTCTTCCAGAGTATCGAGCTGCACGATACGCTCACCTGCGTCGATCGGCCGGGCCCCTTCGCGCTCAAGTGCCGTGTCTCCAGCGTGCCGCTCGACGAGTCGAACCTGGTGTGGCGGGCGGCGGCGGCGCTCTGGGACACGCTTGGCCGCCCCGGCGAGCCGCGCGACACGCTCGTGACCATCGACAAGCGCATTCCGCTGCAGGCCGGCCTGGGAGGCGGCAGCGGCGACGCCGCAGCGGCGTTGATCGCGTTCGGACGGCTGTGGGGCGGCGCCCCGGTCACGCTGCTGCGCGAGGTGGCGGCGCGAATCGGCGCCGACGTCCCGTTCTTCCTCTCCGGCGGCACCGCGCTCGGGTTGGGCCGCGGCGAGGAGATCTACCCGCTGGTCGATCTGCCGCCGCACTCGGTGGTACTCGTCCGGCCGCCGTTCGGGATCTCGACCGCCGAGGCCTACGCATGGTACGACGAGGATCGCGCCGCCGGCGTGAAGGACACGCGCGAGCTGCAGATCCTGCCGGTGCCCTGGCCCTCGCGCGCCGCGCAGATGATCAACGACCTGGAGCCGCCGGTGGTCAGGCGCCATCCGGAGATCGGCACGCTGAAGACCGCGCTGCGCGAGGCCGGCGCGGTGGCGGCGGTGATGGCGGGCAGCGGCTCGGCCGTTTACGGCCTGTTCCGGAGCCGCGCCGCGGCGATCAAGGCGGCGGGCTCGCTGTCTCGCGGTCCGTCGCGGGCCATCGTGTCGCGTACCCTGACGCGCGCCGAGTACGAGCGGCGCGCCCGGCCCGTTGCCAAACGCGCGTAGAACCGTATAGACTTATCGTTTTGCGGACACGCCGCACGGCTCGCCGTGCGGATGGTATATGGAAGATGGCAGATGGCCACGGTGACCATCGGCCACTGTCCACGGCGCGTTTTCCATCTGCCATTTTCCATTTTCGCTGCCCGGGATGGGGCGTGGCCAAGCGGTAAGGCGCGGGACTTTGGATCCCGTATTCGGAGGTTCGAATCCTCCCGCCCCAGCCACTCAGGATGCTGACGGTGCTCCGGGTGCCGGCGGTGCCGGGGGAAGCGGCGCGTTCGCACGCGGCGCCGGCCGCGCACCCCTGATCCTATGGGTCGTGGACAGCTGAAACTGTTTTCGGGCAGCGCCCACCCCGCGCTCACCGCCGAAATCGGTGAGTTCCTGGGGGTGCCGATCGGGCACTCGCGGCTGCAACGGTTTTCGGACACGGAAGTCTCGTTCCAGATCGACGAGAACATCCGTGGCACCGACGTGTTCGTGGTGCAGCCGACCTGCGCGCCGGTCGACGAGCATCTGATCGAGCTGTGCGTGATGATGGATGCGTTCCGCCGTTCGTCGGCGTCGCGCATCACGGCGGTGATCCCGTACTACGGCTACGCGCGCCAGGACCGTAAGGACAAGCCGCGCGTGCCGATTTCCGCCAAGCTGGTGGCCAACCTGCTCAGCGCTGCGGGCGCCAATCGCGTGCTGACCATGGACCTGCACAAGGCGCAGATCCAGGGCTTCTTCGACATCCCGGTCGACCACCTGTTCGCGGCGCCGGTGATCATCGACTACTGCCGGGCACTGGGGTTCCCCAGCCTGACGATCGTGTCGCCCGACGCCGGCGGCGCGGAGCGGGCGCGCGCCTACGCCAAGCGGCTCGGCGCCGAGCTGGCGATCATCGACAAGCGGCGCAGCGACGACGGCACAGCAGAGGTGATGAACGTGGTCGGCGACGTATCGGGCCGGACCTGTATCATCCAGGACGACATGATCGACACCGCCGGCACGATCGTGAGGGCGGCGCACGCGCTGAAGGACAACGACGCGGCGAAGGTGATTGCGTGCGCGGTGCACGGGGTGCTGTCCGGGCCGGCGATCGAGCGGCTGGAGGCGGCGCCGATCGACCAGGTGATCATCACCAACACGATCCCGCTCAACGGCGAGCGCGCGCGCTGCCGGAAGATCAAAGTGCTCTCGGTTGCCCGCCTGCTCGGGCAGGCGATCCGCAGCATCCACGAGGAAACGTCGGTCTCGTCGCTGTTCGTGTAGCGGGCTGGGTGCTCGGAACTGGAAGCTGAAAAATGGAAACTGACTTATGGAAGCAACACTGCAGGCTGAGCGGCGGGAGACGCGCGGCAAGAACGAAGCGCGGCGGTTGAGAGCGCGGGGGCGCATTCCCGCCGTCGTCTACGGCGTCGAGAAGGGCAAGGCGATCGAGATCGCCGTCGACCCCAAGGCGCTGCTGCGCATCCTCCATTCCGAGTCGGGCGTCAACACGCTCATCGGGCTGAACCTCGACAGCGGTGCGACGCGCGTCCTGGTGAAGGAATACCAGCTGGATCCCATCGACCACCAGCTGCTGCACGCCGACTTCTACCAGGTGGCGATGGACAAGGCGATCACCGTCACCGTGCCGATCGTCCTCCGCGGCGAGTCGCCGGGCGTGAAGCAGCAGGGGGGCATCGTCGACTTCGTGCACCGCGAGATCGAGATCGAGTGCCTCCCGGCGGACATCCCTGAGCACATCGACATCGACGTCAGCGAGCTCATGCTGCACCAGGGCATCCGCGTGCGCGACCTGAAGGTCGGGGGGGCGAAATGGAAGCCGATCTCCGATGGCGAGACGATGATCGTCCACGTCGTCCCGCTGCGGGCGGAAGCCGAGCCGGTGGCGGCGGAGGCCGCGGCGGCGGCCCCGGCGGCCCCGGCCGAGCCGGAGGTCATCAAGAAGGGCAAGGCCGAGAAGGAGGAGGAGAAGTAGCGATCGTGTCAATGACGAATGCTGAATGCCGAAGGCGGGGAACCGCGAATGCTGAACGATTCGACATCCGCCCTTCCATTCGTTCAGCATTCAGCATTCGTCATGCAGCATTGACATGAAGCTGATCGTCGGCCTTGGCAACCCGGGGCGGCGTTACGCGGGCACGCGGCACAACATCGGCTTCGACGTGCTCGACCGTCTGGCGGCCCGCCGCCGGGTCGAATGGGACGCGGCGCCGCGGGGGATCGAGGCCCTGGCGGCTCGCGCCGAGGTGGCCGGCGACGGGGCGGGCGAGCGGGTCCTGCTCGCCAAGCCGCTGACGTTCATGAACCTCAGCGGCCAGGCGGTGCTGGGGCTGGCGCAGTTCTTCAAGATCGAGCTGCCCGATCTGCTCGTGGTGGTCGACGAGGCGAACCTGGAGCTGGGGCGGCTGCGGGCGCGCGCGTCGGGATCGGCCGGCGGCCACAACGGCCTGAAGTCGATCATCGACGTGCTCGGCACCGGGGACTTCGCACGGCTGCGGATCGGCGTCGGGCGCGGCGACGCCCGCCGCGACCTGAGCGATCACGTGCTGGCCAGGTTCGACCCGGAGGAGCGGGAGAGTGTCGCCGCGGCGGCGGATCGCGCCGCGGAGGCCGCCGAACTGTTCGTCGCGGAGGGCATCACGCCGGTGATGAACCGGTTCAATCGCAAGGAAGACGCGGATCGGAAGGAAGACGGGGACTAGACAACCTATCTTTCTCCTTGCCAGGGATTGGGTCGCTCGATCACCAATGACTCTGGCCGTTCAGTCCAGAAGGAGACACATGAGTACGTCCAGACAGTACGAGCTCGTCTACATCATCACGCCGGATGCCACCGAGCAGGAGGTCGCCGACCTGCACACCCAGGTCGAGCAGATCGTCCAGCGCTTCGGCGGCACGATCGACAAGACCGAGAACTGGGGCCGCAAGAAGCTGGCCTACGAGATCGCCCATCATCGCGAGGGCACCTACGTGATCGAGACGATGATCGGCTCGGGCGAGCTGATGAAGGAGCTCGACCGCCGCATGCGCGTCATCGATCAGGTGATCCGCCACCTCATCGTGCGGGTCGACAAGGAGCTGCAGGTGGCCGAGCGCACGCGCAGCGCGCGCCAGGCGGCGACGGCGCGCCGCCGCATCGCGCGCGGCCTGCCGCCGGAGCGGCAGCCGGGCGAGGGCCGCGGCGGTGACGTGGAGCAGGAGGACATGGAAGGGGCGGAGGTCCAGCGATGAAGGAAGGGCGAGGCTCGCACGGCGCGCGTGGCGACAAGGACAAGGACAAGGGGAAGGGCGGCGACTCGCCGCGCCGCGGCTTCTTCCGCCGCCGCCGGGTGTGCAAGTTCTGCGCGGAGAAGATCGATTACATCAACTACAAGGACGTCCGCCTGCTGGCGCCGTTCATTCCGGAGCGCGGCAAGATCCAGCCGCGCCGGATCTCGGGCACCTGCGCGGCGCACCAGCGCAAGCTGCAGACGGCGATCAAGCGCGCGCGCCAGCTCGCGTTGATCCCGTACGTCACCGATTGAGGGAGGGCCCTCGGCCGGGCCGCGGGCACGAAGGCGCGAAGGCGTGGTTGCTTCGTGCGCGTCGTGGCCTCGCGGCTTCGCGCCTGAGCCGGGGGCGCCTTCCGGCTGGAGCTTCCGGCGAAGCCGGAGCCACGGAGAGAGAACGTGGTCGCATCCGCCGCCAGGCGGAAAGAGATGAAGTCCATGGCGTCCGCCTTCATGCGGACGCCCCCGGAGAGTCACATGGAAGTCATTCTGAGAGAGCACGTCGAGCACCTCGGGCGCCGTGGCGACATCGTCAAGGTGGCCGAGGGCTACGCACGCAACTATCTGCTGCCCCGCAAGCTCGCGCTGGCCGTCACCGACGCCAACAAGCGCCAGATCGAGCGCGAGAAGAAGGTCGCCGAAGTCCGCGACGCCGAGGAGAAGGCGCAGGCGGAGGTGCTGGCGCAGCGCATCACCGAGACCCCGATCGAGATCGCGCGTCGCGTCGGCGAGCAGGATGCGCTCTATGGCTCGGTCACGTCCGCGGACGTCGCGCACGCCCTGCAGACGAAGGGGTTCGACGTCGACAAGCGCAAGGTGCACCTGCCCGAACCGTTGAAATCGATCGGCGAGTTCACCGTGCCGCTGAGGATCCACCGGGAGGTGACGGCGCAGATCACGATCAAGGTCGTGCCGCAGACGTAACGCCGGTCGGGCGTTCGCCCGCGTGCGCCGGCGACGCGCACGCGACGCGAGTGTTCCGTTCGCATCGCCGGCGCGCGCAAAAAGTGATCCCCGCGCGCGCCGGTGGTGCTACTATGCTCTCTCCGCCGCCATGCCGGACGTCGTCTCTCCCGCCCGCACCCTTCCGCACAATCTCGACGCTGAAAAATCCGTGCTCGGCGCGATCTTGATCAACAACGAGGCGTTCAACCACGCCGCCGAGCTGATCGACGCGCGCGATTTCTTCCGCGACGCCCACCGCCGCATCTTCGATCGGATGGTGGCGCTCAGCGAGCGCGGCGACGCGATCGACCTGGTGACGCTGCGGGAGGAGCTGGGGCGGGCCGGCCAGCTCGAGGAGGTCGGCGGGCCGGCGTACATCGCCGCGCTCACCGACGGCGTGCCGAAGTCGGCCAACATCGAGTACTACGCGCGCATCGTCAAGGAGAAGTCGACCCTCCGCAGCCTCATTCACTCCGCCAACAAGATCCTCGCCGACGCCTACGAGGCGGAGCAGGAGCCCGACCTGCTGCTCGATGAGGCCGAGCGCGCGATCTTCGCCATCGCCGAGGGCCGCATTCGCGCCGGGTTCGTGCCGCTGCGCGAGCTCGTGCAGGGCAGCTTCGCCACCATCGAGCAGCTGCAGCAGCACAAGGGCATGGTCACGGGCGTGCCCACCGGGTTCATCGATCTCGACGAGATGACCTCGGGTCTGCAGCCCTCCGACCTGGTGCTGGTCGCTGCCCGGCCGTCGATGGGGAAGACCAGCTTCGTGCTGAACGTCGCCCAGTACATCGGCACGCAGACCGACATGACGGTGGGCCTCTTCAGCCTCGAGATGTCGAAGGAACAGCTGTTCATGCGGATGCTCACTTCCGAGGCGCGGATCGACGCGCACCGCTTCCGCAGCGGGTTCCTGAGCGAGAAGGACTACGGGCGCCTGTCGCAGGCGTTGGGGACGCTGGCCGAGGCGCGGGTGTTCATCGACGACACGGCGGCGCTCGGCGTGCTGGAGATGCGCGCCAAGGCGCGGCGCCTGAAGGCGGAGCACGGACTGCACCTGCTGGTGGTCGACTACATCCAGCTGATGCAGGGACGGGGCCGGTTCGAGAGCCGGCAGCAGGAGCTGGCGTCGATCTCGCGCGCGCTGAAGGGGCTGGCCAAGGAGCTCCACGTCCCGATCGTGGCGCTGTCGCAGCTGTCCCGCGCGCCGGAGACGCGGTCCGACCACCGCCCGCAGCTCTCCGACCTGCGCGAGTCCGGCGCGCTCGAGCAGGACGCCGACGTCGTGATGTTCATCTATCGCGAGGACCAGTACCGCGACACCGAGGGGCAGCCGAACCAGGCCGCCGAGGGCGTCGCCGAGATCATCATCGGCAAGCAGCGAAACGGTCCGACCGGCACGCTCAAGCTGGCGTTCATCAAGGAGCACACGCGCTTCGAGAACCTGGCGCACGGATCTGCGTGAGGCGTGTCCAGGCTGCATGCCGATTGCGGACTGCCGAATGAACGTCGCATGCCGGACACCCCGTCACGTTCGGCACTCAGCAATTCGACATTCGGTATCGACGGAATCTCGATGATCCGTCCGACCGTCGCCCGCGTCGATCTCGGCGCCATCCGTTCGAACCTCCGCGCCATCGTCGCCTTCCTCGACGGGCGCGCCGGCGTGATTGCCGTCGTCAAGGCGAACGCCTACGGGCACGGCGCCGTGGAAGTGGCGCGCGCCCTCGAGGAAGCGGGCGCGGCGATGCTCGCCTGCGCCGACATCGAAGAGGGCATCGTGCTCCGCGAGGGGGGCGTGACGGCCCCGATTCTCGTCTTCGGCGCGCTCAGCGTCAGCGATCTCGACGGCATCTTCGTGCACCATCTCACGCCCAGGATCTCCCCCCCGGCGGCGGCGCGCGCGCTCCCGGCGGCAGCCGCGCGCCGCGGCGCGCGGCTCGGGTACCACCTGAAGATCGACACCGGGATGAACCGGCTCGGGTTCCGCTTCGACAATCTCGGCCGGACGCTGCCGGAGCTGGCAGCGAGCCCCAACCTGCGGATCGAGGCCGTCTACACGCATTTCGCCACCGCCGACGATCCGGATCAGCCGATCTTCGGCCTGCAGCGGCGGCGGTTCGAGGCCGCGACGGCGAGGCTGCCGGCCCTGGGCTTCTCCGGGGCGCCATCGGGTGCAGGCGCGCACGCTGCCCCCGCCCGCCACGCGGCAAACAGCGCGGCATTGCTCCGCGACGAGCGCATCTGGTACGACTACGTGCGGCCGGGCCTGCTGCTCTACGGCATCGTTCCGCCGCCGCTCGCCGCCACGATCCCGCTGCGACCTGCCCTGTCACTGCACAGCCGTATCGTCGCCGTCAAGGGGCTGCGGCCCGGCGAGGGCACGGGCTACGGCCTCAAGACGGTCGTCGACGCGCCGACCACCATCGCGGTCGTGCCCGCCGGTTACGCCGACGGCCTCGACCTGCGCCTGGCTGGCCGCGGCAACATGATCGTGCGCGGGCGACGCCGTCCGATCGTCGGCTCGATCTGCATGGACATGACCATGATCAACGTGACCGGCACGGACGTCACGCCGGGCGACGAGGTTGTCATCCTCGGCGAACAGGCTGGCGAGTGGATTGGGGTGCGCGAGATGGCCGCGGCCATCGGCACGATTCCCTACGACCTGCTGTGTCGGGTCGGGTCGCGGATCGAGAGGGTGTATGAATAGGAGAATCGTGGATTGCGGACTGTGGATTGTGGATTGAAGAGGTGGGCGGCGGCTCATTCGGCAATCAGCAATGACCCGATCCAGTCCACACTCGGCAATCGCCAATCCACGATGACAGCGCCATGAAGCCACGGACGGTGTTTGCCTGCCAGGAGTGCGGGGCCCAGAGCCCGAAGTGGCTCGGCCGCTGCCCCGAGTGCGGGGCGTGGAACTCGCTCGTCGAAGAGCGGCCGGCGCCTGAACCGACGGCAGCGGCGTCGGCCGAGATCGCGAAACGCTACAGCCTCGCCGGCGGCTCCGGCCCGCGGCTGTACGCGGACATCGACACCGTCGTCGCCGAGCGGCTGTCCACCGGCATCGGCGAGTTCGACCGCGTGCTCGGCGGCGGCGTCGTCCCCGGCTCGCTCGTGCTGATCGGGGGAGAGCCCGGCATCGGCAAATCCACGCTGCTGCTGCAGGCGGCGGCGCATTTCGCGCGCCGCATCGGCCCCGTACTCTACAGCTCGGGCGAGGAGTCGGAGCACCAGCTCAAATCGCGCGGCGAGCGGCTCGGGGTCGCGAGCGCGCCGCTCTACATCCTTGCCGAGACCTGCCTCGAACGCATCCTCGAGGAGATTGGCCGGCTGCGGCCGGCATTCCTGATTGTCGATTCCATCCAGACGGTGTTCTCGCTGAAGTTCCAGTCGGCGCCCGGCAGCATCGGCCAGGTGCGGGAGTCGGCCACGCAACTGCTGTTCGCGGCGAAAGGGCAGAACATCCCCACGTTTCTCGTCGGCCACGTTACCAAGGACGGCGCGCTGGCCGGGCCGAAGGCGCTCGAGCACATCGTCGACACGGTGCTCTACTTCGAGGGCGAGAAGCACCACGCGCACCGCATCGTCCGCGCGGTGAAGAACCGGTTCGGCGCGGTGAGCGAGCTCGGCGTGTTCGAGATGACCGGTGCCGGCCTCCGTCCCGTGCCCAACCCGTCGCAGATCTTCCTCGCCGAGCGCCCCGCCGGCGCGCCTGGCTCGGCGGTGATGTGCACGGTCGAGGGCACGCGGCCGATGCTCGTGGAGGTGCAGGCGCTCGTCAGTACCAGCTCGTACGGCAACGCTCGGCGGATGGCGAGCGGCATCGATCCGAACCGGCTGTCGCTGCTGCTCGCCGTCCTCGAGAAGCGCGCCGGGCTCAACCTGATGGGCGAGGACGTGTTCGTGAACGTCGCCGGCGGGATCAGCGTCGAGGAGCCAGCCGCGGACCTCGGCATCGTCGCCGCCGTCGCCTCGAGCGTGCGAAACCGGGCGATCCGCCAGGGCACGGTCGTGTTCGGCGAGGTCGGCCTCGCCGGCGAGGTGCGGCGCGTCTCCCAGGCGGCGCTGCGGTTACGCGAGGCCGCGCAGATGGGATTCGAACGCTGCGTGGTGGCCGACGGGACGTATTCGCCCGAGGATGTCCCCTCGGGCCTCCAGGTCGCCGGCGCGAAGACTGTCAACGAGGCGCTCGACGCGCTGATCGATTGGTAGATGCGGTTCCCGCAGGCTGCAGTCGGTCCTGCGGCGTGGTGTGACGATGAGGTCACGATGAGGAAGCGGAATGCACTCCTGCTTGTGACGCTGCTGCTCGTCGCCGGATACCACGCTGCCGTTCAGGCGACCTGGTCGGTGATCGCGCTGGAAAGGGACTCGAAGTTCATCGTCATCGCGTCGGCGACGTGCGTGCCCCAGCAGCTGCTCGAGAAGTTCCCCTCCACGGACCTGCGCGACATCCAGGCGATCGTGGTCCCGGGAAAGGGCGTTGCGGCGGCGCAGGCTGCGGTGGATCGCACGCGTGCCAATCAGAACCTGATCTTCGTCGAGCTGAAGAAGAGGACCGATCCCGCACGGATTCTCGAACTGCTGAAGGCGGATCCGGCGTTCGAGATGCGGCAGTTCGGCATCGTCGACATGCAGGGGCGGGCGATGGGATCGTCGGGGTCGAAGAACCTGCCCGTTTCGCTGGACCGGCAGGGCCGGGTGCCGGGGACCGAGATCTACTACGCCATCCAGGGCAACATCCTGGCGTCCGAGACGGTCGTCACCGACGCGATGGCGGCATTCGCGAAGGCGCCGGGCGAGCTGACCGACCGCGTCATGGCGGCCATGGAGGCCGCCGACGCTCGCGGCGGCGACAAACGGTGCACCTGCGAAACGGCTCCCAGGGTGAACGCGCCGTGCGAGGGCAAGACCGCCCACGTCGCCTACATCCTGCTCGCCAGGCCCTCGGATCCAGCCGGCGCCACCCGCGAGGACGTCATCCCCTCGATGTACATCAGCGTGACGGACCGGGACATCAACCCGCAGGAGAACGCCAACCCTGTCAAGACGCTCCGGCTGCGCTACGACCGCTGGCGGAAATCGCGCCCTCCGGTCCGCTGATCCCAAACCGCGGCGCGTATCGAAATCGTTCACGGATCCCTAGTCGCTCTCGGGACCTCACCACGTCCAGGCGTGCGGGCCGTGGACGGGGTGCCAGGGATTTCGGATCCGTGACCCGAGATTACCCGAAATCACGAGTCTGGGATGGACATCGACGGGATCAGGAAGCCGGATTCAGGTTTCAGGATCGCCGATTCCATCGGATCGGAGATCCGGATCAGGATCGAGGATGCGGGATGCGGGATCCAGGATGGGGGATGAGCGATGAGGGATTATCATAGGTTCATTCATTCCTCCCCGCCTGGAGTGCGGTTCTATGGCCTGGTACCTGTTCGCGCGGATCATCTTCGTTCTGGCGGTGGCGTACGCGGCGGTTCTGACGCAGCCCTTCGGCCAGGTAGTGGCGGTCAACCTCGTGGCGGGCGCAGCGCTCGGCGGCCTGCTCGTCGCGGTGGAAACCCGTCTCCGCACCGCTGAAGTCACCGACTTCCTCGGCGCGCTCATCGGCGGCGCCGTCGGCCTCGGCCTCGCCAAGACCATCGGCGCGGCGCTCACCTGGGCCGACGCGGCCGACCGACGGATCCTGTTCCTCAACAGCCTGATCCTGCTCGTGTTTCCGTATCTCGGCCTGGTGATCGGGGCGCGGAAGGGCGAGTGGCTGCAGCCGGCCCGTCTCGCCGCCCTGTTCCGCGACGCCGGGCCGACGAGGCGCTACCGGATCCTCGACACGAGCGTCATCATCGACGGCCGCATCGCGGACATCTGCGAGACCGGCTTCCTCGACGGCACGCTCGTCATCCCGCAGTTCGTGCTCAAGGAGCTGCAGCTCGTCGCTGATTCGGCCGACTCGATGAAGCGCAACCGCGGCCGGCGCGGCCTCGACATCCTGCAGAAGATCCAGAAGATGTCCGGGCTCGACGTCATGGTGTCGGACATCGACTATCCCGACGTGCGCGAGGTCGATCTCAAGCTGATCGAGCTCGCGCGCACGCTGCAGGGGAAGATCGTGACCAACGACTTCAACCTGAACAAGGTCGCGCAGCTCCGCGGCGTCGAGGTGCTCAACATCAACGAGCTCGCCAACTCGCTCAAGCCGGTCGTGCTGCCCGGCGAGTTCATGAAGGTGTTCATCCTGAAGGAAGGCAAGGAGTACAACCAGGGGGTCGCCTACCTCGACGACGGGACGATGGTGGTGGTGGACAACGCGCGCCGTATGATCGGCCGCAACATCGACATCGTCGTCACCAGCGTGCTGCAGACCACGGCGGGGAAGATGATCTTCGGGCGCTTCATCGAAAGCGCCCCGGCGCCGGCGCCGGTTCCCGCGCCGGCCCCGGCCGCGGCCACCGGTGCCGCCAGCCCGCCGCCGCCGGCGCGCGCGAACGTGAAGTGACCGGAGAATGGCTACGGACCAGGACGGCCGGCCGGATGCGTCAGTTCCACTGGTGGCGGACGATCGTCTACCTGCTCCCCGCCATCAGCGTGTACACCATCGTCCTCGGCACCGCCTCGCTGATCTCGTCTTTGTTCGATCGCACCGGTGACGCGGGGCACCGGTGCGCGCGAACCTGGTCGCGCTGGATTCTCAAGACCACCGGCGTGCGCGTCCAGGTCGCCGGCCTGGAGCGCCTCGACCCGGCGCGCAGCTACGTTTTGGCGTCGAACCACCAGAGCATCTACGACATTCCCATCCTGTTCGCGTCGCTGCCGCTGCAGTTGCGCATCGTCGCCAAGGAGTCGCTCGGCCGGATCCCGTTCCTCGGCTGGCACCTGCGGCGCACCGGGCACCTGCTCGTCGACCGGCGCAACCCGGGCGCCGACATCGTGCAGAAGATGACCCGCCTGGTCGGCGAGCAGCACTCGCTCATCGTCTTTCCCGAGGGGACGCGCAGCGTCGACGGCCAGGTGGCGCGCTTCAAGAAGGGCAGCTTCCTCGTCGCGATCGACGCCGGCCTGCCGGTGGTGCCGGTGAGCCTGCGCGGCAGCCGCCACGTGATGCGGAAGGGGCAGCTCACGGTGCGTCCCGCCGACGTCCGCCTGACGATTCACGAGCCCCTGCCGACACGCGGGACGACGCGCGAGCAGGTGCTCGAGTTCGCCGAGCGCGTCCGCGGGATCGTCGCCGCGGGCGTATAATCGGCGGCTCGATCGCGTCATGACCGTCACCGCCATCATCGCCGCGGCCGGGTCCGGCCGGCGCCTGGGCGCGGGCGTACCCAAGCAGCTGCTCGAGCTGGGCGGCCGCTCACTGCTGGAGCGGAGCGTCCGCGCGTTCCTGTCGCACCCGCGCGTCCGCGACGTCGTGGTCGCGCTGCCGGCGGCGCTGGCCGCCGAGCCGCCCGCCGGCCTCGACGGCCTCCCGCGCCTCCGTGTGGTTGCCGGCGGCGAGCGCCGGCAGGACTCGGTCGCCAACGCGTTCGACGCGGTGGCGGCCGACGCCGACATCGTGCTCGTCCACGACGCCGCGCGTCCGTTCGTGAGTGCCGACGTGATCTCGCGGTCGATCGACGCGGCGGCGCAGCACGGTGCCGCCATTGCGGCGATGCCCGCGAGCGACACGGTGAAACGCGTGGACGGGACCGTCATCGTCGCGACGCTGCCGCGCGAATCGATTTACCTGGCACAGACGCCACAGGCGTTCCGCCGCGAGGTGCTGCGCGAGGCCGTGGCGCTCGGCCGCTCGGGCGTGAGCGCGACCGACGAAGCGGTGCTCGCCGAGCGCGCCGGCCACCCGGTGCACGTCATTGCCGGCGATGCGGCGAACGTCAAGATCACGACGGCTGGCGACCTCGACGCCGCGCGCGGGCGGGTACTGGAGGCGCGCGAGGGACCCGGTGCGGGCGGCGCGTACGTCGGTATCGGCTACGACCTTCACCGGCTCGTCAGCGGGCGGCCGCTGGTGCTGGGCGGCGTCGTCGTGCCCTCGGACCGCGGCGCGCTCGGGCATTCCGACGCCGACGTGGTCTGCCACGCCGTGACCGACGCCGTCCTCGGCGCGGCGCGAGCGGGTGACATCGGTCGGCTCTTCCCGGACTCCGATGCGCGCTTTGAGAATGCATCTAGCCTCGAGCTGCTGCGTCGCGCCGCGGACGCCGTGCGCGAGCGCGGCTTCGCCGTTCACAACGTGGACGTCGTGGTCGTCCTCGAGCGCCCGAAGCTCGCGCCGTACCGCGAGCAGATGGAGCAGAACGTGGCCGGCGCCCTCAGCCTCGAGGCGGGGCGAGTGAGCGTGAAGGCGAAGACCAACGAGGGTGTCGACGCCATCGGCCGCGGCGAGGCCCTTGCGGCGCACGCCGCGGCATCGCTGATCAGGAACTGAGACCGGCGATCGAAGAACAAAGAACAGGAACGTGCGCGTTCGCTTCGCCCCCAGCCCGACCGGCCAGCTGCACGTGGGCAACGCCCGCACGGCGCTCTTCAACTGGCTGCTCGCCCACGGGCGCGACGGGACCTTCATCCTGCGCATCGAGGACACCGACAGCGAGCGTTCCACCCGCGAGGCGGAGGCGAGCATCCTCGAGGATCTGCGCTGGCTCGGCCTCGACTGGGACGAGGGGCCGGAGGTCGGCGGCCAGCACGGCCCCTACCGCCAGTCGGAGCGCCTGCACCTGTATGCTTCGTACGCGAACGAGCTGATCGCCGGCGGCCTCGCGTACTACTGCTTCTGCTCGCCGGCAAAGCTCGATGGCGACCGTCAGGCCGACCTTGCGGCCGGAGTCCCGCCGCGCTACCACGGCACCTGCCGCGCGCTGCCGCCGGAGCAGGCGCGCCGACGCATTGAAGCGGGCGAGCGTCCGGTGGTCCGCTTCAAGGTGCCGGAGAGCGCCGAGGTCAGCTTTCACGATCTGGTGCGTGGTGACGTCAGCTTCAGCACCGAGGTGATCGGCGATCCGGTCCTAGTCCGCTCGGACGGCCGGCCGCAGTACAACTTTGCCGTCGTGGTCGACGACGCGCTGATGGAGGTGACGCACGTGATCCGCGGCGAGGATCACATCTCGAACACGCCGCGGCAGATCCTGCTGTACCAGGCGCTCGGCTTCAGGCTTCCGGAGTTCGCGCACCTGTCGCTGGTCGTGGGGCCCGACCATACGCCGCTGTCCAAGCGGCACGGCGCGACCTCCGTCGCCGAGTTCCGCGCCCGCGGCTACCTGCCGGAGGCGCTGGTGAACTACCTGGCGCTCATCGGGTGGTCGCCGCGCCGCGGCGAGGAGGGCGGCGAAGGGCACGAGGAACTGCTGCCGATCGGCGAGCTGGCCCGCCGCTTCGCACTCGAGGACGTGGGGCACAGCGCCGGCGTCTTCGACGTGGAGAAGCTCGCGTGGATGAACCGCCACTACATGAAGGTGGCGGCGCCCGCGCGCGTCGCTGCGGAGGCGGCGCGGCACTTTCTCGCGCGCGGCTACCTCAAGCGCCGCACCGACGAGGGAATGGAGTACCTGACGTCGCTGCTGCCGATGGCGGTCGGCTCGGTCGACCGTCTGGAGGAGATCCCGGAGCGGGTGCGTTTCCTCTTCGACTTCGATACCGCCGCCGCGCTCGCGCGGCCCGACGTCGCGGCCGTGCTGCGCGAGCCGGGCGCGCGCGAGGTGATTGCCGCACTCGCCGTGGCGATCGACGGCCGGATGCCCGACCGGCAGGCGTTTCGCGCCATGGCAAACCGCGTGAAGGAACGTACCGGCCAGAAGGGCAAGGCGCTGTTCCATCCGATTCGCGTGGCGCTCACCGGAGAGGCTGGCGGCCCGGAACTGGATCTGGCCGTCCCGGCGATCGAGCGCGGAGCTGCTCTCACCACGGGGGCGGGTATCGCGCCGATCGTCGGATGCCGGGAACGAGCCGCAGCCTTCGCCGCAGCAGTGGTGGGGGACTGACTGGTCAGCTAATGGTAAGTGGTGCATGGCGAGTGCGAAAGGTGCGATAGCCGTCCCCCTTACCATCTGCAATGGACGATTGACCTCTTACCCGTACGCCTTACCACTTCATGATCGTCTACGGCATCAACCCGGTACTCGAGGCGCTGCGCGCCGGGCGTGTGCGCCGCTTGCGAGTAGGCGGGCGGGCGGACCGGCGCATCGAGGAGGCGCTCTCGCTGGCGCGCACGTCGAACGTTCCCGTCGATCGCGTGGAGCCGGAGGCGCTCGAACGCGCCGCCGGCGGCCGGGCGCACCAGGGGATCGTCGCGGAGCTCTCGCCGCCGAAGGATTACAGCATTCACGAACTCGTCGCCGCCGCCGCGCCCGAGCCTCCGCTCATCGTCGTGCTCGACGCCATCGAGGACCCGCAGAACGCCGGGGCGATCATGCGGACGGCCGACGCGGCCGGCGTCCACGGTCTCGTGCGCCAGACGCGGCGCGCCGCCGCGCTCGACGGCGCCGCCGCCCGCGCGTCGGCGGGCGCGATCGCGCACGTGCGCGTCGCCACCGTCGTGAACATCGCGCGTGCGATCGACGAGCTCAAGGGGGCGGGCGTGTGGACGATCGGCCTCGCCGCCGAGGCGGCCGAACGCTACGACGCCGTCGATTACACGCTGCCTACCGCGCTGGTGTTCGGGGCCGAAGGCGCAGGACTGCGCCGCCTGGTTCGGGAGCGTTGCGACCGCCTCGTCTCGATTCCGATGCGGGGAAGCGTGTCGAGCCTGAACGTGTCGGTCGCCGCGGGCGTCACGTTGTTCGAGGCGCTGCGCCAACGCCGCGGTCATGCTTTTTCGTCGAAATCGTAGGGTGCGACAAAAGCCTGCAGTCGGGGCACATGGTAAGCTAAATGGTTGGTACCGCGGGGTTTCCGGGTTCAGCGGCCGCCCTTTAGCTCAGCCGGCAGGGGTTGCTCCCGTGGCACACCTTGTGCTACAAATACTCTTTTGTCTGGGCTGGCGTAGCTCAGTCCGGTAGAGCAGCTGATTTGTAATCAGCCGGTCGGGGGTTCGAATCCCTTCGCCAGCTCCATCGAGCACGACCAGGGGTTTTGAGCGCGGCCGGGTTCCGCAGGAAAGTTCGAGCGGCGCAATCCTGTCAATTTACGAGATTTCCGGTCATCAATTTACGAGATTTCCGGCTGTCAGCCGGCGCGTGCGCCGGTGGAACGTGGACCTTCGACGTTCCCAGGGGACGGCGCGGGTACGACGAAGGCGAGACTCTCGGCGAGGTAGCGAAGCGGTCAAACGCAACAGACTGTAAATCTGTCGCCCCTGTGGCTTCGGAGGTTCGAATCCTCCCCTCGCCACCACTCGATTCGCCGCTGCGCAGCTCGCTCGTGGCAGACCGGATCACTGACGTGGTCGGGGCCCGTGCGAGCGTAGCGAGTCGAAGGGCCTCTTGTCGAAGGGCCTCTTCAGGACAGGCGATGTAGGCTCGACACGAATGCAACGAGGTGGTGGAGCGAACGAGCGCAGCGAGGGAGCCGCGCGAGCGGAGCGGGGAATCAGGGCCTTCGCGAGCGAGCGCGAAGGGGGTCTGGGGGGCGAAGCTCACCAGCCAAATTGACGAAGGCGGGAGTAACTCAATGGCAGAGTCACAGCCTTCCAAGCTGTTGGTTGCGGGTTCGATTCCCGTCTCCCGCTCCAACCTTCGCTCACGCGTGCGAACGAGTGCGTGAGCTACGGTTGGCAGGCCAGTGAGTTGATTTGGGCCGACTTGGTCGGTGTCGGGATGAGAAATCTCGGGCCGACCTGTCGGCCGTAGCCGCGACGCGGCGAAGGCCGATGTAGCTCAGTTGGCAGAGCGCGTCCTTGGTAAGGACGAGGTCACCAGTTCAATCCTGGTCATCGGCTCCACCCTTCGCTCTCGCTGGCGAAGCGCGTGCGCTTCGGTTGGCGAGCCAGGCGAGGTTCCGTAGCCCCGCAGCCGCAAAGGCGGACGGACACGAGTTAGGCGCAACGACGCTGTAGGGCGGACCGAGACGGTCCCCCGCGCGCGGCGGGGATGAAACCCCGCCCTACAACACGAGGCAGGACACATGGCAAAAGAGAAGTTCGATCGTTCCAAACCGCACGTCAACGTCGGCACCATCGGGCACATCGATCACGGGAAGACGACGCTCACCGCGGCGCTGACCAAGGTGGCGGCCGACAAGGGCTGGGCGAAGTTCGTCTCCTACGACGAGGTCGCCAAGGCTTCCGAGTCCCAGGGCCGGCGCGACGCGACGAAGATCCTGACGATTGCGACGAGCCATGTGGAGTACTCGACGCCCAACCGCCACTACGCGCACGTGGACTGCCCCGGGCACGCCGACTACATCAAGAACATGATCACCGGCGCCGCGCAGATGGACGGCGCCATCGTCGTCGTGTCGGCGGTCGACGGTCCGATGCCGCAGACCCGCGAGCACGTCCTGCTTGCCCGCCAGGTGAACGTGCCCTACCTGATCGTGGCGCTCAACAAGGTGGATGCGGTGGACGACCCCGAGCTCGTCGATCTCGTCGAGCTGGAGGTGCGCGAGCTGCTCAAGAGCTACGGGTTCCCCGGCGACGATGTCCCGGTGGTGCGCGTGTCGGCGCTGAAGGCGCTGGAGGGCGACAAGGAAGGCGTCGAGTCGGTGCTCAAGCTGATGGAGGCGCTCGACAGCTACATCCCGGTACCGCAGCGCGAGGTCGACAAGCCGTTCCTGATGCCGATCGAGGACGTGTTCTCGATCTCCGGTCGCGGCACGGTCGTGACCGGCCGCGTCGAGCGGGGAAAGATCAAGGTCGGCGAGGAAGTCGAGATCGTCGGCTTCCGTGCGACCGAGAAGAAGGTCGTGACCGGCGTCGAGATGTTCCGCAAGCTGCTCGACGAGGGCGTCGCCGGCGACAACATCGGCGTGCTGCTGCGCGGCGTGGAGAAAGACGACGTCGAGCGCGGCCAGGTGCTGGCCAAGCCCGGCTCGATCAAGCCGCACACCAAGTTCAAGGGCGAGGTCTATATCCTCTCCAAGGACGAGGGCGGGCGCCACACGCCGTTCTTCAACGGCTACCGGCCGCAGTTCTACATCCGGACCACCGACGTCACCGGCTCGCTGAAGCTGCCTGAGGGCGTCGAGATGGTGATGCCGGGCGACAACACCAGCATCACGGCGGAACTGCACGTCCCGGTCGCGCTCGAGAAGGGCGCCCGCTTCGCGATCCGTGAGGGCGGCCGTACGGTCGGCGCCGGAACGATCTCGGAGATCCTCGAGTAGCTCCGGGATCCGGGTCCGGGATCCGATGCCGGATCCCGCCGCCCGGCCGCGGGAACGGCAGGTTGAACGATGAGGGACATCATTTCGCTGGCGTGCCAGGAGTGCAAGCGGCGCAACTACAGCACGACCAAGAACAAGAAGAAGACGACCGAGCGGCTCGCGTTCAGCAAGTACTGCCGCTTCTGTCGCAAACATACCGCGCACAAGGAAACGAAGTAGGGGCGGCGGGTGTGGCCTGGCGAGCGAGCGCGCGCAGCGACGCGAGCCACGCGAACGGCGCGGGGCACGGGGCCCCCGCGAGTGAGCGTGCAGGGGAGTCCGAGGGGCGAAGCCCCTCGGCTGAAGAAGGACAGTAGCTCAATTGGCAGAGCACCGGTCTCCAAAACCGGGGGTTGGGGGTTCGATTCCCTCCTGTCCTGCCAGATTCGGCCGGCCGCAGGCGCAGAGACGCTGTAGCTTCGGGCGTTGGCCGGAAGTAACACCGGCGGTCTCCGGAAGTTGGCATCGACGGGTTCCGGAAGTTGATGCGCCACGCGGCGGCAAGGATTGCGAAGCGAGTTGAGAGCAGCGATGGCGGACCAGGAAGAAACACTCGGCGGGCGGGCCCGGGAGAGCGTCACCGGCTGGTGGGGGCGTTCGCGGCGCTTCCTCACCGAGGTCCGCAACGAGACCGGGCGTGTCACCTGGCCCAGCCGCCGCGAGGTCTACGCGACGACCGTGGTGGTGATCCTCACCTCGATCTTCTTCGGCGTCTACCTCTACGGCATCGACGTCATCCTCGACCGGATCATGGCCTGGGTCTTCCGGACGTTCGCGGCGTGAGCACCGCGGCGCAGCGACGCGACATGGCAACCATGACTGACGATCGCACGAAGCAGTGGTACATCGTCCACACGTACTCCGGCTTCGAGAACAAGGTGAAGGAGTCGCTCGAGCAGCGCGTGCAGGCGTACGGGCTGCAGGACGAGATCGGCGAGATCCTCATCCCGACCGAGCAGGTTGCGGAGATGCGCGGCGGCAAGAAGGTGGTCAGCTCGAAGCGATTCTTCCCCGGCTACATCCTGGTCGAGATGCACATGTCCGACCACGCGTGGCACGTGGTGAAGAACACGCCGAAGGTGACCGGGTTCGTCGGCGCCGGCGCCAAGCCGACGCCGCTGACGCGTGAAGAGGTCGACCAGATCCTGAACCAGGTGACCGAGGCGGCGGAGAAACCGAAGCCGAAATACACGTTCGAGAAGGGCGACCAGGTGCGGATCAACGAGGGGCCGTTCACCAGCTTCAACGGCGTGGTCGATGAGGTCAACGTCGACCGCAACACGCTGAAGGTGATGGTGACGATCTTCGGCCGGTCGACGCCGGTGGAGCTCGACTTCCTGCACGTGGAGAAACTGTAAAGGACCGGCGCTCGGCGCTCGGGGCCCGGCGCTCGCACATCCGAACGCCGAACCCCGCACGCCGAACGCCGACACGGAACGATGGCGAAAAAAGTCACGGCAATGGTGAAGCTCCAGATCGCGGCGGGAAAGGCGACCCCGGCGCCGCCGGTGGGGACCGCGCTCGGTCCGCACGGCGTGAACATCATGGACTTCTGCAAGAACTTCAACTCGCGCACGGCCAAGGACGAGGGGCTCATCATCCCCGTCGTCGTCACCGTCTACGCCGATCGCTCGTACACGTTCATCACCAAGACGCCGCCGGCCTCGGTGCTGCTGAAGCGCGCCGCCAACCTCGCGAAAGGGTCGAACGAGCCGAACAAGAACAAGGTCGGGACGGTCACGAAGAAGCAGGTCGAGGAGATCGCCAGGCTGAAGATGCCGGACCTGAACTGCGAAACGCTCGAGGCGGCGTACAAAACCGTGGCCGGCACCGCCCGGTCGATGGGTATCGACGTGATTGGTTGAGGACGCGCATCAAAGCCGAATGCCGAATGTGGAATGCCGAGTTTCAGCATTCGACGTTCAGCATTCAGCATTGACAGGTAACCCGGAGAGTGGGAGGGCGCGGAAGCGCCCGCTTGGACCACGGGAGCAACCATGCGAAGCACAGGCAAGAAATTCGCTGCCGCCCGGCAGCAGGTCCCAACGCGCGCGCACACCATCGAGGAAGCCATCCCCCTGATGCAGAGGGTGAAGTTCGCGAAGTTCGACGAGACCGTTGAGCTCGCGATGCGCCTCGGCGTCGACCCGAAGCACGCCGACCAGATGGTGCGCGGCACGGTCGTGCTGCCGCACGGGCTGGGCAAGAGCAAGAAGGTCCTGGCCATCGCCGGCGCCGACAAGCAGCGCGAGGCGAAGGACGCCGGCGCCGATCACGTCGGCGGCGAGGAGCTGGTCGAGAAGATCCAGGGCGGCTGGATGGACTTCGACGCGGTCGTCGCCACGCCCGACATGATGCGCGCCGTGGGCAAGCTCGGGAAGGTGCTCGGCCCGCGCGGCCTGATGCCCAACCCGAAGACCGGGACCGTCACGCCGGAGATCGCCAGGGCGGTGCGCGAGATCAAGGCCGGCAAGGTCGAGTTCCGCGTCGACAAGACCGGCATCATCCACGCGCCGGTGGGCAAGGTCTCGTTCCCCGCGCAGAGCCTGATCGAGAACGCTCACGCGCTTGTCGACAGCGTGGTCAAGGCGAAGCCGGCGGCGGCCAAGGGCAAGTACCTGCGCAGCGTGACGCTCTCCTCGACCATGGGGCCGGGGATCGCGATCGACACGGCGTCGATGGAAGCGGGCGCGCGGCAATAGGATTTCGCGCCCGGACCCCAGCGCCGAGCGCCACAAGGATCAGAGATGGCTGTCACACGAGCGATCAAAGAGGAAGAGCTGCACGACCTCGAGCAGGCGTTCAAGGGCACCGACAGCGCGATCGTCCTCGACTACAAGGGGTTGAAAGTCCCCGAGGTCACCGAGCTGCGGCGGCAAGTTCGCAGCGCTCGCGGCCGCTACAAGGTGGTGAAGAACACGCTCGCGCGGCGCGCGCTCAAGGGCACGCCCTTCGAGGCACTCAGCGAGCACTTCGTCGGAACGACGGCGGTCGCCTACAGCGGCGAGGACCCGGTGGCGCTCGCGAAGGTGCTGACCACCTTCGCGCGTACCGCGCCGGCGCTGCAGATCAAGGCGGCGGTGGTCCAGGGTCGCGCGATCAAGGCCGCCGAGGTGGGCGAGCTGGCGACGATGCCGGGTAAGCCGGAGCTGTACGCGCGGCTCCTGTTCCTGCTCCAGGCGCCGATGGTGCAGCTGGTGCGGGTGCTGAACGCCGTGCCGCGCGACCTGATGAGCGTGCTGGTCCAGGCGGAGAAGAAGCGCGGAGAGGCCGCGACATAGGACAGCCCTGAGCCGCGCGAGGCGCGAAGCCGCCGAGCGCCAGCGCCTGGGGAGGGCCCCAGGCGCACTGAAGAGGCTGACATGGCCGGCGAACAACCGGGATCGGTCGTTCGTGCATCATCAAACGGGTTTCAGGAGAGGCAAATGGCCGAAGTGAATCAGCAGCAGGTGATCGACTACATCAAGGGGATCTCGGTCCTCGAGCTCTCACAGCTGGTGAAGGAGCTGGAGAAGGAGCTCGGCGTCTCGGCGGCCGCGGCGATGCCGATGGCGATGCCGATGGCGGGTGGCGCGGGGGCGGGCGCGGCGGCGCCGGCCGAGGAGAAGACCGAGTTCACCGCGACGCTGACCGAAGTGGGCAGCAACAAGATCAACGTCATCAAGGTCGTCCGCGAAGTGACCGCGCTCGGCCTCAAGGAAGCCAAGGACCTCGTCGAGGGCGCACCGAAGGCGATCAAGGAGGCCATCCCCAAGGAAGAGGCCGAGGCGATCAGGAAGAAGTTCGAGGAAGTCGGCGCCAAGGTCGAGATCAAGTAGTACACGCGCAGCTCCGCTGCGCGTCTGACGATGTCCGGCGCTCGGCGCTCGGAAGAGTGCCGCCGCCGTCCGCCGGCGTCGCATTCCCGGCTTGTTCCCTTGAGTGCGTTCGAGCGCCGAGCCCCGAGCGCCGAGGTTTTCACCAGCATGTACAGCCTTCCCAAGAACGTCTACCGCGAGCGCATCGACTTCTCGAAAATCAGGACCACGATCCCGATCCCGAACCTGATCGAGATCCAGAAGAAGTCGTACGAGCGCTTTCTGCAGATGAACCGGCTGCCCTCGGAGCGCGAGGACGGCGGTCTGCAGTCGGTGTTCAAGTCGGTCTTTCCGATCAGCGACTTCCGCGAGAACTCCTCGCTCGAGTTCATCGAGTACTCGATCGGGAACTGGGAGTGCAAGTGCGGCCGCCTGCAGGGGCTGCACCACCTGCGCAAGCCGTGCGTGAACTGCGGACACACCCTGGTCGCCGACCCCTACGGCGAGCACGAGGTGCTCTGCCCGCGCTGCGGCAAGCCGAACGAGGCGCGCGGCGACATCTGTGACATCTGCGGCAACACCGTCGGCCTCAAGCTGAAGTACGACGTCGACGAGTGCCAGGAGCGCGGCATGACCTACGCCGTGCCGCTGAAGGTGACGATCCGGCTGGTGGTCTGGAACAAGGACCCCGAGACCGGCGTCAAGACCATCCGCGACATCAAGGAGCAGGAGGTCTACTTCGGCGACATCCCGTTGATGACCGACAACGGGACGTTCATCATCAACGGCACCGAGCGCGTCATCGTCAGCCAGCTGCACCGCTCGCCCGGCGCCTTCTTCCACTCGGAAGACAAGACGCTGTACATCGCCCAGATCATTCCCTACCGCGGGTCGTGGGTGGAGTTCGAGTACGACACCAAGAACCTGCTCTACGTCCGCATCGACCGCAAGCGGAAGTTCCTCGCCACGGTGTTCCTCCGCGCCCTCGGCCTGCGCGGTGCCGACGAGATCATCCGCACCTTCTACACGGTCGACCGGCTCTACCTGCGCAAGGGATCGATCTACTGGGCGGTGAACGACAGCCTGCAGGGGCTGCGCGCCGCCAAGGACATCACCATCGGCTCCGAGACGGTGACCCACGCCGGCAAGCGGATCACCTCGAACGCCCTCGCCGCGCTGAAGAAGGCCAGCGTCGAGGCAGTGGAGATCGCGGACACCGAGCTCGAGGGGGCGTTTGCCGCCGCTGACGTCGTCGATCCGGCCACCGGCGAGGTGATTCTCGAGGCGAACGAGCCGGTCGAGCCGCGCGTCATCTCCATGGCGCAGGAGAAGAACGTCGACAAGCTCGAGATCTTCTTCCCCGAACGCGACGAGATCGGCCCCGTCCTCTCGGCGACGTTGAAGAAGGACCCGATCCACACCCACGAGGAGGCGCTCATCGAGATCTACCGGCGCCTCCGCCCCGGGGACCCGCCGACGCTCGACAGCTCGCGGTCGCTGTTCGAGAACATGTTCTTCAACCCGCAGAAGTACGACTTCTCGCGGGTCGGCCGGCTGAAGCTGAACACCAAGCTGAAGCTGAACACCCCGCTCGACGAGAAGATCCTGCACCCGCAGGACTTCTACGAGGTGATCAAGTACCAGCTGAAGCTGCGGCGCAACCCGGCCAACGTCGACGACATCGACCACCTCGGCAACCGCCGCGTGCGCTCGGTCGGCGAGCTGCTCGAGAACCAGTTCCGCATCGGCCTGGTGCGGATGGAGCGCGCCATCAAGGAGAAGATGTCGGTCTACCAGGAAATGGCGACCGCCATGCCGCACGACCTGATCAACGCGAAGCCGGTGATGGCGGCGATTCGCGAGTTCTTCGGGTCGTCGCAGCTGTCGCAGTTCATGGACCAGACCAACCCGCTCTCCGAGGTGACGCACAAGCGGCGCCTCTCGGCGCTCGGTCCCGGCGGCCTCTCGCGCGAGCGCGCCGGGGTCGAGGTGCGCGACGTCCACCCGACGCACTACGGCCGCATCTGCCCGATCGAGACGCCGGAAGGCCCGAACATCGGCCTGATCTCGTCGCTCTCCTGCTATGCGCGGATCAACGAGTTCGGGTTCATCGAGTCGCCCTATCGCAAGGTCAAGAACGGGCGGGTGATCGACTACGTGATCATCGCCAACGCCGGGGGCAGCGCGAAGTACAAGGTCGGCGACATCGTCGAGGCCTCCGAGGTCGGCGCCGACAAGGACAACGGCGGCGGCCGCCGCCGCCGCGGGCTGGAGTACGAGCCGTACTCCTTCTACCTGTCGGCGTGGGAGGAGGACCAGTACATCATCGCCCAGGCCAACGCCCAGGTCGACGAAACCGGGCGCTTCAGCCAGGACCGCGTCAACGCCCGACAGGCGGGCAACTTCATCCTGGCGCCGCGCGACAAGGTCGAGTTCATTGACGTGTCGCCGAAGCAGCTGGTCTCGGTAGCCGCCTCGCTGGTGCCGTTCCTCGAGAACGACGACGCCAACCGCGCGCTGATGGGATCGAACATGCAGCGCCAGGCGGTGCCGCTGCTGCGCGCCCGCGCGCCCTTCGTCGGCACCGGCATGGAGTACATCACCGCCCGCGACTCGGGCGCGGTGATCGTCGCCCGCCGCTCCGGGACGGTGGACTTCGTCGACAGCCAGCGCATCGTGGTGCGCGTGGAGGGAGAGGAGAACGCGGCGTCACGCGAGATGGGCGCCGACATCTACCCGATGACGAAGTTCAAGCGCTCGAACCAGAACACCTGCATCAACCAGAAGCCGATCGTGCGCGTCGGCCAGAAGGTCAACAAGGGGCAGGTGCTGGCCGACGGCCCGTGCACCGAGCTCGGCGAGCTGGCGCTCGGCCGCAACGTCCTCGTCGCCTTCATGCCGTGGCGCGGCTACAACTTCGAGGATGCCATCCTCGTCTCCGAGCGGATGGTGAAGGAGGACTACTACACCTCCATCCACATCGAAGAGTTCGAGATCGAGGCGCGCGACACCAAGCTGGGTCCGGAGGACATCACCCGCGACTTTCCCAACGTCGGCGAGAGCTACCTGCGCGACCTTGACGAGAGCGGCATCATCCGCATCGGCGCGTCGGTGAAGCCGGGCGACATCCTCGTCGGCAAGGTCACACCCAAGGGCGAGACCCAGCTGACGCCGGAGGAGAAGCTGCTTCGCGCCATCTTCGGCGAGAAGGCGGGCGATGTCCGCGACGCCTCGCTCATCTGTCCGCCGGGCATCGAGGGGATCATCGTCGGGGTCAAGATTTTCTCGCGCAAAGGCATCGAGAAGGACGACCGCGCCAAGGCGATCGAGCAGGAAGAGCTCGACATGATGGAGAAGAACCTGCAGGACGAGATCCGCATTCTCCACGACGAGGTGAAGAAGCGGGTGATCGCGATGCTGCAGGGGCAGGAGCTGCGCGCCGATCTCTACGACGAGCACGGCCGCGAGCGCCTGCTGCGCAAGGGGACCGCGCTGACCCCCGACGTGCTGCAGGGGCTGCCCTACGAGGCGATCGTGCGTCTGAAAGTGGCGTCCTACGATCCGCGCCTCGAGGAGGACCTGCGCGAGCTCGAGGAGCGGACCGAGCGGCAGGTCGAGGTCATACGCAACCAGTTCGAGGAGAAGAAGGAGAAGGTCCGCCGCGGCGACGAGCTGCCGCCTGGCGTCATCAAGCTGGTCAAGGTCTACGTGGCGATGAAGCGCAAGCTGTCGGTCGGCGACAAGATGGCCGGCCGCCATGGCAACAAGGGCGTCATCGCCCGCATCCTGCCGGAAGAGGACATGCCCTACCTGCCGGACGGCACGCCGGTGGAGATCGTGCTGAATCCGCTCGGCGTTCCGTCGCGGATGAACGTCGGCCAGATTCTCGAGACGCACCTTGGTTGGGCGGCGCACGCGCTCGGCCTCTACTTCGCGACGCCGGTGTTCGACGGTGCGACCGAGAGCGAGATCAAGCGCTGGCTGGACGAGGCGGGGCTGCCGAAGAGCGGCAAGACCAAGCTCTACGACGGCATGACCGGGCAGGAGTTCGAGCAGGACGTGACCGTCGGCTACATCTACATGCTGAAGCTGTCGCACCTGGTCGACGACAAGATCCACGC
>JBMDXQ010000041.1:0-2336 GCA_048594975.1 Vicinamibacterales bacterium | reverse complement strand
CACAGCCGGATCATTTGGCTGGACTTCGTACAACAACGTAGTCAGCAGCCGCGAGGTGAACCAAGCCACGCCAAGACCAATGGCGATGCCCGCGGCAGCGATCGCCACCGCACGGCCCAGCACCAGCCGCTGGATGTCGCGCGGCGCGGCGCCGAGCGCCATGCGGACGCCAATCTCACGTGAGCGCTGCACGACGCTCTGCGCCAGCACCGCGAAGACGCCGACAAGCGCCAGGACGAGCGTGAGCCCGGCGAAGATCGACAGCAGCACGCCGATCGTCCACGTCCGCCACGTCGCCTCTCCATAGCGCTCGTCCATCGTCTTGATGTCGCTCAGTGGCAGATCGCGATCTAGCGAGGCCACCTCATGTCGAATCATGGGCACGAGCGCGGACGCCGGGAGACGGCTGCGCACGAAGATCAGGCCCCATGGGCGCGGTGATTGGAGCACCGGGAGGTAGACGTCAGGTCCCGGCGGCGTCTCGACGGCGCGATACCGTACGTCGGCTGCCACGCCAACCACTTCGGCACCATCCTGAAAGCCGCCCTGACCGAGACCGATGCGCTTCCCGATCGGATCCTCATTGGGCCAAAATTGCTTCGCAGCCCTCTCGTTGATCACGACCACCTTAGGCTGACCCTGACGATCGTGCTCCGTGAACCCACGGCCCCGTACGAGTCGAATGCCAAGCGTATCGAAGAAGCCCGGCGAGACCCACGTCACGCCCACGAGCGGACTGCTGCCAGGCGGCACGGGCGGGCGCTCAGGGAAGAACGCGCGCGTGCCGTTGCATTGATTCGTGACCGGCGCGCAATGGCCGAACGCAGCCGCTTCCACTTCTGATCGCGCCTTCAGTTTCGTCAGCAACTGCTCAACGAACAGCAGACTCCGCGAGGGCGGGTACGACTCGTCGGGCAGGGCAAGTTGAAACGTCAGGAGGCGGTCCGGGCGGAACCCAAGGTCCGTCTGACTCAGACGCATCAGACTCTTCACCATCAGCCCCGCAGATACGAGCATGACGAGGGCAAGCGCAACCTCGGCGACCAAGAGGCCGTTGCGAAACGCCAAGCTGCGCAGGCCCGTCGAAAGGCTGCCGCCGATGATGGGCTTCATCGTCGACGTCAGGTCGGCCCGCGCCGCCTGCCATGCGGGCATAAGGCCGAAGAGCATGGCGCTCACTACGGCGAGGCCGACAGCCGTCAGCACTACCGTTGCATCAGCGCCGAGCATCGACGCGCCGACCCGCATGAGGCCGCCAGTCGGACCGCGAAGGAAAGCGTTCAAGTCGGGCATGGCAGCGGAAGCGACGCGAATCGAGACCGCCGCAACGAGCGCGCCTGCCGCAGCGCCGGCGAACGACACGCACAGGCTTTCGGTGAAGAATTGGCGGACGATACGCAGGCGGCTGGCACCGAGCGCGAGTCGAATCGCAACTTCGCGCTGGCGCGCGAGGCCGCGCGCGCGTGTGAGGTTGGCGAGATTCACGCACGCGATCAGGAGCACGAGGCTCACGGCCCCGAGCAGTACGAACGCGGCGCGCCGCACAAGGGGGTCGATGCGCTCGTCCTTGAGCGGCACGGCGGCGACGCTGGTCTGTCCGACTGCTCTCGGCATCGGGAACGCGGCGTCGATTTGCCTTCCGAGCACGCGGACGGCGGCATCCGCCTGCTCGATTGACACTCCAGGCCGCCGTCGCGCGATCTGGTGGTAGCTGTGAGAGAACGGTTCGTTGAGGTCGAAGGGAACGGTGGGCTTGAACGGCCGCCACACGTCGGCCCGTCCGGACAGCCCGCGGAATCCCTCCGGTGTCACGCCGACGACGGTTGCCGCGGCGCCTTCGAGGGTCACTACCCTGCCCAGCACGTCTGCAGCGCCGCCGAAACGGCGCTGCCACAGGCCGTGACTGATGATGGCGACAGACGTTGCGCCGACACGGTCGTCATCAGCCGAGAACAGCCTCCCGAGGCCTGCTTCGACGCCAAGCAGTGAGAAGTAGGGCGCCTCGATGATCTCGCCTTGAATTCGCTCGGGATCGCCGGCTCTGGTCAGACTCCATTCCGTCTCGGTGAACAGGCTGGTCGCCGTGAAGACCTGCTGCCCGTCGCGGACCACTTCGTACTTGGGGTACGACCAGATTGACTGACGGTAGACGCCGGGGGCGTCGCGCTCGGGCACGAGTAGATGGACGAGCGTCAGCTCCGCAGGCTCGCGATACGGCAGGGGTCGAATCAGCACCGCGTTGACGAGCGCGACGATCGCGAGATTGGCGCCCATTCCAAGGGTGAGCGTCACAATCGCCACCGCGCTGAAGCCTGGATTCCGTCGCAGGCTCCGGA
>JBMDXQ010000040.1:0-39460 GCA_048594975.1 Vicinamibacterales bacterium | reverse complement strand
AGATTGAAGGTCGCGCGGCTGTTGAGACGCCAGCTGTCGTTCAAGAAGATCGAATGGGTGCGTATATCGTTGCCCACGCTATTGCCGACGAGAGGCAGCCAGTCGATGTAGGTGGTTCCGTCGTTACGCAGCACCGGGTAGATGCGATCGCCCTGAATGATCGAAGTCGTCGCCTGGACTCGAAAGCTCGTGCCCGACGCATAGGTGTCCTGCTGCCGCGTCTCTCTGAACGTATCGAAGCCAGCAACGATGCTGTGGGAGCCGACGCGTGGCGTCGAGAGGAAGTAGTTCAATTTGCCCAGATAGTTCCAGTTGTTCCGCACCTCGACGCCGCTGCCGCAGACGGCGCAGAAGGTCGGCGAGTTGAAGCGCGCCTGTCCGCGCTGCCGATCCCAGATCAGTGTTCCCTTCACAACATCCGTGAAGCGCGACCCCGACCCGAGGATGGCATAGTCACGTCGCGAGTACTGACCTTCGACGAACACATTGCCAGTCAGCACACCGGTGTAGTTCAACGACGTCAAATCCTCGTCGTTCGCGTCGTCGAACAGACTGGCGAGGTCCATGATCGTGCCAAAGCTGTTGTTGCTCGTGTCGAGCTTTCGCTTGGTGTACGCGCCGCGGAACGTGTGTCGCCGCGACAACGCGTAGGTCAGCTTGCCTTCGTACCGCTTCTCGTCGTCGCTGCGGATGTAGTTCACCTCGGTGTAGGCCAGCGTCCGATTCTCCTCCTGCTTCTCGAACCGCCCGGCCCCGAAGAACCACAGCTTGTCGCGGAAGACGGGCCCACCGCCAGTCAACTCGTACGTCGGCACGATGGCGTGGACGTTCTGGTCGCCGGGAAAGGGCGTGAGCGCGCCCCAGCTGTCGCTGTTGAACGTGACGCGCAGCGACCCGCCGAACTGGTTGCCGCCCGATTTGGTGATGGTGTTGACGACGCCGCCTTGAAATCGACCGTACTCAGCCGAGATGCTGCCCGTCGAAATCTTGTGCTCCTGGACGGCATCCTCGATATACACGTTGCGAGGCTGCCCCCGCAGGTTCTCGTTGACGACGACGCCGTTGACGAGGAAGAGGTTCTCATAGGAGAGCGCCCCTGAGATCAGGATATTGCCGCCGGGCCCGTTGTCGGTGACTCCCGGCGCGAGCAGCGTGGCCGCACCGATCGTCCGGCCGAGGGGCAATCGCTCGATGAAATCGGATCGATACGTCGACGAGACCGTACCCGTCGGTCCGATTTCGTTGGACGCCTGACCTCGGACCTCGACCGACACGTTGACCGTCGCGACGGCCATCTTGCTGTTCACCGTCAGCGTCTCGGACATCCGTACGCTGACGATTTCCTTCTGGCTCTGGAATCCGGACAGCTCGAAGATGACCGTGTAGTCGCCAGGCGGAAGGAACGGCAGGATGTAATCGCCATTGTCGGACGTCACAGCTCTGCGCGTTCCCTGCAGGACGGGTGACTCTACCGTCACCGTGACTCTTGGCAACGGCAATCCCTGCTGATCGGTCACCTGCCCCGAAAGCCCACCCGTCGGATTTCCCTGCGCGAGCACCGACAGCGTCGTCGCCAGCCACACGAGCACAGCCAAGCCCGTTCGACGAGGTGTCATAGCACGCAACCTCCGGCCGCCCGGTGCGAGGCGGCGGCTCTGAAGTGTACGTCTGGATTGGTGGTTCGGGGTTCGCGGGTTCGCGGTTACGCCCGGTCGCGGTCGAACCCGATTGAAACGACTGATGGGCGGGTGACCGGTGGCACCGGATCTCGAGGAGCGATCATGGACAAGGGTCTCTCGACGTGTCACGTGCCTGAACCGTGAACGCGGGAGCGCGCCGAACAGTGGTGGCGATTCGATGCTCCGATCACGTCGCACGAACGTCCAGTGACCGATGTCTTGCTCTCTCGCGAAGGGATGGCTCGGGAGGTTCGCGCACTACAACCAAGACGGCGCACACAGGCGCCAAGCCAGGGAGATTCGGGTATTCATTGACGAAGCACACCGGCGCGATCAGCCACTGCAGACACTGTCCCCAAAGATGTCCCTGCCAGCTCCCAAAACCGGGCTTCCGGAGCCAACAGCAGCCAACTCGGTCGATCAAAAGGAGTGATTAGGACGCGAGGATTACGAGGAAAAACGAAGATGGCCGAAATGCTGATCGGCGTTTAGCAAACCGCCGCCTTCAGCCTCTCGGCCACCTCACCGCGTCGAGAACCCTAAGTATACGCGAGGCTTCGAGTTGGCAGGAACCCCGCTGTCCCCAAAACTGTCCCTGAAATTGTCCCTGCCGGCCCGGCGCACGGCTCGAATTGCCGCCCGTCGAGCCGACCGACTGATGAAAGAGAACGTAGCGGTTTCTTCCGTGTACTGATAACTGCCTAAGGGCCCTGATCGAAATTGATTGATCAAGTTGCCCGAGGCCGGACAGTGTAGTTCCAGTCTCCGTGAAAGGAATGTGGATCGATGGTCAGCGCGCGCATCTGGGCCGTCGTGACGACAACACCGGTCTTGTAGCGACGCTTGTCCAGTTTGGCTTTGACGCGGAGCCCCGTGGCCGTGTCGGTGTGGCCGATCAATTCCACGAGCGTCTCAAAGGTCACGAGCGCGCGGCCGCGCCAGTTCTCGGTGAGGTGGCAGAAGAGCCGGTGCTCGATCTTGTTCCACTTGCTCGTGCCCGGCGGAAAGTGCGACACGTGAATCGTCAGCCGGAGCTCGTCGGCGAGCCGCTGGAGGCCCGCCTTCCACGCGCGCGCCCGATAGCCGTTGCTGCCGCCCGCATCGGCCGTGATGTAGAGATCAGTCGCGGCCGGATAGGCGCGGCGCCCCATCATCGTCCACCACTGGCGAATCGCGGCCACCGCGAACGCCGGCGTATCGTGGTCCCGGCCCACACTCACCCACGCTTCATTGCGCGCCATATCGTACACGCCGTACGGAATCGCTTTGCCGACGGCGTCCCCGGGAAAGTCGTGCACACGCACGGGCTCGGGCTGACCGGACGGCTGCCATTCGCGCCCACCCGTCTTGAAGTCCCCGATCAGTTCCTTCTTCTTGGTGTCGACCGAGATCACCGGTTGCTGGCGCTCTAGAAAGTCGGTGGCCGTGGCGTTGATGTGCTCGAATTGGGCATTCCGGTCCGGGTGCGCGGTGCCCTCCAGCGTTTTCTGCAACGCCTGGAGCCGATACCCGAGGTCGTGCAGGAGGTGGCCCACGGTCGTCGCACTCACGCGCCACCCGTCGGCGGTCAACGCCGCGGCCAGCTTCGCTTTGCTCTTGCACGTCCAGCGCAACGGCGAGGTGGGGTCGCCACGCGTCACGGGATCGACCAACGCTTCGAGCGCGGCCCGCAGCCCCGGTTGCACCGTCTCGATCGCCGGCCGACCCGCCCCCGCGCGGCGGAGGCGGCCCGCGGGCGCCCCGCCCTCGGCCAATTCGCGACGACCACTGCGAATCGTGTTGCGCGACAAGCCGGTCGCCGACGAAACCACGGCATCGCCGCCGAACCCGATCGCGACCGATTCAGCGGCCGCCCACAAGCGTCGCGCGCGCTCATTCAACAGCGGCGACAACACCGCATACTTCCCGACGAGCGTGGCCTCGAGATCGATGTCGCGTCGCAACCACCACTGTTAGATCATAAGTGGGCGACTGTAGCAACTAATTTCTGCCAGGGCCCTAAGCCTCGCATCGAGCGTGATTTCCACGGATGACCCGATGTCCACTTCTTGAAGCAGTCTCACCTCGCCAGCGATTCGCGGGCTCACGATGTCGCTGCGCGAGCCTTCGAAAACATACAGCGGTTCTCTGAACCGCTGAACACAAGCTCGTGGCGGTCGCTCAGGGACGCAGTCGCCTGCTGGGGTGCACCAATCGCAGATCGGGGCTGTCATCGGCGACCATGGTGTCTGCTCACGAGTGCGAGAGCGACGCTCATTTCGCCGATCGAGGCCAGATTTCCCAGCTCCGTCAGCGAAGCGGCTCTTACCCGGCATCGCCGGCTCGACGCTCAACGGTTCAACAGTGCCAGCCAGTTGACCACGACAGTGATCGGCGGCGCCTTCGGGTCTCTCGCTCTGATAGCCGCCAGGAACCGCTGGCCATTCGAGGCGGCGACATAGTCATTGCGCGTCACGAAGAACAACGACCGGTTCTCCTCGGCGAGATTCTCGATTCGGAATAAGGCACGCGGTGTACTGACGAGGGTGCCGGTCTTACTACCGTCGAACGTAGCGGCCATCAATCGCCGGTCCGGTGCAACGTACACGATTTCTCTGCCGCCGTCACTCCACTGCGGTGAGGTGCCGCCGCCGATCGAGACTTGTCGCGGCATCCTCCCGGCGGGAAAGCTCGCGACCCGGACCTCGTCTCGGCCGGATTCGTCAGTGACGTAGGCGATCCACTGATTATCCGGAGACACCGTTCCTAGAGACTCGTTGAAACGGGTGTTGAACGGCAAAGGCTCGCCGACACCCTGTTCAGCGTGGTGAATCCAGAGATCATCGCCGTTTGCAGGATCGACTCGAACGCTGACGATCGAGCGGCCGTCAGCGCTCCAGCCCGATGCAAAGTCCGGCGTGGTCGTGGCAGAAGCGGTGAGCCGCACGGCAGGACCCGGGTCCCCAATCCTCTTGACGAACAGTTTCGGGGGCGGCTTCTCACCCGGCCCCGAAAACGCGAGGCGAGTGCCGTCCGGCGACCACTGCGGCGTATAGGCCGCCCCGTCGAACGTCAATTGCTTTTCAGTGCCACGAGCCAGGTCTCGAAGCCACACGTCGGCGCCGCCATCCTTGCCGGTTCGGGACAGCGCCAGCTGGCTGCCATCAGGCGAGATCGCGAAGCCGATGTACTGTGCCGGCGTATCAACGGCGGCTGACGCACGGCCATACCTGTCGAACCACCGCAGGACCGACGGCGTCCCGACCGCGTAGGGCCAGTAGGCGAGCACCCCGGCGGCGGACACTGAGAACGGCGCTCGCCCGAAACCTATGACGGGAATGCCATGCACAACGCCGACGGGCTCACCTGAGAACTCGAGACGCTCCTCGTCGAAGGGTCGTGCGAACAGCGTGGAATCCTGGACGAAGAGAATGTATCCGGGGACGTAGGCCACGGAAGAAATCCGTACGGGAAACGTCATCAGTTCGCGCGACGGCCCGTTTCGGAGCGAACCCACATTGAGCCGGCCGGGAATAGTGGAGACGTAGATGAAGTGCTCGCCGTCTCCCAGAAACTGCGGCCAGAAGTGGCTGCCTTCGGTCGGAGTCGTCGCCGGCAACACCTGTCCACCCCGAGCTGATACCCGAGACAAACCTCCGGGGCGTGCGGCGGGAAAGAGGATCACGTCGTCCGCGTTCCAAGTGGCGCCTCCGTAGGTCGTCGCGTTGCCGGCGACGAGTTGGACGAGCCCACTTGACGCACGGACCTTCTTCAAACTGTTTCCCGCGAAGAATCCGATCCACTGGCTGTCGGGCGACCAAAACGGCGAGCTCGCCTGCTCCGTCCCCGGGATCGGCTGGTCGAGCCCTGAAGAGAACGAATGCAACCAGAGTTGTTTGGCTGCGTCGGCTCTGACGCCGACGTAGGCGATATATCGGCCGTCCGGCGACAGCGCAAATGGAAGATCGTAGCCGGAAGAGAACGCCGTGCCTTCTGCCGGCAACAGTGCGTAGCGGATGGCGGGAGTCTCACGGACTGCCGCAAGTGGGCGAACATCTCTGCCTCGAGCCCAAAACCAGGTACCGGCCACCGATGCAACGACGATTGCCGCCCACAGAGCCCGTTCGGCCCGGCGCGGGAGACGCGCCGACCTCGATTCTGAAGACTCAATCCGTGCGGGAGAAGCGGCGATCGAGCGCAACTGAAACAGCAGGTCGTTCGCGGTCTGCCACCGCTCAGCGGGATCTTTGGCGAGGCACCGCGAAACGGTCTGCACCAGGCCGGCCGGCACGTCGGGCGCGACGTCGAGGATCGGACGGGGATCGTCCTTCAGGATCGTGCTGATCAGACCTGCCTGACTCTGCGCTCGAAATGCACGGATGCCGGTGATCATTTCGTATGCGACAGCGCCGAACGCGAAGATGTCCGTTCGGGCGTCAGCCGTTCTTCCTTCGAGCTGTTCGGGAGAGATGTATTGCGGCGTGCCCAGAATCGTGCCTTCTATGGTGAGCGCTTTCGAGCCATCTGGATTGGCTTTGTCGGCGGCGTCGGCCTCAGCCGGCGCAGAGCGCGCGGCCAGCCCGAAATCCAGCACCTTCACACCCGACTTCGTCAACATGACGTTCCCGGGCTTCAAGTCTCTGTGTATCACTCCCAAACGGTGGGCTCCGTCGAGCGCATCGACAATCTGGATCGAGTATTCGATCGCGCGCACGAGCGGCAGCGCGCCCCGCTCCAACCGTTTTTGGAGCGTCTCACCCTCGATGTACTCCATGACTAAATACTGGATGTTGTCCTGCATCCCGATGTCATGGAGCGTGCAGATGTTCGGATGATTCAGGCTGGAAATGATCCGGGCTTCCCGCTTGAAGCGTTCGATCCGTTGCGGATCGTTTGATAAATGCTCGTGCAGCGTTTTGATGGCGACAGTGCGGTTCAGGCGCGGGTCGACGGCGCGATACACCTCACCCATGCCGCCCGCGGCGATCAGTGCCTTCAACTCGTACGAGCCGAGAACACGTCCGATGAACCGGCCCGGAATCGAGGACGCCTCGAGCCGGCGGACCGCAGTGGCCAAACGACCGTCGCCGGCCGGCGTTTCGATGAAATCTCCCGCTCGAGCGCGATACTCGAGCAGCGAGTCGAGCTCCCGACGCAGGGCTCCATCGCTTCCACAGGCCCCAGTGAGAAACGCGGCGCGCTCTTCAGTGCTGCGTTCGAGCGCCGCGTGATAGAGGCGTTCGATCTCCCGCCATCGTTCGGGCGTCATTCACTTCTTTTCCAATTCCCGGAGGAGCCAGACCTTCGCCAGCCCCCAATCGCGCATGACGGTCATCGCCGAGACTCCGAGTACCTCGGCGGTCTCCTCGACGCTCATGCCGCCGAAGAACCGCAGCTCGACCACCTTGCTCTTTCGTTCGTCGAACGCTGCCAGTCTCGTCAGGGCTTCGTCGAGCGCGATCAGATCGGGGCCAGGTTCATGCGGCATGTCCATCGCTTCGTCGAGCGACACTTGAATCGCATCGCCTCCGCGTTTGAGCTTCGCTCGTGCCCTGGCGACATCAACCAGGATGCGCCGCATCAGTTGCGCTGACACCGCGAAGAAGTGTGCGCGGTTCTGCCACCGAACCCGGCTCGAATCGATGAGCCGCAGATACGCTTCGTTGACGAGCGCTGTCGTCTGGAGTGCGTGGCCGGGGCGTTCTCCGGCCATGTAGTGATGCGCCAGCCGGTGCAGCTCGCTGTACACCAGCGGCATCAGTCGATGCAACGCCTGCCCATCGCCCTGATTCCACGACAGCAACAGTTGGGTGATCTCCTGCGACATGGCGCAAGGCATTCTGCCACAGAGGGTGCAGGACAGGCGCCGCGGAAAACGTTGGAGACGGATGTTAGTTCTTGAACGCAAACGACGCCTTAGCTTGAGAGGGCGGTCCGTCACCGCTGCCGCCAGCTCGACTCGCTGAGGAGCACTGCCGTGAAACCACGATTCCTGCTCGCCGCAAGCGTCCTGTTCGTCGTCCTCACGCTCGCGATCTGGGCGGGCAGTTCTCGGTTCGTCCCTGCCGTCTGGGCGTTTGCGCCCGCAGCCCAATCGGTGCAGGTGCCTGCCGACTGCGACGGCGAACCGTGCGACGCCGTCGTCCGGGGCCACCGCGCGTTCTTCGACCGCCGCCTTGACGATCTGGGCGCGAACGGGCGCGCGTGCGCCGACTGCCACATGGCGACGAGCCATTTCCAGCTCTCGCCGGCGGATGTCGAGGCCAGGTTCCGAATCCTCCAGTTGCGCCGCCGGGGGAACCCGAACGCCGATGATCCGTTGTTCCGCCCGATAGACGCGGATGATTTCCGGATCAACGGTGAGAGCGCCGACGACTTCAGCAATCTTCGTCAGAACGGTCTCATCAGGATCACACTTCCGCTGCCACCCAACATCAAGCTGGTCGATCCCGTCACCAACGCACCATCGACCGAGACGGTCGCCGACGTCTGGCGTGCGGTTCCCACCGTCAACGACGTGAAGATCACGGGACCTGATGGCATCAACCCGTGGCCCCGCGGCCCGAACAACAGCGGTGGATATCAGCTCGATGCTCGCGTGACGACGCTGCAGGAGCAGGCGCTTGGTGCGCTGATCAATCATGCGCAGATCCAGAGTCTGGCGCCGCAGCAGCTCCTGGACGATCTCGCGTCATTTCAGCGCGTGCTGTTCACCAACCATCGGATTCGCGCGCTGTCGAATGCCATTAGCGCGGGCGACACGTCGCTGCCGGATCTAGACGGACCGCTGAACGAGCTCGAACAGCAGGGCAAGACCGTGTTCGTCCGCGCCTGCGCGCAGTGCCACGGCGGTCCGTCGCAGTCGACCCCGCAGGCCCCCGTCATTCGATTCCACACGATCTTCAGCCAGTGTCCTCGTCCGGTCGATACGGCGACGCCCGCCCGCTTCGCTCTTGCACCCTGTCCGGAGCGCCTCGCTCGCAATGCACGAACCTACGAGATCGCGGTGTCAGTTCCCACACCGTGCCCACCCCCAGCCGGCCGTGTCACGCCCTGTCCTGGGTCTCCCGCTCCGGGTGTCCCTGCGCCTCCGCTGCCTGCTGGCGCCAAGGTCCGCCGGACGAGCTCCGATCCCGGGCGCGCGTTGTTGACCGGGTTCGTGGGTGGCGCGGCGCCGACCGATGACTGGGAGAAACTGGACATTCCCGCGCTTCGTGGCATCAGCAACACCGCTCCGTATTTCCACAACAACAGCGCTGCGACGCTCGAGGAGGTGGTCGATCACTACATCGAGTTCTTCAAGCGCGTCCAGGCGAATTCCGCGCCAGGCGTCGTGCCGCCGTTGGCATCCACCGACGGCGTGCATTTCGATCGGCAACCTGCGCCGGAAGAGCGCGCCGCGTTAGTCGCCTACTTGCGAACACTTCGTTAGCGGTATCAAACGCGTGCTGCGTCGGCGCCGAAGTTCCGCCGCGGTGACACACCGGAGTGGCCTTTGGATGCTGAAGACGCAATGAGTTTGCCCGGCCGGTTGCAGTCAGCCCTGCTGGTCCTATGCCTATTCGGGACGGTCGAGGCGCAGATTTCCGAGCAGGTGAATGGCGGCGTGCCAAAGGAAATTCGCGTCACCCTGCTGGGGACCGCGAGCGGACCCCGTGTTCACGCTGGCATGGCAGGGATCAGCACGCTCATCGAGGCTGGCGGCGAACATTTCCTAATCGACGCGGGACGCGGGTTCATGCAGCGCCTGGTGCAGGCGGGCTTTCCCATGAACGCCGTGACGAAACTGTTCCTGACGCACCTGCATTCGGACCACGTCGTCGATGTGCCCGACCTGATGCTCACGCCCTGGTCGGCGCAGCCAGAGCGGAAGGTGCCGCTCGAAGTCTGGGGGCCCGATGGCACGCGCGACATGATGCGGCACCTGCAGGCGGCGTTCGCCTTCGACATTCGGATGCGCCGGGACGTGGACGAAAGCTTTTCGCCCGATGGCATCCGCGCCGTCGTGCACGACATCCGCGAGGGGAGGGTCTATGAGAGAAACGGCATCACGGTCACCGCATTCCTCGTAGCTCACGGACTCGTGAAGCCCGCTTACGGCTACCGAGTGGATTATGCCGGGCGCTCGGTGGCGGTCTCGGGCGACACGGGTCCGAGCGACAACTTGGTGGCATTCTGCAAGGGTGTGGACGTGTTGATCCACGAGGCGATCGATCTCGACGTGCTGCGGCAGGTGGTGTCGAACCAGGAACGCGTGGAAGCGATCGTGGCGCGTCACACCACCCCGGAGCAGGCCGCGGGCATCTTCAGCAGAGTGTCGCCGCGGCTGGCCGTGTTCTCTCACACTCCGGGAACACCAGCAATCGTCGAGCAGACAAAGCGGTCCTACTCGGGGCGCGTGGAGATGGGCACCGATTTGATGGTGATCGACATCGGAGACGACGTGCGCGTCAGGCCGGCGGCCGCAGAGGCACGGCCGCGATAGCCGCCTACTCGCCTTTCAACTCGTCAGGCTGAGGCGACTTTCTCGTGCCACGCCGCACGTGTACCACGCGCACGAGACGAGCGTCGTCATCAACCGTGAAGAAGATGCGGTACGCGTGCGGCTTCCGCCCGTACGTGAGTGCTCTCACGGGGTGATCGGGGTCGAAGCTCTCGGGCGCGACGGCACACCGCTTCGGATGCTGGTCCAGCGACAGGACCGCGCGTTCGAGACCGTTGAACCACCGGGCGCCCTGCTGCGGCGCCCGCTCGACCACCCACAAGTACAGTTCCTCGAGGTCGCGTTCCGCGCGGCGGGCAATCTCAACGCGGTATGCCATGCTTGCGGCGCAGCCGAGCAAACACCTGCCGGGACGGCTTGGTGCGGCCGGCTTTCACATCCGCAAGTCCCTCCTGAATCCCCTCGATGGCTTCGACACGGTCCAGAAGCGCCTGGTAGGCTGCGGCATCCTGGACCACCAGTTCGGCCTTGCCGTTGATGGTCAGCACCAGCGGGTGCCCGGTCTTTCTCAGGCGGTCGAGCAAATCGACGGTATTGCGCTTGAACTCACTGAGCGATCGAATGTCGTTGGCTAGATCGAGCATCGTTTCCTCATCAAATTCGCATTGAATCTGATGATCACACGATCGTGCCGAAGCGATCAACCGATGATGGAAACTGTCTCCAGACTGTCCCTAGAATTGTCCCTGCCAGCTCCCAAAATCGGGCTTCGGGAGCCAACGGCAGCCAAGTCGGTCGATCGAGGAAGTGATTGAGACGCGAGGATTTGCGAGGAAAAACGACGATGGCCGAAATGCTGATCGGCGTTTAGCAAACCGCCGCCTTCAGCCTCTCGGCCACCTCACCGCGTCGAGAACCATAAGTATACGCGAGGCTTTGAGTTGCGGGAACCCTGCTGTCCCCAAAACTGTCCCTGAAATTGTCCCTGCCGAGCCCGGAGTACGCCTCGAATGGCCGGCCCTCACGCCGAACGATTGATGAATGAGAACGCAGCGGTTTTTCTCATGTTCTGATAACTGCGCAAGCCTCGCATCGAGTGTGATTTCCGCGGATGGGTCGCCGTCCACTTTCTGACACAGTCGCATCTCTCGAAGGTCCGCGGGCGCAGGATGCCACCGTTCAAGTCCTCGAAAACACGCAGTGGTTCTCTGAACCGCTAGCTATCGTCCAGAGTACCGATGAACTGCTGCGCCGGCGATCTCGCGCAACAAAAGAAGGTCGCGCGGGCCGAGACGTTGGCCTTCGTCGCCCCCGTGCAGTTCCTCAGCCTTCCGGCGATGCTGAAGGGATGGCTCGATCGCTTGCGGACGCCAGGGTTTGCCTACGATCTCACTGCGGAGGCGTGGCGACATCAACGGCCGTCAGCCAGGAGTCACGCATACGAAGGCCGATCATCCAGACCACCATCTTCGACAAACGCGCGTATGACGCAGGCCTCCTGCGAACCGCGTAGAAGTACTCGTGCTATCTGGAGATAGCGTATGCCCTCGGCCGTCAGTCTTGACGGGAATGAACGCGCACGAAGCTGTGGCGGCGCGACTTCAACGCCTGGCCAATGCTCGCCGGCGCGGACTCGCGGCGCCAAGCATGCGACGCTGGCGCGCGACGGCACGATCGACGACGGGTCGGTCAGCGAGCACGTCGAGGAGACGGGCCTGGGCGCCGGCGGGAATCCGGGCCAGGCGGCGGTCCCAGTCCCGGAGCAGGATCCGTAAGTCGTCGCGTAGCTCGGTGAGATCGCTGAGACGGGTGTTCAGCTCTGACAGCCGCTCAGCGACCAACGCGCGGACCTTCCGGCAGGGGGCACCGCCACGATCGCGTTCCGTCAGGACGCCCGCCAGTTCATCGAGCGTGAAGCCGATGGTCAACGCCCGTCGCACGAGTCGCACGCGCGCCACGGCCTCAGGCGGGTAGCGACGATATCCGCTCTCGCTGCGAGTTGGGAGGCCGAGCACACGTTTGCGCTCGTAATGGCGCAACGTGTCCGTGCTGACGCCGGTCAGCCGCGCGAGCTCAGACGGGCTGAGCAACTTGTGCAACTGACAGGCCTTACCGCCCGATTGGCGTGGTCCCGGGTTTCGACACGCCGTCCATCATGGCACCGTGCACGCCGGGCTGCATCATGCCACCCATCTTCTTCATCATCGCCCGATGCATGGCGGCCATGCCGTCTTTGACGAAGTCGGTCACTTCCGAGGCGTGTTGCTGGAGCGCCGCCACCGAGGCCTGGTCGCGCGAGGTTTGGGTCACGACGATGCCGGCCGTTGTCGTCTCCACGGTGGTCTGGACCTTCTCGTAGTTCTGGAAGATCGAGTGGAGTGCCTCGCTCTCGATCGGCAAGCCGGGATCATCACCGCTGTCGACCCGCTCACGCATGCTGGCCACGTGGTGCTTGAGGAGTTGAGCGATGCGCGGATCGGCGGACTCGGTCACCGTCCTGATACCGTCGGGAAGATTCGTGACCGTGCGCGTGATGCGATCGTGGTTGAGGAACAGGTCATGGATGTCGCGCATCTGCGCCATCGTCGCGGCGTCGTGCCCCTTCGCCATCATGCCAGGGCCCATGCCGTTCATGCGGCCCGACGCCGTCTGCTGCACCAGGCCCGAGTCCCCGGTGCGGTGATCCTCGATCTGAAAGTGCAGGAACGCATGGACGGCTGTCAGCGCATCCGCACCACGCGTGACGATTCGTACGCGTCCGCCGGTTGACGTCTCTTCGTATTGATAGGCAATACGGTCCTTGAGTCGCGTCATCTCGGCGGTCCCAGGTACCTGCTGTGCGTGGGTCAGCGCTGGCTTGCCGAAATCTCCTGCCGTGAACAGCCCGACAATCTCCTGCAGATGCTTCCGCACCGCCTGGAGATTTGCCTGATCGCTCATTTCCTTGACCGATACGTCGATGGCGCCGCCGTCTTCGTAGAGCAGGAAATGGTGGACCGTGCGCTCTTGATCGAAGCCCATCGCCTCGGCGCCGCGCTGCAGCATCTCGCGGTGATGTGCGTCGTGATCATGCGTCTGCCCCTGCGGTACCTGCTGAGCCCGTGCTCCGGATGACATCCACGCGGTCACGGCCACGATCGCCAACGCCCCAGCCAACTGACTCTTCATACCGTCCTCGATTCTCCGAATGGCCCAGCACCCATTCTCAACCCTGGAATCGTTCCAGGGTCAAGGACCTTCCGGGCTCGAGGTGCCAGAGTTCGGGGCCGGCGTCGTGGTGCTCGGCGTTCCGCCGACCAGCCATTCGTCGTCGGTGTGTCTGTCTCTGATCGAGAGAAAGGACGGCGCCCTCGAGTAGTGACACAGGTGCACCGGCTCTGTTTGCCGTGAGTCCAGGCACGCCGTCGCCACAAGAGGACCCGGGCAGGTCACGACTCACAGATAGCGCTGCGCGAGGAGGAAGCCAATCAGAATGACAACGCCTCTCGCCCAGTGCGCCCACCATGGCTCTGTCCGCTTCAAACGCGCAACCGGGTAGACGTGATCCAGATCGCGCAGACCAAGGCCAGATCCGTGGCCAGCGGCGGGACGAGGCGCTGGACGATCAACGCGGCGATTGAGGCGAGCGCGAAGCACAGGAGTACCACGTGCAGGCGGCGCCACCCGCGCGGCCACCAGGCACCGGCCTCCCGCTGGACGGGTTCAGCGTCTTTCATCACCGATCCGGTTTCCCGCGCTGGTCATCGGCGACATCTGCTTTCGTTCCCCACGGCGGCGGTGGCGGTGGCGGTCCGTGAAGCAGCCAACGCACGAGCAGTGCGGCACACATGACGGCGACGAGCACGCTGAGCGCAATCCACATGGCCCAAAAAGCAAAGACTCCTGCAGGTCTCAGCCTACAGGAGTCATTGGTCCCGCCACGCGAGACGGTTCACGGCGGACTCCACCGCCCGCTGCCGTCGATCCTACATCACCCGCGCGTGCGGGCTGAGCCGCTTCGCGGACAGGAAGCACGGGATCGCGAGCAGCTGCGCGGTCAGCGAGAACGCGATCAACGCCTCGATGGAGTGCGCGTACAGCCAGCCCATCAACGCGCTGCCCGCAAACCACGCGACGCCGTACGCCAGGTTGAACATGCTGTAGGCCGTCGCGCGCCTCGACGCTGCGGTCATGTTGGCACTGGCGGCCTTTATGATCGATTCCTGGCGCCCATTCCGATCCCGAGAGGATCCTCCCGAGTACGGCGGACGCGCGCCGCACGGCGAACGCGCGCGGCGCAAAGCCGACCAACAGGGTCGCGATGAGTAAGACGCTCAGGCCGAGGCGATCGAACTGCTTCAGTCCCTGCAGTGCTTAGAAGGCCGGGCCGCCCTTCGCATCCGGCGTGCTCGGGATTGTAGTCGCGCCACGACGGCGGTGGAGGCGATGGCCCCGGAGGCAGCCAACGCTTGAGCAGCACAGCGCACATGATCGCCGCGAGCACGCTCAACGCAATTGCGGATGATGACAAAGACTCCTGCACCGCCCACGGACACTTGGAGGACGAGGCAACGTCACGCCGCGGGCACACCCGCGAAGTGGCGCATCTCCGCTCTGATCGTCGAAAGACGAGCCAACCGGTCCGATACCTGATCGGTTGCCATTCTTTGCGCTTCCGTCGCGAGGGTCAACGCTCGCTCGGCAGAGGCCAGCGCCTCGTTGAGGCGCGCCCGAATGGTGCGTTCGAGCTCTCGACGACTGTTCGCCGTGCGCTCGCGGAAATCGTTCTCGACCCGGTGACTATTCGACTCGACCAAGTGCGCAAGGTATTCAGAACTTCGCGTGACGATGCTTCGCTCACTGGCTGCGCGGGATCCGACATGGTCCAGCGCCCAGGTCCAGGGGTTGCCGGCTGTGAGATGCATCAGGTTCGCAAAGTAAAAGTGTGGCCGATCGTAGGACCCGATATCCGCGATCTCGAGTCGGCCGACTGCGGTGCCGGCGTCCGCCGTTACGCGTGCAATGTACTCGTTTCCAATGTGCACGAAGCGATCGATCGCCTTCTCGTACTGTGCGACGACTGCGGGCTCGAGTTCGGTGAGCCAGTTCGTCACCGACTGCCGCGCGAGCTGACCGGCCTGGTCGAAGGCACCACGTCGCAACCGCCCGCCGCGTAATCGCACGTTCTGCCTGATCCACTGACGAAGCACAGTCTGCAGTTCGGAGGTTGATCGGCGCACGAAATTGGTTCGCTGCTGGTCGAACCCGCTCGCAAGCTCGATTTCCACCACATCGAACAAGAAGCGGAGGTCACGCAACGAACGGTCCACGTCCATGGCAGCTCGGCGGAGGCGACCGGTTCTCGCCGCTGTTTCTTCGATCGGCCGCTTGAGCGCGCCTTCCTGCTCCTCCACTTCAGCAAGGAGACGTTGAACAAAGCGCCGACGGGCGCGATCGACGCCCTTGGCCACGAGCGCCGTTCGTTTCGTCTGAGCGAAGTCACTGAGAGTCCGCTCAAGACGGGACCAGTCACGAGTCGGCCGATCCTCGCGAGTTCGTTCGAGCGCGCTGATTTCGAAGACGCCGTCGACGCGTCGGCCAGTACGCCGCTCAACCACTTGAGTACTGAAGGTGAGAACCTCCCGTCTCTGCTGCTCCGCAGCCTGGTCCGCCTTGTTCAAGGCCACCAGCACGTGGCCACCGTCGCGGCTGACTCGTTCTGTGATCTCCAGCTCGTCACCGGAAACTGGGAAGTCGGGCCCCACGACCAGCAGCGCGACGTCGATATGTGGGAGGAATGTGCGCGTTGTTTCGGTGTTGCCTGCGAAGACGGACCCGATCCCCGGCGTGTCGACGAGGCATAGCCCGTTCCTCAGAATGGCGCTTGGCAGGAACACTTCGACAGCCGCAACGCCTTTGGCGTTTTCGGGATTCAGCCGCTCGTCAACCATGTCGGCAACGCAGTCAACGCCGATCGATTGAGTGCTGCCGGATGCAGAGCGCACGAGGGCCTCAGGACGGTTTCCCTCTCGCAGGATCGTGACAACCGACGTCACCGGGACGACGCCGACCGGCAGAATGGGACAACCGACGAGCGCGTTCAGCAGCGTGGATTTCCCGCGCTTGAACTGCCCGATGCACGCTACGAAGAACCGCGCGTCAGCGAGGCGATGCCGTTCGGCATCCACTTCCCTGACCAGCGAGTTGACACCAAGCTCGGTCGCGACCTCCGCGATTCGCGCCAGGTCGGCATCCACGCGATCGGCCGGCACCGCGGGCGAAGAGCTCTGATCGCGCATATCACGTGGTTGTGACCGTAGTGGCAGCAGCACCGAATCGCGCGGCGGCTCCGAGTTCTTCCTCGATGCGGAGCAACTGGTTGTACTTCGCTACACGTTCCGATCGAGCCATCGATCCGGTCTTGATGTATGCGGCTCCCACGGCAACAGCGAAATCCGCGATGAACGTGTCCTCAGTCTCCCCGGATCGATGGGAGACGACCGTCCGATAACCCGCCGCGTGCGCGATGCGCACGGCTTCCATCGTCTCTGTGACGGTACCAATCTGATTCAGCTTGATGAGCACGGCATTGGCGACACGTTTCGAGATGGCCTCGTGGATGATCGCAGGGTTCGTCACGAAGATATCGTCGCCAACCAGCAGCGTACGTGACCCGAGCCGATGCGTCAGCTCCTGCCAGCCGTCCCAGTCGTTTTCCGCCAAGCCATCCTCGATAAACACGGGCGCATAGCGATCGACGAGGCGCTCCAGGAATGCAATCATCTCGGTCGTCGTCAACGGCGGCAGTCCCGATTTCTTGAACTCGTACCGACCGTGGTCGTACAACTCGCTCGTGGCGGGATCCATCGAGACACGGATGTCTGTCTTCTTGTCGTAGTCGGCATGCGTGATCGCGCGCTCCAACAGGTCCAACGCCTCTTCCGCCGTCTTCAGATTCGGTGCGTAGCCACCTTCGTCGCCAACGGACGTGACGTGGCCGGCGCCTTTGAGCAGCCCCTTCAAGGCATGGAACGTCTCGGCGACCCACCGTACTGCCTCCTTCATCGATCCCGCTCCAACCGGCACGAGCATGAACTCCTGGAAGTCCAGGGCATTCGCGGCGTGGGCACCACCGTTCAAAACGTTCACTGTTGGGATGGGCAACGAGAAATCCGCTGCGCCTCGATGTAGATAGCGGTACAGTGGCACTCGGGCGCTCTGCGCCGCTGCACGAGCGATGGCCATGGACACGCCAAGGGTGGCGTTGGCACCGAGGCGTTCCTTGTTCGGTGTGCCATCGAGATCGATGAGTTGTCGATCGATGCGCTCCTGATCGCTGGTCTCGACACCTGCAAGCGCCGTCGCGATCTCGTTCGTCACATGGCCGACAGCCTTGCTCACCCCCTTACCGCCGAAGCGGAGTGGATCACCGTCTCTTAGCTCCAGCGCCTCGCGCGACCCGGTCGACGCGCCCGAAGGAACGGCTGCTCGCCCGAACGATCCGTCGGATAGCAGGACGTCGACCTCAATGGTGGGGTTGCCACGCGAATCCAGAATCTCACGAGCCTTGATCTCGTTGATGCGTGCCATTCGGGTGCTCCCTGCAGCGAGTCGCCCGGTACGAGCAACCGGCTGCATGTTGTCTCAGGACGCTGCGCTCACTGTTGGGCTCCAGTTGCCGGCGGGAACACCCTACGGACAACTGACCCGTAGGAGTCATTGGCTGCGCGACTGCGCTGCGGTTTTGGCGGACTCCACCGCCACGACTATTAGTCCATTCTGATCGGTTGCGCTACCAACCGCAACTGCTGTTGCGACTCAGGCCCGCCCTGGCGCACTGCGATGCAGGCAGGGTTGAACCTTCGTCGACGTCGGCGTAGCATCAGTTCCGGGCGGTGGAGTTCGCCTTCAACCGTTCCTCGCCGGAACCAATGACTCCTGTCGGACACGCCCACAGGCAACTCTTCTTGGGGGTGCAAGATGGGAGCTGGCGAAGTCGCCGTCCTGCTGCTTTTCGCGATCGCGTTGTTGACCCTGCTCGCGTACATGATGTTCGCTGGGCCGCCACCGCCGAGCCTCTGGATCGGGTCATTTCCACAGGCGCGCCATCGCGACCGTTCCGATTCCCATTACCGCCGCAGCGAGACCGAATCCGGCGATCGGCGACACGGTGGTCCATAGAAAACCCACGGCAGCACTCGAGATGAAGTCACCGACACCGTTGACCGTGCCGAGCACGCCATAGCCGATGCTGCGTACGGCCGGCGGCACATAGCCCGCGGTCACCGTCGCCTCTAATGCTTCCTCCACTGCGACATACAGTCCGGCGAGCGTGAAGACAATTCCCATCAACAGCAACCCCTCGCTTTCCGCTGTCATGAACGCGATGGCCATCAACAGGGCCATCGCGCTTCCGAGTGCGTACCCGATCACCAATACGCGCCGATGCCCGAGCCTGTCCGCGAGGGCCCCGATCGGGAAGGACGCCGCGGTTTGAACGATGTTTCGCCACACGTACAACAAGCCCGCGATCTGCGCGCCGCGTACGACACCCATGCTGGGTGTCAGCAGCTGCGTCGCGGCCAGAATCAGCAGCGTATGCGCGAAGTCACCGACGCCAAATGCTCCCACGGCCATCAGATAACGACGGAAGTCGCGTGGGAGATCGCGAATGGCGGCCCAGAATCGTAGTGCTGGGTTCGGGGCCGTCCGATCGTCGCTGACAAAGAGCGCAAAGCTCAGAACCGACAGTGCGCCGGGAATCAGCGTCAGCCAGAACACGCGCCGGAACGCAGCAGCAGGATCCGCAAAGGCCAATCCCTGCATCCACGTCAACAGGACGATGCCACCGAGCGGTCCGAGGACGGCGCCGACGGTGTCGGCGGCCCTATGCAGGCCGAATGCTTTTCCCCGAGTATCGGGCGTGATCGCCTCGGCGAGGATGGCATCGCGCAGCGGGCCACGCACGCCCCGACCAAGCCATCCGATGATCCGGCCAATCAGAATCCACACCCACCCAGTCGCAAGGGCGAAGAAGACCTGCATGAGCGGGTCAGTCCGTACCCGATCACGACCAAAGCTTTGCGATGCCCCAGCCTGTCGGCGACGTATCCTGCGCCCAACTTGGAGAAGCTCGCGACCGCATCGGCGAGACCCTCGATCGTGCCAAGGACGGCAGCCGGGATACCCAATACCGCAAGGAACCCCGGCAGGATGACGTTCGTCGTCTCGTACGTCAGGTCGCCGAACGCACTCGTCACGCTCGTGCCTACGACCGTGCGATTCAGCCACGTCGCTCGTTTCGAGCTCACGTCTGCGAACGTCTCGTTCACACGGGTTCCCCGGCTGACACTGATGGGATCGGCATTTCGTCGAGAAGCACGCCTTTCGCTTGCAGAGCCAGGATGAACGCCTCGTGAATTGTGGTCCCGAGCAATCCGTGCTCGCTCAATGCACCCAAGAAGCCCTTGACGTCGCCCTCGGTGACGCCGGACCCGGCAGCCAGGGCTCGCGGGCCGAGGACGCTCTCACACTGTTGGAAGAGTGCTCCACGGCCATGGCAGAGAACCGCGGTTCGTGTCGGTTCCAACGTGGATAACCCTCGTTCGATGGTGGTCCTTTCGTCGCGAGACGCGGCTTCGCGCAACACAAGGTAGGAGGGATCGCGATCCCAGCGATGCACGAATGCCTCGATCGCTGCCCATGGTGCGGTCGAATGATCGAGCACGCCCTGTGTCGCTGCCGCATCGAGCAACGTGCGGATAGCGAGCGTAAGGTCGCAGAGCGTTCGACAACCATACGCTGCGAGCGCCTCGAGATTTCGCGAGGAGCCGTTCGTCCCCTCACGGTAGTTCAGCCTGCTCAGATACGTGAGGTCGAGTACGCTTCGGAGCCGGTCGGCGTGCACGGAACACCGGCAGAACGCGCTCACGAGCTCCTCACCAAGGGTGTGGCGAACCGCCGTCACATCCCAGAGTTCAATCCTCCACCGCACATGGTCCTCTCGCACGAAGACAGCAATCGGTTTGCGGTCGCGCATCGGTTCGCTCCGAAGTTGGCTTGTGGTGCACACCCGGCTGCGATCAACGCCCGCCGGCTACCGCCTCCTCGAGAGGCTTCTCGCTCGGAATGAGGTGCTTCGGCATGAAGAAGCTGTTCGCAATCATCGTCGGAATGACCGCGCTGCCGATCACGGTCGCGACGAGATACGAGTACTGGGCCTGGTCGATTACGTTGTGATTCAAACCAAAGAGCGCGGAGATGGTGCCGAATGTGAGGCCGGTCGACATCATCATCGTGTAGTACAGCCCTTCGCGGCCCAGATACACCTCGAGGAGAACGACCATGCGTATGTTCGACGTGCAGGGGATTGAAATCATGGCCCAGAGCCGCACCGTGTTCGAGTTCCTGAAAGAACCGGCAAACCTGCCGCAGTGGGCGCACGCCTTCGCGTCGGCCGGAGACGGCCGCGCGCGACTCGAGACGCCGGCTGGAGCGGTTGACATTGGCATGGACGTGTCGGCAGACGCTGCGACGGGCACCGTGGACTGGCGCCTCGTGTTCCCGGATGGCGGTGTTGGCATCGCCCAGTCTCGGGTGACCGAGACTACCCGTGGCACGTGCATCTACAGCTTCGTACTGCACGCGCCTCCGGTCGCGCTTGAACAGGTCGAAGGCGCCCTTGAGGCTCAACGCGTCCTTCTGCAGTCGGAACTCGCGACGTTGAAGTCGCTGATGGAACGTTGATGGGGGCGACGCCGCTCGAAGACCTCGCCCGGTTGGCGGTCGACGGCGATCGCCATGCGCTCGACGAGCTCGTCAGAGCGCTGCAGGGCGACGTCTATGGCCTGGCTCTGCGCATGTTGTGGAACCGCGAAGACGCCGAGGACGCGACACAGGAGATCCTCGTTCGTACGGTCACGAGGCTGTCGCAATTCGATTTCCGCAGCCGCCTCAAGACGTGGGTCTACAGAATCGCCGTCAACTACATCCTCGACGTGAAGAAGAGTCCTGTCGAGCGCATGCACCTGACGTTCGAACAGTTCGCCGACGATCTTGCCGACGGCCTGTCGTCGGACGGGCCCACCGACGCGGAGCGCTCGCTCCTGACGGAGGAAGTAAAGATCGGATGCACCCTCGGGATGCTCCAGTGCCTCGATCGACCGCATCGTCTGGCCTACGTGCTCGGCGAGATTCTCGACCTGTCCGGGCCGGAGGCCGCAGAAGCGCTGGAGATTGCGCCGGATCTCTTCCGCAAGCGGCTGCAGCACGCTCGTATGGCGATCGAGTCGTTCACGCGCACGTACTGCGGCCTGGCGTCGGATAGTGCGGCATGCGCCTGCCACCGCCGCGTGCCTGCTGCGCTGCGCCAGGGCCGCGCGCGGCCAGACGCTCCCGACTTCGCGCAGCGGGCCGTTTCCTATCAGCAGACTCGCAGGCTCGTGCGCCGCGTCGAACAGGCGCGGTGGGCGCTCGAGGTTCATCGAAGCAGCCAGCCTCGTGCGTCGTCCATCGACTTCGCGCGTCGTGTGGTCCAAGCCCTGGACTCGGCGCCCTGATTGAGGCCATACACCAAGCAACGCGTGGCATCGTTGTCCTGATGTCTGTCAGTTGACGCCATCCCGGCTCCGCGTAAGAATCCAGGGTTTGCGCAGGAGAGGTAGGGTCCGATGGCGATGGAGAAGAGCGATAGCGCGTTGGATGCCGCAACGATTCAGGACTTCCGCAGTCGACTGCGGGGCCGGGCACTGGAGTCCACTCACGCCGAATACGAAGACGCGCGGAAAATTCAGAACGGCCTGATCGACCGCCGTCCTGCCGTGATTGTGCGGTGCTCAGGTGTGGCGGACGTTGTGGAGGCGGTGAACTTCGCGCGAGATCGAGGTCTCTTACTCTCCATCCGTGGCGGCGGCCATAACGTGGCCGGGAACGCCATCAACGATGGCGGCGTCGTGATCGACCTCTCGTCGATGCGCGGGATGCATGTGGATGTCGCCGCGGCGACGCAGTCGCTGCACGACCAGCATCGCGGCATCTTTCTCTTTTATCCTGTTCGCGAGCAGGAGGCAGATGCCGTTTCAGTGGGTTTCGAATTGCTCTTCCCAAGGAACAACATCCCGTTCGACCTCAACTTCACATTCCGGCGTAAAGCTGAGAGCGCGAAGGTCGTGGTGGAGGAGTCGGAGGGCGACTGAGATGTGGGCCCAGCCGCCGGCGACTGTCCTGGGACGCTAAGTGATGTCGGGTCGCACCGACGCACCGTTGGCACCGCCGTAAGCGAAGTGTGTGTTCAGGCGGCTCCCTCAGTCGACGCTTGGGGGTAGAACTTCTCCAGCAAGGTCGTCAGCGAGCCGATCTGGACTACCTTGCCAACCAAATCAACTGCCGTGTTGAACGTCTTCCGCCGCTGCGCCTCTGGAGCCGCCTGAAATTTCTTCAAACGCTCTGTGGCTTCCCGCCATAGCGCTTGGCCAGCGTGCGCATCGTAGTTCCTGACATTCGCGACGGGCGTCACGGCATACACGCGACCATCCTGACGACGGATCTGCACTTCTCCCTCGCGAGATGCTTCCTCGAGCACCTCGGCGAGGCGCTGTCGTGCCCTTGAAAACGTACACGTCTTCATGAATCCGGCGGTCACCCGCGATAACCGAGTCTCAGCGTCATTCTCCCTGAGACGCTCTGACGCGTGCTTCGTCACCACTTGGAGTGCTGCGGCGTAGACGCTCACGGCCCGCGTTCAGACAGCACTTCCTCGAGCATCGTCCGGAACACTGCGGCCGTCGGGCGCCAGTCACCGTCCATCGCCGCGGCGCCGGCGAGCCCGTAGCCGCCGCCCGGTCGGGGACGAAGTCGAACGGCGGGCGGCAAGCCGTAGCGCATCAAGATGGCGTTGGCCCAAATCCGCGCCGTCCGGCCGTTCCCGTTTGCGAACGGATGCATCCGCACCCACTCGGCGTGCGCCCACGCCGATAGGTCGATCACCGCGGCAAGGCCGTCGACGTCCAGTTCCTGTTCCTGCGGGTATCGCGCATCGAGCGCGGCAACCGCGCGTTGCAGCGTGCGTTCGAACGCCGCGAGCGCTCGGGCGACGCCAGCCGCACCGACACCTTCACGCGCGCCGATCCACACGCGCGTCGTCTCGAGGCCACGCTCGCCGCGGAAGCGACCTCGGTACTTACTGTCGGGGACCCGGAGCCCGGTCATCATGCCACGGTGCCAGCGACGTGCGTCGTCGACAGTCGGCCGATCCCTGCGGAGCGCCCTGTCGCGGGCGTCGCGAAGAACGTTGATCAGGTTCTGGCGAAGGCGTGGGCTGTCGGCATCCCAGTCAGCCACGAATCAGCTCGCGCACCAGACGTTGGGCGGGGCCACGTGCGCGAACGGTGCTGCCCTCCACGGGGTCCTCGGCCGCATGCGCTGCCTCGGCTTCCGCGAATCCGGCGATCGCGTGTTCGAAGTCCGGATCGGCGGCTCGGTACGCTTTCACGCGCTGAAGCGTGGCTTCGAGGTCGGTCTCGAGGCGCGTCGCCTGCACGTCGAGGTAGTTGTCGACGGCCTCGTTCACGAGCCGGTTCAGCGGGGCTCTTCGAATGTCGCTCAGGAGCTCGAGTCCTCGCTGCAACCGCGGCTCGAGACGAAATGTCGTCGCCCTCCGCTGGAGCCTCGGCTTCGATCGGGAGGAGGCGCTTCGCGAAGGCACGCCGGACTTACGCTTCATGGCCATAATGATATCAGAATCGTATTCTGACATCACCCGGGTGTTCTGAGCTGGGGCCGTTTCGATGCCGAGGTTCGCTGCCCGCGCCTTGACCGTACATGCGAGCGACCTTCGCTTGCCGCTGCCGATCGCTCCCTCGTGCAATCCAGCGTGGGAGCGCTTCTCGGCGTCACAACAGCCGCGGTCGCACACCGCCGTCGCGCCCTACTCGACATGGTTGCTGGCGCGTGGTTCATGTGCGGCCCGGCCTTACGTGTGCTCGGGAAGCACGCGTCGTCCTACGCGTCGGCCTTGAGTTCCTGAAGCGCGGTTGTTCACGAGCCGGCGGCCTGGTCTGCGGCAGCCGGTACTGTCCAGCAAATTGTGCGGCAGTCGCCTGGCTCTTCTGCGCATTCCACGCATCGTTGACCACTCAGTTCACGCCGTCGTGGTCACGTGTTCCAGCGCATCGTTATCACCGGTTCCCGCATCGTGATCGGAGCGAAGCGAACGCGAAGAACGTCAGGCATCTCTTCGCCTACTCTTCCACCGTGGTCACGGGGATCGAATGGTTGGCGCGCCATATGCCGCTGATCAACTCACGGTTGATTCTCGAGACCGAGTGCGACGAACACGGCGGCGGTACGGCCAAAAAAGACCGCGTTCGGTTTCGTGCCGCACTCCGCGGCCGAGTACGTGGTGTGCAGTTACTTCATCGGTTGCGGATTGTGGGACCTGCGCTGGGTGCTACGGAAGGTCGGCTTCGGGTTCACCAGATCACGCAAGCCGAGAAAGTCAGGGGACTGACTCTGTTGTCACGGTCAAGGCGTCTTCTCCTTCAGTTCTTCGAACCAGTTGACGATGATGTTGAGGCGAACGGTGCTCTCACCGGCATCGGCCTGTTGGACCATCAAGAACCGCTCGCCATCCGCCGTGACGTCGTAGTTCCGATCCCAGATCGCGCTCAGGACATATGGCCCTTCGAAAAGCGTCCGAGGCATGCTCACCACCAGATCTGGCTGCGTCCTCACGTCGACCGCAAGAACCTTGGTACCGTTGCGGAAGAAGAGCTCTCCGTTGGGCGACCAATGGGGTTCGACGCCTCCGTCGGTTGAGACCCGGCGAACGCCGCCCTGTCCAATCACCGGACGGATGAACACCTCCGGCGTGCCCAGCTCGGTGGACACATAGGCAACATATCGCGCGTCAGCTGAGAACGAGGCGTTGAGCTCGAATTCGGGGGTCTTCAGGAAAACACGGTCGGCGCCATCCTTCATCGACAGGAACCGAATATCGCCCGCCGTATCGAGTGACCACTCGGAGTAGGGAACCAGGCTACCGTCCAACGACGGGTTGCCGCCGCTCGGCACCTGATCCAGCGGCCTTGCCACGAGCTCCTGCTCGGAGCCGCTGCCGTCCGCAGGTTTCCGAAAGATGTCCCATCCCGTGCCGGGCCTCGCCCGGCCGTATATCACCTCACGCCCGTCCGGCGTCCACAGCGGGATGAGGCCGCCTTGAAACGTGAGCTGCGACAACGAGTCCCGAGCCACGTCATAGATCCAGAGATCGTTCTCACGAGACGCCACAATGCGCTGGCCGTCCGGCGACACGCGAGGGTGAGCGAAGCCGCGCAACGCCCGGGGGAATGGTGTGACCGCGCCCGCCCGATTGACCCATACGAGCGTAGATGTACCTGCCGATCCGGACCGGTAGGCGAGCAGCCCCGCATCCGTGACCTCGAAGCCCACCGCATCGGTGGACGGGGGACCGATGTCGAGGACGGGGACCGCAGGTCCTACAGCCGCTAATCGCCCGATGTCGAAGCGCGCTGCCATCAGGCGCCCTCCCTGCAGGTACACCAGATGACCGGTTGCGACGTATCGGGCAAATCCCGCCCCTTCGATCGTCAGGCGTCGTTCGCCCGTTTCCAGCGAGGTGACAATAACCGCGTCGTCCCGAGTGCGGACCGCGGTGAAGATCACCGCGCGAGAGCCCGGGAGGACGTATGGCCGCCGGTGGCCGCTTTCGTCGAGATCCACATCCAGCTTGGTGAGCGTCTCGGGAACGCCGCCGTCTGCCGACACGCGCAGCAAGGGCGAGCGAAAGCTTGGGGCGAACACGATTCGGTTGTCATCGCCCCAACTTGCACCGCGGCCAGCATTCGCGCGGGCAAGCGCCTGAGGGGGTCCACCAAGCACGGAGACCTTTCTGAGCTCGCCGCCGGCGAAGAATCCGAGCCAGGCCGAATCCGGCGAAAAGAACGGGTATGATGCGCCGCCGAACTCGGCGAGAGGTGCCCCTTCCGGGTCAGCCATCCTGTGAAGCGAGAGCGTCCGGCTACCGTCCGGGCCCCAGGTGTAGGCAATGTACCGTCCGTCGGGAGAGATTGCCGGCACCGACGGATTGAACCGTGCGAGCGTATCCACAGGCAGCACGAAACGCGAGACCCGCGGCTGCTCCACAGGACGCGTGCTCCACGCGGCGAGGATCGCGAGCACGCCGATCATCGATCCAACGGCCCACCGCAACGGCGCACGCGACCACAAACCCGTTCGAGGCGTCTGCTCCCGATCCGGCACGGGGACAGCGGTCTCGAATGCACCGTCCATGATCAAGCCGACAGTAGCCATGTCACGCGCGCGGCGACCGATATCTCGCTCGAGACACAGTTCGAGCAGCCTCCGAATTCGACACGGGAGATCGGCGGGCAGCGCCGACCAGTCCGGGTCGGCGTTCAGGACGGCGCCAAGAGTCCGCCTCAGGTCCTCGCCTGGGAAGGCTCTTCGTCCTGTCAGCATCTCGTAGAGCACGGCCCCAAAAGCCCACACGTCCGTGCGCCGATCGATCGGTTGTCCACACGCCTGTTCCGGCGCCATGTATGCCGCGGTTCCGAGAATAGTTCCCTGTCGCGTGACAACGGGATCGGGGTTCGCGGGGCATCCCTCTGACGCTGCAACCGCGGGTGCGATCATGGATTCGCGCGCCAGCTTCGCGAGGCCGAAATCCAGGACCTTCACCTGGCCTTGGGGCGTGACCTTGATGTTCGCCGGCTTCAGATCGCGATGGACGATTCCGTGTTCGTGCGCAGCATCCAATGCGTCGGCCACCTTTCGGCCGATGGCGAGCGCGTCACGAATGGACAGCGGTCCGCGGGCGATACGATCGGCGAGTGTGTCGCCATCGACCAGTTCCAGCACCAGCGCGCGGAGCCCGTCGCGCTCTTCGACGCCATGGATTGCCGCGATGTGAGGGTGATTAAGCGACGCGAGGATCTCCGCCTCGCGCTGAAACCTCGCCAGACGGTCGGGGTCGGCCGCAAGAAGGCCCGGAAGAACCTTGAGCGCGACATCGCGTTTGAGCCGGTCGTCGCGCGCTCGATAGACTTCGGCCATTCCGCCACTGCCCAGCGGTTCGAGGATCCGATAAGGCCCAAACGAGCTCGGCAGCGGCGAATGGCGACCTGACGCTGCGGTGACGTCGAGCAGTTGGCCCGCGGACCGCTCGAGGAAGTCGCCGGCGTCTCGCACGTGCGCCAGCAGCGAGTCCACGTCCCGCCGGAGCTCCTCGTCATCCGCGCAGGCCTGCTGCACGAATGCCTCACGTTCGTGTGGTGGTCGCTCGAGCGCTGCGCCCAAGACGCTGTCTGCGACCGCCCAGCGTCGACCCTCCATCTGTCTCCGTCACCTGTGGGTGCGCTTCGGCCCGCCGCGCGCGACCTCGCGTCGGAGCCAGCCCCGCGCTTTGGCCCACTCGCGGCTGACCGTGACGGGGGCCACTCCGAGCACCTCGGCGATCTCCCCCAGGGTCAGTCCACCGAAGAAACGCAGCTCGACGATCTGTGACTTCCGGGGATCGTGCTCAGCGAGCTCGCGCAAGGCTTCGTCCAGCGCCATGACATCTCTGGATCGATCCTGGACGGCCCGCTCGGCGTCTGCCAGGTTGACCACAAGCACGTGGGGACCGTCGGCGCTTCGTGCACGGCGCCGTGCGATGTCGACGAGGATGTGCCGCATCAACTGCGCCGCCATGGCGATGAAGTGCGCGCGGTTCTGCCACGTGATCTCTTGCCAGCCGACCAATCGCACGAACGCCTCGTTGACGAGGGCCGTGGTCTGAAGCACATGCCCGGGCCGCTCTCGCCGCAGATAGCCCCGCGCCAGCCGCCGAAGCTCGGCTTCGACGAGCGGAACGAGCTCGTCGAGGGCCGAGGTACTGCCTGCCCGCCACGCGTCCAGCAGCAGAGTGATCTGTGGAGCCGAGGGGATCGGCCCTGGTTCTGCCGGTTGTGAACCCGATGACAAGGTTTGCCTCTACGCGTCGCCTTACCAGATAGCGACAGCTGCGGAACGACTCATTCTAGCTGGAGTCCCCGTGTGGCCGCGCTCGGGATGTTGACAGCCGCCACGGGTCCGCCGCGGTTTGCCCGCTCGTGCAAAGGAGGCTGATCATGCGTGCGTTTGCTGGCTTTGTGCTCATGTGCTGTCTGTTCGCAACCTGGAACACGCCACGTGTCGGCTCGCAGAACCTCGGCTCGCAAACGGCGCCGAACGTCGTCACCGACTGGGCGCTCATTGCGCAGAACACAATTGCGCCGACGGTCTTCCTCGGGGGTCAGCTCGCCTACTCGCCATTGGCGCCAATCGCGATGTACGACGCCGCGGTCGCAATCGCAGGTGGGTATCGACCTTACACGGCGCCTGTAATCGTGCCTGCCGGGGCGGACGAGACGGCGGCCGTCGCGACCGCGGCATTTCGCGTGCTTCACGAACGCTTTCCACCCCAGCAGGCGCTTCTCCAGAGCCAGTACGCCGACTACATGGCAACCATCCCGGACGGGCCGGCAAAGAGCGACGGGATTGCGGTGGGCGAGGTGGTCGCCTGGCAGCTCCTGACGATGCGTGCGGGGGACGGGCTGGAGACCTGCATCGGCCCATGCTCAAGCAATCCGCCGTACGTGCAGCCGCCGGCCGGTCCCGGCGTGTTCGAGCCGTTCCCGGCCGGCTCGACTCCGGTCGGAGCCAGCCTCCGCGCCGTGCGTCCCTGGACCATGAGCTCGCCGGACCAGTACCGTCCGGAAGGACCGCTACCGCTCACGTCGGCCGAGTACGCGGACGATTGGGCCAAAACACGCGACTGGGGCGGCAGCACCGGGTCGCTTCGCTCGTCCTATGATAACGACACGGCGAGATTCTGGGCCGGCCAGACCTACTTCATGCTTCGTGACACGTTCCAGCGAGCGGCGATCCAATACCAGCTCAACGTGGTCGAGACGGCACGCCTTTTCGCAATGGGCTTCACCGCGCACGCCGACGGCATCATCGGCTGCTTCGATGCGAAGTATCACTACGTGTCCTGGCGGCCTCGCCAAGCGATTTGGCGCGCAGACACTGATGGCAACCTGCTTACCGAACCGGCGGATTTGACGTGGACGCCGTTCGTGCCGACCCCGAACCACCCGGAGTACCCGGCTGCGCACACGTGCGGCTCGTACGCCACCTATGACGTAATGCAGGCGTTCTTTGGCGGGGACACGCCGATCACTATCGAGACCATCGGCCCGCCCGTTCCGGTAGCGACTCCGATCCGGACCTACTACAAGTTCAATGACATCGAGAAGGAGATCGCCGACGCCCGGGTCTATGGCGGGATGCATTTCCGTCACTCCGACATGAACGGAGCGCAGGTTGGACGCAAGGTCGCCCGAAACATGGTGAAGAATTTCTTCCAGAAGCTACAGTAGGTCGCGTTCGATCGGTCGAGACGATTGCCGTTCCGCTGGCGGGCGCTAGGCGCGTTTTGGCGCTGTGCCCGCCCGCAAGTCTCCCAACAAAAGACCATGCTCGGCGTAGAACGGACGCCGCGCGCTGCTGTCCGATTGGTTGCCGCTCAGAGTGCGTCTCTAACCCGCCCGGCTCTTGCGCTGGGCCGCGCTACTCCTCCGAGCGCTGCGCAACGCACGTGCGCCACGTGCCCATCCTTCCCCATGGACTGTTCGGAGCAGATCCTTGGACGTCACACCCTTGACGGCCCGCCCGGCGACATTGGCGAATGGCGACTGTGCCGGCTTCGCGACGGGCGTCACGGCGTACACGCGACCGTCCTGACGTCGGATCTGGACTTCTCCTTTCCGAGACGCCTCCTCGAGCACCTCGGCGAGCCGCTGCCGTGCTGTTGAGTAGGTATAGAGCTTCATAGATCCAACTCCACCAAGGACAAGCCGAGCTTCTTGGCATTCCTCCGGATCGGACCGTCGAGCGCGAGCAGCGGGTATCCAGACGATCGGGCTGCTTCCAGAATGTACGCGTCGTACGCGTAGATGCCCAACTCTAGACCCAAATCCACCGCACGCAGGAGGTCGATGGCGAGCTCTCGAATCGGCACCTGCTCGAAGTCGGTGAGCAGTTGTCGCGCGCGCTCCCGCGTCAGCCGGCGCCTCTTGACGCCGGCGGTGGCGGCGTTCCCAACCTCCCAGCGCAGGGACGCCGGCGCACACACGACGCTCCCGGTTGTGGCCTCAACCACCGCCTGTTTCTCGGATTCATCGAGGAGCACGGCCAGAATCGCCGACGTGTCGATGACGATGTTCGCGGGCATCGCTTCGTACAATTGTACAATGATTCTGCGGCAAGCCCGCGTCTGGTTCAGCGCTCTGTGGCTGTGCCGTGCTTACCTCGTCAAGATCGATGGCGCCCTTTCCCGATCGACGGGCCAGGGAGCCGCCGCTCCGATGTTAAGCCGAGTTCTGACTATTCATTATCAGCCAGACGGCGCGACCCTTCCCCGGCACTGTGCAGCAAATTGTGCAGTAGTCGTGTCGGCAAGCAGCAGATCGGGACAGGTCAGGACGGAATCGCGATCGGGAGGTTTTTGGCGGGAAACCGTGAAATTCGGTGTAATTCGTGAGGTATTGATCCGACCCTGGCAGGTTTAGCAAACCGCCGCCTTCAGCCTCTCGGCCACCTCACCGCGCTTCGTAAGTATATGTGAGATTGGCAGTTCCATCACACGCGATTTCGTTGCCGCAGGGCAGCGGCTTTTCGGTCCGGCGTCGCATGCTTGAAAACGCCAGCACACTCACGGTTTGCTTCGGAGAAACAGTCGCGGCGCGTTCAGCGCGTCCTCGCTGTGCAGGAAAATGTGCAGCGATTGCAACCATGAAACTGGGGCCCGATGCTGCCTGAGTGCCGCCACGATGTGGCGTGGCAGCCGTCGTCGTCTGCCTTCAAACCTCTCGAAGATTTGACGCCGACAACAGCGTTTCTGGAATTCGGAGCCCATGGGTTGCCGAGCGAATCAGCGATGTGTGACAATGTGACACATGAAGGAGATCTCGATCAGGGAGCTGCACCGGCGGACCGGTGCGTGGGTGCGAGCCGCGCGGAAGCACGGATCGATTCTCGTCCGCGATCGACGCACGCCGGTCGCCACGCTGACGCCCGTCACCGAAGAGCCTCCGATCAACCGCTTCGCCCGATGGAAACCGCTGAAGCGATTCGCGAACGCCCTTGACCGCCCCGTTGGTGGGACGCCCGTCGAGGCCATCATCAGCCTCGATCGGGACCGCTGAAGCAGTCCCATGCCGCCGACAACCGCGGCGTATTTCGATGCCGCACTGGTCGCGAAGTTCTACGTGAACGAGCCGGGTCGCGACGCGGTTCGCCGTCTCGCCAAACAGGCGGGCACCGTGGCAACCTCCGGTATTGCGGTTGCGGAGGTCGCCGCGGCCTTTCACCGCAAGCTGCGCGAAGGCTCGATCGACGTCGCCGTGTTCCAGGCGCTGCAGGGTCAGTTCCACCATGACGTGACGCGGGGACTGTGGACACTTATCGAGCCGACTCCCGCGCTTCTCCAACAGGTTCGTGCCCTGTTCGCGCGGCTGGATCGCTCGGTGTTTCTCCGGTCCTTGGACGCGGTTCATCTGATGACGGCCAAGGCCGAGCATTTCGATCGTCTCTACTCGAACGACACGCATCTGTTGGCGGCGTGCGCGAGCGTGCATCTGAAGGGCATCAATCCCATCGCGCCCACGATCGAACGATAGTCGGTCGACCTTCGTGTCTTCACGGTCCTGACGCCGGCATCTACAATCAGCGAATTGTGAAGCGAGAATCGAAGCGGCTTGCCAAAGCCCAGCGGCGTGAGGCGCGCAAGCGCGCGGACAAGACGCGCCGACAGCTCGCGGATCACTGCGCGCAGTGGATGTACGACGCCGAAGACGCGTGGGTCGCGAAAGACTTCCCGCGCGCCCGGCGGTGCTTCGAGCGCATTCTCCACGTGCGCCCAACCCATCAAGCCGTCAACGAACGCATGGCCGAGCTCTTCTTCATCGACGGCCTCCAGGCCGAAGGTCTGCGGCACTTCGATCGTCTGATCAACCCGCCGGAGTTTCCAATCATCGACTTTCGCGCCGCAGTCGCGTGCCTGATCACCGAGCGCTTCGATCAGGGCGCGGAGCTGGCACAGCGTTTCCTCCAGCGCACCGAGGACGATGGCCGCATGGACGGCCCACGCGCCAAGGCGCGCCTCATTCACGCTGAATGCCGGCGGCTGGCCAAGCCGACCCGCCATCTGGCACGACAGGCCGATCGGCTCACGCGTCTGGGCGAACGCGCCGCTCCTGACATTCGGCGTCCGGGCAGGCGTCCCCAGTCGGCGCCAGTTGTCAGGGGTGAATCCGCGCCAGCCGTTGCACGCAGCAGTCGCCCGTCGAGTCCCTCCGCCCCCGTCGATGGAAACGCTGGGCGACGGCTGAGCCGCTTCCAGCGCCGCCGCTGGTCCCCGATTTGCCGGCGTTCCCGAATTTCGACGCCGGCGAGTAGTGCTGGGCGTTGGCACAGTCCGCGCCTCGCGAGCACGCACCGCCGCCTTGCAGGTGGACGATCGTTCCATTCGACCGGTGCGTCTGCGGGTCGAATTCACCCGTCACGATGAGAGTAGGCAGCGGGCTCGACACCGGCACCACGTGCGCATCGTCCGCGCGGAACGAATGCATTCCCTCGCACACGGCGGGATCGTTGAAGAGGCTGCCGTCGACCAACACCGACCGAAACACTGACGTATAGGAGCGTCGCAGGCGCTCCTTGAGTTCCGCGGTATTGAGCGGCGCCTCCTCGAAACACTGCACCGCGTAGTAGAGTCCCCAGCTTACCTGCAACTCATCAGGCGGACCAGACCGTTGCAGCGCCGGAGCGTTGAGAACGGCCTCGTTTCGTGCGCTCATGGCCTGGACGAGGAGTGGGACAGTGGCGAGGCCCTGCGGCGTTCTCATCGTGTCCTGCAGCCGGCCCGTGAAGGTCGCAGCAGTGGTGGTGATGGTGTCGACGCGGCCGTCTGCCCGAGGCACCTGCCGTGTCCAGGGATTGCGTTCCAGGTCGTCCACCGTTCGCCAGAAGGTCTGCTCTACGTCGGGGAACGCAGCGTGGCAGGCCGGTTGCGCCGCGCACGACGCCGACAGGCGCGTGAGAACATCGGAGGTATACCCCGGCAGGTTGAACCATTGCGGGACGCCTGGCGGATACGGACCGTTCAGGACGACGCTGCGAATGCCTTCACCAGCGTTCCGCATCGCGACCAGCGCCACGCGGGATCCGTAGGAGTGGCCATTGGAATCGTCATATCGATGTACTGCGCATTCCGCAGCTCTCCGCCACGCCCGCCAGACGCGGGAGAGTATCCAGCCGCGCGGCGCGGGATGATGGCGGTAAACGTATCCGAGCCGGTCTGTTTCGTCTCGAGCCGGTCGAAGATGTTCTCGTCGACGAACCGCTCGAATGGCTGTCCGGCTACGCGCTCGACGAGTGCCGCGAGCAGTACATATCCCGAGTTGCTGTAGTTGGAGCGCTCACCAGGCACGAAATCGAGCGGCTTGTCGCTGAAGCGGGTGACCTGGCGATCTGGCCGCGAGGGAAGCACCTTGAAAGAGGGAAACTCTGGAAACGCGGTGATGTTCGGAATACCTGAAGTATGTGGAGCAGGTGATGAATCGTGATCGCCTCCCACGCTGCTGGCGCATCCGGCAGGTGCTTCTTGACCAAATCGTCGGTGTTGAGTTTGCCGCGCTCTTCGAGCAACAGCACGGCCGCGGCGGTGAACTGCTTGGAGATCGACCCGATGCGAAATCGGGTATCCACGGTATTCGGGACCTGCCATTCCAGATTGGCGAAGCCATACGCCCGGCTGAAGACCACGGCGCCGTCCTTCGCCACGAGCACTGCCCCCATGAACCTGTTGTCGCCAGCGAAATACTTGACGACCTGGTCCATCCGATCCGCATCCTGGGCAGCGGCCGGCCGCGCAACAAGCGCGAAGACCATGGCGATCCACAGCAGCTGTCGAACGTTAGGGACCGGCATCGACCCACCCCCGTCGCTGATTATCCTGCGAGGCACGTATCTGACGATCGCGCCGCCGTTCTCACCGATCGCGGCCGAGACCTGCTCGAAGCAAATCAGCACGATCAGATTCCGGGAGCGATGGCCGCACCCGTGGCGTGACGCTCGAGCTCGCGGGGACTTCACTCGTGATCCCCGCGAGGCGAGTGGTCGAGAAGATTCCTACTTGCCTGTCTTGTTCACCGCAGCCGGGATCCCGGGCGCTCTCGGAAGGAAGTTCTCCAGCACCCAGTAGTCACCCGTCCGCCTCGACTGTCTGGGGGCGTGCACGATGAAGCGGCGACCATCGGGGCTGATAGACAGAACGCTTCTGACGAGACTATAGCCGGGGTTGGCGCCGGTGGTGGTCGGGTAGTCACCGAGACGTTGCGGCTCGCTGCCGTCCGGCGCGATCCGATAAAGCCCGGCTTTGCCAGCCGCATCCCGGTCGTAAAACAAGACCCAGTTACCGTCCGGTGAGAACCGCACAACCTCAAACCCAGCAGGAGGCGCGAAGCTGCGGGCCGCGAGCAGGCGCCAGTCGGTTCCATCCGTGGTCGGCCGAATTTGTATCGAGCCCCATCCGCTGAGACTCCAACGCGCGTTTTCAGAACGGTAGAAGGGCACAGCGCGCTCCTCGCGCGTGTCAATCTCCCACTCGAACCGGCCGTTCGTGTGCGGTTCACGGAAGACGATCTTGCGGTCGTCCGGTGTCATCTGCTCCGGGATTCCCATGCGGCGCACTGTTCCGCGAGGCTCGGCACGTCCAGTCTCGAGCGACACCGAAAAAATCTCCCCCAGGATCTGCCGGTCGTCTCCGAGCATTGCCCTGACGCAGAACAGCACATTCTCGTGGTGAGTGGCGACACACCCGACGATGAGGTCGGCCCGGTACAATTCGAGGTCGTCGCCGGTCTCAATATTCTTGACGCGAATCACCCGTGTCGTCTGGCTGTCATCGCCTGTCACATACGCGAACCTGGTTCCGTCGTGCGACCAGGGCGTGACAGTGCCAGGTCTCGGTGACCCAACCAGGTTCAACGACGTCCAGGTGGTCGAGGCGGTCGCATCATCGAGTGTCCCCAGCCACGTATTCCTCACTGTAACAGGTTCATCGCCAGTGCTGATGAATAGCGAGCCGTTGAACATGGTTTCGACTCCCGAACCCGGAACCGAGCGCAGCGCAATGGGTTCTCCCTGGCGGCGGCCCTGCCGAACTGGCACTGCACTCAGGAGCCAACCATCGGCACTGCGTTCCTGGATCAACACGTACCGCCCATCCTTCGTCCAATCGACGAGGTCCGCGCCGGTCGCGATTGGGTGGCTTTCTCCACCGCCCGAAGGGATCACGTCGATTCCTATGAATGGCCGCCAATAGGCGATGAACTGACCATCGGGCGAGAATCGGCCGCGCCACGCTCCCCTGAGCCCCGGTTGAACCTCAGTTACGGTGCCGTCAGCGACAGTAACTCTGAGCAGTCGCGAGCCAGACTTCTCGCGAGTCGCGATGAGCACGTAGCGGTTGTCCCACGACCAGCTCATCGAGAGCGGTCCGTACCCGCTCACGGTGAAAGGCCGTCCGTTCTCGCGCAACTCGAGGACGCGCTCACCGCTTCCGTCGGTCTTCATAATCGTCAACCGTTGCGTTTGGATCCGGTACAGCACCGCTACGGAGAGGTCTGGCGATGCGCTGCCGTCCCAGGGTGCAGGACCCAGGGTCCGTCTCTCCTTCCCCGCGAGATCTCCGAAGAAGACGGTCAATCCTGAATCTGAACCAGCGGCAAACACGGCGCGCTGGCCATCCGTGCCGCCAATTCTTCTTACGTCCTCAGCGACCTCCAGCTTGCGCAGCGTCATCGTGGGCGCAGGTGCCGCCGGACGGAGCGCCGCAAGCCTCGCGCGCGCCTGCACCGCCACCGGCTGGTCGGCGAAATCCCGGACGATCCGCTGATAGACCGCTTCTGCCTGCTGGCCCAGTTTTTCGTAGCAGCCTGCGAGCTCGAGGAGCGCACGCCCGCTCACCGAACGGTCGCCGTTCCGGGCGGAGACGATCTGCTGGTAGATCTTGATGGCTCCGGGAAGATCTCCCTGGACCTGCTGCTTGTGCAGCGCTTCACGCAGCAGCAGCTCCGATTCGCTCACCCGCTGCGCGGTCACGGGAACACCGATGACGATCGCCGCAAGCATCACGGCGACCAGGATTCGTGGCGTCAGGTGTGATGTCGTCATGGCTTCACAGTAGAGACATCGAGTACGCGCCGTACGATCGTTGTGTCAGCGTTCTGTCACAGATCTATCCGTCAAACCGGTACCCCAGCCCGCGCACGCTGACCAGATACTTCGGCTCCGCCGGGTCCGGTTCGATCTTCCGCCGCAGCGCGACGATGTGGTTGTCGACGACGCGATCGGTGAGGAACGTGCCTTCACCCCACGCCTGATCGAGCAGCTTGTCGCGGCTGAGGACGCGTCCGCGATTGCGGACGAAGACCGACAGCAACTTGAACTCCGTGGCGGTCGTGTCCACGACGGCCCCGCCGCGCCGGACTTCGCAGCGGCCTGCGTCCACCTCGATATCGCCGAAGCAAAAGACCTCCGCCGATTGCGGCGTCGTCGCGCCTCGGCGGAGCGCCGCCCGAATGCGCGCGCGCAGCTCCCGCGGGCTGAACGGCTTGGTGACGTAGTCATCGGCGCCGAGATCGAGCCCCAGGACCTTCTCAGCCTCCTGCGCTTTGGCCGTCATCATGATGATTGGCGTCACGCCTCCCTTGCGCAGCTCCCGGCACACGTCGAATCCGTCCTTCCCCGGCAGCATGACGTCGAGCAGAATCAGATCGAATGAATGCTCGCGCGCGCGCTGAGAGGCGGCGAGGCCATCGCCCACGAGCTCGACGTCCCACCCTTCCAGCCGCAAATCGTCTTCGAGGCCCAGCGCAATGCCCGGCTCGTCTTCGACCACCAGGATCCTGGTCATACGACGCTCTCCGACGCTGCGCTGCTGAGAGGCAGACGCACCATGAATGTGCTGCCCTGCCCCACCTCGCTCGACAGCTGAACGTTGCCGCGATGCACCTCGACGATCTCCTTGACCATCGCCAGGCCGATGCCGGTGCCCTGGATGCACGTGCGCTTCGCCCCTTCGCCGCGAACGAACTTGTCGAAGATGCGCGCGTGCTCCTCCGCCGGAATGCCGATGCCCTGGTCGCGCACGCGCAGCACCGCCGCACGCGGTTCATGGTCTGTTTCCACCCAGACGGTCGGTGAATCAGGCGAATATTTGACAGCGTTCTCGAGCAGGTTCCGAATCACCCGACCGAGCGCCTCGCGATCGGCATCGACGACGAGCGGCGCAGGATTCGACGTGAGCTCGATGCGGTGCCCGTTGCCGGCCGCGTCGCGCCGGTACTCCTCGATGCCTTCGCGGACCACCGTCGAGAGATCGACCGGCTCGAGACGGTACTGACGCCGGCCCGCGTCCATGCGTCCGAAGTCGAGCAGATCCTCCACCAGCTGATGCAGTCTCGACGTCTCTTTCTGCAGAACGTCGAAGTACTGCCGCCGCCGTGCTTCGTCCTGGACGCGTCCGTGCGCCAGCAATTCGGTGAGCTGGCGCAGTGTGGTCAACGGAGTCCGGAATTCATGTGACACGGCAGAGACGAAGTCGGATTGCAGGCGCCCGGCGGCCGCTTCCCGAAGGACACCGCGCGCGATCGCGTAACAGGCCGCGCAGACCAGCAGAACGAGACCGCCGAGGGCGGCGGCGAAATACATCCGTCGGGCGGCGAGCAAGTCCTCGTCCGCCCCCTCGTTCGGTGATTCGAGCGACAGGGTCCAGGGAAGTCCTGCCGCGGACAGGATGCGCGTCGCCCGCTGCGGTGAGGATCGAAACTCCGCACCGCTGATCGGTGCGCCATGCTCGTCGAGCAACGTGACTCGAAGCGACTGCTCGCCTCCGTTCGCAGCAGGGTCCAGACCGAAGTTGCGAATCGATTCGCCGGCGTGGATCAGCGCAATGAGGCGATCCGGCGTCGCATTCAGCACCGCGACGACCGCGATCGGCGTGGACACATGCAGGCGCTTGCTCATCGTCCGTGAGCCACTGCGCTGGAAGATCTGCCACTCACTCCAGATCGCTTCGACGACGTCGGCCACAGCCAGTCCGAGGTCCGGCGCCACGGATGCAGGTTCACCGGACAGCTTCCGCGCGCCGGACTGGTACCACGCGAAGGTTTCCTTTCCGACGACAAAGCGGCCCGATTGCAGATCCGTCAGGAGTTCGCGCGCTTCCGCGCGAGCCGCGACCTGACGGTTGGAGTCTGCCAGTAGCTGCGCTCGCGCGAACCGGCTGAGGAGCGAGTACGGCGCTTCAGCGGGACTGATGAGCTGCGAGCGGTCTGCGCGCCGCGGGGCCAGATGCCTTAGGCTGTCTGGCCCTGCCGCGCGGCGTCTGGTTAGATCTCTTTGAGGCGCCCGGACGCGTACTTGTGGAGGAGACTCGAGATCAAGGTCTGGTACGGCAGTCCTTCCGCGAGCGCCCGCTTCTGGATCGCCTCCAGATCCTTGCTCGACAGTCGAATGTTCAGCCGTCGATCCTTGCGGAACGTCGCCTTCGCGTAGCGGGAGTACCGGGCGCGCTCGCGCTTCCCGCCCTTGGCGGACTTCCATTCGCCGCGTTCGACGGAGTCAAGCAACTCCTTCTCATCAGTTCTCATCGTCGGGCTCCTCACCAAGGTACTGCTTCGTGGCCTTCCGGCTCGGAATGATCGTCTTCAGGAAGACGGCGTGCTTGTCCTCGAACGGCACCAGGTACACGTAGTCTTCGCGCCGGACGACGAAGATGCGCTGGCCGGCGTAGCGGTCGGGGTTTGGATGTTCCAGGATGTCGAGCAGGTCACCGCGCTCGATGTGGTAGACGACGTCCTCGAACCCGATGCCGCGCTCCGCCCTGAGCTTCGCGTTCTTCGCGTCGTCCCAGTCGAAGTACTTCACCGGAATTCAGGGTAACACAACGTGTGCTTGATAGGCACACATTGGTGTCGCCTCCAGTGTGCCCGCCAGTGTGCCCAAACTCGGTCCGAGCACCATCAATCGGCAGCCAACGCCAACCAAGGAACCAATAAAAAACGGGCCTGAAATCGTGAATTTCAGGCCCGTTCTGTGATCTCGGGCGACCTTAGCAAACCGCCGCCTTCAGCCTCTCGGCCACCTCACCGCAGACTGTAAGTATACGTAATGTCTGTACTTGCGCAACACGCCTCGGCCGAGGGGCGACGGTTTTTCAGTCCGCGACCTACGCGGATTCGGCCAGAAACTT
>JBMDXQ010000004.1:0-38808 GCA_048594975.1 Vicinamibacterales bacterium | reverse complement strand
CTGAGTAGGTCGGCCAGGAGGGCGAACGATGTTGTTTACGATTGCGGTGATTTTGCTCGTTCTGTGGCTGCTCGGCATTGTGAGCGGCTACACGCTCGGCAACTTCATCTACGTGCTGCTGGTGATCGCGCTCGTGCTGTTTGTCGTGGGCCTGGTCAGCGGACGCCGTACAGTCTGACGCGTCGAGCGTTGGGCTTGCCAGCCGAAGCTCTCGTGCGGGGCGGAACAAGGCGCTCTCGCGCGAAGCTTCGGACGGCGGGCGGTCGCCCAAAACAAGGGGCGATCCGGCCAACTCATTGGCCGGTGGCCAACCAGTTGGCTCCCGCCCGTCCCGCTGGTCGGCCCGACGTTCATTTTCCCTAAGGAAACAGCGCGCCAGGAGGAAGTCACGGCCGGCACGCCTGTTGCTCACCTTCGCGCAGAGCGGACTTCCGTCCAGCTTGTCGCGAACGGTAGACAGCAGGGAACCAGGTCGACTTCCGGCCTCCTCCGGGCCGGAAACAACCCTCCGCAGCTCGCAGCGCTGCCTGGCGATCCTCCCTGCTGTCTACCGATCGCCGCACCCACTCGAAGACGATTCCCTCTCTCCGGCGCTCGTCGTGCTTGAAGATGTACGTCTTGAAGATGTACGTACGGTCAGGTTGACTCGGTCGCGTCTGACCGACGCTGCCCGATCGGTGAGAGACGCGCGTGCAGCGGGTCGCGGGAGCGGAGATGCTACGGCTTCTCCTCGCTCTCCACGTCGTCGTCACCCCACGGGCTTGGCTGCGGGCCGGGGATGATGCCGGCAATGTCCGGATCCTCTCCGGACTGTGGACGCGGGTTGTTCGCCCGGCGGCTCCTGGCCTCTTCGCGGCGGCGTGTCTTCTCCTGCTGCCGCTCCTGCTTCGCGCGTTCGCGGGCACGCTTCTGCTGGGTGACCTTGGTTCGATTCGCCATTCAAACTCCCGTGCTCCAGTGTAGCCCAAGTGACCGGCTCCGACGGCGTGCGCCGGTGGCGCGTCGTTGGCGCGCGCGACCTGGCCGCCGCGCCGTGTCGTGGAGGAGGATCTTAGCGTGAACCTTGAACGGGGCGGACGGCTGGATGCGATCTGGCTGAAACGGGCGAGGTCGGGTGCGATGGATGCCGTCGCGAGCGTGCTCCTCGAGACCGGTCTCGGCCTGTCAGGCAACGCGAACCGCGGCGGACGTCGTCAGGTGACGATTATCTCGCGGGAGCGGTGGGCCGAGTTGATGGGCGCGCTCGGTGCGGATCTGCATCCCAGCTCCCGGCGCGCGAACCTCATGGTTTCAGGCGTCGACCTGCAGGACTCGCGCGGGCGCGTGCTGCGGGTCGGGTGCGCGCTGCTGCGCATCAACGGCGAGACGAGACCGTGCGAGCAGATGGTGGCCGTACACCCGGGTCTCCAGGCCTTGATGCGCGAGCGCTGGGGCGGGGGCGCCTTTGCCGAAGTGCTCGAGGGTGGAGTCGTCAGCGTCGGCGACGCCGTCGGTTGGGCCACTCACAGCCCCTTGACCTTCGCCTTATATTCGCCGTAAGGTTGCTTTCCGTCAAAGGAGGTCTTATGGACGAGAAAGCACTGTTCCTGAGGTTCTGGAAGAAGGAAGCGCGCGCGACCCGCGCGGTCCTCTCGCGGATACCCGAGGGGGACTACCGCCCGGATCCCAAGTCACGGACCGCACGGGAGATTGCCTCGCTGATCGTATCTGAGGAGACCGCGCTCGCCGACGGTCTCGAAAAGGGCGTGTTCGACTGGAAGGACGAGCCCGTTCCCGCCAGCATGCGAGAGGTGCTGGCCGCCTACGATCGGAGCCACGACACGGTGACTTCGCGGCTGGAACGGCTGTCCGCGGAGCACCTCGAACGCGAGGTGCCGTTCCTGTTCGGCGGGCAGGAGGTGATGCGGGGGCGCGGCCTCGAATCGGCGTGGGGATTCCTCTTCGACATCATCCATCACCGCGGCCAGCTCTCGACCTACCTCCGGCCGATGGGTTCCACCGTCCCGCAGATCTACGGACCGACGGCGGACGAATCGTGACGCGGGCCGGGCACAGCGCCTGACCGTTCGCGACCCATGGCGAGCGATCCGTGTTCAGCGCTCTTGCGTGAACAGGTCGCGCATCGCCTCCGCGAAGTCGCGGAACAGCTCCGGCAGGCGCTGCAGGAACTCTCGGATCTCGGGCAGGTGGTTCGAGGCGATCCACATCGCGAACGCCAGGCCGAGCAGCCAGCCAACGGCGTTCCAGAACGCCGGCGCGCCCGGTTCGACGGCGCCGGGCGGGTACGTCGCCCACTGGCGCGCCGCGCGAATGGGCGAGACGACGATTTGATAGGCGACGAGGAGGATCAGGGCGGCGGCCCACACCGGCACGTCGGGCGGAAGCTCCCAGTGCAGAACGGCGCCAGTGTTCACGAGCGAGATCAGCATCGCGATCGTGACGAGGAAGAGCGCTATCTGGGCCAGGCCGAAGATCGGCAGCATCACCTGCGCGGCGGGCTGGGGGGCGTAGGCGACGGCTGCGCCCGGCCGCCACCCGTACCGCCGCCAAGCCCGCTGCCGGCGCCGCAGCTGCCGCCGCAGCGCGCGCGTGGTCTCGTCCGACCGCTTGCCGACGCGGTTGATCACGTCACGGGCGTTAAACGGCATGCCGCCCGCGGCGGCCTGCTCCTCGGGCGTCCCTGCTTCGGGGACGACGAACATCATCACGATGTACACGATGATCGCCGCGCCCTGAGTGAGCAGGGCCGACACGGCGAACGCGATGCGCACGATCGCCACGTCGATTCGGAAGTACTCGGCCAGCCCCGTGCACACGCCCGCGATCATGGCGCCCGACGGAATCCGATAGAGCCGTCGCGGGGAGTCCTTCGCCTGGGTGCCCGCGTCTGCGCCGGCCGCCGTGCCGTCGGCGGGCGGCGGCTCCACCGGGCCCATCTCGGCGACGATCCCATCGACCTCTGCGGCGCTCACGACTGCCTTCGACGGACCAAGGCAGCGCTGGCACTTGTCGGCGATCGCCTGCTCGAGATCAGCCATGACCTCGGCGCGGTCGGGATTCGACTCGAGCTGCTGCTCGGCCCGCTCGAGGTACTGGCGCAGCGTCTCGTACCCGCTCTCGTCAAGCTGGTACGCGTTGCCATTCAGGTTGATGGTGACGACTTTCTGCATGGCTACTTCCCCAGTTGCGCGATGACCGTGTTGAGGTCCTTCCAGTACTCGTTCAGTTCGGCGAGCTGCGACCTGCCCTTCGCCGTGAGCTCGTAGTACTTCCGCGGCGGGCCGGCGTCCGACTCCTGCCACTCGTAGTCGAGCAGGCCGTCGCGGCGCATCTTGCTGAGCAACGGGTAGAGCGTGCCTTCCTGGGTCGCGAAGTCAGTGCTGCTGAGGTGCTTGAGGATGTCGGCGGCGTAGACCTTGTTCGCCGCGACGATCTTGAGAATGAGGTATTCGAGAAGGCCCTTGCGGATTGCCGCGAACTTCTCTTCCACGCCCATTGTTCGGGAACAGCTACCTTTCTTCAACAAGGTAGCTGATTGAACACGGGTCGTCAAGCGGCACTACCGTCAGATCTCGATCTTCATGGCCCCAAAGGCGAGACCTAACCGCAGCGGTGCTCGACGGGATCCGGCCGGCCGTCAGCGCAGCGTCTGATCGGTGCGCAGCTTTTGCCTGGGTACGAGCCGGTAACGAGCGCTGGGCGGCTGCCCCGGGGCCGCCGCTTCGTAGACGAAGACCAGGCCGTGGCGGCGGAAGTTCTCCAGCCACTCGTCCCACTCGATCGGCCGGAACGGCGCTGCACCCGGGAAGTTGAAGCGGATCCCGGCGCCGCCGTCCTGGACGTCCACCGTCGCGGGACCCGAGGGCGTCGCTTCGCCGGTCGCCGGCTCGGCGCCGTGTCGCGACGCCCACTCGCGAATGACGTCCGGGTCCTCCGTGGCCATCACGTCGGTGGGCGGCTGCTCCCGCTCGTTGCTTCGATCGACCTGGCGAATCGGGCCCTCGTCGGGCAGCAGTGAAGGTCGTGACATGGTCCTCATTCCTTGTTCCCTTGTTCGTAAGGTGTCGAGCGGTACCCCGCGTGCGGTGAACACCCTGGGGCCGTCCGGGCTGCGCTCCCAGTGCCCGGGGCGGCCGTCCGTCCACGGCGCTTCCGTCCAGAAGAACGTGAACGCGTCGATGCCAGACGGCAGGACCGCCTCGTGGCCGCCTTCGGGCAGCGGCAGCAGCGGGACGTTGTAGACCGGGTCCCACGCGCCGCCAGGATGCACGATGCCGGCGTGCACGAAGCCGCTGCCGTTCACGCGGACGCGCAGCCGCTGACCCGGCGGAAAGTGCCGCCGGTCGAGCGTCCAGAGCAGCGTGTCGCGGACCTCCGCCGGCGGCGGAGGGAGCGTGGCGCGGCCCGACTCGCGCAGTGCCGCAGTGGTGGCGACGAGGACGTCCATGACGCGGTGGTGGCTGCGATTGAGCCTGGTCACGGGCTTTCGTGACGCGCCGGGCATCGCGTCGGCGACATCGATGGCGATGCCGGCGCGGGCGGCAGTGCCCGCTTCCCATCCGCCGGGCGCCCGCGAATCGCCGACATAGGTCGTGGCGGCGGGATCGAACGTCGGCATTCCCTGGATCAGTGCCGCGCCCGCGGATTTCACGAGCGCGTCGATGCCGCCGGCGGGATCGCGACCGCGCACGCTCGAGAGCAGCCGGAACCCCCCGTCGTCGAACGCGAAGATCTCGCGGCCGCCGGAGAGAATCGGGATCACCCCGGCCAGCAGCCGCGAGCGCGGGCCGAGTTCGACCACGAGTGATCGCAGCAGCCGGACGTAGAACCACTCGAAGGGCGTACGCGCGCTGACGATGAGCACGCCGCCGGCGTCCAGGTAGTCCGCGATCACCTCGATGGCGTCGTCGCGCGAGGTACCCCCGGCGAAGGCTGTGAGCGCGTCGCCGAGCTCGGCGGCTATCACGCAGCGGCCGGTCCGCCGGGTGGCGCTGATCAGGCGCTCGAGCGAGACCACCTGCGCGGGCGACAACTCCACGAAGAGCTCGTCCTGCACGTTGCCGGAGGTCCGCCGCTCCGGCCTGGTCGCCTCGAAATACGCGGCGAGCATGCGCCCGACGTGCGCGTCGCCCTGGTCTTCGCGCCCCGGGCCCGCCACGGCGGCGCGCGCCACCCGGACGAAGAGCGGCGTCACTTCGACCAGCCGCGCGGGACCGTCCGGCGTCACCGCCACCCAGCCGAAGTCGGTCAGCAGCAGGCCGCCATTGCCGGTGCCGTGCTGCCGGCCGACGTCGATCGCGATGTAGTCGCGGCGCAGCCACGATCCGGGCGCATAGCGGATCTCTCCGCGCCGGCTCGCGGTGTGGCCGACGACCTGAGGCAGCAAGATGTCGTGATATCGGTAGTGATCGAGCTCGCGCAGGTCCGGCGTGAAGACGCCCGCCGGCTCGTAGCCGATCTCGCCGGGCATGCGCCGCTCGCGCGCGTGGCTCGTGCCGATGCGGAAGATCTCGTGCGGCAGATCGCGCGCCGCGATGCGCTCGCGCTCGACCAGCGTCTCGCGCAGCACGTCGTTGACGTAGGCGGCAACGCTCTCGGGATCGCCCGCACCGCGCTCGCGCCGGGCGAGCTCGACGATGTTGGGCAGGATGCCGCCGTGCACGAACAGCTTCCCGTACTCGAACCAGGCGGCCTGCACCCGCAGACCGGGGTGTCGCTCCGGGTGCAGCGCCGCTTCCCGGATCGTGGGCCACAGCCGGTAGCCGAGCGAGTCCTCGCCCCCCTGGCCGCCCTCGCGATCGACGAACAGGTCGTGATTGCCGAGCGTCCAGACGATGCGGCCGCCCAGGGTATGCGCCTGGCCGGCCAGGCGGTGGATGAAGTCGAACACCTCCTGGAGGTGTCGGCCATGACCGACGTCGCCGGTGAGGACGAGCGTGCCGTCGCGCGCCGACCAGCGCCCGAGCGCGTCGACGAACCCCAGCGCGAGCAGGATTTCCCGCAGCGCCTCGAGCTCGCCGTGGACGTCGCCGACGACGCCGACGCGCTTCGTGCAGTCCGTCAGGAACTCGTGGATGTCGCGGTCCGCTGCCAGCGTGCCCTCGACCGCCAGGTCGGCAACGGTGATGTCCTCGACGCGAAGGACGTGCAGCTCGTGCGGCGCGAGCCCGACGATGAACCCGCGGCGGGCCAGCACGTCGCCGGGGCTCACGTACATCTCGCCGGTGAAGAGGTCGCGCAGATGGTAATGAATGGCCGCGTCTTCCTGCACGTCCAGCTCCGGCGGCAGCTGCACGCGGCCCCAGTGCTTGCTGCGCCGCGACCCTTCGTCCGACAGGTTCGCCACCACGATCAGCGGATGGTCTTCGTACGGCCGCAGGCCTGCGCGGAATTGCGGCAGCGGGCGGTCGTCGTGCATTCCGAGCACCTGGAGTGGGCGGTCGTAGACGGTACCCTGCGCGCCGGGATCGAGCGTCTCGCGGACCAGGTCAGAGATCGCGTGCCGCAGGAGCGCCCAGAGCTGCGCATACATCACGGTGTTGGCCACGTGCGTGCGGCGCTGGTGCCACGTGCGGTCGAAGCGCTCGAAGCCGAAGGAGCCGCGGCCTTCCTCGAGTCCTTCGGAGGCATCATGGAACTCGCGCACGAGCGCAGCAGCCGCATCGGCGCCCCGCGGCGGCACCTCGTCCGACGCCGACACGTCCTGCTGCACGCGCCACAGCGCCCACCGGCTGCCGTCGCGCGACGAACGCAGGACGTGATCGACGGAGAGCTGCCCGGCGTCGGGCAAGAGCGGATCGCGCACGTCTCCCCCGCCGGCGACGTCGATCTCTCCCATGTGCGGATCGAAGATCTGCAGCCGCCCGCCGGCGTCTGGTCCTACGACCCCGATGTTCAGCAGCGAGAAGTCCAGGTGAGACACGCCGCACCGCCACAGCTGCTGCGTGAACGCGTGGTACCGAGCCTCCAGGTCGCGGGCGGTCGACACATCGCCGCCCCGCAGCGACCGTTCGATGGCAGTCGAGATCGGCGTCACGAGCGGCTGGACCACGGCGACGGATACCGAGACGCTGCCGGGTGCACGCTTGTGCGGGGCGAAATCGACCGGGTAGGCCACCCGCAGGGCTCCGGCGCTCGGCCCGAGCGATCGGACGATGCCGATCGAGCGAAACCGTTCGAGCATCCGCTGTTCCGAGGGGACGAGGACGTCGAACGCGGCGTCCGCGATATAGACGCGGCTGCACACCGCCAGGGGGCCGTAGGCTTCGAACGCCCGGATGTGCTGCCAGATCGCCGGGTGCAGCGTGCCGTCGTCGCGCACCCCGTAATCGCGCGCCCAGTCAGCCGGTGACGCGGATGGCGCCTCTCCAAGGGGCGGCACCGGCGTGGGGTGCTTCGCGTACTTCACGACGAAGCGGCGGCCGGGCTCGGCCAGGGCGATGGCGTGGTAGCCCTCGCCGAGCAGCGACATCGACGCGGTGTGAAGAATGTGCAGGACGTGCGCATCATCCGGCAGGTCATCCGCGTCGTGGAACGCCTCACGCGCCACCGGTACGAGGGCGGCATCGAGGATGCGGTCCTCGACCCAGCGGCCGCCTCCGTGGAGTTCGTCGCCGTGATAGCCGGTCAGCGCTCGTTCGAGGATCGCTTCGAGGTGTTCCCGGACCGCGTCGGGGTGATGTCGCGCGTTCTCGCTGGTAATCACGTCGCCGCCGCCCTCCGCGTACGCAATCCGTACGCCGGAGAACGGTCAGACTGCAGGTGAGCCGCCTAGGTAAGGGCGATTGACCGCAGGCGCGCGCCGGTGACCGGGACCGCCCCCCGATCCGGTCAGAGCTTCGTCAGACCAAGCCCCCCGCCCGTCGGCAGGACCAGTCGTCCGTTCTTCACCGTCACGCCGCGATAACGGTCGTTGCTGATCAGCAGGTTGCCGTCCAGGTCGGCGTAGTCGACGAGCGGCGACAGGTGTGCCGCGGCGGAGACGCTGATCGAGCTCGACACCATGCATCCGAGCATCGTCTTCATCCCGAGCGCGCGCGCGATGGTGATCCAGCGACGCGCCTGGAGTATGCCGCCTGCCTTGTCCAGCTTGACGTTGAGGCCGTCGTATGCGTCGGCGAGCGCCGGAATCGCGGCGATCTCGGTGCATGCCTCGTCGGCGATGATCGGCATCTTCACTCGTTCGCGCAGCCAGGCGTGCTCCGCCATCATGTCGGCGCGCATCGGCTGCTCGACGAACTCGACGGCTCCGTCCTGCTCGAGCCACTGGATCTTGCGCAGCGCCTCTTCCCTGGTCTTCCACCCCTCGTTGGCGTCGACGCGCAGCGGTTTCTTCGTCACGGCGCGGATGGCTTTGAGGGTCGCCTCGTCCTTGCCGATACCCATCTTGATCTTGAGGACCGGGAAGTCCGCGGCTTCCTCCACCTTCTGCTTCGTCATCTCCGGCGTGTCGACGCCGATCGACATCGTCGTGACCGGGGCGTCGGCGGGATCGAGGCCGAACAGCCGGTAGACCGGCACGTCCATCCGCTTCCCGAGCCAATCGAACAGGGCGATGTCGAGCGCCGCCTTGCCCGCGTGCTCTCCCTTGACGGTCGCGGAGACCCTGCCCAGGAGCTTCTCGTACGCCCACGGATCCGCCGCTTCGACGAGTCCGCGGACGCTCCGCAGCATCGCCGCGGCGCTTTTCGCGTCTTCCTTGTAGCGGACGATGGGCGCGCCCTCGCCCAGCCCGGTCACGCCGTCCCTCGTGTAGCGCGTATAGATGACGTCGCGGTAGTCGCTGGACGACATCGTCGTGGTCCAGGTGTGCCGCAGCGCGAGCCGCACGATCTCGGTCTCCAGCTTCGCGCCGCCGTCCGGCGCCCCGCCGCGGCCGAACACGTCCACGGGCAGCGCCGCCGCCGCCGCCGCCGTTCCCGCCGTCCTCATCCAGTCCCGCCGGTTCATGGCTTCACCCTCCGGGCTGCGACGAACAGCTTTGCCCAGTGCGGATCGTCGAGGTTGTCGATGCGGACTGTCGGCCGCTCGTAAGTGGTCGCGTTGATGAACTGCCCGGCACCGATGTACATGCCGGTGTGGGTGATGCGCGTCTCCGAAGGACCGAAATACACCAGGTCGCCCGCCTTCAGGTCGCTGCGCGTCACCGGGACGAGGCCGCTCCAGGTCGCCTGGTCCTTCGCGTCGCGCGGCATCAGGTAGCCGCGCTGGCGCATGAGCATTTGCGTGAATCCCGAGCAGTCGAACCCGAATGACGAGGTGCCGCCCCACGTGTACGGAAGGCCCAGGAAGGTCCTGCCGAGAGCGATGCTGTCGTCGATCGTCAGCCGACCGGCGGCTGGGGCGATGTCACCGTTCTGGATCCAGCCGCGGCGTTCGTCCGGCAGCTTGACGGGGACCCATCGATCCGATGAAGTCGCCCGTTCAGCGTCCACTTCGAGTCGGGTCTCAAACGGTACCGTCAGCACCGGCGCGTGCTTCGTGACGCTGTCCTCGCGGTAGATGTGCGCGAACAGGCTGCGCACCTCTACGACGTTTTTCGCTGCGCCATACGGCCCCGGCGACGTCTCGACGAGCGCCGACGATTCCACCCAGCCGGTGTAATCATCCGGCGTCCTGATCCTGGTCCAGCCGGCCTTCTCTTCAAGGATGGTCGCCGGCGTGGCGTAGATCGCTTGCGAGACGACGTCCACGTCGGGGCTCGGGGCGGAGTACATGTTCAGGACGGGACGGACGACGGTGCGGACCTTTACGGGTTCCTGGGCGGCGGCGGCCGCCGACAGGAGGAAGACGCCGAGCGTTGCGGCCCGGCGCAGGACAGCCGTGCGGATTCTCACGAGTCAGCTCCAGCTACATGAGCCGTGTGACCAGAATAGCACCGGGGAGCCCACGAGGCCTGTCGTGCACGGCTGCGTCAGACGTTGACTCCCAGCATCGATCGGTCTGCACGATCTGACAAGCCGACGTGATGAAAGTGGTTCGGTGTATGAATCCGTCGTCGGTCGTCCCGCGCCTGCCCTCTAGCCCGGAATATTCATGAACTCCTGCGGTCGAGGCGGCCCGTTCGTGCAGAAAACCCTTGGAGTAGGCCGCGCAAACGTCAGTCGATAAAACGTCGCGGAGGCGCCAGAAATCCGCGTGGGGTGTCTGGGCCCCACGCTGCCGCCGACAAGTCGGGGGCCCCCGGCGCGCGTTCTGTGCGCGCTGGCGTGGAAGTCGCCGCAGCGACGTTTTGTCGGCACGGAAGTGGTTTTCGGAGCGAATGAGCCGAGTTGACCTTCACGTTCATGAATATTCCGGGCTAGCGGAACTCGACCGACAAGTTCGAGGGCATCAAGGTCGCCGATCAAGCGGCGGCGTCGCTGCTTTCGGGGTCGACACGGCGCGACGCTGCAACGGTTCGGGACACTGCTGAGCAGCAGGCAGAGTCGCGAGAGGCGGGAGTGGCTCGCGCCGTCTTCCGTGAACACTCCAAGGGCTGGCAGCCGCAAACAGAAAAGGCGCCTCACGCTGAGGGCACCTTTTCCGGTTTTCTGCAAAAAAACCGCAACCGCTGCGGCGAAAAGTGGTCGGGGCGAGTGGATTTGAACCACCGACCCCTCGGTCCCGAACCGAGTGCTCTACCAGGCTGAGCCACGCCCCGACATGAGCCTGAACTGTCTCGGAGGGCTGCACACGACCGGGACTCGCGTGCATCGAAGAAGTTATTCTATAACAGGATGCGGCCCGACCAAAGCCGCACCCCTCCTCACATCAGCTCCACACCCCTTGACCTCTCACTTTGCCCCAAGCCCCGTCACCGTCACGTCCACGTTGTGGCTGACACGCAGACCGTAGACGCCGTCGGTCGTTTCCAGCTTGCCCGGTCCGACGATGTCCGCCGTGTTGAAGCCGGCCACCACCTGCCCGTTGATCAGGCACTCGGCGCGATCGCCCTTGACGGTCCAGCCGATCTCCTGTGTGACGCTGCCGTCGGCGCCCGCCTTGTTGACCCCCGCGTGCGGCCCGCGCTTCGCGACGTTGAATACCGTTCCGCCGCTGAACCCGCGAACCAGGAACGTCCCGTCGCTGTAGGCGACGCAATACAGCATCGAGTGCTTGTCCGTGTCCAGGTTGCTGCCGCCGATGAAGATGCCGTACGGATGCGGGTGGCTCGCGTCGATCTTCGGCTCGCGGAAGGTCGCCTTGACGGTGTAATCGCCCTTGACGGTGTTCGCAGGGTTCCAGTAGCTGGCGGCCGGACCCACCGTGAGGCGAAGCGCGTCCCCGTCGGAGGCGAACTTCGAGTCGTTGATCGTCATCCCCTTCTTCGCAGCCCCGGCATCGACCCTTCCCTGCCACCCTTGGACCGTGATGCCGCCGCCGGCGACCTTGCGATCGGCGTCCTGCGCCACGAGCGCGACGGGGACGGCCGCAACGGCGACCGCGACGAGTGACGCGTATAGAAAGCGCATGGTGTCTCTCCTCCTCGAGCGGGACACTATAGCCCCAAAAAACGCGCAGGCTCAACTCGTCTCAGCACGAAACACTGCTGGCCGGCCGGGCGTCCATCACCGGTCGACATCCACTATTCGAGGAACGCTGCGTGTCCCCGTTTGGTGAGGCTCTCGACCAGCTCGAGCGTGTCGTGCGCCGTGAGATCCGGTTGGAGCGGCGTGACCGAGATGTATCCGTCGCGAACGGCCTGGTAGTCCGATCGGTCGTGCGGTTCCCAGTCGTTCTGCCCTTCCTCGATCCAGTAGTACGGACGGTTGCGCGGGTCCGTGCGCTCGGCGACGACGGTCACGTGGTTCCGCCGGGCCTGGAACGTCGCCCGGAATCCCCGGGGCGTTCCCGATGGCACATTCAGGTTGAGGAAGACCCTCGGGGGCAGCCCCGCCCGCAGCACCTCGCCGGCGATCGTGGCGGCCGCCGAGGCTGCAGGCCCGAAGTCATACGGCGGCTCGCTTCGTTCGAGCGAAACCGCGAGGCTGGGCACCCCGAGCAGCGCGCCTTCGAGCGCGCCTGCCACGGTTCCCGAATACGTCACGTCGTCTCCCAGGTTGTAGCCCTTGTTGATCCCGGAGACGACCAGGTCGGGAAGGCCGCGGAAGATCTGCGAGATCGCGATGTTCACGCAGTCGCTGGGCGTGCCGTCCACCTCGTACACACGATCGCCCAGCTGTTCCATCCGCAGCGGCCGCCTGAGCGTGAGGGCGTGGCCGATGGCGCTCGCCTCGAGGTGGGGCGCGACGATTATCACAGACCCGAGCGACTCCAGCGCGGTCGCAAGCGCGTGGATGCCCTCGGAGTGCACGCCGTCGTCGTTGGTGACCAGGACGCGTTTCATCGGGCGATCCGGCGAGCGGGTGACCGGGCGATCTGCGATCGGCCGGTCGGGCGAACCAGGCGACGCGTCCGACGACTCGGGGATTCACGAACGCGCGACCGGTTCATCGTCGATCGGTTGAACTGGATTGACGGCCAATGATCATGCGGACCGTGGATGCCACTGGTGCCGGCTGCGACCACGTCATGCGTGCGCTTCGCGGCTCGAGGAAAAGACGGAGTATAGCAGGCCGCTTGCGGCGAGCGCGAGCGTCGCGCCGGTCGCGAAGGCCGCCTGCGGCGAGATTCGCGTCCACAGGTACCCGAACAGCACGCTGGCGGCCAGGCTGCCGATGCCGAGCATGCCGTTGTAGATGCCGAAGGCGGTGCCGCGCTGTGCGGCGGGCGCGAGGTCAGCCACCCACGCCTTCTCGACGCCCTCAGTGAGGCCGAAGAAGATGCCGTACGAGAGGAAGAAGACGATCGTGGCGGCCGCCGTGTCCGACCACGCGAACCCGAGATACACGGCCGCGTACACCAGCCAGCCAAGGGCGATCAGGAGGCGGCGCCCCAGGCGATCGGAGAGGACGCCGCCGCCCAGCGAGGTAATCGTCTTGACGATGTGAAGCGCCGACCACAGCAGCGGAATCCACACCACGGCGATGCCGAGATCGCTCAGCCGCAGCAGGAGGAATGCGTCGCTCGCATTCCCCAGCATGAAGATGAAGATGATGGCCATCGCCTTCCAGAAGGCGGACGGCAGCCCGGTGGCGGAGGGTCGTGGTGCGGTGGATCCGTGATCGTCGACCGCAGCAGAAGGTCCCCGGCTGTCGCCGGAGCAGGCGGCGTCGGGCGACCCAGGGACGCGAAGCAGCACCAGGATGACGAGAAGGCCGGGGACGATCGTCAGGGCGAACAGCAGCCGGTACTCGCCGGGGAAGAGGAAGAGAAACGCCGACGCGAGCATGGGTCCGGCGACCGCGCCGGCGTGATCCATCGCGCGGTGAAAGCCGTACACGCGGCCGCGGATGGCGGGGTCGGCGAACCAGGCCAGCATCGCGTCGCGGGGCGCGCCTCTGATGCCTTTGCCGAGCCGGTCGGCAAAGCGGACCCCGAGGACGTGCGGCCAGCTCGTCGCGACCGCGATCAACGGCCGCGCGACCGAGGACACCGTGTAGCCGGCGACCACGAGCCGTTTCGGCGCGCCGGTGCGGTCGGCCAGCCAGCCCGACCCGATCTTGAGCGCGCTGTTGCCCGCCTCGGCCGCGCCCTCGATGATGCCGAGCGACATCGCACCGGCGCCGAGCACGCGCGTCAGGAAGATCGGCAGCAGCGGGTAGACCATCTCCGTGGCCATGTCGGTGAAGAGGCTCACCCAGCCGAGGAGCCAGACCGGCCGCGGGAGGTTGAACCCGCGCAGCGTCATACACGCAGGAAGATGCGGCGTCGATACAGCCAGGCGAGGAGAACGAAGAGGACCGCGAGGTTGGCCATCGCGTAGAGCAGCGACGCGTTCTTCGGCGAAGCCAGCGGGAGGAAGAACGATAGGTAGATGTATCGGGCGAGCGACACGGAGGAGCCGTCCTGGCCGGTGACGCGCATGATGCCGAGCGTGTCGGCGAGCAGCCCGGAGACGACGTACAGCGTGATTGCGTTCGTGCCCAGGATGACGAACGGCTTCGTCCAGCCCCGCCAGCCGCGCACGTCGATCGCCCCCATGCAGGCGCCGAGGAAGACGGACGCCGCCCCGGCCGTGAATACGGCATAGGAGCTGGTCCACAGGTTCTTGTTGATCGGAAACACCGCGCCCCAGAGGAATCCCAGGCCGACCATGGCGAGACCGAGAATCAAGAGCCCGCCGGCCTTCCGGCTGGCCGGCGCGTCGGTCCGCAGCCACAGGCCGGCAAGGAGGCCGAACAGCGTCGTCGAGATGGCCGGAATGGTGCTGAGGAGCCCCTCCGGATCCCACCGAGGCCGCCACATGTGGCTGCCGAAGAACACCCGATCGATGTGCGCGCCCAGGTTGCCTTCGGGCGAGAGGTCGCCCGCCGCGCCGCCGGGCGGCGGCACGAGCATGAGGATCGCCCAGTAGGCGAGCGCGAGCCCGAGTGCCAGCGCCGTGACGAGAACCGGCTCCCCGGCGTCGTAGCTTCCGCCTCGAGGCAGAAGTTCGCCTTCGGTCTGCCGTTCGCGCCTGCCGGCTGCGCGACGTCGACTCGTGATCGCGTGATACATCGCTGCCGCGATGAAGTAGCAGATCGCGATGCGCTGCAGCACGCCGGGAATGCGCCACGTCGCGACATCGAACCGCGGGTAGCCGCTCAGGAAGAGCCCGAGCGCAAAGATGATGGCGGCGCGGCGAGCGATCGTGGCCCAACTCGCGCTCTTCCGCGACAGCGTGACTGAGACCCCCACGATGAAGAGGAAGAAGGGAAAGATGAGGTCGGTGGGCGTCCAGCCGTGCCAGGGCGCGTGCAGCAGCGGCGCGTAGACGCTGCTCCAGTCGCCCGGGTTGTTGACGATGACCATCGAGGCCATCGTCAGGCCCCGGAACACGTCGAGCGACACCAGGCGCTGCACGGCCGCGTGCGCCGGCGCTGACGCGAGCGTGCGCATCGCGCCTAGGGTACCATGGCCGCGTGTCCCCGTTCGATGCGGTGCTGGTCGTCGCTTTCGGCGGGCCGCAGGGCCTCTCCGACGTGCGACCGTTCCTAGCCAACGTGCTGCGCGGCCGGCGGGTCGCTCCCTCGCGCGTCGAGGAGGTGGCGCACCACTACGAGCGGTTCGGAGGCGTCTCGCCGCTGACGGCGCTGACGCTGCGGCAGGCCGACGCGCTCCGCTCGAGGCTGCGCGATCGGGGACTGCCGCTGCCCGTCCACGTCGGCATGCGGAACTGGCATCCCTACCTCGCCGATACCCTGGCGGACATGGCGCGCAAGGGCGTGCGCCGCGCTGTCGGCGTGATCGCGGCGGCTCACCGCAGCTACTCGAGCTGCACCCAGTACCGGGAGAACGTGGAGGAGGCGCGCGCGGCGCTGGCCGCGCGCGGGCTGGCGGACGTCGCGGTCGTGTACGTCGGCGACTGGCACACGCACGCGGGGTTCATCGAAGCGAACGCCGATCGCGTGCGGGAGGCGCTCGATCGGCTCCCCGCGCAGGTCCGCAGTGAGGCGCGGCTGATTTTCACCGCGCACAGCATCCCGGTCTCGATGGCGGACCGGTATCCATACCGGCAGCAGATCGAGGAGAGCGCGCGGCTGGTGATGGCGCGCCTCGGTGAGGCAGGTGCCCACGCGGTGGTGTACCAGAGCCGCAGCGGACGTCTCGAGGACCCCTGGCTCGGCCCTGACATCTGCGACTACCTGCGCGGCCAGCGGCAGGCCGGCCTGCGCGCGGCGGTCGTCGCGCCGCTCGGATTCCTCTGCGACCACATCGAGGTGCTGTACGATCTCGACGTCGAGGCGGTCGCCGTGTGCCGCGAGGTCGGCCTGCCGATGGTGCGCGCCGCCGCCGTCAACGATCACCCTCGGTTCATCGACGCGCTCGCCGACGCGGTGACGGAGACGTATCAGCGCTACCTTCACGGGCGCCCGCTGAGCGTCGGGGCAGGCACATGAACAGACACGCTTCGCTTGCCGTCCTCCTCCCGTCCGCTTTCGTCATCAGCCTTGCCGGTGGCGCCGTGCCCGCGTTGCAGGCTGGTTCGGCAGCCCCGGTGCGCCAGGCCGCGCAGAGGGGCCTGACCGCCGTCGAGGGCATCACGGTCGGCCATCACACGCTCGCGGAGCGTCCCACCGGGTGCACGGTCGTGATCGCCGAAGGCGGCGCGGTCGCCAGCGTCGACGTTCGGGGCGCCGCTCCGGCAACGCGCGAGACCGACCTGCTCGCGCCCGACGTGCTCGTCGACAAGATCAACGCGGTGGTCCTGTCGGGCGGGAGCGCGTTCGGCCTCGACGCGGCGGCCGGCGTCATGCGTTATCTCGAGGAACAGAAGGTGGGGTTCGCGTTCGGCGGCGCCTTCGTGCCGATCGTGCCCGGGGCCTCGCTATTCGATCTTCCCGTCGGCAACCCGCGCATCCGGCCCGGCGCCGATTGCGGTTACCAGGCCGCCCGGGCGGCCGCGAGCGGCCCCGTCGCCGAGGGCAGCGTTGGCGCCGGCGCGGGCGCGACGGTCGGCAAGTCCGGCGGCTTCGATCGCGCGATGAAGGGCGGCATCGGCACCGCCGCGGTCACGCTGCCGAACGGCATCATCGTCGCGGCGCTCGTCGCGGTGAACGCGCGCGGCGACGTCGTGGATCCCGCGACCGGCCGGATCGTCGCCGGCGTGAGATCGCGCGACGGCAAGGGATTCTCGGACGCCCGCAAGGTGATCCGAGAGGGGGCACCCGAGAGCCTCGGTCAGCACACGACGCTGGGGGTGGTGGCGACCAACGCGCGCCTCACCAAGGCGCAGGCCCGGAGGATCGCCACGATGGCGCACGACGGGTTCGCGCGCGCGATCGTTCCGGCGCACACCATGAGCGACGGCGACCTGATCTTCGCGCTGGCGACCGGCAGACACACCGGCGAAGTGAACCTGACGACCATCGGCCAGACGGCAACGGAGGCGGTGGTCGAGTCGATTCTGCGTGCCGTCCGCGAGGCGACCGGCGTGCCTGGCTACCCTGCCGTGCGCGATTTGAATCGCTGAGATAGTGCCCGTCACCCTCGCGCTCCTCATCGCCTACTCCGCCCTGCTGGTCGGCATCGGACTGTGGATCGGGCGACGCGTGCGCGGCGGCAGGGACTTCTTCGTCGCCGGCCGCGGGCTCTCCCCCGCGCTCATCTTCTCCACCATCCTGGCAGCGAACATCGGCGCTGGGACGACAGTCAACGCGACGGCACTCGGGTACACGGCGGGCCTGAGCGCGTGGTGGTGGAATGGCTCGGCGGGGATCGGCACGCTGCTGCTCGCGTTCTGGATCGGCCCGCGCATCTGGCGCGAAGCCAAGGCGCACGACGACCTGACCGTCGGCGACTTCCTCGAACGGCACTACGGCCGGTCGCTCCGGGGCGTTGTCGCGCTGCTCATCTGGATCGGGACCCTGAGCATCCTGGCGGCACAGTTCATCGGCATCGCCGTGGTGCTGGACGTCGTCGCAGGCCTTCCCCGTCCTGCTGGCACGGTTGCCGGCGCCACGATCGCGGCGGGGTACTTCATCGCCGGCGGTCTCCTGAGTTCCGCGGTAGTCAACCGCGTCCAGCTGGCCGTGATCCTCGCCGGCTTCGCCGTTGCGGCGCCGTTGGCCCTGGCGGCTGCCGGCGGCTGGAGCGACGCGACCGCTGGCGCCGGAGAGCGAGTCAACTTCTTCAGCAGCGGCGGCGCGCCGGGATGGCGTTTTGTGTTCATGCTCGCGCCCGCCTTCATCGTCTCGCCGGGCCTGCTGCAGAAGGCGTACGGCGCGCGCGACCCGGCTGCCGTTCGAGCCGGAATCGCGTGGGCCGGCGTCACGATGCTGATCTTCGGCTTCGCGCCGCCTGTGCTGGGCCTCGCGGCGCGCGCGCTCTATCCGGATTTGAAGGTGGCGGACTCAGCGCTGCCGTCGGTGCTCGCCGGAGCGCTGCACCCGGCTGTGGGCGGGCTGGCGCTCGCGGCGGTGTTCTCGGCGGAAGTCAGTTCGGCCGACGCCGTGCTCTTCATGCTGTCGACGTCCGCCTCACGCGATCTGTACAAGGGATATGTGCGGCCGGACGCTGCGGACGCCGACGTGCTGCGGGCGGCGCGGGCGTCCGCCATTCTGGGGACCGTGTGCGGTCTCGTGCTCGCGCTCCAGTTCGCCGACATCCTGTCGGCCCTGACGGTCTTCTATTCCCTGCTGACCGTCGTGCTGTTTGTGCCGGTCGTCGCCGCGCTGTACGTGAAAGAAGTGGGGCCCGCCGACGGCCTGATCTCCGTCCTGGTCGGCGTCCCGACCCTCGCAGTCGTCCATTTCGCTACCGGCGGCGCCGGCTACGGCATCATTACGCCCACGCTGGCCGGCGTCCTGGCCAGCGCCATGGCCCTCGCGGTGGCCCGGATGGCAAGCCGGTAACAACAATCCGTCCCCGGGCAGCGTCTTATGCGCGATCGGGCGATCGGGCGATGGGCCGATGGCGCGAGCGGCGATCGACTATCGGGTGATTGATAGTCCGATCGGGTCTAGGATCCAGGGAGGGATTTGGTCCTCGAGGTTCAGAAATGCGAAAGTTCACGTTGCTCGTCGCCAGCATAGTCCTCCTCGCGCCGCCGGCTGGTGTCGCACGGGAGCGCCAGGTCGTTACGTTCGACGGCCAGGGCGTCATGCCGATGGCTCCGCCGGGACGTACGTTCAAGACGGGCACCGGCCGCATCCGCGGCAGGATTCTCGCCGCCGACACGGGCCAGCCGATCCGGCGCGTGCAGGTCCGGCTGTTCGGCCAGGACGTCGCGCCGAAGACGATGCTGACCGACGCGACCGGGCGGTACGAGTTCGCGGAGCTGCCGGCAGGCCGGTTCACCGTGTCGGCCATGAAGTCGGGGTACGTGACGGTGCAGTACGGGCAGACGCGCGCGTTCGAGTCGGGCAAGCCGATCGAGCTCGCCGACGGACAGCTCGTCGACAAGGCCGACATCCCCCTCCCCCGCGGCAGCGTGATTGCCGGGCGCGTTGTCGACGAGTTCGGCGAGCCGGTCGCCGACGCCATGGTGATGGCGTTGCGGTCAGCCTGGAGCAACGGCAGGCGGCGGTTGCTGCCGGCCGGCCGCGGCTCCCAGACCAACGACCTCGGCCAGTACCGGATCTTCGGTCTGCCGCCGGGCGACTACTACGTCAGCGCGACCTACCGGGGGGCCGAGATCGGCATGGTCGAAATGACCGGGATGGTGAATGTGTCGGCCGGGCCGGCGGCGTCCGGGTACGCCGCGACGTACTACCCGGGTACGACGTCGGCGGGGGAAGCGCAGCGCGTGAGGCTGACCCTTGGACAGGAGGCGACGGGCACCGATTTTCCGCTCGCGCCCGTGAAGCTCGCCAGAGTGGCCGGCATGGTCGTGCGATCCGACGGCCAGCCGGCAGCCAACACGATGCTCGCGCTGGTGCCGCGCGGCGCCGAGAACATGTTCTCGATGATGGACCGCGGCGGCCGCACCGATGCAAACGGCAATTTCACGCTGCCCGGCATCGCCCCCGGCGACTACAACCTCCAGGTCCGCGGCGTGACCATCGGCTCGATGAGCACCGGGGATGGCAACCGCGTGATGATCACGACGCGGATGGAGGCGGGCGGCGGGACCGCCCAGGAGCCGGAGTTCGCCAGCGTTCCGGTCACGGTCGCCGGCGAGGACGTCTCGGGCCTGGTCGTGGTGACGACGAAGGGCGCGACGGCTTCGGGGCGTCTGTCCTTCGAAGGCGGGCCGCAGCCGACCTCACTGTCCGGGATCCGCATCGTCATGAACAGCACGGAGAACGAGCCCACGCTGATGCTGCCCGCAGGACCCGGCCAGGGGCCGCCGGGCGGCGTGCGCGCTGACGGCTCGTTCGAGCTGCGCGGCCTCTCTGGACCGCGTGTGGTTCGGGTGTTCGGACTGCCGCCGGGATGGGTGCTGAAGGCGGTGCACGTCGAAGGACAGGACGTTACCGACACGGGATTCGACTTCAAGCCAGGCGGCGCGGTGAGCGGCATCGACGTCGTCGTCACCACCCGGGCGACGGAGATCAACGGAACGGTGACCACGAGCGCGGGCAACCCGGTGAAGGACTACACGGTGGTCGTTTTCGCCGCCGATCCGGCGAGATGGGCGCTTCCGCAGTCGCGTTACCAGGCTATGGCCCGGCCGGACCAGGAGGGCCGCTTCAAAGTGCGGAACCTCCCACCGGGCGACTACCTGGCGGTCGCCGTCGAGTACCTCCCGCAGGGCGACTGGAACGATCCCGAAGTGCTCGACCATCTGAAGGGGCGAGCGGCGCCCGTGACGCTCGACGAGGGCGAGTCGAAGGCGATCCAGTTGAAGATCGTTACCTGACTCAGCTCACTTGGTCACTTCCCTGGGCGGCTTGAGCGCGTCCTCCCGCTTGAGCAGCTCGGTCGCGTCGTCGTCCTGGTCGACCGCCGCCGGCCCCTGCTTGCGCGCGTACAGGTAGGCAATGCCGAAGATGGTGATGATCAGCGCGAACGAGAACCACTGGTTGACGTGCCAGCCGATGAACCCCGCGCTGTTCAGGTACTCGATCACCAGCTTGATGCCGACCCACGCGATGATGATGAAAGCTCCGTCGACGAGCGCGGGATAACGGCGCACCAGCGTCAGCAGCGTTCCGATCACCAGCCGCATCATGATCACGCCGAGAATGCCGCCGGTGATGATCACCCACGTCTTGTTCGACATCGCGACGGCGACGAGGATCGAATCGATCGCGAACACGATGTCGGTGAGCTCGACCTTGACGACGGTGGCCCAGAACGCACTGAGGCCGAGCCACGGCGTCGCCTTGCGAATCGCCCGCCGGTCGGCACCCTCGGGGTGGCCGTAGAAGTGGTTGTAGGACAGCCACAGGAGGTACGCCGCGCCGACGAGCTTCACCCATCCCAGCTGAATGAGGTGGACGGCCAGCAGAATGGCAGCGATGCGGAACGCGAAGGCCCCGAGGATGCCGTAGCGCAGCGCCTTGCGCTGCTGCCGCCGCGGCAGCCCGAGCACGAGCATCGCGAGGACGAGTGCGTTGTCGGCGCTGAGGAGGCCCTCGAGGAGGATCAGGAGGGCGATGACGATGAGATCTGCGACGTGGACGTCCATCAGCCCCGCGTACGATTGACACGAGTCGTATCAAGTACTACACTTGGATCGACGCAAGTTGGCGGGGAACAGACGTGGCGGTCGAACACGATCTTTACTTTATCAGCATGGCCGCGCGACTGCTGGACATGCATCCGCAGACGCTGCGCAAGTACGAGCGGCTCGGGCTCGTCCGCCCGCCGCGCACGATCGGCAGCATGCGCGTTTACTCACGCGAGGAGCTCGAGCGGCTGCGGCTGATCAAGCACCTCGTCGAGGAAGCGGGCGTCAACCTCGCCGGCGTCCAGCGGCTGCTGACGATCGCGGAAGCGGTCCAGCGCATGCGGCCACTGATGAAGGACGATCCGTCGCGTCCCGACGCGCGCCGCCGGTTGGCGCAAGAGATACAGCGGATCAGTGAAATGGTGGGTCTCTGACCTGCACTGAGAAAAGCAAACGGAAAGCACGAACGGAGCGGCGAAGAGCGAGCGAGGCGAGCGTGGCGGGGTGCGAAGGACTCGGCCATTCGAGAAATGGAATTCAAGGACTATTACCAGACGCTCGGCGTCTCCAAGTCGGCGCCTGCCAAGGACATCAAGCAGGCCTACCGGAAGCTCGCGCGCAAGTTCCATCCGGACGTGAACCCCGGGGACAAGGCAGCGGAAGCGAAGTTCAAGGAGATCAACGAGGCGTACGAGGTGCTTGCCGATCCCGAGAAGCGCCGGAAGTACGACGAGCTCGGCGCGAACTGGCGGCTCTACGAGCAGGCGCAGCAGCAGGGGCAGCCCTGGCCGGGTGGCTCCCCGTTCGGCGGCGGCGTCGGCGAGAGCGGCGGCACGTGGACGATCAACATGGGCGGGCCGGGCGGCTACCGCACCATGAGCGACGAGGAGATGCGCGAACTCTTCGGCAACGAGGATCCCTTCTCCGACTTCTTCAAGACCTTCTTCGGCGGCGGCGCAGCGGAAGGCGGCCGCGCGCGAGCGCGGGCGCCGCGCGCGCAGAAAGGGCGGGACATCGAGCACGAAGTGGAGCTCACGCTCGAGGAGGCGTTCCACGGCGCGATGCGACGCATCTCGATCAAGCAGGGCGGCCACGCGCGCAGCGTGGACGTGCGTATCCCCGCCGGCGTGAAGGACGGCTCCCGCGTTCGCGCCGCCGGCGAGGGGGAATCGGGGTCGAACGGCGGCCTGGCCGGAGATTTGTATCTCCGCGTGCGCCTCAAGCCGCACCCGGTGTTCGAGCGCAAGGGGCACGACCTGCACACCAGGGTGGTCGTGCCGGTGACGATCGCCGTGCTGGGCGGCGAAGCGCAAGTGCCGACGATGACCGGTACCGTGCGCCTGAAGATCCCAGAGACCACGCAGTGCGGCCAGGTGTTCCGGCTGAAAGGGCACGGCATGCCGGCCATCGGACGGCCCGACGAGCGCGGCGATCTGTACGCCACGATCGAGGTGCAGCTTCCCCGCTCGCTCAGCCGGGACCAGCGCGAGCACTACGAGGCGCTGGCCAGGCTGGAGAGATGAGGTTCGGGCGCCCGAGGCCCGGCGCTCGGGATTCGCAGGCCGGTTGATTCGGGCACCAGTCCGCCGGAGCGAAGCACTGAGGAATGCGGACATGTGACAGGTGAGGCGGCCCTTTGCCGGCCGCCAGCCAGAGGACGTGTAGGGCCGCCCTTCACGGGCTGCCGGCAGGGACATGAACATCAACAAGTACACGGAGAAGGCACAGGAAGCGATCATCGGCGCGCAGCAGCTCGCGGATCGGGTGGGGCATCCCGAGGTTCTCCCCGAGCACCTGCTCGTCACGCTCGTCGAGCAGCGCGAGGGGATCGTGCCGGAGATCCTGCGCAAGATGAACGCGGACCCGCCGGCGATCGCCGCGGCGGTGCGCGAGGAGCTCAACCGCCTGTCGCGCGCGCACGGCGGGACCCAGCCCGGGCTCTCGCCGCGGTTGCGACAGGTGACCGCCGCGGCCGAAGGGGAGGCCGAGCGGCTGAAGGACGAGTACGTCAGCACCGAGCACCTGTTCGTGGCCATTGCCGCGGAACCCGGGCGCTCCCCCGCCGCGCGGCTCCTCCAGCAGCGCGGCGTCACCAGGGACAGCGTCCTCCAGGCCATGACCGCCGTCCGCGGCTCGCAGCGCGTCACCAGCCAGAACCCGGAAACCACCTACCAGTCGCTGGAGCGCTACGGCCGCGATCTGACCGAGCTGGCGCGCAAGGGCAAGCTCGATCCCGTGATCGGCCGTGACGACGAGATCCGGCGTGTGATCCAGGTGCTGTCGCGCCGCACCAAGAACAATCCGGTGCTCATCGGCGAGCCCGGCGTCGGCAAGACCGCGGTGGTCGAGGGCCTGGCCCAGCGAATCGTCCGCCAGGACGTGCCCGAGGGTCTGAAGAACAAGCGGATCGTCGCGCTCGACATGGGCGCGCTGGTCGCCGGCGCGAAGTACCGCGGCGAGTTCGAGGAGCGCCTCAAGGCGGTCCTCAAGGAAGTGTCGGAGTCGGAAGGCCAGATCATCCTCTTCATCGACGAGCTGCACACCGTCGTCGGCGCGGGTGCCGCCGAGGGCGCGATGGACGCGTCGAACATGCTGAAGCCGATGCTCGCCCGCGGCGAGCTGCACACGGTGGGGGCCACCACTCTCGACGAGTACCGCAAGCACATCGAGAAGGATGCGGCGCTCGAGCGGCGCTTCCAGCCGATCATGGTCGGCGAGCCCACCGTGGAGGACACGATCAGCATCCTCCGCGGCCTGCGCGAGCGCTACGAGATCCATCACGGCGTCAAGTTCAAGGACTCGGCGCTCGTCGCCGCCGCGGTGCTGTCGCACCGCTACATCTCCGACCGGTTCCTGCCCGACAAGGCGATCGACCTGGTCGACGAGGCGGCCTCCCGCCTGCGCATGGAAATCGATTCGATGCCGGCGGAGCTCGACGAGGTGCGCCGCCGGATCATGCAGCTCGAGATCGAGCGCGAGGCGCTGCGCAAGGAGACCGACAAGGCGTCGAGGGAGCGGCTGCAGAAGCTGGAGAAGGAGCTCGCCGACCTGAAAGAGGAACAGGGCCGGCTGACGACGCACTGGGAGCAGGAGAAGGAGGCAATCCAGTCGGGGCGGAAGCTGAAGGAGGAACTCGAACAGGTGCGGCTGGAGCGGGATCGGGCCCAGCAGCGCGGCGACTACGCGAAGGCGTCGGAGTTCCAGTACGGGCGCCTGCCGGAGCTCGAGCGCCGTATCCGCGAATCCGAGGAGCGGCTCGCCGAGCTGCAGAAGGGCCAGCGGATGCTCAAGGAGGAAGTCGACGAGGAGGACATCGCCGAGGTGGTGAGCCGGTGGACGCACATCCCGGTCAGCCGCCTGATGGAGGGCGAGATCCAGAAGCTGCTGCGCATGGAGGAGCGGCTCCACCAGCGGGTGGTCGGCCAGGACGAGGCGATCTCGGCGGTCGCCAACGCCATCCGCCGTGCCCGCGCCGGGCTGCAGGATCCGAACCGTCCGCTCGGCAGCTTCGTCTTTCTCGGCCCCACCGGCGTGGGCAAGACCGAGCTGGCGCGCGCGCTCGCCGAGTTCCTGTTCGACGACGAGCAGGCGATGGTCCGCATCGACATGTCGGAGTACCAGGAGAAGCACACCGTCTCGCGCATGATCGGTGCGCCGCCCGGCTACGTCGGTTACGAGGAGGCCGGCCAGCTCACCGAGGCGATCCGCCGGCGGCCGTACGCCGTCGTGCTGTTCGACGAGATCGAGAAGGCGCACACCGAGGTGCTCAACGTGCTGCTGCAGCTGCTCGACGACGGGCGGCTGACCGACGGCAAGGGACGCACCGTGGACTTCAAGAACACGGTCGTGATCATGACCTCGAACGTCGGCAGCCACTACATCGCCGAGCACGCGGTGCGCAGCGGCGGCGAGCTGAACGAGGGCGTGAAGCGCGAGGTGCTCGATGCGCTGCGCGCGCAGTTCCGGCCGGAGTTCGTCAACCGCGTAGACGAGATCATCGTCTTCCACACGCTCACCCGCGAGCAGATGCGGGAGATCATCGACATCCAGCTACGCGGCCTGATGAAGCGGCTCGAGGAACGGAAGATCCGCGTCGAGCTGAGCGATCGCGCCAAGGACCTCCTCATCGCCGAGGGCTATGATCCGACGTACGGGGCGCGCCCGCTGAAGCGGACGATCCAGCGACAGGTGCTCGACCCGCTGGCCATGCGGGTGCTGCAGGGAGAGTTCGGGGAGGGCGACACGGTGCGGATCGACGCCGTCGCCGGCCAGCTCCAGTTCGAGAACGCCGGACGCGCGGTACACACATAACCCATGGCTGAGCCATCGCTTCCTCCCAACCCGCGGGGCCGTCGCCAGGGCGACCGCCGCGGCGCGTCGCGGCCGCCCGTCTCGGCGATGTGGTACGTCCTCGCCTTCCTGCTGATGCTGGCGCTCGGAAACGCGTTCTTCTACTCGATGCAGACCGGCGACGTGATCCCCTACAGCGAGTTCAAGAACCTGGTCCGCCAGGGGCGCGTCGAGGAGGTCACGGTCGCGCCGGAAGCCGTCCGCGGCACGCTCAAGGGCGATGGCCGCAAGTTCAGCGCCGTCCGCATCGAGGACCCCAAGCTGGTCGAGGAGCTGGCGCAGCACAACGTCAAGCACACCGGCGAGGTCGCGAGCCGCTGGATGGACGCGCTGCTCGCGTGGGGCCTGCCGCTGCTGCTCTTCATCGGCCTGTGGACGTTCCTCTTCCGGCGCATGAGCGGAGCCGAGGGCGGGGTGATGTCCTTCGCGCGGAGCCGCGCCAAGATCTACGCCGAAGACGACGTCAAAGTGAAGTTCACCGACGTCGCCGGCGTGGACGAGGCCGAAGAGGAGCTCAAGGAGATCGTCGAGTTCCTGAAGAACCCGCGGAAGTACACGAGCATCGGCGGCCGCATCCCGAAAGGCGTGCTGCTCGTCGGCCCGCCTGGGACCGGGAAGACACTGCTCGCGCGCGCCGTCGCCGGCGAAGCGAAGGTCCCCTTCTTCAGCCTGAGCGGCTCGGAGTTCGTGGAGATGTTCGTGGGCGTGGGCGCGGCACGCGTCCGCGACCTGTTTGCCCAGGCCGAGGTGAAGGCGCCGTGCATCGTCTTCATCGACGAGCTCGACGCGCTCGGCAAGGTCCGCATCCAAACGCCGATGGGCAGCCACGAGGAGCGCGAGCAGACGCTCAACCAGCTGCTGGCGGAGATGGACGGGTTCGACGCGCGCAAGGGCGTGATCATCATGGGCGCCACCAACCGGCCGGAGGTGCTCGACCCCGCCCTGCTCCGTCCCGGCCGCTTCGACCGCCAGGTGCTCGTCGACAAGCCGGACGTGCGCGGGCGTGAGGACATCCTGCGCATCCACGTGAAGACGGTGAAGATCGCCGACGACGTCGAGTTGCGGGTGATCGCGGCGCGCACCGCCGGCTTCGCCGGCGCCGACCTCGCCAACCTGGTGAACGAGGCGGCGCTGCTCGCGGCACGCAAGGACAAGACCGCGGTCGAGATGAAGGACTTCGACGAGGCGATCGACCGCATCATCGCCGGGCTCGAGAAGAAGCGGGTGATGAGCGACAAGGAGCGGCGGATCGTCGCGTTCCACGAATCCGGCCACGCCATCGTTGCGAGCGTGCTGCCGGGGCTCGACCCCGTGCACAAGATCTCGATCGTGCAGCGCGGCTTCGGCGCGCTCGGCTACACCATGCAGCTGCCGCTCGAGGACCGCTACCTGCTGCAGAAGCCGGATCTCCTGAACCAGCTGTCGGTGCTGCTCGGCGGCCGCAGCGCCGAGGAGATTGCCTTCGGCGAGGTCTCGACCGGCGCGCAAAACGACCTGATGCGCGCCACCGACATCGCCCGGGCGATGGTCGCCGAGTTCGGGATGAGCGACACGCTCGGCGTCGTCAGCTACGACGGCCACAAGCGCGGCCAGTACATCGAGACCCCGTTCATGCAGGAGCGGGGGAACTACGCCGAGGAGACCGCGCGCAAGATCGACCAGGAAGTGACCCGCATCCTGAACGAGGCGCACGAGACCGCGCGGCGGGTGCTGCGAGAACGGCGCGGCGTGCTCGACGAGCTCGCGCGACGGCTGCTCGAAAAAGAGGTCATCGAGGCCGAGGAGCTGAAGTCGATCATTGGCTCACCCCCAGCGTCCGACGCGGACAGCACGGTTCCGGCCGAGATCCCGCCGGTGGGGCCGGTCGCCGGCGCGCAGGCGCGCTGACGGTTGACCCGCCCGCCCGGCGGAGGTAGAGTCACCATCTTCCCGGGGTTGCATGGCCACCCGTCGTCCCTCCGCCGAGCAGCGGCGCCTCCAGCAGACCTGCCGCCAGTCCAGCGACGTCGTGCGCCTCGAACGCCTGTGCGCGAGTACGGCGACGCGGTCAGCGGCGCGATCCTGCTCATGGAGGAAGTGGAGTCTCAGGGATGCAGTGAAGTGAGGACGGGCACATGAACGCCATCCACACGCTCTCCGTCCGTACCGCCGCCGCGGCGCGGCGGCTGGCAGAGCTCGAGCTGAAGGGCGAGGCAGGGGGCGGCGACCGTTCGCGGTTGAACAGCGTCGCCGTGCGCGAGCTGCAGTCTGCGATCGAAGATCTGCACGTGGCGATCGAGCACCTGCACGAGATGAGCGATGGCCTGGCGGCGGCCAGGGCCGAGGCGCAACTCACCCAGGGCCGGTACGAGGAGTTGCTCCACGCCGTTCCGTTCGCCTGCGTCTTGACCGACGAGGAAGGTGCCGTGCTCGGCGCCAACGGGGCGGCGGGCGAGCTGTTCAACATCAGCAGCCGCCACCTGCGCGGGAAGCCGCTGATGCTCTTCGTCGCGGATCGAGACGGGCTCGCCCGGCTGCTCAGGATGACGGTCCCGGGGACAGATACCGTCCTGACCGAGCTGCTCATCCGGCCGCGCGACCGCAAGGCGCGCCATGTGGCGGTGCAGGTGCAGCACCTGCCGGTGCATGACTGCCGGGGCTGGTTCTTCCTGGAGAGCGATCGCCGCTACATCGCGCCCGGGGCGCGGACAGACGATCCGATCCCTCCGCCGGCCGACTGACCGTCAATCGCTGGGCGTGTCGGGCGACACCGGTTCGGGCATCTCCTCGCGCGAGGTGCGATTGGGGGACCACGTGCGTGGCCGCGCGGGCGTGGATGGGCGAGTGCACGACGCCGGCGTGATCCGTGCGCACGCGACCGCGGCGGCCCGCTGAGTTACAATCCCGCCACACCGTCCGGTTTTCGAGGCCCGCTCCATGACCACACGTGTGTCCGTTCTGGTAGTTGCCCTGCTGTGCGCGTGCGCGCTTCCATCGTCCATCGCCGCGCAGTCGCCGTCCAACCCTTACGCGCGCGATGGCCGTCAGCGCGTCGACGAGGCGTACGCGCAGAAGATGAAGGAGTACACGACGGCGCCGTACTTCACCTCGCCACTCGTGGACTACCTGCCGGCGTCGAAGACGGTTCCCACGCCCCTCGCCGTCCTGAAAGACGTGGCGGGCGCGCCGGACATGCTCCCCTACTCGCACGAGGTGTACGCCTACATGCGGATGGTCGAGAAGGCCAGCCCGCGGGTGAAGGTGTACACCATCGGGAAGACGGAGGAAGGCCGCGAGATGATCGCCGTCGCGGTGTCGTCGGAAGCGAACCTCGCGAAGCTCGAGGAGAACCGGGCGCGGCTCGAGAAGCTCGCCGATCCGCGGTCGATCCGGATGGACGATGTCGAGGCGGACCGGCTGGTGGATGCGTCTGTCCCCGTCTACTACATCACCGGTGCCATTCACTCGCCGGAGACCGGCTCCCCGACGGCGCTGATGGAGCTCGTCTACCGCCTGGCGGTGGACGAGAGCCCGTACATCCAGAAGATCCGCTCGCGCGTGATCACGCTCATCACGCCGATCGTCGAGGTGGACGGCCGAGACCGCCAGGTGGACGTCTACCGCTGGCACCTGGCGAACCCCGGGAAGCACTGGCCGGGCCTGATGTACTGGGGCAAGTACGTCGCCCACGACAACAACCGCGACGCGATGGCGCTCACGCTGAACCTCACGCGCAACGTCCTGGAGACGTTCACGACGTGGAAGGCGCAGGTGCTGCACGACCTGCACGAGTCGGTCCCCTATCTGTACGACAACACCGTCGGCGACGGCCCGTACAACGCCTGGCTCGATCCGATCCTGACCGACGAGTGGCAGATGATCGGGTGGCACAATGTGTCGGAGATGACGAAGTTCGGCATGCCCGGCGTGTTCACGCACGGCACCTTCGACACCTGGACGCCCGGGTATCTCATGTTCATTGCCGCGACGCACAACGGCATCAGCCGACTCTACGAGACGTTCGGCAACGCCGGCGCCGACACGGTCGAGCGGCGCCTCGGCCCGAACGAAACGGCACGCACGTGGTACAGGCAGAACCCGCCGCTGCCGTTGGCGAAGTGGTCGCAACGCAACAACAACAACTACCAGCAGACCGGCCTGCTCGTGTCGCTGAACCACTTCGCGGACAACAAGAACCTGTTCCTGAAGAACTTCTATCTGAAGAGCAAGCGATCGATCCTGAAGGCCAGGACCGAGGGGCCGGCGGCATACGCTTTCCCCGCCGACGATCCGCGGCCCGGCCTGCAAGCCGACCTGCTGCGCATCCTGCAATTGCAGGGCTGCGAACTGTCGCGCGCCACCGCGCCCTTCACCGTCACGCTCTCCAGCCGCCGGCGTCCGGCCCGCCCGACCACGACCGCGCCGCCGGAGGCTGGCGGCCGCGGGCCGAGCGCCGCGCCGCGCCAGGACCCGGCCAAGCCGGAGTCGGGCAAGGATCCTCAGGCCAGGCCCGAGCCGAAAAAGGACGAGCCGCAGAAGGACGAGCCGAAGAAGGACGAGCCGGAGATGCGGACCTTCCCGGCCGGAACGTACGTCCTGCGCATGGACCAGCCGTACAGCCGGATCGCCGACACGCTGCTCGATTACCAGTACTGGGCGCCCGACGACCCGCAGCGCAACCCGTACGACGACACGGGCTGGACGTTCGGCGAGCTGTTCAATGTGCGGGTGTTCCGCATCACCGATACGAAGGTCCTCGACGCGGCAATGGAGCGCGTCAACCGCGACGTCGAGGCACCGGGCGGCGTCACGGGCTCGGGAACGGTGTTCGCGATCGCACACAATGCCGACCCGTCGCTCGCCACGCTGCGCTACCGGTTCACGGACGCGACGATCGACGTCGCTGAGGAGCCGTTCGAGAGCGGCGGGCGGAGGTTCGGCCGTGGCTCGTTCCTCGTACGGGGTGTTGGTGCGGCCGACCTCCAGAAGGCGGCGTCGGATTTGGGTCTGCAGGCTGTGGCGCTGTCGGACGTTCCGGCGATCAAGACCCATCCCGCCAGGGCTGCCCGCGTGGCGCTCCTCCACACCTGGCTGAGCACGCAGGACGAGGGCTGGTGGCGCATCGCCCTCGACCAGCTCTCAATCCCCTACGTCTACATCAGCACGCAGGCGGTCGCCCGGGACCCGAACCTCAAGGCGAAGTACGATGTCATCCTTTTTCCGCCGGTCGGTCGCGGCGCCGGGCAGGCGATCATCAGCGGCCTGCCGATGTACGGCAACCCGCTGCCGTGGAAGACGACGGAGCTGACGCCGAACATCGGCAAGATCGACGCGACCGACGACATCCGTCCCGGCCTGGGCTGGGAGGGCCTGGCGAACCTGCACGCGTTCGTGCGCGCCGGCGGCGTACTCGTCGCGACCGACGACACGACGAATTTCGCCGTGCAGTTCGGGCTGACGCCGGGCGTCTCCAACACCCCGGCGCAGCGGCTGAAGGTCACCGGCGCGGTGCTGCGGTCGAAGATCGTCGATGCGGCGAGCCCCCTCGCCTACGGGTATGACGACACGCTGTCGATCTACTCGTCGGACGGGCCGATCCTCGGCGTCAGCAACATGCTCGGTGGCCGCGGCGGCCAGAGGCCCGGCGCCGGCGCGGGCGTGGGCGTGGGCGAGGAACGCCGACGCGCCACCGGGCGCGGCACACCGGACGATCCCGATCAGCCGCAGGGCCGCCCCGTGGTCGAGCCGCTGCCCGAGGATCCTCGGGTCGAACCGTGGCAGGCGGCGCCGATCCGCGAGGACCAGCTGCGCAACGGGATTGGCATCATCCCGCCAGCACAGCGCCCGCGCGTGGTGTTCCGCTACGGCGACGCGCGCGAGCTGCTGGTGTCCGGCCTGCTCGACGGCGGCGCCGAGATCGCGCAGCGGCCGATGGTCGTGGACGTGCCGGTCGAGAAGGGGCACGTGATCCTGTTCTCGAACAACCCGATGTGGCGCGGCGAGACGCGGGGCAGCTACTTCCTGGTGCTCAACGCGATCTTGAACCACGACAATCTCGACGCCGGACGCAAGCTGGATCCACGATAAAGAACGACGGCCAACTGCCACTTGCCAACCGCCAAAGTCGCTCACGTCTGGAGGTTGGGAGTTGGGCCCAGGGAGTTGACGATATGCCGGCGGTGTGGCTCGCGATCGTCTGCTCGCTCTTCGGACAGCAGCTGCCGCCGCGCGACACGCCGGGACCGGCAACAATGGCCAAGGAGCGTGGGACAGCGGTCGTCCGCGGTCGCGTCGTCGATCGCGAGACGGGTGCCCCCATCGCACGCGCCGTCGTGATCCTGGTCAGGATGAGCGGACGGGACGCGCCGCACCGACGGTACGTCCGTTCGGCCGAGGACGGGCGCTTCGAGTTCACCGCGCTGGTCGCCGGATCGTACCACCTTGGAGCGCTCACCGGCGACGAGCGCCCCACCCATCTGCCGCAGCTGGTCGGCACGTCCGCGCCGTCGCCGCGACGCGCACCGACGGTCCCCGCCACCACGCTCGACATTGCGGATGGCGACATGCGGGACGACATTCACCTCGCGCTGTCGCGGGCGCTGGTGATCGCCGGGGTCGTCCTCAACGAGTTCGGCGAGCCGCTCGCGGGCATGCAGGTACGGGCGGAGCTCCTGCGCGGCAATCGGGTCGTCCGAAGATCGCCGATCCGCAGCACCGACGACCGCGGCGAGTTCCGGATCTTTGGCCTGCCGCCAGGGCGTTATCGCGTCTGTGCGCTGGCCCCTCCGCCCTACCTCGATCCGCCGGTGTTTCCAGAGCGGCTGATTACGACGTGTCACCCCTCGGCGGGCCGTGAACAGGACGCGGCGCTGGTGGCGCTCGGAACGGGTGCCGAGCCGCACGTGCAGATTCGCATGCAACGGAGCCAGCTCTTCACGCTCCGCGGCGTCGTCGTCGGAGCCACCGGGGAGCCCGCGGCGAACGCGTCGGTCAGGGTGAGCTCGCGCAACCGTCTGGACGTGTACGGGATGACCTACCGCGCCGCTCCGGACGGCCGCTTCACGGTCACGGACCTGGTGCCGGGCGAGTACGACGTGCAGGCGTCCACGCCGAACCCGAATCGTGCGGGCGACGGCACGGGCGAGTTCGCCGCGCAGCCCGTCACCGTCACTAGCGCCGACGTCGACGTCGTGCTCGCGATGTCGCGGACGGCGACGGTCGCGGGGCACGTGCTGTTCGAGCAGGGCTCGCTGCCGCCGGAGGCGCTTCCTCGCCTGTCGGTCGTGGCGATAGGAACGGTGCGCGCTCCGCGCGCCGGCGCCGCTCGCGTTCAGCCCGATCTCACGTTCGTGCTCGACGGGCTGTTCGGCCCGCAGGTGCTGGACGTCGGCGGCCTGCCCGATGGATGGGTGCTGAAATCCGTCCGTTACGCCGGAGCGGACGTGACCGAGACGCCCACCGAGTTCCGCACGTCCGCCGACTCGCGACACCTGGAGGTCACACTGACGCCGCAGGGCGCGGCTGTCATCGGACAGGTGCTGGACGCCACCGGAGCGCCAGTCCCCGCGGCGCGCGTCTTCCTGATCCCGGCGGAAGCGCAGCGCTGGAACCAGGGCAACCCGCAAGCGACGCGGGTGTCCGGGGAGCGGGGAGCCTTCGCATTCGAACACCAGCGCCCGGGCGAGCACGTGATCGTCGCGCTCAGCCAGGAAGATGCACCCGAGGATCTCGAGCGGGACGACTACGAGCTGCTGGCGACGCTCGGGGATCGCATCTCGCTCGGAGACGGCGAGCGCCGGGCGCTGACCTTGCGGCTGGTCGTGCCGCCGGGCGGTGACCGTCAGGCACCTGCCGAGGCGCCTGTCGCCGACCCGCCCCCGCTACCAGGTCGATCCCGATGATCATCGGGAGGTTGGAGTTGGCGGTCACACCTATGAGCTGACCGACCTTCCCGCCGGCGAGTACTCTGCCATCGCCGGGCCCGACCAGTACGGTGCCGGCTACGAATCCAGGAGCTACGGCGCCGGGGAGACGACAGGCGCTGTAATCGTGCCACGGACGATCAAGCTCGCCGCGGGTGGTGCGCGACCCGGCATCGACTTCGCGCTCGCCCGCACGTATGCCATCGAAGGACGGGTGACCAACGAGTACGGCGAGCCGCTGGCACAGAAGCGGCAATCCGCGGTCGAGCGGCTCGTGAATACGCCGAGCGCATCTCGCTCACCGAGAACGACCGCCTGACGATGAACCTCCGGCTGGTTGCTCTTCGTGAGCTGAGATGAAAGAACTCTCAACGACTCATCCTCCAACCCCCAGACGCAGAACGTTTGGGAATTGGGGGCTCGGAGTTGACCTGGCAAAGAGGGCCGGGGCCGCCCAGCGCAGCGCCCGGGGGTGGGGCCCCCGGGCACGTGAGAGAAGTTGTGCGCTGCGCGCACTGAGAGAAGCTGACAACGGGCCGGGGTAGGGCCGGAGTCCGGAGTCCGGACCCCGGACCCTCCCCAGGTGTTTAGAACAGGAACCGCAGCGCGAGCTGGATGTCGCGGCGACTGCCGTCCTTCGTCGTCGACCGCCCGAAGTTGACATTGGTGATGTCGCCGTTCGGCCCGTTCAGGTTCGGGTGGTTCGGGAAGTTGAAGATCTCGGCGCGGAACTGCAGCTTCCGCATCCCGCCCATCGCGAAGTTCTTGAAGATCGCGATGTCCCACTGCTGGTCGCCTGGGTTGCGCAGGCTGTTGCGCTCCATGTTCCCGAACGTCCCCGGCGCCGGGTTGGCGAACGCCTGCGGGTTGAACATGTAATTGTCATCGCTGCCGTTCGAGAACTTGCCATTCGCGCCTGCGTTCGGGTCGCCCACCTGGTCGATCGGCTGACCGAAGCCGCCGTCGCCCACGCCCGCGATGTCGTTGGTGCGGGTCAGCGTGAACGGCGTGCCCGTGCGCAGGAAGGTCGCGCCGGAAATCTGCCAGCCGCCGAGGAGGTTCTTCAGCAGCGTGTCCTGCTGCCGCCAGAACGGCAGGTCGTAGATGTAGTGGAACACGAACACGTGGCGCCGGTCGAAGTTCGACGGCCCCAAGTAGATTGTGTCGTCGTAGGTGTTCCACAGCACGTTCCGCTTGTCGCTGGCGTTGTCTTCGGACTTGCCGAGCGTGTACGCCGCGCCGATCTTCAGCCCGTTCGAGTAGCGGCGATCGGCGCTGATCTGCAGGCTGTTGTAGATCGACCGCCCGGCGTTTTCCGACAGACGGATCGCCCCGTAGCCCTTGTAGGGGCGCAGCGCCGCGATGTTGACGCCCGGGTTCGCCTGCAGGGTGCCCGGTTGCAGCTGGTTCAGGTTGCGCTCGCGCTGCTGGTAGAGGCCGCGCCGGCCGACGTAGGTGACATCGACGATGATGTTGAGCGGGATCTCACGCTGGACGCCCGCCGACCACATGTACGACGTCGGGTGCTTGAAGACCACGTCCTGCGCCTGCATGCCGAACGGCAGGTCGGTGCCGCCAGAGCCCCCGCCGGCGGGATTATCCACACTGCCGTTGGCCACCGTGACCATCGGCTGGAACGGCGGGTTGCCGCCGAGCAGCGTCGAGTCGTTGAGCGTCACGCGGTTGTGGAAGGCGCCGGCGCTGCCGCGCAGGATGGTCTTCTCGTCGAGCGAGTAGGACACGCCGGCGCGCGGCTCGAAGACGTTGGAGTGCGTCTCGGAGAAGCCGCGCGGCTCGCCGCGGAACAGCGCCAGCACCGCCGGGTTCTGCGCCACCTGCAGATCGTTGCCCTCGTCCTCGAAGCCGTCGCCCGGCAGCACGATGCCGTTGTAGCGCGATCCACCGACCAGCCGGCCGGTCGAGGGATTGATGATCGCTTCGGTGGCCGGATCATAGAAGCGCGGATCGAAGTTGGCGATGTTGTTGGTCGTCGAGTACCACGGCGGCCAGATCACGTAGCGGACCCCGCCTTCGAGCGTCAGGTTCGCGGTCGGCTTCCAGGAGTCCTGGATGAACAGGTCGGTCGCGAGCGCCCGCCACTTCGTGAAGGCGCGCTGCCCGAGCTCGGCGTAGTTGGTGAACAGGCCGAGCGCCATGTCAGCAATCGCGACGCTGCTGCCGCCCGAACGGTTGTTGCGGAACTCGAACTGCCCGTTCTGGTTGTTCGTCCCGCCGGGGATCGCCTGGACGTTGATCTGGTCGAAGTCGTCCTCGCCGGAGTACTCGAAGACGACGCCGCCCTTGAGCGTGTGCCGCCCCTTGACCCAGGTGGTGGTGTTCGACCACGTGTGGATCGGCCCGGACGAGAAGGCGGGGTACGGGCCGCCGTCGAACCCGGTCATGTTGTCGATGTTGACCGTCGGGATCTTGTCCTCGATTTCCTTGCCCGGGAAGATGTACGGGTAGTCGATCCCGGTCCGGCTGCGCCGGTGCAGGCCGCTCTCGGTGAACACGTTGATGAACACGTCGTCACGCGAGTAGGCGTAGGTGGCCTCGTTGATCACGTTGGGGGTGATCGTGCTCGTCCAGTTCAGCGTCTGCGTGAAGTTCGGGCGCTCCCAGTCGGTGCGCGCGAAGGGGAACGAGCCGCGGAACGCGTCGATCGCGATCCAGTTCGACCGGCTGAACCGGTAGGTGACGTTGTTGTTCTGGTTGAACCGGTAATCGAACCGGATGTTGTCCTTCCGCTGGTCCTGCGGGTTGTCGCTCGTCTGGATCAGGTTGTTCGTGCCTTGGATGAACCCGGGGGTCGGCAACGGATACAGGTTCATGATCGCCATGCCGTTGTCCGACAACTGGCCCGGGGGGATGATGTTGCCCGGGAACGGCTGGCCGGTGGCGGGATTGCGGATCACCTGGGGCGTGCTGTAGAAGATGTTCGGCGCGCTGAGCAGCTCGCTGAAGTCGCCGCGGCGCATCGCCTCGGTCGGGACCCGCACCGTGTTGGTCGAGACCTGGAAGAAGTTGACCCACTCCTGCGCACCGAAGAAGAACAGCTTGTCCTTGAACATGCTGCCCGGCATGGGACCGCCGAACGCGTAGCCGTACTGCTTGTAGTCGAACGGCGCCGGGTCCTGGTCCGCCGCGTTCGTGCTCTGGTTGCGCGACCAGGTGTTCGCCTGGAGCGCTTCGTCGCGCCAGAAGAACGAGCCGCTCCCCGAGTAGCGGTTGCTGCCCGCCTTGGTGACGAAGCGAATCTGCCCGCCGCTCGCCCGCCCGTACTCGGGCATGTAGTTGGCCGACAGCACCTGGACTTCCTGGATCGAGTCGACGTTCTGGATGCCGATGATCGTGCCAGCCGACCGGGTGCGGATCGCCACGGCCCCGTCCACTGAGATGGTGTTCTCGTCCGGACGGCTGCCGTTGATGCTGAACCCACCATTCGAGAACGCCGCGAAGCCGGCGTTGTTGAAGTTCCCGCCGACGACGCCCGGCTTCAGCGCGGGCACGCCGATCGGGTTGCGGCCGGAGAAGGACAGCATCTCGAGGTCCTTCGCCTCGACCGTCTTCCGAACGGCCACGTCGGTCTGGAGCGGGGTGGCTTCGGCGGTGACGGTCACCTCCTCGGTGATCGCGCCCGCCTCGAGGACCGTGTCAATCCTGATGGCGCCGCCGGCGTCGAGTTGGACGTCGGTGCGGCTCGCCTTCTTGAATCCCTGCAGTTCAGCGGCGACGTCGTAGCGTCCCGGCGGCAGGTTCGGAAACGTGTAGAACCCGCTGCCGTCGGTCACGCCGACACGCACTTCGCCCGTCTGCTTGCTCGTCACCGTCACGGTGACGCCGGCGATCACGGCCCCCTGCTGGTCCGTGACCGTACCGGAGATGGTCCCGCGATCCAGCTGCGCGTACGCGGAGCCCGCGCTCCCCAGCGCAACGGCCGCGGCGATCGCGAGCACGCGGCCCGCGACCCCGATACCTCTACCAATTGACATGTCGGTTTCCCCCCTTCGGAGACGCGGCAGGACGAACCCACGACTCCCCCGATCCGTCCGGCGTGTTCCCGGTGCGTCAACACGCGTTGAGACGGGCAGAGCTTATCACGGCTGGATGACAGAACGGACGGGGAACGCTGACGTGGGGAAGGGGTAAATAGCGAGGGGTAAGTGGTAAGCGCGACCCGAATTGGCGGGCAGTGGGACTCGGTTACCACTTACCGCTACCACCTGCCATTAGCCACTTCGTTTATCCCATTTTCTGCATCGACGCGAGGAAGTCGGCATTCGACTTGGTCTTGCCCATCTTGTCGAGCAGCAGCTCCATCGCTTCGACGGCGGAGAGCGGGTTGAGCACCTTGCGGAGCACCCAGACGCGGTTCAGGTCCTCGCGCGGCAGCAGCAGCTCCTCCTTGCGCGTGCCGCTCTTCTGCATGTCGATCGACGGGAACACACGCTTGTCGGTGAGCTTCCGATCCAGGTGGATCTCCATGTTGCCGGTGCCCTTGAACTCCTCGAAGATCACGTCGTCCATGCGCGAGCCGGTGTCGATGAGCGCGGTGGCGATGATGGTCAGCGAGCCGCCCTCCTCGATGTTGCGCGCGGCGCCGAAGAAGCGCTTCGGCTTCTGCAGCGCGTTCGAGTCGAGGCCGCCGGAGAGGACCTTGCCCGACGGCGGGATGACCGAGTTGTAGGCGCGCGCCAGCCGCGTGATCGAGTCGAGCAGGATGAGGACGTCCTTCTTGTGCTCGACGTGGCGCTTCGCCTTCTCGATGACCATCTCGGCCACCTGGACGTGGCGCTGCGCCGGCTCGTCGAAGGTCGACGAGATGACCTCGCCCTGCACCGAGCGCTGCATGTCGGTGACCTCCTCCGGGCGCTCGTCGATGAGCAGGACGATGAGGAAGACCTCCGGGTGGTTCTTCGCCACCGACTGCGCGATGCTCTGGAGCAGCATCGTCTTGCCGGTGCGCGGCGGCGCGACGATCAGGCCGCGCTGGCCGCGCCCGATCGGCGTCATCAGGTCCATCACCCGGCCCGAGAGGTTGTCGGACGTGGTCTCGAGGACGAAGCGCTCCTGGGGGTAGAGCGGCGTCAGGTTCTCGAAGAACAGCTTGTCGCGTGCCTGCTCCGGCGCCTCGAAATTGACCGCCTCGACCTTGATCAGCGCGAAATAGCGCTCCCCTTCCTTCGGCGGCCGGATCTGACCGGAGACGGTGTCGCCGGTCTGCAGGTCGAACTTCCGGATCTGTGACGGCGAGACATAGATGTCGTCCGGCCCCGGCAGGTAGTTGTAGTCCGGCGCGCGCAGGAACCCGAACCCGTCGGGCAGCACTTCGAGCACCCCCTCGGAGAAGATGAAGCCGCTCTGCTCGGTCTGCGCCTTCAGGATCTGGAAGATCAGCTCCTGCTTGCGCATGCCGGTTGCGCCGGCGACGTTGAGATCCTTGGCGATCTGCGTCAGCTGCTGGATGCCCTTGTCCTT
>JBMDXQ010000039.1:0-8400 GCA_048594975.1 Vicinamibacterales bacterium | reverse complement strand
TGACGGACACCCAACTTCCTTCCACGTGTCTACCGAGCAGCCTGACAGGCACGCGAGTTGCCCTTTGCGAGTCTGCAAGATGCGCGCGCAACGCGCTGGGCAGGAGAGGCGTGTGGGCCAATTCAACTCTGTCGGCCGGCGGGTATGCGTCATCGGCGCAGGGATGGCCGGGCTGGTGACGGCAAAGGTGCTTCGGGACGATGGATTCGACGTGGTCGTGTTGGAGAAGTTGCCGACTATCGGAGGCGTGTGGGCTCCGGTGCACACCTATCCCGGCCTGAGGACGAACAGCGCGCGGGAGGCCTACGCATTCTCTGATTTCCCATATCCCCCGACGGCCGACGATTTTCCCACCGCCGAACAGGTGCGCGACTATCTCGACGCCTATGTCGACCATTTCGGGCTGGCGCCGCTGTTGCGGCTCTCGACGGAGGTGTGCGGCGTATCGCGCGCGCCCCGAGGTGAGGATCGCGCGGCGCCGCCGTTCGAGCTGACGCTGCGGAGACGGGACGGCCCCGTTCGTGAAGCGCGGGTGGGCGGCGATTTCGTCGTGGTGTGCAACGGCGTGTTCTCGCAGCCGCACATCCCGTCGATCGCCGGACGCGACCGGTTTGCCGGGCAAGTACTCCACTCGAGCGAATTGACCGATCCGCTTGCCCTCGCCGGTCAACGGATCGTCGTCGTCGGCGCCGGCAAGTCGGCGCTCGACTGCGCGACGTGGGCCGCACGCCACTGCCGCGCCTGCACGCTGATTTATCGATCACCACACTGGATGGCCCCGCGTTATTTCTTCGGGCGCATACGGTCAGACAGAGTGATCATGACGCGGTTCTTCGAGCTGTTCACCCGCTATCACTCGCCCAACCGGTTCGAGTCGTTTCTGCACGGGCCGGCGAAAGCGCTCGTGAGGCTCTGGTGGCGTGTGCAAACACGACGCCTGCGGCGGTCGCTTCGGGTCCCTGGAAACCTGATTCCAGACGATCCATTGCCCACCGGTCTCGAGAACCTTGGCATTGGACTCGAGTTCTACAGCGTTGTGCGGAGTGGGCAGCTGGCGACCAGCCGCGCCCGGATAGCCGAGTTCGCCGGTCCCACGACGCTCGTGCTGGACACGGGTGAGCGCGTGGAAGCGGATGCCGTCGTCTTCGCGACCGGCTGGCGGCAGCGCATCGACTTTCTCGATCCCGAGCTGCGCGCTGAAGCGCAGAAGGACGGGAAGTTTCATCTCTATCGCCACATCCTTCCGCCGCTCGAGCCTCGCCTCGGGTTCATCGGCTACGCATCCTCGACTGCGTGTCAGCTCACGTCAGAGATCGGGGCTCACTGGCTGTCGCAATGCTTCAGCGGTGAATTGCCGTTGCCCCCCGTCTCCCACATGGAACGCGAGATCGCGCGCGTCCATGCGTGGGCGACGGAAGTCTTTCCGGCACGCCCGGAAGGCTATTTCGTCGGTCCATTCCTCGGGCACTACATCGACGAGCTCATGCGCGACATGCAGCTGGAGACGTTTCGCACGCGCCACTTCTTCTCCGAGTACTTCGCGCCGCTTCTACCGTCCCGCTACCGCGATGTCGCAGAGGAGCGACGGCGCGCTCGCCGCTCGAGGTCGGCGACGTTACAATCAGCAGAAGCCTTCGGAGGAGCTGCCGGGATCGTTCTGCCCTAGACGTTGGCGCCGACGCGAGCCACTCAGGAAAGGGATCGATGGATGACGCACAGGTGCGGGTGATAACGGGGTCTGCCGGCGTGGCGATCGGGACAGGAAGTCTCGTCGCCCTGCCGCTCTATTTCATGTACTCCGGCCCGCCTCCGGACTGGAACGTCTTTACGCGCGGCCTAGTGGGTCTCATCACCTGTGCATTCCTGATCATATTCATAGCGGGATTGAGTCATCTCATACGGCGCGCTGACGCGGGATATGAATGGACTGCATCGCTCGTTTATGCAGCGGGAATGCTGTTCGTGGCGGTTACGCTGGTCGCGATCTCGCTCGAGGCGGGAGTCATCTTCGGCGCCCCGCACGGCGGGCTCGATCCAACGATCGACGGCCCTTTGGCTGAAGGCAATATCCTCATCCATGGCTCGATCAAGCGCATGTTGACCGTTGTGCTTCTGGTCTCCGCCGGATACGCCGTGCTTCGCACCAGAATGCTTCCCGGTTGGCTCGGTGGGACGGCCTACCTCACCGCCCTTTTCAATCTGGTATTCGTGCCCTCTATGTATTTTGGGAAAGATGCGTCGCGATTCTACAGCGCAATAGGTTGGGGCAATTCCGCCGTGTGCGCCAGCTTTCTCGCGTACTGGATCCTGGCGGTCGGGATCACGATGCTGAGACAACGCTCCGAATGCATTTCTCGAGGAACGCGGCCACGGCTCGGTCGATCGTCGGACGACTGCAATTGCTGGTAGTTCATTGTCGTCGAACGACCTCGAGTGGTTTCAGCGCTCGATGGACGTCGGTTTCAGGTCACTGCTGCCGACGGTTGTCCTCGTGTGCTTCACATGGCCGCGTTCGTGCCGCATCCCACACCTGCCGCCGCGCTGAACACGCGTCACCGGCTGCGATAGCGGTACTTGTCGAGACCCAGCCGCTGAATCCGCGACTCGAGAGTCGACGCCGCCAGGCCGAGCCGTCTGGCGGCGCCCTCCGGGCCGGCCACGCGGCCGCGGGACGCACGCAAGGCGGCCTCGATGGCGTCGCGCTCGTGATTCTTCAGGCGACCATTGATGTCACACAGGGGAATCGTTCCGGAAAACGCGTGCGCGGGAATCTGCAGCACCTCTCCGTCGCTCACGATGACGGCACGCGCGATGACGTTCTCCAGTTCCCGCACGTTGCCCGGCCAGTCATACGATTCGAGCATCGCCAGCGTACGCCGATCGATGCGCGAGATCGTGCGGCCGAACTGAGCGGCGTACTTCGCGGCAAGGTGCGCCGTGAGCACGCCGATGTCCTCCGGCCGTTCGCGCAGCGCCGGGACACGTACGGGAAAGACATTCAGACGATAGAAGAGATCGGCCCGGAACTGGCCGGCGGCGACTTCGTCGGCGAGACTGCGATTGGTGGCCGCCACGATACGAACATCCACCCGGATCGGCGCGGTGCCGCCCAGCCGTTGAAACTCGCGCGTCTGCAGCACGCGCAATAACAGCACCTGCATCTCGGGCGGCAGCTCGCCGATTTCGTCCAGGAAGAGCGTGCCGCCATGCGCCTGTTCGAACCGGCCTCGGCGCCGGGAGTCGGCGCCGGTGAACGCGCCACGCTCGTGGCCAAAAAGCTCGGACGCGAGCAGCGTCTCAGGCACGGCCGCACACGAACGGCTCGGTCCGGCGCCGCGACCGCTGATGCACGCCGCGCGCGAACAGTTCTTTGCCTGTGCCGGTTTCGCCGGTGATGAGCACCGTGGCGTCGGTCGGGGCGACCTGCTCGATGGCCTCGAGCGCGCGCCGCAACGCCAGCGACGCGCCGACGATATCGCCGAAGAACGGGGCATGGCCGCCGAACCTCGGCTCGGGCGGCTGTGAGTCCTCGCGAAGCCGATCGCGCAGCCGCAGCGCTTCCTCCTCAGCCAGCGCCCGCGCGATCGCCACGCCGATTGCCCGCGCGGCGCCGGTAAGCATGTGCGTCTCGTCCTCTGAAAACGCGCGGGCCTGTCGACGGGTGAACACCGCGAGACCGGTGAGTTGCCGTTCGATGAAGACCGGCAGCGATGTATACGCACGCATCCCACCGGCGGCGAGCGCGAATTCATACTCGTACCAGGCATCCTTGGCGAGCAGGTCGCTACACGAAATGCCGGTCCCGTCCCCGAGCTGCCTGCAGATATCGTCGTCATATGGTGCGCGCCGGCGCGCCGGCAGCGGGCCGCCGATGACGTCCAGTGTTCGTCGATCGTGGTCGAGACCCGTCTCCCCGGACTGCGTGGGCACCGATGCATTCCAGGCCGCCAGCAACCGGAACCCTGCGTCAGGCGCGAAAGCCACGGCGCCGATGCCCTCGAAGCCGACGATCGGTACGAGGTCCTCCGCCACTCCGGCGAGAAAGGCCTGGAGGTCGCACGTCAGAGAAAGCCGCTCCCACACGGCCAGCGTGACGTTCGTGCGATCGGCGATACCCCTGGCAGGCTCGTCGTCGCGGCAACGCGAAAAGTCGTGGGAGCGAATGATCGCCATGGGTCGTCCTCAAGAGGAAGCAGATGACGGGCTGGCCGAGAGAACGGTCCGCCGTCGCGCCGACCACGCGGCGGCGAGCGCGATCGGCAGCCCCACGCCGAACGCGTCAATCAGCACGCCGTTGGCGATGAGCGACCAGGACAGCGGCCGCACTCTGCAAGCGGAGAGGGGGAGCACGAGGTATTGCATGACGACGAACACACCCACGCCGTACGCCAGACCGCAGAGGAACGGCCGGACGACGAGGAGGCGTATCTTCCGGGCGGCCGCGTAGTACACCGTCGCGGCGATCAGCGCGATGAGGAAAGGGAAGACGACGCCGACCGCCGCCGTGGCCGCCCCGCCTTGAACGCTGGCGCTCACTTCGACGCCGAACGGCGCTTCGTACAGGGCTCCCGTGTTGAACGGCCATTTCGCGTTCATATAAATCGTTCCGGCGCCGCTGCCGGCGCTCTGTGGCGCGACCTGCCCGCCGTCGCGCAGCGGCACGGCCATAGAACCCGTCGGGTTACCGATGGCGTTGCGCAGCGCCTGGTCCCTGTAGTGCGCGCGCGCATCGTTGAACGCGAGCGTCGCGCGCGCCACCGATTCGACAATCGCTTGACCAAGCCCATTTCGACGCCCGGATAGCTCGTGGAAGAGCCCTGCCAGTTGTCCAGGAAAACCTCCCGCTGCACTCACCGCCGATTGGTGTAGGCTAGCGGCATTATGGCTCTACTAAAAGAGCCAGAATCTGTAGGCTTGATGGATCCAAATGCTTCTCGAGCTTGATGGCACGGGGCCTCGCTACGCGCAGATCACGCGTGCGTTGCTCTCGCAGATCGACACCGGGCTGCTGCCGCCGGGAGCGCGCGTGCCGGGGACGCGAGAGCTCGCCCGCGAGCTCGCCTGCTCGCGCAACGTTGTCTTGCTCGCGTACGAACAGCTGGTCCTCGAGGGGTACCTGGTCGGTCGTTCGAAGGCAGGGACGTTTGTTTCCGCGGACCTGCCGCGCGCCTCCGCGAGTCGCGCGAGAACGCAGGGAGGGGCGCCGCGGTCACTGTCGCTGACCGCGGGCGGCCGGGCGCTCGCCAATCTGTCGGCAGAGGCGCGGCCGATTATCACCGGCGCAAAAGGCCTGGCGATCAACTTCATGTATGGGACATGCGCGCCCGACGAGCACCTCGTGTCGAAGCTGCGCGCCAGCCTGGCGAGCGCCATCCGGGCACAGGCATTCGGGTACATAGATCCAGCGGGTGACGCCGGACTCCGAGCGCAGGTGGCGGAGCGTCTCCGCGGAGCACGCGGCATCGTGCGCTCGCCCGAACAGATCATCATCACGAGTGGAACGCAGCAGGCGCTCGATATCTGTGCGCGGCTGCTGGTCGGGAAAGGGGATGGAGTGGTCGTCGAAGACCCGGGGTATTCCGCGGTACGGGCGTTGTTCGCCGCGGCCGGTGGCACGCTGATCCCCGTCCCGGTGGATCGCCACGGCCTGGATCCAGCCGCGCTCCCCGACGATCGCCGCAACGTCCGCGTGGTCTACGTCACACCCTCTCACCAGTTTCCAACCGGCGCCGTGATGTCCGCCTCGCGGCGCTACTTGTTGCTGGCCTGGGCGACGCAGCGAGGCGCCTGCATCATCGAGGACGACTATGACGGCGAGCTGCGGTACATCGGCCAGCCGATCAAGGCGCTCGCGGCACTCGACGGGGCGGACCACGTCATCTACTGCAGCACGGTGTCGAAGTCGTTGTTCCCTTCGCTGCGCCTGGGATACCTCGCGGTGCCCAAATGGCTGACGGCGGACGCCATCGCCGCGAAGTGGCTTTCGGACCTCGGCGGGTCAGCCCTGATCCAGCAGACCGTCGGTGACTTGATGGCTACGGGTGAATACGACCGACACATCTCACGGATGCGGCGTCGCTACAGCGCCCGGCGCGAAACCCTGACGCGGGAGCTGCGCCTTCACCTGCGATCGGAGATTGAAATCGACGGTGATGGCGCGGGACTGCACTTGGTGGTGTGGATGCCGAATCTGACGCACGCGCAGGTGGACGCACTCGTCGCTGCCTGCGAACGCCGGGGCATCGGCGTGTACTCGATCGCACGGCATGCCCTCGCGCCGCTGCGACGGGCGGGCGTGATGCTCGGATACGGGCTTTTGGATGAAAGTCAGATCCAGGCGGGGATCCGCTGCCTCGCCGCCGCTTACTGGGAAGTGTGTCGCGCAGCACCGTCGCGAAGCCGGCGCAGCAACGCGCCACGTCGTGCCCGTCGGTGAGCCGCGGAGCCGTCGTCGCGGATCTTCGTGTTTTCTTGCGACGAACTGCTGCCGGCATACTCGCCCGTTGCCGATAGCTGCCGCTACACCCGAAGCGGCACGGCGTGTGCGGTTGTCCGCATCGAAACCGATGCGCATCCAATGCCGCAGACACCCGCCATCATGGTGGCACTCATACCGCCGGTCTCACGCGTCAGATAGACCGTGCTTCACGCTCGACGGCGGAACGACGCTGTTGCTGCGCCTACGCGATCGACTATCCGAGGTGCTCGTCCTGGTCGAACAGCAGCATGGCTCGCCTCAGCGCGTTCGGCGGCCGCAGCCGCGCAGCGCTCCACGACCCGGATGTCGAGTCTCTCAGGCGGCTGCCGCCAATCCGGGAAGAGTCCCAGCTGGCTGAACAGGTGTATAGTTGCCGAATCCTTCGCCATTGCAGTCCGGGCCAGCGATGCCGCTGCTGTCGTCGCAGACTCCGCACCCTTGAGCCAAGGCTGAGTGCCGTCACGTAGGGCTCCGGTCGTGCGTCCTGCAGCTCAGGAAGGACTGATTGCAGTCGCAGGAGGAACATGACCACGCCGCAGACGGGGCCGGGTTCTGCCAACCGGACGGCGTTTCCGACGACGCACTGGAGCGTCGTGCTCGCTGCCGGTCGCGAGCGGTCGCCAGAGGGTGATGCCGCCCTCGAAACGCTGGCACAGGCGTACTGGTACCCCATCTACGCGTTTCTCCGGCGCGAGGGGTACTGCGCGGACGACGCGCAGGACCTCGCGCAGGCATTCTTCGCGCGCTTGCTCGAAAAGAATTATCCCGCGCAGGCCGACCGGGCGAAAGGCCGCTTTCGATCCTTTCTCCTGCTGACCCTCAGGCATTTCCTTTCCGATACGCGAGAACACGCGACGGCCCTCAAACGTGGCGGTGGGTTGGTCGTCTTGTCGCTCGATGAAGAAGTGTCTGAAGGGCGATATCGCGCGGAGCCGGCGGACCTGGACACACCCGAGACACTGTTCGAGCGAGGCTGGGCTGACACGATCCTGACAAGGGCAAAAGCGCGCCTGGCAGCAGAGTACGCGGCCTCGGGCAAGGCGGCCCTCTATCAGGTCCTCCAGGCTTTTCAGCCGGGCGAACAGAGATCGTTGTCGTACGGGCAGGCGGCCCAGCACCTCGCCACGAGCGAAAGCGCGATAAAGATGCTGATTCACCGGATGCGTAAGCGCCACCAGGAACTGGTGCGAGATGAAATCGCGCAGACCGTCGCGAGCGGCGAAGAGGTGGACGACGAGTTACGGCATCTGATCGCCGTGCTCAGCAGGTAGGCGCGGAGTTCACGTTACTCCCGCCACAATCGTCCCTGAACCCACTCCGCTGGCCCTGGCGGGCCGGGGGCTGCACACGGGTCGCACTATGAACGGACCCGAAACATCAGTCGAACGCCACTGCCTCGAATGCGGAGCGCTCCTGCACGCGGGGCAGGACCGCCCGGTGTGCGTGCGGTGCGCCCTCGCACACGCGCTCGAACCGGCGCTGCTTGTCGGCCAGGAAGCGATCGCGCCGCATCTCTCTGCGGTCGGCGACTACGAACTCCTCGAAGAACTGGGCCGGGGCGGGATGGGCGTCGTGTACAAGGCGTACCAGAAGAGCCTCGGCCGGATTGTCGCCGTCAAGATGCTGCTGAGCGGACGCTTTGCCAGCGAGGAGTTCGTCACGCGGTTTCGCGGCGAGGCCTCCGCCGCGGCGGTGCTCCGTCACCCGAACATCGTGGCCATCCACGAAGTGGGCTGCGAGGAGGGACAGCACTACTTCTCGATGGACTACGTGGCTGGCCGGACCCTCGCCGAAATCACACGCGACGGGCCGTTGCCGGTCAGGCGTGCCGCTGAGTACATGCGCACGCTCGCCGTGGCGGTGCAGCACGCCCATGAGCACGGCATCATGCACCGCGACCTCAAACCGTCGAACGTGCTCAT
>JBMDXQ010000038.1:0-5183 GCA_048594975.1 Vicinamibacterales bacterium | reverse complement strand
GCGCGCGACGCGGCGGTCGTCGCCTTGTCCCTGGCGTCAGGTGCCGAGCAGGTGATCGCCGAACACGCCATGTTCGGTCGCTACGTGCCGACCGGCGCGGTGGTGTTCGTGCGCGATGGCGATGTGCATGCGGTACGTCTCGACTCGTCCACGCACGCGCCGCAGGGCAGTTCCGCGCGCGTGCTGCCGTCGGTGCTCGCCGGAATGACCGGCGCCGCCCAGTTCGCGGTTGCGCCGAACGGAACCGTGCTGTATCTGTCGGACATCGAGGAACGCTCGCGCCGCATTCTCGCCCGCGTCGACGGGCGGGGACACAGCCAGGATCTGCCGATCGCACCGCGTACCTTCCGGAATCTCGCCGTCTGCGGCGATCGCATCGCCGTCACGATCTACGAGCACGGTCAATCCGATCTCTGGGTGGGGCATTTCGATCGAGCGGCGCTGACGCGGATTACCGGCGAGGGCACGGTGATCGAGCCGGTCTGGGCGGAAGACTGCCGGTCGCTGGCGTTTGCGTGGAACCGCACCGGCGTCGCCAACATTCATACCGTGCAGCTCGACTCCGGCGAGGCACCGAAACTCGAGGTCGCCAGCCGGCTGCCACGGACGCCAGGGTCGTGGTCAGGCGGCGGCCGGTGGCTCACCTACATCGAGGCGAAGTCGCGGACGCTCAGCGAGATCTGGCTGCTGGACCGCAGCACGGGCCGGACACAGCTGATCGACCCGACGCCGGCGCAGAAATTCCTGCCGCGTCTGTCGCCGGACGGCCGCTGGATCGCGTACGAGTCGGACGCGTCGGGCCAGCTCGAGATCGAGGTCGCGTCGGTGACGCACGGATCGCGGGTTCAAGTCTCGACCAGCGGCGGACTGTGGCCGGCATGGTCATCAGACGGCACGGGCCTCCTCTTTCTCAACGAGCAGACGATTTTCCACGTGTCGGTGACCGAGCGCGCGGGCCAGCTCGTCGCCGGAAATCCGGTTCCTCTCTTTTCGCACCCGGACCTTCTGCTCTTCCGTCCGGCCGGCGATCAGTTCATCTGGCTGCGTCGCACGGCTGAACACCTCCCGCTCACCAAGATCAACCTTGTCCTCGGCTGGTTTTCGGAACTCAGGCGCCGGCTTTCCTGAATCCTCGCCGAATATTGGCTGTTTCCTTGGCGAACCTTCAGGACTTCAGCGTACCTTCCGCTGATCCTGAGGCCAGCGCGGCCGGCGGTGACGCCCCCCGCGACGATCGCCGGAGGGATCCCGATGGTCTATCAGTTCGGTCCATTCACGCTGGAAGTCGAGTCGTCGGAGCTCAGCAGGTGCGGACGACGAGTGCCATTGCGCCCCCAGCCCTGCCTCGCGCTTGCGCACCTGGTGGCACGGCGTGGTCGGTTCGTCAGCCGGCGAGAGCTGTACGACGTGCTCTGGCCAGACGGCATCTTTGTGCAGTTCGACGACGGCCTGAATTCCTGCATCAAGCAGATCCGCGCTGCGCTCGGCGACTCGCGCGTCCGGCCGTATTACGTCGAGACACTCACCCGGCGAGGGTACCGGTTCATTGCGCCGGTAACGGAGCTCGGGGACGCGCTACTCGAGCCCGTTGCCGAAGCACGTTCCGAGCGGATGGCCTCGGCGATCGGCTGAAGGCGCGCCACCTTCTCGAGGGCATGATGGCATCCCGCATTCTCGGCCTCCGCCTCAGGTCTGGACTCTGATGGACGTGCCTTCCAGAGCCGCGCCGCCGTCGAGCGCCGGGGCAGAGACATCGGCGACAGCGGTCCGTGTCGCCCCCCATCCACGGCCCCGGATTGCGCGCGCTATCTTGTGGGGCGGATTCATCGCCGGAGCGCTGGACATCCTCGCTGCGCTGACGTTCCAGTGGGCGATGGGCCGCGCGCCCATTCGCGTCCTGCACTACATCGCCAGCGGCGTCATCGGCCGCGACGCAGCATATGCCGGCGGACTGCTCACCGCCGCGCTGGGGCTGATGCTGCACGTTTTCATCGCCTACAGCGCGGCGACCGTGTACGTCGTCGCGAGCCTGCGATGGCCGGTGCTCATTCGACGCGCCGTGCCGTGCGGTATGGCGTACGGGCTCGTGGTGCTGGCCGTGATGCAGTTCGTCGTGCTGCCGCTCGCCGGTTTCCCCGGCCGTCCCACCGGTCTCTCTCTCGTCAATCTGATCATGGCGCACCTGTTCTGCGTCGGACTGCCGATTGGGCTGGCGACGAAGCGCGCAGCGCAGTGAAGGCGACCGTTGGTCACTTGCGCTGTCGCAGCATCGCGATCCCCGCCGCGAGGATCCAGTAGGCGAGAAAGCTGGCACAGAACGCCGAATTGCCCCAACCGATCGCGCTGTAGAATCGCGACGCATCCTTGCCGAAATACAGAGAAGGCACGAACACCAGATTGAAAAGGGCAATCAAGTGTGCCGTCCAACCGAGCCAGGCGGGGAGTATTCCGGTGCGACGCACGGCAAATCCGGCGGGCACCAGAAGCACGACGGTCAGCATGCGCTTGATCGAACCATGGATGAGGATATTGCCTTCGGCCAACGGACCGTCAATCGTTGGATCGAGCCCACCGTGTGGGGCGCCGAAGGTACTCCCGCTTCGAGCGAGACGGCGACCAGCGCAACCGCCACGAACAGCATTCCCGCGCCATAGACCAGCGATGCCGTCCATTCATGTTCCGCGTCGGCGCGGCGTATGAGATGACTCAGTCCCGCAATGAAAACGATCAGGAAGGCGCAGGTGATGAGAGCCACCATGGCGCGGGTGAATACGTTCCAGTCCGGAGGGGGACCCGAGTACATGAAGTAGAGCGGCAGGGGCAAGGAGACTCGCCGTTCCGATCGCGACGCCGGCAAACCCCGTTAAGACGCGCACCTGTGCGTCCCTCATCGATCGATCGGTCCTTTCCTGGCGTACTCGCGTTGCCCTCTCCGTCTCAGGTATCGCCTGACGCAGGCACGATGCTCTCGCACTTGCAGGCAGGCGAAACTGACGTTTTTCTGACTCGCGGGCAGAATCGCGGATATGTGCCAGTCGTCGCGAAATCGCGAAAGGACGTGACGGCGAGGCGGGACCGAGACGGTCCGCCCGCGACAAACCGTTCGTTTCCGTTGGGTTCGTTCGTCGCCAGACGTGGGTATGCTCGTTGCGACAGGGCTCTGGTCGGCGAGACGACGTGACATATGCGCAATGAGTGGTGGGCGTTGGCACTTCCGGCGTTGATGGCCTGCAGCGACGGATCGCCCACAAGTCCAACGCAACCGGCAAGCCCGCAGTTTTCGATCACGTTCGTCCTCGCAGATCCGGCTGACCTGAGCGTGTCCGAACCCATGGCGTGCCCTGGCGATTGGTCGACGTGCCCGAGAGGTTCCCAACCGCAAGGCCCGGCCCTGACCGGCACGATCACTACTCGAAACTACACGCTGCCTTCGGGTACTTATCGCCTCACGGGTGTGCTTCAACCGCGTGGCGCCGCTGGCGCTTCCGTCGGTATACAGATCGGCGGAGGTGCGACCGGCAGCACCGGTGGGGGCGTGGCCCGCGAAGGACTGGTCTTGGGCTTCGTCGCCTTCAGCGGGGAGACCACGGCACCCTCGAGCTCGGTCGTTTCGCAGGTGTGCGGGGCAACATTTTCGAATGCCTCGGGAGCGCTGGAGTGGTCGGTGACATTCCGCGTCGTCGCGACATCCCAGTCCCTCGAGCAGCTATGTCGGTAGGATCGCCGCGCCGCTGCGCCCCCGGGAGCATCGCTGCGCCGCTGCCAGGCGGCTCGTAACGTTCCGACGCGCGATCGGCAGCACCTCTTCTACAAGGATTGGGGAACGGGCGCGTACTGTTCGACAAGTCGGAGGGTTGCTGGTTCGAGTCCAGCCCGAGGAGCCATCTCGTAAGGGTCTATTCCGATCACATGGGTGGCAGTTTATTCCAAGCGGAGGTTCACCTTGCGGCCGCGGAAACACATCCGGCCGCAGCGCGTCACCAGAATCGTCTGATCGTGAAACGGATACGTGAGCTCCTCCAGGACTGTCCATCAGTTACAGAGTGGCCCGATCGTTGTTCGAACTTCCACAAGCGAAGTGATTGATTCTGCGCAGGGTGGAGCAGTAAGTCGCCGACATCAGCGATGCCGGGACGGGCACGCCGGCTCACTCAGAAAGCGAGCGACATCATCAGGCCTCTCGCGCGTGGCGAGAACAACGGTACGATCTTCAGGCGCGGGTGGGAGTCCCCTTGGTTCGGTGACGTCTGATAGACCACGCGCATCCTCCCCGGAATCACGGCATCGACCGCGAGGCCAATCAGCGCGCCGAGTCCCGGGAACACGGTGAACCCCTCGGCGCACTCTGCCCGAGCATCGATGTCACCGGAGTCGTCCGCGATGGCCCCGATACACCACGCGCTTCCCATGGCGCCGCCCACTCCGAGCCCGATGAGTGCGCCGTTCTTGAGCGAATCGCGATCGCGCGCTCGGATGCGACGGACATCTGGCGCCGCGAAGGTGTCAACGCCGGTGGTCTTCAGGACCAGTTCGTCGGTCGAGAGCCGCTCGAGCCGGCCGCGCAGTTCGCGGCCGGTCGTATCGGTCACCCAGATCACTTGGCCGACCCGGATGCGTCCGGCGAGCGCGGCGAATGAAGACGCAGACTCCTGTGCCGACGCCGGTGCGGTCGTCGCCAGGAGTGCGGCGACCATCAAGCAGGCAGGCCCGGTGCCAAGGGCTGCAAACATCAATACCAGTATAGCCCCAGGTCGTTGACAGTCGACGAATCGTTCCGAAGCCAGCGGAACGTGACCTCGAACGGGTGTAGGGTGCATTTATCCAGGTGTCGTGGCGTCGTCGGCGCCGCGTCACGTAGAAGCGGTCAGCGGACCGATCCGTAGAATAGGCTGTCTGGCCGCTGGAGGCTGCGTGTTGCTCTCGCTCTGTTAGGTGGTGCTTCGGCGGGTTCTCCAACTCGCGGCCCTGAGCGTCCTGTTCTTCATCGAACTGGGCAGCCGCCGCGTCCATATCGCGGGGTGCACAGCGAATCTGAGCGCGGTGTGGGTGACCCAGCAGGCTCGGCAACTGACGTGGACGCTGGCGGAAGGCTCGGAGTCGTTCCGGTTCCTGATTCGCGACCGCGACCAGAAGTTCACTGACCGTTTTGACGAGGTGTTTCGAAGTGGTGGGATGGAGATCAT
>JBMDXQ010000037.1:0-43480 GCA_048594975.1 Vicinamibacterales bacterium | reverse complement strand
TTCGAGGCCTTGTAGCCCGGGTAGTCACCCCATCGCGTCATGCGGACGAAGTCCTTGCTCTCCGGCTCGAGCTTCAGCCGCCAGATGTCGATGTGGTTCGAGTCGTGCTTCGATTGTTCGCGGCTCGACTCGACGAGCGCGTGGAGGCCGTCCGGAAAAATGCCCTCGACCTCGTTGTACTCGCCGGCGATCTTCCGGTACGTCGTGACGGCGCCTGTCTTCAGATCGACGCCGAACACGTCGGCATAGGTCGATCCGTAGCAGGTGTAGATCAGCTCGCTGTCGTCCTTTCGGAAATCCTGCGCTTCGAGCGTGCACTCCGGCGCCTTCGCGCGCATGATCTCCTTCTTGTTGGTCAGTTTCGGCTGCCCGCCGTCGTCGACGATGTCGGCCGTATGGATGACCGACTCGCGCTCCGCGAGCACGTCCGGATACTGGCCGCGCGTGTTCGACCAGGCGATCTTCATTGTGCGGCGCGAGATCGCTACGCCTTCCGAGATCTTGTGGCCGAGCGCGAGGGCCGGACCCGGCCTGCCGGCTTTCAGCACCCACATTTCCTGATCGCGGCCGCGCGTCGTCCGGATGTCGGTGAACGTCCGAGTGCCGATCAGGAAGAGATCGCCGTTCGGCAGGTACTGAACCCGGAGGTATCCGGCGTGGGGATAGTGCGTCATCAGCCGGATGACCTTCGTACGCACGTCGACGACGAACGCGTCGCCGAAGCTCTTGGACATGAACGCGATCTGCTGCCCGTCGGGAGACCAGGACGCGCGCTCGCCGAAGGCCGTCAACTGCGTGATGTTGGACGGGAGGTTGTCTTCCGGGCGGCCGGGCCTCCGGACTTGAGCCGCGGTCAGGGCCGTCACGGCCAGCGCGGCCGCGGAGATGAGCAGACGTGCGCGAGGGTGCTTCATGCGAGCGGATTCAACCGGTACGCTCGCCCGCTGTCAAGCGGATCGCCGGCGTTACTCGTGTCTCAGTGCGACCAGCGGATCCATTCGCGTCGCGCGGCGCGCCGGCACCCAGCAGGCGACGAGCGCCACGGCCGCCAGCAGCATCGGGATCATCGCGAACGTCAGCGGATCGGTCGGGCTCACGCCGAAGAGCAGGCGCTGGATCAACCGCGTGAGGGCGAACGAGGCGCCGACGCCGATGGCAAGGCCGATGACGGTCAGGTGCATCCCCTGCCCGACGACCAGCCTGAAGAGGTCGCGCGACTGCGCGCCGTGCGCGAGACGGATGCCCATCTCGTGCGTGCGCTCGGTCACGCCGTACGACTGCACGCCGTAGATGCCGATGGCGGCGACCAGCAAGGCGAGCGCGGCAAACAGCGCCAACAGCGTAGCCGCCGCGCGTTCGGCGTAGAGCGATCCATCCTTCTGCTCCGCGAGCGTTCCGACGTTATAGAGCGGCAGCGCCGGATCCAGCGACTGCAGTTCGCGTCGCATGGCGGCGAGCAGCGGGTGCGGATCCATCGCCGTCCGCGCCTGCAGTGTCAGTTCAGGTGCGTAGTTCTGCAGGAGCGGCAAATAGATGGTCGGGCGTGTATCCTCGGCCAGTCCCCGCTCCTTGCTGTTGGCGACGACCCCGACGACATCGCCGCGGCTGGTCCGCCTGCCGATCGGATCCTGGCCCGGCCAGTACCGTTGCGCCGTGGCTTCGTTGACGATGATGACGGGTGGCGCGTCCTGCGCGTCCCGCGGGGTGAATTCGCGGCCGCTCGTCACCGGGATGCCGAGCGTGCGGAAATAGTCCGGGCTCACCGCGTTGAAATTGAACGCGAGCCGCTCGCCGGGCTGCGGCTGGTAGCCCTCGATCGTCGCCCCGCTGATCCAGAAGCTGGTGCTGAATGCCACGATGTTCACCAGGCTAACGGCCTCGACGCCCGGCAGCCGGCCGACCCGCTCGGAGAGCGCCGCGATGACCTGCCGTCCGCGCGGCTGGTCGTACCCGCTCTGACCGAGATCGAACGACGCGGTCACGACCTTCGCCGGCTGCAGCCCCGGGTCGATCGCCTGCAGCGCCTGCAGGCTCCTGAGGCACAGCGCCGCGCCGATCAGCACGACGAGGGAGAGCGCGACCTGCGTCACGACGAGCAGATTGCGGAGACCGCGCGCCCCTCCGGCCACGCTGCGCGTCGTTCGATTCAGCGCCGTCACGAAGTCACGCTTCGCCGCCTGCAGAGCGGGCGCCAGGGAGAACACGAACCCCGTCAGCAGCGACAACCCGAGCGTGAAACCGAGCGTCCGGCCGTCGAGGCTGCCGTCGATCGTGCGGGGTACGAAGGCGGTCTGTTGCTGAATGCCCGACACCACCCCGGTGAACCAGAACGCGAACAGTAACCCGGCGCCGCCACCAAGCGCCGCCAGGATCGTGCTTTCCGTCAGCAACTGACGGACGATCCGCCCGCTGCTGGCGCCGATGGCGAGCCGGACGGCGATTTCCGTCCGCCGGGCCGAGGCGCGCGCGAGCAGCAGGTTCGCCACGTTCGCGCACGCGATCAGCAGCACGAATCCGACCACGCCCATCATCAGCTTCAGCGGCAGCGACAGATCGCGGACGCGATCGACGTGGCCGCGGCTGCCGTCCATCAGCAGGAGGCGCCCTCTCTTGCCCCGATCCTTGGGACCGGGAGCCTTCTGGCCCGGCTCGTCTCCGACGATGGAGAGTGCCGCCTGCGCCTGCTCGCGCGTGACGTTCGGTTTCAGCCGCCCGATGAGCCGCAGGAATCCGTAATTCGGATTCGAAAGGGCGTTGACGCTCCCGGGCTGTACGGTCGCCTGCATCATCACCGGCACGTACACGTCCGTCACGGTTCCCCATGTGGTGCCCGTGAACGCCGACGGCGCCACACCGACGACCGTATACGGGAAGGCATTGATGCTGACCGTCTTGCCAATCACCGCCGGATCCGCCGCGAAGCGCCGGCGCCACAGACCGTGGCCGATGACGACGACCGCGTGCGTGCCGGGCGTCGTATCTTCGTCGGGGAGGAAAAAGCGTCCGAGCGCCGGCTGCACGCCCAGCACCGAGAAGTAGTTGCCGGAGACGATTTGACCGGTCACACGCTCGCTGTAAGTCCCGTCGCTCAGGCTGAAGGGCCGCTGAAAGTAGGCGACCAGTCCGGAGAAGACGTCATTGGTGTCTCGGAGGGTGGTGAACGCCGGGTACGAGACGATGGTTGGGTCGCCCTTCTCGTCGCTCACCATCGCGACGAGCTGTTCCGGCCGCTCGACCGCCAGCGTCCGGATCAGTACCTTGTCGAGCAGCGTGAAGATCGCCGTGTTCGCGCCGATGCCCAGCGCCAGCGTGAGGACGGCGACGGCGGTGAAGCCGGGGTGCACGAACAGCATCCGGGCGCCGTAGCGCAGATCTCGAAACACGTCCGCCTCCAGTCGCTTCCGTTGCAGCCAGAGCGCGTCCCAGACCGCGCTCGTGCTGCGCCGCAGCAGGTCGAGTCGGTTCCGCCAGTCGAGCCGATCCCAATCGGCGAGCAGCATCTCGCGGTAGCGCAGCTCGGTTTCCCACTCCTGCCGCCAGTCGGCGCGCAGGCGGCGGGGTACGATCAGGCCGACAAGCGCGATGAATCGCAGGTGCGGTCTCATCGCGGCCTCACGCGCGGGATGGCTTGGGATTGCGGGCCCTGTCCGGCTGCGCGCGCTCCGGCAGCCGATAGCGCTTGACGGCGTCGGTCAGGACGGCCTTTCCGGGACGCGTCAGCTCGTAGTACTTGCGCGCCGGCCGCGGTGCGGCCTGTGACACGGCCGGCTCTTCCCACTGCGAGGAGAGGTATCCCGCATCCTCGAGCCGGCGCAGCGCCGGATACACCGTGCCGCCCGGCACGCCCGTGACGTCGATGATGTCGAAGCCGTAGCGATATCCGTTCGCCACCGCCTGGAGGATGACGGTCGTCGAAAAGGTGAGAAACGCTCTGCCCATGCCCCTCCGCCCCGCTCAAGTAGAATACTTTCTAGGAAGTATTCTACATAGTAGGCGTTGTCAAGCGGTGGCTCGACGGTGGCGGGTCACAGACCGGACTCGTAAGCCAGGAACATCCCCCTGAAGTAGCGCAGGACGCGAATCGGGTCCGTTGACTCCGGGATCTCCGCGAAGCAATAACCCTGGAACCCGATCCGGTGCAGCGCACCGATCAGGTCGCGCCAGGGGTACTCCTCGAGGTGCAGGTCGCGCATGTGCACCTGCCCGATCTGCTTCTCGACGAGCGCGAAGTTCTTCTCGAAGCCGCCGTCGAGCAGGTCCGTCTGGTTCGAGTTCCAGCAGACCTTCACCGCCGGATGGTTGCCGCCGTAGTCGAAGATCTTGCGGATGCGCGGCAGCCGCGAGGTCTCCGCGCCGTGCACCTCGAGCTGAATGAGCACGCCGTTGTCGCGCGCGGCGTTGCCGCACTCGGCGAGCGACTTGCCGATCTGCTCGAGCGTCTTCTCCTCGGGCACCTCTTTCGGCAGCCCGTTCGGCCGCACCTTCACGCTCGGCGATCCCACGTCCTTCGCCAGCTGGCACCACTGCTTCGTTTCCTCGATCCACTTCCGGACGACGGCCTGGTCGGGGGAGTGGTACTCGCACACGGTGCCGAGCCCGGCGAGCGCAACGGAGGAGTCCGCGAATTTCTTGCGCACCTCCGCGCGCTGCGCCGGCGTCAGGCTCACCTCGACCCCATGCTTGTGCGTCGTCCGCAGTTCGACGCCGTCCATGCCGACCGCGGTGAGGTTCTTGATGATGGTGTCGACGTCCCAGTCCTTCGCGATGTTGTAGGTGACGGTGCCGATCTTCGGTCCGCGGCGCGGCGTGCTGGCCGGCTTCTGCGCGGCGCCCGCCGATGCGGCAATCTCCACGGCGCGGGAGGAGAGGGAAAGGGCGGGCAGCACGGCCACGGTACCCAGGAATTCGCGACGGGTTGGCATGATGGAATGCTCCTTTGAGCGCACAGCGTAGCGCGGGTTGCCTGGTGGTTCCATGGGTTCCCGGGGTTCCGGGGTTCCCTGGGTTCCGGGGTTCCAGGGTTCCAGGGTTCCGGCGGGAGCGGAAGCACCGTCAAGCACCCGAGCTCCGATGATCCCGCAAAAGGCGGAACCCGAATAACCGCGGAACGCGGGAAGTTCGGTGAATCCACGGAACGCCGGAACCTCCGGGTCCCCCGGAACCTCGGGAACCGCTACAATCGCCGTCGTGCCCCGCCCCGCGGCGTGTCTCTTCGGCGCGTTCGCGCTGACCTTCTCGGTCCCGGCGCAGCATCCGCTGCCCGCCGCGGACGACCATGCCCGTGACGTGTATCGGCAACGGATGGCGGAGGCAGGCCGTTGATGGGCGCACGTCGGCCCCCCGGCATCCGGCCCGGCTGCCTGCAGCTGACACGCGCGCCCCGCCCGGAGCTGCTCCCGTTCGTCACCATGCTGTGGGCAGTCGATGCGTCGGACATTTCACCGGCGCCGGCGCGGCGGGAACACGTCCTGCCCACCGGCGAGATGCACCTCGCCCTTCGCCTGTCCGGTGGCCCGCTCCGCCTGTTCGACGATCCGGAGGATGGCACGGGCCGACTGGTGGGCGACGCGGTCGTCGGCGGTGCACGCGTCGTCCGCTACATCCGCCACGCGTCGGCGGGCAGCTCGGTGGGCGCTCAGCTGGGCCCGGGCGCGGCCGAAGCGCTGTTCGGCGTTTCCGCCGACGAACTGGCCGGTCGGCACACGGCCCTCGAGGACCTCTGGGGCCGCGACGTGGCGTGGATGCGCGAGCAACTGACGGAGCCGGCCATGCTGCACCTGCGGATCGACACGCTCGAGGCGATTCTGGCGGCACGATTGTCCCTGCGCCGTGCCGTTCATCCGGCTGTGTCGTTCACGCTCGAGCAGCTCCGCCGTTCCCGCAGCATCCGCCGCATCGTCCGCGCCAGCGGCTACAGTCACCGGACGATGGTGACGCTGTTCCGCCGATCCGTGGGACTGACGCCGAAGCAGTACTCCCGTGTGCTCCGCTTCCAGCGGCTGCTGGACGCCGTATCGGCCGCTCCCGCGCCGTCGCTGATCGACCTCGCCATGGAGTCGGGGTTCAGCGACCAGGCGCATTTCACGCGCGAGTTCAAGGCCATCGCCGGCGTCACGCCCACCGAGTACCGTCGCGCCGCGCCGGAGAGCCCGCACCACCTCGGGGTGGACGGCCGGCCGCGCTAGCGACGGTTCAATTTCCTTCAAGACAGCGGCGGAGCCTCGCGGTACCGTGTCTCATCGTGCGCGCCGGCCGACAGCGGTCAGCCGCTGTGGGCCGCGCGCAGTCGAATTCTCTGGAGGAGGCCATGACATGGTGATCCACGAACTGTTCGCGTACCTGTGCGTGGGTGACGCGGCGCGCGCCATCGAGTTCTACACGAAGGCATTCGGTGCGCGGGAGAAGCTGCGCCTGACTGAACCGAGCGGCAGGATCGGCCACGCCGAGCTCGATTTCGGCGGGACGACGCTGATGCTCGCCGACGAATTCCCTGAATACGGCATCACGGGACCGAGGGCGGGCATGGGTACGCCCGTGACGATCCACATCCACGTGGACGACGCGGACGATGCCGTGCGCCGTGCGATCGCGGCGGGCGCCACGCTCGAACGCGAGCCCAGGGACGAGTTCTACGGCGAGCGTTCCGGCTGCGTGCGGGATCCGTTCGGACACCGCTGGGCCATCGGGCATCGCATCGAGGCGGTGTCGCCGGAAGAAATGCAGCGGCGTTACACGGCGCTGCTGCAGGCAGGGCAATGACCGCAGGCGGCGCCAACCAGGAATGGTAACCTGGCGACCCTGATGATGGTCTGCAGCTCGATCGGCTTCTCGCCGCGGGCCGCCGCCGCCCGCGTCACACGGGCAACAAGGACATAGACGATCCCCTCTCTGAACCGACTGCTACTTCGGCAACACCGGCCGGTCGATCTTCGGCAGCGACCCGGTCAGGGCCTCCAGGAACGCCACGAGATCCCGGCGTTCGTCATTGGTGAGATCGAGCGGCATCCACGAAGATGTCCAGCGTCGGGTTCTTCACGCCGCCGCGATCGTAGAACTCGACGACTTCGATCAGGGTCCTGACGGAGCCATCGTGCATGTACGGCCAGGTGAGGGCGACGTTGCGCAGGCCGGGCGTCTTGAAGCGGCCGCGATCCCACGCGGCCTTCGTGACGGCCTCACGGCCGATATCCGGCTGCGGGCGGTCCATGCCGACACCGATGTTGTGAAAGCCGTGGTCCGAGAACATGGGCCCGCCATGACACATACGGCACCGGGCCTTCCCGTTGAAGAGCCGCAGGCCCCTCGCCGCCGCCTCCTGCATCGCGCTCTTGTCGCCCGCCCTGTACTTGTCGTATGGCGACGGACCTGACAGCACCGTCCTCTCGAACGCAGCGATGGCCTTGGCGATGGCGTCGGCCGTCACCGCGCCGCCAAAGACCGTTCTGAACTGGGTACGGTAGCCGTCGATGGCTGCCAGCTTTCTGATCACGTTTTCCACCGTCTCGCCCATTTCCACGGGGTTGTGAATCGGGGCGAGCGCCTGCTCTTCGAGCGTCCGTGCGCGGCCGTCCCAGAACTGAAAGTCCATGTATGCCGCATCGAGGATCGTCCCGGAGTTACGGGTGCCTCGCCGACCCTCGATACCGATGTCCACGGCATTGTGGTTGGCCCATGCCAGTTGCGGATCGTGGCAGGTGGCGCAACTGACGGTCTTGTCACGCGAAAGCCGCGGGTCGAAGAACAGCTGCGCTCCGAGCGCGACCTTTGCGTCGGTTTGCGGGTTGTCAGGCGGGACATCGACGGGCCGAAGGGCGGGGTTGGCCCGCGGGTTCGACACCGGCTGAGACCCGACCGCTCCGATAGGGATAAGAACCGCGGCCATGATGACGACGAGGACGAAGGACCGCATCACGAGTCCTCCCGGCTGGGGCCGGTCACTGATCAAGCGCCCCCTCTGATTATGGACCTGCGGCAGCGCTGCGAAGGCCGCCAGGCCGTACGCGCCCAGGCCGAACCCAGTGGTCTCGACGAAGCCACGCCGATTGACGTTGGTGCGCGTGTCCACGCCACGCCTCCTTCCATTAATCGAGACATGATGACCGGCAGTGTTCGCGGGCCCGTGCCGCATTCGCTTGAGTGCGAGCCCCGATTGGCGGATAGAATTGCCGGTACCCACCAGGAATCCCGCCATGAAGCAGGAACGTTGGCGGCGAATCGAGGACCTCTTCCACGCTGCGCTGGAACGATCGCCGGACGCTCGCCAGGCGTTTCTCGATGGGGCCTGCGGTGAGGATGCCGAGTTGCGCCAGCAGGTCGAGATGCTCCTTTCGAAGGATGGACGGGCGGGCACCTTCCTGGAATCGCCGGTCGTGCCGGCTGTCACGGCGACGCTCGGCGCGCGCGCATTGCTGGTGGGCCGGCAATTCGGACGGTATCGCATCCTCTCGGTACTGGGCGCCGGCGGGATGAGCGAGGTGTATCGCGCGCACGACAGCAAGCTTGACCGCGACGTGGCGATCAAGACGCTTCCACCCGAGTTCGCGCGCGATCCATTACGGCTGGCGCGTTTTCGGCGCGAGGCGCGCACGCTGGCAGCGCTGAACCATCCCAACATCGCGGCGATCTACGGGTTGGAGGAGTCCGCCGACGTGGACTGCCTCGTGCTCGAGCTGGTAGAGGGAGATACGCTGCACGGCCCGCTCCCCGTCGCCAGCGCGATCGACTACGCCAGCCAGGTGGCGGACGCACTGCAGGCGGCGCACGAGCGCGGGATCATCCATCGCGACCTGAAACCGGCCAACGTCAAGCTCACGCCGCAGGACCGCGTGAAGGTCCTCGACTTCGGCCTCGCGAAAGCAATCTGGGGAACGGAGGGAAAGCCGGATCTCTCGCCGACTGCGACACGCACCGGCGATTCGACCGTGACGGGGCACATACTCGGCACGCCGGGGTACATGAGCCCGGAACAGGCGCGAGGCGAAGCGGTCGATCAGCGCACGGACATCTGGGCTTTCGGGTGTCTCCTGTACGAGCTGCTCGCCGGGCGGCGCGCCTTCGAGAGCCACACCGTGTCGGACACAGCGGCGGCGGTGCTGGAACATGAACCCGACTGGCAGGCGCTTCCGGCCGAAACGCCCGCGACGATCCGCGCCCTCCTGCGGGAGTGTCTCGAGAAGGACGCGAACCGCCGGCTGACGAGCATCGCCGACGCGCGCAGGACGCTGCAGGAGTCACGACAACACCCGGCGGCCGGCCGCATCCACGCCCTGGCAGTGCTGCCGCTGGCCAATCTCTCCGGGGACCCTGAGCAGGAGTACTTCGCCGACGGCATGACCGAGGCGCTGATCGCCGAGCTGGCACAGATCCAGGCGCTTCGTGTCATCTCACGGACCTCGGCCATGCACTTCAAGTCCACCACCAAGACGACGCCCGAGATCGCCCGCGAGCTTGGCGTGGCCGCCATCATCGAGGGCTCGGTCCTCCGCGCCGGCGACCGGGTCCGCATCACCGCCGAGTTGATCCACGCCGCCAGCGACCGGCTTCTCTGGGCTCGCAGTTACGAGCGCGACGTGCGGGACGTGCTGCGATTGCAGAGCGAGGTGGCGCGGGCCATTGCGGAGGAAATCCAGGTGACGCTCACGCCCCAGGAGCGTGCACGGCTCACGCGCGACCGACCAGTCAACGTGGAATCACACGACGCCTACATTCGCGGCCACTACCACTGGGGCCGCATGCAACCGGCCAGGAGCATCGAGCACTTCCAGCGGGCCATCGCGATCGACCCGGACAACGCTTCGGCCTATGCCGGCATGGCCGACGCGCAGTGCATGCTGTTCGGTGCCGCGCTGCAGGTCGTCCCGCCCACCGAGCTCGCGCCCGTGGCCCGCGCCGCGGCGCTCAAGGCGCTGGAATTGGACGGGAGCCTGGCCGAACCGCACGTGACGCTGGCGCGGGTCCTCTTCTGGCACGATCGCGACCCGGTCGGCGCCGAGCGCGAATTGCACCGCGCCGTTCAACTGAATCCCAACTGCGCGATGGCGCACTTCCATTGCGCGTTGTTGTTCGGCGACCTCAAACGGAGCAACGAGTCCGTCGCAGCCTTTCAGCGGGCGCTGCAACTCGACCCCGTGTCGTGCTGGAACAGCACGATCGCGGGAATGTTCTTCTTCGAGCTCGGGCAGGAAGAGGCGGGGAAACAACAGTTACAGAGAGCGCTCGATCTGGACCCGAACTTCTTCTTCACCCGGTCGGCGCTGGCCGGCGTCCACCTCAGCGAGGGCAGGCCTGCGGAAGCCATCGCCGCCGCCCAGGAAGCCGTCCGCCTGTCGGGAGGCCTCCCCGTGACACTTGGCTGGGTGTCGTATTATCTGGCGATGGGCGGCCGTCAAGCCGAGGCGGTCACGATGCTCGATCGTCTCGAGGAGATGTCGCGCGAACGGCACGTGCCGGCGACCGCGCGGGTGTGGGGGTATATCGGCCTCCGCGATTACGAGCGCGCCGTAAAATGGGCGGAGATTGGCTACCAGCAGCGGGATAGCGGGCTGCCACACGTGGGCGTCCTGCGGGCCTTCAAGCCCCTGTATCCCGACCCACGATTTCAGGACCTGATGCGCCGTCTGGGCCTCCCGCAACCATCCCTCTGACCAGGTGCGTGGCCGACGTGAACGCCGTGCGAGTGTCCGACGGTCGGGTTCCTCTTTCCGCACCACTTCCATCCGGTGATCGGTCGCGACGCACGACGGACGACGTCGATGTGACGTGACGGACCCACGGGGACTGTGCGAAGCACGCGGGAAAGGTGCTGGACAGTTGATTCTCACGCTGCCGTGAACCAGCGGGCTACGCGAGAGTCCAAAAGAACGAACGAGAGTCGGGGTCATCGGCCATCGAGACGTGCCTCGACCTCACGGCCACCACCACCGGATGTGGCCGGACTCGTATTCAGGCGAATGAGCTCGGTCTACGCTCGTCGGCCGCTATGTTAAGCCGCGGCATCTCAGGGGCGTGGACCAGGCCACCTACCGCCGTCGTAGCCCGGCGGCCAACGAAGTCGGCCTAGCTTTTGCGAGACACTGACGTCAACCAAGTAGCGGCTGCGGAAGTAGTGGGGTGCGCGATTGGTGAGCCACACTTTCGCCACTTGGAACCAGCTTAGCCTTAGCAAATCACGTTCCCGAGCTTGCTCACGCTGCGATCGCGCTGCAGCGTCAGGTACTGCTCCAACCAGTGTGCGCCGACGTTCCATTTACTCAGGCATTCCGGACTGAAGTGCGCGTCGTACTTGAATGCGTGCCCTCGACCGACGTCGTCGTCCGACCAAATCGAGACGACGACGTAGTCGGGATCCTGCTGTCGTGCCCACTCGAACGTCGCGAGGGTTGTTGCCTCCGACGCACCAGGTCCGCCCAGCATCAGATAGAGAATCACCTGGATCTCATGACGCCGCAGGCGCTCGATCGCCCGTTCCATCGCCGCGACCGTCAGCTTCTTGTTCATCGCCACCAGCTGTTTCCTGTCGGTGGACTCGATGCCGATTTTCGTCGCCTTGACGCCCAGCCGCTTCATGAGGGCACAGCGCTCGTCGTCAAGGACATCGGCGCGATTTTCACAGATGAATTCGCGCCCGACGTTGCACCGCTCCAGTTCGTCGGCGAGATCGTACAGGTGGCGGGCGCTGGCGGCGAATACCATGTCGCCGAAGTACAGCCTCCCCGGTGCGCGCCGAACGATGTCCCGGACAATTGTCTCCGCCGAGAAAAAGCGGAATGAAGCTTCTATCCTTGGGGTCAGGCAGAAGCTGCAGCGCCAGGTGCACCCGATGCTGCCGATCAGCACGTCACACCGCTGGCCATGAGGGTGGAGCCGATCCATGCTGGGCAGCAGGTCGAGCGGCATCGCCCCGAGCGGAATGATCCCTCTCGGCCGTAGACGAACGACTTCGCTGATCCTCGGACCTGGCGAGCCGGTCAACACGCCGTCAAAAACGCCTTCTGCCAGCCAGCGCGGTGCGTCTAGCGAGGCGTACGGACCGAAGAAATACAAATGCTTCACACCGGCCCGGCGGAGCACCTTTGCCTGCTGCAGCGCGGCATGCGGGTTGCCCAGTCCAACGGACGCCAGCAACGGATCTCCGCATCCGAGCACGACGACGTCGGCGGCGTAGTCAACGACTCGTTCGGCCACCTCACGAAACACGGGGGTGTATCCGTCAATCGCCAGTTTGAGAAGGTGAAACGCCTCGAAGAGCTGCTGCCAGCTCCAGTACGTGTCGGCGCCGGTGAACTCGCTATTGAAGACAATATGTTCCACGCCGGCGCGTTCGAGCAGCGCGGACAGATAACACATGCTGATCGGCATTCGGTCGTTGTGGCTCCCGACCAGCCTGAAGTAACCGGTATTGAGCAGCAGGGCTTCCATCGCGGCTTACCGGGCCGGGAGGACGCCGGAGCGGCGCACCGCTGCGGCGATACGTTCGGCTTCGGCGGCATTGAGCCAAGCGGTCGGCAGACTAATGTGTCCGTTTGCAAGCCGATCTGCGCCTGGAAACCCGAAAGACCGACACTGGTTGTCTTCGTGGCTGTGCGTTCGCGACGACGTTCGTCCACCGGCGGCGCGAATTGCCGCCATCGCCGCGTCAGCGTCGGGGACCCTGACGGTGTATTTGTACCAGGTAGGGTGCAATTCGGGAACTTCGCGCTGCACGGACGCGATGCCCACTTCGGCGTAGCATTGAGCGATCTGACTGCGAGCACGGAGCATCTGCTGCCAGAACTGCAAACAGGAGGTACCTACCACCGCCTGCATCTCGGTCATCCGGCAGTTCCATCCTTCCGTCTCAACACGAAGGCTTCCGCGTGGCTTCCCCTGGTTGGCGAACTGACGAAGCCAGGCCGCAGCGTCATCATCATCGGTAACGAGTATGCCTCCTTCCCCGCACGTGATGACTTTGGTGGAGTAGAGGCTGAACGCTGCGATATCGCCGAGCGTACCTGCCATGTTGCCTGCCACCGTGCAGCCGTGGGCGTGCGAGGCATCTTCGAGAATCGGGATGCCTTCGGCGCGCAGTTCGCGTATCGCCTCGACGAGAGACATCGACATCAGACCGGCAGTCCACACGATGACGCCGCAGCAACGGTGCCGGGCCTTTTCCGCGAACACAGTCGCGTCGGGCAGGAATCCATCCGTCACGTCCAGGGCCACGGGAGTCACGCCGCCGCGGGCGAGCGCCCACGGGACCATGGGTACCGTCAGCGAGGGGTACACGGCTCGGCGAAGCGGCTGGCGGCGGCGCAAGGCGCGTATGCCGAGCTCGAGCGCGACGCTGCCGCTGCTGACTGCCACGGCATGCCGGCGTCCGACAAAGGCGGCGAACTCACGCTCGAAGCGCTCGACGAACAGCGCCTGACTGAACTGCTCGGCGTCGACGACCGCCGCCAGGTGTTCACAAATCCAGGCCCTCTGATCGTCGTCGAACAGCCGTCCCGTCTGGCACAACTCACCGCCTCGGGTGTTCATGGCGTAGAGCGACGAACACGATGAGCGGCGCGAACGTACAATCGGATCGCGACGTCCAGGAGGCGGCGCCCCGCTTTCGAATGCACGCACGACCGGCGGAGCAGGCGCGCGTGCGAGACACCGTCCGACACGAACGTCGGCCAGTCGTGGCTACCACGCCAGAGATTCACGACTCGCCGCGTTACCGGCGACCAGATCAGGTAGCCCAATCCCAACCCGTAAAGCCCCGTCCGCGAGGACAGCGAAGAGCCACGGTCGACAGCGTCGGCCAGCGCTGCGGTTCGCTCCCACGCCGCCCGTTCGATGCAACTGCGCCCGGCGCAGTCCGAACGTTGTTCGACGGTGTCAGTAACTCGCGTATCTTCCGCTGGCGGTCCTGCGAGACCGTCGCCCCGTTCTGCCGGCGCATCCAACGGCGCGTTGGCGGCCCACCATGCCACGAGCGCGTGACGCACGAGAGCCGGTGCGGCGAGCGCGACCGTTCCGTGTCGCCAGAGCGACGCTCTTACGAGCCCTCGAAGAGAGCTGAGTCTTCGAAGGCGCGCCAACCGTGACGCGTCATCGCCCAGCAGTCGTGTTTCGCGGGTGCCCAGATCGGACACGCTGCTCAGGGAGAACAAAAACCGCGCTTCGGCCGCGGTGGGGTATCGCATAAACCGGTCGAGGCACGTTCGGGCGAATGGCACCGTCTGCCCGCTGCTGATGTTCAGCATGCGGGAACACTCCGCATACCGCTGCACGTACTCGAGTGCTGCCCTGTGGACGACGGCTAGCCGCGGTTCATCGGCTTGCTCGGATGACCGAAGCCGATCTTCGCAGAGCCGCGGCACAACCGCGGTTCGCGTGGTGCCGTCATACCCGATCGTCGTCCCGTGTGGTGCGCGGAGCAGAGTTTCGAAACCCGCGGGAAAAAGCAACGTGGCGCTACCCTGCCAGGACGACATCCGGGACTCACCCAGCACACTCACGAGCTGCCTATCAGCGGATCGGCGCTCTCGTCCGTAGTCGTCGATGCCGACGTAGAAGCCGACGATCTCCGGGAATCCTGGTCGACAGCCGAAGGCCCGATGCAGGTTCTCCTGCATCAACCCGCCCCAACCCACGTCGACGATCGCCACTCGGCCGCCGTCAAAGAAGCCTTCCTGCGTCAGGTAGCCGGCGAGCGCATCGTGTGCCTCGCGAGCGGTGCGTTCGACATACTCCTTGACTTCGGCGCAATCGAGGAGCCGCAGAAACGGCGGCCAGTCGCGAAACCAAGCCGGCAGCTCTACGTCGATGCCGACGATGCCGTAGCGGGCGCCGCACTGTAAGATGACCTCGGCAGGTACGCCGAAAGGCGCAAGGAGGCGCCGGAGTGTTGCGTACGAGTGGTTGGTCAACGTCGCTGACAACTCGAACGCCCCGAGCCCGCGTGTTGCGGCGAGCAGAGTCGTCTGCCGTGACAGGCATGCATACGAGGACCGCGGTGCGCTGCGGTCCGGCCACACCTGGGGGGTTAAACGATCGAAAGCGGCTTTGAGGAGAAAGCCTTCCCGTGCCAGGAAGTAGACGTGACGCACTCGACGGGCACGGCACTGTTCGGCGACCGAGTGTGCGGCGGCGGCCACGGCCGGACCGACCACACATCGGCCGACTGCCTCCTCGACGGTGGACGGCGGCACCTCTGATTCTGCATACGCCGCGATGACCACGCCCGCCCAGTCGGGCGACTCGTGGTAATCGATGCGGTCAGACAATGCTGCGGCGAATCGCCGGTGTCGTTCGCCGTCGTGGACGACGACACCTCGTATGTCAGCGAGTGCCGCACCATAACCGTCGGCCTCCATGGAGTCCCCGATGTGAACGACTTGAGCCGGTTCGATGCGCTCGCTGCGCAGTAGGTGGCCGAACAGCCGGCCGCTCACCTTGGTCAGGGCGATATCGGAGGAGACATAGCCAGCGTCGAACAGGTGCGCGCAACGACCGGATTCCAGCAGCCGGAAAATGAGCGCGCTGCCGAGATACATATCCGAGCAGAAGACGATGCGCCGTCCACGGGCGCGCTCCCGCGAAATCCAATCCAGCGCGACGGCGTTGGTCCGGCTGGCCAGCCGCTCGTGTTCGAGTTCGAACTGCTCCAACTCCTCTGCGATCGCTCCGATATCCGCCAGCGGCTCTCCCGCCACGCGCTCAATCCACCGCTTCAGCGTGTCGCGAATTGGGGCCTCGCGGTCTCTGCCGCGGGCGTGATACGAAGCGGCGACTTCATCGAACGCGTTGCCGCGCTCGGCAGCGACGTCGCACACGGATGCGATTCCGCGTGCTCGCAACCGCCGGTCGAGCTCCCGTGCAGTTCCCGTGACGATGAGATCGGGGTGGATACGGCGAAATAGCACAGTGTCGAAGATGTCGAAGGAGAGAACGGTAACTTCCGCCGAAAGCGTGCGTTCGAGCTCATCGACGGCGGTTGGCCACGACTGGAACGTCCGCGGCCGGACCGTTCGCCGGGACACGGGAAGCTGACGCAGGACTCTGCCGGCGAGGTTTGGCTCAGATACTGCCACGGCGCATAGCGTGCCGGTCGTACTCGCATTTCCACCGGCTGGTGCCACGGTAAGCTGCAATCGCGGCGACGTGCGGCATTTCCTGGTGGTCGACTATGACGCGTTCCGAGACCACGTCCTGGATTTCACGCGCCAGATCCCAGGGATCCACGACGTATTCGTCATCCCGTACGGTCGCCTTGCGAGTCGACAAGACCGTGATGCAGGCGACGCGGCGACTGAGCTTGAACAGGCGCTCCAGCGTCCGGACTACGATCTCGCGGTTGCACACGGCGGTTTCACGGACCGTGAAGATCCCGATTGCGACGGCCGCGTCGAACTCTTCGTCGCACTCGATATCGAATGCGGTACCGCAACGAAAGTCACCGCTGGGCTGACTTCGCCGCGCATGTTCGATGATTTCAGGCACGACGTCAACGCCGAGGTAGCGCCCTACCGGCACACCCTGCGCAGTCAGGTACGCGAGGAAGTCTCCATGACCGCAACCTGCGTCCAGAATGCTCAAACCGTCTGCGGCCCATCCGGCGATCCGCAACAGACGCAAGACCGCCTCGAACCTGGAGGCCTGGCTCACCGGCATCGAGTACTCGAGGGCCTCGAACGTCGCCCCGAAGCGCAGGGCCCGTGCGCGGTACCTCTCGTAAGCCTTGGGTCCGAACATCGCGCGCTGCTTCGTTCAGGGCGAGAAGTATAGTAAATTGCGCGCGGACGTGTCGATTGAAAGTCACGTTCGTTCTTCCTGGATACAGCGACTTTCCAATCGGCGGATTCAAGGCCGCCTACCTGTTCGCCAACGGCCTGGCCGCGCGTGGTCACACAGTCGCCGTTCTTCACCCGCACTCGCTGTCTCCGGCGCCGGGTCTCGTCAACCGTTTGAAGCGTGTGACATGGCCGGCGAGAACCCGATGGAGGCGTGCACCGCTGGTTGGCTGGTGCCGGATTCACCCGGAGGTGGCGCTCGCGCTCGTTCCGGATCTGAGTGACAGCTTCGCGCCTGACGCCGACGTCGTAGTCGCCACCGCGTGGCAGACGGCGGCGGCCGTCAGCCGGTGGCGGACGAGCAGGGGGCGCAAGCTGTGTCTGGTCGCCGACTTCGAACACTGGTCGGTCGCGTCTGACGACGAGCGCGCCGTCATCGAGCACGCGTTCGCCGATCTGGAGGTCGTTGCCTACGGCCCTGCGGTCCGCGGGATGCTCGCGAGCTTCGATCGCGTGCCAGTGGCAGAAATCCGGGTTGGGGTGGATGGCGAGGAGTTCGGTCTTGACAACGCGGTCCCCTCACGACCGGCAGTCGTGGGCTTTCCGGTGCGCGAAGAGCCTTTCAAGGGCTCCTGGGACGCGATCGCGGCTGCGTCGCTCATTCATCTACGTCGGCCCGATGTGCATCTCTGCGCGTTCGGGCGAGGTCCGCTGGGCTTCGCACCACAATGGCTCACGTACCACGTTCTCCCCACCAATGCCGAGCTCCGCCGGATGTACAACAATCTTGCGGTCTTCGTTCATCCGTCGCATTACGAGGCGTGGCCCTTGCCGCCAATGGAAGCGATGATATGCGGGGCGTCGGTCGTGGCTGCCGACTCGATCGGCGTGCGTGGCTACGCGCGCGATGGTCACAACGCGACGATCGTTCCGCCCGGCCGGCCGGACCTGCTGGCCGCAGCGGTCTGTGACCTGCTGGCGGATGAACCGCGACGCAGCCGGCTAGCCGAGCAGGGCCGCGTGGATGCGGACCGTTACCAATGGAAGGATGCCGTAACGCAACTTGAGACCGTTATCCGCGAGGCCTGTGAGGGCCGTACCTGAATGTCGACGTTTCTCACTGGCGTGCGATTCGGTGCTGCGATCCGGAATGCCGCGGCGCTTGCGTGGCGCGCCCACAGGCGCCTTTCGAATTCCCAGAGGCGCGCGTTCCGACGCGAAGTTGCACGGGGTGCCGAGCGTGCGCTCCGCCAACTCCAGGCCGACCTGCAAAGTGCAATCAATCAGGTCGCCGGCGTTCTCAACCCCGTCATGCAGCGGCTGCAGGACGAGGGGCGGGCGCTTCATCGACTGCTGCCGAAGGCGGATTATCGCTATTCTGTCATCCTCCTGGCGGCGGGCGAGGATCTTGAGAGCATCCGCGCGAGCCTCGAGGCGTGCCGGCGCCTGAGCGCCCCCTGCATGGAACTGCTGGTCGGCATCGAGGGTCCGGCCACGCGGCTTTTGCCCCTGCAATCCACAAGCACCGGCCTGCGCGTCATCACCGCGAATACCTCCGACGCCCTTCTCTCCTCGGTAGTCTCGGCTGCACGGGGGTCCTACTTGCTGTTCGTGCAGGCGGGCGACTGGCTTCGGCCTGACATCCTGTATCGCTACGAGCTTCTCCTGCGAGCGAAACACAAAGCGGCCGGGACGATCGTCGGCTGTTCGGCGCATCGTCTTGGCTCTCGCGGCGAACTGTTCGGTCCGGGAGTTACCCTCGAGTGCCAACCGCACTTCCCGCTGCTGTTCTCGACCGAAGGGCTTGCCAGCGGAGTCCTGATTCCGCGGCAGATGGCGACCAGCGCCCTCGGGAAGGGTGGGGCGTCTTGCGTCCTCGATCTGGTGCTCGCGGCGATCTCGTGCGGGGCCGATTTCGTTCAGGTTCCGATCGCGCTGCGCGCGGCGCCGCATCGTCCGTTACAACGGCCGTCAGACTCGCGTGCGTTGAGACGCTACTTCGAGGTGGCCGGGCTGGATTGGCAGGTTGAAGGCGGCAGGGTCATTCCACGTATCAGTGCGCTGCCGTCGCTCCAGGCTATCGTTCTCTATCGCGATCGCCGTGACATGACCTTCGAATGCGTGAAGTGCTTGCGAGCGCAGCAGTATCCGGCGTTGACGGTCACCAGCGTAGACAATGCCAGTGCCGATCACACAATCGCGGCGACGTTGACCGATTCCGGCGTCGACGTCATGCGAGTGGACGAGCCATTCAACTACTCGCGGCTGAACAACCTCGCTGCAGGCCGCGCGAACACTGAACTGCTGCTGTTCCTGAACAACGACGTCCTTCTGAAGGCGGGAGCGCTCGCGGAACTGGCAGCCTGGGCCATTCAGCCGCCGGTCGGGCTCGCCGGACCCGCGCTGTACTTTCCCGACGGGCGTCTGCAACACGGTGGAATCGAACGGAGTGTTTCCGGGATGGGGGAGTGGACCTGGGAGGAGACCGAGTACGGCTGGCCTCGAGATGATCTGGTTCGAGCGGCGCGGCTGCGCGTCGTAGACGCGGTCAGCGGCGCGTGTGCCGTCACGCGGCGCGCCGTGTTCGACGGTGTCGGCGGCTTTGATGCGGTCAACTATCCGGTGGCGTTCAGCGACACCGATCTGTCGCAGCGGATTGGCATGCGCGGCCTTGCCTGCGTTTACACGCCCTACGCCGAAGGCGTCCACCACGAGAGCGCCAGTAGGCGCTTCCCGCGTCTGGAGAACTTCGAGGGATCCGCATGGTTCGCGCGCCAGCTTGGCCGCTCGTGAGCAGCCGACGATTTGTGATCCCTCGCTATCGAGGCCGTTACCACGGTCGCCAGTGGTGAGCTAATCCTATCCGTCGTGTTTCCGCGGGGGCCGCCTTGACCTGGCCGAGCACGGGCACGGCAGCGCCCGTCAGGAGGTACACGGCAAAGATGCCGGCGGGAAAGCGGCCGGCGAGTGTCATGCTCGTCCTCTCGAATAGCCGCGATGTTGCCGTACGTTGATTCAGAGGCCTCGCCGCGCTTCAGCGTAACAGACCAAGGCCGAGGAAACCGTCTCTCCATGGCTCGTGCAGGCATAGACACCTCCGCAGGACGGTTCACGTTCGGCCCGGAGCGGTCAGACCACGTGATACCGCGTGCCGACGCTGTTCTGTATGAACGCGCCGGGCAGCGCGGCGGCAATCGCGTGCGTCGCCTTCCATCCCGTGCAGTGCGCGGGAACAACAATCGAAGGCTGAAGAGCAGTCAGGTCGGCGACGGTCTGCGCGATTCTGGGCTCGAAGCCCGGCCCGGACAGGTGCATGCCGCCGATGAAGGCGTAAATGCTGAAGACGCCGGTGAGAGCCTGCGCATAGAGCAGCGTGTTGATCACGCCGGCGTGGGCGCACCCCGAGACCACAACCAGGCCTTTGCCGGCCAGGTTCAGGACCAGCGCCTGATCGTCCAGGATCAACGGGTCGGGAACCCAGCCAGCAGCCGTCAGCTTCTGGTGTGGCGGAAGAAGGAAGCCGGTTTCGTAAGCGGTCACGCGCGGGATCTCGCCGGTGACCGCAACCGTGTCCTGCAGGAGCAGCGACGGCTCGCGGCGCTCGATGATCTCGACGCCACCCCCTTCGAGATGCTGCCGATCGGGCGGGGGCAGATACACCGCGCCAGCCGGCGTCACGGCCCGTCGCTCCAGCCAGACATCCGGATGCACGATCAGCGGAAGACCCTGGTGGTTGATCTTTCGGATGATTCTCTCGAAGCCGTTGTGGTGGTCGATGTGGCCGTGAGACAGGACCACCGCGGCGATCTGGTTCGCAGACAGGCCCAGTTTCTCGATGTTCCAGTCGACGGCATCAGGGCTCAACCCGCCGTCGTACAGCAGGGTTGCGGCCTGGCCGTTGCGATGGACGGTGACGAGACTCGCGAAGCCGTGTTCCGTGACGAACTGCCGCTGGGTGAAGAGATCGGGAGGCAGCGGGGGAGTGGAGTAGGGGCGGATGGCGGTCGGCGTGCCCGCCAGCAGGATGTCGGTGAAGTTGTCCTCGAGGCACCAGACGTCGATGCTGTCGACTTCGAGAAGACCGACTGGCGCTGCAGACGCCGGCAGCGGGCCCGTCAGGCTCGATGCTCCTCCCCCCGCGCCGCTGGCCGCCGCGAGCGACCGGGCGAATCCCAGCCCCGCGGCCGCCGCGAGACCAGCCTTGAGAAACTCGCGGCGTGGGCTCCTGTTGCCGTCGCTGATCGAATTCCAGTACTCGCGCATGGCGCACCTCCCGACCGCATGTCGTTCGCCCCTCCTCCTTGTATTCCGCGGAGCGGTGAAGGAATGGTTAAGCCGCCACGCGCTAGTGTTCGTTCTCCTCGTCGTTGCCATCGCGGGGACGTACCCGCTTTGCGCTCATGGTCATGATCGGCGCCAACGGCACGTTGTTGGGCAGCACCAGCGACGTCATGATCCCGCGAAATTCCGCCTCGTCGTCCACCAGCACAATCTCCCAGATGGACGTGCGAAGCAGCGCCCCTGACGGGCCGTAGATCTCCAGAGTCAGCGTGGCGGTGCAGTCGGCATTCATGGTGTACGTTCCCAGCTTCGTATCCTGGCTGATCGTGCCGGCCACGCTGCTGTGCTGCGTACCCGAGAACGTGCCCTCGCGATCGAAGGTGTATCTCCCGACGGCCGCTGCGGAGACCGGACCGGCTGGCGTCACGACCGCTCCGGTTTCGGTGTATCCCCACGCTCCTGCCAGGCTGGCGTTCGAGCAAGTCCTGCGATCCTGCGCCGAGACTGGCGCTGCCACGCCGACGATGAAGATGGCAGAAAGACAAAGTGCGCGTACGACGGTGAGTTTCATGGGTGTGCTCCTCTTTCAGCGATGTCGTAGCTACCCGCTTCACTTTCTATTCCGTGTAAGGGCGCAGGAGTGGTTAATCCGGAGTGCCTTTGGTAGCATTCCGGGCGACATGCCGAAACAAGGTCAGCAGGATCTCACCGGCATGCTCACCGCGTGGAATGACGGCGACGCCGCGGCGTTGGACCGCCTGATGGATCTCGTCTACCCGGACCTGCGGCGGATCGCGCACCGTCACCTTCTGCGTCGCCGCGCCGGCGAGAGCGTCGAGTCCGCTGCGCTGGTCAACGAGGCCTATCTCAAACTGGCGGGTGCCGGGGGAATCCGGTGCGAGAACCGGGTGCACTTCCTGGCGCTCTGCTCCCAGATCATGCGGCGTATCCTCGTGGACCACGCGCGCAGGCGCGGCTTCGCCAAACGTGGGGGCCACGCGGTGTTCGTTGCGCTCGACGAGGCGCTCGCGGCGGCGGCCGCACACGGCGTCGAGGTGCTCGCGCTGGACGAGGCGCTCGACCGGCTGGCGCGAATCGACCGTCGCAAGAGCCGCCTCGTGGAGCTTCGCTACTTCGGAGGGTTGAACATCGAGGAAACGGCGGCGGTTCTCGGCGTCTCCATCGACACGGTCAAGCGCGATTGGCGGCTGGCTAAGGCGTGGCTGCTGGGTGAGCTCACTCGAGACCAGAATGCCTCCCGCTCGTAGGACCTTGCGTGGAGGGCATGTACGGCGGATGCCGTGCGCCGCTCTGCAGGGGCGCCGGCCCGACCGGGCGCTGGTATGATCCGCAGCGCAACGGACACGAGTTTCGCCGGCCTGTCGCGGTGACCGCCCACGCGGAGCGAGCCATGAACAGCGATCGCACAGCGACACGCCCTGAGGCATTTCGCGGCTCTCGGAGGCCCGGCCGCGCGGCGCGGGTGCTGGCCGGTGCCGCCGTGTTGTGTGCGTTCGCGTCTCTGGCGCATGCGCAGGCGCCTGCCGCCGCTCCCGTTGAGACCCTCGGCTGCGCCGCCATGGAGGAGTTCCTGAAGACCGCGCGCGTGGTGAAGCAGCGGGACCTGCCGGTCGGGGTGACGGTGCCGCGCCGCGCCACCCTGGACGACGGCCGGATGCGCCACGACGCCGCCGTCCAGGCCACCGACGTCACCAAGCCGGTGTTCGAGACGCGGCGGTTCACCGAGCTCAACTTCCGCGACTCCTGGAAGTTCAACGTCGCCGGCTATGAGCTCGCCAAGATCCTGCAGCTCAACATGGTACCGCCCTACGTCGAGCGGGAGGTGGAAGGCCTGCCCGCGTCGGTGTCGTGGTGGATCGACGACGCGATCATGGGCCGCGATCAGTACCGCAAGAAGCTGGAGCCGCCCGACGGCGCGCGATGGAGCGAGGAAATGCAGGCGGCGCGCGTCTTCCATCAGCTGATCTACGACACCGACGCGAACCTGACGAACCTCCTGATCACGAAGGACTGGCGGCTCTGGATGATCGACTTCTCGCGTGCCTTCCGGATCACGAAGGGCCTGCGAAACCCGAACGTCATCGTCAGGTGCGATCGCCGCCTGCTTGCGAACCTGCGCGCGCTGTCAGCGGAGACGCTCGAGCAGAAGCTGGGGCGGTGGCTGACGAAGCGGGAGATCGTCGCCGTTCTCGCGCGCCGCGACCTCATCGTCCGGCGCATCGACGAGGCGGTCGCGAGGCGGGGAGAGTCAGCGGTGCTCTACGACCTGCCGAGGACCGCCGAGCCGTGCGGCACCGGGCTCCGGTGAGCCCGGCCGGGGCGCACGCTCACGCCAGCGACAAGCCTGTCCCGGGGCGTCGCTTCGGCGTCGCCTCCACGGAAGCCATGCGCTTCAGAATTCGTGTCGTAGCCGGCGCGCTCGGTATTGCGCTCGGCTCTGTGGCCGGCGCCTGCGTGACCGGCCGTTCAGCTACAGACGCGAACGTATCGCGCACGACCTCCTCGAAACGGATGCCGGACGGCAGGCGTTGGACGACGGCTTGTCTCTGAATCGCCACCGCGATGGCAGCAAGCAGATGGCACTCCCGGTGCGGTGTGTCAGGGAGTGAAGGCGGAACCCACGCTCCAGATGTCGTCACGCCAGGAACAGCTCGTAGGCGGCGTTGTCGCGCTCGTGCTCGTACGGATAGCCCAGCCCGTCGAGGAAGGTCATGAACGCCGGCATGTCGTGGTTCGGCACCTCGAAGCCCGCGAGCACGCGGCCGAAATCGGCGCCGTGGTTGCGGTAGTGGAACAGGCTGATGTTCCAGCGCCCGCCGAGCCGATCGAGGAACGCCATCAGCGCGCCCGGACGTTCCGGAAACTCGAACCGGTACAGCTGCTCGTTGTCCACCTCCGGGCTGCGGCCGCCGACCATGTGGCGCACGTGCAGCTTCGCCACCTCGTTGCCGGTCAGCTCGACCGTCCGGTACCCGGCCGCATTCAGGGTGGCGGCCAGCTCGCCGGCGTCCTGGCGCGATTGCGTGGCGACACCGACGAAAATGTGCGCCTCGGTGCGCCCGCTCAGGCGATAGTTGAACTCGGTGACGACGCGCCGGCCGATGCACGAGCAGAACTCGCGGAAGGCGCCGGGCCGCTCTGGGATCGTGACGCCGAACAGCGCCTCGCGCGCCTCGCCCACCTCCGCTCGCTCCGCCACGAACCGCAGCCGGTCGAAGTTCATGTTCGCGCCGCTCAGGATCGCGGCGAGCCGCGCCCCCCTCGTGCCGGTCCGCTCCACCCACGCCCGCAACCCGGCAACTGCGAGGGCGCCGGCCGGCTCCATGATCGAGCGTGTGTCGTCGAAGATGTCCTTGATCGCCGCGCAGATCTCGTCGTTCGACACGCGGACGATCTCCTCGACCGCCGACTGTACAATCGGAAAGGTGAGATGGCCGACCTCGCGCACCGCCACCCCGTCGGCGAAGATGCCGACCTGGTCGAGCACGACGCGACGCCCCGCCTCGAGCGACCGGTACATCGCGTCCGCCTCGAACGGCTCGACCCCGATCACCTTCATCTCCGGCCGGAGCGCCTTCACGTAGCTGGCAATCCCGGCAATCAGCCCGCCGCCGCCAACCGGAACGAAGATCGCCGAGACGCTGCCGAGCCGGTGCCGGAGGATCTCGGTGCCGATCGTGCCCTGGCCGGCGATGACGAGCAGGTCGTCGAAGGGATGCACGAAGGTCAGGCCGGTCGCGGCGGCCACCTCGTCGCAGCGCGCCTTCGCCTCGGCGTAGCTGTCGCCCGCGAGCACGACCTCCGCCTCCAGGGCGCGCACCGCCTCAACCTTGATCTCGGGCGTGGTCTGCGGCATCACGATCAGCGCGCGCAGGCCGAGGTGCCGCGCCGCGTACGCCACGCCCTGCGCGTGGTTGCCCGCGCTGGCGGCGATGACGCCTCGCTCCCGTTCCGCCTCGCTCATGTGCGCGATGCGGTTGTACGCGCCGCGGAGCTTGTAGCTGAAGACCGGCTGGAGATCCTCGCGCTTGAGCAGCACCTCGTTGTCCAGCCGCCGGGACAGCCGCGCCGCCGGTTCGAGGGGCGTCTCGTGCGCGACGTCGTAGACGCGGCTCGTGAGGATCAGCCGCAGCATCGTCTCGGTGGTGAGCGCGGTGGCGGTCATCGTGCCGACAGCGAGTAGATGTCGTTGAGGATGCCGGCGGCGGTGACCTCGGCGCCGGCGCCAGGCCCGCTCACGACGAGCGGTTCGGTACGATAGCGCCGGGTGGTGAACGCGACGAGGTTGCGCGTGCCCTCGAGCGCGCCCACGGGGTTCGACGGCGGCACGGCCACGAGCCGGGCGGACACGCTGCGCGGGGCCGCCGTCACCACGTAGCGAAGGACGCGCTGGCGCGCGGCTTCACGCTCGACGCGGCGGCTCCAGTCGTCGTCGAAGGCCGGCAGCCGCTTCATGAATTCCCCGAGCGGCAGGCGCTTCAGCGGCGGCGGCACCAGATCGTCGGGCGCAGGGGCCGGCCCTCGGTAACCGAGCAGCCGCGCGAGGATGAGGGCCTTGCGCGCGGCGTCGCGGCCGGAGAGGTCGTCGCGCGGGTCCGGCTCGGCGTAGCCGCGTTCCACCGCCTCGCGCACTGCCTCGGAGAATCGTTTCCCCGCCGAGACCGCGGAAACGACGAACATCAACGTGCCGCTGACGCTGCCCTCGACGTGCAGCACGCGGTCGCCGGTCTCCGCGAGCTTGTGATAGGTGTCGATGATCGGCAGGCCCGCCCCGACCGTCGTCTCGTAGCGGATGCGGCGGCCGCTCGCGGCCGCGGCCTCGAGCAGCTGCCGGTAGCTCTCCCATGACCCGGCGAGCGGCCGCTTGTTGGCGAGGACGACGTCGAAGCCATGCCCCAGCGCACTGCGCAACAAAGCAGCGGTTTCTTCGCTGGTGACGTCGACGATCACCGGGCGCGACACTGCGTGCGAGGCCATGACCGCCAGCGCCTCGGCAGCCGTTGCCGCACTTCCGCCCAGAGCGGCGAGAAGGGCCCCTGCGTCCTTCTGTCGCGCCAGGTCGAGCAGCCGCCGCCGCGACAGGCCACGCGGGTCGAAGAGGTAGCCCGATCGATCGAGGAGCCCGACTACGCGAACGGCACCGTGCCCGTTGGCGGCGGCAATCTGGTCGGCGAGCGCGCGGCCCACCCGGCCGAACCCGAGCAGCACGACGTCGGTGTGCAGCGGCTGCAGCGGCCGGCCGCCGCCGATCTTCGAGAGCTGGAACTCGCGGTGGACCCGCCGCGCCGCCTCCGCCGCGTCCTGCCCCGAGACTGCAAACGAGATGTTGCGCTCCGACGAACCCTGCGCGATCGCGACGACGTTGATCCCCGCGGTGGCGAGCGACGTGAACACCCGGGCGGCGACGCCGGGGCTGCCCGCCATGCGGTCGCCGACCACCGCGACGACCGCCATGCCCGGCCGCGCGCTGATGCTGTCGATCAGCCCGCTGGCCAGCTCGTCGCGGAACGCGCTGCGCAGGCTGCTCACCGCCCGCGGCGCCTCCGAGTCCGACAGCGTGAAGCCGATGGAGCTTTCCGACGACGCCTGGAAGATCGTCGACACCGACAGGCGCTCACCGTGGACGGCGGCAAACGTGCGGGCAGCGATGCCGGGAACGCCGACCATGCCCTTGCCGGCGACCGTGACGATCGCCTGGCCCCCGACCGTCGCCAGCGCCTTCACCGGATGGCCAGGGCCGCCGCGCCGCGCCGAGACGTCCGTTCCCGGGCTCGCGGGATCGAGGAACGACCTGACCCGCAGGACAATCCGCGTCCCGGCGATCGGAATGAGTGCCCGCGGGTGCAGTACCTTGGCGCCGTAATGTGCGACCTCCGCCGCCTCGCGGTGGTGGAGCTGCGGGATCAACCGGGCGTCGGGCACGAGGCGCGGATCCGCGGTGAGGATGCCGGGGACGTCCTTCCAGAGCACCACCCGGCGCGCCCCCAGCGCGCGCGCGAGCAGCGTGGCCGTCAGGTCGGAGCCGCCGCGGCCGAGGGTCGTCACGCTGCCATCGGGCGCGCGCCCGACGAAGCCGGGGACGATGGCGATCGTGCCGCTGGCGAGGACCGGCTTCAGCGTGCGTCGCGCCAGCCGCGTCGTCTCCACGAGCTGCGGTGCGGCGCTTCCGTGCGTGCCGTCGGTCACGATGAAACCCGTGGCATCGACCAGCTGGGCCCTTCGTCCCGCCGCCGACAGCGCAGCGGCCAGTATGGCCGCCGACATACGCTCGCCGCGCGCCACGAGCAGATCGGAGGCGCGCGGATCGAGGTATCCCATCACGCGGACGGCGACGGTCAGCTCGCGGTACTCGCGCGCCGCCGCGTCGCACGACGCGAGCAGCGCCCGTCTCGCCTTGCCGGACGGCAGCAGGTCACGTGCGATCTCGCGGTGCCGACGCAGGAATGCCGCCGCCGCCTGGTTCGCGGGCACCGCTCTTCCCGCTGCGGCTTCGCGAGCCCCCTGCAGCAGCAGGTCCGTGACGCCCGCCAGCGCGGAGGCGACAATCACGAGTGGCCCGCGATGCGACGCGACGAGCGAGGCAGCGTGCTGGATCGCCGTCGCGTCGGCGAGCGACGCGCCACCGAACTTCCAGACCTCGGGAAGCGCCGTCCGGGCGCTTGTCGTCCCGGTTTCAAGACCCGCGTGACGGGTCCGGACTGCGAGCAGCGCCACCGCCTCCTCGCGCCGAAAGGCACTGGGATTGGGGACGGCGCTGCGGCGGGCGGCCGGGGTTCCCGTGGCGCGCTTCGTTCGTGGTGGGATGGTGGTCGGGCGCCCCGCGCGCAGCCGCCCGCGAGAGGTCTTGAAACCAGGTCTCATCTTCTCGCCGCCTCCGCCGTGTCGCGGCCGATCGCCCGGCGGACGGCCTCGTAGTCGTTCGGCAGTTCGATCGGCGGGTTCGCCTGGCGCGCCGTCACGCCATCGAGTCGCTTCGCGTGGTACGCCGTCTTGAAGTCCGAGAACTTCAGCCCGTTCGCCGTCGAGATCACGATGACGCGATCGCGGCGGCGGACTTCGCCGCGCAGCACGAGTTTCTCCAGCGCGGCCAGTGCCACGGCGGTGTGCGGGCAGTTCAGCATCCCGGTACGATCGGCGCGCGCGGCGGCGTCGGCGAGCTCGTCCTCCGTCGCCTGCTCGACGATGCCGTTGAACCGCTGGAGGGCGGCAATCGCCTTGCGGATCGATACCGGGTTGCCGATCTGGATCGCCGATGCGATCGTCGCCTGCGCCCGGACCGGCTCGAACTGCCAGCCGTTGCGGTACGCCAGGTACAGCGGGTTCGCGGCCGCCGCCTGCGCGACCACCAGGCGCGGCCGCTTTGCGATCAGGCCGAGGGCCAGCATCTGCTCGAACCCGGCCGCGATCGCGCTGACGTTCCCCAGGTTTCCGCCCGGCACGACGACCACGTCCGGCACTTCCCAGTCGAACTGTTGCACGATCTCGATCGACAGCGTCTTCTGGCCCTCGAGGCGCAGGCTGTTCATCGAGTTCGCGAGGTAGACACCTTCCTCCTCGGCCAGCCGCTTGACGATGGCCATGCAGCCGTCGAAGTCGGTATCGAGTGAGAGGACGAGCGCGCCGTTGGCGATCGGTTGGACGAGTTGCGCCGCCGACACGCGCGCGCGCGGCAGGATGACGATCGCCGGGATGCCGGCGGCCGCGGCGTAGGCGGCAAGCGCGGCGGAGGTGTCGCCGGTCGACGCGCAGGCGACGGCGCCGACGTCCGCGCCGTCGGCCATCATCTGCTTGACGACGGACACCAGCACCGTCATCCCGAGGTCCTTGAACGACCCAGTGTGCGAGTTGCCGCACATCTTCACCCACAGGTCCTCGACGCCGATCTGGCGGCCGTAGCGCTCGGCCCAGAACAGGTTGGTGCCGCCTTCGTCCATCGAGACCACGTGCTCGTCGCGGATCTCGGGGCAGATCCACTCCTTCTTGCCCCACACGCCGGATCCGTACGGCCAGGTGGTACGCTTGTAGCGATCGTCGAAGCACCGCATCCACGCGACCGGGCTGCGCTGCCGGAGGGCGTCGAGATCGTGGACGACCTGCAGCAGGTCGCCGCAGGCAGGGCAGTGGTAGATCGGCTGCCAGATGGAATGATCGCCGGGGCACCCGGCGGCACAGCGGAACGTCGCGCGGTAGGCGCTCATGGGACGGCTGCCGCGGCCGCCTCGCTCCGCTCGAAGTCGGCGAGCGAGCGCCCGATGTGCACCGGCTCCCCGCCGCGCCCCTGCAAGACCTCGATGGTCTTGTAGCCGTTGCCGGTGATGCAGATCACGATCGGCTCGTCGCGCGGGATGGCGCCGCGGTCGATGAGCTGTTTCGTGGCCGAAACGGTCACGCCGCCGGCCGGTTCCGTGAAGATTCCTTCGGTCTCCGCGAGCAGCTGGATGCCTTCCACGATCTCGTCGTCGGTGACCGTCGCGCCGGACCCGCCGGTGGAACGGACGGCGCGCAATACCTGGAAGCCGTCGGCGGGGTTGCCGATGGCGATGGACTTGGCGATGGTGTTCGGCTTGACCGGCTCGGGGAACTCGAGCCCCTCTTCCAGCGCGCGCACCACGGGCGCACAGCCGGCCGCCTGCGCCGCGTGGATGGCCGGCAGCTCGCCGCTCACCAGGCCGACCCTTCGCAGCTCCTCGAAGCCCTTCAGGATCCGGGGCAGCAGCGTGCCGCCGGCGACGGGCGAGACCACGTGGCGGGGGAAGCGCCAGCCGAGTTGCTCGGCGATCTCGAACCCGTAGGTCTTCGCGCCCTCCGCGTAGTAGGCGCGCAGGTTGATGTTCGCGAACCCCCACGGGTACTTGTCGGCCACCTGCGTGCACAGCCGGTTGACGTCGTCGTAGGTGCCGCGCACCGCGATGATGCGCGGCCGGTAGACGCTCGCGCCCGCGACCTTGCCGGCCTCGAGGTCGTCGGGGATGAACACCGCGCAGGTGAGACCCAGCCGCGCGGCGTGCGCCGCGACGCTGCCTGCCAGGTTGCCGGTGGAGGCGCAGGCGAACACGGAGAAGCCGAGCTCCACCGCGCGCGTGGCCGCAATCGCGACCACCCGGTCCTTGTACGAGCAGCTCGGATGGTTGACCGAATCGTCCTTGACGTACAGCTCGCGAACGCGGAGACGCTTCGCCAGCCGGTCGGCCCGGACGAGCGGCGTGAAGCCGGAGTGCAGCCCCGTGCGCGGCTCACCCTCGATCGGAAGCAGCTCGCGATAACGCCAGAGGCTTTTCGGGCGCGCTTCGATCGCCTCGCGCGAGACGAGCGGAGCGATCGCCGCGTAGTCGTACGTGACCTCGAGCGGGCCGAGGCACCTGTCGCACACCCAGGCGGCGGTCGGTTCGAATCCAGTCCCGCAGAGGTGACAGCGTAGCGTGAACGTCATACGTATTGATAGCTCTGATGCGCGCACAGCGTCCGGATCGTGCACGGCACGCCGATCCGTCGGTAGAGCTCCGCAAACAACTCGGTCGCGCGCGCCGCGCCGTCGGTGACCAGCGCGGCGATTGAAGGCCCGGAGCCGCAGAGGCACACGCCGAGGACGGCCGGATCGTCGATTCCGAGGGCGTCGGCCAGTCCCGGCACGAGGGCGGCGCGGGCCGGCTGGTGCCAGCGATCCGCGAGCGCCTGCCGCAGGTCGGCGTAGGCGCCGTGCTCGATCGCGCGCTGCAGCAGGAGCGCCCGCTGCAGGTTGAACACCGCGTCGCGCAGCGGGACGTCCCGGGGCAGCACGGCGCGGCCGACCGACGTGTCCAGCCGCTCCTGCGGCGTGGCGACAACGAACCGAAGCTCAGGCGGCCACCGCGAACTGCGCGCGACGACGCGCCCGTCGTCCTGCTGGCAGCTGACCGTCATGCCGCCCAGGAGGGCGGCTGCGGCGTTGTCCGGGTGCCCTTCGAGCGCGGTCGCAAGCGCCAGCGCATCGAGGTCGTCGGCCGCAGCGCCGGCGGCAGTCTTGTAGAGCTGAATGCCCGCAACCGCGGCCGCCGCGCTGCTGCCGAGCCCCGCACGCGGGGGAATGTCGCTGCGAACCTGGATTCTCAGGCCCGGCGTTGAGACGCCAGCACGCTCTCGTGCGGCCGCGAACGCCGTCTCAATCCGGTTCGGTCCCGGCGGGGGCGGCCCGATGAATTCCGTCTCCAGCGAGTCGGGCGAACCCTCGTCGCGTTCGGCTACGCGGACGTTCAGGTAAAGCTCGATGGCGACGGCGAGCGCGTCGAATCCCGGGCCCAGATTACTGATTGAGGCCGGAACCACGATCTCGGACGGCTGGTCGAGCATGTTTCCTTTCGGCGTCCGGCGTTCGGCGCGCGGATCGCGGGCACAAAAAAACCCGCCGGCTCGGCCCGAGCGGCGGGTTCTGCGAACTTCCCAGCGGTCTCTGGCTACGGGACCGGGTCGCACTCCCCACCGCGGCAGGGAATCCGGCACGTGTGGATTCGAATGGCGATGGTCGAGCCCGCGGTCACGCGCCGACTATAAGCGAAAACGATGGTCGAAATCAATACATGAGCTCCTATTATGTCAAGATAAACCGCGGCCCTCACCCGAGGCGCTTGCCTGATGCGGAAGCACGCACGAGCTTATCGAGTCGCGCCTCGCGCGTCTCCTCCTTCCTGGCGCTGACCACCCACCACGTCAACGTCCTGCGGTACGAAGGCGGCTGCTGCTCGAAGAACGACCAGGCCTTCCGGTTCGCCCGGAAGGCACGCTCCAGTTCCGGCGGAAGCGCCGCCGCCGCCCGCTCGAACGAGTACTTCATCGTCCTCCCGGGATCGCGCGCCTCGAAGGCGGCCAGGCCGGCACCGGTCATCAGCCCTTGCTTCTTCAGCGCCAGGGCGCGCCTGGTGTTCACGGCGCTCCAGTAGCTGCCAGGCTTCCGCGGCGTGAAGCGGATGACGTAGCGCTCGTCGTCCACGCGCTTGCGCACGCCGTCGATCCAGCCGACGCAAAGTGCCTCGTCCAGCGCCTCGGGGTAGGTGACGCTCGGCGTGCCGCTCCCTTTCTTGTGGAAGCCGACCCACAGCTCCCGTGCGGTGGCGTGGTGCTCCGCGAACCAGCGCCGGAGCGCCGCGTGGGTGGAGAAGTAGATGGCTGCGCCGTCCGTGGTCCGTTTCGCCTTCATCGTGCCGGGACGATGTTCTCGAGGCTGCGCCAGAATATGACCGCCGGCGGGCCGGCTGCGAATGCCGGCGACCTGCTGACGAAGGCCTTGAAGTAGGGCGTCTGGGTATGCGGGCCCGTGTAGGCGTGCCGGCTCGTCCACCGCTCGTACATCAGGATGCGCGCGTCGTCGTCCTCGTCCTGGAGCATCTCGATGCCCAGGCAGTCCGGTTCGTTTGCCACGACGGTGCGGGCCAGCACCGCGAGCTCGTCACGGAGCACCGCTCCCTTGCCCGGCTGCGCCCGGCACTCAATCGCGACCGTCACCGCATCCTCCATGGTGTCCTCCCCATGTCGTGTTCCGTTCGACCGTAGTATCGCTCCAGACGTTTCCCTGGGGGAGCCTCGGCGCCCAATTCTCGCTCGCCGGGGCGAGCGTGCGACGCGAGCCAGCCGGCGCGTCGACGCGCTCCCGCTGGACACGGACGCGGCCGATGCTGCACGATCCGCGGGATGAGCCGCCTGCGCGCCGCCTGCATACTGGCGCTCGCCCTGCTGTCCGCCTGCACCGAGGACGGGCCGCCGCAGTCCGTCCCGGCGGCCGTCTCCTTGCCTCCCGCCCCTGCCGGCCTGGATCTGCGGCTCTCCACCTATCTCGAGGCGGCGAAGTCCCACCAGCACAACCCGTGGCGCGACGTCGCGCCGCTCGATCCAGACGGGACGATCACCGGCTACGTGGAAATCTCGAAAGGCGACTCCACCAAGTGGGAGTTCGACATCGCGCGCAACCGCCGCGAGGTCGATCGGCTGCTTCCGCGGGAGCTGGGCGGGTACCCGGTGAACTACGGGTTCCTGCCACGCACGATTTCCTACGACGGCGACCCGGCCGACGTCCTCGTCCTCGGGCCCCCGCTCGACGGCGGCGCGCTGGTCAAGGGCCGCACCGTCGCGCTGATGGAGATGATCGACACGGGAGACCTGGACTCCAAGGTGGTGATCAGCCCGATCGACCGGAGCGGCGCGGCGTTAGAGACGCTCGACGCCAGAGGCCGGCAGCACTTCGAACGGTTCTTCAACACCTACAAGAACCACGAGGGGAAGGCGACGAGAATCACGGGCTGGGGCGACGAGGCGGCGGCGCTGGCGTTCCTGAAGACGACGGCCGCTTTCTTCCAAGGAGCACGGCGCTGACCCCGTTCGACTCCATCTACCGTCACGGTTTCGTCCGGGCCGCCGTCTGCATCCCGTTGGTCCGCATCGGCAGTCCCGCCGCGAACGCGGAGCGCACGATCGCGCTGGCGCGGCGCGTGCACGAGGCGAAGGCGGCAATCGCGATCTTCCCCGAGCTGGGGCTGTCCGGCTACTCCAACGAAGACCTGTTCCACCAGGACGTGCTGCTCGAGGCCTCGATCGAGGCGCTCGCGCACGTCGTCGAGGCGAGCCGCGGCCTGCACCCGATCCTGGTTGTCGGCGTGCCGCTCCGGATCGAGCAGAAGCTGTTCAACTGTGCCGTGGTCGTGCACCGCGGGCGCGTGCTCGGCGTCGCGCCGAAGAGCTACCTGCCGAACTATCGCGAATTCTACGAACGGCGGCAGTTCACGCCGGGAACGCACGCCGCCACCCGCGACGCCAGGATCCTCGGTGTCGAGGTGCCCTTCGGGAGCGACCTGGTGTTCGACGTGACCTCGATACCGGGCTGCGCGCTGCACGTGGAGATCTGCGAGGACGTGTGGGTGCCGATCCCACCGAGCACCTACGCGGCGCTCGCCGGCGCGACCGTGCTGGCGAACCTCTCGGCGAGCAACATCACGATCGCCAAGGCCGACTACCGGCGCATGCTGTGCGCCTCGCAGTCCGGGCGGTGCATTGCGGGCTACCTGTACTCCGCGGCCGGCCAGGGCGAGTCGACCACGGACCTCGCCTGGGACGGTCACGGGATGATCTACGAGAACAGCCGCCTGCTCGCGGAGACCGGCCGCTTCGCCAGGGATGAGCAGGTGGTCCTCGCCGACATCGACGTCGAACGGCTCGTCCAGGAACGGATGCGGATGACGAGCTTCAACGACGCCGCCCGTGAGGGGCGGGAGCGCGTCCAGGCGGTGCGCCGGATCCCGGTCGCGTTCGAGCTTTCGGCGCAGACGATCGAGCTGTCGCGCGACGTCGAGCGGTTCCCCTACGTGCCGCGCGACCCGGCCGTGCGCCACGAGCGCTGCTATGAGGCCTACAACATCCAGGTCCAGGGGCTGGCGACGCGGCTGACCAGCACCGGCATCGAGCGTGCCGTCATCGGCGTGTCCGGCGGCCTGGACTCGACGCACGCGCTCATCGTCACCGCGCGCGCCCTGGATGGCCTCGCCCTGCCGCGCACCAACATCCTCGGGTACTCGCTGCCTGGCTTCGCGACGAGCGAGCACACGCGGGGGAACGCGCTCCGCCTGATGCGCGCGCTCGGCGTGACGGCCGGCGAGATCGACATCCGGCCGTCCTGCCGCCAGATGCTGGCGGACCTGAAGCACCCGTTCGCGGAGGGGCAGCCCGTCTACGACGTCACCTTCGAAAACGTGCAGGCGGGCGAGCGCACGTCGCATCTCTTCCGCCTCGCCAACCATCACCGCGCCCTGGTCATCGGCACCGGCGATCTCAGCGAGATCGCGCTCGGCTGGTCCACCTACGGCGTCGGCGACCACATGTCCCACTACGCCGTGAACGCCTCGGTGCCGAAGACGCTCATCCGCTACCTGGTGCGCTGGGTGATTGAGACACGCCAGTTCGATGACGAGACGAGCGCCGTGCTGCGTTCGGTCGTGGAGACGGCAATCTCGCCGGAGCTCGTGCCGATCGAGAACGGCGGCAGGCCGGCGCCCGCGAGCGAATCAGTGGTCGGGCCGTTCGAGCTGCAGGACTTCTTCCTCTATTACGTCAGCCGCTTTGGCTTCCGGCCGAGCCGCGTCGCCTGGCTGGCCGAACGCGCCTGGGGCGACCGCACGCGGGGCACCTGGCCGGACGACGTGCCGGACGGAGAGCGGCACGAGTATGACCGGGCGACCATCAAGCGGTGGCTGGGCGTGTTCCTGAAGCGGTTCTTCGAGATGAGCCAGTTCAAGCGGTCGGCCCTGCCGAACGCGCCGAAGGTCGGGTCGGGCGGATCGCTCTCGCCGCGCAGCGACTGGCGCGCGCCGAGCGATGGGCACGCCGACGCGTGGCTCGAGGAGCTCGCGCGCGGCGTGCCGGATGAGCCGTAGCGGGCGTCACGCGCCGGCACGCGTCCGGCGCCGGCGCTGACGGGTGCGGGCGGCGCGGCGCGCGGCGGCCCTGCGGGATGACGCCGATCTGCGCCGAGCTGCGCTTCGCGCCTGCCGCGACAGCGCCCGGCGCGAGGCGGCGCCGCGCCCCTCGCGCTTCAGGGCACGGCGGACCGCGCGCGAACGCCGCGGTGAGGGCCGCGATCGACGTCTGCCCGCGCGGCTCGCCGACGCGGCGCTCCGCTTGGTCGACGCCTTCGCCCGCGCCGGCGGATGCCCCAGCTTGACCCCGGATCGCCTCGCCTTCGAGAGGGCGATCGCGATCGCCTGCTTCGTCGACCGCGCGCCGTGCTTGCCTTCACGGACGTGGTGCATCTCTTCGCGGACGAACTCGCCGGCCTGCGTCGAGGGTGCCTTGCCCTCGCGCTTTGCTCGCCGCGCGCGTTCGAGCGTTTTCTTTTCGGGCATGATTCCTCCTCCGATCCGGCCAGGGGACGCAAGATTCAGGCCCGGGGGTACAGCGGCCGCGACGAAAGGACGGGCTGGCGCGACGCGCTGCGCTCAGCGAACGAGAGCGTTGATCGCCTTGATCGCGTTCGCGTCGAACTTCAGCTTGCGGTCGTAGGTGAGCAGACCGTTGACCTCTTGCTCCACGTCGGTCAGCTGCGTGTAGCACAGCCCGGCGAATGCCGGAATCCGGGCGATCGCCTCGTAGAGCCCGCGCAGGCGATTGAGCGCCGCAAGCGGCTCCTTCTCGACGCCGGAATAGCCCCACGCCTCCTTCGGCACCTGGTGCCCGGGCGGAATGAACGCGATGCCGCCGAACTCGGAGAGGTAGATCGGTGTGCCGTTGTACTCGTAGCCGGGAAGGAGCGCGGCGCGGGCGTTGTCGGGGATGCGGGTGCCCGCCTTGCCGAGGTCCTTGTACTTCTCGTAGATGAGATCCCCCGACCGCGCGTAGTCGTGGATCGCGAACAGGTCCGTCATGTCGGTGTGCTCCCACCCGTCGTTGTCGATCACCAGCCGCGTCGCGTCGAGCGATCGGGTGAGCGTGTAGAGGCCCTTCAGGTGGTTCGCCTGCCGCGGGTCGCGCGGGTTCGGCGTCCCCCAGCTCTCGTTGATCGGCACCCATATGACGATCGAGGGGTGGTTGTAGTCGCGCTCGACCGCTTCCATCCACTCGCGCGTGAAGCGGCCGACGTACTGGTCGTCGTACAGGTAGGCGTTGGCCATCTCGCTCGACACCAGGTATCCCATCCGGTCGGCCCAGTAGAGGAAGCGGGGATCCTCGAGCTTCTGGTGCTTGCGCGCCCCGTTGAAGCCCATCTCCTTGGCCACCTTGATGTCGTACTGGATCGCCTCGTCGCTGGGCGGCGTGAGAATGCCGTCGGGCCAGTAGCCCTGGTCGAGCACGAACTTGGGGTAGATCGGGTTGCGGTTGAGCGTCATGCGGCTGCCTTCGACGCCCACTTCGCGGAACCCGAAGTACGACGCCACGCGATCGAGCGTCGTGCCGCCGCGCCGCAGCTCGAACGTGACGTCGTACAGGTTCGGCGACCCGACCGACCACCAGCGTGGGTTCGTGACGGCGGCGGCAATCGTGACGCGCGGGCCTTCGGCCCTGCCGCTTGCCGTCGCCACGTCCGCGTCGCGATGGCGGATCCGCGCCACCAGCTCGAGATCGGGCTGCGGCCTGAAAATGCGTCCCTCGACGCGCACCGTGCCGTCGAGCGACGGCGTGATGCGCACCCGTTCGAGGTAGCTGTCGCCCGTGGCCTCGAGCCACACCGGCTGCCAGATGCCGCTGGTGCGTGTGTAGAAGATGCTGCGCGACTGCGGCTCCCAGTACTGCTTGCCGCGCGGGATGTAGCGGTCGGTCGGAGGATCGAACGCGCGGACCGTCACGGTGTTGGTGCCGCCGGTCAGCAGCGGAGTGACGTCGAAGGCGAAGGGCGTGTGGCCGCCCTCGTGCTCGCCGGCGCGCAGGCCATTGACCCACACGGTCGCGTGGTAGTCCACCGCGCCGAACCGCAGCAAGACCCGACGGCCCTTCCAGCCGGCCGGCACCGTGAACGTCCGCCGGTACCACACCCAGGGGTGGAAGGACGTGTCGCCGATGCCGCTCAGGCGGGCCTCGAACGCAAACGGAACCGTGATCGTGCGGCTGAAGGCCTGCTTGCCCGCCGCCCAGTTCTCGTCGAGGCCGACATTCTTGTCATCGAACTCGAACTGCCACGGCCCGTTCAGCGTCAGCCAGTCGGCGCGCTCGAACTGCGGCTGCGGGTATTCGGCCCGTGGCGGCGCCTGCTGGCCGATACCAGCGACGCCGGCCGCGACGACCGCAACGGCGGCAAGAAGGGTGCGCTTCATGGCGGCGGATTATATGGGAATTGGACAAGCGGGCGATTGAGCGATTGCCCATTGAGCGATTGCGGCCAGGACCACGTCGTCGGCGGCATTCGACAGCGCGCGTGATTCAACGCTCAAGCCCGATCGCCCGATCTCGCATGGCTCACGTATTGCTGTAATCTCATCCGAGGGCCCTCAGCTGCGGAATCGTTGCCGGGATTCCGTCAGGGAGTCGCACCATGTACACGTTGTGGTCGGAACGATACGCGCAGCGCCTGCGCGGCGTGCGGCGTTCCGAGGTCCGCGAGCTGCTCAAGTTGACCGAGCAGCCGGGCGTGATCTCGTTTGCCGGCGGGCTGCCGGCGCCGGAACTGTTTCCCGTCGCCCGCTGCGAGGCTGCCTGCGTGAAGGTGCTCCGCGAGCACGGCCCGCAGGCGCTCCAGTACAGCACGACCGAGGGCTACCGGCCGTTGCGCGAGATGATCGCCCGCCATACCCGCCGGTTCGGCCCGACCGTGGGTCCGGACAACATCCTCATCACCGCCAGCTCGCAGCAGGCCCTCGATCTCATCGGCAAGGTCTTCATCAACCCCGGCGACCACATCGTCGTCGAGCGGCCGACGTATCTCGGCGCGTTGCAGGCGTGGAACCTGTGCCAGGCCGAATACGTCCCGGTGCCGATGGACGACCAGGGGATATGCGCCGACTCGCTGGAGAAGGCGCTGCGCGCCGGGCCGAAGTTCCTCTACGCGCTGCCGAACTTCCAGAATCCCACCGGCGTGACGCTGTCGCTCGAGCGGCGGCAGAAGATCGTGGCGCTCGCCGATCACTACGGCGTGCCGATCCTCGAGGACGACCCGTACGGGCAGCTGCGCTTCGAGGGGGAGCACATTACGCCGATCGTCGCGGTCGATTCGGCGTTCCAGGCGAACGGCGGCCGTCCCTACACCGGGAACGTCATCTACATGAGCACGTTCTCGAAGACGCTCGCGCCGGGGCTGCGGCTCGGATGGATCGTCGCGTCGGAGGACGTGATCGAGCGGCTGGTGCTCGCCAAGCAGGCCACGGACCTTCACACCAGCACGTTCACGCAGATGGTCGGCTACGAGATGGCGCGCGGCGGGTTCATCGACGAGCACGTGCGCACCATCAGGCGCGCCTACCGCGAGCGCCGCGACGCCATGCTGGCGGCCCTCGCGGAGTGTTTCCCGCCGACCGTGACCTGGACGCGTCCGAGCGGCGGGCTGTTCCTCTGGCTGCGGTTCCCGGAGAACCTCGACTCGAACGACATCCTGCGCGAGGCGGTCAAGGAGAAGGTCGCGTTTGTCGGCGGCCGGGCGTTCTTCGCCGACGGCTCCGGCCACAACACTGCGCGCCTGAACTTCTCGAACGCCGAGCCGGAGCGGATCCGAGAGGGGATCAGGCGACTCGCAGGCGTCCTGCATCGGATGGTGCCGGCGACGGTGTGAGGCCGAGGGCGCGCGGCTCCGCACCGGCAGTGGTGGCCGTACCGACGCGACGCTGACGCCGGCACGAGAACACCAAGGCGCGAAGGCGCGCAGCCAACTGTCTGGATTCAAGTAGAATCCGGCGATTCGCGGAGGATGCCGTGACGCTGGAGAGCCTGTTCCGCGCCTGGGTCGCCGCGCTGGTGCTGTCGGCGGTCGCCGTCGCGCACCAGCAACCGCCTGCCGCGCCGTCCTCCGGCGTTCAGCCGCCGGCCGCGCAGGAGCCCGTAACCACATTGCCGGCTGCACTCGCGGCGAAGCTGCCCCTGTCGTGGCACGAGCCGGTGGCCAGGCTACTCACGATCCCCGACTCGCAGTACTCGCAGCTCCTGCAGCTCACCGACGAGGCGCTGCGCCAGACCCTCGGGCGCAGGCTCGTGCGCGTGCCCGACGCAGACGGGTTCGTGAGGGAGCAGCTGACCGCCGACCCGTCGCCGCGCGTGCGAAGCGCACTCGCCGCCGCGATCGCCAACGACGCCCGTTGGAACGCGAGGCCGGACACCGGGCCGATCCTCGAGCGCGTGATCGCCTCCGATCCGGATCCCGTGGTCTCGCTCGTGGCGCTCGACGTGACGCGCCGATGGAAGATGCGGCCGCTGGCCGCGCTGCTCGCGAGCCGGCTCGCGGCTGCGAGGGCCGCGGGAGACACGGCGGCCGTGTCGCGACTCGCCGAAGAGCAGGAACGCTGGATCAGCCTGGAGCGCGGCACGATGCTGCCGGCGTTCCTGCGACAGCCGCCGCCGGCTTTTTCGGTGCTGCCGCCGGAGCGGAGCGTCCGCGTGCTCGCGCTCGGCGATTTCGGCACCGGCACGCCTTCGCAGAAGATCGTGGCGCAGGCGATTGCGGCGCAGCACGGCGAACGGAAATTCGACCTCGCGATCACCGTCGGCGACAACTTCTACACGTCGGGCATGGCGAGCCCGGCGGATCCTCGCTGGCAGACCTGGTGGGAGGACCACTACGGGGCGCTGGGGATCACGTTCTACGCGACGCTCGGCAACCACGACTGGGTGCATCCGGACAGCCCGTCGGCCGAGATCCTCTACCGTCCCGCGAGCGGCAGCTGGCGCATGCCGGCGCTGTACTACACCTTCACGGCCGGCCCGGTGCAGTTCTTCGCCCTCGACACCCAGAGCATCGCGCAGTCGGTGAAGCAGCTGGCATGGCTCGAGGACGAGCTGTCGCGCAGCACGGCGCAATGGAAGGTGGTCTACGGGCACCATCCCGTCTACTCCGCGGGCGGCTACGAGGACAGTCCCGCCCTGGTCGATACGCTGCTCCCCGTCCTCCGCAGCCGCGCCGACGCCTACCTCTGCGGCCACGATCACAACCTGCAAGCGCTGAGCGAGGACGGCGGCGTGCATTTCTACATCGCCGGCGGCGGCGGCGCGGGCCTCTACCCGATTCGGAAGCACGAGCGCACGGTGTTCGCGGCGAGCACGCTCGGCTTCGCCGTACTCGACGCCGACGCGACGCGATTGACGGTGGCCCTGGTGGACTCGACGGGGAAGACGGTGTACGAGAACGTCCAGCGCAAGACTGCGGACGGGTCGTTCTGACCTCGCCTCGGGACGTCCTCGCGTCACCCACTCCGGCGGCGACGGCGGATCGGAGACGATTGCGGCGTCACGCTCAGGACGCGCGTTGCCGCACGCGGGACGTTCAGTTGCGCCACGTGCCTGCCGGGCGCACGTTCTTTCCCGTGCGCTTCACCAGGGAGTCCCCGAGGTCCTCGCGCGCGCGCTCGACGTGCTCCATCAGCTCTTCGACGACTTCGGGGTGACGGTCGACCAGGTTCACTGTCTCGCCGGGATCCTGATCGAGATCGAACAACGACAGCCCGATCTCCCTGCGCACCATCTTTCCTGGTCTGCCCTCCCTGCCTGGCGTCTCGACCGACTGGTAGGGATGTGGCAGGTGCAGCTTCCACCGGCCGCTCCTGATCGCGTGCAGTTCGTGTCCCCAGTAGAAGTAGAGCACCTCGTGCGGCGGCGCGGCGTCCTTCCGGTTGGCGATCAACGGCCAGAGGTCGCGCCCGTCGATGATGCGGTCAGCGGGAAGCGCGGCGCCGGCGAGCGCCGCCAGCGTGGGCAGCAGGTCGATCGTCATCGCGGGTGCGTGCTGCGTCGCGCCCTTCGGGATCCGGCCCGGCCATCGCGCGACGAACGGCACGCGCACGCCGCCGTCGAATGCCGTTCCCTTGCCTTCACGCAGTGGTGCGGCCGACCCGGCGTGGTTGCCGTACGAGAGCCACGGACCGTTGTCGGAGGTGAAGATCACCAGCGTGTTGCCGTCAAGGCCCGCGCGCGCGAGCGCGTCGAGGATGCGGCCGACCGACCAGTCGAGCTCGGCGATGACGTCTCCGTAGAGGCCCTGCCCGCTCTTGCCGTTGAACGCGTCGGACACGAAGAGCGGCACGTGCGGCATCGAGTGCGCGACGTAGGCGAAAAAGGGGCGCTCGCGGTTTCGTTCGATGAAGCGCATCGCCCGCTCCGTGTACATCCGCGTCAGCTGGGACTGATCGGGGTTGAGACGGAGGACCTGGGCGCCTTCGATGAGCGGCAGCTCCGGGAAGCCTTTCGTCGTCGGGTGGTGCGGCCACATGTCGTTGGAGTAGGGGAGGCCGAGGTACTCGTCGAAGCCGTGGTTGGTCGGCAGGAACGGCGGCCGATGACCGAGGTGCCACTTGCCGAAGATCGCGGTCGCGTAGCCGCGCGGCTTCAGCACCTCCGCGATCGTCATCTCGTCGCGGTTGATGCCGTGCGCGGCGTTCGGGTTCAGCGCGCCCGTGATGCCGACCCGGTTGGGGTAGCTGCCGGTCAGCAGCGCCGCGCGCGAGGCAGAGCAGACTGCCTGCGCCACGTAGAAGTTGGTCAGCCGCATGCCTTCGCCGGCCATACGATCGAGGTTGGGTGTGCGGGGTCGCTGCCGGCCCCTCGACTGGCTGAACGGTCCGACGTCCGCGTAGCCGAGGTCGTCGGCGTAGATGATGACGACGTTCGGCGGGCGAGGAGGTTGGCCGGCCCTCCGCGGTGCACGCTGTGCGCGACCGTGCGCTGCCAGCGTCACTGCGACGACGATCGTGAGCGCAATCAGACGTGCAGGCCGCATGGGGACCCCCTTGGGCGGGAATTGTATCGGTGCTCCACCTCGAGGATCTGGCAGTTCACGTCGGCCCAGCCGATTACACGCGACGCGGATGTTACCCGCGCATCCGGTCTGCTTCGCTCAGTGCGCGTGGGGCCCCACCCCCACGCGCTTTACGCTTGCTTCGCTCGCGGGCGCGCTTTGCGCGTGCCGCCTCGCTTCGCTCGGCGGGGGCTCCCCGATTCTGACTGAACAGGCAATCAGCAAGTGTTGAGCAGTCTGGGAGTTGGCGGCAGGTCGTTGGGAGTTGATGTCATCGCCTTTCCGCCAGGAAGCGCCGCATACCGGCGGCGGGCAGGTACCCGGCGCGCGCCACGACCGCGCCGGACCCGTCCAGGATCAGGACTGCGGGGATGGCGTCGATCGCGTAACGCGCCGCGGTCTCCGCCTCGCGATCGGGATCGACGAGTAGCGGGACGTACGAGCGTGCGACGAGCGCGTTGACCTCATCGTCGGGCCACACCTCGTGCTTCATGACGACGCAGGGCGGGCACCAGTCGGCGCTGAAGTCGGCGATGACGAGGCGGCCGGTCGTGCGCGCCTCGGCGAGCGCGGCGTCGAGGTCGGTGCGCCACTCGATCGCGGCGGGGGCGGCGGCGCCGGTCGCGCGGTAGCGCGTGCCCTTGAGCAGCGGCCACTGCATCCAGACGAGAAGCGCGCCGGCGCCGAGCCAGATCAGGGTGCCGCGGCGACCCGGGCCGGAGGCCGCGCGGGCGGAGGTGCTCGGGCTCGAGCCGGGGTTCGGGTGCGGCGTCGGCGCGGGCGAGGGCGCCGGGTTCGGTGCCGGCTGCGGCGGGTGCGACGGCGGCTCGGGCGGCGGCGGCTGCGGGTCGGTCGGTCGGGTGGTCACCGCTCTATTGTCTCGCGAGCGTCGCCCGCGCGTACGGCCGTGGTGGAAGACGGCGCAACGTGTCTGCTATAATTTCGTGTTCCTCAGTACGCGGGATGCCGCGGCGTGGAGCACACTCTCACCGACGTGGGCCGCTAGCTCAATTGGCAGAGCAGCAGACTCTTAATCTGCGGGTTG
>JBMDXQ010000036.1:0-1727 GCA_048594975.1 Vicinamibacterales bacterium | reverse complement strand
AGGCGGCCGCCGTGCCCTTGGTAGGCAGAGTCTGGGCCTGAACGTGCTGATCAGGGGATGATGAAGGGTGCCTGATTGGAGGCGGTGGAGTCTCGCCCGGGGCCTCAGGGGACTACGGACCGACGGGCGTGCAGCGCTGCTTTGGACGATGCGGATTACTACTTCCGCCGTTTCGGCCTATGTCGCGGCGACCCTCATCTTTCCCGGCACGCGTCCGCTGCTCGCACCGCTGACGGCGATGCTGGTCGTGCAGGTTACCCCTGTCTCACTGATTACGGCTGGCCTCGACCGAGTGGTCGCCGTCGTGGCCGGTGTCTCTCTCGCAATCGCCTTCTCAGCCGTGGTGCCGCTCGAGTGGTGGAGCCTAGGCGTACTCATCTTCCTCGCTCTCTCGATCGGCCAGGCACTGCGCATCCGCATGTTCCAGATCGAGGTCGCGATCAGCGCGATGCTCGTGCTTGGCGTCGGCTCGCTCGCCGCGGAGACGGCGGCCTGGCAACGCATCGCACAGACGCTCGTGGGAGCTGTCGTGGGAATCGCGGCCAACCTGCTGTTGCCGCCCAAGGTCGCGACGGCGGACGCCGGGAAGGCCATCGACGAGCTTGCCGACTCGCTCAGTACGCTCTTGAGCCGGGCCGCCGACGAGCTCGCCGAGCGAGCGTCCGCGAACAGGGATGTGGCACACGCTGCCCGGGCTTGGCTCGAGGAGGCGCGCCGCATCACGCATGACATCGTGCGTGTTGACGCCACCCTGCAGCACGCGGAGCAGGGGCGACGTCTCAATGTCCGAGCCGTTGGTACGCCGAACCCCGGACCCGGACTGCGGCGGGGTCTCGAGGCGCTGGAGCACTGCGCCGTAGCCGTCCGAGCGATGTTGCGTGGACTTGCCGATGCCACCCAGGACGCGGCCTGGCCCGAGGACGAGAACACCCGGACTGTGCTGCTCGGCCTCGCGGAGACGTTCCGCGAGATGGCTGTCAGCGTCGATGCGTTCGGCCAGCTCGTGCGGAACGAGGCATTGTCTGCCGGTCGGATGAACTCAGAGGACGTCGAGGTGCTCCGCGAAGCGCTCGATGGTCTAAGGGAGGCGCGCGCCCGGAGCGAGGACCTCCTCACCACGGCCGCCGAACCGGTGCTGCTCGAGCTGCACGCGGCGGTGCTGTCGACGGTGAAGCGGCTGGAGAGCGAGATGGACCTGGACGCGCACATCAGGCGGCAGGACCGGATGTCTCACTCCCAGAGGGGTCGACTGCCGCGCGTGATCGAGAAGGCGTCGGGCATCCGCCCGTCCAGCACGGACTAGTCCGGTGACGCGGACGATGCGCATTGCCTCGCCCTTCCCGTCCGGACCCGCCCCGGCGGCACGTCCGCCGCTCCGCACCCGCGGATGCCGGCTGCTGCGACCTGGGGGAGATGGAGTTCTCGATGGCGGGGCAGACTCCGCCCCATCGCTGAGTGGGCCGGCTCGATGGTTCCCTCGATGGTTCCGCAGCGGCATGCGCCTCGCCCTCCGACCAGCCCTTCGTCCAACGCCATCGAACTAGGCTTGCACCTGGCCTCGGGAGTCCAGCTCACGTGCAGCCTGATCTGCCTGGTCGAGGTCGACGACGATGTCGTAGCTGGTGGGTTGCATAGCTGTGACGGCTGCAAAGTCCCGCCGCCCACCCTGTATCGCGTACACGACCACGTTGAGCAGTCCTCCAAGGACGGCACCGAAGACCAGACCG
>JBMDXQ010000035.1:0-107444 GCA_048594975.1 Vicinamibacterales bacterium | reverse complement strand
AGTACGAGTACGCCGAGATCATCGTCGGCGCCGTGATGCTCGCCTACGTGCTCTTCGGCGGCATGCTCGCGACGACCTGGGTGCAGATCATCAAGGCGGTGCTCCTCCTCATCGGCGTGAGCTTCCTCACGGTCCTCACGCTCAACCGGTTCGGCTGGAGCCCGGCCGAGCTGTACGCCCAGGTGGTGGCGAAGCACGGGCAGGCGGCCCTGCAGCCCGGCGGCCTCATCTCGAGCCCGCTCGAGGCGGTCTCCCTCGGCCTCGCGCTGATGCTCGGGCTGCTCGGGCTGCCGCACATCCTGATGCGCTTCTACACCGTCCCGGACGCGCGCGCGGCGCGCGCGTCGGTGCTGTACGCCACCGGCTTCATCGGCTACTTCTACCTGATCATCCCGATCGTCGGCTTCGGCGCGGCGGCGCTGGTCGGCCGCGACGCGATCGCCCGCATCGACGCCGGGGGCAACATGGCGGCGCCGCTCGTCGCCGAGCTGCTCGGCGGCACGCCGTTCCTCGGCTTCATCGCCGCGGTCGCCTTCGCGACCATCCTCGCGGTCGTCGCCGGCCTGACGCTGGCGGGGGCGAGCGCGCTCTCGCACGACATCTTCACGCACGCGATCCGCAAGGGAGACGCGACGGAGTACGAGCAGGTCCGCGTCGCGAAGCTGGCGACCGTGGTGTTCGGAGCGGTGGCCGTCGGCCTCGGCATCCTGTTCAAGGGACAGAACGTCGCGTTCATGGTCGGCCTGGCGTTCGCGATCGCGTGCAGCGCGAACTTCCCGCCGCTGCTGCTGTCGATTGTCTGGCGCCGGTTCAACACGGCGGGCGCGGTGGCGGCGATTCTCAGCGGCTCGATCCTCTCGGTCGTGCTCATCGTCCTCAGCCCGACGGTCTGGGTGGACATCTTCAAATACTCCGCGCCGGTCTTTCCGCTGCGCAACCCGGCCATCGTCTCGATGTCCATCGCGTTTGTCGCTGGCATCGCCGGATCGCTGCTGACCCGCGAGCCCACCGCAGAAACACGGTTCGACGACGAGAAGCTGAGGACGTATCTGGGGATGGGAGCCGAATAGGAGAACCGTATGGTGCAGGTGCATTTGCACGGTGCCGGTGCCGGTGCAGGGCGCCGGTGCACGATGCGCGCGCGACGCGGCCTAACCCGACGATAGAATGGCCGGATGCCCACCGAGCGACGAAGCCTGCTGTCGCGATTCCTGAGCCTCGTCGAGCGTGGCGGCAACATGTTGCCGCACCCGGCGACGCTTTTCGCGATCATGGCGGTCGCCGTCATCGCGATCTCCGCCGTGGCGTCACGGCTCGACCTGGCGGTGGTACACCCCGGAACAGGCCGCACGATCGAGCCGGTGAGCCTGCTGTCGCTGGCCGGGCTGCACCGGATCATGACCGAACTGGTGAGCAACTTCGCCGGCTTCGCGCCGCTCGGCACGGTACTGGTGGCGATGCTCGGCATCGGCGTCGCCGAGGGCAGCGGCCTCATCGCCGCGGCGCTCAAGCTCCTGGTGGTCGGCGCGCCGCGCCGGCTCCTGACCGCGGCCATCGTGTTTGCCGGCGTCCAGTCGAACATGGGCGGCGAGGTGGGCTACGTGCTGCTGATCCCGCTGGCGGCGATCATGTTCCAGACGATCGGCCGCCACCCGCTGGCCGGGCTGGCCGCCGCGTTTGCCGGCGTCTCGGGCGGCTACAGCGCCAACCTGCTGCTCGGCACGCTCGATCCGCTGCTCGCCGGCCTGTCCGAGGAGGCGGCGCGAATCATCGATCCTGAATACGTGGTGAACCCGTCGTGCAACTGGTACTTCTTGTTCGTCTCGACGTTCGTCATCACCATTGTCGGGACCGTCGTCACCGAGCGCGTGGTCGAGCCACGATTCGGCGCGTATTCAGGCTCCGGCGGGGCCGCGATGGCCACCGCGCTGACGCCGGAGGAAAAACGGGGATTGTGGTGGGGGCTGGCCGCTGCCTGCGGCTTCGGCGCCGTGCTGCTCTGGGGGACGGTTCCCGAGACCGGCTTCCTGCGCCATCCGCAGACGCAGGGGCTCCTGCGCTCGCCGTTCATGTCGGGCATCGTGGCGCTGATCTTCGCCGGCGGGGCGCTGATCGGGCTCGCCTACGACGCGGGCGCCGGGACGATCAGGAGCGACGCCCACGTCGTCAAGGCGATGGCGAAGGCGATGGAGACGCTCGGGATGTACCTGGTCATCGTCTTCTTCGCCGCGCAGTTCGTCGCCTTCTTCAACTGGACGAACCTGGGCCTCATCGTTGCCGTCGAGGGGGCGGAGATGTTGAAAGCGTCGGGCCTGGGGACCATCCCGCTCATCGTGGCGTTCATCGTCGTCTCGGCGACGATCAACCTGTTCATGGGCAGCGCGTCGGCCAAGTGGGCGATCATGGCGCCCGTCTTCATCCCGATGTTCATGCTGCTCGGTTACACGCCGGAGTTCACGCAGGCCGCGTACCGTATCGGCGACAGCACCACGAACGTCATCTCTCCGATGATGACCTACTTCGCGCTCATCATCGCCTTCATGCAGCGCTACGCCCCCGCCGCGGGCATCGGCACGCTCGTCGCCACCATGCTGCCGTACTCGGTGTCGTTCCTGGTCGCCTGGACCGCCCTGCTGATCGTGTGGATCCTGCTCGGCCTGCCCGTCGGGCCGGGTACCGGACTCTACCTCGGGACATAGCGGGCGGGTCGGTCCACCGCGCCGGGGCATGGGCTTTTGGCGTCATCGACGATCCAGCCATGAAGCGATCCAGGCGAGCGGCGCGTTCCAGTTGATGCACACCTCGTTGAGCGAATACGCCTGGTAGTGGTCCTCGTAGCACTTCTGCGGGGCGCAGCCAGCGAGCCGTTTCGCGCGCGCGTCCTGCAGGCCGGCGTTCGGCCCGCCCGACAACACGCCGGGCGGCGGGCCGGGGAACGCCGCGTCCGCCTGCTTCGCCCAGAAGCGGTGGTGCGGGTTGCGCATCGGCCGTTCGCCGTACCCGCTGACGTAGGACTGGTCCATCGCGTTGCGTCCGAGCAGATAGTCGATCGCGGCGGTGACCGTGTCGCGGTAGCGACGCTCGGCGGTGACGTCGTAGGCCAGGCCGAGGACGAGCGCGTTGTTCAGGACCGCGGAGTTCGAGCCCCACTGGGAGCGGCCCGCGAGCGGCAGGCCGTAGCCCTGCGACTCGCCCGCGGCGACGTAGCGGTCGGCGGCCGCGACGATGTTCTTCCTGATCGCTTGGATGTCGGCGGCGGCGAGCCCGTTCGGCGCGGTCATCAGGGAGATCGAGCCCAGCGCCGCCGTGCTGTTCCAGCTCATTGAGCTGCTGCCGGCCGGCACGGTGCGGAAGTGCTTCGAGCTCACCGCCGCGTCCCTGTAGGACGGCTTTCCCGTGGTGATGAACAGCTCGCTTGCTGCCCAGTACTCTTCATCCGAGACGTCGCGATCGCTGTACGACCCGCCGCCAGTGCTGTCCTGCGGCGACGCCAGCAAGACCGAATTCGCGCGCGCCGCCTCCCATGCCGTCTCGGCAGCCGCCAGGCACTTCGCAGAGAACGCTCCATCGATCGACTTCCAGAGCCGCGCGCACTGGGCCGCCGTCGCGGCGAGGTTCAGCGTCGCGGCCGTGCTGACCGGCCGCAGCTGCCGCGGCTCCGGATCTCGCTCCGGACGCATCGGCAGCGGCGTCCACTTCGCATCGTGCACCTTGTGGTGCGCCATCCCGGCGCGCGGCTGTCCGCCGGGAACCTGCATCTTCATCAGGAACTCGAGCTCCCACCGGACCTCGTCGAGCAGATCGGGCACGCCGTTGGCGCGCTCGGGGATGCTCATGGTGCCGTCGCCGAAGTCGGCCACGACTCCCGCGCGTGACCCGCCGGCGCCGGCGGTGTGTGCACGCGGTGCCGCCTCGTGCAGGGCGCGCTCGTACTGATTGAGCAGCGTCCACACGGAGATCCCGCCGTTGACCACGTACTTGCCGTGATCGCCGGCGTCGTACCAGCCGCCGGTCACGTCGAGCGCGTAGGTGCAGGCCGCGTCAGGGGCGCAGGGCACGCGCCGGTCGCCCCGGTTGGGCGGCAGGTCGACGTGCCCCGCCGGCCGCACCCACTCCTGGCCGCCCGCGTACGGCATCTCGATCGGAATCCCGCTCCGCGACTGATAGAAGTAGGCGAGCGCGTCGTATTTCAACCGGCGGAAGATCGCCGGGGAAACGTCGAACGGATGGCTTACGGCTGCTCCCGCCCGCAGCGAGTAGCCGGTGCCCTCGCGCGACAGGCTGGAGAAGTCCGCCAGGTGCACGCGGTCGCCGGAATCTCCGTCGAGTCCGAGGACGTTTGTGCGGCCCGAGGCCACGCTACGGCCGCTCCCGTCGTGCACCTCCCAGGCGAGCGGCCGGGTGGCGTCGCTGAGGATCGTCGCTTTCTTGGCCGACGAGGGCGTGTACCCCACCTGGTTCAGGCGGACTGCTCGGACCGCAGGCTGCTGCGCAGGCTCGCGCTCCGACGCCGCGCCGCCGGGCAGGAACGCAGAGAGGCCGACAACGGCGGCAGCGATTGCCTGGCCGAGGCGCACGGGTTTCATGTCGGACTCCCTTCGCGGCGCGATCTGGAGGAATCGCGGCGAATCTACCCGTCCACGTTGGCGGCGTCAACGACGCGTGGGTGCTCGCCCGCATTTGCACACGCCTCGGTGCCGCACAGGCGCCGGGCTGGTCAACTCCCAAACGCCCAACCGCCAGGTGCCAGATCAAAGGGGGATTCCCGAGGCCCAATAGTTGCGTCGTTGGAGTTCTCGGCGGTCGCCGCCCGCCCGCTGCCGTGCTGCCGGAATCCCGTCATCGCTCGACCGGAAACCTCCAGAATCGAAACGTTTCGGCTGATCCACCGTTGAAATTCTCGGCAGTGCCCTTGCAGCACCGAACGCTGGATTCCTCAACATGCGTTCGCGCTGGTGGACCCGCCTGAGCGTCCAGGTCACGGCCGTCATCACGGTGGCGACCGCGGTAGGCGGGCTGATCTTCGTCTGGCTCGTCCTGCGCTCGCAGCAGCGTTTGATGATGGATCAGACCGTCCGCAACGCCGCGTTCTTCAGCGACACGCTCCTCAACAGCCTCGAACGGCAGATGCTCCGCAACGAGCGCGCCGAGCTCATGGCCGCCCTGACCGCCGTCGCCAACCAGCCGCTGATGCGCGAGCTCCGGCTGTTCGACGCGAGCGGCCGGACCGCGTTTTCCAGCCGTCCGGGGGAGGCCGGCCGGATCGCCGACATGAAGGAGGCCACCTGCGTGGCGTGCCACGGCACCTCGCAGCGGCCGGCCGTGCTCAACGCGAAGGAGCGCAGCCGGCTGGTACCGAACCACGCCGGCCGCATGCTCGCCACGGTCACGCCGATCTACAACCGCGAGCAGTGCTCGTCGAGCGGCTGCCACGCGTCGCCTGCGCAGCAGCGGGTGCTCGGCGTGCTCGAGGTCGGCGTCTCGCTGGGCGACGTCGACACGACGTTGTCCGCGCTCCAGCGCACGACCGCGGCGGCGGGCCTGCTGACGATCCTCGGCGTGGCGGTCACCGCGATCGCATTCACCCGTCGGCAGCTCGTGCGGCCGATCGCGAAGCTGGCCGAGGGAGTCGATCGCGTCAAGGCCGGGGAACTCAAGGAGCCGGTCGAGATCCAGGGATCGGGGGAAGTCGCCGACCTGGCGCACGCGTTCAACGACATGGAGGCGGCGCTCCTCGACGTCCGGCGGCAACGCCTGGCGCTGCTCGAGAACCTCGAGCACCAGGTGCGCGAGCGCACCGCCGCCCTCGAGACGGCGCAGGAGCGGATGCTGCACACCGAGAAGATGTCGTCGCTCGGGCGGCTCGCCGCCTCGATCGCGCACGAGATCAACAACCCGCTCGCCGGCATTCTGACTTACGCCAAGCTGCTGGTGCGCACGCTCGAGGCGGGCACTCCCGACGAAGCCGCCCGGCAGAAGCTGATTCGCAATCTGAAGCTGGTCGAGCAGGAGACGCGGCGGTGCACGGCGATCGTCCGCGGGCTGCTCGACTTCGCGCGCGAGCGGCCGATCGAGAGCACCGAGTTCGACCTCAACGCTGCCGTCGCCGAGGCGCTCGGCCTGCTCCGCCACCAGATCGAGCTGCAGAACATCACCCTGGCAGTCGAGAGCGGCACCCTGCCGCCGGTGCAGGCGGACTTCGGCCAGATCCGCCAGGCGCTGCTCAACATCCTGATCAATGGCTGCGACGCGATGCCGGCGGGCGGGACGCTGCGGGTGAGCACGCGCGCCGTCGGCCGCTCGGTCGAGGTCAGCATCGAGGACACCGGCATCGGCATTTCGCCGGAAAACGTCAAGAAGGTGTTCGACCCGTTCTTCACGACCAAGACCAAGGGGACGGGCCTGGGGCTGTCGGTCGTCTACGGCATCGTCGAGCGCCATGGCGGATCGCTCCGCCTGGACAGCAGGGTGGGCAAGGGGACCGTGATGACGCTGGTGCTGCCCGTGGCCCAGGCGCCGGCCGCGGCGGCGCCGGACGCGGGTCCCGCCGAGCGGCGTGCGAGCGCGGAGGCTGAGTGTCCATCGGTGTCGCCTGGATTGGCGAAGGCCCCGAGCCGGACCGCCTGATGGGCGGCGCCCTCGCGGCGCTCGGCCGGGAGTTCGCGCTGCCGGTGGCGCGGGTGCGCTTCGCCGATCGCCCGGCGCATAGCTTCGACGCCGTGCGCCGCCAGCATTCGTCGCGGGTGATGCTGGCGTGGCTGGCAGAGCGGCTTGCGGTGGAGGTGCCGGGGCGGCCGGATCGGCTGCTCGGCATCACCGACGTGGACCTGTTCATCCCGGTGCTGACCTTCGTCTTCGGCGAGGCGCAGCTCGGGGGACGCGCCGCGGTCATGTCGCTGGCGCGCCTCGCCGAGGCCGCCGACCCGGTGCGGCTGGTGGCGCGGTTCGCAAAGGAGGCCGTGCACGAGCTCGGGCACACCTTCGGTCTCGTGCACTGCGCTGCGCGCGAATGCGTGATGTCCCGCTCGCCGGGGCTCGCGGCCGTGGACACGAAGACCGATCGCCTGTGCGCGGACTGCCGCGTCCGCTATCGAGAACTGACGGAGCATGCGCATGTCACAACCCAAAGCCCGCATCCTGATCGTTGACGACGAGGAAATCGTCCGCGAGTCGCTGTCCGGCTGGCTCGAGCAGGACGGCTATTTCGTGGACAGCGCTGCCGACGGCCCCACCGGGCTCGAGAAGATCCGCGATGGCGGCTGGTCGATCCTGCTGGTGGACCTGAAGATGCCGGGCATGGACGGCCTCCAGGTGCTCGAAGCGGCGCGCAAGCTGCAGCCGGACCTGAGCGTCGTGATGATCACCGCGTTCGCGACGGTCGAGACCGCGGTCAAGGCGATCAAGCTCGGGGCGAGCGACTACATCGTCAAGCCGTTCGACCCCGAGGAACTGAGCCTGCTGATCCAGAAGATCGTCGCGCAGCAGGCGGTAGTACGGGAGAACGTGATGCTGCGCAAGGCGCTGCGCCGCAGCTACCAGTTCCACGACATCGTCAGCGTCAGCCCGGCGATGACCAAGGCCCTGGAGCTGGCGCGCGTGGCGGCGCAGACCTCCTCGACGATCCTCGTGCTGGGCGAGAGCGGCACCGGGAAGGAGCTGCTCGCGCGCGCGGTCCACGCGGAGAGCCCGCGCCGCGACGCGCCGTTCGTCGCCGTCTCCTGCGCGGCGCTGCCCGACACGCTGCTCGAGTCGGAGCTCTTCGGCCACGAGCGCGGCGCGTTCACCGGCGCCGTGGCGCGGCGCAAGGGGACGTTCGAGGCTGCCAACGGCGGCACGCTGTTTCTCGACGAGATCGGCGATATCAGCCCGAAGCTGCAGCTCGACCTGCTGCGCGTGCTCGAAAACCGCAAGTTCTGCCGCGTCGGCGGTACCGAGCTGGTGGAGGTCGACGTGCGCATCGTCGCGGCCACCAACCGCGACCTGAAGCAGGCGGTGAGCGCCGGGCAGTTCCGCCAGGACCTCTACTTCCGCCTGAACGTGATCCCGATCACGCTGCCGCCGCTGCGCGAGCGGCGCGAGGACCTGCCGCTGCTGGTGGAGGCGCTGGTCGAGCAGCTGTCGGTGACGATGAAGCGGGCGATCGACGGGGTGTCGCACGAGGCGATGGCGGCGCTGATGGCCTATCCCTTCCCCGGGAACGTGCGCGAGCTGCGCAACATCCTCGAGCGGGCGCTGGTCGTCGCCGCCGGCCCGTTCATCGAGGCGGCGGACCTGAACCTGCCCACCGGCCACGCGCCGGTCAACGACTCGCTCGAGGCCGTGGAGCACCGGCACATCGCCAGGGTGCTCGAGCAGTCGGGCGGCAACGTGTCGCAGGCGGCGCGCACGCTCGGGATCGATCGCGTGACGCTGTACAACAAGATCCGCAAGTACCAGCTGCGCGCACCCGCTGAAAAACACCACACCGGCGTTGAATCCTGACACACCGACGAAATCCTCAACGAGGACGGCCTGATTTCAACACCCCGTGGCGCGGGCAGCGCGCGGGGTGTTGAACGCTTCCTCACCCCGCGCCGCCGCGCCCGCTCGGCGCAGGGGCGGCCGTTCTCGCAAGTGCAATCCGCGCAACCACTCACAGCCAATCGCGCGGGACCATGCCGGCTGGCAGGCACGTTGCCACGTGTTTACGCGGACAACAACACATGGCATGCCCTCATCTGAAAGAAGTCGTGATGCTCTTCTGCGACGCGTACCCGATGAAGAAGATGCTGCCACTGGATCGCATCGCGACCGCCGACCCGTGCCTGTGCGGGTTCGAGGGCTGTCCCATCTTCAAAGAAGTGCTCGCGCGCCTGGGGGCGCAGGAGAGCGCGGATGCGGCGGCCGCCCCGCAGGCGCCGGCCGCGCCGCGCAAAGGGGTGCAGCGATGATCCTCACCATCCCGCTGTCGATTCTCGGCTTCCTCGCCATGGGCGCCATGCTGCTCGCGGCCGGTCCGCCGATCCGCCGCTGACGGCCGGCCTGGAGGTTCCGATGGACATCTCTCGACGAACGTTCTTCAAGGTCGGCGCGGTCGGCGCGACCACGCTGGCCGGGGCGGCGGTGCCCGCCGAGGCCGCGTCGATCGCCGCCGCGCCGCACGCGCGCGGCGTGCTGGTCGACACGACGCTCTGCGTCGGCTGCCGCACCTGCGAAGGCGCGTGCGCCGAAGCGAACAAGCTGGGCGAGCCGGTGCTGTTCGGCGACCCGGCGGTCTTCGAGACGCGGCGGCGGACCGACGAGCACACCTACACGGTGGTCAACCGCGCGGCCGGGACCGAGCCGGAACGCTACGCGAAGACGCAGTGCATGCACTGCGTCGATCCCGCGTGCGTGTCGGTGTGCCCCGGGCGGGCGCTCGAGAAGCTGGAATCCGGCCCCGTCGTCTACGACGGCAGCCGCTGCCTGGGCTGCCGCTACTGCATGTTGTCGTGCCAGTTCGAGGTGCCGAAGTTCGAGTACGACTCGCCGACGCCGTACGTGAAGAAGTGCACGTTCTGCGCCGAGCGCCAGAAAGACGGTGGCATGCCGGCCTGCGCCGAGAACTGCCCGACCGGCGCGCTGAAGTTCGGCGAGCGGGCGGCGCTGCTCGAAGAGGCGCGGACGCGCATCTACCAGAACCCGGACAAGTACGTGCACCACGTCTACGGCGAGCACGAGGTCGGGGGCACGAGCTGGCTCTACATCTCGGACATCCCGCTCGACAAGCTCGGGCTCAAGACCGGCCTCGATCCGCGGGCGTATCCCGAGCTGGCCGGCACGGCGCTTGGCGCCGTGCCGATGGTGATGACGTTGTGGCCCCCGATCCTGATGGGCCTGTATGCGATCAACCGGCGCCGCGAGGTCAGCGAGCGGCGCGATGGCGAGGAGACGACTCGTGAGTAACGCTGCCGCCCGCACCGGATGGTTCAGGGAGAAGATCCTGCTCGGCCTCACGCCGCGGGAGTATCTGCGAAGCCTGCTCACGCCGTGGGACGCCGTGTTCGCGGTCATCCTCGCGATCGGCATCCCGATCATCGTCTACCGCTTCGTCGGCGGCCTCGGCCCGCCGACGAACCTGACCCAGACCTCGCCGTGGGGGATCTGGATCGGCATCGACATGCTGAGCGGGATCGCGCTCGCCGCCGGCGGGTTCACGATTGCCTCGGCGGTCTACCTGCTCGGCATCGAGAAGTACCACCCGGTCGTCCGGCCGGCGATCCTGACCGGGTTCCTCGGCTACCTGTTCGCGGTCATCGGCCTGCTGTGCGACCTGGGCAGCCCGTGGCGGATCACGACGCCGATCTTCTTCTCGTGGGGCACCCGCTCGGTGATGTTCGAAGTGGCCTGGTGCGTGTTCCTCTACACGACGGTGCTGTTCCTCGAGTTCACGCCGTCGCTCTTCGAGTGGCTCAACTGGCGGCGCGCCCGCGAGGTCATGCTCAAGCTGACCATCGCGCTGACCGTGCTCGGCGTGGTCCTGTCGACGCTGCACCAGTCGTCGCTCGGCGCGCTGTTCCTGATGGCGAAGGGGAAGCTGCACCCGCTCTGGTACTCGGGGTACATCCCGCTGTTCTTCTTCATCTCGGCGGTGATCGGCGGCCTCAGCATGGTCATCGTCGAGAGCTCGCTGTCGCACCGGATCTTCGGCAGCCAGATCAAGCCGGGGCAGCACGTCGACCTGTCGCAGCTGACGATCGACCTGAGCCGGGCGGCGGCGATCCTGCTGTTCGCGTACTTCTTCGTGCGGCTGCAGGGCCTGCTCGATTCGGGGGCGTTCGGGTATCTGGTGACCGGGTACGGCGCCTGGTACCTGTTCGAGATCGTCGGGTTCATCCTGGCGCCGTCGCTGCTCTTCGCACACGGCGCGCGGACGCGGAAAGTCGGCCTGCTGCGCGTCGTCGCCGCCTGGACGGTGCTCGGCGTCGTGGTGAACCGGCTGAACGTGTCGGTCATCGCGATGAACTGGCAGGCGACGCCGCACTACGTGCCGAGCGTCATGGAGATGATCACCACCCTGACCATCATCACGATGGGCGTGCTGATGTTCCGCTGGATCGTCAACCGCATGCCGATCCTGCACGAGGACCCGCGGTTCGTTCCGGCGCACTAGGAGATGACTTCGTGGCTTCCGCCTCGGGGCGGAAGGGGAGGGATACATGTTCGGCCATGACCCGTATGCAGCCAAGGCGGTCGAGTACCTGCTTGGCATCGGCTTCCTGCTGCTCTTCGCCGCCTTCTGGCAGTACACGATGAGCGGCACGAAGCTCGCGCCGGCGCGCGCGATCGACCAGGTGCGGTGGCGGCTGCCGAAGGTCGCCGAGATGTTCCGCGTGCCCGACAACGTGATGCTGCATCCCGGCCACGCGTGGGCGCGCGTCGAGGGCCCGGACCTGGTCGCGGTCGGCGTCGACGACTTCGCGCAGCAGCTGGTGGGTCCGCTCGAGGCCGTGACGCTCCCCGAGCCCGGCACCCGGCTGGTGCAGGGCGCGCCGGCGCTGGGGCTGCGCGCCGACTCGAAGCTGGTCGAGGTGCTCTCGCCGATCTCCGGCCGCGTGGTCGCGGTCAACGTCGGCGCCATGCGCGCGCCCCAGGCGATCAACGCCGACCCTTACGGCGAGGGATGGCTGCTGAAGGTGCACGCAGCGCGGCTGCCGATCGACAGCAAGCAGCTCGCCGCCGGCGACCGCGCGCGGCAGTGGGTCTCGTCATCGTGGGACGAGGTGTCGAAGCTGCTGACGCCGGAGCTCGGCACGATCATGCACGACGGCGGCACGCCGGTGGCGGGTGTCGCCCGCGGCATCGACGCGGAGCACTGGGACGAGATTGCCAAACGGTTTCTTCTGAGCTAGGTGCACCATGGAGACCATCTATTCGGCTGTGGAGTGGCTGGTGCTGGGGGTGATTGCGGTGCTCGCGCGCGTGGGGTTCGCCCTCGCGGTCGTGCTGCTCGCCATCGCCGTCCTGGTGCCGATCGTCTACGCCTTCGAAGGCGGCCGCCGCCTGCTTGCCCGTCTCCGCGGGATCCGGGAGCTGCACGGCCTGGAGTGGCGTTCCTCGCCGTTCTATTCGACGGCGCACCTGTGGTTGAGCGAGCGCGGCGGGGTCGTGCGCCTCGGGGTGGACGCGCTGGGCGCGCGGCTGCTGTCGCGCGTCGATCAGGTTGCGCTCCCCGTTGCGGGCGTGAAGGTTGCCAAGGGAGCGCCGATCGCGACGTTCACCGCCGGCGGGCACCTCGTGTCGGTCCCGGCGCCGGTGGACGGCGTGGTCACCACCGTGAACGGGCGGCTGCGCACCGACCCGGCCGCGGCGACGACGCGACCTTATGGCGGGGGGTGGCTGCTCGAACTGCTCCCGGCGGATGCCGCGTTCCGCGAGCTGCTGCGGGCGGCGGCCGCACGCCGGTGGTTCGACGGGGAAGCCGCGAGACTCGCCCTCGCCCTCGAGCACGCGCACGGCCTCGCTGCCGCCGACGGCGGCGTGCCGACGGTTCCGCACCGTGCGCTGCTCAGCGACGAGCAGTTCGAGCGGCTCGCCGCCGAGTTCCTGCAGGCGACGGTGTCGCCGGCGCAGGCTGCCTGACGCTCAGAGGCGTGGGTGCTGAGGGGCACTTTCCCCTTTGAGTGCCTCGACCCACCACGCGCGGTGGCCGTCCCCCGGCCCGCTCCGGGGACGGCCACCGAGTTGCGTACCGCCGCAAGGCACCCGGGACACTCGATTGTTCGCTGCGAGTGGACACAGGTGCCGCCGGAGTGTCCAGGGCGTCGCGGCACGTCGAGGGTCCGCCCTTCGTCTGCATCATTCCGCTGACAGCGCTGCACCCGGCTCGATCCGGTGCGCGAGGCAGAGGGCGGTTGCGGGACCGCGTCCGGAACCGTCACGACCCGAATCGCGGGTTGACGATCGCGCTGTAGATCGACCCGAACGTGTAGGTGAGGCTCAAGCGGACGTCGAAGTCGTAGCCGCTGCGAAGCTGGCGCAACCGCAGCAGCACCTCCTCCTCCGTCGCGCCGCGCCGTGGCAGCGAGATCTGGTCGCGGATGCGCGAGGCGCGTCCTTCCGCCGACAGCGAGAACCCCCGCGCCAGCCTCCACGAGATCTCCCCGTCGCCTTCCAGGCGGTACTTGGTCGTGTCGTGCAGGTATTCCGAAAACTCCACGCGCGCCTCGAGCGATCCCCAGCGTTCCCGCTGGTCGAAGGTCGTCGAGAGCTCGTGTCTGGGCAGCGTCTCCTCGAGCCGTCCGAACAGCGTCAGCTCGTTGTAGCGTGCGTGGCGCACCCCGAGAGCGTAGTGCGTGCGCAGCTGTCGCCGCGTGTACGCGGAGTAGGGAAACACGTTGAACTCGACGGCGGCCAGCCCCTCGCTGCTGAGGGCATAGTTGTCGAACGTCGACGAGCGCATCTCGGCGCTGGCGCCCAGCGACCAGTGCTCGCCCGCCGCCTTGACGACGAGCGCCTGCAGCTCGCGGTCGTGGCGATCGACCGAGATCCGATCCTCCTCGTCGAGGTCGAACTCCTCGCGCCGCTGCTCGAGGAACGCACCGACGGTGATCTTCCAGTCGGGGGTGATGCGGTCGGCGCTGGCCGAGGCGCTGAACTCGAGCTCACGCTGCGATTCCTCGCCTTCGACCGAGGCTTCGCCTCGCAGGCTGAACACCCAGTTGTCCCAGCGATCGCCGGCGACGGCCGGCCGCCCGCGCTCCGTCCCCAGCTCGACCTCGACCTGCAGACGCGGCGGCACACCGCCGCGCGTCACGTAGTTCAGCAGGCCGACGCGCAGCGCGTTCGCCAGCTGCCGGCGGACGATATCCTCGGTATCGAAGCTGGTCGTGACGGTGCGCAGCGCGTAGTCGACGCCCTGCCACGCGCCGAGGCCGGTGAACGCCAGGGTGTACTCGCGCCCGCCGCTGCCCGTCTCGATGCCGGTGATCAGCGCGTGGACGTCCGCCTCCTGCCGCTCGCGCACGTAGTCGACGAACACCACCTCGGCCTGGAGGTAGTCGAGATAACAGCTCTCGCAGTCGAGGAAGACTTTCAGCTGGGGCCGCGGCGTGGCCGGGGGCTGGGTCTGCGGGCTCGGAGCCCCGAAGGCGCCCGGCGACAGCAGCGACGCGAGGGCGCACACGGGAAGGGTGGCGAGCAGGGCGCGCACGAGGGCAGGATACGCCGCCGTCCCGGGGCACGTTTCACGGCGGGACGGTGTCCGCTTCCGGGATTGCCGCCGGGAGTGAGCCGAAGGGGCTCCGTTCCCGTCTAAAACTCCATGTTCGAAACCTTCGTGAGGGACCTCCGCCATTCGCTTCGTATGTTCCGCCGCAGCCCGGTGTTCACCGCCGCGGCCATCGCGGCGCTCACGCTCGGCATCGGTGCGAACACCGCGATCTTCTCGGTCGTGAACGCCGTGCTGCTCAAACCGGTCTCGTTCCCCGATCCGGATCGCGTCGTCGTATTCATGAATACCTCGCCGCGGGGCTCGGGGCCGGCGGCGTCGCCGGCCAAGTTCATGCACTACCGCCAGCAGAGCGCGGTGGTGCAGGACGTCGCGGCCTTCAACTCGGGCGGCATCGTGAACCTGACGGGTGGCGGGTTCCCGGAACAGTTGCGCGCCGGCCGCGTGACCCGCGATTTCTTCAAGCTCTTCGGTGCGCCGATCGTGCTCGGCCGCGGCTTCTCACCGGAGGAGGACGCGCCGCACGGGCCGCGGGTCGTGGTCGTCAGCCAGCCGCTCTGGAGGTCGCGTTTCAACGGCGATCCGCAGGCGATCGGCAGGACCATCTCTCTGAGCGGCGAGCCGCACACCATCGTCGGGGTGCTCGGCGAGTTTGACTTCCGCGAGTTCGGCCCGCAGCCGCAGGTCTGGCTGCCGTACCAGTTCGATCCCAACACCACCGACCAGGGACACTACTTCCAGGCGGCCGGCCGGCTCGTGCCCGGCGTGTCGCTCGAGCAGGCGCAGGCGAAGCTGGCGGCCTCCGCCAACGACTTCCGCGCGCGGTTCCCGCGCGCCATCGGTCCCAACAACGCCTTCACTGTCGAACCGGTGCGCAACGTGCTGGTGAGGACCGTTCGGCAGTCGCTGCTCGTGCTCGTCGGCGCCGTGAGCTTCGTCCTGCTCATCGCGTGTGCCAACGTCGCCAACCTGTTGCTCGCGCGCGCCACCGGCCGGCGCCGGGAAATCGCGATCCGCGCGGCGATCGGCGGATCGCGCGGCCGCCTCGTCCGGCAATTGCTCACCGAGAGCGTGCTGTTATCGCTGGCCGGCGGAGCCCTGGGGCTCGTCCTCGGCTGGTTCGGCATCCGCGCGCTGCTCGCGGTGAACACCGCCGGCCTGCCGCGCGTCGGAGAGGAAGGCGCGCTCGTCGGGCTCGATTGGCGGGTGTTGTCCTTCACGCTGCTCGTCGCAGTGGGCACCGGCATCCTGTTCGGCCTCATCCCCGCGCTCCAGGCCGCGAGGACCGACCTGACGTCCACGCTGAAGGAGAGCGCCGGCCGCTCGGGCTCGGGGTTTCGGCAGAACAAGGCGCGGTCGATCCTGGTCGTCGCGGAGGTGGCGCTGGCGCTCGTGCTGCTCATCGGCTCGGCGCTGCTGATCCGAACAGCCGCCGCGCTCGGCCGCGTCGATCCCGGGTTCGACGCGACCAACGTGCTGACGATGCGGATGTCGCTGACCGGACCGCAGTACGCGGCGTCGGAAGGGGTCGAGCGGCTGATCCGCAGCGGTGTCGAACGGCTGCGCGCCTTGCCAGGGGTCGTCGATGCAAGCGGCACGTGCTGCGTGCCGCTGCAGGGCGGTTACGGGCTTCCGTTCACGGTCGTCGGCCGCCCGCTGCAGGACGGACCGTACCACGGCGGCGGGGGGTGGACCACGGTGTCCCCGCGGTTCTTCGAGGTGTTCAAGATCCCGGTCAGGCGTGGCCGGACCTTCTCGGACACCGACGATCGGCGGGGGACACCGGTCGTGATCATCAACGAGGCAATGGCCAGGCAGTTCTGGCCGAACGGCGATCCCCTGAGCGATCGTCTCGTGATCGGGCGGGGCGTGATGCGTGAGTTTGCCGACGAGCCCGAACGCCACGTCATCGGCATCGTCGCCGACACGCGCAGCCAGGGGCTCGACACCGACCCGCAGCCGATGATGTACATCCCGCAGGCGCAGGTGCCCGACAAGGCCAACGCGCTGAACGTCGGGCTGACGCCGATGGCATGGGTGATTCGCACCCACGGGTCGCCGGAGGCGATGAGCCAGGCGATCCAGGAACAGCTCCGCCAGGCTACCGGCCTGCCCGTGTCCAACGTGAGACCGATGAGCGAGGTCGTGTCCCGCTCGGTGTCGCGCCAGCAATTCAACATGTGGCTGATGACCGTGTTCGGCCTGTCGGCGCTGTTGCTCGCGGCGATCGGGATCTATGGCCTGATGGCCTACTCGGTGGAGCAGCGGACGCAGGAGATCGGGATCCGGCTGGCGCTGGGAGCGCAGGCGGCGCAGGTCAAGAACATGGTCGTGTTCCAGGGCATGCGCCTCGCGCTGATTGGCGTCGCGATCGGGATTGCCGCCGCCTTCGCGCTGACGCGAGTCATCGCGACGATTCTCTACGGCGTGACCGCGCGCGACCCGATCGTGTTCGCCGGCGTACCCGCGCTGCTGACCGCGGTCGCGCTGCTGGCGGTGTGGCTGCCCGCGCGGCGCGCCTCCCGCGTCGATCCTCTGACCGCTCTGAGGTACGAATAGGGTGGAGAAGGGCACCTCACGACTGCGTACGGGTTGACCACGAAGACGCGAAGAACACGAAGGGGATCTTCCTTCGTGGCCTCGCGCTTTCGTGGTCTTCGTGCCCGCGTCAGCGCGTCGGTCACTGCACCCGCGTGCCGTTGGCGGTTCGCAGTCGGCTGGGAGTTCCGCTCGTTTGCCAGTTGCTCGTTGGGAGTGGGAACGATCGTCGTGTCAGCTCAACACGTGCGACCCTGCCCGCCTGCACCATCACGTCGGCACGCGTGCCCCCGTCAATCCAGACGCGATACCGCCCGGGCTTCACGTTCGTGAAGCCGAAATAGCCGTTGCCGTCGGTCTCGGTCCTGCGCGTGCGGCGGAAGAGCGCGAAGCCGGCGCGCTTCACCTCGACGGTAACGCCGTCGGCGGTTTCCGGCGATTCTCCCTGCACGGTGCCCGCGATCCACCCGGTCGACGGTGCCTCGATCCACGGCATCGTCGGAACCGCGGCCGGCGTCGGGAAAACGGCGGCGAGGAACGCGAGGCGGTCGGTTCCCGGCTCGGCCGGCGGCGCCGGCTTCTCGGGATCGTTCGATCGCTGGACCGGAGCGGCATAGGAGAAGAACGACAGGCCGTCCACGCGATGGCCGCCGTCCGGCTTCCGCACGCGGGCGACCTGCGCGAGCGTGTCCGCCTGGGTGTTGCGGTACGCACCCAGGCCGACGGCGAGCTGTCGGCCGTGCCGGTGGCGCTTCTCCCACCGGATCCACCCGTCGAACCAGCCGCGCACCCGCGCGTCGGTCTCCGTCGCGTAGTTCATCGGCACCGCCAGGTCGAGGAGGCCGTCGTGCATCCACCGGTGCCAGTCCTGGAAGATGCGCTGCATCGGCGCGACGTCCGCGAAGTCCTTCTCGCCGGTCGGCGGCCGGCCCCACGGAATCACCGCGGCGCTGATTTTGATTCTCGGGTTGATCGCCTTCGCCTCAATCGAGATCCGGCGCACCAGGTGTGTGACCTGGGTGCGCCGCCAGGCCATCCACTCCACGTCGCCGGTTGCGGGAACATCGCCCTGCGCGCGTCGCGCAGCGCGGCGGAAGCGCCGCAGGTTGACGGTGTTGTAGCCGCCGCCGGGGCCGCGCACGTCGCGCTCCTCGGTCTCCGGATAGCGGACGTAGTCGAAGTGGATTCCGTCCACGGCGTAGTTGCGCACGACGTTCAGGTAGATCTCGGCGAGGTACGCGGCAGCGGCGGGATGGCCGGGATCCAGGAAGTAGCCGACCGGGAACCGGTGCTCGCCGGCGGGCGAGGCGGTGAACCAGTTGTCGTCGCCCGGCGCCGTCGGTCCGTGCCGGTTGAACACGTGGCGGGCGTCGGTCGGCGGCGCCTCGTCGCGCCACGTCGGCATCGCGTTGATCCACGCATGCACCTGGAGGCCGACGCGGTGGCCGGCCTCGACGATGTAGGCGAGCGCGTCGAAGGCGGGATCGTAGGCAGGATCGTCGAGCGGCGGCTCGACGCCCTTCGTGTAGAGCGCGTCCCCGCGGCGCCGGACCTGCACGAATAGCGTGTTCAGGTTCGCCGCCTTCGCGGCGGCGACCAGGCCGTCCGCCTCCTGGGGCGTGCGGATGCCGTCGTGAAAGGCGTCGACCCAGAGGGCCCGGAGCTCGGGAGTGATCTCAGGGGCACCGGACGGAGCAGGAACGGCGGCCGCCAGGCCGATGAAGAGGACGATGAGCGGCTGCATGACAGGAATACCTGAACCCGATTATCGTCATATGCGTGATGCTTGTCGAAAGCGTCGACTGTTGCCTACTGACGCGCGTGGACATCCGGCGGCGGACCGCTTCGGGTCTACGCCAGCAAGGAGTGAGAAACGTGTATCGCATCCTCTGTGTCATGGTTCTGACGGTATCCGTCGTCGCGGGGCCGCTCGGCGCCCAGAAGGACGAAGCGGACCGGCTTCGCAATTCCGCCGTGGTCCTCAAGGAGATCTTCGGCATGCCCGAGTCGATTCCGAAGGAACTCCTGGACAAGGCGGAGTGCGTCCTGGTGTTCCCGTCGGTGAAGAAGGCGGCGATCGGGATTGGTGGCAGTTACGGCCGCGGGGTGATGACCTGCCGCGCCGGCGAGGCGTTCGACGGGCCGTGGAGCGCGCCGGCGCTGTTCGCGCTGGAGGGCGCCAGCATCGGTTTCCAGCTCGGCGGCCAAGAAACCGACTTCGTGCTGGTGGTCATGAACGAGCGCGGGGCGGAGTCGCTGCTCGGCAGCAAAATCAAGCTCGGCGCCGACGCGTCGGCCGCGGCGGGTCCGAAGGGTCGGACCGCCGGCGCCTCGACCGACATCGTCATGCGCGCCGAGATCCTCACGTACTCGCGGGCGCGGGGGCTCTTCGCCGGCGTCTCGCTCGAGGGCTCGACCGTCCGGTTCGACGGCGACGCCAATCAGAACGTGTATGGCAAGCGCCTGACCGCGAAGGAAATCATACGCGGGAGCGCCGTCAAGGCGAGCGCCGAAGGACAGCAGCTGCTCGGCGTACTGAACACCCAGTCGCCGAAGAACCTGTCGCGCTGAGCGCGATGCCGCGTCATCGACCGGCGCGAAGGAATGGCTCCGGCCGGTAACGACCGTCGCCAAGGATCTCGTCGTCAACGCGGCGGTTCCTGTTCCCGTCACGGCAGCCGTGGTCGGCGGCGGCATGATTCGCGTCTGCCGGTGCCGCCGCGTCTGCCGTCTCGGTGACTAGGGCACACGCTATTCAGCACCCTTGAAACCCGCCGGCGACCGATGTGATTTACGCGACGGCAGGGTGTGCCGCCGGCGTGGTGGCCGCGCGTGCCTGGCGGTGCCCGGGGATCCAACCTCGGCAATTCCGGGGCATGGAAGATGCTTGACGCGGAACTGCGGAGTTGTGTATCTCCGCCGTGTTCAGGGAGGATGCAGATGGATTTCGTTCGCCGTTCGATTGCGGTCTGCCTCGCGGTGCTGCTCGTGGCGCCGTCGGCCCGCGCGCAGCAGTCGGTCGTCGGAACCTCCGCATTGGAGCAGGCGGTCCAGGAACGCGTCAAACAGGAACAGTCGGACCGCGACGCGCTCGCCTCGCTCCTCCGCCGCGCCGAGGTCCGCGAGGTGGCGGCGAAGGCCGGCCTGTCGATCGCGAGGGCGGAAGCCGCCGTCGCCACGCTCGACGGCGACGATCTCCGGGAGCTGGCGAAACAAGCGCGGCAGGTGGAGAACGAGCTCGCGGGCGGCGCCTCGACGATCGTGATCTCGACGACCACGATCATCATCGTGCTGCTCATCATCATCCTCATCGTGCTGATCGCCGATTGAGCACCCCGCGCATCGTCAGCCTGGCGGCCGCCGCTGCGATCTTCGCCGCGGCCGCCGCGTCCCGGGCGCAGACCCCGCCGCCGTCCTCGCCGCAAGTACTCGACGTCCCCTACATCGCGCAGAGCGAGGCACTGTGCGGCGGGGCAGCCGCGGCCATGGTGATGCGCTACTGGGGCGCCATCGGCGTTTACGCGGAGTCGTTCGCGGAACTCGTCGACCGCGAGGCGGGCGGCATACGCGCAAGCGCACTCGTCGAGTCGCTCCGGCTGAAGGCCTGGGACGCGCACGCGTTTTCGGGGACGGCGGACACGGTCGCGGCGCACCTCGCGCAGGGGCGGCCGGTCGTTGCCCTCATCGAGGATCGGCCTGGCCGCCATCATTACGTCGTCCTGGTCGCCTGGTGGAGCGGTCGTGTTTTGCTCCACGATCCGGCGCGGGCGCCATTCCGCGTGCTCTCGGCTACCGAGTTCACGCGCGCATGGACCGCCGCGGGTTCCTGGGCGCTTCTGCTGCTGCCCGGGGCCGAACCCATCGAAAGGGGGCTGGATCCTTTGCTGCAAAGGAGGCAGCCTCCTCCAACGCCGGCGCCCTGCTCCGACATCATCCAGGAAGGCATCAGGCTGGGGACCGATGGCGACCCGGATGGCGCGCGCCGGCTGTTCCAGCTCGCCGCGGAGGCCTGCCCGGGCAATTCCACGGCCCGGCGCGAGATGGCGGGCCTTCACGCGCTGCGGCGCGAGTGGCCCGAGGCGGCCGTCGAGGCCCGGCGCGCGACGGCCATGAACCCGGCTGACGATCACGCCTGGCGCATCCTCGCGACCGCTTCGTATCTCACGGGCGACGAGGGCGCCGCGCTCGACGCGTGGAACCATGTCGGCGAGCCCGTCGTGGATCTGGTCGACGTCAAGGGGCTCGAGCGCACGCGATACATGACCATCGCGAGTGCCGTCGCCATCGAGCCGCGATCCATTCTCACGTCCGGCGCGCTCGCACGTGCCCGGCGCCGCGTTGGCGAGCTGCCGTCGGTACAGGCCGTACGGATCGCCTACCGGCCCGCCGGGCCGGGGCTGGCGGAGGTGGACGTCGCAGTGTTCGAACGGCCGATGCTACCGACGACCCCAGCCTCGCTCGCAGCCGCAGGCGTGCACCTCCTGTCCGACCGCGAAGCCGCCGTTGTGGTCGCATCGCCCGCGGGCGCCGCTGAGACCTGGAACTTCTCCTGGCGCTGGTGGGAACAACGGCCGCGCGTGGCGCTGGGGCTGGCAGTGCCGATCCCGCCCGGCGTGATCCGTATCGTGACGTTCGACGAACGGGAGACCTACGGCAGCGGCGACGTGGAACGCCGTCGCGGGGCGACAATCGCGCTCGCCGACTGGCTCGGCGCCGACACGCGGTGGGACGTGAGCCTCGGCGCCGATCGGTGGCACGACCGGGCGCCGAGCCCTTCGATTGGTGCTGGTGTCGATCGGCACGTTGGCCAGCTGGTGGTTCTGTCAGCGCGGGCAACCGCGTGGCCCGCTCTGGCGCGCACCTGGGCCGCGACCACCCGGTTGGAGTGGCGCTCGCGGAGCGACCACGAGGGTCACGTGTGGACGGCGCGCGCCGGCCTCGACGCGGCCGGCAGCCAGTCACCTCTCGCGTTGTGGTCGGCCGCCGGCTCGGGCGCGCGCGCTGCAGCACCCCTGAGAGCGCACCCGGTGCTGGACGACGGCCGGATCGAGCACGCGGCATTCGGCCGCCGTCTCGTGCATGCCGGCGTCGAGTGGCGCCGCTGGTTCAGCGCCGGGAACGAGCTGGTGCGGGTCGGGCCGGCGGCGTTCGTCGATGTCGCCCGGGCGTCGCGCGGCGCGTCATTCAGCGACACGCGCGCGCACGCCGACGTCGGCGCCGGGCTGCGGTTCGTCCTTCCCGGTTACGGCGTGGTCGGGCTCGACCTGGCGAGGGGCCTGCGCGACGGCCGCATGGCGGTGTCGATCGGCTGGCGCCGCTGATCGGTTTCAATCCACGAAACAGCCGCGTCAGCCTGCGGTGGACCACCCGACGCGCCGCTGCTTTCATCTCTCTCCGCGGGGTTCGCTGCACAAAACGCGGGAGTCGTCGCTCTTTTCCTTGACGGCCGGCGGCGCGAGGGGGAGCCTAGCGGGCCGCAGGCGGCGGACGTCCAGCCGTCCAGCGAGCGGACGCGGACGAACAGGGGAGTGGAGGTCACCTCATGAGGAAGCGAACCATCCTGCATGCGGCGATGGCCGCATGCCTGCTGTCAGCCGGTTCGGCGCAGGCACAGTACCGCGTCGAGAACCTCGGCCGCGGCGTCGTTGCAGTGCGGAGCAGCGAGTCGGGCGTGTACATCGGGTGGCGGTTGCTTGGGACCGACCCGCCGGGCATCGCGTTCAACCTGTATCGCACGACCGGCGAGGAGGCGCCGGTGAAGCTGAACCCGTCGCCGCTCGCGGCTACCACCGACTTCGTCGATTCGACCGCGGACCTGTCCCGGCCGAACACCTACACGGTCCGGCCCGTGCTCCAGGGGGCGGAGCTGGACCGGAGCGCGCCGTTCGTCCTTCCGGCGTTGGCACCGATACAGCAGTATCTGACGATCCCGCTCCAGCGTCCGCCGGGCGGCTCGGTGCAGGTGCCCGAGGGCAACCCGACACAGACCTACACCTACAGCCCCAATGACGCGAGCGTCGCCGATCTCGACGGGGACGGTGAATACGAGATCATCGTCAAATGGGACCCGTCGAACGCGCGCGACAGCGCGAACGCCGGGCTCTCGGCCAACCAGCTGATCGAGGCCTACAGGCTCGATGGCACGCGGCTGTGGCGCATCGACCTCGGGAGGAACATCCGCGCCGGCGCGCACTACACGCAATTCATGGTCTATGACCTCGACGGCGACGGCAGGGCCGAGATCGCCTGCAAGACCGCGGACGGAACGGTCGACGGCCTCGGCAACGTCATCGGCGATCCCGCGAAGGACTACCGCTCGCTCGTCGTCCCGACCGACGGCGTGCTGGTGCTGGCGACGAATGATGGTCGCTACGGGAAGATCATCGCCGGTCCAGAATACTTCACGATTTTCGACGGCCTGACTGGCGCCGCGCTCGCCACCGCCGACTACATCCCCGGCCGCGATCCGCTGGGCGGCTGGGGAGGCGTCGGCGGCAACGGCAACAACGACAGCGTGGCGAACCGCGCGGATCGCTTCCTCGCGGCGGTCGCGTACCTGGACGGCACTCGCCCGAGCCTCGTGATGGCCCGCGGCTACTATGGCCGCAGCGTGCTCGCCGCCTGGGACTGGCGCGACGGGCAGCTGACCTCGCGCTGGGTGTTCGACTCGGGAATCAGCTTCGGACCCTTTCCTTATGCCGACGCCTCGCCGTACTCGGGGCAGGGCAACCACAATCTCGCGGTTGCCGACGTCGACGGCGACGGCCGGCAGGAGATCGTGTACGGCTCGATGGTCGTGGACGACGACGGCAACGGGCGGTTCTCGACGGGACTGCGCCACGGCGACGCGATGCACGTGAGCGATCTCGTTCCCTCGCGCCCCGGCTTCGAGGTGTTCGGCGTGCACGAGAGCGAAGGGCGCACCGTTGCGCTCAACACGCCGGGCATGGCTCTGTACGATGCCGGTACCGGCGAGGTCATCTTCAGCTTGCTCCCCGGCGTCGACGTCGGGCGCGGCATGGCCGCCGACATCGACCCGCGGTACCCCGGCTACGAGTTCTGGGGCGCGTCGTCGGTCGGCCTGGTCGACGTGGCCGGACAGTCGATCTCGAGTTCGCCGACTTCGGTGAACCACGCCGTGTGGTGGGATGCCGACCTGTTGCGCGAGATCGAGGACAGCAACTGGATCAGCAAGTGGGACTGGAATGCGGCGACGCTGGTGCGCCTGCTCACCGCGGACGGCGCGGCATCGAACAACGGCAGCAAGGCCAACGCCGCGATCACGGCCGACCTGCTCGGCGACTGGCGGGAGGAGGTCGTGTGGCGGGGAAGCGACAACAGCTCGCTTCGCATCTACACCACGACGATTCCCGCAGCCAACCGCATCTACACGCTGATGCACGATCCTGAGTACCGGACGGCGATTGCGTGGCAGAACGTCGCCTACAACCAGCCGCCGCATCCCGGCTTCTTCCTCGGCGAGGGCATGGCCGATCCGCCCGCGCCGGACATCGTGCACCGCGACACCGGCGCGCCGGCGTTCGCGCGGCTGGCGCCATCCCGCAGTGAATTGTGGCCGCCGAGCCACGCCATGGTGGCGGTGACGGTGGACGCGGTCGCGGTCGATCTCCTCGACCCGCAGCCGACCGTCCGCATTGTCAGCGTCACCAGCAACGAGCCGGTGGACGCCCCCGAGGACGACGGGCACACCGCGCCCGACTGGGAGATCACGGGGCCGCTGAGCGTCAACCTGAGAGCGGAGCGGTCCGGTGCCGGCACCGGGCGAATCTACACGATTGCCGTGGAGGCTCGGGACGCGGCCGGGAACACCAAGGTGGCGACGGTGGAGGTGAGCGTTCCGCTGGAGCGATGAAAGGAGAGCTTTCGTTCCCTACCGCAAGACGTCGTAGGGATCGATCGGCGTGCCTTCCCACCAGCGTTTCTCCGCGGTGAGCCTGAACACCGCGAAGTGCAGGTGGGGGGTGTCCTTGGGCGCGTTGCCCGACGTGCCGACGTAGCCGATCACCTGGCCCTTGTGGACCCGCCCGCCCTCGCGCAGGCCGTCGGCATAGCGCTCCAGGTGGGCGTAGTAGTAGCAGTACTGCTCCGTCGGGTCGAACTGGTAGATCGTGAGGCCGCCCGGCTTGCTCTGGAATAGCCGCGCAATGGTCCCGTCCTCTACGGCTCTGACGGGCGTATTGCGCGGCGCGAGGATGTCGATGGCCTCGTGCCGCCGCGCGCCGCCGCGCATCTCGTCGAACGACCGACGGAGCTGATCCGGACCGACGCCCTCGACGGGCATCTCGAGATCGCGGTCCCCGAGCTCCGCGGGGGAGTGCGGCGGCGGGGCGATCGCCGGCCCGCCGCCGCTCGTGCCGGCGATGTCGCGATCCACCGTGGGACGCGGTGCGGCCGGCACGTCTGCCCGCTCGAGGATCGGCGTGTCCGAGTCCTGGCTCCGGTCGTGCCACCGCTCGATCGCCGTCGGCGGGTTCGCGGGGTGATCGAGGCGCGCCGCGCGCGAGCCGATCACGTTCCCGTACTGCCAGACGATCCCGCTCACCACGAAGGCGCCGGCGACGAACCCGATGCCGGCGCCGCTCGTGAAGATCCGTGCGGCGCGCCGCAGTTCCGGTGTGGGCCTCGGCCGTACTCGCATACCCTCAGTCCGTGAAGACCCCGCGCGGGCCCGGCTTGACCAGACCGGCGAGCTTCACCGCGTCCCAGTTGGTGAGGCGCACGCACCCGTGCGACTCCGACCTGCCGATCGCCGTCGGTTCCGGCGTACCGTGGATGCCGTAGTGCTCTTTCGACAGGTCAATCCACACGAGGCCGACCGGGTTATTGGGACCAGGCGGGATCTTCGCTTTCGAGTGCGACGGATCCGCGTCCCAGAAGAGCTCAGGGTTGTAGTTGAAGGGCGGTTTGATCGAGACGCCCTTGACCTTCCATTCCCCGATCGGCAGCGGATCGAACTCCGACCCCGTGGTGACGGGCGCATACATCACGATCCGGCCCGATACGTCGGTGACCCTCAGCGCCGACGCCGATTTGCTGACCGTGACCACGACGTCCGGCGTTCCGGCCGTTCCGGCAGCGCCCTGCGTACCGGTGCTGCGTCCCTGCCCGCGACCGCGCTGGCCGCGGTCCGGCTGTTGTGCGGGTTCTGTTTCGGGCACGACCAGCGGCTCGACGTTCGGAACCAGGATCTCTTCGCCTTCGGCGAAGGTTGCCTGCGGGTTCAGCCGCTTCAGCAGCGCGGGCGTCGTGTGGAAGCGTTCCGCGACGGCCTCCTGCACCGACGTGTACCCGAGGTACGGCAGCTTCGCCTGCTCGACCAGGTCCCGCGGAATGGACTCCACGAACGGCCCGGCGACGTCCTCCGCGGCGATGCGGTAGCGCGTGAGGGGTTCGACCGGCTGCTCCGGCGCTTTTCCGCTCTGCTCCTGGTACGCCTCGAGCGCCTTGCGCGTGCCCGCGCCGACGCGGCCGTCGATGGCGCCGGGCGAGAAGCCGGCGCGATCGAGCGTGACCTGGATGCGAAGGCCCTCCGCCATTCGCCGATCGAGCGTCGGAGGCAGCGGCTGGCTGGCTGCCTGCTGGTGAACCGTCTGCGGCTCCGGTGTGGACGGTGCCGGCCGCTGCTCGTGCGGCGGCTGCGGTCGCGTCTGCGGCGGCGGCTGCTGCTGCGGCTGCTGCTGCGGCTGCTGCGGCCGGGGACCGGCCGGAGTCTGACCGAGCCCGACGACGAGCGCCAGTACGAGCGTGGAGGTCATGTCTGCTCCATGGGAATGCGGTCGACGGCCCGCCTGTCGCCGCCGGTCCGTCGATCGTGTACACCCCGCGTTTTGTCCTCGTCGGCCAGGCCGATCTCGACCACGCGGAACGGGCGATCGGGCGACAGCTCACGCATCAGGGTGGAGGACACGTTGAAGACCGGCGCGTTCCTCGACGTCCGCCCCTCCGGACGTCCGTGGTGGGCATGGCCGTGAAACACGGCGCTCACGTCGAAGCGCGACAGCGGCTCCTCGAGGCGGCTGCAGCCCAGGAAGGGGAAGATCTCGCGCGGCTCGCCTTCCACGGTCTCCTGGATCGGCGAGTAGTGGAGGATGGCGACGAGGCGATTGCTGCGCAGCCGCGCGAGCGCCGATTCGAGCTTGAGCGCCTCGTCGAGCGCCTCGCGAACGAAGCGCTTGATCACGTCTTCGCCCCACGGCCCGAGCGCGCGTCGGCCGAAGCCGCCGCAGAATCCCTTGACGCCCGCGAAGCCGATGCCCTGGATCTCGGTGGAGTCGCCGTCGAGCGTCACCACTCCGGCGTCGGCGAGGATCTTCTTGATGTCCTCCTGCTGCCCGGATTCGACATCGTGGTTGCCGAGGACCGCGACCGTTGGGATCTTGAGCGTGCTGGTGATCTCGCGGGCGAGTGCCCGCGCCTCCTCGGCGAGGCCATAGTCGGTCAGGTCGCCGCACAGCACGAGGAGGTCGGCTGACTCGGTGATCTGCGAGAACAGCGGCTGCAGCGATCCCTGCGCGGCGCTGCGGCTGTAGTGGAGATCGCCGATTGCCGCGACGCGAACGACGTCCTTGACGGCCGGCACAGCTCGCTTTACAGCAAGATGTATTCCCGTATCTGGAGGCGGCCAGGCGGGCTGGCGGGCGCGGGGCAGGCTCCTGGCCAGGTCGGAAATGCCGGTAAAACCGGCTACTTCAGGAGCTGCAGCTGGGCTTCGATGGCCTGGAGCGTCTGCTCGAGGAGACGCCGGTGAGCAGACGCGGTGGCACGGGTCAGATCGTCGGCGGCGCGCGCACGCGCGAGCTCGAGCGAACGGCGGCGCTCGGCGGCGACCCGCTCGTCGTCGGTCAGCGGCCGCGCGAGCGATCGTCCGCGCGCCGCTTCCTCTTGCTGTGCTTCGATCGACTTCGACTCCCAGCCGCGCGCCATCCGTTCATCACCGCGTTCGACCGCTGCGGAACCACGGCCGCTGCGATCGAGTCTATATAATAACGACACATGCTCGCTCCTGCCGCGCGCAGCACGCACGCCGTCGTGACCGCGTGCCTCGCCGTGCTGCTCGGTACCATCACCGCGTGCAACCGGTCGGACCGCGAGGCGGCGGCGCGAGACCAGCCGGTGCCCCGCACGGAGCAGCCGGCGGCGGCCGACGACGAGGACGGCCGCGCGCAGGTGGTGTGCCTGGGCGACAGCCTGACCGCCGGCTTCGGGCTGGTCGAATCGCAGTCGTATCCCAGCGTGCTGCAGCGGAAGATCGACGTCGAGGAGCTCGGCTTCCGCGTCGTGAACGCCGGCGTGTCGGGCGACACCTCCGCTGGCGGGCTGCGGCGGCTCGACTGGGCGCTGCAGGGCGACGTCAAGGTCCTGGTCGTGGCGCTCGGCGGCAACGACGCGCTGCGCGGCCTGTCGGTCAACGACATGCGGGAGAACCTCTCGGCGATCGTCGAACGCGCACGCGAGCGCGGCGTCCTGGTGGTCCTCGCCGGCATGCAGGCGCCGCCCAACTTCGGGCCGGAGTACACCGCCGCGTTCCGGCAGGCGTTCGTCGAGCTCGCGAGCCGCCATCGCACGCCGTTCGTCCCCTTCCTCCTCGAGGGCGTGGCCGGGAACGCGTCGCTCAACCAGGCTGACGGGATTCACCCGAACGCGCGCGGTGCCGAGATCATGGCGGACACGGTCTGGCGGGCGCTGCGCCCGATCCTGCAGCAGATGTCGACGCAATGATCGAGCTCTACGGCGTGTCGAAGACGGTGCCGAGCGGCGCCGGGACGCTGACCATCCTCCCTCCGCTCGACCTCACGATCCCGGCGCGGCAGGTGCTGGCGATCACCGGCCCGTCGGGGAGCGGCAAGTCGACGCTGCTCGGGCTCATCGCCGGCCTCGACGCCCCGTCCGGCGGCGAGATCATCATCGACGGCGTCCCCATCACGCGTCTCGACGAGGACGCGCTGGCGCGGCTCCGCGGCACGCGCATCGGCTTCGTCTTCCAGTTCTTCCACCTGCTGCCCTCGCTGACGGCGCTCGAGAACATCTCGGTGCCGATGGAGATCGCCGGCTACCCCGGTGCGGCGAGCCGCGCCGCGATGCTCCTTGACGAGGTCGGCCTGACCGAGCGTGCCCACCACTACCCCTCACAGCTCTCGGGCGGCGAGCAGCAGCGCGTGGCGATCGCGCGCGCGCTCGCCAACGATCCGCCGATCCTGCTCGCCGACGAGCCGACGGGGAACCTGGACAGCACGACCGGACGCACGATCATCGAGCTGCTGCTCGAGATCAACCGGAGCCGCGGCACGACGCTCGTGCTCGTGACGCACGACCCTGAGCTCGCCGGCGTCGCCGACACCATCGTCGCGCTCCTCGACGGGCGGATCGTCACGGTCGCACCGCGCCAGGCGGCGCACTCGGGGCCGGCGTGACCTTCGTGCTGCGCATGGCGGCACGGGAACTGCGCGCCTCCTGGAAGCGCCTCCTCTTCTTCTTCGTGTGCGTCGCCATCGGGGTCGCCGCCATCGTGGCGCTGCGCTCGATCATGCAGAGCGTTCGGCTCGGCCTCCGCGCCGAGGCGCGGGCGATGCTCGCCTCGGACATCCTCGTCCAGACCAACCGTCCGTGGACGCCCGAGGTTCGCGCCGCGGTCGACGAGCGGCTGAAGGCCCCGGCGGTACTGGCCCGGACCGAGTCCATCGAGACCGCGACGATGGTGCGGGCGGAGAAGGGCTCGGTGGCGCGGATGGCCGAGTTGCGCGGCGTGTCGCCGGACTATCCCTACTACGGCAGGCTCAAGCTGACTGGCGGTGCGCCGTACTCCCACGCGCTGCTCGCCGGTCGCGGCGCGCTCGTCGGGCCGGAGCTGCTCGTGCAGCTCGGCGCCGCGGTGGGCGACCGGCTGATCATCGGCGGCCAGCCGTTCACCATCCGCGGGGTCATCGCGCAGGAGCCCGGCCGCCGCGTCGGCGGCTTCAGCTTTGGCGCGCGGGTGCTCGTCGATCTCGCCGACCTGCGAACGACCGGGCTGCTGGCTTTCGGCAGCCGCGCCAGCTACCAGATCCTGGTGAAGGTGCGGGAAGGGGCCGTGGAGGACCTGGCTGCCGACCTGCGCACCCGTTTCCGCGACAACTTCGTCGGGGTGCGCTCCTACAAGCGCACCGAGGAGAACATCGACGAGAGCTTCGAGCGATCGGAGAACTTCCTCAGCCTGGTCGGCTTCATCATCGTCGTGCTCGGCGGCATCGGCGTGTGGAGCGTCACCCGGGTGTTCGTGCGGCAGAAGATCCGCAGCGTCGCCATCCTCAAATGCCTGGGGGCGACCACGCGGCAGGTGCTGACCACCTACGTGACGCAGGTGGCGCTGCTCGGTGTGCTGGGCAGCCTGCTCGGAGTCGGGCTCGCCGCGGTGGCGATCGCGTTCATCCCGGAGTCGCTGGTCGCGACGATCGGCGGGTTCGAGTACGGCCTGACCGGGTCGGCGGTGGGGCAGGGGATCGCGGTGGGTGTGCTGGTGGCGTTGCTGTTCGCGCTGGTGCCGCTGCTCGAGGTGCGCCGCATCAAGCCGCTGCTGCTGCTGCGGGGGAGCGACATCGCCCTGTCGGCGAGTGCCCGCCGCGCCGGTGCAGGGGGGAGCGCAGCGGCAGGGGCGGACTTCCGTCGCCTGTTCGCCTGGCTGCGGGCCCGTGACTGGCTGCAGGTCGTCACCGCCGTGGTCGTCATCGCGGCGCTGGTGGCGATCGCGTCCTGGCAGGCCGACTCGTGGCTCGTCGGGGCTATCGTCACCGGCGGCTTCGCGATCGTGGCGGCGGTGCTCTACGGGGTCGCCTACCTCCTCGTGCGCGCGGTGATGCCGCTGGCGGCCGCGCGGTATTTCCCGCTGCGCCACGCGGTAATCGGCCTGCGCCGCCCGGGCAACCAGACGCGCGTGATCCTGCTGGCCGTGGGGCTCGGATCGTTCTTCGTGCTCGGGGTTCGCGCGCTGCAGGACAACCTGATCGCCGAGTTCGCGGTGAACTTCGACCGGCGCGGCGCCGACATGTTCCTGATCGACATCCAGCGCGACCAGGTGGAAGCAGTGCGCGCGCTGATCGAGGCGCGGCAGGACCGCGAGGCCCCGCCGCCGCGGCTGATCCCGGTGCTGCGTGCGCGCGTGGTGGGCGTCAAGGGCGTCGAGACGACGCTGGAGAACTACTCCGACATCCGCGGCCGCGGATCGCTGGGCCGGGAATATGTGATCACCTATCGCTCCCACCTCGAGCGCAACGAGCGAATGGTCGATGGCGCGTTCTGGGAGAACCAGCCAGCGCTTCCCGCCGGCGGGATGCAGGAAGTCTCGATCGAGCAGAGCATTCACGAGCGCTTCCGCATCAACCCGGGCGACACGATGCGCTTCGACGTGCTCGGTCGCGTCATCGAGGCACGCGTGACCGGCGTGCGCCGCGTCGACTGGGAGGATTCGCGCAGCGGCGGGTTCATGTTCGTCTTCCGGCCCGGCGCCTTCGCGCAGGCGCCGCACACCTTCATCGGCTTCCTCCGCGGCCCGTCCGACCCGGCGACGCGGGCGCGCCTGCAGCACGACCTGGTGCTGCGCTTCCCCAACGTCACCGCCATCGACGGCCGCGACATCCTGGCGCGGATCCAGAGCATCGTCGATAACGTCGTCCTCGGGGTGTCGGTGGTGGGCGGGATCTCGCTGTTCAGCGGCGTGCTGATCCTCGTCGGGGCGGTGGCGATGACGAAGTTCCAGCGCATCTACGACGCCGCCATCCTGCGGACGCTCGGCGCGACGACCCGGATGTTGAGCACGATGCTGGCGCTGGAGTACTGCGCGCTCGGCCTGCTGGCCGGCCTGATCGGCGCGGCCGGCGCGCTCGGCCTGAGCTGGGCGGTGACGACGTACCTGCTGGAGATCGACTGGCAGCCGGCGCCGCTGGTGCTCGCGATCGGCGTCGCGCTCACGACCGCGCTGGTGGGCAGCGTCGGCGTCGTCGCCAGCCTCGACGTGTTGCGGCGCAAGCCGCTCGCGACGTTGCGCGCCGAGTAGATCGGCCACCCGGCAATCCGCAGTCGCCAGGTCCAGTCCACGACTCGCAATCCCCAATCCACAATGCTAAAATGAGGGTTTGCCGGGGGCCGCATGGGCGCGGTCCGTGGTGAACGAACAACTCTGGAGACCAACGCAATGGACCAGTCCGCCTACAAGGAAGCGCTGCTGCGCAAGCGCGGCGAGATTCTGTCCACCGGCGGGGGTGTGAAGCCGATACCGGCGTCACTGGACACCAACTCGCGGCAGGGCGATCTCGCCGACCAGGCGAGCGGCAACAACGAAGTCCACATCCAGTTGAAGCTGAAGCAGACCGACGCCAAGATCCTGCAGGCGATCGAAGAGGCGCTGTGGCGGATGGAGAAGGGGACCTACGGCATCTGCCGCGACTGCGGCGAGCCGATCGCGCCGGCGCGGCTCAACGCCATCCCGTGGACCCGCGTCTGCATCACCTGCAAGGAAAAACAGAGCGCGTGACCGCCGCCGAACTGCTCGAGATCCTGCGGGAGTTCTACCGCGACAAGCTGGCGATGCGCGAGCAGCACTTCCGCTCGGCCCAGAACATCAGCGACTACGACGTCAACAACACCTACCAGTACGTGATTGCCCGCGAGGACGTGCAGCTGACCTGGCTGGCCGACGCCGTCGAGGCGATGGGCGGCCGGATCGAGGGCGCCCCGAACTACGATCCCGGTGTCGCCGGCGTGTCCGGCCGAGTTGCCGGGGGAGTGAAGCGGGAGCCGCAGGCGCGGGTGATCGAGGCCGACCGCGAGGGCGCGCACGCGTTGGTGGAGAAATGGCGCCCGCGCGTCGAGCGCCTGCCGAACGCCCGGCATCGCAGCATGCTCCGCGTAATCATCGGCGAGACGCTCGAGCACGCCCGATTCTTCGAGCAGGCGCTCGCCGGCCGCCGCGACCTGATCGGCCGCCGCGCCGACGGCGCCGGCACGGGCGGGGGCGTCCTGCCGCAGAGGTGGATTGAACAGTAGAGAACGTGTCAATGCCGAATGCTGAATGTCGAATGCTGACTGCTGAATGCTGAATGAATGCTGAATGCCGTCGTTCGGCATTCGGCATTCGGCATTGACAGGCGACGCATGAAGCGAGTCGCTATTGCCATTGGCAGCAATCTCGGCGATCGGCGCGCGGCAATCGTCTCGGCGGTCTCCCTCCTGGCGCCGTTCGTCTCCAACATCCGGCTGTCGGACCTGATCGAGACCGATCCGGAAGGCGAGGGGCTGCAGGACCAGCCGCGCTACCTGAACGCCGTGGTGCTCGGCGACACCGCCCTGGGCGCCCGCGCGCTGCTGGACGCCCTCATGGACATCGAGCGCGCGCTCGGGCGCGAGCGGCCGTTTCCCGGCGCACCGCGCACGGTCGATCTCGACTTGATCCTGCTCGGCGACCAGATCGTCTGCGAGCCCGGGCTCGAGGTGCCACACCCGCGGTTTCGGGAGCGTTTCTTCGTGCTCGGCCCGCTGGCGGAGATTGCGCCGGAGCTGGTCGATCCGGTCACCGGGTTGCGCGTCGGTGAGCTGCTGCGGAACCTATTGAGGGACGCAACGAGGTAGGGAGCTGGAAGCTGAAGCTGGGAGCTGGAAACTGAGAAGAAGCCGGCGCAACCCTCTGCCGGCGACCGCTCGATCCAGCTCCTTGGTCCTCGTTCCCTGAACTAGCCCTTCTTGTACTTCGTGGTCGACGGCCCGCGGCCGCCGGTGCGATCGATCGTCAGCATCCCGTCGGCGCCGAGCGACCACGTCTGCGTGGTTTCCATCACCGCGCCGTCCTGCCCCGGACGGCTCTCGGTGATCACGAGCTTGCTGCCGTCCCACTTGGCGACCGACTTCACCTCGACCTCGTTGCCGCCGCGGCCCATCATTTTGTTGACCGCCTCGGTTCCGTCGAGCTTGTAGACCGTTGTGATCTTGTTGTCGCCGAAGGTGCGCTCGACGGTGAGCGTGTCGGCCTTCTGTGTCACGGTGAACGGGCCCATCATTCCCCGTCCGCCGCCGCCGCCCGCGGGCGCGTCAGCCGCGGGGACCGCAGTCCAGGTACCCGAGAAATCCGGCTTGGCCTGCGCCAACGCCAGCGTGGCGGTGGCGAACACCGCTGCTGCAATTACCCCGACTCTTGCCAGCTTCATCGTGTGCTCCTTGTGAGAAACAGTGCTGTCACTGAACCAACGCCCTCGTTCGTACCGACCGCTCGCAGATTCTATTCGAAACGCAGCGCCTCGATGGGGTCGAGATTCGAGGCCTTCCGCGCGGGATAGAAACCGAAGAAGACCCCCGTTCCGGCGGCACAGCCGAACGCGAGGCCAATGGCGTTCGGCGGAATCGCGGTCGGCCAGGTGAGGAAGCGCTCCGCCGCGGCCGACAGGCCGTAGCCGAGCGCGATCCCGAGGAGCCCGCCGAACAGGCTGATGGTGAGCGCCTCGACCAGGAACTGCAGCAGCACGTCCGTGCCGCGGGCACCGAGCGCCATGCGCAGCCCGATCTCGCGCGTCCGCTCGGTCACCGACACGAGCATGATGTTCATGATGCCGATCCCGCCCACGATCAGCGACACTCCGGCAATCGCGGCGAGCAGCGTCGTCATCGTCCGCGTGGTCTCGGTGCGAATCGCCGCCATCTCCTCCTGCGTGCGCACCATGAAGTCGTCCGGATCGCTGGGGAAGAGCTTGTGCCGCGTGCGCAGCAGCTCGCGGATCGCTTCGGCCACCGGCTCGGTTTCGGGCGTGATGGCCGAGACCGTGATGCTGTTGATGTGCTGGATGCCCTGCAGCTTCTTCTGGACCGTCGTGTACGGCGCGAAGATCACGTCGTCCTGGTCGCTGCCGAAGCCGGAGACGCCTTTCGTCGCCATCACCCCCACGACCTGGAAGGGCTGGTTGCGGATCCGGATGATCTGGCCGGTCGGATCGGCGTCCGGCCCGAACAGCGTCTCGGCGACGGTGTTGCCGAGGATGCAGACCCTCGCGGCAGCCTGCACGTGCTGCGGGCTGAAGAACGAGCCGTACTTGGTGTTCCAGTTGCGGATCATCGGGAAGTCGGTGTCCACGCCCTGGACCTGCGACGACCAGTTCTGGTTGCCGGCGATGACCTGACCGCGCGAGTTGACCCCGGCGGAGACGTACTGCACGCCGGGAAGCGCACGGATGGCCTCGGCGTCCTCGGGCGTCAGGGTCTGCGACATGCCCTGGCCCTGGCGCACGCCTCCCTGCGAGAAGTTGCCGGCATTGATGTTGATCAGGTTCGTGCCGCCGGCCTTGACCTGCTCCTCGATCGTGCTCTGCGCGCCCTTGCCCAGGGCGACCATCGTGATCACCGCGCCCACGCCGATGATCATGCCGAGCATGGTCAGCACCGTGCGCAGCTTGTTGCGGTTGAGCGCCTTGAGCGCGATTCGCAGCGTCATGAACAGCGACATGGGCGTCTCCTAGACCACCCCGCCGTGCTCCACGGCGACGTTGTCCGCCGAACCCTCCGTGTCGTCCTCCGGCTCGGGGGGCGGCAGCGCCGCGAGCTCCTGCTTCGCGTCGCGGCGGCTGGTGATCGGCTGATCCACCTGGATCCGCCCATCGCGGAACCGCACGAGCCGCGTCCCGTACTCGGCGATGTCGTGCTCGTGGGTGATGAGCAGGATGGTGATGCCGCGCTCCACGTTCAGCCGCTGGAAAATCTCCATCACCTCGATGCTGGTGCGGGTGTCGAGGTTCCCGGTCGGCTCGTCGGCGAGCAGGATTGTCGGCTGCGTGACGAGCGCGCGCGCAATCGCCACGCGCTGCTGCTGGCCGCCCGAGAGCTGGTTCGGATAATGGTGCGCCCGCTCCGCGAGCCCGACCGCCGCGAGCGCTTCCCTCGACAGCCGGTGGCGCTCGGCCGCCTTCATCTTCGCCGCGCCGTTGTAGAGCAGCGGCAGCTCCACGTTGTCGAGCGCGGTCGTCCGCGAGAGGAGGTTGAATCCCTGGAAGACGAACCCGATCTTGCGGTTGCGGATCAGCGCGAGCTCGTCCTTCGACATGCGCGAGACGTCCTTGCCGTCGAGGACGTACCGCCCGCTGGTCGGCCGATCCAGGCAGCCGAGGATGTGCATGAGCGTCGACTTGCCCGACCCGGACGGGCCCGTCACGCTGACGAACTCGCCGGGACAGACGTCCAGGTTGGCGCCGCGGAGCGCGCGGACCGTGACCTCGCCGACGTGGTACGTCTTGACGAGATCGCGAACCGAGATGACGGGAGTTGCCACGCGATGCGCCCCGTGATCTAACGCCCGCCGCCGCGTCCGCCGCCGCCCCCACCGCCGCCGGGGAATCCGCCCGGCCCGCCGCGGCCGCGCTGCGGCCCCATCAACGGGTTCTGGCTGCCGCCCTGGCCCGCGGTCGTCCGCTGCTCGGTGCCCGTCGTGATGTTGGTGACGACCTCCTGGCCCTCCTTCAGGTCGCCTTCGACCACCTCGTTCCACGTGCCGTCGGAGATGCCGTATCGGATGCGCACCGGCTTCAGCTGCCTGTCAGCCCAGAGCCACACCATGGCCGGCCGCTCGGGGATGACGAGAGGCGCGAAGAGCGCGTCGATCGTGGTCGCGCCGCTGTTGATCGACGAGCCGCCGGCAGCACGTGCCGTGATGCCCTGGCGCGCATCCCATCGACCGCTTTCGGTGCCGGATCGCCGGCTCGCCGTCTGATCTCCCGGCCCTTGGCCGCGGCCGCCGCCTTCCCGGGTCGCCGCCGCCTGGCCCGGTCCAGCACCGCGTCCGCCGGCGCCGGTCTCCGTGCCCCCGGGCGCTCCGGCTTCGTTGGCGCGGCGCTCGAAGCCACCTTCACGCATCCGCTGCTCCCAGCGCTCGCGCTCTTCCGGCGTCATCCGGGCCAGCCGCTCTTCCAACCGCTTGCGACGCTCTTCAGGCGTCATGTTCCGGTCGACACCGCGCCGTCCACCCCCTTCGGCCCGTCCTGCCGATGGTCCGACACCTGGCCCCTCGCCGCGGCCTCCTCCCGGGACGCTCGACGCCGTGGCGTCGCCGCCGCCGCGTGACGCCGCTTCGCTCCTGGACTCGCGTGGCGGTGCCCCGGAGCCTGTCATCGGCGCGCGCTGGCTGCGCGCTGGCTGCCCCTGCGGCTGGGTGGCGGTCTGTTGTGCGGGCGCGCCCGGGCGCGGCGCTTCGGCCGGCGTGGCCGTGGGGGCCGTCGCCCCGCCTGCGGGCGACTCGCCGCGCCGCCCCTCGCGCCCGCCGCGCGCGAAGCTGCCGCGGTTTGCGAGCTCCGGCGGTTCGGGGAGGTTCAGCGCCGCGAAGTGATCCGCCGTCGGCCGGAAGCGCAGCGCCGCCGCCGGCACGCGCAGCACGTTCGAACGCCGCGCGATCTCGACCGTCACGTTCGCCGTCATCCCGGGCTTCAGCTTGAGATCCGGGTTCGGCACGGCGATCACGGTCGAGTAGGTCACGACGTTCTGGACGGTCGTCGGCTGGAGCCGGACCTGCTCGACCGCTCCACGGAACGTGTCGTTCGGAAACGCGTCGACGCGGAAGGCGACCGGCTGCCCCTGCCGCATCCGGCCGACGTCCGCTTCGTCGATGTTCGCGACCACCTGCATCTTCGACAGGTCGCCCGCAATGATGAACAGCGTGGGCGCGTTCATGCTCGACTGGACGGTCCGGCCCACCTCGACCTCGCGCGAGATGACGATGCCGTCGATCGGCGACTGGATGACGGTGTGATTCAGGTTGACTTCCTGCGTGTTCAGGTCCGCCTTCGCCTGCACGAGGCCCGCGTCGGAGGACTTGATCTGGACCTCCAGCGTCTTCACGTTCATCTCCGCGGTCTCGAGCTGGTCGCGCGGGATGAGCTGCTTGTCCCACAGTCCCTTCGCCTGCTGGAGTTTTCGCTGCGCGTCGGCGAGATTGACCTTGAGGCGCTCGATCTCCGCTTCAGCGCGCGTGACGCTGGCCCGGCGTTGCTCGATCGCCGTCTGGATCAGCGAGGGGTCGAGGCGCGCGATGACCTGGCCCTTCTTCACGATCGAGTTGAAGTCGGCGTACAGCTCCTGGACCATGCCGGACACCTGCGTGCCGACGTTCACGGTGGTCACGGCCTGCAGCGTGCCGGTGGACAGGACGACGTCGGCGATGTCGCCGCGCGTCACCTGCAGCGTGTCGACCTTCGGTTCCGGTCCGCCACGGCGCAGGTAGTAGGCGCCCGCGCCGACGCCGACCGCCACCAGGACGACGATGATGATGATGAGCTTCTTCATGACGCTATGAGTGCTTCGGCAATCCCGACCGCAGTCCCTTCCAGCCTTCCTCGAAAATGGTGTAGACCGTCGGCACGAACACCAGCGTGATGAGGGTCGAGGCGGTAAGTCCGCCGATGACGACGCGGGCCAGCGGCGCCTGCAGCTCGGCGCCCTCGCCGATGGCGAGCGACATCGGCACGAGCCCCAGGATCGTGGTCAGCGAAGTCATGATGATCGGCCGCAGCCGCGTCCGCCCCGCGGTCTCCACCGCCTGACGCAACGGCAGGTGATCGCGCCGGCGCAGGACGTTCGTGTAGTCGACGAGCAGGATCGCGTTGCTTACGACGATGCCCGCCAGCATGATCACGCCGATGTAGGCCTGCAGGCTGAACGTCGTCCCGGTCAGCTTCAGCGCCAGGACGACGCCGATGGCGGCCAGCGGCACCGAGAACATGATGATGAAGGGGTCGCGCAGCGACTCGTACTGCGAGGCCATCACCGCGTAGACCAGCACGATGGCGAGGATCAGCATGAGCTGCAGCTGCGCGAAGGCGGCGGCCTGCTCCTCCGCCTCCGCGCCGAAGCCCACCGAGAAGGTGGGCGGCACGTTGATCTCGGGCAGGCGGCTGGTGACGGCATGCAGCGCGTCGCTCAGGGCCACGCCCTCCGGCTCGCCGGTGACGCGGACGATGCGCTCCTGGTTCTTGCGCTGGATCTCGGTCGGCCCCGACTGGTTGCGGAGCGCGAGCAGGTTCTTGGCCTGCAGGATCTGCCCCTGCGGGCTGCTGATCAGGACGTCGTTGATGTCCTCGACGCGCTCGCGGTCCTCCTCGCGCAGGCGCACCACGATCGGATACTCGTTGCCGTGCTGGCGGAAGAATGCTGCCTGGGTGCCACCGACGCTGGTGCGGATGCTCTCGGCGACGCCGCTCACCGTCAGCCCGAGGATTGCCGCCTTCGGCCGGTCGACCTGGATGGCGAGCTCGGGCCGGCCCTCTTCGCGGCCGACGCGCGCGTTGCGCACTTCGGGAACGCGATCCATCAGCTCCTTGGCCGCGAGCGACAGCCGCCGCGCTTCCGCCAGGTCGTCGCCGCGGATTTCCAGCGCCAGTCGTCCTTCGTCGCCGCCGCCGAGCAGCCGGTTCATCTGGAAGTTGCCGCCCGAGGCGCGCGTCTGGATGATGACGCCGGGAACGACGCCGCCGAGCTGGCGGTTGAGCGTCTGGGCGATCTCCTCGCTCGATCGATCGCGCTCGGTCTTCGGCACGAGGCGCACCTGGGCGCTGGTGCGGCTGGCGGAACCACCCATGAACCCGCCGCCGCCCGCCTGGGTGATGATCGTCTCGGTTTCCGGCACGTACTCCCGGATCAGGCCCTCGAGGCGCACCGCGACGTCCTGGGCGCGCTCGATGCGGGTGCCGACCGGCAGTTCCGCCGTGACCCGGACCTCGCCCTCGTCGGCCTGCGGCATCAGCTCGAACGGGATCGTCGGCAGCAGGAACACGGCGAGCACGACGGCCGCGGTACCGAGTCCGATCACGGTCGGCCGATGATGCAGCGCGGTGTGCAGGATCCGGCGGTAGGTATCGTCCAGCCGGTCGAACCAACGCTCGCTGGCGTCGTACAGCTTGCCCAGGACGCCCTGGCGCGACCCGGCCGCCTGCGCGCCGCCGGCCTCGTCGCCGGCCATGGCCGCCGCGCGCCAGGCCGCGTGCCGCTCGGCGCCCTCCGGCAGCTTCAGCAGGCGCGAGCACAGCACCGGCACGATCGTCACCGCGACGAACAGCGACATCGACAGCGAGAACATCACGACGTAGGCGAGCTGCTTGAACAGGATGCTCGAGACGCCGGTGAGGAAGAGCAGCGGCACGAACACGGCGACGTGCGTCAGTGTCGAGGCGAGGATCGCCGACCACACCTCCTCGCTGCCGTCGATGGCCGCCTGCATGCGGTCCTTGCCCTTCTCCATGTGCCGGAAGGTGTTCTCGAGCACGACGATGGAGGCATCGACGATCATGCCGACGCCGAGCGCCAGGCCGCCGAAGGTCATCGTGTTGAGCGTGAACCCGGCGAAGTAGAGCAGGGCGAACGTGCCGATGATCGAAATCGGGATCGACGTGCAGATGATCACCGTCGAGCGGACGTTGCGCAGGAAGATGAAGATGATCGCGATGACCAGCACCGCGCCGAGCAGCGCCGCCTCCTGCACGGCCGCGATCGACCGGCGGATGAACACCGAACTGTCGTCCAGCTTGGTCAGCCGAACGCCCCGGACCTCGCGGTTGATCCGGGCGATCTCCTCGGTCACCGCGTCGGCGATCGCCACGGTGTTCTCGCCGGACTGCTTCACGATGCGCATCCGCACGCCCGGCCGGCCGTTGATCCGCGTGAAGGAGCGCAGGTCCTCCGTCGAGTCCGTCACCTCGGCGATGTCCCTCATGTAGACGGGCACGCCCTCGCGGGTCATCACCACGAGGTTGCGGATCTCGTCGAGGTTCTCGAACTGGCCCTGGCTGCGCACGAGATAGGTCGTGTCGCCTTCGTCGATCTCGCCGAGCGGGATGTTCTGGTTCTCGACGCGCAGCAGGTTGACGATCCGGTCCACCGGCAGCTGCAGCGCGGTGATCTTCTCCCTCGACAGCCCGACGTGAATCTGCCGGCGCAGGCCGCCTTCGACGCTGACCGAGGCGACGCCGGGTACGCGCTCGAGGCGCGGCGAGAGGTCGTTTTCCGCCATCTCGCGCAGGGTCACGCGGTCGTAATCCCCCTCGACGCCGATGCCCATGATTGGCATCGCGCTCGCGTCGAACTTGAACATCACCGGCGGGTCCGCATCCTCCGGCAGCCGCCCGCGCACGCGGTCCAGCCGGTTGCGCACGTCATCGGCCGCCTCGTTCAGGTCGGTGCCCCAGGCGAAGTTCAGGGTGACGCGGCTCTGCCCCTCGGAGGAGGTCGATTCGAGCCGCTCGAGGCCGGACACGGCCGCCATCGCCTGCTCGATCGGCCGCGTGATCAGCTCCTCGATCTCCAGCGGGCCCACGCCCGAGTAGCTGGTGCGGACCGTGATGCTCGGATACGTGACGTCGGGCATCAGGTCCACCGGGAGGCGCCACAGCGACATGAGGCCGAGCAGGATCACCACGCCCGAGAGCATGAACATCGTGACGGGCCGGTGGATGGCGAGGCGCGGAATGCTCATCGGGTGGCTCCCTGGTTGCTGTTGCGCGCGGGCGCGGCGTCGGCGCGGCCGCGGCGGCCGCCCTCCGGGGTGGCGGCGACGATGCGGTCGCCGTCCTTGAGCGCGCCGGCGCCCGTGGTGATGACGCGAGCCCCGTCGTTGAGCCCGGCCACGATCTCGATGCGCTCGTTGTCGCGGATCCCGGTTTCGACGGGCACGAACTTCGCGATCAGTGTCGGCTCGCCGCCTTGCGCTCCGGCCGTCGACGAGCGCGGCTGCGGGTTCGGGCCGCGCGCCTCGCCGCCCTGGCCGCGCGCCCCGCCGCTGCCGCCCTGGCGGCCGGCGCCGGCGACGGCGACGAACACGCCCTGTTTGCCGTCGGGATCGACGACCACGGCGTTGCGCGGCACGGTCAGCGCGTCAGGCTTCGTCTCCACGGTCAGCTGTACGCGCGCGTACATCCCCGGCTTCAGCCGGAACCCGGAGTTCGACACCTCGATCTCCATCTCCGCCGTGCGGGTCGCCGGGTCGAACACCGGTGCGACGCGGCTCACCTTGCCGGCGAACTTCTCGCCCGGGAACGCATCCACCTCCACTTCCGCCGGCGTGCCGGCGGTGACCCGCTTCACGTCCTTCTCGACCAGGTTGGCGACGAGCCGCACGGTGCGGATGTCGACCACCGAGACGACCGGGGCGTTGGGACCGACGAAGGCGCCGGGATCGAGCATGCGCTTGCCGACGAACCCGTCGACGGGGGAGAGGATGTTGGTGTTGGCGAGGTTGATCCTCAGTTCCTCGAGCCGCGACTTCGTCTGCTCGAACTGCGCCTTGGCGAGATCGACCTGCGCCACCGCCGCCTGGTAGCGCGCTTCCGTGTCGTCGTAGGTCTGCTGCGGCAGCAGCTGCCGGTCGAGCAGGTTCTTGTTGCGCTCGAGGTTGGACTGCGCCAGCGTCAGGTCGGCTTCGCGCTGACGAATCGTGGCGCGCGCCACTTCGTGCGAGGCCTGCGCCTGCCGCACCTGTTCCTGGATCTCGCTGTCCTCGACCTTCGCGAGCCGCTGGCCGCGCCGTACGGGGTCGCCCAGCTTGACGAGCACCGCCTGCAGTCGGCCGTTGACGCGCGGGACCACCTCGACGGTGGCCGCGCCAATGAGGTTGCCGACGACCAGCACGTACTCCTTGACCGGCGCGCGCGTGACCGTGTTGAACTCCACGGGCATCGGCGGGCGGGCGCCCATGCCCCGGCCGCCGGCCCCGCCGCGGCCGCCCGACGGCGCGGACTCCTGCGCGCCAGAGGCGCCGTCGCCGTCGCGGGTGTACAGCACGAAGCCGCCGGCGGCGAGGCTGGCCGCAACGATCGCGATAATCACCACTTTTCGCATGGGACCCTGTTACTGCGTACCGTCAATTCCCAACGCCCAGTCTCCAACCCCCAATCGCGCACCGCCCGAACGCCGCGATTCCCAACGGTCACGTCCCACCTTCGGTCGCCTTGGAGGCTGGCCGTTGGGCGCGGGAGTTTGCCGCGCCCTAGCGCGACGAGACCTGCACACGCTCGAAGTCGATTAGCGCGCGCTGGTAGTTGAGCTGCTCCCGCAGCTCGCGGATGCGCGCCTCGAACAGGTCGCGCTGCGCCTGCACGACCTCGAAGTTCGTCGCCATGCCGACTTCGAACTTGCTGCGCGCCGCCTCTTCGCGCCGTGCCGACAGCTCGCGCGCGGCCGCCGCCGCCTGCATCGATTCGAGGTTGTTGCGCACGGCCAGCGCCGCACTCGTCACCTCGGTGGCGATCTGCAGCTCGAGCGTCTTGATCTGGCCGAGGCTCTGCTGGAGCTGCAGCCTGCTGCGCGCCACGTTGGCTTCCGCCGCACTCGTCCCGAGCGGATAGCTGAAGTTGAACTGCAGGCTCCAGGTGGGCGCATCGAGGTTACCGATGTTCCTGAGCGCATCGAGGTAGCCGCCGGGGAAGGTATCGGTGACCGTCGGGTCAAGGATGCTGCGACGGTTGAAGACACCTCCGCGACCGGCGAGCTGATACGTCGCCTGGAGATCCAGCTGCGGTTTCGTCTGATTCTCCAGCGAATTGATGGTGATGTTCGCCGAGTCGATGTTGCGGCGGGCGGCCGCCAGATCGGTGCGCCGGCTGAGCGCGGTGCGGAGGGCCGATTCGAGATCCACCGGTACGGCCGTGGCCGTCGGCCGGTCAACCGGGGTGATGGTCGCGCGCCACAGATCGTCGTCGGTGCCGCCGACGATGAGGCTCTTGAGCGCGAGCTCGTTGTTCCGCAGCGTGGCCTGCGCCGTCACGAGCTGCTGCCGCCGCGTGGCCTCCTCCGCCTGTGCCTGGACGACGTCGATCGGCGCCATCGTGCCGATCTCGACGCGCGAGCGGTTGTCGGCGACGAGCTTCGCCGCCAGCTCCAGCGCGCCCTGCGCTGCCTCGACCGCCTGGTAGCTGTAGACGAGTTCCCAGTAGGCTTTGCGGGTCTCGGCGAGAATGCTCAGCATCGTCCCGGTCAGGTTGATCTCGGATATGTCCTGGCTGATCTCGGTCGTCAGCAGCGTGGCGCGGTTGTTGTCGATCTTGCGATTCCGGAGCAGCGGCTGCAGGTAACTGGCCGTGAGGCCGGTATTGAACGACGGGTTGAACGCGGTGTTCGTGCCCGTCGAGTAATTGCGGCTGTTGTTGAAGTTGACGTTGAACGCCCCGCCGCCCCATCGCACCTGCTGCTGGATGCCGCCGTTCCAGTTGTTCGTGTCGCTGTCGACCTTCGTGCCACCTTCGAAGATCGTGTTCGGCAGCTGCGTGGCCGACTGCGTTCGCACCATCGACGTCACGGTCGGCCGGTAGAAGGCGTACGCGGCCGCCAGCGAGAAATCCCACGTCTGCGGGGTCAGGCGCTCCGACGCGATGTTGAGATTGCGCTCGGCCGCGCGCTTGACCGCCTCTTCCTCCGTCAGGTTGACGACCGATCCCGCGGGCTCGGTGAGCCCGGGCACCGGCGCGGGCTGCGCCGGCTGGCCCTGCGCCGGCTGGCCCTGCGACGCGAGCGCCTGCTGAATCAGCTCCTTGACGCGGTCGGTGTCCTGCGCCGACGCGGGCGCAGCCGTGCCGATCGCCACCGCCGTGGCCAGCATGCGAATGGTCCTGCTCACGAGAGTGCCTCCAGGGATGTATACAGCGCTCGAAAGAGCCCGAGACATGAAGAGAACGTCAACGACGGCGGTCCGCCTCCTGGCGGCGCTCCGCCTGGAGCCGGTCGTACATTGCCTGCAGCTTGACGCGCTGCTCGGGGGTCAGTTCCCGGTCGATGCGGTAGATCATCAGCTGCCGCGTCTTGTACATCTCCGCCAGCAGCGTCCCGACCCGGTCCCACTTCTCGGTGAGGGCTGCCAGGCTGGATCGATCGTCCTTGACCATCTTCGCCAGCTTGTCTTCGAGTCGGTTCAGCTCCTCGCGCATCGCCCGCAGCTTCACCATTTCGACTTCGAAGATCTCGCGGATCTTCCCGGACTGCTTGTCCGTGATGCCCAGTTCCGAGCGCCACGCGGGGTCTTCCCACCACTTCACCCGGCTGTGCTCGGGACGGCGGTCGCCCCCCGCCTGCGACTTCTGCGGCTCGGCCGCCTGCTCCTCGCAATCCGCGGCGACGGCGCCTGAGCGCGCCGCCCGCATCACCGAGGGCACGCAGGCCGCCATGATGATGGTGACGACGAACGCCCGACCGAACTGCCTTTGCATGACCCAGATATCTCCCTGCTCCGAAGCGGTTTACAGGCAGTATTACGACCCGTTGAGTGGCCCTGTTTACCGCCCGGCGGAGAGCGTCCACCCTCGCCAGTTCCGTCAGCGCGGCGGTTCTGGCCGTGACCTGCTGTGGCAGCCGGCTTGCAACCCCTGCAGCGGGCCGGGTGAGCCGGTCGAGGAGGCGTTAACCCCGTGCGTACCGCCATGACGGCGTGGATGGTGCTGGCGTTGCTGCTGTTCGGCCTCGGGATATCCCTGGCTTCCGACAAGGACGAAACTGCGATGACCGTCCAGGTCACTTCGGCGGACCACGAGGTCCAGGAGGGCTATTTCACCCTGGGCGACTCCGCGACCATCATGGCCAAGCCGGGCACCGACCTGCACCGCTTCCTCGCGCGCAACCGCGGCAAGAAGATCCGCCTCGCACTGTCCGAAGCCGACACCCGCGAGCTGTCGCAGATAAGGCGATAGGTCGAATCCTGGTTGGCCGTCGTCGGCTTCCGGGAGTCGTTATCCAGCGTTCACCAGTTCGTCGATACGCCGGATGATCTGCCCGACGATGTTGTTGGGAGTTGAGGCGCCGGCGGTCAGGCCCACGACGACGGGGCCCTGCGGGCGGAGCCAGCCGCGGGTCGCGTCCTCGCCGCCCGCCGTCGTGGACGGAAGCCCGATCGGGCGGTGCCGAATCTCGTCGGCCGACAGCAGGCAGGCCGGATCGGCGATGTGGTAAGTACGCGCGCGCGCCGCGCAGATCCGCGCCAGGTTGCACGTGTTGCTGCTGTTGTAGCCGCCGACGACGAGCATGACGTCCAGCGGGTGCTCGTCGAGCAGCGCGATCACCGCGTCCTGACGCTCCTGGGTGGCGCTGCAAATCGTGTCGAAGGCGCGGAAATGCCCGCCGAGCGCCTCCGCGCCGTAACGATCCCGCATCGCCTGCGCGAACATCTCCCCGATCTCCAGCGACTCCGACATGAGCATCGTCGTCTGGTTGGCGCAGCCGATGCGTTCCAGGTCGCGATCGGGTTCGAAGCCGGGAGACACGGCGCCGCGGAAGCGATCGAGGAACGCCTCGCGCCGGCCGCCGTGCCGGATGTACTCGCAGACGATGGCCGCCTCCTCCCGGTCCAGGACTACCAGGTAGCGCCCGTTCGGGAACTTGAGCGCCTGCGAGGCAGTCGCACGGGTTTCCTCGTGTTTCACCTTGCCGTGGATCACCGATGTGTAGCCCTCGCGCGCGTAGCGGATGACGTTCTTCCACACGTTGAGGACCGAGCCGCACGTGGTGTCCACCAGCGTGCAGCCGAGGTCGGAGAGCCTCGCCATCTCGCCGACGGTCACGCCGAACGCGGGGACGATCACCACCTCCTGCGGGCCGAGCGCTCCGGCGTCTTCCCCAAGATCGGTGAGGAAGCGAATCCCGGCGGCACGCAGGCGATCGTTGACGTGCGGGTTGTGGATGATCTCACCGGTGAGAAAGACGTTGCGATCGGGGAAACGGCGTCGTGCCTGGTAGGCGTAGTCGACGGCGCGGTCGACGCCGTAGCAGAACCCGAACTCGCGGGCGAGGTGCAGCGTGAGCCGGCCCGAGCGGAACTGGAAGTCGGAGGCGCGGACCGCATCGACGATCCGGCTGTCGTAGGCGGCCGCCAGCTCGCCGGCCACCGCCTCCTTCATGTCGAGACCCTTGCGGAAGATCAGCGGCTGCGGAGAGGCCACTCCCGAATATTACCTGGACGGCTCGAGGAAATCCCGCGACCGCGGCGTGAGCGTGTCGAGCGCGCGCAGCGGCGCGACCGACGGATGCATCGAGAGGGACGTCTCGAGCTCGAAGAGGAACGCCTCGTCGCTCACCGCCGAAGCCGTTTGCATCCGCATGTCGGCCGATGCCGCCACCGGTGCCGACGAGGTCACCACCGCGTCGGCGGTTCGTGCCGGCCTCGGGGCGAACCGGTGACGGAGATCCATCCACTGCCCCAGGGCAACGCCAATCACGAGGCCCGCGGCCGCCGCCACGGTGATCCAGCGGTGCGCCGCCGACGGCCGGTGTGACAGCGGCTGCGCGAACTTCGGGAATGCAATGATGCGCGCAGGCCGCTCGGCCGCCTCGAGCCGGCGGAGGATAAGGGCCTGCTGGGCGGCAAGGCGCTCGGGCGGGAATGCGGCGTCTGCTTCCTCGACCGCCTCGTCGCGAACTGTCTGTAGCCACGAGCACAGCGCTTCGTACCGGGCCGTGCACTCGTGGCACGTCACCAGGTGAGCGGCCTCGGCCGGCTCGCCGCTCACATCCGTTCCGCGATCCTCCGGGCGGCCCGGAGCCGGTCGACCGTCGGCTTCGCCCGCGGCGGTCCAGATGCCGACGAGCGTGGCGTCGTCCAGGTGCCGGCGCGCGATCATGCGGTTAAGAATTGACACGGCGTTTCTCCACGGCAGCGGAAACCCGTTCCACGCCCTCGGCCGCCAGCAGCGATCGCAACCGGCGGATCGCGCGGAACAGGTGCACGCGCACGGTCGATTCGTTCAGGCCGGTCAGCGCGCTCACTTCGCGCGAGGTGCACCCCTCGTAGTGGCTCAACATGAACACCGATCGCTGCCGCTCGGGCAGCCTGGCCAACAACGCGGCAAGCGTCCGCCGCCGCTCACGCGCCAGCAGCTGATCTTCCGGCGTCGGCCCGCTTCCGGCGGTCCGCTCGGCGAAGTCGCGCTCGCCGCCCGGCCCGACGGGCATCGGCGCCAGCCATTTCTCGCGCCGGGTGCGCGCTTTGATCCGGTCCAGGCACCCGTTGATCAGGATGCGCGTGAACCACACCTCGAACGGAAGCTCTTCGCGGAACGACGCGAGATGGGAGTACGCCTTCACGAACGCGTCCTGCACCGCCTCGTCGGCTTCCGCGCCGTCGCGGAGATAGTGGAAGGCGATGCGGGACGCTCGCCGCTGGTGCCTGCCCACCAGTTCCGCGAACCGTTCGCGCGCCTCGGCATGACGCCCCTCGCCCTGCAGCGCCTTGACGGCCGAGGCCGCGTAACTATCCGCTTCACGGCCGGGCGAGCCGGCCGGTTGAGGTCCTGTCATTCAATACGCCCCGGCAACGCGAACGTTTACTGCCGTCGCTCTCGATACTTAGCGCCCATTATACGGAAGCGCGGCCCGGCGTCCGCGAGAAAGCGCGGGAAGGAGGGTTCCGGCTCAGTCGCCCCGGCCGGGAACAACATCATACCGCGGCCGGCCGGATCAGCGCAGCACCACCAGCCTGGTTCCCGGGAAGTAGTGGCGCAGCACCGCCGCCGAGGACGCGCCAGCGGAGACACGCGCGAGCGCCCCGGCCTGGCAGAGGCCGACGCCGTGTCCGAAGCCTCGTCCGTCGAAAACGAACGTTCCCCGGGCCCGCCGCACGCTGAAGAGCGTGCTCTTGACGGTTCGGGCTCCGAATCGGCGCGTGAGCACCTCGCGGAGCACCTCGCCCCTGACTTCGCGTCGCGCGGTGCCCTCCAGGCGTATCCGGACGGCGCGCCCGGCGCCGTCGCGGTCGAGCACGACGATCGCCTCCAGCCGAGCACCGGTCGCGGTTCGCGCATCGGCGTTCAGCGCGAGCCGGACCGCCTCTCTGCCCGCCTCGTATTTCCAGGCGCCGTGCGCCGCCCGTGCGGGTCCGTCATCAACGCCGGCAGGCAGGTACGGCAGCGCCGCGCCACCCCAGACCGCCACGGGATCGCTCGTGTGGCCGCCGCAGTCGGCGTGATACAACGCCGATGCGGCGCCACGCTCGAACCACAGGACCATGCCGGCGGTACGTGCCGCCGCCCGGGCGGCGACGCCGGACCACCTCGAACTTCGCATCCGCGCCGGATCGAACAACTGGCAGTGGGTAGTCGCGCAGAGGTCGTAGCCGTCCCGGCGGTGACGGCCGAGATGGGCGATGGCGAACGTGCGGCTGACGACCGCCTGCACTTCGAGCATGCCTTCGACGTCGGCTGGATTCCCTCCCGCCGGCGCGAACTCCGCGAGGATCGACCCGCGAACGTACTCTTCCAGCGTGAGGAGGCGTGTCGAGCCGCCGTGGTCGGCAACGTAGACGCGCACTCGCGCCGGCAGAGAGGGCCGCACGCCCGGCTTCCCACTCGGCCCGCCCGGCACGGTGCAGCCCGCGGCGGCAGCGATCGCCGCCAGAAGTGTCGCGTGGAGCAGCCGCTCGCGGCGCATGTGTTCGTTATCGGCCGTCGCGGTTGCCAGCTTGAACGCCTCGTGCCGCGCCTGCCCGGCGTAAGATGACCCTGCGATGGCGCGGATCCTCCTGATCGACGACGACGATTCGGTGCGCGAGAGCCTCGGGCGGTTGCTGCGCGGCGCTGGATACGTGGTCGAACCGGCGCGCACCGGGGAGGAGGGAATCGCACTGGCCCGCGGCGGCGGATTCGACGTCATCCTCTCGGACCTCCGGATGCCCGGGCTGTCCGGCATCGACGTGCTGCGGACGCTCCGCGAGGCGCGAGTGGACGCCGCCTGCATCATGATGACCGGCTTCGGCACCGTGGATGTCGCGGTGGAGGCGATGAAGCTCGGCGCGGTGGACTTCATGCAGAAGCCGTTCTTCCGCGACGAGCTGCTGATGCGCGTCCGCGCCGCCGTCGATCGGCGGCAGCTGGCGCGGCAGGTCGACCTGCTGCAGCGGCAGATCCGGCCCGCGCCTACGCTCGACGCGCTCGTCGGCGAGAGCCCGGCGATGCATCGCGTCCGTGACCTCATCCGGCGAGCCGGCCCGGCCCCGGGGACCGTGCTCATCACCGGCGAAACGGGGACGGGTAAGGAACTGGCGGCCCGTGCGATTCACGCGGCGAGCCCGCGCGCGGCGAAGGCCTTCGTCGCGCTCAATTGCGCGGCGGTGACGGAATCGCTGCTCGAAAGCGAGCTGTTCGGACACGCCCGCGGCGCCTTCACCGGCGCCGAGGCGTCGCGTCCCGGACTGATCGAACACGCATCCGGCGGTACGTTCTTCCTCGACGAGATCGGCACGATGACGGGGGCCCTCCAGGCGAAGCTGCTCCGTACACTGGAGTCGGGGGAGGTGCGGCGTATCGGGTCCAACGACAGCCGGACGGTCGACGTGCGGTTCATCGCCGCCACCAACATCGATCTTCGCGAGGCCATCCAGGCGGGCCGGTTCCGGCAGGATCTCTATTACCGGCTCGACGTGCACCACCTGCACCTGCCGCCGCTCCGGGAGCGCGTCGGGGACGTCAGGCTGCTGGCGTGGCACTTCATCGATCGCTACGGGCCGGCCGCAGGCGTGACGGGCTGCTCCGAAGCGGCCTGGGCGGCGCTCTGCTCGTATCCTTACCCGGGCAACGTGCGCCAGCTGGAACACGTAATCCAGCGGGCGGTGGCCGTGGCGCGCGGGCCGCAGATCGAGCCGGGCGACCTTCCGGAGGAGATGCTGGCGCCGCGGCCCTCGGCGCCGCCCGCCGAAACGAGCGTCGCGGCGGCGCGCGAGCGCGCGGAACGCGAGATGATCGTCGCGGCGCTCGCCCGCAGCCGCGGCGAGGTGACCGCCGCCGCTCGCGATCTGCAGATCAGTCGCACGACGCTCTGGCGGTTGATGAAGAAGCACGCGATCGAGTAGGTCGCCGTCGCGACGAGCCGTTTGCGACGGATCGTTGCCCCACCGGTACCGGTGGAACCTCGAGCCCCGGACCCCGGACCACGGACGCGGAACGTTTCACCCTTGCAACGCGTGCGCGTTTCACTTGCGAAACGCGCACACCACGGGATTGCCCGGGCGCGATACCCGCCAACGCGCTAAGTCCAGCCCCTGGAAGACCTGGCCGGATCGCACGCGCGTGGGCGGTTCCGGCGCGGCTCTTGCGGAAAGACACCCGCGCAATTCTGCCTGCGCCACGACGCCATGAACACCGAACCGGTTGCGCTGCTCATCGTGGAAGAGGATCGCGGCCTGCTCTCGCGCCTCGCCGACGAGGCCTCGGCACGCGGCTACCGCCCGATTGTCGCTGCCTCCGTCGCGCAGGTCGAAACGGCGCTGGATGGCGTCCCCGTGCCAGCGGCGCTGGTCGACCTCGCGCTCGGCTCGGGCTCGGGGTTCGACGTGATCCGGCGGGTCAGGGCCCATACCCCCGACTGCGAGATCATCGTGCTGGGCGATACGGTTCCGCTCGCGCCCGCGATCCCCTCGTACGAGCTGGCGGCGTTCGCGTTCGTGCCCAAGCCGGTCCACGTCGAGCACCTGTTCGCGACGATCCGCCGCGCGCTCGAGCGCCGGCAGATCAACCTGGACAACCGCCGGCTGGTGTGGGAGCTGCAGACGATCAACGAGATTGCCGAAGGCATCGCGCGATCGCTGGAGCTCGACGACGTGCTCGCCGATGCGCTGCAGCGCGTGGTGCGCGCCCTCGAGGCGGTCGGCGGGTCGATCCGGCTGAAGGACGAAGCGACCGGCGCGTTCGCGGTCCGCGCCGTCGTCGGCCCGGCCATCCAGCAGCGCGTCTGGGACGAGCCCGGCATCACCCGGCCGAGCGACATCGTGATCCGATCACGGGCGGCCCACCTCGTCGAGGACTTCGCGGCGGTGCCGGGCGAGGCGGCGGCGCGGATGCCGGTGCGCAGCGCGCTGAGCGTGCCGATGTTCGCGAGCGGCGAGCTGCTGGGCACGCTGACGATCGGCAGCGCCGCGCCGCGGCGGTTTGACGCCGCCGACCAGCGGCTGGTCGCGATCATCGCGGGGCAGATTGCCGTCGCGATCACCAACGCGCGGCTCCACCAGTTCGTGCTTCGCGCCAAGCGGGAGTGGGAACGGACTTTCGATGCGATCGGCGATCCGATCGCCGTCTTCGACGTGCGCGGCGAGCTGTTGCGCGGCAACCGGGCGCTGGCGGCCCTGGTGCAGCGGCCGGTGACCGCGCTGCGGGGGAGCTCGTGCGTCGATCTCGGCCTGTGCGGCAGCCACGACGAGGCGTGTGCGGTCACACGCGCGCTGCGCGGCCAGGGCAGTCACGCCGAGGTGCCCACGCAGGCCGGCGACGTGTTTGCCGTCACCACCTTTCCCGTGTCGGGCGACGCCGAGGGCGGCGCCGTCGTGCAGGTCGCGAAGAACGTGACCGAGCAGACGCGGAACGCGCGGCGGCTGCGTCAGCTGAGCGAGGAACTGGCGGCGGCGAACGCGCAGGCGATGACCACCCTCCTGCAATTGAAGTCGACGCAGGCGCAGCTGCTGCAGGCGGAGAAGCTCTCGGCAATCGGGCAGCTGGTGGCGGGCGTGGCGCACGAGCTGAACAACCCGCTCACGAGCGTCATCGGCTACGCGCAGCTGCTCGAGGAGGAACTGCGCGACGCCGGGACCGTTCCGGAGCCGGCCTCGCTCGCCCGCGATCTGCGGCGCATCGCGCAGGAATCCGAGCGCGCGGCGAGCATCGTCCGCAACCTGCTGGCGTTCGCCCGCCGGCAGGCGGCCGAGCGCCGGCCCCACGACCTCGCCGACCTGAGCACCCGCGTGCTGTCGCTGCGCGCCTACGACCTGCGGGTGAACGGCGTCGAGGTGGAAACGGATTTCCAGCCGAACCTGCCGACGGTTGTCGCCGACGGCAGCCAGATCCAGCAGGCGCTGCTCAACCTGTTGCTCAACGCCGAGCAGGCGATGCGCGGCCGGCCGGTGCGGAAGCTGCGGACCGGCGCGCGGTTCAGCGCCGCCGCGGCGGCCGTCGAGCTGTTCATCGGCGACACCGGGCACGGTATCGATCCCGCGAACCTGTCGCGCATCTTCGATCCGTTCTTCACCACGCGCGAGGTCGGCGAGGGCACGGGCCTCGGCCTGAGCATCTGCTACGGCATCGTGCGCGACCACGGCGGTCAGATCGTCGTCGACAGCAGGGTCGACGAAGGGACGACCTTCACCCTGCTCCTGCCGGCGAGGGTGGAGGACGTGCCGCCGGGTGACGTGCTCGTCGCTCACCCGGACCAGGCCGAACGTGACTTTATCGCCGCCGCGCTGCGCGGCTGGGGCTACGCGGTGGCCGGGGCAGGGAGCGCGCCGGAGGCGCTCGCGCGCTACGAACGCGGCGGCCTGCTGGCGGTGCTGGTCGACTGCCGCGTGCTGTCGGCGGATATCGCCGGCTGGCGGACCGCGCGCCGGGCGGACGCGGCGCGGGTGCCGCTGGTGCTGCTGTCGGCGTCGGGCGACGGCACGGAGGGCGTGCGGTTCGGGATGGAGCATGCGGGCGCCGCGCTGGCGCCGCCCTATGAGCTGCAGGCGCTGCGCGGCGCGGTGCGCGCGGTTTCCAAGGAGCTGGTATGACTGGTCAACGGCCGTCGCTCATGGTGGTAGACGATGAACTCGGCGTGCTCGAGATCGTCAGCCGGTTCGCGCAGAAGGCCGGGTTCGACGTGAGCACCTGTTCCGGTGGTGGCGAGGCGGTGGCGCAACTGCGCGGGCGCGGCGTCGATCTCGTCATGGTCGACCTGCGGATGCCCGATGTCGGCGGCCTCGACGTGCTGCGTGCGATCCGCGAGACCGATCCGCACTGCCAGGTCGTACTGATGACCGGCTTTGCTTCGGTGGACACCGCCGTCGAGGCGATCAAGCTCGGCGCGATGGACTACCTGAGCAAACCGATCGACTTCGCGCGGCTGCAGCAGATCCTGTCGGGCGTGCGCGAGGAAATCGAGCGCCGGCAGAGCCTGCTCGCGCTCGAAGGGGACGTCGCGCGGCACCTGGAGTTCTGCGGGATGGTCGGGCGAGGGCCGGCGATGCAGCAGGTGTTCGGCATGATCCGCCGGCTCGCGCCGCACGTGCGCACCGCCCTGGTGACCGGCGAGACCGGGACGGGCAAGGAGCTGGCGGCGCGGGCGTTGCACAAGATGGGGCCGCGGCGGGAGCGACGCTTCGTCACCGTCAACTGCTCGGCGGTCGTCGAGACGCTGTTCGAGAGCGAACTGTTCGGCCACGTGCGCGGCGCCTTCACCGGTGCGACGGACCACAAGCCGGGGTTGTTCGAGCTCGCCGACGGCGGCACGCTGTTCCTCGACGAGATCGGTGATCTGCCGGCGAGCGTGCAGGCGAAACTGCTGCGGGTCCTGGAGCTCGGGGAGGTGCACCGCGTCGGCTCGGTGGAGCCGCGGCGGGTCAACGTGCACGTCGTCGCCGCGACCAACCGCAACCTGCGCGCCGAGGTGGCCGCCGGGCGGTTCCGCAGCGACCTGTACTACCGCCTGAACGTCGTCGAGCTCGCGCTGCCGCCGCTGCGCGAGCGGCGCGAGGACATCCCCTACCTGACCGCCGCCTTCGTGCGGGAGACCGTCGAGCGGCTGCAGAAGAGCGTCCGCGGGGTGACGCCCGGCGCCGAGCGGGTGCTCGCCGGTGCGCCGTGGGACGGCAACGTCCGCGAGCTGCGTAACGTCGTCGAACGCGCCTGCATCCTCGCCGACGGCGACTTCATCACCGAGCGGGAGGTGGCCGCGAGCATGCCGGCGGCGTGCGACGACGAGGCCGGAGTCGAGACCGCCACGCGTTCCGACCTGCTGGTCAACGTCGAGCGCGATCACATCCAGCGCGCCCTCGCGCGCGCCGGCGGCAACAAGAAAGCGGCGGCGAAGATGCTCGGCCTGAGCCGCCGCGCACTCTACCGGCGGCTCGAGCGGCTCGATCTCTCGGCGACGATCAGCCGGCGGCGCGAGCCGCTCGACAACATGGTCGAGGCGTGAGGGCGGGGGAACGATGATGCCGGAACCTGCCGCGTCCGTGCTCGTCGTCGATGACGAGCACGGTGTCCGCGACCTGATGACGCGCTGGCTGATGTCGGGGGGCCTGTCGGTGACCACCGCCGCGAGTGCCGACGAGGCCCTCGGCCGGGTCGCCGCGGACCCGCCCGCCGTCGCACTGTGCGACATCCGGATGCCCGGGCACGACGGCATGTGGCTCGCCGAGCGGATTCGCCGCCGCTGCCCCGAGACCGCGGTGATCATGGCGACCGGTGTGTACGACATCGGCCTCGCGATCGACAGCCTCGGCCAGGGCGTAGTCGACTACCTCACCAAGCCGTTCAGCCGCGACCGGTTGCGCGAGGCGGTGGCGCGCGGCCTCGAGTGGCACCGTGCCGCCTGGGACGCGCGACGCTGGCGCGAGTCGCTCGACGAGGAGCTGCAGGCGCGGTGCGCACGGCTCGCCAGCCTGATGGCCATGGTGCGCGTGGACAGCGACGAGACACTCGACACGATGCTGGCGATGGCGACCGTTGCCGATCCCGACGCCCGCGAGCACGCGCACCGGGTGCGCGACCTGGCGCTGCAGCTCGCGCGGGGGATGAACGTCGCGGCGAACGCTGCGTTTCGCCGTGCCGCGCTGCTGCACGACCTCGGCAAGCTGGCGATGCCGGATGCGATCCTGCGCAAACCTGCGCCGCTGACCGCCGACGAGATCGCGATCATGCGGCGCCATCCGCAGATCGGCAGCGAGCTCGCGGCCGGCGTCCCCTGCCTGGGCGAAGCGGCCGAGCTGATAGCCCGGGTGTGCGAGCGCCCGGACGGGCGTGGCTATCCGCGCGGCCTCGCCGCTGCCGACGTGCCGCTGAGCGCGCGCATCATCGCCGTCGCCGACGTGTTCGACACGCTGACCCACCCACGCGTCTATCGCGATCCCCTGCCGGTCCCGGACGCACTGCTCGAGCTGGAGCGCTGTCGCGGCTCACAGTTCGACGGACGCGTCGTGGACATCCTGCGCTGCCTGACCGACCCGGCTTCCTGACACCGGCCTGCCGCCTGCTGCGCTGGAGCCGGATCAGTGCTCACCTCGCGCCGATCATGCCCGTCGCGTCGTTGACTTGCCGGTGCGCCTCTCTGTACGATCGAACGCTTTGGATAACGATAAGTTTCGGTAATGGGCGACTGGGGCGGGGGAGGGATGGCACAGCCGCACGATCAGGTGACGGGCCTCGAGCGGCACGGCATCACCAACGTGCCGCGCGTGTACTGGAATCTGAGCGTTCCCGCCCTGTACGAGGAGGCCGTCCGCCGCCGCGAGGGCAGCATGTCGGCGCAGGGTCCGCTGGTATGCCGGACCGGGCAGCACACCGGCCGTTCCCCGAACGACAAGTTCATCGTCCGCGAGCCTTCGAGCCAGGACAGGGTCTGGTGGGGCAAGGTGAACCGCCCGCTCGACCCGCACCGCTTCGAGCTCCTGCACCACCGCATCCTCAGCTACGTCGAGGGCAAGGAGTTGTTCGTCCAGGACTGCTATGCCGGCGCGGACTCGCGCTACCGGCTCGCCGTACGCGTGATCACGGAGCACGCCTGGCACAGCCTGTTCGCCCGGCACATGTTCATCGACCCCGGGGCCGGGGGCGGCGGCCCGGCGCACGATCCGGAGTTCACCGTCATCGACATGCCCGGGGTCCACGCCGACCCGGCGCTGCACGGCACGCACTCCGACGTGTTCATCGTGGTGAACTTCGCCAGCCGCCTCGTGCTGATCGGTGGCACGAGCTATGCCGGCGAGATCAAGAAGTCGATCTTCACGGTGATGAACTACCTGCTGCCGCAGCGCAACGTCCTGTCGATGCACTGCTCGGCCAACGTCGGGGCGGCCGGAGACGTCGCGCTCTTCTTCGGGCTCTCGGGTACCGGCAAGACCACCCTGTCAAGCGATCCGGAGCGCCGCCTGATCGGGGACGACGAGCACGGGTGGAGCGAGGACGGCGTGTTCAACATCGAGGGCGGGTGCTACGCCAAGATGATCCGCCTGTCGGCAGCGGCCGAGCCGCAGATCCACGCGGCGACGCGGCGCTTCGGGACGGTGCTCGAGAACGTGCGGATGGACACGGCGACGCGCGAGATCGACCTGGACGATGCCTCGCTCACGGAGAACACGCGCGGCGCCTACCCGCTGACGTTCATCGCGGACGCGGTGCGATCCGGCCTCGGCGGCCATCCGCGCAACATCGTGATGCTGACCGCCGACGCGTTCGGCGTGCTGCCGCCGCTGGCGCGGCTCACGCCGGCGGCGGCGATGTACCACGTCCTCTCCGGCTACACGGCAAAGGTGGCGGGCACGGAGAAGGGCGTGACCGAGCCGAAGGCGACGTTCAGCACCTGTTTCGGCGCGCCTTTCATGGTGCTGCACCCGACGGTGTACGCGCGCTTCCTCGGCGATCGGATCGCGCGCCACGAATCCCGGGTCTGGCTGGTGAACACCGGCTGGACGGGCGGACCCTACGGCGTCGGTTCGCGTATGAAGATCGCGTACACGCGCGCGATGATCCGCGCCGCGCTCGCCGGTGCCCTGGACCGCGTGGCCTACGTGCAGGACCGCACGTTCAACCTGAGCGTCCCGCGGGGGTGCCCGGGCGTGCCCTCCGAGCTCCTCAACCCGAGGACCACGTGGCCGCATCCGTCCGACTACGACGCGCAGGCCAACCGCCTGGCCCGGATGTTCGTCGAGAACTTCCGGAGCTTCGAGGCGGAGGCAGCGCCGGACATTGCCGCCGCCGGCCCGCATCCGCATCTCTGAGGGTTTCTTGTCAATGCCGAATGCCGAATGCCGAATGTCGAATGCCGAATGCTGAATGCCGACTGCCGAATGCGGGCGTCGGTTGCCGATTGCCGATTGGTATAAGTGTCGACGATCAATCCGGATGCCGGTATGCTGAGCGGGCGAATGCTGAATACTCGGTGGTGTCCGGCAATTTGCACTAAGATCCGCCGGTCCCGGGTTCGGCATTGGGAATTCGGCATTCAGCATTGACCGAATTCGCACCTGTCATAGGCCTCGAGATCCACGCGCAGCTCCTGACCGCCACCAAGATCTTCTGCGGTTGCAGCACTCGTTTCGGCGCCCCGCCGAACACGCACGTCTGCCCGGTCTGCCTCGGGCTGCCGGGCGCGCTGCCCGTGCTCAACCGCGGCGCCGTCGAATACGCAGTGAAAGCGGGGCTCGCGCTCGGCTGCACGATCCAGCCCGCGTCGATCTTCGCGCGGAAGAACTACTTCTACCCGGACCTGCCCAAGGGCTACCAGATCTCGCAATACGAGCTGCCGCTGGCGACCGACGGGAGCGTCGAGTACGAGAGCGCCGGCGGCGCGCGCCGCGTAGGGATCATCCGCGTCCACCTGGAGGAAGATGCCGGCAAGTCCCTGCACGAGGGCTTCCCGGATTCCGATCGCTTCACCTACGTCGATTTCAACCGCAGCGGCGTTCCCCTCATCGAGATCGTGACCCGTCCCGACCTGCGGTCGGCGGCGGATGCCGGCGAGTTCTTCAGCCGGCTGCGCGCGATCCTCGTGGCGATTGGCGTCAACGACGGCAACATGGAGGAGGGCAGCCTGCGCTGCGACGCGAACGTATCGGTGCGGCGGGCCGGATCGACCGAGCTCGGCGTCAAGACCGAGGTCAAGAACCTCAACTCGTTCCGGTACGTGCAGCGCGCGATCGAGCACGAGATCGGCCGACAGATCGACGAGCTGTCGGCCGGGCGCCGCGTGGTCCAGGAGACGCGCCTCTGGGACGCGTCGGCGGGGCGGACGGTGTCGATGCGCAGCAAGGAGGAGGCACACGACTACCGCTACTTCCCCGAGCCCGACCTGCCGCCGCTGATCATCCGCCGCGAGTGGGTGGAGGACCTCCGGCGATCGCTGCCGGAGTTGCCGGACGCGCGCCGCCGCCGGTTCGTGGCGCAGTACGGGCTGCCCGAGTACGACGCCGCGCTGCTCACCACCTCGCCGGCGATGGCCGATTACTTCGAGCAGACCGCCGCGGCGGCCGGCAACCCGAAGGGCGCGAGCAACTGGATCATGGGGGAGCTGGCGCGCAAGATGAACGAGCTCGGCGCCGGCATCGAGCGCGCGCCGCTGGCGCCCGCCGCGCTCGCCGGCTTGATCAAGCTGGTGGACTCGGGCACGATCACCGGACCGATCGCCAAGGACGTGTTCGAGAAGATGTGCGCGACCGGCCGCGCCGCCGCCGAGATCGTGGAGGCGGAGGGCCTGGCGCGCATCGACGACGAGGGGGCGCTCGAGCGCACGGTGCGCCAGGTGCTCACCGCCAACGAGACGGCGGTCGCGCAGTTCCGCGCGGGCAAGCAGCAGACGCTCGGCTTCCTCGTCGGCCAGGTGATGAAGGCGACACGCGGCCAGGCCAACCCGGAGCTGGTGAACCGCCTGATCAAGCGCGTCGTCGGGGTCGAGTAGTCGAAGGCGCGGTCGTACTCGAGCCTGCGGCGGCAACGCCATTTACCGAACGCGAGCAGCGGGGCGCAGGGGTCCCCGCGAGCGACGAGCTTGGCGGGGTGCAGGGGGCCCCGCCATTCAAATGATAGAAGCTCGTAACGTGTCCATGGTCTACAGTCGCGGCATCTACGCGCTACGGGATCTCTCGTTGCGCGTGGACAAGGGGGACTTCGTCTTCCTGACCGGCCCGAGCGGGGCGGGGAAGTCCACCCTACTGCGCTTGCTGTTGCGGCAGGAGGTGCCCACGCAGGGGGAGCTGATCGTCGGCGGGCGCAACCTCGCGACGCTGACCCGCCGGCAGGTGCAGACCTACCGCCGCTCGCTCGGCTTCGTCTTCCAGGATTTCAAGCTGCTTCCCACCAAGACCGTGCTGGAGAACGTCGCCTTCGTGCCGCGCGTGCTCGGCATGACCGCCTCGCAGCAGCAGCGCCGCACCTTCCAGGTCCTCAAGTGGGTCGGGCTGCAGCACCGGATGAACGCCTTTCCGCTGGAGCTGTCCGGGGGCGAGCAGCAGCGGATCGCGACGGCGCGCGCGCTGGTGAACGACCCCGCCATCATCCTGGCCGACGAGCCGACCGGGAACCTCGATCCCGACCTGTCGCTCGAGATCATGAACCTGTTCCGCGAAATCAACGCCCGCGGGACGACCGTGCTCGTCGCCACCCACGATCGCGAGCTGATTCGGCGCGTCGGCCGCCGCGCGCTGACGCTGGATCACGGTCACATCGTCGAGGTCGACTAGATGCACGCGCTCAAGTACTTCTTCAGCGAGGCAGCGGCCAGCCTGTGGCGGCGGTGGCGCGCGGCGCTCATCTCGGTGCTGACCATCACGGCCGGGCTCTTCGTCCTCGGGTTCTTCCTGATCGCGAACGGCAACCTGCAGCGGCTGACCGGCCGCTGGGCCGAGTCGGCCGAGCTCACCGTCTACTTCCGGGACGAGGCCACGGCCGACCAGGTGAAGGCGGTTGAGCAGGTGATCGCGCAGAGCGGGCTCGCGGCCAGCCGCGAATACGTCTCCAGGGATCAGGCGCTCGCGCGCTTCCGCGCGGACTTCCCCGACCTCGCAGGCATCACGTCGTATCTCGAACGCAACCCGCTGCCCGCGTCCTACGACGTGCGGCTCGTCCCGTCGGTCCGCGAAGCGGGCGCCGCGGTCGATGCTCTGGCCTCGACGCTCGGCGGCATGGCGGGGGTCGCGGACGTGCGCTACGACCGCCGCTGGCTGGTCCGCCTGAACCTCGCCATCCGCTTCACTCGTGGCCTCGGGCTCGTCGTGATCGCGATGCTGGCCATGGCTTCGGCGCTCACCGTCTCCAACGTGGTGCGGCTCGCCGCGGCGGCGCGGCGGGAGGAGATCGAGATCATGCAGTTGGTCGGCGCGCCGCTCGCCTACGTCCGCGGCCCATTTGTCGTCGAGGGCATTCTGCAGGGCGGCGCCGGTGCGGTGCTCGCGGTTGCCCTGTTGTGGGCGCTGTTCGCCGCCGGGCGGGCCCGATTCGGGACGGCCGCCGCGGACGCTCTCGGGTTCGGGCCGCTGACGTTCCTGCCGACTGAGCTGGTCCTGCTCCTCGTCGTCGGTGGCATGCTCCTCGGCTGCATCGGCGGTTTCGTCGTCGCGCGTACGGTGCGGTAGGCACGGTTGACACCGGGTTGCGGGGCCGTTTAGACTCGATTCATTCGGTTAAACATGCCCGACGCGAGGAGTCGCATGACACGCGTTGCACGGGTGAGCGGGGCGGCCGATCCTCCTGCACGCGGCCCCGCCGACTTCTACCGCCAGGAGTTCCTCCGTCACCGTGAATGCCTCGCGCGGCAGCGCGAGTACTTCTCCGAAGGGGCGATTACCAACGCCGATCGCGCGCTGCTGCGGGTGATCCGCGAGCTCGATCGCATCTGTGCAAAAGACGATGGCGAGGAGCTGATCTCGCAGCTGCTCCGGAAGTTCAACGCCGTGACCGGGCTCTCCGGCTGGTCCGACCCCGCCAAGCTTCACTGACCTCGATCTCCGGGCTGCGTGACGACGTGCGCCGCATCCTCCGGGCTGCGGTGGACGCCGCCGATCCGGTGCCTCTCGTCGCCGCATCCCTCGCCTCGAATCCGCTCGATCCGACCGCCCGCAGTCTCATCGTGATTGCCGCCGGCAAGGCGGCGCGGCGGATGGCAGGCGCGTTCGTGGCGCACGCGCCGACGACGATCGCGGCAGGGATCGTCGCCGGTCCTGCCGGACCGACGGGAGGGCTGCCGGAAGCGCTCGAGGAATACGCGTGCGGGCACCCATTCCCTGACGAACAGAGCGAGCGCGCCGGCCGGCGCACGCTCGCGCTGGCGGCGCGCGACCCTGCGGAGACGCTCGTCGTGCTCCTGTCGGGGGGCGCTTCCGCGATGCTGGCCGTGCCTGCCGCCGGCGTCACGGTCGCGGACAAGGTGCGCACTACGAGCGCCCTGCTCCGCGCCGGCTGCTCGATCGACGAGATGAACTGCGTCCGCAAGCACCTCTCGGCGATCAAGGGCGGTCGGCTCGCCGCGTCCGCCGGGCTCTCAGTGACACTGGCGATCTCCGACGTGCACGGCCCGGTGCCGGACGATCCCTCCGTCATCGGATCGGGGCCCACCGTCGCCGATCCCACGACCTACGCGCAGGCCCTTGCCATCGTCGAACGGGCTCGCGCGGCCGGCGCGGCGGACGTTCCCGCCGCGGTGCACGTTCGACTGCAGCGCGGCGCGCGCGGAGAGATCGAAGAGACGCCGAAGCCCGGCGATCCGTGGCTGTCGCGGTCGACCTGGCGGCTCATCGGCAACCGGACGACGGCCATGGAGGGTGCGGCAGGGGCGGCCAGGGAGATCGGCTACGACGTGCACGTCGTCCGCGAGGCGACGTCCGGCGAGGCACGGATTGCCGGGGAGCGCTTCGCGCACGCAGCGATGGCGCTGATGACGGGCCGCCGCCCGGCCTGCGTCATCGCCTCGGGCGAGACCACCGTCACCGTTCGCGGTCACGGCCGTGGCGGACGCAACCTGGAATTCGCGCTGGCGATGGCGAGGGTGCTGGGCGCGCCAGGCACCGGCCCGCGGGGCGCGGTCGTCGCGGCCAGCGCCGGCACCGACGGCATCGACGGACCCACCCGCGCGGCCGGTGCGGTGGTCGATCCGGAAACGCTCGCCCGTGCAGCCGGCGCGGGGCTCGACGCAGACGATGCGCTCGCCCGGAACGATACGTATCCGTTCTTTCAGAAACTGGACGATCTGATCGTGTGGGGTCCAACTGGGACGAACGTGGGGGACCTACACGTGGCCGTGAATAGTGACTGGTAAATGGCAGATGGAACGAGAACCATCGCGGGCCTGCCGGGTGGAATCGGGAGGCATCCACAATCCCGCTGCAGAAGGGCTCAACCAGGTCTTCTTCTCATCTTCCATTCTTCATTTCACCACCGTCGCGGTGACCTGCGCCGTCACCTTGCGGTCCGAGGTGGGATCGGCGGCCTGCGAGATCATCAGGGGCTTGCCGGATTCGAGATAGACCGTCACCTGCTCGTTCAGACGGGACAACGTCCGGCCGGGTTCGGCGCTTTGCGACGCCACGCTCGGCATGTATTCCAGCCCGATCGCGAGCCGGATGCCGCCGGACTGGGCGACGTGCGGCATCGCGTCGACGTTGATGAACCCACGACCGGGGACCTCGTTGCGCACGCTCGAGCGCACGCCGTCGGCGGCCAGCATCGTGACCGTCTTCTTCAGCGGTTCGCCGGTCCCGGTCTGGTCGCTGATCGCCAGTTCGACCCGGACGTTGATCGGCTGCCGGCGCGGCTCGGGCGGCAGGAGTGGCGCTGGCTGCTCCGGGGCCGGCTTCTTCGGCGGCGGCTCCGTCTGCGCCAGGGCCGTTCCCGCGGATGCGAGCACGAGCAACAGGATGGCAATCGGCCTGATGAACATGGTCCTCCTGCACGAGATCACCGCGGCGGCGTCGCGGGCGACGGCTGGATCCGCGTAAGCTGAATCGGTGCGACGACGATCGGCGGGATCTCTATCGGCGCCGGAGGGACCAGCGCCTCGATGACGATCGGCGGCGGAGATGCGGCCGACTGACTCTCGGTGGCCGTCGCACGGGCCGGCACCGTCGGGGCGGCCGTGGCGGCGTCCAGGCTGGCGGCGGCCACACGGCCGTCGCGCGGTCCAAATGTCGCGGTTCGCACCGGCATGCGCAGCTCAGGCACTGGTCGACGTGTTGGAGGAGAAACTGGCCCCGGCGGCGGCGGGGGCGTGACTGCTGCCAGCGGCGCGTCGCGCATCACACGGGTAGCGGTGGCGGACTGTGGCGGCGGCGGCGCCTGCGGCGACGGTCGCATGGTCAACACCGCCAGCACGGCCGCCGCAACGGCCGCCGCCGCGGCTGCGAACCGCGGCCACGTGGCGGGCCGGCGCCCGGGCCTCTCGAGGCGAGAAACTACGCGCCCGCGCAGGCCTGCCGGCGCCTCGCGCCGCATGATCTCGCGGACCGCGCGATCGATCGCGTCGTCGATCGGGCTGCGCTGCTCACTCATCGGCATACCCGAGCGCGGAGAGCTTGCGTTTCAGGACGCGCCGCGCTTCCGCGACGCGCCACTTCACCGTGCCGACCGGCGTGCCCAGCATGCGCGCGATCTGCTCGTAGGTGTAGTCGCCGGATCCGGCCAGCAGCAGCGCGTCGCGCAGCTTGCGCGGCAGGCTTCGGATCAGGCGGGTGACGTTGCGGTGCAGCTCCGCCTCGGCGAGCAGGTCCTCCTGCGACCGCAACGGCGAGGGCACCCGCGCCAGCGTGTCGAACAGGTCGTCGCCCGCCTCGTCGCGCGGCGGCGCAGCGGCGAGACGGAGCCAGCGCGTCAGGCTGGTCCGCCGATCGATCGCCTTCCGCCAGGTGATGGACAGCAGCCACGTCCTGAACTGCGACTCGCCGCGGAAGCTGCCCAGTTTGCGGTACGCGGTGATGAACGCCTCTTGCGTCACGTCGTCAGCCTCGGCCGGCGAGCCCAGCGCGGCGAGCGCCGCGCGGAACACCGCGCGCCGGTTGCGCTCGACCAGCTCGCCGAACGCGTCCAGATCGCCGCCCTGCGCCAGGCGGACGAGTTCCTGGTCGGTCGCGATCGACGGCACGGCGGCGGTCACACAGTCTCTAGACTGATCCACGCCCGCTCCGGTTGGAAAAAGAACGCCTGCGATAGACTCGGAAAATGCTGAACCACGAGCAGTTGCTCAAACTGATGCGCGACCGGGTGGACCATCCGGCCACGCCGCGCGAGCTGCTGCAGCGTCTCAAGATACCCCGGGACCAGCGTGCCACGTTCAAGCGGCTGCTCGACGACCTGGTCGCCGACGGCGCGCTCGTGCAGACGCGCGGCAACCGGTTCGGGCTGCCAGACCGCATGAACCTGGTCGTCGGCCGGGTCACCACCAATCCCCGGGGCTTCGGCTTCGTGGTGCCCGATCGGCCGCTCGAGGAGGCCCCCGGAGACCTCTACATCGCGGGCAGCAACCTGAATCAGGCCATGCACGGCGATCGCGTCGTCGCGCGCATCGAGCGTGTCGGTCCGCGAGGCGCCGAAGGGCGCATTGTCCGCATCCTGGAGCGCGGCTCGACGACGGTCGTCGGCCGGTTCGACATCGACGCGTCGGGCCTGGGCTTCGTGGTCCCCTTCGACCGTCGCGTCATCATGGACATCCACATCCCCTCCACCGATTTCGGGGAGGCCACCCCCGGCGCGATGGTGGTCGTGGAGATCACCCGGTGGCCGACGCCGGCGCGCGGCCCGATCGGCCGCGTGACCGCCCTGCTCGGCAGCATCGACGAGCCCGGCGTCGACACCGAGATCATCATCCGCAAATACGGCATCCCCGACGAGCACCCGGAGGCATGCGTCGAGGAAGCGAGGCGGCTCGGCGCGGACGTGAAGGAGCGCGACCTGCGCGGGCGCACCGATTTCCGCCCGCTGGTCACCGTCACGATCGACGGCGAGCATGCGCGCGATTTCGATGACGCGATTACGCTGGAGAAGCTGCCCGGGGGCAACTACTGGCTGGGCGTGCATATCGCCGACGTGGCGCACTACGTGCCCGAAGGCAGCGCGCTCGACGAGGAGGCGTACGAACGCGGGACGTCGGTGTACTTCCCGGAGCGCGCGGTCCACATGTTTCCCGCCGAGCTGGCGACCGGCCTGTGCAGCCTCAACCCGGGCGTCGATCGGCTCGTGCAGTCCTGTCTCATGGAGGTCGATCGCCGCGGCGACGTGGTGCGCTACGAGCTGCACGACGGCGTCATCCACAGCAACGCGCGCATGACCTATACCGACGTGAACGCGATCCTGAGCGCGCGCGCGCACGACGTCATCGCCCGCTACGACACGCTCGTGCCGCTCTTCGAGAGCATGCGCGAGCTGTTCGAGATCCTGAACCGGCGGCGGCACGGCCGCGGGTCGATCGACTTCGACCTGAAGGAGCCCGAGATCGTCCTCGATGACGAGGGGCTGGTCGAGGAGATCGTGGCGCTCGAGCGCAACGTCGCGCACCGCATCATCGAGGAGTTCATGCTGCTGGCCAACGAGACGGTGGCGCACCATCTCCACGAGCACCAGGTGCCGACCCTGTACCGCGTCCACGAAGATCCGGACCCGCTGAAGGTCGAGGAGTTCGAGGAGTTCGTCGCGACGCTCGGCTACAGCCTCGGCGCGCCGGCTGACGCGGTCCACCCGCGCCACTTCCAGAAGCTGGTCGAGCGCATGCGCGGCACCCCGGAAGAGAAGGCGATCGCCTTCCTGATGCTGCGGACGATGCAGAAAGCGCGCTACGACGCGCAGAACCTCGGTCACTTCGGGCTGGCGGCGGGGAGCTATACGCACTTCACGTCGCCGATCCGGCGCTATCCCGACCTCGTGGTCCATCGCACGCTGCGCCAGTCCCGCCACCGCGAGATGGACGAGGATCGGCGCGAGGCGCTGGTCGAGGACCTGCCCGAGGTCGCACGCCATACGTCCGAGCGGGAGCGCCGCGCCGACGAGGCGGAGCGTGAGCTGGTGCAGTGGAAGAAGGTCCGCTTCATGGCGAACAAGGTCGGCGACGAGTTCCAGGGCTACATCACCGGGGTGACGGCGTTCGGGCTGTTCGTCGAGCTGATCGAACATTTCGTCGAAGGGCTGGTGCACGTGTCGACGATGGCCGACGATTACTATCGGTTCGTGGAACGGGCGCACGTGCTGAAAGGGGAAAACACCGGCAAGGTGTACCGGCTCGGCGACAGGGTGGACGTGCAGGTGGTGAAGGTGGACATGGAGCGGCGCCAGGTCGATCTCGCGCTGCTGGAGATCCTGGAGCAAGTGCGGGCATCGGATCGGAGCGGCGTTGTGCGGCGCCGCGGCGTCGCGAGGAAGGAGGAGCGCCGGAAGGTCGTGTCCGGGGAGCGGCTGAAAGGGAAGCCGCGTCCGGGCAAGCGAGAGCGCACGGCGCGCCGGCGCTAGCGTGCCTGCCCGGTTTCTGCGACATGTCCATGAAGTCAGTCGTCGTCGGCACGGCGGGCCACATCGACCACGGCAAGAGCGCACTGGTGCGCGCGCTCACCGGGACGGATCCGGACCGGCTGAAGGAAGAGAAGGCACGCGGCATCACCATCGATCTCGGGTTCGCCAACCTCGAGATTGACGGGACCACCCTGGCGTTCGTCGACGTGCCGGGCCACGAGCGCTTCGTCAAGAACATGCTCGCCGGCGCCGGCGGCATCGATCTGGTCATGCTCGTCGTCGCGGCCGACGAATCCGTGATGCCGCAGACCCGCGAGCACTTCCACATCTGCAGCCTGCTTCACGTGTCGGCCGGGGTCATCGCGCTGACCAAGTCGGACCTCGCCGACGCCGACCTGCTCGAGCTCGCGCGCCTGGAAACGCGCGAGCTCGTCGCCGGATCGTTCCTGGCCGACGCGCCGATCGTCGCCGTCTCCGCGAAGACCGGCGCTGGGCTCGATGCGTTGCGCAACGCGCTGGCCACTACCGCCGCGCGGCTCGAGGGCCGCGACTCGCGCGGGCCGGTGCGCCTGCCGATCGATCGGGTCTTCTCGGTCAAGGGGTTCGGCACCGTCGTCACCGGGACGCTGGTCTCCGGGCGGCTGCGCGCCGACGACGAGATCGCCGTCCTGCCGCGGGATCTGCGCGCGAAAATCCGCGGGCTGCAGGTGCACGGCCGCAGCGAGACGGAGGCCAGCGCCGGCCGCCGCGTGGCGATCAACCTCGGCGGCATCGAGCTGGAGGATCTGCGGCGCGGCGACGTGCTGTGCACGCCGGGGACGTTCGCACCGACGCGGCGCTTTGACACGGTCCTCGAGCTGCTCGCCGGCGCTCGCGCGCTGCGCCACGGCGCGCGCGTCCGCTTCCACCACGGCACGAGCGAGACCCTGGGACGCGTGGCGCTGTCGTCACCGACCGACGGCGATGCAGCTGCGCAGGAGCTCTCGCCGGGCGGCCACGCCTACGCCCGGCTGCGCCTCGACTCGGCGGCAGTCCTCACCCGCGGCGACCGCTTCATCCTCCGCGCGTATTCGCCGCCGCTCACCGTCGGCGGCGGAGTGGTCGCCGATCCGTGCCCGCCGCGCGGCGCGATCCGGACACCCGCCGGCCTGGCCCGGTTCCGCCGGATCGATCCGGGGCGCCGCCGGGAAGACGACGTCGCGACGGCGTTCGTCGAGGAGCGGGCCGCGCTCGGCCTGCCCGCGACGTCGCTCGTTGGCCGCGCCGGGCTGGCACCCGACGCCGCCGCGGCGACGATCGCGCGGCTCGAAGCCGACGGGCGGATCAGGCGCATCGGCGGGCTGCTCGTGTCAGCAGCGGTCGTCGAGGCTCGCAGCCGGCAGCTGATCGCCGGCCTGGACGCGCACCATGCCTCGCAGCCGCTGTCCGAGGGGATGCCGCGCGAGGAGGCGCGCGAGCGTATCCTCGGCCGCGCCGCGCCCGAGGTCTTCGACTTCATCGTCGAGTCGCTGGCGGCGGCGGGGACGATCGTCGCGCGCGATCGCCTCGCTCGCGCCGGCCATCGCATCTCGCTGTCGCCGGAGGAGGCGCGAGCGCAGGCAGTCCTCGAGGAGGCGTACCGCGCCGCGGGACTGGCGCCGCCGGATCTGAAGGCGGCGGCCGCCGACGCGGGCCTCGACGCCGCGGTTGCCGAGCGCGTCGGACGGCTGCTGGTGCGCCAGAAGACGCTCGTGAAGATCGAGGACCTGCTGTTCCATGCCGACGCGCTCGCGAGGCTGAAGGCGGAGGTGCGCGCCCTGAAGTCGACCGGGGGGGCCGCCCGGGTGGACGTCGCCGCGTTCAAGGAGCGCTATGGCGTGAGTCGGAAATATGCGATCCCGTTGCTGGAATACCTCGACCGGGAGCGCGTGACGAGGCGGGTGGGAGACTCGCGGGTCGTCCTCTAGACGTCGTCGCCCTTGGTGGCGCCTTCCTTCGTCGCATCCTTGAAGTTCCGGATGCCGCGGCCGATCCCGCGGCCGATTTCCGGCAAGCGCGTTGCTCCGAAGATCAGCACGATGATGAAGAGGATGATGATGAGCTCGGGTATCCCGATGCGGCCAAACATACTCACTCCTTCGCGGTCCTGGACGGATCGGATGGATTCTAGCACCGTTTGCCGCGCCGGGCTCGTGCCGCTGGCGCTCGTGGCGGTGCTGTCGGCGGCGCCGGCCGCGCAGTTCACGTCCGGCGTCAACCTCGTCGAGGTCTATGCCAGCGTGACCGACGCCGAGGGGCAACCGCTGCTCGGGCTGGAGCGCGAGGACTTCGAGGTGCGCGAAGACGGCGAGTTCCAGCCGCTCTCGGCGTTCACGGCCGGAGACTTCCCGCTGTCGGCGGCCATCGCCGTGGACGCGAGCTTCAGCATGGCGGGCGAGCGGCTGGAGCTGGCCCGGAGCGCCGCGCGCGTGTTCCTCGGCGAGCTGCGTCCCGCAGACGAGGCGATGGTCATCGCGATCGGCTCACGGGTCGAGGCGCTCGCGCCGCTCTCGACCGATCGCCCCCGCCAGCTGGACGCGGTGGCGCGCATCGAGAGCTTCGGGACGACCGCGCTGCACGACGCGATCATCGCCGCGATCGACGCCGTGCAGCCCGCGAAGGGGCGGCGCGCCCTGGTGCTGCTCTCGGACGGTGACGACCGCTACAGCACGGCGTCTGCGGACCTGGCGCTGGAGCGCGCGCGACGGTCCGACGTGATGGTGTATCCGGTGGCGCTCGGGCGGCAACGGCCGGCGTTGTTCGCGGAGCTGGCGACGCTCACGGGAGGGCGTTCGTACCACGCCCGCGAGGCCAGGCGGCTGACCGACATGCTGCGCGCGATCGCACGCGATCTGCGGCATCAGTATCTCCTCGGCTACACGCCCGCCCGCCCGATTCACGCAGGGGGCAACGAGTGGCGTTCGATCAGCGTCACGGTGAAGCGGCCGGGCGCCCGCGTGCGCGCGCGCGACGGGTATTTCGTGCGTTGAGTACCAAACGCCGCAGACTGGACATCGGGTCGAAGTCGCTCGAATGGTTGTCGGGCCGCCGAAGGGCTTCGCGCGAAGGCGGAGGGGCGCCCGCGCATGAGAGAAGCGGCGGGCGCTTGCGAATCACGGCCAGGTGCGGCGCGTCACCAGCAGCTCCCACATCAGCCGCACCTCGAGCGTTCGCAGCAGGCGCCGGCGCAGGCCGCGGTACGTCTGCTCGCCGGCCACGAGATCGGCCATTACGTCGCGGATGCGCGCGCTTCGCTGCAGGGCGTCGACGAGGAGTGCGGTGAAGCGTCGGTGAAAGAAGTTGTCCTTCAGCCGTGCGGCGCGGCGCAGTTCGCGGTGAACGCCGCCGCGGAGGCGCGCCGTATACGTACCGGCGGGATTCGAGCCGGCGAGGCTGTCGGCTGCGGCGTCGGCCGAGGCCAGCGCGAAGAAGATGCCCTCGCGCGTGACCGGATCGACCAGCCCGCCGGCGTCGCCGATCAGCATCCACCGATCGCCGGCGGGCCGCTCGCGTTCGAGCGCGGCCTCGCCCAGCGAGGGAATCGGCCAGCTGTAGCGCTCGAGCCGTACGCCCTGCGCCGGAAACGTCCGGCGGATCCACTCGGCGGCGATGGCGAACAGCGCTGGCGGCGTCGATTCATGAGCCTGGGCGCCCACACCGACGGCGATGTGGTCGTTTCGCGGGAACGCCCAGAGATAACCGGGCGGATCGTGCTCGAACACGATGGTGATCTCGCGCGAGGAAACGCCGTGGACGAAGCAGCCGGTCGCGATGGAGAGGTCCTCTCGCGCAAAGGGCCGCGACACGCGGCGCCGCACCAGGCTGTTGGCCCCGTCGGCGCCGACCAGCCACGAGGCGGCGACCTCACCCTGTGCCGTGGCGATCGTCCATCCGCCGTTGGCACGGCGGACGTCGATGGCGCGTTTCGACACGAGCGACGCGCCGGCGGCGAGCGCGGCGTCGAGCAGAGCGCCGTCGAAGTCGCGCCGGGCGACGACCATGAGGCCACGGCCCCCCGCGCTCCCGCCGCCGAGGCGCATGGTCGCGCGGCGCGCGCCCTCGACGAAGGTCGCCGTCTCGATCGGCACCGCCGCCACGCGCGCCGGATCGACCGCCTCGCGGACCAGCGCCAGCGCGCGCCCGGTCACGCCGCCACCGCACGGCTTTTCGCGCGGATGGCTGCCGTCGACGAGCACGACGCGCGCACCGCGCCGTGCCAGCGCGCGCGCCGCCCAGCACCCGGCGGGGCCGGCGCCGACGATCGCGACATCGAATCGAGCCATGGAGTTGGCAGTTGGCCCCTTGGAAGTTGCCAGCGTAAGATACCTGAAGTGCGCCACCCGCTCATCCTCGCGCTGTTTCCCTCGCCGTCCGATGCTGCCGCCGGCGCGCGCGCGGTGCACGCGATCGGTGTGACGCGCGAACGCATATCGGTCGTTTCCCGCAATCACGACGAGGAGGGAGCGCTCGCCCGGCAGATGGACGCCACGCCCGGCGCCGACATCGAGGACTCGCGGCCGGCCGCGCGGTTCGGCGAGCTGTCGGCCGTCGCGCTCGCGGCCATCGCGATTGTTATGCCCGGCATCGGGCCGATTATCGCGGCCGGTCCGCTGGCTGCGGGCCTCGGGGAGGCCGCGGGCCACGTCGCCGGCGGTGTCGCGTCGGCACTCGAGTCGGCAGGTGTCGACAGAGCCCGCGCCGAGACGTTCGAGCGCGAGATCCGGCACGGCGCCGTGCTCCTCGGCGTGCACGCCGCGCCGGGCGATGTCGTGGCGATTCGCGACGCGCTCGCCGCGGCCGGCGCCGCGTCGGTCGATACGGCGAACTGGTCGGAACGGTCCTGACGGAACCGGAATGGCACAGGCAGGCACGTTTACGGTTGCGGTCTTCCAGGATGCTGCCTGGGCGCGGCGCGGCGTGGAGGCGCTGACGGCAGAAGGCTTCGTCGCGTCGTCTTTCTCGGTCCTGGCGAAGGAATCCGACGAGGTGCGGCGCCTGTGCGCCGAGACAATCGCCGCCGAGCCGCAGCGCCTGGAGGTGCGGTCGCTCGGAACCGTGCTGGCTGCCGGGCCGTTGGTGCAGACGCTGCAGGGTGCCGACGCGGCGCTCGAGTCGAACGGCGTCGGTGCGACGATGAACCGGGCGGGCTTCCAGCGGCACGACGGCCACATCTACGAGACGCTCGTCGGCCGCGGAGGTGTCCTCGTGGCAGTACGAGATGACCGCCGGCCGGCGGACGCCCTGGCGAAAATGCTTTCCTTTGGCGGCGGAAACGCGGCGATTGGCGCGTGGGCCGGGCGGGTGTAGCTGAGGCACCCTTATTGCACCTTGCGCATCGGCGGCAAGTCAGCCACAATGGCAATGTCTCCCGGAACCGCTGAAGTTCGCATGTCGGAAGCCACCAGCCCCAACGCTCGATTCCTCGCTGGCGAGACGGAGGAGTCCGCGAAGGGCAGAGCCCGGTACGGCGGGTCATTCTTCTTCTCCTTCGCCACGCACGCGGCGATCCTGGTCGCCGCGCTCGTCGCCGCGGCACATGTCGAGGAGATCTCGACGGTGGCGAAGGACGTCCTGCCCCCGGTGATCTGGCTCGAGCAGCCCGGGCCCGGAGGCGGCGGTGGCGGTAGCCCCGACCCGGCCCCAATCAAGAAGGCCGAACTGCCGAAGCCTGAGATAAAGCCGTTGCCGAGCGTTCCGAAGCCGGCCATGGAGCTTCCGGCAGAAGTTGCGGCCCCCCCACCCCCCACCGTCCCGATTACCTCGAGCATAACGTCGATGCCCGGCGCGATCACCGGCTTGCCGACCGGCACCGGCACGGGCGGCGGTGGGGGTAGCGGCACCGGCATCGGCGGCGGCAAGGGCTCGGGCATCGGGCCGGGTGAAGGCGGCGGCTACGGCGGCGGTGTCTACCGCCCGGGCAACGGCGTCGTGTCGCCCCGGCTCGTCTACGAGGTGCGCCCCAACTACACCAGCGACGCGATGCGGGCGAAGATCCAGGGCATCGTCACGATGGAGGCTGTGGTGATGCCCGACGGTTCCGTGGGTGCCGTTCAGATCACCCGCTCGCTCGACCAGACCTTTGGCCTCGACCAGGAGGCCATCCGCACCGTGAAGAAATGGCGCTTCGCTCCCGGCACGCGCCAGGGCCAGCCGGTTGCCGTCCTGGTCGAAATCGAGATGACGTTCACGCTTCGCTGACGCCTGCCGGGTCCGGGCCGGCGTCCGAGATCCGAGGTCACGCTGAAAATGAAAAGCCGGTGGGCCTGTTCCACCGGCTTTTCGCACGTTGGGCTCGTTCACGACCGGGGGCCCGCGCGCCTGGCATCGGACCCGGATCCCGGATCCCGGACCCCGGGTTCTGGACGCGGGTAGCAGCGGCGGCGCGTTAACGCCGGCGCTGGATCACGTAATCGGGCCAGCAGCTGTCCAGGTCCGCAGCCTCGACTTCTGTTGTCGTCGACCGCGGTGGCGCGGCCGTCGGCGCGGTGGGATCGAGTGCGCGCGCGATGAGCGCGCGGATGTGCACCGTGAACACGCCGTCGTCGCACTTCGCCTCCTTGGTGATGACGCGTCCGCCATCCCGCCCGCCGCCAGCGGCCGGCGGATCCTGCGTCGCCGGCGGATCCTGCGCCACGACGCCGATCGGCAGGCACACGACCGCGGCAGCCACCATATCCACGTCCGCTTCATGGTTCGACTTCTATTGCGCGAAACACGCTATCATGCTCTTGCAGCGTCGTATCACGACGCCGGTCCTCCGCCCGACGTTTGCCGCAGGGAGCGCCCCGCTCACGTGCGCCGCTCGCTTTTCATCGAATGCCCGAGCGTCAGCGCGCTGAAGACGATGCTGAGCGCGCAGCAGAGGACCATCGTGACGAACACGCCGTTCCAGCCCCAGCGGTCCGCGATCCAGCCCACACCGGTACCGGCGACTGCCGACCCGAAGACGTACGCGAAGAAGCCGGTGAACCCGGCAGCCGTCCCCGCCGCCTTCTTGGGGACGAGATCCAGGGCGTGCAGGCCGATGATCATGATCGGGCCGTAGATCAGGAAACCGATCGCGATGAGCGCGGCGTAGTCGATCCACAGCGGGCCGTCGATGTTGAGCCAGTAGGCCACGACGCCGACGAGCGTCAGCGCCATGAAAAGCATGGTGGCGGGCGCCCGCCGGCTCCGGAACACCCGGTCCGAGACCCAGCCGCACGCGATGGTCCCGGGGATCGCCGCGTACTCGTAGAGCGCGTATGCCACGCTCGCCTCGCGGAACGAGAAGCCCTTGTGGATCTCCAGGTAGGTCGGTATCCAGTTCACGACGCCGTAGCGCACGAAGTAGACGAAGGCGTTCGCCACCGCGATGGCCCACAGGTAACGGTTGGAGAGGACGTGCGCGAAGAAGATCTCGCGGTAGGTAAACGTGCGCTCGTGGTCGTCGGAGTAGCCGACCGGATAGTCGTTCCGGTACTGCTCGACCGACGGCAGGCCGCACGACTGCGGCGTGTCCTGCATCAGGGTGAACACGACGATGGCCACACACGCCGCGACGAGGGCGTTGAAGTAGAACTTTGCGCCCCAGTCGGCGAACAGGACGACGCCCAGGAACGCCAGGTTGGACACCAGGCCGCCGCCGAGGTTGTGCGCGACGTTCCAGACCGACACGGTCAGGCCGCGCTCGCGCGTGCTGAACCAGTGCACCATCGTCTTGCCGCACGGAGGCCAGCCCATGCCCTGCACCCAGCCGTTCAGCGTCTGGAGCGCAATGACGAGCCACAGGGAACTGAAGAGGCCCTTCACCAGGCCGGTCGTGGCCATCACGGCACACGACAGCAGCAGGCCGAGCGGCAGGAAATACTTCGCGTTGCTGCGATCCGACACCGACCCCATCAGGAATTTCGACAGGCCGTAGGCGATCGACAGGCCGGTGAGCCCGGTTCCGAGCTGCGCTTTCGAGTACTGCGGATAGTCCCTGAGGACGTCGGGGATGGCGAGGGCGAGATTGTTGCGAACCAGGTAGTACGCCGCGTAGCCGATGAAGATCCCGGCAAAGACACGCCGCCGCTGGCGGCGGTACTCCGCGTCCACGCGATCGGCGGGCACGGAAGGCGCGGCCGCGCCGGGCTTCAGCAGCATGAGTGCGGGATTATAATGCGCGCGCTTGCGCAGCCTGGCCCTTCCGCTGGCCGCCGTGTGCCTCATGTCGAACGCGACCGCTTCCAGGCCGCTTGCGCAGGCACGGAAGCAGGTCGTCGCGCACCGCGGAGCGTCGGCCTACGCGCCCGAGCACACGCTGGACGCCTACCGGCTCGCCATCGAGCAGCACGCCGACTACGTCGAACAGGACCTCGCGGTGTCGAGGGATGGCGCGCTGGTCTGCATCCACGATCGCACCCTCGAGCGCACGACCGACGTCGAATCGGTGTTTCCCGACCGCTTCGTCGAGGAAGCCGTCGGGGGCGCGCGCGTGCGGCGGTGGCTTGTCGCCGATTTCACGCTCGCGGAACTGAAGCGGCTCGACGCCGGCTCATGGTTCGACGCGCGCTTCGCGGGCGCGCGCATTCCGACCTTCGAGGAAGCGATCGACGCCGTACGCGGCAAGGCCGGGCTCTACCCGGAGCTCAAGGATCCCTCGTTCTATCGCGAGCGCGGCGTCGCCCCGGAGAAGCTGCTCGCGGAGGTGCTGCGGCGCAACAGCCTCCCGGACGAGAGGACGCCGGTCATCGTGCAGTCCTTCGACGAGGCGACGGTCAGGGGAGTGGCGGGCGTGCTGCCACGCGTCCCGCGCGTGTGGCTCGTCGAGGCGAACTGGGCCGATCGCGTCGATTCGGAAGCCAAGGTGAAGGCTGTCGCCGAGTGGGCGACGGGTCTCGGCCCGAACAAGCAGCTGGTCTCCTCGCGGCCCGACCTGGTGCGCTGGGCGCACGCCGCCGGACTCACCGTCACGCCCTGGACGTTCCGCGCATCGACGACGACTATGGCGTCGGTGCGGGAGGAGATGGCGAAGTTCCTGTACGAATACGGCGTCGACGCCGTGTTTACCGACAATCCCGATCAGGTCCCGCGGCGGTAGCGCGAGCAATTCCGTATGATGACGATCGCCCCGTGGCTGGCGTGGCTGGCCGCGATCACGTCCTTCGTCCTCCTCGTGTTCAGGTCAACGGGCGACGGCGAGACACCGCGCCCATGGCTGGCCCTCTTGTGGATTTGGTTCGCGGCAGCGGCCTACCAGCAGTTCTTCGGCCGAACCAGCCCGGTGAACGCCGGCGGCCTCGCGGCGCAGACCCTGTTGGCCATCGTGCTGCTGGTGTGGCGGAAACTGGACTGACGGCGCGGCGAAAAAAAAGGCCGGCCAGGAATCCCCGGCCGGCCTTGGAGACGTTCGCCCCTCGATTGGGAGTCGGTGTTGATCAGTTGGGCGCTGACACGCGTCAGTACATTCCGCCCATGCCGCCGCCGCCCGGCGCCGGAGTTTCCTTCTTCTCCTCCGGAATCTCCGACACGAGCGCTTCGGTGGTGAGCAGCAGCGAGGCGATCGATGCGGCGTTCTGGAGTGCCGTGCGCACGACCTTCACCGGGTCGATGACGCCGGCGGTCACCAGGTTCTCGTAAGTGTCCGAAGCCGCGTTGTAGCCCTCCTCGCCTTTCGCGTCCTTCACCTTCTGGACCACGATGGACCCTTCCTGGCCCGCGTTGGTGGCGATCCAGCGGAGCGGCTCCTCGATCGCCTTCTTCACGATGCCGGCGCCGACCGACTGGTCGGTGTCCAGCTTGAGGCTGTCGAGCGCCCTGCCGGCGCGGATGAGCGCCACGCCGCCGCCGGCCACGATGCCCTCCTCGACGGCCGCCTTGGTCGCGTGCATCGCGTCCTCGACGCGCGCCTTCTTCTCCTTCATCTCGGTCTCGGTGGCCGCGCCGACCTTGATGACCGCGACGCCGCCGACCAGCTTCGCCAGGCGCTCCTGCAGCTTCTCGCGGTCGTAGTCCGAGGTCGTCTCCTCGGTCTGCGTCCGGATCTGCTTCACGCGGCCCTCGATGGCGTTCTGGCTGCCCGCGCCCTCGACGATGGTCGTGTTGTCCTTGTCGATCGTGACCTTCTTCGCCTTTCCCAGGTCCTCGAGCTTGATGTTCTCGAGCTTGATGCCGAGATCCTCGGTCAGCGCGCGGCCACCGGTGAGGATCGCGATGTCCTCGAGCATCGCCTTGCGGCGATCGCCGAAGCCAGGCGCCTTGACCGCCGCGGCCTGCAGCGTGCCGCGCAGCTTGTTCACCACCAGCGTGGCCAGCGCCTCGCCGTCGACGTCCTCGGCGATGATCAGCAGCGGCTTGCCCGCGCGGGCGACCTGCTCGAGCAGCGGCAGCAGGTCCTTCATCGAGCTGATCTTCTTTTCGTGGATCAGGATGACCGGGTTTTCGAGGACGACCTCCATGCGCTCCGGGTCGGTCACGAAGTAGGGCGACAGGTAGCCACGGTCGAACTGCATGCCCTCGACGACCTCGAGCGAGGTCTCCATCGACTTGGCCTCTTCGACCGTGATCACGCCGTCCTTGCCGACCTTCTCCATCGCCTCGGCGATGATCTTGCCGATGGTCTCGTCGCTGTTGGCCGAAATCGTGCCGACCTGCGCGATGGCCTGGCCGGAGACCGGCTTGGCCTGCTTCTTCAGCTCGCCGACGATCACTTCGACGGCCTTCTCGATCCCGCGCTTGAGCTCCATCGGGTTCGCGCCGGCGACCACGTTCTTGGCGCCCTCGCGGAAGATCGCCTGGGCCAGCACCGTTGCGGTGGTCGTGCCGTCACCGGCGATGTCCGAGGTCTTGCTCGCGACCTCGCGCACCATCTGCGCGCCCATGTTCTCGAGCGGGTCCTTGAGGTCGATTTCCTTGGCGACGGTCACGCCGTCCTTGGTAATGGTGGGGGAGCCGAACTTCTTGTCGAGGACGACGTTGCGGCCCTTCGGGCCGAGGGTCACCTTGACGGCGTTGGCGAGGGAGTTGACGCCGCGCAGAATTGCCTGGCGCGACTCCTCGCCGTAGATAACCTGCTTTGCCATAGTCGGTTGCTCTCCTGATGGCAGCCCCGAAGGGCTGCGCTACGTGCCGTTTCTTTTCGTCGGCAGCCCTGAAGGGCTGCGCATCGCTTGCGTGGACTTACTTGGTGATCACGCCCAGGATCTCTTCCTCGCGCATGATGAGGTACTCCTCACCATCGAGCTTGATCTCCTGGCCCGAGTACTTGCCGAAGAGGACGGTGTCGCCTTCCTTGACGTCGAGCGGCGTGACCTTGCCGTCCTTCTCCACCTTCCCCTTGCCGACGGCGATGACCCTGCCCTGCTGGGGCTTCTCCTTGGCGGTGTCGGGGATGATGATCCCGCCGATCTTCTGCTCGCCCTCGTCGAGGCGCTGCACGATCACGCGGTCGTGCAAGGGACGGATCCGTACTGTGGTCTGGGTTGCTGCCATACGTCGTTCGCTCCGCTTGTGAGTTGTGGGCCGTGCCATGTCGGCCACCTGTTGAAACGTGGCGGGCCGCCGGGGCGGTCCGCACCCCCGCCGGGCAGCGCTGGTGGACTGCCCGCGGCTGGGCCGGGACGACCCGGCCCGATTGAGTCCTGAATGAAGCCTGCGGCCGCCTTGCGACTTAGCAATCGGCCTGGCCGACTGCTAAATTTACTGAACGGCCGGAATCTTTGTCAAGCAGTCAGGCGGGAAGAGTGCTAACGACGATTCTGCGGTGCGAAGTCGGGATTATACCCAGTGCACGTGGGGCCCTACTCCCCTACGCCCCACGCACCGCTCGCGCGCTCCGGCGGGGACGCCCTTCGGCCCTGGCGACCGCGCGCCCGGGCGTTCCGGTTTGTCGGACCGATCAGCGGGTTCGCTTGATGCGGTACTCGGCCATCTTGCGGGCGACGGTGTTGCGGTGCAGGCCCAGCAGCTCGGCGGCGTCGCCGACACTGCCACGCGTCCGCTGCAGGGCGCGCGCGATGAATAGCTTCTCGAACTCGCGGCGCGCGTCGTCGTACAGCACGCCGCCGTCGATCAGGTCCTGCACGAGTTTCTCCAGCTGATCGCGCACGGCTACTGCAGCTCGCGGCCGGTGAGCAGGCGGAAAGCGTCGAGGTACTTCCCGCGGGTCCTGGTAACGACCTCCTCCGGCAGCGCCGGTACGGGCGGCTGCTTGTTCCACCGGATCTCTTCCAGGTAGTCGCGCACGAACTGCTTGTCGAAGCTGGGCACGCCGTGGCCGGGCGCATACGAGGCGCGCGGCCAGAAGCGGGAGGAATCCGGCGTCAGCACCTCGTCGATGAGGACGATTTCCTCGTCGCCGACGCTGTCGGACTCCGATCGGGCGGCCTTCGCGTCGTCGGCGCTTCGCCGCGCCAGGCCGAACTCGAACTTCGTGTCGGCGATGATGATCCCCTTCGACTCGGCGTGCTCGCAGCCGCGGCGATAGATGTCGAGGGTCAAGGCCTTGAGTCGCCGCGCCAGGCCGGCGCCGACCAGCCGCCCGGCTTCCTGCTCGGTGACGTTGACGTCATGGCCGCTGTCCGCCTTCGTCGCCGGCGTGAAGATCGGCTCGGGCAGACGGTCAGATTCGAGCAGCCCCTTTGGCAGCTCGATCCCGCACACGCGTCCCGTCTGCTGGTATTCCTTCCAGCCCGATCCCGACAGGTAGCCGCGCGCCACGCACTCGATCGGGATCGGGCGCGTGCGGCGTGTGAGCATCGTCCGGCCGCGCAAGACGTTGGCATGCCGGCGCGCCGGCGCGGGAAACGCGTCCGCGTCGAGCGAGAGGAGGTGATGCGGCACGAGGTCGCCCATCCGCTCGAACCAGAAGCCGGAGAGCTGCGTCAGCACCTTGCCCTTGTCGGGGATGCCGGAGGCCAGGACGTAGTCGAACGCGGAGATGCGGTCGGTCGCGACGATGAGCAGCACGCCGTCGTCGCCCGGCACCTCGTACACGTCGCGCACCTTGCCGCGTCGGAGCAGCGTGAGGCCGTCGAGTGATGTTTCGAGAAGGGGCGCGGTGGAGAGCACAGGTGACCTCGATGCAGGAGACAGAAGATTACCGGCCGCGGCGCGGCGAGTCAACCGATGTCACGGAGCATCAAGGCAAGAGGCCACGGAGCATCAAAGCAAAAGCCACGGAGCATGGAAGCACCGATGCCACGGAGACTTGCATCGATACGGAGTGAAGATGACTCCGCGCGCTTCGTGACTTCTGAGTTGATTCCCGTCGCGTCCTCTACTTCTTCTCCGTGGCCTCGGCCTCGCCGCCGCTGCGTGGCCTCACCACGATGTCGCCGCGGGTGGCGCGCACGGTGATCGTCGGTCCGCCGTCCTCCACGGCGCCGGTGGCGCGCATCTCTTCCGGTTCGCCGCCAGTCTTCGTCACCTCCAGCCCCAGATTCGCGATCTGTTCGACCGGTGTCAGCTGCCCCTCGCGCACGAGCGCGTCGAGCCGGTAGCCGCCCGACGGGAGCGTGAGCCGGATGCCGTCCTCGCCCTCGTTGTAGATCGCGATCGGAGCGGCGCGATCGATGGTGACGTCGAGCTCCGTGTTGCGGCCGTCGATGCGCGCCTCGCTGCGCAGGCCCCTTACTGTGACCGTGCCGCCGTTCGCGTTGACGCGGAGCGGCGCGGTCAGGTCGCCGAGGCTGTCGAGCGTGACCTCGGACTGGTGGCAGTCCAGCTCGACGACGTTAGCGACCTTCTCGGCGCGCAGCTCGCCGCCGCGCACGGTCATCGTGAGCTCCCTGACACCGGCGATCTTCACGTCGCTCGACTGCGTGGACAGCTTCGCGACTCCGATCTCGGTCAGGGTCAGCTCGCTGCCGCGAAACGACCCCGACACGGTCCCGGGTACTCGGGAGACGTTGGTGCGGCCGCGGCCGGCATGGAACTCCACCGCGGCGACGTTTTCGATTGTTGCCGGGCCGCTGCTTTCGAGGCGGATGCGCACGCGTGCCGGCAGCTTCAGTGTGAGCGTCGCGCGCTGCGACCCGGGCTTCGGATAGGCGATCTCGCCGGAGAGCGTGCCGCCGGCCGGATCGAATTTCAGAACCGTCTGCGTCGCGAGGCTCTGTGCCTCCGCGTCGTCGTACCCCCTGGACCAGACCCGCATCTCGACAGCGACGTCGCCGCGATCCTCCCCTTGGATCGTGACGTTCGCACCGCCCAGCCGGAGGCGGAGGTCGCTCACCGACGCGTCGATCGGCTGCGACTGCGTCGTCGTGACCTCGGCGGAGGCGCGGTTGCCGCGCACCGCCCGGCGCATGTGCTCGAGGAGGCTGCCGATCGAGACCTGCCGCGATCCTTCGGGACGGGACGGCGCGGCCACCTGGTAGGCGAAGATGCCCGCCACGGCGAATGCGAGGATTAGCAGTAACTCGCGCTTACCCATAGACTTGGAGGCGCCAATGTAGTACAGTTCGTGGGGATTCCGGTCCGCGCGCTGCGGGCCGGAGGCCCGCACGACACACCCCGGATTCTAATCCTGACTGCGGCAGGCATGCGGCCACGCGTTCGTACAGCTCTGATCCTGCTCGTCACGGTCGGTCTGCTCGCGTTCTTCCTGCGCGGCGCCGACATGGCGGGCGTGTGGATGGAGACGCGGCGCGCCGACGCGCGGCTGCTGATGCTGGCGCTGATCGCGACCTTCGCCACGTACGCGATCCGCGCGTGGCGATGGCAGTCGATGCTCGCTCCGCTCGGTCCCACCCGGTTCAGCACCGCGCTGCGGACGACGATCATCGGGTTTGCGGCGAGCGCGGTCCTGCCGGCGCGCGTCGGCGAGGTGCTGCGCCCGTACCTGCTCGCGCGCCGCGAGCGGCTGAATGCCACCGCCGCCTTCGCGACCATCATCATCGAGCGGCTCATCGACCTGGCGACCGTCCTCGTGCTCTTCGGCGTGTTCGTGCTGGTGGCGCCTCCGGCCGCCCCCCCCGGCGGCGAAGCGCCGCTGGCGCACGTGAAGTTCTGGGGCGGCCTGGCGGCCATGGGTGCGCTCGGCGGCCTCGCGGTGTTGTTCGTGCTCGCCGGCCATCCGGAGCGCCTCGGCCGGACCGCGTTGCGCGTGGAACACGTGTTGCCGGCGCGGGTTGCGGCGGTGGTCGCCCGCTTGGTCGAGACGTTTGCCCAGGGGCTGGCGGTCATGCGCTCGCCGGCGCGGCTCGTGGAAGCGCTGGCGCTCTCGTTTCCGCTCTGGCTGTCGATCGCCCTGCAGATCTGGCTGACTTCGCAGGCGTTTCATATTACGTTTCCCTATACGGGAACGTTCCTCGTGGTGCTGCTGCTGGTCGTGGGCGTCGCGGTGCCGACGCCGGGGCAGATCGGCGGCTTCCACGCGGCGTACCAGATTGCCGTCACCACGTTCTTCGCGGTCCCCGCCGACCGGGCGGTCGGTGCCGCGATCGTGCTGCACGCGATCTCGTTCCTGCCCGTGCTGCTGGTCGGGCTGGTGCTGATGGCGCGCGAGGGGCTGACGTTCTCGGGCGTGCGCGAGCTGGCCGAGCAGGGCGCCCGATGAAGTGTCCGTACTGCGGCCACCTGGGTGACAAGGTGGTCGATTCGCGGGAGAGCAAGGAAGGGGATGTCATCCGCCGCCGCCGCCAGTGCCTGAACTGCGGGAAACGCTTCACCAGCCGCGAGCGGCTCGAGGATATCGAGTATCGTGTAATCAAGAAGGACGGCAACCGCGAGGCGTTTCAGCGCCAGAAGCTGATCGCCGGCCTGCTCACCGCGTGCGAGAAACGGCCGGTGAGCATCCAGCAGCTCGAGGAGATTGCCGACCGTGTCGAGGCCGAGCTGCAGGAGCGGCCGGAGCGGGAGATGAGCACCAAGGAGATTGGCGCGAAGCTGATGCAGGAGCTCAAGCAGCTCGACCAGGTCGCCTACGTGAGGTTCGCCTCGGTCTACCGGCAGTTCCGCGACGTCGGGCAGTTCCGGCGCGAGGTCGACGAGCTGCAGAAGTCGAAGGAATGAAACGCGCCTTTGCCATCGTCTTGGCCCTGACGGCACTGTGGGTCACGCCGTCGGCGGCGCAGACCATCGAGATCACGCCGCTCGCGCGCGACGGGCAGCTGCTCGTGACCTTCACGCTCACCGACGGTCTCACCGACGAGGTCCGCGCCGCCATTCACAGCGGCATCAACATCAGCTTCCAGTACCAGGTGGACCTGCGCCGCAGCACGACGCTCTGGCTCGACCGCACGATCGCCTCGGCCCTGGTCACGGCCAGCGTGCGCTATGACACGCTCACCCGCAAGTACCACTTCACGCGGATGCACGACGGGCGGACGGAGTTTTTCGACATCACCGACAGCTACGAGGCGGTGCGGCGCTGGCTGACGGACTTCGACAAGCTGCCGCTCTTCAACAGCGGCACGCTCGAGCGGAACAGCGAATATTACGTCCGGGTCCGCGCCACGAAGAACCCGCGCAACGCCTCCTTCATCTGGCCGTGGGGCGGCCACGACGTCACCGGGCAGGTGAAGTTCACGTTCCTGCCGCACTGACGGGCGTTGCCGGTGCGCGTGGGCTCCACCTGCACGCGCCCGGGGGCGGCCGGGCGCCGCTGCCGGTGACCGGCGACCAGGGGGCGCGCCAACCATGACGACGACGACCCGAGACGCGCGTCCAGTCCTTCCGCCCCGTGCTGCGAGTCCGCCCGCGCCGGCCATCGAGCGGCGGCCCTTCCGCGACAACCCGCGCCTCATCCTCCTCGGGATCATCCTGCTCGCCGGGGCGCTGATCGCCACCGTTACGCTCACGGAACAATCGACCGAGTTCAGCCCCGACTTCCTCAGCGAGGTGGTCCTCTACGCGCTGTCGGCCGCGGACCTGACGATTCTCGTCGTCCTGCTGTTCGTGCTCGCCCGCTACGTCGTCAAGCTCGCCGTCGAGCGCCGCCGCGGGCTGCCGTTCTCGCGCTTCCGCTTCAAGCTGGTGCTCGCGCTGCTCGGGCTGACGATCATCCCCTCGGTGCTGGTGCTGCTCGTCGGCGGACGGCTGATTCGCGACAGCACCCAGCGCTGGTTCAGTGCCCCGGTCGAGGAGGTAGTCGGATCGGCGAAGAACATCGCGCTCGAGCTCTACCGCGAGCGCGAGCAGATGGTCCGCACGCATGCGGCGCGCATCGCCGGCACCGTCGCGCCCGCGGCGGTCGTCGCCGGGAACCTCGACGCGGTCCGCGCGGCGCTCAAAGGGGAAATCACACAGGGGCGGGTGAAGCTCGTCGAGGTCTACCGAATCCAGGGGGAACAGCCGGTCCCGCTGCTGGCGATGGAATCCCCAGCGCTGCCGCGGGGCCAGGCCCGATCGGCGGCGGATCGCCTCGCCGCGCGGATCGCGGCGGGCAGCACCGACACGGCATCGTACGATTCACTCGAGGCCGGCGGCGAGCTGGTGCGCTCCGGCGTGGCCGTGCGCGACGCCTCGGGCACCCAGGTCGGCGTCGTGATCGCCGGCGACCTGCTGTCGGACGAGCTCGCCACGGAATCGCGGCGCATCGCTGCGGCGTTCGAGCGCTACCAGCAGCTGCAGTACCTGAGGCGTCCGCTGGAAGGCGTCTATCTCTCGTTCTTCCTGATGATCACCCTGATGATCCTGCTGAGTGCCACCTGGACAGGGTGGTACCTCGCCAAGCGGATCACGCGGCCGGTGCAGCTGCTCGCCGCCGGGGCGCGCGAGATCGGGGCGGGCCGGCTCGATCACCGCATCGAGCCGGAGACGCGCGACGAATTCGGCTCGCTGGTGGAGGCGTTCAACACGATGGCGGCGGAGCTGGCCGCAGGCCGCAAGAAACTCGAGCGCTCGCGCCTCGATCTCGAGCAGAAGAACGTCGAGCTCGACGAGCGCCGGCGCTATATCGAAACCGTGGTGGAGCGCATCGCGACCGGTGTGATCTCGCTCGACGCCGAGGGACGCATCGAGACGATCAACAGCGCCGCGCTGCGGCTCCTGGAAGTCGATCGTACGGTGATCGGCTCGCGCGCCGACGAGGTGCTGTCGCGCGAGGACCTGCGGGCGCTGCAGCTGCTGCTGCGGCACACGCGGTCGGGGGCGGCGGATACGGCCGGGCAGGAGGTGGCGCTGGCGCGCGAGGGACGCGAGCTGCACGTCGCCGCGGCGGTGACGCCGCTGCACGGCGAGGACGGGAGCTCGGCCGGGGCGGTGCTGGTCATCGACGACGTGACGCCGCTCATCCGCGCGCAGCGGGTCGCGGCGTGGCGCGACGTCGCGCGCCGGCTGGCGCACGAGATCAAGAACCCGCTGACCCCGATCCAGCTGTGCGCCGAGCGCATGCGGCGGCACTTCGGCAGCGCACCGCCGGCATCGCGCGAGCTGGTGGAGGAGTGCACGACGACGATCGTCGGCGAGGTCGAGTCGCTCAAGGCGCTGGTCGACGAGTTCGCGCAGTTCGCGCGCATGCCCGCGCCGCGGACCGTCCCCGCCGACCTCAACGCGCTGCTCGCCGAGACGCTCGCGCTCTACAACGGGCTGTTTCGCGAAATCCGCATCGAGCGACGGTTTGCCGAGCGCCTGCCCGCGGTGCGGGTCGACGCCGAGCAGATTCGGCGCGTGGTGATCAACCTGGTGGACAACGCCGTGGAAGCGCTCGGCGGCGCGGCCGCCACCCTCAGGCCGAACGGCGAGGCGCCGCGCATCGTCGTGGAGACGCAGCTCGACGCGGGCAACGGCGTGGCGCGCATCCTGATCGCCGACACCGGGCCGGGCATCCCGCCGGCGGACCGCGACAAGCTGTTCATGCCCTACTATTCGACCAAGCGGCGGGGCAGCGGGCTGGGGCTGGCCATCGTCCGGCGCATCGTTGCCGAGCACGGCGGCAGCATCGACGTCGCGGACCACGCGCCGAGCGGGACCGTGTTTACCATCGAGCTGCCGGTATGACGACCGCGTGCGCCTCCCGCCCGCCGGGATACCCCCCGCGTGCGCCGGCCTCACGGCCGCACCGACCATGAAGGCCTCCGTACTCATCGTCGACGACGAAGCAGGCGTGCGCAGCGCGCTGAGCGGGGTGCTGCGCGACGAGGGCTACGCCGTCGACGCGGTCGAGAGCGGCGAGGCGTGCCTCGATCGGGTCGCGCGGGCGCCGTACGACGTCATCGTGCTCGATATCTGGCTGCCCGGGCTGGACGGGCTGGCGACGCTGGCGCGCCTGCGCGAACGGCGGGTGGATTCGCCGGTGGTGATGATCTCGGGGCACGGCAACATCGAGTCGGCGGTGCGCGCCATCAAGATGGGCGCGTTCGACTTCGTCGAGAAGCCGCTGTCGCTGGACAAGACCGTGCTGGTCGTCGGCAACGCCGTCCGGCAGCGGCAACTGGAGGCGGAGAACCGGGCGCTGCGCGAGCACGCGGACCGCCGGCTCACCATGGTGGGCGAGAGCTACACCATGGCGCAGCTGCGCGAGCAGGTGGCCATGGCGGCGCCGACCAACGGCCGGGTGCTGATCTTCGGCGAAAACGGCACCGGCAAAGAGCTGGTCGCGCGCAGCATCCACGCGCTCAGCCGCCGCCGCAACGGACCGTTCGTGGAGGTGAACTGCGCGGCGATTCCCGAGGAGCTGATCGAGAGCGAGCTGTTCGGCCACGTGAAGGGGTCGTTCACCGGGGCGCTCGCGGACCGCCGCGGCAAGTTCGAGATGGCCGGCGGCGGCACGCTGTTCCTCGACGAGATCGGCGACATGAGCTTGAAGACGCAGGCGAAGGTGCTGCGCGCCCTGCAGGAGCAGGTGGTCGAGCCGGTCGGCGGCACTACCAGCGTCCGCGTGGACGTCCGCGTGCTCGCGGCCACCAACAAGGACCTGAACGCCGAGATCCGCGCCGGCCGTTTCCGGGAGGATCTCTACTTCCGGCTGAACGTCATCCCCATTTTCGTGCCGCCGCTGCGCGACCGCGACCAGGACATCCCGCTGCTCGCCGATTACTTCATGCAGGACCTGGCGCGGGAGTACGGACGCCGTCCCAAGAAGCTGGATCCCGGCGCGGCGGCCGGTCTCAGGAGCTACCGCTGGCCGGGGAACGTCCGCGAGCTGCGCAACGTGATCGAGCGCCTCATGATCATGGTGCCAGGCGACACGATCACGATCTCGGACCTGGCGTTCCTGGACGGCACGGGGATGCCGCACGCGGAGCGCGACGGCGCGCCGACCGTGCCGCTCCACGAGGCCCGCGACCGCTTCGAGCGCGACTACATCCTGCGCGCCCTGGCCGCCCACAACGGCAACATCTCGCGCACTGCCGACGCGCTGGGCGTCGAGCGGAGCAACCTCTATCGCAAGATGCGGGCCTTCGGGATCACTCCCGTGCGGCGGGAGGAAGAGCCGGTGTGAATCTCACGGCACTCCACAATCGGGCAGTCCGAAATCCACGATCGGTCATTGCCGCAGCTTGTTCTCCAGAATCTGTCCGTCGCTGAACCGCTCCAGCTGCAGGTAGAACTCCGCGGCGGACACCAGCGCGGCGGAGGGGATCAGCCCCACGACCTCGCTCTCGAGAATCGAGACGCCGTAGCGCTCGGCCTCGCGTCTGACCAGCTCGAAGACGCGGAAGATCGGCGTCTTCTGATAGTTCGTCAGGTTCATCGACACTTGCGCGAGATTGCGATCCTCGACCCTCACGCCCATCGCCTTGACGTGACGGAGGCCGCCGCTGCTGTGACGGATCGCCGCGGCGATCTTCTTCGCGACGTCGATCCGATCGGTGTTCAGGTTGATGTTGTAGGCGATGAGCGGCATGCGCGCGCCGATCACCGACGCGCCGGCGCTGGCATGCGGCTGCGCCGCGCCGAAGTCCGGCGCCCACCCTGGCGATGCCATCTTCTCCGCCAGCCCCTCGAACTCGCCGCGGCGGATGTCCTCGAGGTTCCGGCGCAGCGGGTTCCCCGAGGCCTCCTCGTACAGGTACACCGGGATGCCGAAGCGCTCGGCCACTTCGGCGCCGACCTGCTTCGCCAGCCCGACGCACGTCTCCATCGTCACGCCCTCGATGGGCACGAAGGGGACCACGTCGACCGCGCCGAGGCGCGGGTGTTCGCCGCGGTGCGTCCGGAGGTCGATCGCGGCCGTTGCCTGCTCGAAGAGCGCCAGCACCGCGCGCCGCAGCGGCTCCGCGTCACCGGCCATCGTGAACACCGATCGGTTGTGTGACGCGTCGGAGGAGTAGTCGAGGAGCCGCACCCCGCCGACCGAGCGGATCGCGTCGGCCATGCGTTCCACCACCTCGCGGCTGCGCCCTTCGCTCACGTTCGGGATGCACTGGATCGTCGGCACGGGTCGCCTACAGCTTACGACAGTCGATAGTCGACAGTCGAAAGTCAGAGTCAGAGCCAGAGTCAGAGTCAGAATCAGAATCACAGCCAGAGTCAGAATCAGAATCAGAGTCAGAGTCGGAGTCGAGAATCACGTCGAGAGTCCGAGTCAGCAGTCGAGGTGGCGATTCGGCGTCGCACGTCGGGATTCGAGGACCAACGCCCCTGCCCCGGGCCGCGATGCCGCCTTCGACTCTGAGTCTCGACTCTGACTCTGATTCTGACTCTGACCCTGACTCTGATTCTGACTCTGACCTGCGACCGTCGACAGTCGACTGGCGTATAATCACCCCACCCGATGACCGACGTGTACCGCCCCGATCGAGTTCGCGCTGCCGGCGACGGACCGGATCGCGATCGCGACGGGCGCGTCGAGGAACTGCTGCTCGCGGGGCTCGATCACTACTTCCGGGGCCGCTACGACCTCGCCATCAACGTGTGGACGAGGGTGCTGTTCCTCGATCGCGGCCATGCACGGGCGCGGGCCTACATCGAGCGGGCGCGCGGCGCGATCGCAGAGCGCCAGCGCGAGGGCGACGAGCTGGTGCATTCCGGTGCCGCGGCGTTCGATCGCGGCGACATCGACGGCGCACGCCGGCTCCTTTCGTCGGCGCTGGAGCGCGGCGCGAGCGAAGAGGCGCTCGCCCTGCTGAATCGCCTCGACCGGCTCGACGCGGTGTCGGTCCCGGTGGAGCCCGCAGCCGATGCACGTGACGATCCGCTCCTCGCGACCTACGCGCGCGCCCCGCGCGCGGTCACCGGCCGCTCGCGCATGGTATGGGTCGCCGCCGGCGTGGCAGCCGGGCTGCTCGTCGCGACCGTTGTCGCGGTCGTGCTCTGGATTCGCGGCGATGCCTGGCTGACGTGGACGCCGCCGCCGGCGGCCGCGCCCTCGTCGGCGGCCGTCGAGCCGCTGCCTGTCCCCGCGGCCTCCGACGTGTGGCTCGAGCGCGGCCGCGATCTCTACGCGAAGGGCAAACTCCACGACGCGCTGGGCGCGCTCGAAGCGATCCGGCCGGGGGATCCGCTTCGCGCGCAGGCTGACGCGTGCCGCGCCGCGATCCAGCGGCAGCTGCTCGCCGCCGCCCGGGGAACGGACGCGGCGCTGCCGCCCGACGCGCTCCGCGCCGCTTGCGGGATGCCGGGCCGATGAGATGTCCCAAGTGCCACTACATCAGCTTTGACGCGGGCGATCGCTGCCGCAACTGCGGTTACGAGTTCGCGCTCAGCACGCCTGATGCCCCGCTCGATCTTCCCATCCAGACCGGCGATGAGCCGATCGGGCCACTGTCCGATCTCGCCCTGAGCGATCCGTCCGGGGCACACCGCGCCCCTCCGGCCCTGCACGCGCAAGCAGGCACCGCGCTCGACCTGCCGCTTTTCAACGACGGGGGCCTGGACGATCGACCTCTGGTCGCCCCGCCTGCCGTTCCGCGGCCGCCGCTGGCCGTTCGCAAGTCCACGCCTGCGTTCGTCCGGCCTCTGCGCCGCCCGCGCGTGGAAGAAGCGGAGCTGGATCTCGGTTCGGACGAGGAGGAGCGAGACCAGCAGCCGGCGCGTGCGCGGCACGCGCCGCGGGATCACGACGCTGAGCAGCCGCCTGCGGCCGAGCAGACCGCTGCGCCGCTCGGACGCCGCCTCGCAGCCGGGTCGATCGACCTCGCGCTCCTGGGCGCGGTCGATCTTGCGATCCTCTACTTCACCTTGCGGCTCTGCGGCCTCGAGCCGGCGGATGTCGCCCTTCTTCCACCGGTTCCGTTCCTGTCTTTCCTGCTGCTCCAGAACGGCGGATACTTCGTGGCGTTCGTCACGGTGGGCGGGCAGACGCCGGGAAAGATGGCATTCGGCCTCAGGGTGGTTCCCGCCGCCGACCCTGACGGCATCGAAGGCGTGCCGCTCGGCGTCGCCGTCGTGCGCGCGGCGGCGTGGTTTCTCAGCGTGCTGCCGGCGGGCCTCGGTCTGCTCCCGGCTCTCTTCACCGCGGACGGCCGCGCGGTCCACGATCGCCTGGCTGGCACCCGCGTCGTCCGCGCGTGACCCGCGTTGCCGTCTTCGTTGCCACCGCGGCCTACAGCGGGTACTTCCCGTTCGCACCGGGTACTGTCGGCTCCGCCGCCGGCCTCGTCGCGTACGTGCTGATCCGCTGGGCCGGCTCGCCGCTGGTCGAGGCCGGCGCGATCGCCGCGCTCTTTGCGGCTGGCGTGTGGGCGGGAACGACGGCGGAGCGGTACTTCGGCGGCATTGATCCCGGCCCGGTCGTGATCGACGAGGTCGTCGGGATGCTGATCACGCTGGCGTTCGTCCCGGTCGGCTGGTCCGGTGCGCTCGCGGGCTTCTTCCTGTTCCGGTTGTTCGACGTGCTCAAGCCGTGGCCGGCGCGTTCCCTCGAGCGGCTGCACGGCGGACTGGGCGTGATGGCCGACGACGCGATGGCCGCCGTGTACGCCAACCTGGCGCTGCGCCTGTCGATGTGGATCTTGCCTGGATGGATCGCATAGCACCCGGCGGCGTGCTCCGGACCGCGGAGATCATCGCGGTTGGCAGCGAGCTGCTTGGGGCCACACGGCTCGACACCAACTCGCTGTACCTGGCCGGTCAGCTCGCAGCACTCGGCATCGAGCTGCGCGCGAAGGCGGTGGTGGGCGACGATCGGGCGACGCTCTCCACTCTCTTCTCGCAGGTGCTCTCGCGTGCCGACCTCGTCATCCTGACCGGGGGCCTCGGTCCGACTGACGACGACGTGACGCGGGAGGTCGTTGCGGGCGCGCTCGAGCTCGCGCTCGCGGAGGATCCGACAATCGTGGCCGCCATCGAGCGCCGGTTTGCCCGGCGCGGCATGCGCATGCCCGAGGTCAACCGCCGACAGGCGCAGGTGCCGCGCGGTGCGCTGGTGCTCGACAACCCGAACGGCACGGCTCCCGGCCTGTACATCGCGCACGGCAGCCAGGTGGTGGTGCTGCTGCCGGGACCTCCGCGCGAGCTGCAGCCGATGATGGCTCGCCTGTGCGAGGGCCCGCTCGCCGCCCGTGCAGGGGCGGAGCGCAGCTACACGACGTCGCTGTACATCGCGGGCCGCACCGAATCGCACGTCGAAGAGGCGATTCAGCCGATCTACTCGCGGTGGCGCGACGCCACGCCGCCAATCGAGACCACGATCCTCGCCGCGCCGGGTCAGATCGAGGTCCACCTCACACTGCGTTCAGCCGATTACGACGCGGCGCGGGCGCGGTTGGACGAGGCGCGCGACGTGCTGGTTGCAGCGCTGGGGAACGCCGTCTTCAGCACGGACGGCCGCCTCCTCGAGGAGGTGGTCGGCCGGCTGCTGAAGGAGCGCGGCCTGACGATCGCCGGGATCGAGTCGTGCACGGGCGGTCTCTTGATGTCCCGCCTCACCGACGTACCGGGCAGCTCGGCCTACGTGCGCGGCGGCATCGTCGCCTACAGCAACGATCTGAAGACGAGCCTGGCGGGCGTCGACGACGCCGCGCTCGCGCAGCACGGCGCGGTGAGCGAGCCGGTCGCGTTGGCGATGGCCGCCGGCGCGCGCGCGCGAACGGGCGCGGACGTCGGCGTGGGCATCACCGGTGTCGCGGGGCCGGATGGCGGCACGCCGCAGAAGCCCGTGGGCACGGTCGCGATCGCCGTCGCCGGCCCGCAGGGCGACCCGGAAGTGCGCACGTTCGTCTTCGCCGGCAGCCGCGTGCAGGTCAAATACCAGTCCACGCAGACGGCGCTGGACATGGTGAGGAAGCGGGTCGCGAAGTGAAGGAGGCAAGGTACCACTTACTACTGGCTCCTTACCACTTCGCGCATGCGTATGCGCCTCTTTGTCGGTATCGAACTCGCTGAGGACGTCAGGGTCGCAGCGGCCCGGGCTGCCGACCTGCTCCGCGCCGCGCTGATCCGAGCGGGCACCGACGTCAGCGCCCGGTGGGTGGATGCCGGAAACCTCCACATCACGCTCTGGTTCATCGGCGAGGTCCCCGAGGATCGGGCCGCCGAGGTGGGCGCAGCGCTGCAATCGCGATTCGCGACACCGGCCTTCGACGTCAGCGTCAACGGGCTGGGCGCGTTCCCGCGCTCCGGTCCGCCGCGGGTGTTCTGGTTGGGGATCACCCGCGGTGCGGACACGATCCGGCAGGTGTACGGCGAGGTCAGGGATCGGCTCGTCGCTCTCGGCTTCGAGGAAGAGAAGCGGCCCTACTCGCCGCACCTGACCATCGCGCGCGTCAGGGAGATCCGTCGTGGGTCGCCGGCTCCAGTGCGCGAGGCGCTTGCGGCGCTATCCGCCATGTGCGGGTCGAGCCGCGTCGACGCCGTCACGCTGTTTCGCAGCCGGCTGTCGCCGAAGGGGTCGCAGTACGAGCCCCTGCTGCGAGTACCATTGGCCTGATGCTGGCGGTCGTCCTCGGCTACCTCGCGGGATCGATCCCGTTCGCGTTTCTCCTCGCCCGCCGCGCCGGCGTCGACCTCCGGCAGTCGGGCAGCGGCAACGTCGGCGCCGCCAACGTGCTGCGCACGGCCGGAACGTGGCGTGGCCTCGCGGCAATGGCGCTCGACGTCGGCAAGGGGGTCGCAGCGGTACTGCTCATCGAGCTGACGGCTTCGGGCGCGCTCGTCGCGGCCGGGGGCGCTGCGGCGGTCGTTGGACACGTCTATCCTGTGTGGCTGCGCTTCCACGGCGGCAAAGGCGTTGCCGTCGCGGCCGGCGTGTTTGCCGTCCTTGCGCCCGCCCCGACGGCGATTGCCGCCGCACTCTTCGTCGTCATCGTCTGGGCAACGCGCTATGTGTCGCTGGGATCCCTGGCCGCCGCGGTCGCGCTGCCGCCGATGGCGTGGCTCTTCGGGGCGCCGTCGGCGGTCGTCGGCGCGGCAGCAGGAACGGGCAGCCTCATCGTGTTCCGGCACCGCACGAACCTGCGCCGGCTACTGGCCGGCACGGAGCGGCGCATGGGAGCCAATGCGTGATGCCGATCGCCATCCTGGGCGCGGGCAGCTGGGGGACGGCGCTGGCGGTGCACATGGCGCGTGCGGGACGCGGCGTCCAGCTCTGGGCGCGCGGCACCGCGATGGTTGCGGCGATGGTGGAGACGCGCCGCAATCCGCGCTTCCTGCCAGACATCCCGCTGCCCGACACCGTCGCCGTCACGACTTCGATGGGGGGCGCCCTCCACCGTGCAGAGTGCGTGGTCGTGGCGGTGCCCACGCACGGGGTACGCACGGTCGTACGCGCGGCTGCGCCGCTGCTCGCGCCGGGCACCATTCTCGTGAGCGCGGCGAAGGGGCTCGAAACGGAGTCGCTGCTTCGCATGTCGCAGGTCATCGCCGCCGAGACCGGCAGCCGCCATCCCATCGTCGTGCTGTCGGGACCGAGCTTCGCGGCCGAAGTGGCGCGGGAGCTGCCGACCGCGGTGCTGGCCGCGTCCACCGACGCGGCAGCTGTCGAGGCCGTGCAGGAGCAGTTCCGCGGGCGCGGCTTCCGCATCTACGCGAGCGACGACGTGGCGGGTGTGGAGATCGGGGGGGCGCTGAAGAACGTCATCGCCATCGCGGCCGGGTGCGTCGAGGGGCTCGGACTGGGGCACAACGCCATGGCCGCGCTCATCACCCGCGGCCTCGCGGAAATCTCACGGCTGGCGTGCGCCGCGGGCGGACGGCGGGAGACGCTTGCCGGATTGAGCGGGCTCGGGGACTTGGTGCTGACCTGCACCAGCGACCTGAGCCGCAACCGTCGCGTGGGCGTCGAGCTTGGGCGCGGCCGGCCGCTCATCGATATCCTCCGCGACATCCGCATGGTCGCCGAGGGCGTGCGCACGACCGGTGCCGCGCTCGCGCTCGGCGCACGCCACGGGGTGGAGCTCCCAATCACGGCGCAGATGGCCGCGGTGCTGGAGGGGAGGTCCTCGCCGATGGTCGCCGTCGAGTCGCTGATGGGGAGACGACAGCGGGCCGAGGCCGATCGCTGAAGCATGTCAATGGCGAATGCCGAATGCCGAATGGCGAATGGCGAATGGCGTGTGACTCCGATTGTCATTTGTCATGTCCTTGACGGTAGCGTCCAAGATGGGTTTCTTCGACAGGATCAAGCAGTCGCTGGGCCGGACGAAGCAGCAGTTCGTAGAACGCTTCGAGGAGGCGGTTCGGCGCGCGGACGCGCCGGAACAGCGCAGCCGGCCGGTCGACGTCGACACGGCCGAGGCGCTGGAGGAGGCGTTGATCTCGGCTGACGTCGGCGTTGCCGCCACCGATCGGATCGTGAACGCCGTCCGCGAGAAGCGCACGCACGGCGAGTCGCTTCGCGCGCTGGTGAAAGAAGAGATCCGCGCGATCCTGAGCGGCGCGAACGTTCCCGTGGGCAACGGACACACGCCGCGCGTGGTGATGATCGTGGGCGTGAACGGGACGGGCAAGACGACCACCGTCGGCAAGCTCGCGCGGCTGATCAAGGATTCAGGCGGGAGCCCGCTCATCTGCGCGGCCGACACGTTTCGCGCCGCCGCGGTCGAGCAGCTCGAGATCTGGGCGCACCGCGCCGGTGTCGACATCATCCGTGCCCGCGCCGGAGCCGACCCCGCGGCCGTCGTCTTCGACGCGATTGCCGCCGGCAAGGCGCGCGGGCGCGACGTCATCATCGTCGACACCGCCGGCCGCCTGCACACGCGCGTGAACCTGATGAGCGAACTGGAGAAGATCCGGCGCGTCGCCGCCCGCGAAGTCGACGGCGCGCCGCACGAGGTCCTGCTCGTGCTCGACGCCACCGTCGGCCAGAACGGGCTTGCCCAGGCGCGCGAGTTCATGACGGTCGCCGGCGTGAACGGGATCGTGTTGACCAAGCTCGACGGTACCGCCAAGGGGGGCATCGCCGTCGCCATCGCGCACGACCTGAAGCTCCCGATCCGTTACGTGGGCATCGGCGAGGCAATCGATGATCTGATCCCGTTTTCGCCCGACGAGTACGTTGATGCTCTGTTTGAAGAGAAATGGTAACTGCGGATTGCCGAGTGGGCACGTCTTGGCGGGCACATCCCGGCCATCGTCGGACGGTTGGCATCTGGCTTTGGCAGGTACAGTGGGAGTCGACCAGGCTGGTCGTTGGCAGCTGGCAGTTGGGGGTTGACGAGTGTCCTCCCAGCCCACGGACGCCCTTTACATGAGGAGGGCGCTGGCGCTCGCCGAGCGCGGGCGCGGCTGCACCAGCCCGAACCCGATGGTCGGCGCCGTCGTCGTCGACGGCGAGGGCGTGGTCGTCGGCCGCGGAACGCACGAGTACGCCGGCGGGCCGCATGCCGAGATTCACGCGCTGCGCGACGCCGGCGAACTCGCCAGCGGCGCAACGTTGTACTGCACCCTCGAGCCGTGCTGCCATACCGGCCGCACGGGGCCGTGCGCGCCCGAAATCGTCGACGCCGGAATCGCCCGCGTGGTGGTCGCCACCGAAGATCCCAACCCGCTGGTCGCCGGCGGCGGGATCGCGTACCTGCGACAGCGCGGCGTCGAGGTGGCTGTCGGGGTGTGCCATGCCGAGGCCGAGCGCCTCAACCGGCCGTTCTTCACCCGCATCACCCGCAACCGCCCGTTCGTCGTGATGAAAGCGGCGATGAGCCTCGACGGGCGCGTCGCCGCGGCGCCTGGCGAGCGCACGCGCATCACCGGAGCCGCCGCCACGCGCGCGATTCACCGGCAGCGGGCCGAGGTGGACGCGATTGCCGTCGGATCCGGGACCGTGCTCGCCGACGATCCGCTGCTGACCGCCCGGGGGGCGTACCGCGCCCGGCCGCTCACCCGCGTGGTGTTCGACCGCCGCCTGCGCACGCCGGCGAACGCGCGCGTGCTCTCGACGCTGGACGCGGGCCCGGTCATAATCATGAGTACGCCCTCAGCCGCCGACGCCGCTCCCGACCATGTGCGGGCGCTCTGCGCGACGGGCGCGCGCGTCGAGCTCCTGCAGCCCCCGGCGACGCTGCGGACGGCCCTCGAGCTGCTCGCCTCCGAGGGGATCACCTCGCTCGTCGTGGAAGGGGGGCCGACGCTGCACGCTGCGTTCTGGGATGCCGGGCTGGTGGACGGCGTCGATCTCTACGTCGCACCGCGCGCGCTCGGACCCGGCGGCGTCGGGTGGGTGGCGTTTCCCGTCCTCGGCAGCGGCCTCGTCAGCGAGGTGACCGCCGTCGCGCTCGGCGAGGACGTCCGGATCGAAGGGTATGTTCACAGGCCTGATTGAAGCCCTCGGCGAGGTGGCGGAGATGAGACCGACCGCCTCCGGTTTCCGGCTGCGGCTGACCGCGCCTATCGCCGCGGAGCTGACGGCGGGCGAGAGTCTGGCGGTCAACGGCGTGTGCCTCACCGTCGTCGCCGCCAACGCCGCCGGCGTGCAGGCTGACATCTCGCCGGAAACTGCACGCGTGAGCACGCTCGGATCGCTGAAGCCGGGTACGGTCGTCAACCTGGAGCGACCGCTCCGCGCCGACGCGCGCCTCGGCGGCCACTTCGTGCAGGGGCACGTCGACGCGACGGCTACCCTCGAGGACATCCGCCAGGACGGCGAGTCGTACTGGTTGACGGTGAAGTTCCCGCCGGCGCTGGCGTCCTGCATCGTCCGCAAGGGCTCGATCGCCGTGAACGGGATCAGCCTCACGGTTGCCGGGGTGGACGCGCAGCGCTTCGACGTCCAGATCATCCCCTACACCTGGGACAACACCATGCTCCGGCACGCGAAACCGGGGGATCTCGTCAACCTGGAGTGCGACATCATCGGCAAGTACGTGGTCCGCGCCGCCGAGATCGCCGGCGCGGGGAAGAAGGTCTAGCATGCCAGCCGGGCGCGGCCGCCGCCGCAAGTCTCCGTTCGCGCCGATCGAGGACGCCATCGAGGCGATCCGCGAGGGCCGAATGATCATCGTCGTCGACGACGAGGACCGCGAGAACGAGGGGGATCTCACGATCGCCGCCGAACGCATCACGCCGGAGGCGGTCAACTTCATGGCCAAGCACGGCCGCGGGCTGATCTGCATGCCGATGACCGAGGAGCGGCTCGCGGAGCTCGACATCCCGCAGATGGTCACGCAGAACACCGCGCGCTTCGACACCGCGTTCTGCGTATCGATCGAGGCCAAGGGGGTGACGAGCACGGGGATCTCCGCGCCGGATCGCGCGGCCACGGTGCTGGCGGCGATCGACCCGGCGACACGTCCCGCCGATCTCGCCCGCCCGGGCCACATGTTCCCGCTGAAGGCGCGCAACGGCGGCGTCCTCGTGCGCGCCGGCCAGACGGAAGCGGCGGTCGACCTGGCGCGCATCGCGGGGCTGTACCCGGCTGGCGTCATCTGCGAAATCATGAACGAGGACGGCACGATGGCGCGCGTGCCGGAGCTGACCAGGTTCGCCAGGCGGCACAAGCTGCTCGTGATCACGATCGCCGACCTGATCCAGTACCGGATGCGGACGGAAGGGCTGGTGCGGCGTGTCGCGTCCGCCGCACTGCCGACCGACCACGGGGACTTCCGCGTGTTCGCGTACGAGAGCGTGATCGATCGCGAGACGCACGTGGCGCTGGTCAAGGGCGAGGTCGGCGACGGCGAGAACGTGCTGGTCCGCGTCCACTCGCGCTGCCTCACCGGCGACGTGTTCCACTCGGCGCGCTGCGACTGCGGGCCGCAGCTGGACACCGCGATACAGCGCATCGCCGCCGAGGGTCGCGGCGTGCTGCTCTATCTGAACCAGGAAGGGAGGGGCATCGGGCTGGCGAACAAGATTCGCGCCTACGAGCTGCAGGATCAGGGCTTTGATACGGTCGAAGCCAACGAGCGGCTCGGGTTCAAGCCCGACCAGCGCGACTACGGCACCGGGGCGCAGATCCTGAGGGACCTCGGGGTCCGGTCGATGCGGCTGCTCTCCAACAACCCCCGGAAGCTGGTCGGCCTGGAGGGTTACCAGCTGTCCGTCGTCGACTGGATCCCGCTCGAGATCCCCGCGTCCGATCACACACGGCGCTACCTCAAGACCAAGAAGGACAAGCTCGGGCACAAGCTCACCTCCGTTTAAGGTTTGACGCCGGCTCGGCCTCTCGTCTACGATAAGTGTTTGCATTTCCGCCGGTTAGCCTGCCGTAGGCTGAACGGTCCGGCGGGCGACACCGCACGGTCCACGGGTCATGTTCGAATCGCTCAGCACGCGCCTGCAGGACGTCTTTCGCTCGCTGCGGGGTGAAGCCCGCCTGACGGAGCAGACCGTCGAGGCCGCGCTGCGCGAGATCCGCATGGCGCTGCTCGAGGCGGACGTCAACTTCAAAGTGGTCAGGGCGTTCATCGACCGGGTGCGCGACAAGGCGGTCGACCAGGACGTGCTCAAGAGCCTGACGCCCGACCAGCAGGTCGTGCGCATCGTGCGCGACGAGATGCTGGCGCTGTTCGGCGATACCGCCGGCGGCCTGCCGCCGTCGAACGCGCGGCCGCGCGTGATCCTGCTGCTCGGCCTGCAGGGCTCCGGCAAGACGACCACCGCGGGAAAGCTGGGGCGCTGGCTCGCGAAGCAGGGACGTCACCCGATCCTGGTGTCGAGCGACGTCCGCCGTCCCGCCGCCATCCAGCAGCTGACGCTGGTCGGCAGGCAGGCCGGCGTGCGGGTGCACGATCCGGGCGGCGACATGGACCCGGTCCGGCGTGCCACCGGGGCCGTCACCGAGGCGCGCAACGCCGGCTTCGATGTGGTCATCGTAGACACCGCGGGTCGCCTGCACATCGACGACGAGCTGATGGAGGAGCTGACGGCGATCAAGGGGGCGGTGGCCCCGACGGACCTGCTCTACGTCGCCGATGCGATGACCGGCCAGGACGCGATCAAGAGCGCCGGCGAGTTCAACCGCCGCGTCGGCGTCTCCGGCGTGGTGCTGACCAAGATGGATGGCGACGCCCGCGGCGGCGCCGCCCTGTCGGTCGTCGGCGTCGTCGGGGTGCCGATCGCGTTTGTCGGCAGCGGCGAGCGGCTGCAGGACCTCGAGCCCTTCCATCCCGATCGCGTCGTTTCGCGCGTGCTCGGCATGGGCGACGTGCTCTCGCTCATCGAGAAGGCGGAAGAAGCGGTCTCGGTGGAGGACGCGGCGAAGCTCGAACGCAAGATCCGACAGGACGATTTCACGCTCGAAGACTTCCGCGACCAGCTGCGCACTATCAAGAAGATGGGGCCGCTCGAGCAGATCCTGGGAATGCTGCCGGGCCTGGGCAACCTGAAGGAGATGACCGCGGCGCGCGGCCAGGTCGATGACCAGCAGCTGGCGCGCGTCGAGGCGATCATCAACTCGATGACGGCCAGGGAGCGGCGCAACCACCAGCTGATCAACGGGCAGCGCCGGAAGCGGATCGCGAAGGGCAGCGGCACGTCGGTGGAGGACGTGAACCGGCTGCTGAAGCAGTTCGTGCAAATGAAGAGGATGCTGAAGCAGATTGGCGGCCTCGCCGGTCTGGGCCCGAAGAAGGGCCTGCGCGCCGTCAAGTCGATGATGAACCGCTGATCCCGCCGAGCAGCGAATTTGGCCGGCGAGAACGTACGGCCGCAGAGCGAAGCGAGGGCAACCGCAAAGCGCGCCCGGCGCCGAAGCCGCCGTCAAGCGCGTGGGGGGTGGGGGCCCCGCGCACTAAGTAAAGAGGACAGATGCTTGTCATCCGTTTGAGACGCACAGGTTCCAAGAAGCGCCCGTTCTTCCGCGTGGTCGTCACCGATTCGGCCGCGGCGAGAGAAAGCAGCTTCGTCGAGGTGCTGGGGCACTACAACCCGCGCACCACCCCGGAGACGCTCGACGTCAAACGCGAGCGGCTGGACTACTGGTTGAAGAAGGGCGCGCAGCCGTCCGATACGGTACGGACGCTGGTCGCGAGGCTGCCGAAGGCGCCGGCGGCGGAACAGCCGGCGGAACAGCCGGTGCCGTGAGCCGCACGCGCGACGTCATCGAAGTCGTGGCCCGGGCGCTGGCCGACCATCCCGACGCGGTGCGCGTTACTGAGCGCGCCCACCGCGGGCAGACGCTCGTGGAGCTGTTCATGGCGCCCGGTGATCTTGGCCGCGTCATCGGGCGGCAGGGCCGCACCGCGATGGCACTCCGCGCGCTGGCGGCCTCGGCCGCCGAGCTCGAAGGACTGAAAGCGGTCGTCGAGTTCCGCGACCAGGAGTAGCGCGGCGGGGTTCCTGCCGGTCAGGTCTCGGTCCGGCGCTCGCCGATGCGCCGGGCAGACTCGGAATGCGGAGAAGCCGGGAGGTCTCGAAGCGGGCGATATGCCTGGAGATCTGCTGCTCGTCGGGCGCGTGGCCCGCGCGCACGGCAACCGGGGCCAGGTGATCGTGAATCCGGAGACGGACTTCCCGGAGCAGCGATTCCAGGCCGGGCAGGTGCTCCTCGTCGGACCGGAGCCGTCGGCTGTCGCGCGCGGGATTCGGGAGGTGAGGTTCCAGCAGGGACGTCCGATCATCGCGCTCGACGGGATTGACACGATGGACGACGCGGAATCGCTGGCCGGAACGGAGCTCTGGGCCGACGCGGACGGCATGGAGCCGCTGCCCGAGAACACGTTCTACCACCACGATCTCGTCGGCTGCGAGGTGGTCGAGAGCTGTGGCAGGGTAGTCGGGATGGTGACGGCCGTGGAGGGGCCGTTGGAGCGCAGCCACCTGCTGGTGGAGAGCGCCCGCGGCGAGGTGATGATCCCTCTGGCTGCCGAGATCGTGGCGGTCGATCTCCCTGCGAAACGGATCGTCGTGAATCCGCCCCAGGGCCTGCTCGAGCTGAACGAGCCAAGACAGAGGTGGAGGGGGCAGGGGTAAGAGGAGCCTCCCGCGCGGCTCGGGTGCCCTGAACGACGTCGAGGGGGCAAGGGTCCCGCCACCATGAAGCGCGAACGGAGCTGAGCGAGCTGCGGAGAGCGAGCGGAGCAAAGTGAGCTGGGCGGAGCGCAGGGGCCCCCGCCACTATGAGAATCGATATCGTCACCATCTTCCCCAGGATGGTGGAGGCGCCGCTCGCCGAAGGGATCATCGGCCGCGCCATCGCCCGCGGGCTGCTCGACGTCAGGGTCCACGACCTGCGCGACGCCACGACCGATCGCCACCGGGTGGTCGACGACGTGCCGTTCGGCGGGGGACCGGGGATGGTGCTCAAGCCGGAGCCGCTGTTTCGCTCGGTGGAGCGGATCCGGGCGGAACGTGGAGAGCCCTCGGCGGTCATCCTGACCTCGCCGGACGGACGCGCCTTCTCGCACGCCGAGGCTGAGCGCTTGAGCCGGCTGCCGCACCTGGTCGTGTTGTGCGGGCGGTACGAAGGCGTAGACGAGCGCGTCCGGCAGGTGCTCGCGACCGACGAGATCTCGATTGGCGACTACGTACTGTCGGGTGGGGAACTGGCGGCGCTGGTCATCGTCGATGCGGTCGCCCGGCTCGTCCGCGGCGTGGTGGGTGACGAGGGCTCGGTGGCGCGGGACACTTTCGCGCGCGGGTTGCTCGACTTCCCGCAGTACACCCGCCCGGCCGACTTCCGCGGGATGGAGGTGCCGGCGGTGCTGCTGTCCGGGCATCATCAGGCGATCGAGCGCTGGCGCCGCCGCGAAGCGCTGGCGAGGACGCTGGACCGCCGGCCGGACCTGCTCGAGGAGGAGCGGCTGGACGCCGCCGATCGCGAGATACTGGAAGAGCTCAGGAAGAGCAGAAAGGAGAGCGTGCGATGAACGCCGTAGAGACCGTCGAGCGCCGCAACCTGACCGAGCGCCCGGCGATCAAGCCTGGCGACACCGTTCGCGTCCACGTGAAGGTGCGTGAAGGCGACAAGGAACGGATCCAGGTGTTCGAGGGCATGGTGATCGGCATGCACCGCGGCGGCGCCCGCGCGACCTTCACGGTGCGCAAGGTGTCGTTCGGCCAGGGCGTCGAGCGGATCTTCCCGCTCCATTCGCCGGTCATCGACAGAATCGACGTCGTACGGACGGCGAAGGTCCGGCGCGCAAAGCTCTACTTCCTGCGCGATCTGAAGGGCAAGGCGGCGAGGATGCGGGAGCAGAAGAAGCAGTAGCCGCGTCTTCGTCGTTCGTCCCCGGGGTCCACGATGAAGGTGCGATCCTTTCGCACGCTGGAGAACATCCTCCGCCGCATGGGCTTCAACCATGTGGCCGGCGTGGACGAAGTTGGCCGCGGCTGCCTGGCCGGACCGGTGGTGGCGGCCGCCGTCGTGCTGGACCCGCGGCGTTACATCCCGCGTATCTGCGACTCGAAAACCGTGACGGCGCTGGAACGCGTCCGGCTCTACGACCGCATCACGCGCAATTCGATTGCCTGGGCGGTCGCCGCCGCCGGTCCGCGGGAAATCGACAGCATCAACATCCACCAGGCCTCGCTGCGGGCGATGCAGCGGGCGATCCTGTCGCTCTCCCCGCTGCCCGACATCGTGCTCGTGGACGCCTTCCGTGTACCCGATCTGCCCATGGCGCAGCGTGCGGTGGTGCACGGCGACGCGCGCTGCACCGCGATTGCCGCCGCGTCCATCGTCGCCAAGGTCACGCGCGACCGTGTCATGCTCGAGCTGCACCACCAGGACCCGCGCTACGGCTTCGACCGACACAAGGGCTACGCCACGCGGGATCATCTCGACGCGGTCTCGCAGTTCGGATACTCCGAGGTCCACCGGCGGTCGTTCCGTCCCCCGTCGCTGTTTGATACGATGGAATGACTCCTCAGCCCAATTCGTCGGCTTCCCGGCGCGTGGAGATCCCGTGGCTCTCGACCGCGAAGACACCCTGAGGAAGGCGGAGAAGTTCCTCCGCCAGGGACGGCTCGACGCCGCCATCGCGGAGTACCTCCGCGTGGTGGAGGACCAGCCGAGGGACTGGAACACGGCGAACACGCTCGGCGACCTCTACATGCGTGCGGGGCAGACGCCGCTCGCCATCGCCCAGTTCGCGCGCATCGCCGATCACTTCATGCAGGAGGGCTTCTACCCGAAAGCCGGAGCCCTCTACAAGAAGATCCTCAAGATCGGTCCCGACGACGAATCGGCGCAGCTGAACCTGGCGGAGATCGCCGCGCGGCAGGGGCTGCTCGCCGACGCCCGGATGTACTTCACGGCCGTCGAGGCGCGTCGTCGCCAGCGCGGGGATCGGCGCGGCGCCGACGAGATCGTGCTGCGGCTGGGTGATCTCGATCACGCCGACCTCGACGCGCGCGCCGCCGCAGCTCGCGTGCTGGCCCATGCCGGCGACAGCGCCGGCGCCGCGGCGCGGTTCCGGCAGCTGCACGACGACCTGCGGGAGAAGGGGCGGCAGGCCGAGGCGCTCGAGGCGCTGCGCGATGCCGTCCGCTTCAATCCCGAGGACCGCGACGGCCGCGCAATGCTGGCGCGCGAGGCGCTGGCCGTTGGCGACACGGAGCAGCTGCGCGCGTATCTCGATCGCGACACCGCGGGCGACGATCCCGCCCTGATGTTCGCGTTCGCCGAACACGAGCTGCACGCCGGGCGCCTCGACAGCGCGCGCGACGTCCTGCCGGCGCTGCTGGCACGCGACCGCCAGCTCCGGCACCGGGTCATGGAGCTGGCGTGGTTGCTGGGCTCGAGCCGGCCGGACGCTGCCCTCGCCTGCATCAAGGCCGTCGTCGACAACGACGTCGCCGCCGCCGAGCTGGTCGACGCGGCGTCGGCGCTGGAGGAGTTCGTCGCGCGGGTGCCGAACCAGGTGGAGGCGCTGCTGCGGCTCGTGGAAGTCTGCGTCGACGGCGGCCTCGAGGCGACGATGTTCGAGGCGCAGGCGCAGCTGGCCGACGCGTACCTGGCGAAGGGGCTGGCGGCCGAGGCGCGTGTCATCGCCGAGGACCTCGTCGCGCGCGAGCCGTGGGACATGACCCACATCGATCGCTTCCGCCGCGCGCTCCGGATGCAGAACGTCGCGGACCCGGACGCCGTGATCGCCGAGCGGCTCAACGGCCAGGCGCCGTTCATGGCCACGGATCCGTTTACCGAGAACCTGCTGGCCGACGCGGATCAGCCGGCGGCCGCGACGGCCGTGCCGCGCGCCGCCGGCTCGGCGCCGGCGACGGTGGTCGTCGCGGCGCGCCGAGCGCCTGCGGGCGGCGCTCCGGGGCCCGCGGTGCCCGCGCCGACATCGCCGCAACGGCGCGCTGCCGCGCCGTCTCGGCCGGCACCGCCGCAGAAGCCCCAGGCTGCGGCGCCGCGGACCGGGCCGCCGCGCAAGCCTGACGCGCAGCGCCCCGTCGCCCACACCGCCGCGGGGGAGAGGCCGCAGCAGCCGGCGCAGGGACCCCTGCAAAAACCCGAGCCGCACCCGCCGAACAGGCCTCCGATCTCCGCGCCGGCGCCAATCGATCTCGAGCGCGCCCTCGCGGAGCTGTCCCGGGACTTCGCGCCGTCCACACCGCCGGCGACGCACAGAAAGGATCTCGAACACGTGTTCCAGGACTTTCGCGACGAGGTGACGCGCCAGAGCGGCGCGGAGGACGCGGCCCAGCACATGACGCTCGCGGCCACGTATCTGGAGATGGGGATGGTCGACGACGCGATCCAGTCGCTGAAGCGGGCGGCGCGATCGCCGCGTCATCGCTTCGAGGCGGGCACGCAGCTGGCGCGCCTGTTCAAGACGCGCAACGACCTGACGCAGGCGGTCGAGTGGATGGAGCACGCGGCGGAAGCGCCGGCCCCCTCCGCCGACGCGGGCCTGGCGCTGCTCTACGAGCTCGGCCTGACGCTGGACGGCATGGGCGAGACGGCACGCGCGCTGGCCGTGTTCATCGAGCTACAGGCGGAGACCGGCGAATACCGCGACGTCGCCGCCCGGGTGGAACGGTTGTCCCGCGTCCAGGCCGGAGGGTGATCATCTCCTTCTTCACCCGCGTCCTCTTCGCGGCCTACTTCCTGGAGGCGGGATTCATCCTGATCGTGGCCCCCTGGTCCGCGTTCTGGGACCGCAACTTCTTCGCCGCGAACGCGCCGGCGCTGCGGCCGTGGATTGACAACCCGTACGTGCGCGGCGCGGTGTCCGGGCTGGGCGGGATCACCGCGGTTGCGGGCCTCTGGGAGCTCGGCGGTTTGATCGCGCGGCGGCGCGCCGCGCGGCCGCCATCGCCCCAGGACCAGTCGGATCGCGCGCGGTGGAACCCGGACAGCTGACCCCGCCCGTCCTGTGCCTCGTCACCGACGGCACCGGGTTGCCGGACTTCGGCGCCATCCGTGAGGCCGCGCGCGCCGGCGTTGACCTGATTCAGATCCGCGAACCGCGTCTCGACTCACGCGCCCTGCTGGCGGCCGTCCGCTCCGCGCTCGCGGCGGTCGCGGGCAGCGGCGCACGCGTGATCGTCAACGAGCGGCTCGACGTGGCGATCGCCGCGCGTGCTGCGGGCGTGCATCTGCGCGCCGATTCGATGGCGGCCGCCGAGGCGCGCCGCATCGCGCCACCGCCCTTCCTGATCGGCCGCTCTGTCCATTCACGGGCGGAAGCGGTCGAAGCCGAACATGCGGGCGGATGCGACTACCTCGTGTTTGGAACCGTGTTTCCGTCGGCGAGCAAGCCTCCGGGCCACGGCAGCGCAGGCGTCGACGCGCTGCAACGCGTGTGCGCCGCCGTCGCGCTGCCGGTGCTCGCCATCGGCGGTGTGTCGGTGACGAACGCACCGGCGATCGCGGCGGCACGCGCGTCCGGCGTTGCGGCAATCGGGCTGTTTGCCGGGCGCGAAGGGCTGGCCGACCGGATCCGCGCGGTCCGGCGGTCGTTCGACCCGTGCTATCCTCGGGAGAAATGACCGATTTCGGCGGGAAGCTGCGGCGGGCTCGCGAGCGGCGCGGTCTCTCGCTGCGGCAGGTCTCGGCGAAGACGAAGATCTCGATCAACGCACTGGAGGCGCTGGAGCGCAACGACATCTCCAGGTTGCCTGGCGGCATCTTCAGCCGCTCCTTCGTCCGGGCGTACGCGATCGAAGTCGGCCTCGATCCCGACGACACCGTCCGCGAGTTCCTCGAACTGTTCTACGGCGAGCCGCCGCCGGCGATCGCTGTGCCGGCGCGCGTCAGCGAGCAGGAAAGCAGGTTCGAAAGCCAGCAACGCATCGCCGCTGTGGTGCTGAAGCTGATCGCCGTCAGCCTGCCGCTCATCGGCGTCATCCTGTACTTCACGTTGCGAAGCCGCCCCGCTCCGCTGCTCCCTCCGCCGCCGGCCGCGGGCACGCACGAGGACGCCGCGGCGCACGCGCCCGACGCGCAACGGCCGCCGGCCGGCACGGGCGGCGTCGTCCAACCCTCCAGCCCGCCGCGGGACGCATCCGCACCGCCGCCGGCCGCGGTTCCAGCCGGCGCGGGCGATGCGCCGCAGGGGATGAAGCTGGAGCTGCACCCCACCGGCCCGTGCTGGGTGAAGCTCACCGCCGACGGCCAGACGGTGATGTCGCGCCTGATGCAGCCGGGTGAGCGCGTGGTTCAGGACGTGCGCGAGGATGCGATCCTGGAGGTGGGCGACGCCGGTGCCTGTGCGTTCAGCATCAACGGCCGCCCGGCGCGGCCGCTGGGAGCCGCAGGCCAGGTACGGAAGGTGCGCATCACGCCGGCAACCATTGCCGACTACGCGCCGCGCTGATGTTCATGGACCCCGGCTATCGTTCCCCGCTCGTCGACCTGTTCCGCCGCGGCGCAGTGGCGCAGGACGTCCGGCTGGAGGCGGCGCAGGGCACCTTCGCGCCTCGCGCCCACGAGCAGCTGGCGCTGCTGATCCTGCTCAGTGACGACCCCGACGCGATGGTATCGGCAACGGCTCGGGCCACGCTCGACGAGCTGCCCGCTGCGGCGGTCGCCGCCTTCCTGGCGCGCTCCGACGTCCCGGCGGAGATGCGCGAGTTCTTCGCCGGCCGGGGTGTCGAGCCGGCGCAAGGCAGCGAGGCACACGCCGATGACCCGCTAGGTCCTGCACCCGGGCCCGAGAGCGGTGCCGCGCCGACCGAGGCGGACCCCAAGATCCTCGCAGGGCTCCCCGTTCCCCGCCGCATCAAGCTGGCGATTCTGGGCACGCGCGAGCAGCGGGCGCAGCTGATTCGCGATTCCAACAAGCTGGTGGCGGCGGCCGTCCTGAGCAGTCCCAAGCTGACGGTCACCGAGGTCGAGGGGTTTGCCCGGATGACGAACGTGACCGAAGACGTGCTGCGCGTCATCTCGGGCAACCGCGGCTGGCTGAAGAGATACGCCGTCGTGGTGGCATTGGTGCGCAACCCGAAGACGCCGCCAGCGATCTCGATGACGCTGCTGTCGCGGCTGAACGAGCACGACGCCAAGCTGCTGGCGGCGGATCGCAACGTGCCGGAGGTTGTCAGGTTCGCGGCGCGGAAGCTGGTGATGAAGTCGCGCAGCTAACCGCGCGGCGACCGCCGCGCGCCGCGGGGCGGCGGGGGCCCCGCCCCATGACCCCCCCAAAAGGCCCCGCCCCCCCAGTTGCACGGCGCGCGGG
>JBMDXQ010000034.1:0-6516 GCA_048594975.1 Vicinamibacterales bacterium | reverse complement strand
CGGTCTGGTTCAACGTCGTGATCGAGCCGTATCCCCAGGGGTCGGCCTGCTTCATCAACTCCGTGAAGGACACGATGCAGTCGATCCTGGATCTCGCGAAGACCGAGGGGATGCTGTTCAAGTACGGCTCCGGCACCGGCTCCAACCTGTCCTCGATCCGCTCGTCGAAGGAGCTGCTGGCCGGCGGCGGGACCGCGAGCGGCCCGGTGTCGTTCATGAAGGGCTACGATGCCTTTGCCGGCGTCATCAAGTCCGGCGGCAAGACGCGCCGCGCCGCCAAGATGGTGATCCTCGACGCGGACCACCCCGACATCGAGGAGTTCGTCACCTGCAAGGCGGACGAGGAGCGGAAGGCCTGGGCGCTCATCGACGCCGGCTACGACGGCTCGTTCACCGGCCCGGCCTACGCCTCGGTCTTCTTCCAGAACTCGAACAACAGCGTGCGCGTGACCGACGAGTTCATGCGCGCGGTGCTGGACGACGGCGAATGGGAGACGCGCGCGGTGACCTCCGGCGAGGTGATGGGCCGCTTCCGGGCGCGCGACCTGATGCGCCAGATCGCCGAGGCGACCTGGATCTGCGGCGACCCGGGGCTGCAGTTCGACACCACGGTGAACGACTGGCACACCTGCCCGAACACCGCGCGGATCAACGCCAGCAATCCCTGCTCCGAGTACATGTTCCTCGACGACTCGGCGTGCAACCTGGCGTCGATCAACCTGATGAAGTTCCTCCGCCCCGATGGTGAGCATGCGGGCCAGTTCGACGTGGTGGCCTTCGAGGCGGCGTGCCGGGTGATGATCACCGCGCAGGAGATCCTGGTCGACAACTCCAGCTATCCGACGCCGGCGATCGCGAACAACAGCCACGAGTACCGGCCGCTCGGCCTGGGCTACGCCAACCTGGGCGCGCTGCTGATGTCGCGCGGGCTGCCCTACGACAGCGAGGCGGGGCGCGACTATGCGGGAACCATTACCGCGCTCATGCACGGCGCCGCCAACGCGCAGTCGGCGCGCATCGCGCGCGACCACGGCGGCCCCTTCGCCGGCTACGAGCAGAACCGCGAGCCGTTCCTGCGCGTCATGCGCAAGCACCGCGCGGCCCTGAAGGACATCGACCGGACGCACGTCCCGAAGGACCTGTTCGAGGCGGCGAAGCAGGTCTGGGACGAGGTCATCGGGCTCGGCGAGCAGCACGGGTTCCGCAACGCCCAGGCCACCGTCCTCGCCCCCACCGGCACGATCGGCTTCATGATGGACTGCGACACGACCGGCATCGAGCCGGACATCGCGCTGGTCAAGTACAAGAAGCTGGTCGGCGGCGGCCTGATGAAGATCGTCAACCAGACCGTGCCGATGGCGCTCTCGCGCCTCGGCTACAACGCACAACAGATCAAGGAGATCGTCGAGTACATCGACGAGAACGAGACCATCGAAGGGGCACCGCACGTCCGCGACAAGGACCTGGCGGTGTTCGACTGCGCCTTCAAGCCGGCTCGCGGCGTGCGCTCGATTCATTACATGGGCCACATCAAGATGGTCGGGGCGACGCAGCCGTTCCTGTCGGGCGCGATCAGCAAGACCGTCAACGTGCCGAAGGAGGCGACGGTCGAGGAGATCGAGCAGGCCTACGTGGACGCGTGGCGGCTCGGCGCCAAGGCGGTGTCGATCTACCGCGACGGCAGCAAGCGGACGCAGCCGCTCAACACCTCGAAGGACAAGGAGAAGGCGGCGCAGCCGGCGCCGCCAGTCGATCCGGGCCCGCGACGGCACAGGCTGCCGGACGAGCGCGCGGCGATTACCCACAAGTTCGACATCGCCGGTCACGAGGGCTACATCACCGTCGGCCTCTACGAGGACGGCATGCCGGGCGAGCTGTTCATCGTCATGGCGAAAGAGGGGTCGACGATCTCCGGGTTTGCCGACGCCTTCGCGCAGGCGATCAGCTACGCGCTGCAGTACGGGGTGCCGCTGCAGGACCTGGTGGACAAGTTCAGCCACGTGCGGTTCGAGCCGAGCGGCATGACCAGGAACCCGGACGTGCGCTTCGCCAAGTCGATCGTCGATTACATCTTCCGCTGGATGGCGTCGAAGTTCCTGTCGAACGACGCGCAGTACCGCGCCGGAGTGAACAACCGCGAGGAGCAGGCGTCGGCGCCCGAGCAGCTGCCGCTCGACGTGGCGGCGGCGGCAGGGGCCTCGCCCACCGCGGCGATCACGGCGCGCGCGACCTCGTCGTTCGCCGCGATGCAGAACCAGGAGGACGCGCCGCCGTGCTCGACCTGCGGGTCGATCATGGTGCGCAGCGGCTCGTGCTACAAGTGCGCCAACTGCGGCACGACGAGCGGCTGTGCCTAACGATCGGCGCCTCGCGGCTCGGGGCTCGAGGTCTCGAGCAGTCGTAGCGCAGCCTGTCAGGGCTGGTTGAAGCAGAAGTCGCAGCCCTGCAGGGCTGCTGGCAAGGGCCGGCGCAAGCCGGCCCTTTTTCACGTACCCGAAGAGCCGCCGCTCCGGTAAAGTGCACAACCATGCCGGGTGCGGTGGCCATCACGCCGGTGAGCTGCGCGATCCTCCTGCTGACCGCGACGGTCGCCTTCGGTGAGATCCACTACGTCGACTGTGCCGCCGGCTCGGATGCGGCTCCCGGAACAACGCCCGCGACGGCCTGGAGGACGCTCGCGAAGGTGTCTACTACCGTCTTCGCGCCCGGCGACGCCGTGCTCCTCCGCCGCGGAACGCGCTGTCCCGGCATGCTCTCCCCCCGGGGATCGGGCGATCGCACGCGGCCGATTCGGATCGGCAGCTACGGCGAGGGCGCCCCTCCGGTCATCGACGCTGGCAACGCGCCTGCCGCGCTGAGGTTGTTCAACCAGCAGGGCTGGGACATCGAGAACATCGAGATGGCCGGCGGAAGTCCGCACGGGATCTATATCGGCGGCGACACCGGCTCCCTCCGTCACTTTCGGCTGCGCAACGTGATCGTTCGCGACGTCGCGGGGGAGCCGAAGACGAAGCGCACCGGGCTCGTGGTCGTGGACGGCACGCCCGGCGCCGCGATCGAGGAAGTGGTGATCGACGGCGTCGTTGCCCATCACACCACCCAGTGGGCGGGCGTGATGGTCATCGGCACGTCGCGGGAGCAGCGCGCGCGGCGCGTGACGGTGCGGAACACGCTCGTGCACCACGTGTCCGGCGACGGCATCGTCCTCTACCAGGTCGAGGACGGTCTCATCGAGAAGAGCGCGGCGTGGCTGACCGGCCTGCAGCCGAAGGAGACGATCGGCACGCCCAACGGCATCTGGACCTGGCGCTGCCGCCGGTGCACCGTCCGGCTCACCGAGGGCTTCTTCACCGATTCTCCCGGCGTGGACGGCGGGGTCTACGACATCGATTGGGGAAACGACGACAACGTCGTGGAGCACAACTACGGCCACGACGCCCAGGGTTACTGCCTCTCCGTCTTCGCCGCAGCCAAGGAGGCGACGACCAACAGCATCCTCCGGCACAACGTCTGCCTGAACAACGGCCGCAGTCCGAAACTCGCGCTCCGCCAGGGGGACCTCTACATCACCACGTGGGACGGGGGCGTGCTCGACGGCGTGCTGGTGCACAACAACACCTTCTATTGGGCGCCGGTCATCGACGCGCCCGCCGTTCAGGCGCGGGACGTCGTCTACGCGGACAGCCGCGCGAACCGGGTGTTCGACAACGTGTTCGTGTCGGCCGTGCCATCGATGATTGTGAGCGGCCGGGGCCTCACGTTCGAACGAAATCTCTACTGGTATGCGGGCGTGGAACGGCCGAATTGGGATCACGAGGCGAAGAGACTTTCGCATCCTGCCGGCGGTGACTTCGCCGACCCCCGCCTGGACCCGCTGCTGCGCCCGCTTGCGGGATCGCCGCTCGCCGGACGGACGGCCGGCGCCTCGCCCGTCGATGCCGCCGTCCCCCTGCCCGCGCCCCAGGCGGGCCGGTGGACGTTGACGTTGCGAGCGGCCGTCTCTCCTGCGGACGCGCGCAGCCAGCTGGTGTTTCTTGAAGCGGCCATGGCGCTGTACGGCGATTCGAGACTGGCGGCGGTCGTCTCGGATGCCGGCCACTGGCCGCTGGAAAAGGTCCGTGGCGTCGCGGCTGGAGACGCCGCAACCGGAGCGTTGCTGTCGTTGTCTTCACCTTCAGGTCAGGTCGTTCGTGAATGGCGGACCTTCGCGGCGCCGGCTGACCTCGGGCTGACCTTGCGACACGTGCTCGGCCCGCCTCGCTGATTAATGCGGCCGAACTGAACTCCCGCCCTCCGCCGATCTATTCCGTCCGACGAGACGGGTCGGACGATGGCTTCGCGGCCTCGGGCCAGATACTGAAGTCCTTCAGGATCGACCCGCCGATGAACTCGCGCAGGATCGAGTTGTCCGGGACGTTGGCGGGCGAGGCGGGCCGGAACCAGCGCAGCAGGCCGATCAGCCGGCGGGCCTCCCGGTACTCCGCGAGATCCCGTTCCACCTGGAGCAGCAGCGGCTCGGCAAACGGCCGCAGCACGGCGAGGTCGTGGACCAGCGACGAATCGAAGATGGCGTCGCTGTTCTCCTGGAACGGAAAGATGTGCTGCTTCTCGCCGCGCCCGACCGAGATCCAGCGGCGCAGGCTCTCGGTCGCGCTGTTGCCGCGCGTTGCCGCGTCGCGCACCACTCGCCTGATAAGCCGCGTGTCGCTGGTGCTGATCCGGCTGTGGCGATCGAGGTTCAGCTGGGTCAATGCCGACACGTAGATGCGGTAGATCGAGTGCGGCGGAACGTCGGCGATGAGCGCCGGGTTCAGCCCGTGGATCCCTTCGACGATGATGATGCTGTCCTCGCGCAGCGTCATCGTGAGCCCGTGCTCGCGGCGGCCGAGCAGGAACGAGTAGCGGGGCAGCTGCGTCGGCCGGCTGGCGACGAGCGAGCGCACGTGCTGGTTGAGGAGCGGGAGGTCAATCGCCTCGAGCGACTCGAAGTCGTGCTCGCCATGCGCGTCGCGCGGCGTCAGCTCGCGGTCCAGGAAGTAGTCGTCCACCGCCAGCGCAAACGGCTTCAGACCGCGCGCCAGCAGCTGAATGGCCAGCCGCTTCGAAAACGTCGTCTTGCCCGAGGCGGAGGGGCCGGCGACCAGCACCAGCTTGATCGGCGGATCGGCATGCGACGCGATGTCGCGTGCGATCTGTGCGACCGCCGCCTCGTGCATCGCTTCGGCGACGAGCGACACCTCTGGCAGCCGCCCGCCCGCCACCGCGTCGTTCAGCGCGCCCACGTTCCGGATGCCGAGCTGCTCGAGGAGGTAGTTGGCGCGCTCGAACACCTTGAACAGCTTCGGGTACGGCGCCGCCTCGTTCACGCACGTGGGCTTGTTCTGGTGGGGGAAGTGGAGGACGAAGCCGGGCGGGTGGTTGCGAAGCGCGAATGGCCCGAGACACCCGACGTCCGTGACCATGTAGCCCTGGTAGTAGTCCCTCCGGCCCCGCAGCTCGTACATCGGCACCGTGGCCGTTCCGATCTGGCTGAAGAGCAGCGCCTTGTCCAGCTCGCCCCGCTCGGCGAACAGCGCGACGGCGTCTGACGGCGGCACGCGCAGCTTGGAGATGCTGGCGCCTGAAGCGACGATGCCCCGCATCCGCGCCTCGATGCGGGCGAGCTCGGCATCCGAAAACGGCGGCCGCGCCCGCACCTCGCAGTAGAACCCGCCGAAGCCTGGCACCGAGTGCTGCACCACGAGCTCGGCGTCCGGGAATTCCTCCGCCGCGGCCGTGACCATGAGGAAGATCAGCGATCGGCGGAAGATGCGCGCGCCATCGTCCTGATCGATGGCGATCGGCACCAGCTCCGCGTCGCGAGTCAGCTCGGCCGACAGCTCCCGGAGCCGTCCGTCCTGGAGCGCCGCGGCGATTGGTGCGGGCGCGTCCGGGTACGCCGCGCGGATGAACTGTTCCAGGGTCGTGCCCAGCGGACCTTCGAACACCCTGCCGTCCGGAAAAGTTGCCTTGACGTCGGTCCTTGACGTCGAGGGCCGAACCGCGCCGCGCTGCCGCACCATGATTGCCATTCTATGATGCGCGCCCATGCACGAAGGGCCTCGAACCATCGACGGAATGCCCGAGCGCCATCACTCGGACGACGGGTCGGACTCTTGCTGTCTATCTCCGGGGCGCGCGGGCGGACCCTGCCGCGGCTGGACACCGTGACAGGCGCGGCAGTACGCGACCATCGACGCCCCGTCCATCCGGTGAGCACTGCCCCGATAAGGAAAGAGATCGCCATGGCACGACGAGCAAGGGTACTGCCGCGAGAGCGATTTGGCGTGCGACTGCTCGCAGTGCCAGTAGCCGGGGCGTTGCCGTCTGACGTCTCTGGCAGTGTCGTGGCACTTCAGGCACTCCGAGTCACTGAAACCGGTGTCAGCGGGGACGATTGTCGTGCGCGCCTCGTCATCCGGCGGTCGCGGACGGCCCAGATTCTGCACGATTCTCCGACCGGCGAGCCGACCCATG
>JBMDXQ010000033.1:0-60413 GCA_048594975.1 Vicinamibacterales bacterium | reverse complement strand
AGGCGCGCTGGGACTCATGTGCAGCGTCCTGCTTTCGGGATCATCGCTTGCGCAGAAGAGCGAGCTCCTCGGACATTGGGAGGGAGCGATTATTCAACCGTCTGGCAACCTGCCGTTCGCAGTTGACTTGTCGAGGCAGGGAAGTGCCGTCACAGGGACGTTCTCCATGTCGGCAGTGGGCGCCTATCAGTGGCTCGAGGCTTTGGACATCAAAGTGCTTCGCGGCCGGTGGTTCGATGATCGCGACTACGCGAGCGGTCAAGCGGTGCTCGTCGACCAGGCGTTCTGCCGGAAGTACCTGGCCGATGTGGATCCGCTTCAGGTGCGCGTGCAGCTCGGGCGCGCTTCCCTCCCGATCGTTGGCAATCGTCGCCGACGTGCGCCGAGACGGTCCGCTGGAGGAGCCGGTCGACATGCTGTACCTCATGGAGCAGTTCGACCGTCCGGCGGAGTGGAGTTACCTCGTCGTCCGGCCAACGGGACGCCCCCGGGACCTCGGTCCGGTCGTCCTGCGTGAAGTGCTGGCGCTCGATCCGGCGGTGAGCACCGACGACCCGCAGACGGTCAGCGAGTTGTTCGCGGACACGTTCGCGACGCGACGGCGGCTGCTGGTACTGCTCGGCAGCGCCGGCTGCATCGTGCTGCTGCTCACGGCGTTCAGCCTCGTGTCCACGTTGGGCCATTTCATCGCTGCGCGCAAGCGCGAGATCGCGATCCGCTTGGCACTCGGTGCCGAGAAACGGCACGTCGCGGCGCTCCTCGGACGGCACGTGGTGGTTGCGCTCGCAGTCGGCCTCACAACCGGCGCGGGTGCGGGCCTCGTCCTTGCCCGACTGCTTTCCAGCGAGCTGTTTGGCGTGACGCCTACCGATCCGCAAACGGTCATCGCAAGTCTCTCGGCGCTCGCGCTCCTGGCGGCGCTGGCAGCAGTCACGCCGTTGTGGCGGGCCACCCGGATCAATCCGACGACCGCACTACGGTCGTCCTGAAATCGGTGCGACCCTCCAGCCGAGGGGCAGATCACGGCCGAATCCTTTGTGCGGAGGTTTACTCAGCGATCCCACCACGTGCCTCATCATCGCGGATATCTGCCGACGTCGCCGACTCTGGTTTCAGACGCTCCTTACCTTTGACGCGCTGACGCACGGCTCGGACGAACAACAGAGCTCAGAACCAGGCAGATCAGTCACGCGGAGTCCGCCGAGGAGTATTTGAGGCTCCTGCCCGTTCTTGTCGAGTTCGTCCGCCGCCGCCGCCGTCGGCTCCGAAGACGTCACGAAGACTACGCAACGTGGGACTCATCAGGGGCATGAGTTGAATCTCTTGACGGGCGATGTTATATAGATATCCTATAAAGTAATTCTATCCATGCCCGATCCCCTCGCTTCGCTCGTCAAGGGCACCCTGGACCTACTCGTCCTCCGGACGCTCGAACTGCAGCCGCTCCATGGCGCGGCGATCGCCGAGCGCATCTTTCAGACCACACGAGGGACGTTCCAGATCAAGGCGGGATCGCTCTTTCCCGCGCTCCACCGCCTGGAACAGGACGGATGGATCGAGGGGGAGTGGGAAACGCCTCCGAAGGGCCGCCGCATCAAGTCCTACCGTCTGACTCGCGAGGGAGTCCGCCATCTGTCGGCTGAAAGGGCGACGTGGCAGCGCGTCGTCACCGCGATGAGCCTCGTGCTGGAATCGTCGTCGTAATCATGTCGATCCTCCGCACTGTCCTCGCGAGACTTCGGACGCTGCGGCGATCCGCACGCGCCGATCGCGATCTCGACGACGAGCTTCGCGCGTATGTGGACGCGCGGGCCGCTTCGTACGAACGGCGCGGCCTCGCGCCCGCGGAGGCAAGGCGCGCGGCCCTCATCGAGGTCGAGGGCGTCGAACAGGTCAAGGAGCGCGTGCGGGACGTGCGCGTCGGATCCGCGCTCGAGGCGGCTGTGCGCGACGCCCGATACGGCGCGCGAGTGCTCTGGCGATCTCCTGGCTATGCGGCGGTCGTCATCACGACCCTCGCGCTCGGCATCGGCATGAACGCGGCGATCTTCAGTGTGGTGCACGCCGTGCTGTGGCGATCGCTCCCGTATCCGGATGCGGCCCGCATCGTTGTCATCGAGGCTGACACGCGGGCCCTGCCGAGCGCCTACTCGTCATCGGGCGTTCTGTTCGACGTGCGGGCGCAGAGCCAGCTGATCACGAGCATCGCTCAAGTCGAGGGACGTGACGCGAGCCTCGTGATCGACGGCGTGATGGAGAGCGTCGCCGCGGCCAGGGTGACCGACGATCTGCTGCCGCTCCTGGGCGCAACCCCGCTCACGCTCGGGCGAGCGCTCGTCACTTCGGAAGACGCGGACGACATCATCGTCAAAGGCATCGTGATCAGCCACGAGCTGTGGCAGCGGCGCTTCCAGGGCGATCCTCGAGTGATCGGCCGGCGACTGACGGTCAACAACTTCGACGTGCAGGTCGTCGGCGTCATGCCGTCCGGCTTTCGCCTCGTTCTTCCCGCAACGAACCACGCTGACGAGCGCGTCGATGTGTATTTGCCATGGAACTTTGCGCCCAGCCTGCTCTATCGGGGATTGACGTTGCTCGGGCGTGTCGCGCCTGGGGCAACCGTCGGCCAGGCGCAGGCGGAGGGTCAACGCATTGGCGGCAAGTTTCGTCGCGAGCCATCCGTCGGTGTACCCAGGCGGGCTGCGCCTCACCGTGCGGCCACTCGGCGATGTCGTCACGCGCGACGTGAAGCCGGTGCTGATGGCGCTCAGCGCGGCGGTCGGGTTCGTCCTGCTCATCGCATGCGTGAACGTCGTCAACCTGCTCCTGGTGCGCGCCAAGACACGTGAGCGCGAGCTTGCGGTTCGACGTGCGCTCGGCGCTACGCGGCTCCGTCTGATGCGGCAGCTCCTTGCCGAGAACCTGGTCATTGCCATCCTCGGTGGCGTCTGCGGCCTGCTGTTGGCGCGGCTGGGTGTCGGCGTGCTGGACTGGCTACGGCCGGTGCATCTCCCGCGTCAATCCGAGATCGCCATCGACGGCGTCGTGCTGTTGTGGACCGCGGGGTTGACCGTGATGTCGAGCGTCGTCTTTGGCCTGGCGCCAGCGCTCACCTTCACGCGCGACGCACACGGTCAGCCGCTCCTCTCGAGCCGCGCGGGATCGCTCCTGCTGCGCAGCCGCCGGCTGCACCGCGGCCTCGTCTTGTCGGAGGTCGCGCTGTCGATCGTTCCGCTCATCGCCGCGGGCCTGATGCTGCGTACCTTCATCAACCTTCTCGAGACGCCGATCGGCTTCGATCCGGCGCACGTCGTCACCGCTAGGATCTCGCTGAACCTTCGGGTGTTCTCCACGGTCGATCGTCGGTCGGCCTTCTATCGAGATGCCATCGCGCGCGTGCGCGAGCTGCCGGGTGTCGAAGCGGCCAGCGTCGGCGGCCCCCTCCCCTTGGCGCCGGTCCAGAGCACCCAGCGCTTCTGGCGAGGCGAGGATCGAAACCCGACGCCTTCGATCGGGATGCAGCAGAGCATCATGCCCGGCTACTTCGGTGTGTTGGGGATTCCGTGGCGCGCGGGCCGCGACATCTCAGACGACGACATCAGGCACCGCCGGCGCGTCGTCGTCGTCGACGAGCGGCTGGCGGCGCTGTTGTGGAACGGAGAAGCCGTCGGCAAACAGCTCGGAATCGGTCAGGCGAAGCAGCCGCTGGAGGTTGTCGGAGTGGCCGGCCATATTCGCGCGCGCGCGATCCGCGATTCCGGCACGCCGATGATCTACGTGCCGTCTCACGTGCACGAGATCGAGCAGACGCTCGTCGTCAAGACGCGCGCGCCGCTCTCGACGATCGGGCCCGCGATCAAACAGGCGGTCGAGGCGCTCGGCCCCGGCAGACCCGTCTTCGACATCCGGCTGATGGACGACATCGTCGAAGCGTCCATCGACAACACCCGGTTCACGATGCTGGTGCTGTCGGCGTTCGCGGCTGCCTCGCTGGTGCTCGCTGGCGTCGGGCTTTACGGCACGCTCGCGTATCTCACGTCGCAACGCACGCAGGAATTCGGCGTGCGCCTCGCGCTGGGCGCATCGGCCGCCAGCGTTCTCCGGCTCGTGATGCGCGAGGGCTTTCTACTGACCGGACTCGGCGCGGGGCTCGGACTCGCCGGCGGGATGGCGGTGACGCGCACGCTGCGAGCGTTGCTGTACGGTGTCACTCCGCTCGATGGCCTCACCATCGCGAGCGTCATAGCGCTCGTTGCGGTCGTGGCGCTCGTCGCCGTGGGATGGCCGGCTTGGCGCGCGGCGCGCGTCGATCCGACGACGGCGCTGCGCGCGGAGTAGGACGATCATCAGGCCACCAGGTCGTGGCGCTCGGGCCTCCGGAACGCATCTGAGGCGTCGCTGAACTGCGAGAAGTGATGATTCATGCGCGGGATCTCGACGAATGTGCCATGGCCGGGCCGCTGTGCGTTGACGATTCGCGCGATCAGCGACGTCGCGTCGCGCGACTCGAACCAGTCGTACTCGCCGTACATGGCCAGCACCGGCGAAGTGACCCGCGACCACGCCGCCGCCCAATCTGCGTGTTGCGCCTGCTGGTGAAACGCGTACGGCCGTCCGTAATGGCCGGATGACGACGCGCCCACCATTCGCGGCCAGACAGCACCAACCGTTGGCTGAGCGGCCGAGATCTGCGCGGGCGTCTCGCTGTTGACGAGGTATCGAGTGAGGAACTGAAGGCGCAGGGTCATTTGACTGGCGAGCTGCCTCGCGCAATGGTCCATTGATGCGAAGGCCGCTCCGCGCCATCCATGACAACATGGCACCGTAGAGCGCCCCAGTCTGATCGTAGGGGCCTCGATACGTCACGCACCCAGTGGACGGAGAGGCGGCGATCCATCGCGTCTCCAGCCGAGCCGCTGCGTCCCGCTTCACGGGAATACAGACTTCCACATCGGCGCCTTCCTCCCGGTACTCCAGGTCGTGGAACACCATGAACGGACTCGAGGCGGCTCGCGCCCCCACACGCGCGCCGTTGGCTTCCGCCGCTTCGAACATCGCCTGCACGGGAGCGCCGAACCGTGGCACGCGGTCGCGTCTGGAGTGGACCTCGATCGCGGGGATTTCGCGCAGTAAGACCGCCGCCGCGTGAGGTGTCGTTGCGCCCGCTACGGCATCACACAGCGCCTCAAGCCTGCGCAGCCGCGATTGATCGTCGGAGATGCGTTGCATCAGTTATTCACGGCGCACCTCGAGTGTCGCGAGAAACGCCTGCGGGCTCAGTGTCGGAGCAGCCAGTGGGCGAATTTCGTCGAGTGTGAAGCCGAGATTCTTCAGCAAGAGGATTCGTTGCAGGGTCTCGAGTTGTGCCGCCGCGTAGTAGCGATAACCCGTGCGCTCATCAACATGCGCCGGCCTGATCAGGCCAGCTTCATCGTAGTGATGCAGGTGTTCTGATCGTCACGCGCCAACCGCGAGAAGTCGCCGATGCGGAACATGGAAGCCCGTCCCTCTGCCGCTGCACACCGAACCTCGCGGCCCCCATGGCCGCTTCGAAGCCATCATGAAGTCTCACGTAACCGTAGAGTCAAGAGCCGGGTGAGCCGGAGCAGGTGACCTTCGGCACATGCACCCTCCTACTCCACGCGCATGGCGACGATCGGGTCGACGGCGGCCGCACGTCGGGCGGGAAAGTAGCACGCCACGATCGCGACGATGGCGAGCAGCGTCGGCACCGCGCCGAATACGATCGGATCGTGAACGCTCGTCTCGAACAGCAGCGCGGCCAGCAGTCGAGACGCCGCGAATGCGCCGGCAGCGCCGGCAACCAGGCCGCCCACCGCCGGCAGCAAGCCGCGCCAGACAACGTGACGCAGCACGTGGCGGTGATCGGCGCCGAGCGCCAGCCGCACGCCGATCTCCCGCGTCCGCTGCGAGACCGCGAACGCCAGGGTTCCGTAGAGGCCCACCGCCGCCATCAGCAGGACGGCGCCGGCGAACCCGCCCAGCAGCCATGCGCTGAATCGCTGCGGCGCCAGCCGATCGTTCCGAAGCTGTTCGAACGACTGGACCCGCGCCATCGCCAGCGCGGGATCGATGGCGGCGACTGCCGCGCGGACGCTGCCGGCGAACGCGCGTGCCTCGGCATCGCCGTTCATGGCGACGCTGAACCGCCGCAGTTGCCCCGGCGCCGGTGCGGCGAGCTGCTCGTCCGGAATCTCCGAATACGGCACGTAGATATGGACCGACGGCCCGCTGCCGGCAGGCCCATCGGCGATATCGCCGGTCACGCCGATGATGGTCTTCCACGGCTCGGGTGAGTCGGGCGGCCCCCACTTGAATCGCTTGCCGATCGGATCCTGACCCGGCCAGTACGCGTCAGCGAGCCGCCGACTCACCACGGCGACGCGACGATCACCGTTCTGCTCGTCAGCCGACAGCCATCGGCCGCGCCTGATGGGAATGCCGAAGGTCGAGGGGAAGTCGCCGTGCGTCCACGTCACCGCGACGGCCGGAGGCAGTCCACGGAGCTGAGACGCCTCGGGCCGGAAGACGCGGCGTTCCCCGTCGCCATCCAGCGGCAGATCCGTAGCCAGCGAGGCGGCGCGAACGCCCGGAATCTCGCGCAGCCGCTCCTCGAGCGAGCGATAGAACGTCCGGATCCGGGCCGCGTCGCGGTACGCGGCGAAGGGGAGCCGCACCTCGGCCGTGAGAACCGTCACTGCGGCAACACCGGCGTCGACGTTCACCAGACGCGCAAAGCTGCGGATCATCAGCCCGGCGGATACGAGCAGCACGAATGCCAGCGCGACACTCGCCGCGGCCATCGTCGATTGGACCCCCTGCTCCGTCCGGCTCGGCGTCGCGCGGCTGGCCGCCTCGCGTAGGAGATCGTGCAGGTTGCGGCGGAAGCCCACGAGCAGGGGAACGAGCGCGAACACCACGGCGCAGCCCAGCGACGCGCCGGCGGTGAAGAGCACGACGCGCCAGTCGAGGCTCACGTCGCTCGCACCGGGGAGGCTGGTGGCGATCACCGCGGGAATGCCGCGCACCGTCCAGTACCCCAGCACGAGCCCGAGCGCGCCGCCGGCCGCGGCGAGCAGCAGACCTTCGAGCAGCAGGATCTGGAACAGCCGGAGTCGTCCGGCGCCGAGCGCCGCTCGTACACCGATCTCCCGCTGGCGCCGCACGGAGCGGCTCAGGATCAGGCTCGCCACGTTGGCGCAGGCGACGAGCAGCACGAGCGCCACCGCGACGAGCAGGATCACCAGCGGACGCCGGGCGCGTCCGGACAGCTCGTCGACGAGCGGCCGCACGCGAAGCGTGAGCGTGAAGGCGTTCTGCAGGTTCGCTGGATAGTTGTCCTGGATCCGGCGCGCGAGGGCCGAGGTATCCGCCGCCGCCTGTGCGACGCTGATGCCGTCGCGCAGCCGGGCGACCACGCTGTGGTTGTACATCATGCCGCGCGCCTGACGTTCGAAGGGGTTGAAGACGAGCGGCACCCAGACGTCCGCAGGTTCGGCGTTGGCAACGGCGCCGCGCTTCGGAAACTCGAACGACGGCGGCATGACGCCGACGATCGTGTAGGGCCGCCGGTCGAGCCGCACCGATTCCCCGACCACCGGCGCGGCGCCGTACCGCCGCTTCCACAGTCGATCGCTGATCACCGCGACGGCCGTATCAGCGGCATCGGCGCTCCCGCTGAAAACGCGTCCGTCTGCTGCCCCGACGCCGAGCGTGTCGAACAGCGAGGGGGTGGCTTCGGCCACGGGAACCTGCTCGGGCTCGCCCCTTCCAGAGAGCTCGTAGAGGCGCGTGCGATACGCCGCGAGCGACGAGAAGGAGCGCTGATAGGTCTCGAGATCGAGGTAGTCGGCGGGCGAGACCTCGAATCGATCCACCCCCGACTCGGGGATGGCTTCGTGGATCAGCAGCAGCCGCTCGGGGTCGTCATAGCCGAGCGGGCGCAGCAGCACCGCGTTGACGAGGCTGAACATCGCGCTGTTGGCGCCGATGGCCAGCGCGAGCGTGGCGATCGAGACGACCGTAAAGCCGGGCGCCTTGCGCAAGGCCCGGACGGCATGACGCAGATCGAACAGCACTGAGCGCATGAGCAGTTCTCCGGGCGGCAGAATCGGTCCGGCGATGCGCGCCGAGCGCGCGCGTTCGGCCAGGGCATCGCTGGTGGTGAGCGGCACCGCGCGAACGACGTCGCTGATCACCCGCCGCCACGCGCCGATGACGCCCACGCGATCGAGGAGCTCCACGAAATCGCGTTCGAGATCGCGTTGGAAGCGCGCTCTGAACTCTCTCGGATAGGCGCGCACCAGCAGCCGGTAGGCGCCGCGTGCCAGCGGATGCCGTGCCACTGCTCAGCTCTTTCCGGGAAGCAGCCGCTTGGCCCGCGCCAGCGCCGTCAGCGCCGCGAGGCGGCGCGCTTCGCTCTGCAGCGCCTTGCGGCCGGCCGGCTCCAGCCTGAATACGCGGCGCCGGTCCGGCTGCTCGCCCGAGATTTCCTTGATGAACGCCAACGCTTCCAGCCGTTCGATCGTGCCGTAGATCGTGCCGGGGCCCATCGCCAGGCCAGACGACTCCTCGACGGCCTGCATGATCGCGTAGCCATGCAGCGGCCCGTCGGCAAGGGCCAGCAGGATGTGGAAGACGGCAGGGGTGAGCGGCGCGGGCAGCATGGAAAATATTACGGTTACGGAAATATATATCCGTTGCCGTAAGAGCTGTCAAGGAGCTCTGAGACGGCTCTGTCTGGCCCATTCGGAATCGCGCCACCGGAAGCCTGGATCCCGTTACCGCAGGACATCGTCACCGCCTGCGGACCTGATGGTGCGGACGACCGGCACGCTGACGGCGGTCAGGACAGCGATGGCGGCCACGAACGATGCCGGATCCACCCGAGAATGCAGTCCCGTCGATACGAACGCTTCTGGCATGCTCAATCCGCCCGAAGAGTCGTGGCCGGATCGATTCGCGCTGGCGCTGTCAGTTACTACGACCGTGCGGCGTAGAGCCGTCCCCGCGACCACCAATCGCTCCGCCGGATTGTCGGACGTTACGCGTGAGCGCGCGCTTGACTTACTCCATCCTCAGCGCGGTGACGGGCGACACGCGCGTGGCCCTCAGTGCCGGGATGAAGCTGGCCGCCAGCGCGACGATGACAATCGCGCCCGAGACCAGCACGAATGTCAGTGGGTCACCGGCCCGCACCTGATAGAGCAGGCTCTGCATCAGACGGGTGAGCCAGAACGCCGCGACGCTGCCGACGAGGATACCCAGTGCGGCGAGCGTCAAGCCCTGGCGCAGGATCATGCGGAGGACTCGCGCGCGATCCGCACCAATGGCGAGCCGGATGCCGATTTCGTGCGTGCGTCGCGAGACCATGTACGCCAGCACACCGTAGATGCCGACGGCGGCCAACGCCAACGCCATAGCGGCAAACGTGCCGAGGAGGAAGCCCGTCAATCTCGTTGTCGCGAGCGCCGCCGTCACGACCTCTGTCATCGGTCGCACGTTGGCAATCGGAAGATTCGCGTCAAGTCGGCGGATCTGCGTTCTCACCGGACCGATCGCCGTGACCGGATGACCGGTGGTTCGGAGCACGAGGAACGTGTTCCGAATGGGGTTGCCGCTGGTGACCACATGCCACTGACTGTGAGGAATGTAGAACTTCTCCTTGACGACACCGGTCACGCCGTTGTGTCGCTCGTCGGCGACGATGCCTACGACTGAAACCCATGGGTTGCGCGGATTGCCCACCCGGATGCGGCCGCCAACGGCGTTGCCGTCGGACCAGTACGTGTGCGCCATGGTCTCGTTAATCACGGTCACGAGTTGCGCATCGGCCGTATCGGACGGCGTGAACCATCGCCCGCGCACGAGCCGCGTACCCATCGCTTCGAACGCATCGTCCGAGACGATCTGCCAGTCGCCCTTCGCGCCCTGACCGGGCGGTTCCACGTAGCCGTCCACGTCGAGACCCCAGTCGCCGATGCTCGTGGCCAGCGGAAGAACCCGCACGACACCGGCATGCTCCACCCCTGGAAGCGCACGAACCTGCTCGACGAGCTGGCGGTAGAACCCCACCACTTTTTCCGACGTGTCGTAGCGGGCTTGGGGAAGGGAGAGGCGCATCGTGAGGACGCGCTCGGGATTGAAACCGAGATCAATGCGCCCCAGCTCGCTCAGACTCCGGATCATCAGGCCGGCCCCGATGACCAGGATCACGGCCAGCGCCACTTCCGCCACGACCAGTACACCGCGCAGGCGCTGGCGACCGCCGCCCAGCGTGGCCTGCTGCCCGCCCTCGCGAAGCGCCTCCACGAGGTTGACGTGAAGCGTGCGAACGGCGGGCGCGAGGCCGAACAGGAGTGTGATGACGACCGCCAGCGCGAGCGTGAAAAGCACGATCGCAGCATCGAGACGGACGGGAGCGAGGGGCGGCAGGCTCGTTGGATCCACGGCAATCAGGACGCGCAGGCCGCCAGCCGCCAGCGCCAACCCCAGAATCGCGCCGACAACAGCGAGGACCAGACCTTCGGTGAAGAGCTGTCGTACCAGACGCCGTGGCGACGCCCCCATGGCGGTTCGCACAGCAATCTCCCTCAGGCGCGCGTCCCCTCGGACGAGCAGCAGGTTGGCGACGTTCACGCAGGCAATGAGCAGGAGAAAGCCCACGGCTCCCATGAGCAGCCACATGGCCTGGCGAATCTCTCCTCTGATCTCCTGCTCGAATGGCACGGCGAGCGCCGAGAACTGCATGGCCTCCGGGTACGCGCCCTGCTCGGTGAGCCGGCGCGTCAGTGCGCGCAGCTCCTCGGTGGCTGATGCGGCTGTCTGTCCCGGTACCAGCACCGCGGCGCCGTATAACCCATGATTCCCGCGCTGCAGATTCTGCATGTCGATTTGCAGAGGCCGCCACAGTTCGCTCGGCTCGGCCGCGTCTACGGTGAAATCGGTTGGCAGGCGGAAGCCGTCGCGCATGACGCCCACGATCTCGACGGAGACGTCGTTGAGTGTCACCTTGCCGCCGATTATGCCCCGGTCACCGCCGTAGCGGGTCTGCCACAGGCGATAGCTCAACACCGCAACGGGTGGCCCGTTGGGTCGATCCTCCGCCTCGTTCATCGTGCGGCCAAGCAGGGGAGTCGCGCCAAGCACCTCGAACGTGTTGGCTGTGACGAAGCCGACACCGACGCGCAGGGGATCGCCGTCGCCCGTCAGGTTTTGCTGGCCGGTCGTCCACGCCGCCACGCTGGTCAGCGTGCGGAGCATCGAGCGATAGTCCACCACTTCCTGATCGGAGAGCCAAGTCTTGTCGAAGCTGATCCACTTGCTCCAGATGAGCACTCGGCGATGGGGCTCGCTGTATGGGAGGGGCGTCAGCAGCACCGCTTTGACCACGCTGAAGACCGCAGACGTGGCGCCAATACCAAGCGCGAGCGTGACCAGAGCCGCGACGGCGAAGCCCGGGCTTCGGAGGAGCCCGCGAATTCCGCTCGTAATATCCTGTCTCAGGTAGTCCAGGCCAGCCATTTGCACGCCTCCTCGGGCGTTAGACGGGCAGCTCAAAAGGGACGTTTCCGATTGACCGCGAAAGTTCCGGAGCATGCTTGCGGCGCCACAAACGGAACCCGCCAATGAAAACGGTGAGGTCAACGCAGACATTCGAGTAGCTGTCGCGCGAGCCTACCGGCGCTTTCATCCACGAGCCGTTGAGATTCGCGACGTGGTCCTCGAGCAGGTTAGCGCTCCTCATGACACTTTGACGACCGGTTGAAACCAGGGGTTGGGCCGGCGCATTCAGCATCGTCGGCGCCAGCAGCAGTGATTCGGTAAACGGGCTCGGCGACAGCACGGATTAGCGGCGGATAGCTGCGACGTCCCGAACCAGTGTAATCGGCTGACGGATGCTGCTGGACTCGTTCTCGGTCATGCGGCCGACCAACTCAGGAGGAAACGACAGCCGGAGGGATATCCCCGAGGGTCGCAGGTGGGGGGTGATTGCAGGGATTTCCGGGCGATCGTAACGAGAACGGACTTTTCAGTAGGCACACGTTGCACACAGCGCCTCAACACGACCATTTTTCGGGATGGTCCCTCGGCCCAGTTTCCGCACGTCGCGGGAAAGGAAATCCGCCAAGCCGGAGATCGAGGAAGGCCGGGGCGTGGCGTTGGCGGCGCGGCCTTCGCGAGCAGAAGCAAGGAAGGCCGTCTCAAGGAGGCGCGCCCCGCGCTATCAGCGCGTCGAGCCGGGTAGCGGCGTGTCGAAGCCGCCTCGTCATCCATCCGGCCCCGCCATCGACGATCCGCACGACGGATCGGAACAACGTGTTGGCGCCGGGCCGCTTTGAGTCTTCGTCGACGTGCACGTGCAGCACATCGCCCACGATGCCTAGCGCCGTTACGCGGTTGTACGCGTCCAGCGTCACGCGGTTGACTTCCGAGCGATCGAACAGGTAGTACCTGGCGGGCTGTGCCGTGGGCCCGTGCGTGCACTCGTACTTGGAGCCGGCGGCTTGTGGAGATCTGGACGCAACGCCGTCGCGGAGCAGCGCGAGCGATGCGGCGGCCTGTGCCCGAATCCCAGACAACTCAGGCGCCGTAATTCAGACGACGTTTCAATCGGGCATCACGGCTGAGTTTGGGGTCTATTCCGGGTACATGGGTAACGGTTATTCCGGAGACATGGGTAACACTGTCGGCCCGAACGGATTTTCGATCGGTTCGAGCCGGCACGTCTCATCATCAAAATATCCCGGGTCGAACTGCATGAAGCTGACGAGCCAAATGCGATCCTCGACCTGCTTGATCCCCACCATCTGGCCGCCAACGCTACGCTGGCGCACTCCCCACGGCTCCCGCGTATACACGGCAGCAAACGGCGGTATTTGGCGCCGGCGTGACAATTCGAACGCTGTATCCGGCGACGTCGTGGCGTTGGGCTGTTTCGATTGCCATCGTGGATTGAGCGGAGCTGTCTCTTTGGTTCGGCGCGAATGTCGCCGAGCGGAGGCAACCGAGGTCCAAATCCCCCGATTGAATACGCCTTTTACGTGGCTTCCCGGATGAGCCAGGGTCGCAATACTCAACGGTAGGCCATCACGCGATGCGATGCAGGCCTGGCGCCCACGGGGCGGGACGTGCTCGTCGCTCGGGACGTCACGCGGTGTTGATACTTCGCACCTGAAGCCGCCGGCGGAGGCTGACGAGGGCACCAGCCGCCCAGGCCCGTGCGTCCCGGGGCGTTTCAGTGGGCCGAGTTGATGCGGCGCACGGCTGGGCTGGACGTCCTGGCGTATCCGCGCGGCGACGGCCGGCTTCGACAGGTGCCCTCATTCCCGCTTAATGGGGTGTCTGCGCCAACCTGATCGCCGCGTCCGTGAACGCCTGCACAAATTCCGCGCCGCCGGTCATGAGATTCGAGCGCGTCATGTAATCCACGACAATGTCGGGACGCACGCCGACGTTTTCGATGTACGGCGAGGGTGGAAACTCCGGGGTCGATATCACGACTCCTCTGTTCATCAACCCGATGGTGATCGAGCATATCGCTTCTGTGAATGTGGTGCAGTTGAACAAGCCGTTGTTCCCACCCGCACCATTGGTCCGCATCCCCAGAAGCGGGCCGCGGTGATTATCCTGGAGGATCGCCGCGAGCATGTCGCCCGACGATGTGGTGAACTCGTCGACCAGCACCAGCAGCGGCTTCGAATAGGCGACGGGCGCCGGCGCCAATTCGAAGCTGCCACGCGAATTTATCGGAAGAGGAGCCGTCCGTCCGCGCTCCTCGTTGTACGCCCTGAGCACTTCGTTGAAGTTGTTCTGGAGGTTCTGAATGATATCCGGCGGCGCGCCGGAATTCTGCGCCAGCGTCAGCCTTTGCGCAAATAGGAAGACCTCGAGGGCACTCGCCCGGAACTCGAACCCGACAGTCCGAAACGTATTCGGGATCAGGCGCTGGGCGAACGCCTCGGCCGTCGTCAGAATCCCTCCCGGATTTCGCGTGATATCGACAACCAGGACGTCGGTATTCGTGTTGAAGAACGCAATCTCCTGATTGAGCTGCTGCAGGGCGACCGTTGTACTTGACGGCGATTCACTCGGGATGCGAAGCAGCCCGATCCTGACGCCGTTCGTCACGTATGTTCCGCTGAAGAAGAAGTGTGACGACTGCGTGCCAAGGCGCGTCACGAAACCGGCAGGGGGGCTATAGATCGGAGACCGGCTTCCGTACCCGAGAATCCCGGTGATGGTCTCGGGCACCCGCGAGTTCAGCAGCGGTCGAATCGGATCCATATAGGCCGGCAGCGTATCGTCGGTGCCGCTGAAATCCGGCTTGTGAAGCAGCGCAGGTTTGCTGCCCGTCGCAGGGGTCGCTCCGGGCGTGTCGAGGTCCGTCGCCCGGAAGATCAGCCCGCTCCCTCGGCGCGGACTGGGTAGTGGTCCCTCGGAGTCGATGCCGACACCGGTTTTTGCCCATGTGATCACGTAATTCGTCGACACACTCGTGCTCGCGGACCGAATAGATGCCACCGCCGTGTCGCCCACCTGTGACGCATGCGGGAGGTTCTGCTGGAACCGCTGAACGATTCGGCCTGCAGCCACTCGGTTCCGGCTGCGCGGATTGCCTCGGCTTGTCGCGAGCCTCGTGAAGGATGCGATGAGGCTCTGCACAGCTTCTCCATCCAGCGCAACCAGCTCGTCTCCCACTACGAACGGGTATTGCGTCTGTGGCAGGAGCGATCGATCGACCGAATCGATGAGTACCTTGCCATCGTAGATGTCCACGGTGAAGCCGAGCCACGCGCTGAATGGCGAAGGAAAGAAGATCGATGCATGCGTGTCGTTGAGAGACGCGAGGTACTCGATGAGCGCTTCATGAAAGTCCAGGTCGCCGGACTGATGGATTCGCTGGAGCCACGGCGTCAACCGGTACAGGTCGAAGCCGAGGACATCGCGTTTCCATTCGTACGGCGCGTAGAGCTTTGCATACGTGCCCGCGAGTTGAATCAGGTCGGCCTCCCGCTGATTCGCGGTGAGGGCATCCTGTGCGCGCGGGGCGGCCACTCCGATCGTCAGCACCAAGGTAACGAGTACAACTCGACGCATGAGCGGCTCCGTTCTCTGATTAGTGCGGGACCGCGCTCGCCTGGGCCAATTTCACGGCACTGTCCGTGAACGCCTGCACGAAGGGAGCCCCGGCGCTCAGGAGATTTGCCTTCGTCATGTAGTCGACGACGATATCGGGCCGTACGCCGACGTTTTCGATGTAAGGCGACGGTGGGAATTCCGTATTCGAGACGGTAGTGCCCCTGTTCATTAGCGACAACGTGATCAAGCATTCACTTTCGGTGAACACGGTACAGTCGAAGGAGTTGACGCTGCCACCGGCACCCATCGTCCGCATGCCGAAGAGTGGACCTCTGTGGTTGTCCTGGATGATCGCTGCGAGCATGTCGCCTCCCGATGCCGTGAGCTCGTCCACGAGCAGCAGCAGCGGTCTGGTGTAGGCGTTCGGCGCAGGCGGCAGCGTGAGTTCGTAGTTGAACAGTGGCACTGGGGCTGTGCGGCCGCGGTTTTCGTTGTAGGCGGTGAGGATCTCATTCATGATCAGGCGGAGGCCCTGAACGACCTCCGTCGGCGCGCCCTGGCGCTGCGCGTTGTCGATCGCCGAGACAATCGCGGTCAGCCACGTGGCCGTCGCGCGGATCTCGAACCCGACGGTCTGGAATGGTTGAGGGAAGAGACGCCGCGCGAATGCCTCGACCACACCAACCGTCCCCCCGGGATTGCGCATGATATCGACGACCAGCACATCGGTGCTGGAGTTGAAGAACTCGATCTCCTGATCCAGCTGCTGAAGAGCGAGAGTCGCGTTCGGCGGCGCCATCGTCGGGATCCGGATGAAACCGATCCTGACGCCGTTCGACACGTATGTTCCACTGAAGAAGAAGTGCGACGCCTGCGTTCCAAGCCGCCCGACGAATCCCTCCGGAAGGTGGTAAACCGGAGCTCGCGCTCCGAAACCGAGGATCGCGTAGGGTGCTTTGGGGACCGTGACGTTCAAGAGCGGTCGAATCGGGTCCAGGTAGGACGGCAGCGTGTTGTCGGCAACCGGCAGATCCGCGATTCTCATCAACGCAGGGCCCGTCCCGCCGAATACTGCGGTTGCGGGCGAATCGTGTGTGGGCGGCAAAAAAATCCGTCCGTTGCCGCGGCGCGGGCTCGGCACCGGCCCCAGGGACGCGATCCCGATGCCGCTCTTCAGCCACGGGATGACGTAGGTGTTCACGGCTCCGGCACTCGCGAGCCGAATCGAGGCAACCGCCGAATCCGCGAGCTCGGGCGCGTGCGGCACGAATTGCTGGACGCGCCCCGTGATCACGCTCGCGGCCCCTCGCGCCGTGGCTCGCGGATTCGCAAAGGTGGCGTACTTCCCGAACGATGCGATCAGGGTCTGAACCGATTGGCCGTCGAGCACAAGCAGCTCATCTCCGACGTCAAACGGGTATTGCGCAGCGGGCAACAGTGCCCGGTTCACTGAATCGATGAGCACTCTGCCGTCGTAGATGTCGACGGTGAAAGGGAGCGAAGCCGAGAAATTCGAATGAAAGGAGATGGACGCATGCGCATCGTTGAGCGACGCCACGTAGTCGATGAGTGCCTCCTGGAAATCGAGATCATCGGCGTGATGAACGCGTTGCAGCCAGGGCGTCAATCGGTACAGGTCGAATCCGATGACGTCTCGCTTCCATTCGTACGGGGCGTAGTTCTTCGCGAACATGCTGGCGAGCTGAACGAGGTCCGTATCACGCTGGTTGGTAGTGAGCGCGTCCTGTGCGGTCGGCGCCGCGACAGAGGTCGCCAGAAGCATGGCGGCAAGCACGACTCGGCGCATGACCAGCCCTCCGTGGTAGGAATCGCTGAGGAAGAGCGAATCGGAGCGACTTTGTACCCCCGCCGAAACATGTTGTCAAGGACGCCTGCGCCTGCCAAGAAGTCAGTCTGCCCGCCAATCTGCACATTCCGACCCGTGATCTGAACGCCGTGCGCGCCATCTATGTCTTGTGCCGGTCGGCAGACGGTGACGTCGTCGCGCACGACCGTCCCCTGCGCGGGTTGAAAGGATGCGACGAGCTGACACTGTCGCGACGGTTGCGATTCTCACGAGGTCGGACGGCAGGCGTGTTGTCGTGGCAGCAGGACCGTTCAGGCCGCGCGCCGTTCGCACCGTTGATGAAGGCCACCGGCGTGCGGAATCGCCACGACAGCGCCATCGCCGGGTGGTGTGACCGGACGAGGAATCGGCGTGTCTTTGCCGAGCGACCAGTGCGTCCGAGACCGTTCGCGGTACGCACAATCGAGGGTCATCAACGGCTGCAGACCTGCTTCGTTGAACACGATCGTCATGCCAGCTTCTGAAGCCGTCGCGCCCCGCTCCATGCTCACCGGAGCCAGAGGTGTGCGGGCCCGGCCGGAGACGGTGGACAGCGCGCGCGGGAATCGTGTAGAGATCGCCGCATGAGCCGGCGCGCGCGCTGGACCGTCATCGCCGCGTCCATCGTCGCAGGCAGCGTGAGCGCCGTTGCCGTGTACGCCTGGACACGCGCGGCCACGCGCGCCAATCGCTGGCAGCGAGGAGAGACCGAGGTCCAGATCCTCCTGCCCGCAGGCCTGACCGGCACGCTTTACCGCGCCGGCGACACGCTGACCGACGCGGCGCCCGTCGGAATCGCCGCGGACGCGGCCTGGCTGCCCGAAGGTCGCTACTTCCTCGAGGTCAGGACCGCCGGCGAGGGCGGGCGGCTGTTCTATCCAATTCCGCTTCGTGCCGGGCGGCGCGGTCCGGACGCGGACGGATCGTTCGTGATCTCCGTGCGCGGCGCGCCACCGCCCCCGCCGCACGCCGGCGTCGATTCGCCATTCGCCTTCGTTCCGTCCGGTCAGTTCGAGCTTGGCGACAGGCGCAATCCTGGCGAGAGCCAGCACGTGTGGCTGTCCGCCTACTTCATCGGCGCGTTCGAGGTGACCAACCGCGACTTCCGGCGCTTCCTGCATGTCGGTTTTCAGCAGGAAGGGACCCTGGCTTTTCAAAACCTTTCCCCCCTGACTTGTCCACTCGCCTGAGCGCGCGTCGTCCGCCGTCAGCGTGCCCTATGGACGCGGTTCTGTCTAGACTTTCGCCTCCTGTACTGGTCGGAGCAGAGCCTGCCGGCGGTCGGCGGCGGTCGGAGGAGCGCCGATGCGGACCGTTGGCTGCCGCCGGGCGCCCCACCGTGACGCGCGGCACGGTGTCGGGGTCATCGTGAGCGCTCCTTCGCGTCTTTCGTGAGCCGGGGTTTGAGCCGGGGTCGATACGATTCGCCCTCGATGACGAGATCGTAGGCGTTGCTGGTGAAGCGATCGATCGCGCTCTGGGCGCGGACGGGATCGGCAAAGGTCGCGAGCCATTCGTCCGGGCCTCGATTCGACGTGACGACGACCGAGCCGGTGCGATAGCGCTCGAGGAGCAGGTCGTAGAGGTCTCGGCTCTCGACCGGATCGAGGACGTCGATGGCGAAGTCATCGAGGATCAGGAGGTCGACGGCGACCAGCTTTCGGAATTCGGCTTCATAGCTGTTGTCGAGCCGTGCGTGCTTCAGCGATTTCAGCAGCTGGTCGGTCCGGACCGCCCCCACGGCGGCGCCGCGCCGACAGGCGACGTGGCCGAGCGCGTGGGCGAGGAAGGTTTTGCCGACGCCGACCGGCCCGACGATCGTCACGTGGGCGTGGGCATCGAGGAAGCGCAACGTGGCGAGCTCGTTGAGGAGGGCGCGGTCGAAGGTGACCTTCGCGGTCGTGTCCCAGTTCTCCAAGCGCATCGTGGGATCCAACCGGGCCTTCTGGACGCGCAGGGTGACGGCCAGGCTCTCGCGGCGGGTCACTTCGTCGCTGAGGACCTGCAGCAGGAGATCCTGGTGCGGCATCTTCTGCTGGCGCGCGAGCGTCAGCCGTTCGGGCAGCGTGTCGAGCATGCGCGACAGCTTCAGCCGCCGCAAGACGGGTTTGAGGTCAGGATTGATGACATCGGTGGTGGTCATTGGGACTCCTCTCCTTCAGCGGCTGCGGCAGAGAGCGGCAGCCGATATTGGGTGGCCGGACGGAGATACCGTCCGCGGGGCATGACACGGGCGGGCGGCGTGGGCGGTGGGGCGGCGACGCCCTGCTCGAGCATGCGCTTGAGGCGATGCACGTCGAGCATGTCGGCACCGAGGGCGATCGTGCAGACCTCGGTGACGCGCACGGGGCCATAGCGGCGCACGAGGCCGAGCAGCGCGTAGACCCGCCGCATCCGCGTCCAGGGTAGCGGGCTATCGAGGAGCGTGGCGGCGTACCGGCCGATCACCTCGCCGGCGGCGTCGGCCTGGCGTTGCAGCGCGTCGACATTGCGCATCGCGTAGACACTGCGCTCGGCCGGGTAATCGCTGGCATCAATCGACTGGCCCCCTGGCGCTTTCCGGGGATGCGTCTTGATCAGCAGGCCGCGCGTATAGAAGCGGACGGTGTGCGCATCGGCTCGTGCCGAGAGCCATTCGCCCACGTAGGCATGCGGGATCGAGTAGACGGCCTTGTCGACGGCCGCGAGCTGATCGCGCCCGACCTTCGGCTCTGCCCACAGCGGGATGTCGTACGGGGTGGTGGGCGCCGGTAACAACAGCCCGTGCTCTTCGGCCTGGAAGTGCTCGAGTGGCCGGCGCTGCGTGCGCGTGTGCCGCCGCAGGCCGTAGTCATTGAGGCACCAGTGGCGCGCGTGGGCGCGGGCATCCTCGAGCGTCGTCAGCACTTCACCCGCGAAGCCGTCATCGCGAACGCTCGGTACGGCCCGTTCGACGCGCCCCTTATCCCGAGCGTGGCGTACCCGCGCGGGGTCGATGTGAAAGTGCCGGGCCTGGGCGTACTCGAGAAACCCGGGCGTGATCCGCGGCTCGAGCGGGTCGGCCTTTTTGATGATCGCCTTGGTGTTGTCCGGGATGATGACTTTGAAAACGCCGCCATAAAATTCCCAGGCCGCTTCACACGCTTCGATGGCGCGCGCGGTCGTCTCCTCGAACGTGGGATAGACGAAGCGGTGGCGTGAACGCACCGCCGTGAAGATGAAGGCGCGCAAGCGGCGCTTCTTCCGGTCGGGCCGCGTGAGCCACCCGACCCAGCCCGTGTCCAGCTGCAGCTCCTGTCCGGGCTCGCCATCGAGCACCGGGATCGTCGTCGCGGTCTTCCCAAACTGCAGCTCCAGGACCGCGAAGCGGTGGAGCGTGGGGTAGGCGATCACGACGCCGGAGCGGCCGAGCAGCTTGCGGATCTTCGTGAGCCGGATGCCATCACCGAGCCAGCGCTCGATCGCCGGGCGCTGCTCGAGACACCGGGCCCAGCCGTCCCCGCGCGGCCGACCGCCCGCGGGATGCAGCGCGAGCAGGACCTGGCGGACCTCCTCGTCGCTGATCGTCGCCCGCACGCGGACGCCGGCGCTCGCCGCGGCTCCGAGATAGCGCCGTACGGTTTTTGGATCGAGTCCGAGCTGCGCGGCGATGCGTTTCTTCGGCAAGCCCTCGCCGCGGAGCCGAAGGACCTCTTTGACTTCGATCATCGTGACCTCGCGATACATCCACGCCTCCTGATCCCGGGACACAGCCCAGGACCGGAGACCGGTCTATCGCGCGATCAGGCGAAAGGGGGGAAAGGTTTTGAAAAACTCGCCCCGGAAGGGGGGAAAGGTTTTGAAAAACCTCACTCCAGAGGGGGGAAAGGTTTTGAAAAAGTCGTCAGGAAAGGGTCCCTACGTTTTGAGAACCGACACTGCACGACCCTGAGGGGTACCAGCACGAAGCGAACTGGACCGCCGCCGGCTGGGCGTGGAAGCAGGGCGGCACGTCGCGCGCGACGGCGCGGCTCGATCCCAGTGGCCCGAGGTACCGGCGGTTCGGCGAGGACGATCTCCCGGTCGTCCTGGTGACGTGGTACGAAGCGCACGCCTACTGTCGATGGCTGACGCGTCGCTACGAGCGCGAGGTGGGTGTTCCGGCTGCCGAGCGAGGCGGAATGGGAGAAGGCGGCGCGCGGGCCGGACACCTTCGACTACGGGCTCGGGATGACGCTGAGCGAACCGCAGTCGGCCCTCTACAACTGGAAGAAGAACCCCGACGCCGAAACCACGCTCGTGGGGTTTCGCGCGACGCGTGAGCGGTACTCGCCGAATCGCTACGGCGTGTACCACGCGTCGGGGAACGCGGCCGAGTGGACGCGGAGCCTCTCTCGGCCGTACAACTGGCGTCAGCCCTACCGCGAGGACGACCCGAACAACGAGGCGAGCAGCGGCCTGCGCGTCACGCGTGGCGGTTCCTGGTACTCGGCGACGACCTCCCGCCTCGGGTTGATGTACCGCGAGGAGTTCCAGCCCGAGCTGAGCAGCGACGATCTGGGATTCCGCGTCGTGGCTGTCCGTCTCCCCATCGCGCTGCAGGGCGCGCACGACCGGCGGTGAAACCGGGCCTTTCGGCGTCATCGCGCGTCCTGTGCTCCGCAAGAATTAGATCCGCTGAAAGCGGCCGATTTGTCGCCGGCAAGCACTTCGTCGGAGGGTCAGGGGCGACCAATTCGACCGATTGGACTTTCGTCGTGAAGGCCGCGACAGCCTGAGCAAGCGTTCGGGGTCACTCCATGGGGTGGGTGAGCTGTGCATGCAGCCAGCCGCGTGGGTGACCTCGCCGGAGCCGGCATCGCTTTCTCGGAGATCAAGAGCCGCGAAACTCGCGACTGTTGTGTCGGAAAGGTTTTTCGCGGATCACAGCTGTCGGTCATCGTTCCAGCCACTCGACGAATGCGGGCGGCGCCTCATTGCGGACGATGGCAATTCGCGTGACCCGTTCGTGCCGCAGCAACGCCGCGGCCGCCGTTCGCGCCTCTTCAAGTGTCGGATAGCGCTGCCAGGCGCCCGGCAGGTTGGATGCCGAGCCCCGCCGCACGCTGACGACCAATCTGAACATGCATCAACAGTGACAACTTGCGACCGACACGGTCTGAACACTTGTGGACATCCGGACCGCCGCTGCTGCGGACGTCTCGGTGGCTCGCACATCCACGTGCTCCATACCTACCTCCACCAAGGTTCTGTGCGGATCTGGCGGACTGAACGATGCCGAAGGCGAGGTCATCAAGGCCTTTGGTTTCAATCAGTCGTTGTCCATTTCAACGGGACACTGTGCGGCTTTCGGCGGCCGCCATTCGCAGCACGCTCATGCTCTCGGCATCCTTCCACATGGTGAGGAACTTGTCGTACTCACGTCGTGCTGTCGCGATGTCCCCTAGCGCTCGGCTGCTACGAGCGACCTCCAGGTGGGCAAGAGCCCAGTCCGCCCCGAAACCCTCCTGAATGATCTCGCCTCGCGAGGCTATCAATTTGCGCCATGATTCACGCGACCGATGCCAATCGTGTCGTGCGCTGAAAGTGCGCGCGAGGCCACCGGTGGTCAGGGCACGCGGATACTGTGCGGAGGCAGCGCTGAACGCCTGGAGAGCATCGTCCAGGCGTCCGGTCGCCAACGCGATCTCTCCTGCAAGATTCTGATAGCAGCTCTCACGAAATGCGCTCGACGTTTGAGCGCGAGCAACGTCAATGCTCCGCAACAGCTCGGCCGCCAACGTGAGATCGCCCAGTGCCACTGACAGCGTACCGGCGATTCGCCACTCGTTGGCTCCTAGGCGACCCGATCCGCGGTTCATCAACCCGTCCAGTTCCGAGCGGGCTTCAGCCCGCCGGTCGCTGAGGAGCAGCGTCTTTATCAGCAGTGAACGGCGCTTGAATTCCGCGTCGAAGTTGTTGGCCTTCAGGTCGAGCAGCACACCGGCCCGCAGGCGTTCGGCTGCCGCGCTCAGCTTGCCCTCCAAGGTGTCGGCAGTTGCCTCGTACAATCGCGCGATGCCTGCGTAGACCTCGCTCGTTTTCTCGAGCCTTTCAAATTGCATGCGGGCCAGGTCGGGCCGGCCCTCGCCAAGGAGGACCATTCCATAGGCCCAGTCGAGTTTCGGCGCCCGCACGTTGCGTGACTGCGCTTCCTCGTATACCGCGCGCGCGCGATCGTAGCTCCCCATACGCGCGAGCTGCAGGACGAGATCGCCGTAGGCCCCGGTGACGAAGGGCGTCTGCGTGATCGTGGTCTCGAGTTCCTGAACGGCCTTTGCCGTCTCGCCGGCGTCGCGATGGGCCAATGCAAGCTCGTAACGGCCTTCCGCGTCGGCGGGGTAGAGTGAGGTGAGCGCGATGAGGCTCTGTACGGCACGTTCGTATTCATCCCGCCCCTTGTAATAGCTGGCTTCGACGTGGCGCCGCTCCCGCTCTGTGAGCCCATGTCTCAGCGCGTACGCGCGCTCGAGGTGTTCACGTTCTCTTTGTACGTTCCCGAGCGTCTCGTAGACGCGTGCGAGGAGACGGTGGGCCATGGCGAAATCCGGGTCGACGTCGATCGCCGTGCGGAGCAGCGGCAACGCGGTGTCCACGCTGCCGCGAGCCAGATCGTCGGCCGCCTTCGAGTACTGCTTCAACGCGTCGAACGACTGCGTGGTGACCTTGTCCAGCGGCTCGCTCCGCTGCTGGATGGCCGCGGCCGATTCGCCGAGGCGGCGCCGGACCCGTCGGGCGAGCTCGTCGATCCGATCGAACACCTCCGAGTCGTTCCGGTAGTCGACCAACTCGGCGAAGAGCACGGCCTCCGACACGGCCTCGATCCCTCGCGCCTCCAGCCGCGTGACGTCACCGCTGCGCTGGATCGACCCGGCGAGCAGAACAGGTACGGCCTCCCGCAAGGCGAGCTCGCGCGCAGTAGCGACGTCGAGCAGGCGGATGTCGGCCCGCTGCATCCGTCTGAGGGTGTCGAAGATCTGCTCGCGGCTGAGCACGTTGACGTACTGCGACTGCTGCAATTGCACGGTCAGACCCGCCCGGATGGCGTCCGACAACGTGTCGTCGTCGGTGCGGTTGTCGAAGTCCGCGATGACGATCCAGCCCCGAGCGGCGAGGGGAGCCGGCGCGGGCCAGTTGAGATAGGCGGCCCAGCAGGTCAGGGCCACCACCGCGGCGACGATCGCCGTCCGCGCGAGGTGCTTGCGCGAGGGCGGGGGCAGTGATGCCACCGCGGACCCGCCCGCGAGCCGTTCGAGATCGACGGCCAGCTCCCGCGCGGACTGGTAGCGAAGCTGCGGGTCCTTATCGAGTGCCTTGGTCACGATGCGATTCAGCTCCGCCGAGACCTCCGGGTTCACCGCGGATGCCGAGCGGGGCAGCGTCCCGACTATCGCCGCGATGAGCGGGGGGCCGGAGAGGGGGTCATGGACGCGGGTGCCCGTGGCCATCTCATACAGGACCGCGCCCGCCGCATAGATGTCCGTCCGGTGGTCAATGGTCTCGCCGCACACCTGTTCGGGCGCCATATAGGGCAGCGTGCCCGCCAGGACTGGTCCGCTGATGCTCTCGGTGCGCGCGTCGGCATCCGCCTGCAGCGCGCGCGCCAGTCCGAAGTCCAGCACCTTGAGCCGTCCTTCCGGCGTCACCCGCACGTTGCCCGGTTTCAGATCTCGATGGATGATGTTGCGCTCGTGCGCCGCCGCGAGCGCGTCGGCAAGCTGCCGTCCGAGGCGGAGGACCTCGCGCTCGGGTAACGGTCCTGGCCTGAGCAGGTGATCGAGGCTCGCGCCGGGAATGTGCTCCATGACCAGCACGTCCATCCCTTCGATCGTGTCGAAGGCGTGGATCGTCGCGATGTTGGGATGATTCATGCGGGAGAGCGCGAGCGCTTCGCGCCGGAACCGCCGCCGCGCCACATCGTCCGACAGCGCGTCGTCGGGGAGGACCTTCAGCGCCACCTCCCGCTCGAGTCGTTCGTCGTGCGCGCGATACACCCGTCCCATCCCGCCGGAGCCGATGTGCTCCAGAATCCGATATGGTCCGAGCTGCTCGCGCATAGGTGCCGAGACGTAAACTCGCGACGTGGGCTGTGCTCTGTCTAACCGGTGGGAGAGTTTACTGCGGATCAGTCGGCACGCGCCTCAAGAAGGCCGACGGCTTGCGCGATTTCAAACGGGAATTCGATTGCGAGCGACCCGACGGACGCGGGCGTACACCCGGCGTCCGTCACTCCTGGAGCGATCCCTGTAGCGCCTGCGGGTCCATCCTCTCGAGTTTTGAAACGACCGGCCCTGCAGTGAGCCGCAGGGCCGGTCGACGCCCAGCAGCTACTCCAACGGACAAGACTGGTTATTCAGGACATCGAGCCTGTTTTTCAGCGTCTCGTAATCCCCGCTGGCGAACGCGGCATCGAATGCTCCGATGACGTCCGCCACGCTCATCGGATAATCCACCTCAGGTGAGGCTGCGCTGAGCAGCGCGGCTACCGCGTGGCGACCGAGTGCGTTCAACCCGCCGGCTTCCGATTTGAGGACCTGCATGAGTGTCATGCCAGGGAAGGCATCGGCAAACACGTCGTTAAACAGGGTGGTTGGCGTGTACGGCGCCGTCCAGGAGTCGAGGTGCTGCTCCTGTTTCCAGTAGCCCGGCGTGCAGCCTTCGGGTGTCTGAGGCGGTGTGGGCGTTGGCGTCGGCGTCCCACAGGGCCACTCCGGGCATGCCTCCGATCTCGGAAACCTCGAACCGCCTACCGCACCGGGGCTGGTTGGGTTCGTGTCACGACTGCAAGAGGCGATCAGCAGCGCCAGCGCGGCGCCGAATACGCTCAGCGCAACGACCGTGCTCACTTGCGATCTTTCGACCAAGCGCATAATAGACCTCCTGTGGGCGAACGGCGTGCCGCGAGCAATCGGGGCGCCGGCCGCGCAAGCTTACTATACGAACGAAGCGTTGGAACAGTTGGTCGGTAGGAAAGCGAAAATACCTTAGAGAGTGCAACAAAACCCTGGCCGGCGACGGCGCGTCGCAGTGCGTCGGGCTGGTCGCCCGTACTGTCCGAAAACCCCGCCGGCAAAGACTCGACGCGGACTCCGCTGCACCTGCTCGCCGCGTCTCTCGTCAGCTGGCTTCCAGATCCATTCGGCGGCAAGGGGGAAACGGTAGTAATTCCATTGCAGTCCGACACGCAGCGATGGCGGGCAGCACCTACCAGAGCGTGCGCACGGCGCCGCTTTTCCGGATAGGCCGGTCGGAGGTGATGAGCGTCAGGTTGTGGACGCGCGCGGTGGCCGCAATGAGACGATCTGCCGGGTCGGGCGGGAACGCGTCGCCCAGTTGCTCGGATTCGATCGCCACATCGACTGTGAGGGGAAGAACTTCAAGCTGCGGCGATGCGGCCGCCTTCCGCAACCACAGCGGCCACGGTCCGAAGCCTTGCTCGACGACGATACGCCCATGGGCCAGGTGCCATGCGGCTTCCTTCAGCGAGATCGCAGCGAGCCCGATGCGCTCTTGCACCGCGACCGCGCTCAACGCGGTGCGGGCGCGCCGGCTCAGCCGGGGATGGTCGAGCACGGACCAGAGCCACGCCTGGGTGTCCAGCACGTACGTCACGTGGGATTTCGAAACCAGGCGTCAGCGGACGCAATCGGCGCCTCGATGTCTCCCGGGATTTCCGCGGTGCCGGCGAGGCAGCCGACGAGGCCCCTACCGCGGTCAGTCCTGGCTGTGATGGGCACGATCTTCGCGACTTCACGATCGCGGTTGAGGATCACCACCGTCTCGCCGCCAGCGGCGCGGCGAATGAGCTCGCTCGCCCGGTCGCGAAACTCCCCAATCTTGACCCGTTTCACGAGAGGCATCTTAGCCAAAATACTTGGCCATGTCAAATGACGGGGCGCTGCGCCGCCCTGAAGGGTGCAGAAAACTCTGACCTTGCTCCTCGCTCGTGATCAGCACCGAAACCGACGGGTGTCCTCGCCGAAACAGGATCGAGGCAAAATCGTCCGTGAGTCAGTGCGAAATCGGCCCAGGTCTACGCGCCGACCTCGGATCACCGCGGCCGCTTCGATGACGACCGGCAGTTGCCCGCTCCGGCCGTCGATCCAACCGTTGGACAATTGAGTTTGTGGAAGGGACAGGCTTCCGCGAAGTGCGGAAGCCCGCCCGCGACCTTCCAATGTTCACGGTCTCAAACTCACGACAACGCGAACGTCCTCAGCAGGCGAGAACGTACATGATTGCCCTCCTGCAGCCGCTCGTGTAATGGCGCCAGCTTTCGTCTTTCCGGTCCTCAAGTTCCAATGGCGCGCGGCCGTGAGCTGCGTTCCGGGAGGTGGCCTCAGAACAGCGCCGGCCGGGTCGATTGCCAGGGTGAATTGCAGCGTCTGGGTTCCATCGGCATAGTCGATGGTGAGTTGCGTGCCGGTCAACAGGCAGACGTTCTTTGCGGTCGCGGTCGTAGCCGTCGCAATTGCGTCGAACTGTGATACCCCGGGGCCCTGCGGATCGGATTTGAGATTCGCAATCCACGATCCCTTGCTGGTGGCATGTTGTATCCACCCGGCGCCGAAATTAAAGTGGATTGAGCCCTCATGAATGACGATCGGCGGACGCTCGTCCTGGGGCTTCGCGGCCAAGGCCGGCGCGTGATTCAGCCAGCTCGTGACTCCCAGCAACAGAAACAGCACTGCAGCGAGCAACCACTTGTTACGATTTGACATGATTCGCTCCGATTCTCAGAACGGTGATCGCAGTCCGGCGCCGGCGATGAGTTCGGCGACGTCTCGTCTCGCGATGTATGGACGTGCATCCTCTTTCCAGGCATCGCGCAGGCGATCGAGAGCTCGCTGCGCGCGGACCGAGAACTGGGCGGCCCGGTGCTCCTCGCGGCCCCGCCGGGCTGCGGCGGCGCCGAGTGCCGCGAGCCGCCACTCGTATTCGTAGGATGCGACAACGGACGCTGAGTCCAGGTTCGTCGTTACGTAGCCGAGCACCGTCATCGCATCCCCGGCAACGAGCCGGGCGGCGAGGTCCCAGTACAGACTCTCGCCGGACCTTTTTGTCGTGTCGGCGAGCGGAATCGCTCGGCGACGCCCCAGGTGCGCCTCGGCGTACCCCTGGAGGGCTGCCGCCTGAAGAGTGATGCCATCGCTGCGGCCCCCGGACGAAGCAAGCAGTGACGCGGCGGCACGGGCGGCCACGTCGTGATTTGCGTCCACGGTTGCGCTCAGCACGCGCAGCAGCAGCACTCGCCGTGTCCGCGAACGATAGGCGTCGATACCAGAGGCGATGCCGGCGTCCAGCTCGGCGAGAACTCGCTCGGCCTCCTTCGTACGCCCAAGGCGGATCAGCAGCTCCGCGCGCAGCACCAGATCGAATGCGAGCTGATACGTGTTGTTCTCCACGCGGTTGATCGACTCGCGCTCGAGCCGGTAGGCGAGCGCCTCCGGAATGCCACCGGTTCTGGCCGCGATTCCTGCGATTATGTCGAGCGCCTGGACGACGTAGGTGTCTTCCTTGACTTCTCGCGCCGCCCGCACCACGGTTTCGGCGATCTTGCGCGCCTCGGCGTAGTGCGACAGCTCCTCGTGAGCGCGTGCCATCACGGACATGCCGCTCAGCTCCAGTCGTCGATAGCCCCGTGCACGCACGAAGTCGATGCTGCTCGCCGCGACCGCAAGCGCCTCCTGCGGGCGCGCCCGTTGAATCAGTACGGCGGCATGCTGCAGCCTGGCGCGAGCCAGCAACCGTTGCGCCGCGGCTTTCTCCGCCAGCTGGATCGCTCTGCGTATCTGCTCCTCGGCGTCCTCAACGCGGCCCAGCCCCAGCAGTGTGACGGTGAGTTCGATCAGCCCTTCGGCCGCAACCGTCTCCAAACCGCCCGAGAGTGCTTCGTCGATGGCGGCGCCGGCGAGCCGCAATGAATCGGTCAGCCCGCCCTCTCTCGCGGTTACGGCGCTGAGACGTAAGCGCGCACGGAGCTCCTGCGGCCGGTTCTTCACGCTCACCGCCAGGGCTCGGGCCCGCTCCAGCGCGACTCGCGCATCATCCACATTGCCGATGGTCCGCAGGAAACCACCGCGGCGAAGCAGCGCCTCGGTTACCCCTTCGACATTCGAGGCCGCGCGATACAGCCGCTCCGCTTCGTCGAACTCGCGCAAAGCCTCCTGGCGATTTGTTTCCTGCGTGAGCGTAGACGCGCGGCGGAGGTGCGCCGCCGCGTACTGGCGGTCCACGGCGATCGCACGTTCATAGCTCACCCGCGCCACGGGGAGCGAAGCCGCTTCCTGCGCGCGACCGAGATCGAGCCAGACGCTCGCGTCATTGGGGCTGCGTCTTGCGAGTTCGTCATACGCCTGGACCGCGGCTGAGGCGTCCTGAAGCGCGAGAGCCCGGACCGCGTCGAGCCGCAGGCGGATCTCCGTCGGCACGCCCGACCGATCGGTAATGAGCCTGTCGACCATGAGCAGGGCCCGTTGCGCGCTGTTGCTGTCGTCCAGCTCGTTGGACGCCTCCGCCAGCCGCGCGTACGCGAGCGCGTAATCCGGGAAGATCTTCACGGCTTCCTGCAGGGCCAGCCGTCCGCTGTGGTACGCGCCGTCGTGAATCGACTGCGTCCCCTTGACGTACCACCGCTCCGCCTCCGGCGGCGGGTCGGGCAGCACGCTCGCCGAGCGCCAGCGCCACACGCCGGCCAGCGCGAGAACGCCAAGTACGATCACGGCCAGCTGCACCTTCCGCGAACCCAGCACGGCTTCTACCGCGCGCGGAATCCGTCGACCTTCGACACGAACCGGCAGCGAAGCGCTGGAGCTGTGGGCCGTATCGGGCACCAGCATGCGCAGCGCCCCGAGCAGTTCATCCGCCGACCGGAAGCGATCGTCTGGATGCTTCGCGAGCATCCGGCGGCAGAGTTCGTCCTCGATCTCCGACAGTCCCGCGCGCGCGCTGGAGACCGCCGGTGGCTGCTCGTGCAGGATCTGGCTGTAGAGTTCGGCGTCGGAGCGCCCCTCGAACGCGCGCCGGCCCGTGAGGCACTCGAACAGCACCGCCCCGAGCGAGAACAGATCCGTGCGGCCGTCGAGCGGCTGCAGCTGCATCTGCTCCGGCGACATGTAGGCCGGCGTGCCGGCGACGTGTCCTTCGTCGGTCAGGCTCGTGACGGTCGTGGCCCGCTGGTCAGCCGAAACCACCTCCTCGAGCCTGGCGATGCCGAAGTCCAGCAGCTTCGCCTTCCCGGCTGGCGTGATGATGATGTTCTGCGGCTTGACGTCGCGGTGCAGGATGCCGCGTTTGTGCGCCGCGGCCAGAGCCGCGGCCACATCGGCGGTGATGAGGAATGCCTGCCGCGGCTCCAGCGGGCCGTGCTGCAGCTTCGTCGAGAGCGTTTCCCCCTCGACGTACTGCATGACGATGAAGGCGTGGCCGTCGGGTTCGACGATAACGTCGTGCACCGCGCAGATGTTCGGATGATCGAGAGAAGCGGCGGCTCGTGCCTCGTGGATCAGACGTCGCCGCGCCGTCTCATCGGTGGCCCGTTCGGTGTTGATGAACTTGATCGCGACCTCTCGATCCAGGTCGAGGTCGCGCGCCAGGTAGACAGCTCCCATGCCGCCGGCTCCGAGCTGGCGCTGGAGCCGGTACTTCGCGACCGTCGCGCCGGGTGCCGGGAGCCACATGTGTCTGTTTGCGGGGACCGGCGGGAAGATAGACGATCAATGGCTGAGCTGCAAGCGAATTCGATGTCGCCGATCGGCATTTCTGCCCCCGCGGAGGTCATGCCCGCGAGCGACGACCGGCACCTGACCTGAAGCCGCTCCAGATGGCGTTGAAGCGGAGCTGTCCCGACGCCGGGTTGCGGCACTACGCCGACCTCGTGCGAGGGTCGACGCACCGCGCCAGCATGAGCGACGCGGCGGTGTCCAGTATTCAACCTGATCGACCTCGCCGTCCGCGTGCAACGACAGAATGCTCGCCACCTCTGCCAACGCTTGGGATACGATCCGTTGCCCGAGGGGAGGCTCACGATGAACGCGATTCGCGCCGGCGCTGTGGTTCCCCTGTGCCTGCTCGCGTTTGGCTGCGCGGCACAATCACCGGTCGCGCCCGCAGCCAGAGAGACGGGCGGGGCATCCGTCACGCCACAGACAACTACCCAGTGTGTCGCGCAGTTTCCTACACCAACGAAGCCCGCGCGCATCTACGTGGCGACCGGCTGTCTATCGTACTCGTCGCACGCCTCGCCGGTAGCCTCTCGCTACGTGCTGTACGACGATGGCACGTTTGGGCTGCAGTACTCGAGCGTCAGCTATCCGTTTTTCGAGTACCGCGGCACTTACCATCAGAACGCTGGGGGGCACGTGTCGTTCAACTGGGAGGGCTGGAGCGCCGCGGGGCCGTGGGGCGCCACCGGCGAGCTTACCGAGGAATTGCTGACGGTGGAATACAACCTGATCATGCAGTTGTCCGACTTCGTGGATGGCGTGTTCGTGCGGGAGCGATAGCTACGCACATCGCGCAGACTTTCGTTGAGACTGCCCTCGACGACGGTCACAGGCAGGTCGAGGGAACGGGGCGTCCACCCCGCATCACCGCATCGGCACAACCCACTCTGCGTAATCGTCCGCAGTGGCGGCAGCCGCGCTCAGCGTCTGCGAGCGCGAAATGTCGCGCCAGCGAAGACGCCCGTTGACGCCGTACGGCAGCAGGCGGACGCGCCCAGTCGAGCGTTCGACGCGAACCTCCACGAAACTCTGGAAGAACGGGGCGACGTTGTAGTCGAAGAGCGCCGACAGGTACTCGGCCGAGAACGGCCACGCGTGATGGTCGCGCGTCCACCACCACGCGGGGCGCTTCCACCACGGCGTTCGGGCGTCGATCTTGTCGGTGATCGCCTCCCGGCCGGGATAGTAGGCCCACTCGGGTGTCGGCGGGGTCGCGGGCCAGTCGAGCGCGGTGCCGAGACTCAGGTAAGCCCCGCCCCCGCCATTCACGAAGTAGTGGACGGCTGGATGCCCGTCGCGCGCCGGCTCCGCGTAGTACTCGAAGTCGTGCGTGTCACCTGCCATGACAATGGTCACGCCGTTGTCGAGCAGCAAGCGCTTCAGCCGTGCGAACTCCGCGTTCCCCTGGCTCATGTCGAACGACTTCGCGTACAGCGGGTGGCCGAGGATCGCCATCGTGAGCTTACCGCGCGCGCGGCCGAGGGCCGACTCGACCCACGCCCATTCGGCCGCATCGATCCGCTTGACGATGCCGGTATCGATCGCGAGGAGCGTGAAGCGATCGGTCTGGAACTCGAAGACGGGACCGCGCTGGAAGCCGGTGGGCACGCCGTACTCCCTGCGAAGCCTCCCGGCTTCGGCGATCAGCGTGTCAATACGCGTGGTGGTCGTGCTCGTGAGGCGCAGGTCCGCCTGGGCCCGCGCACGTATCGCCGCCCGCGCGGCGTCGGGCTGGAGGAACGTCGCGAGGAACGCCTCGAGCGCGTCATACCAATCGTGGTTGCCGGGGATGGCGAACACCGGCTTGGTCACGCCCTTGAACGGCAGCCAGAAGTTCGCCTCGTAGTCGATCATCGAGCCGTTCGGATACACCACGTCGGAGCTGATCGCGACAAACCGCACGTCCTCGCGGCGCGCCACGGTGAGGAGCTGATCACGGAGCGCGTGCTGCGACGCGTCCCCCTCTCCGGTGTCGCCGACGACGATGAAGCTGAAGTCGCCGGTGTCAGTTCCCGGTGCAGTCACCGCGAACGGGGTCGCGCCGGTGGCAGGCACCGCGCGGATCATCGCCTCGCGCCAGGTGTCGGTCCGGGCCTCCGCCCAGGAGTTCCAGATGCCGGACGCCCAATTCTCCGTGTCGAAGAACCAGCTCATGCCCCAGGCCGGCACGGTGGCGGCCACGATGGCGGCGATCGGGATGCCCGTCGCGAGGCTGCGCCAGAGTGCGGAGGGAATCGAGAACCGCGCGGCGCGCAGCGCCACCGCCACGCGCAGCCGATAGCGCAACCAAACGCCGGCGATGCGCCGCTGGACGCCGCCCTCCCCGGACAGGTACCAACGCCACAGCCATCGTTCGAGTCCCCGCGTGGACGTGCGCAGCGACACGGCGACCGGCGCGGCGATCAGGAACGCAAACAGGAGCGCGAGGGCGATGTCGCCGACGACCGCGATGGCCGGGGCCGCGTAGCCGAGGAGGCTGCCGTCGGTCTCGAGGCGGGCGCTGTGGATCGCGAACAGCGTCACCAGAAAGGCGATGGTCCATCGGCGATCCGTTGCCGAGCGGACTTTTTCCTCGGCGCCAACCCGCGCGGCAAGCGCGGCGGCGTCGGGATGATCACCGAGCCCCAGGTCGTCGATGACGGTACCGGCGGCATCGTCGGTCGTGTGCACCGGGGTCACCGCCATCGCCCACGCGATGCCGAACAATCGGAGCGCCACCGCGATCGCGACGATCCAGACGCCGGCCTGCTGCCGCAGCACGAGCAGCGCCAGCGCCGTCGCGCCGTCGGCGCCCGCCGCGAGCCACGCGAGCTGGCGCCGGCGCCCTGACGATCGCCGCGCCGCGGCGGCGTAGCCGAGCCCGTCCAGCGCGAACGTGATCGCGACGGCGGCGACGAGGACCGGAGCGGCGGTGAACGGTGCCAGGAGCACGAGCAGCCCCATGAGGAGGCTCAGCACGCCGGCCGCGACGGCGCGGCGCAGCGCGGCCGTCTCGGCGCGGCGTACCCCGTGCAGGACCTGGAGCCCGCCGCCGAGGGCGAGCAGGGCCCCGACGCGGCGCAGCGGTTGCTCCGCCCCGCCGAGCGGCGCGGCGAGTGCGAGCAGTCCGAAGATCGTGAGGGCAATCGGGAACGGCGCGATGGTGATCCATCGGCGCTCGCGAGCGGGTGGCTCGAGCGTATTCAGGCGCATGGGCTCCTCGCGGAAACGCCTCGCCGTGATGCGGAGTGGGCAGAGATTCTAATCGATGTGGAGCGCGCCGACCGCGTCGGCGGAGAACGGGGCAGTCGCAATGAACGCGTACTCCCGCCTCTGCGTGTGGGACGTGACGCAGTACTCGAGACGGTTGAACGCAGTCGACGCGACGTTCCAGGATCATCCCGACCTGGATCGGCCGCGCCGACTTGCCGACGTCAGTCGGACCGCTCGTTGTTCGAGCGGTCGGCCCACGCGATCGCGGTCGCGAACGTTCGCCTTGTGGCCGACTCACCCGTCGTGGCGAAACGCCTCGACGGGGCTGATGCGGCTGGCGCGCCAGGCGGGCGCGGCGGCGGCAACGATCGCGGTCAGCACGATCACGACGGGCACGGTGCCGAGGGTCAGCGGGTCGAGCGGATCGACGCCAACGAGGAACGTCGCCATCAGGCGTCCCGACAAGCCCGCCAGCGCTACGCCGACGACGGCACCGGTCGTGACCATCCAGCCGGCGTCACGGAACACGAGCCACGTCACACGGAGAGAGGTGGCGCCCAGCGCCATGCGTACGCCAATCTCGCGTTGCCGCTGCTGAACGGTGTAGGCGAGCACGCCAAAGACGCCGACCATTGCCAGCACGAGCGCCAGCACCGCGAAGGCCCCGACCATGCTCGCTCTGAAGCGATAGCCGGCGGTCGACTCGATCGACAGGGTCTCGAGCGTCCGGTCGCGCCGCACCGGCACGTCGGGATCGATTTGCGCGACGACGCGCCGCACGAGGGTGGTCAGCGTCTCCGCCGCGCCGATCGACGGCCGAACGACCATGTAGACATCGCCGGTCGGGAACTGCGCCAGCGGCACGTAGACTTGGAGCAGCTCTTCGGGCGCATCGGGCTCGCCGCTGGTTTGCCGCGCCACGCCGACGGCGTGCGCGGCCGAGACACGTGGTTCGTCGTTGGAAGACTTCGACCGACCGTGACGTTCGACCGGGCCCAGGCGGAGATGAGCGCAATCGGCCGCCGCCTCAACGATCAATTGCCGGCGGCGGAGAGGAACCGGGGCATCAGCGTCGTCCCATTGAGTCTGAACATGGTCGGCCCCCAAGCGCGATTGGCATTGTGGATGCTCGGCGGCGCCGTGTTTTGCGTGTTTCTGATCGCCGCTGCCAACGTCACAAGCCTCTCGCTGGCGCGCACCAGCGCACGCGCGCGCGAGATGGCCGTTCGCGCTGCGCTTGGAGCGAGTGCTGGCCGGATCGTGCGGCAGCTGCTCACCGAAAGCGTCCTGCTCGCCGCCGTCTCGGGATTGATTGGCACACTGCTCGCGGTAGTAGGCATTCGCCTCATCCGCGCCTTCGGCCCGGGCAACTTGCCGCGTCTGAATGAAATAAGCCTCGATGTCCGCGTCCTCGGCTGGGCCGTGGCGATCTCGGTACTCGCGGGAATCCTGGTGAGACTGGCGCCCGCGATTGCGACGTTGCGCCGCGACTTGCGTCCCTCCGGCGAGGAGGGGGGCAGAAGTGTTTCGGGCGGAGCGGCCACCCGTCGAATCCGCCGCGCGCTCGTGGTGGCGGAGTTCGCGCTCGCGATCGTCCTGCTCGTCGGCGCCGGTCTGCTGGTCCGAAGCTGGCGGTACGTGAACCGAATTGATCCGAAATTTAGGCCTGAGCGGGTCACTTGTGATGGAACTCACCCTCCCGATGACCTTCAGCGTCCCCGCGCAACGGACCGACCTGTACCACCGCGTGCTCGAACAGATTCAGGCGGTTCCGGGTGTGGAGAGCGCCGGCATCATCGGCGATCTGTTCACTGCTAACCCCAGGGAACAGGTCCTCACTGTGGAACGGGACGACGGAACGGTGTCCGAGCGCCTCCGGTTCACAGTAGACGAGGTCAGCGCGGACTTCTTCAGAACCCTCGGAACGCCGTTGCTCCGCGGCCGTTTCTTTTCGATCGGGGATCGGCCCGAGGCTCCGCGGGTCGCGATCATCAACGATGTGATGGCTCGGCGCTCGTGGCCCGGGCACGATCCAGTGGGCAGAAGGTTCACGTGGGCCCGCGGGATTCCGACGGCCCGTGGTTCACAGTGGTGGGCGTGGTCGGCGAGATGCGGCGGCAGGGGCTGGAGCGCCAGGCGCTCCCGCAGATGTTCGTGTCGCTCGCGCAGAATCCTCCCCCCCGAAACGTGGATCTTTTCATACGAACCTCGTCGGACGACCCGCTGGCGATGGCCGGGGCACTTCGAGCGGCCGTGCGTCGCGTGGAGAAGAACGCGCCGATCTATGGGGTGGCGTCTCTGGAAGCGCAGCTCGGGATCTTTCTCGCGCAGCGTCGCTTCCAGACGTCACTCCTGACCGGGTTCGCCGCTGTGGCGTTGCTGATGGCCGCCGTCGGGATCTACGGGCTCATCCAGTACTCGATCGCGACGCGCACCCGGGAAATCGGCCTGCGCATCGCGATCGGCTCACAGGCCGGCGACATCCTCCGCATGACTATTGGTGAGGGGCTGGCGTTAAGCCTGACCGGTCTGGCGCTCGGGCTCGTCGGAGCCTGGTGGCTCGGGCGCGCAGCCTCGAGTCTGCTCTTTGGCGTGACCGCCACCGATCCGTTGACGTTCATTGCCGTCTCGCTGCTACTGACGACGGTTGCCACTGCGGCCTGCTATTTCCCGGCGCGACGCGCGACGGCAGTCGACCCCATCGTGGCACTGCGGGCAGAGTAATCGAGGCTGACACAATCCTGCTCGAACGTGTCCGGTGCCATCTGCACGCAGTTCGCCAGGCCGGGCCTTCCCGCCTGTTGCCAATCGCCGACCGATGGAGGCGCCGAGACGCGGCAAATTCTCGACCAGATGTAGGCAGTCGGTCGTCAGCGCCTGAGTCCGAAAAGGCTTGGACCAGCGGATCGGACTCGCTGCAGATTGGCGACGGCCTCCGACGGGCCGTCGAGCCGCCAGCGCTCCGGGCGCTCTCGCTCAGAAGTTTCTAACCAGCCTGAGCCTAAAGACGCGTACCTGCGAACGAGCCCTCGTCTACGTTCGCTGGATTGAAATGCCGCCGGACGACGTGCGCACGTGCAGCAGCGGCCCGCCGCCTTGCGTCGCTCCCCGGAGTGATCGGCGGTCGACGGTTCCGGTCACCGTGACCGGGAAATCCGTACGGATTCGGCCCGAGCTCGTACTCACATCCATTTCGAACCCCTGGCCTGACGGGAGACTGACCGTGACATCTCCAGACGAAGAGGAGAGTCGCCATTCCGCGGAGAGCTCGCCCTGAACATGAAGAGAGCCGCTGGCCGTGGACGCCTTCAGGTCACCACGCACCCCGCGCGCCCGCACTGACCCGGAGCCAGACCCCACGTCCAGACCGCCGGTCCCAATCTGCGCCACGTCGATGCTCCCGCTGCCCGTTTTCGCGGTGATTCGGCCGCCCACACCGCTGGCGCGAATCGAGCCGCTGCCGGTGGTCGCATGGAAGGCGCCGCGCACGGCATCCGCGACGATCGAGCCGGAACCGGTCGACGCACGGAGATCGCCGCCCAGATCCTTGAACACCAGCGAGCCCGATCCCGCGTTGGCCTCCACTCGGCCACTGACGCCGGCAACCTCCTGAGAGCCGGAGCCGGTTTTCGAGGTGAGGCTCGACGAGGGCGGGACGGTGAGCGTGTAGCTGATCGACACACCGTTCCGCAGTTCATCGTCGGCGATGTGACCGATGCGCACGACGTTACCCGACTGTTCGATTGGCGGGTTGCCCTCGATTCGGCGGACGCGTTCTTCAGCGCTGAGCGCGCTGCGCCGCCAGTTGTCACTCGCCTGGATTCGTGCGCTGACTTCGATGCGGCCGTCGGATCCGGGACGGACGTCGATGCGCCCCGAACCGGACACGACCTCGATCGCGATCGGTGCGCTCACCGTGAGCGTCCGCTGAAAGGAGCCCTCGACGCGCTGAGCCTCAACCGCAGCGGGCGCTACCGCACAGGTCAGCACCAGCGCGAGCGCCGTACGCCGGCGCCGTATCGGAAAAGTGGGATCCATGGAAGAGCCTCCGGTGGTAATTGGACGGCGGCCGTCCCACCGATCAGTTGACGTTCATTGCCGTCTCGCTGTTGCTGACGGCGGTAGCCCCTGCGGCCTGCTATTTCCCGGCGCGACGCGCAACGACAGTCGACCCCATCGTAGCATTGCGGGCAGAGTGACGATCACGCTCCTTCCGAACGCTTCGAGGCCGTGCAACGCCTCGCCAGACGCCGGAACTCACGTAGCAGTTCACGGACCCGGCACTGCGAAGGCCGCTACAGCCGCCGCAACCGTATGTTTCGCACGGCCGATTTCGTCCTCCACGCGGCGACTCCGAGGGGCTGCGACAACTCGACCTCGGCTCGCGTATCGATCTTCTTGCCGGTGACGTCCTGATCGATTATCTGCCGCGTGTCGAGCCAGACCTGTATCTTGTCTGGAGTGACCCGAATCCGGACGTCGTACCAGCGGCGGTCGTCGAAGGCGATGCTCTGGCTGGTGTCGTTCTCGGACGCATCCATTCCGTCGATGCTGGAGAGGCCGACGACCGTGCCGGCCCAGCCGCCGAGTATGAGCGAACAGAACGAATCGGCGACCGGAAAGGTAATCCCAGCGAAGAAGTCATGGCCCTCCAGGCGCATCGCCTGAAGCGCCAGCTCGTAGTTCGTCCGGGGCAGTTCCGGGCCTGTCCAGGTGATCCCGGTCAAGTCGCCGCCACCCATGTCGAGGACGATCCGGCCGTCCTCCACCTTCACGGCGCCCCCGCCGCCGAACCGCGTCGGTTGCCAGTTGTTGAGCGTCTTGCCGTCGAACAGCGGCTGCCACTCGGCTTGGCGGGAGCTGGGGCCCGCGCCAAGGTTGCCAAGACTGCCGGCATTGCCGAAATCGGGAGCAGCTGCAGCCCCTAAGCTGATGACCACTGCCAGCAGGCCGGCGGCCACGATGAGTCTGTGGAACACGGAACCGAGTCTCCTGTGCCTCTCTCCTGTATTCTGCCTCCGAACAGCGGCAAGGTGAGAGGTGTCAACGGCCGAATGAACTCGAGCCGGACGTCGTGGGACCGTCATTGAGGGTTTTGCTGGATCACCCACGCCAAGTCGCGAATAGCCGCTGCGAACATGTATCCATAACTCTCCTTTCGCGTCTCCGTCGGCCGGCGACGTCGGACAAGCCGGGCTTCGATCCATCTCCGGGGAGGGAACCCATATTCATGTAGGGGTATACTCATAGGTCTATGCTGGACCGAACCACCATCGACCTGCTCCAGGGAACCCTCGCCGTCCTCATTCTCAAATCGCTCAGCTGGGGGCCGATGCACGGCTATGGCATCGCCCGCTGGATCGAGCAGGTGACCGACCAGGAGCTGCTGGTCGAGGAGGGCTCCCTCTACCCGGCACTTCACCGGCTGGAGGCGTCGCGTTTCGTGACCTCGGAGTGGAGCGTCTCGCACACGAACCGGCGCGTCAAGTCGTACACGATTACGGAGCGCGGACGTCAGCGGCTGCGCGCCGAGACATCGCGGTGGGATCGATTCTCCGCTGCCGTCTCGCGAGTGCTGCAGGCGCGGCGGCCGCGCACGGCCTGACGCCAATGAGCGAGCGCATACGGCGGGAGCGCCGCATCTGGCGCCCCGATCTCGGCAAGGACGTTGACGACGAGCTCGCGTTCCACCTGGAAGAGCGGCAGCGCGACTTTGCTGCCGGCGGATTGAACGAGGCGCACGCGCGCGAGGCGGCGCTGCGCAAGTTCGGGAACGTCGCCACGGTCGCGGCAGCCTGCCGCGCGATCGACGAGCAGTGGGAGCGGGAGCAGAGGAGAGCGAGCATGCTGACCGACCTGAAGCAGGATGCCGTCTACGCCGGGCGATCGCTCGTCAGGGCGCCGGCCTTCACGACCGTGACATTGCTGACCCTCGCGCTCGGGATCGGCGCGACGGCCGCGATGTTCAGCGTGGTCCACGCCGTCCTGATTCGGCCGCTGCCCTTTGCCGAGGCGGATCGACTCGTCACGACGCGCGGGTCGCTCGCGGACCTCAGGGATCTGCAAGCCGGCAGCCGCGCGTTCGAGGACGTCGCGTTCTGGGCCTCCAACCAGTTCAATCTGCGGCTGGACGGCGACTCGCGGCAGGTACGGGCCGCCCAGGTCACGACGAACCTGTTCTCGCTGCTGGGCGTGCAGCCGCTCCTCGGGCGCGGCTTCTCGGCGGAGGACGATCGTCAGAACGTGGTCATCCTCGGCTATCCACTGTGGCAATCGCAATTCAGCGGCGACCCCTCGGTGCTCGGCCGCAGCGTGCAGTTGAGCGGCACGTCCTACACCGTCGTCGGGGTCGCGCCGGCCTGGTTCCGGTTCCCGGCAGCGGACTTCCAGCTGTGGACGCCGCTCGGGCTGATCGACCGCGACGCCCCGCAACAGGCGGCGAACCGCGCATTCCGGATCTTCAGCGCGGTCGCCCGGCTCGCGACCGGCGTCACTGGCGAGCGCGCCCGGGCTGAGGTCCAGACGATCGGCGCGCGGCTCGCGCGCGAGTTTCCGACGACGAACGAGGGGACGACCTTCACGATTGAGCCGCTGTACGAGCGCCTCGTCGGGGACGCCAGGCCGGCGCTCACGGTTCTGTTCGGCGCCGTCGCGCTGCTGCTGCTCATCGCGTGCGCGAACGTGGCGAACCTGATGCTCGCGCGCACGACGGTCCGCGAGCGCGAGATGGCGATCCGCGTCGCTCTCGGCGCGGGCCGCGGCCGCCTCGTCCGTCAGCTCATGACCGAAAGCGTGGCACTTGCCGCGGCGGGCGGCGTGCTCGGCCTCCTCGTGACCGTGTGGGCGATCGATCTGCTGCCTTCGGTGCTCGAGGCTCGCGTGCCGAGAGCCGACGGCATTCGCATCGACGGCGCGGTGCTGGCGTTCTCGGGAATCGCGACCCTCCTCACGGGAATCGTCTTCGGGCTCGCGCCGGCGCTCCAGGGGACACGGGGACCGGCGACTGCGCTGAAGGAGGGCGCGCGCAGCGCCGGCGGGGGCGCGCGCGGCCGCCGTCTGCGGCGGGCGATCGTCTGCGTCGAGACGGCACTCGCCGTGGTCGTGCTCGTGGGCGCGGGCCTGCTCGTACGCAGCTTCCTTGCGCTGGCGGGACGCGACGCCGGGTTTTCGCCCGGCAATCTCGTCACGTTCAACGTGCAGTTCGTCACGCTGCCGGACGGCCCTTCCCGGGTGCACACGGCGGGTCAGCTGATCGACACCCTGTCCCACACGCCCGGTATCGACGCTGCGGGAGCCGCGACGGGGTTCCCTCGGGTCACGCCGCAGCGCGTCACCCGCTTCGTTGTCGAGGGGCTGACGCTGAGTGCCGGCGAAGATGGCGCCTTCTTCATCGCCGCTACCCCCGGGTACTTCACTGCGCTGAAGACGCCGGTCCTGCAGGGACGCCCGATCGACCGCCGCGACACCGCAGCGAGCGCGCTGGTCGCGGTCATCAATCGGACGCTCGCTGCACGGCTCTTCCCCGGACAGGATCCCGTCGGCCGCCGCCTGAAGCTGCTGAATCCCGAGTATTCGCCCGACTGGCGGACGATCGTCGGCGTCGTCGGCGACGTGAACTATCGGGGGCTCGACGAGGAGCCGCAGCCGACCGTCTACACGCCCTTCGCGCAGACCCCGTTCATGTGGCTCTACGTCATGGTGCGCACGCCCGGCAGCCTGGACGCGGCGATGCGTCCGCTGCGCGCGGTAGTCCCGTCGGTGCACCCGTCGTTGACGGCGGCCAACATCCGTTCGATGGACGACGTGATCGCGCAGAGTGTGGCCGTGCCGCGCTTCAACATGCTGCTGCTGTCCGGCTTTGCGGCGCTGGCGCTGGTGCTGTCGGCCATCGGCATTTACGGCCTGATCGCCTACTCCGTCGCGCAGCGCACGCACGAAATCGGAGTGCGGATGGCGATCGGCGCGGAGCGGGCCGACGTGCTGCGGCTGGTGCTGAAGGAAGCGGTGATGGTGGCGGCCGTCGGCGTGGCACTGGGCCTCGGCGCCGCCGTGACGCTCTCGCAGCTGATGACGAGGCTCCTCTTCGGCATCACCGCACGCGATCCGCTGACGTTCGTGCTGGGCGGCGGCACGCTGTTCGTCGTGGCGCTGTCGGCCAGCTGCATGCCCGCCTTGCGGGCCACGCGAGTGGAGCCCGTCACGGCGCTGCGGGCGGAGTAGGTCGAGGTCAGTGCGGCACGCCCGGCGTCGGGTTGGGGTTCTTCTCGTACACCCTGAAATCCGTGATCCAGATGGACTCGTTCTTCAGCAGCGGACTTTGACCAACGGGATCCTGATTCAACCTTCCACCGGCAAGACTGCGGTAGATGCCGAATTTGCTTCGGATGTACGAGCTGCCGATCCTCCACATGTCGATGTCTTCGTCCGTGAAGCTCATCAGGACCTTCCCATCGCTGATGCGGGTGATCTTCACGGAGTAGTACCCGTCATGGGCATAGCGCGCTTCCTCACGAACCTGCACCCACTCGTCCTCGAAGTCGGACAGCGGTATGTTGTCCACGATCGTGCCCTTGCCTGTGCTGGCTCCATCGACAGCATGGATAATCTGCATTCGCCTGTTCAAGCCCGTACTGCCACTGGCCCGCGGCGTAATCGTGATGACCGGGCTTCCGTTGTTCGGGCCGTCCTGGGCTTTGAGCTGATGGATGTGACAGAAATTGCCCGTGGGCTGGAAGCCTGAGGGCAGCTTCAACTTCCATTCCAGTATCTGCCATTCCTCCCAATTGCCTTGAACCTTCGCCCACGTCGAGTTGTTGGTAATCGATTTCATTTCGTTGCGCTGACGGTCCACTGTCCCTGAACTGCAGCGATCGCCGTCGATGACCGGATCGATATGAATGTCGAAGCGGAAGACGAGCTTGTTGAAGTACTGATCCTGATCAACGTCGCCGTGAACACCCTCGATGTGCCCGCCGTAGCCTCCGGTGCAATTGGGATGTTCCGTGTAGTCGAATCCAAACCTTCTCATATACGTGTTGATGTCGGAGTACCGCTTGCCCACGAGGGACGGATCGGCTTCCATGGCTGATGTACGGACGTATCCGCGGCACCCGGGGGCGAGGAGGGCTTTTCCGACGTAAGATGTCGCGCTCTTCAGCCAGCCCGTGGAGTCCATGGCGGCATAGACGTCGTCGAGCGTGAACTCGATGACGTACGTCTCAGCCTCCGGCAGGTCGTCGAACTTCACGAAGTTGGCAGAGGAGATCGTGGCCTCCGATTGGCCCTCTGTAGGTTCAATTTGATGGAGCCAGGAGACCCCGTTGACCGTTGCGGACACGACGTTCTCGATCGTGGGACTCCGATCTCCGCAGGCATCGAAGCTGACGATGAAGTGGCCGAGATCCTTCGCGTCAGCTGCGGTTTTGGTGATGGTGTACGTCCAGGTCGAGCGGCCGCCAGCATTTGCGAGCTGGGCGAGGACGGCGTAGCTGTCAGGACCGATAGAAGACGGGCCGTCCTGCAGCGTGCCTGCAGCTGTCAGCCCCGCCAGGAGAAGAACGGACGCCAGCATCGCGTGGCCAGATCTCATGGGTTCGCCTCCAGAGCTCAGCGATTCTGCGCGCGGTTGTCGCGAACGGCGCTTCGCATACTTTACCGGTAAAGCAAAGGGTTCTGTTCGAGTTTCCACGGCCGAGGTTTGAGCGGCCTGAACCGGCGGAACGCCCTGTGTTCCGCAGTCGGCACCCTGCGCGGGTTCGGGCTGCGGCGCCGGCGTTCTTTCTCGCCTCCGACGCGTCTTCGTTCGCGACACGACGCTCGTTCGTGGTTGACGCGGGATGGACCGCGCATTCCGGCACCACGCAGGTATGCTTGGCGGCGTGAACGCAAGGCATCAGCAATCGCGACGTCTCGCCGCCGTCCAGCCACCGGTGATACCCATCGTCGGCCGCTGGACGGCCAACACGCCGGGGACCATCTCGCTCGGCCAGGGGATCGTTTCGTACGGCCCGCCGCCGGAGGTGCGGGAAGCGGTCCGCCGCTTCGGGTCGGCGCTGTCCGATCATCGATACGGTCCGGTGGAGGGACTCCCTGAACTCGTCGATGCGATCGAGTCGAAGCTCGCGCGCGAGAACGGCCTCACCGTCAGGCCGTCGAGCCGAGTTGTCGTCACGGCCGGCGGCACCCTCGCGTTCGTCAACGCCATCCTGGCGATAACGGACCCGGGCGACGAGGTCATTCTTCCGGTCCCTTACTACTTCAACCACGAGATGGCGATCGTCATTGCCGGTGCCGTGCCGGTTTGTGTGCGCTGTCGAGAGGACTACCAGCTCGACGTGCAGGCGATCGCCGATGCCGTCACTGGGCGTACGCGCGCCGTCGTCACGGTATCACCGAATAACCCGACGGGGGCGGTCTACGCGGAAGCGTCGCTGCGCGCCGTCAGCGCGCTGTGCGCCGACCGCGGCATCTTCCACATCCACGACGAGGCGTATGAGTACTTCACCTACGGCGGCGCCCGTCACTTTTCGCCGGGCGCGATCGCCGGCGCGTGCGACTACACGATGTCGCTGTTCTCGCTGTCCAAGGCCTATGGCATGGCGAGCTGGCGCGTGGGCTACATGGTCATCCCGGAGAGCCTGTGGGACGCGGTCAACAAGATCCAGGACACGCTGCTCATCTGCACACCGGCGGTGTCACAGCACGCCGCGCGTGCCGCACTTGCCGTCGGCGGCGAGTACCCCCGCGCGCATCTCCCGCAGCTCGATGCCATGCGGCAGCATGTGCTCGACGCGCTCAGCGACAAGACACTTCCTTGCGATGTGCCCCCGGTCGAGGGAGCGTTCTACTACCTCGTTCGCGTTCGCACGGCCGTCGATTCGATGGCGCTGGCCGAGCGGTTGATCACCGAGCATCGCGTCGCCACCGTGCCAGGGTCCGCTTTCGCGGATCCGAACGGCTGTTCCATACGCATCTCCTATGGAGCGCTCGATCCGGAGACGATGGAAGAAGGACTGGCGCGGCTCGTCGCGGGCCTTCGTGCGGTGCCGTCTTCCTAGAAACCGCGCGGCCGGATCCAGAAACCCTCCTCCCATGAACCGTTGGGCGGTACGCTCTGAAGTTCCTTGTAGAGGCCCTTGTGCGCGAGGTTCATCGCGTTGGTCACGCCGGCCATCGGCTCGATCGCGACGCTCCCGCGCTTCGAAGCGCCGGCAGCCGGCACCTGCGGAAGATAGACGAGCACGACCTTGAACTTCGGTCCGAGCAGTACGTCGACCTGCTGACTCTTTCCCTTGAGCGTCACGGCTCCGCGGCCCTGCGCGTCGCGCTCGAGATCGCTGAAGCCATCGTCGAGCGTCAGCCCGTTCAGCGCGACGTTCCGCGGGTCCGCGAGCAGCTTCTCGATCGGCTGCGTCCGGCCCGTCGGGACCTTGTTCGGCGCGAGCAGCCAATGCGTCTTCGCAGGAATCGACAGCGTCCAGTCGTCACGTGACGACTCGGTCAACTCGAAGTACGGGTGGAAGCCTATGGCCACCGGCATCGGCTCGCGGCTCGCGTTGTCCAGCCGCGTGCGGACTTCGAGCGCGCCGTCCGCGAGTCGGTACGTCATCGAGATCGTGTGCGCGAACGGAAACTGTTTCATGTACTGCGGGTTTCGATAGAACGCCAGTCGGCTGGTCACCCATGCCGCCTTGCCGTCCGCCTTCACGTCGACGCGCTCCCAGTCCTTCGAGCCCGTGACGAAGCCATGAATCGGAATCGCGCCGCCGCGGATGTTTCCGAGCTCCATATCGAAGTTGTATTTCCTGCCGTTTGCGTAGAACGCCGGCTCGTCGAGGCGGTTCGCAAAGGGCGCCAGCAAAGGGATGCCGTGGTGGCCCGGGTTGTCCCTGAGCTGGTCGAGCGTGGCAAATGCCGTGCGCAGGATGCTGTGGCCGTTCACCACGATCTCGTAGGCGTTGTGGGTGGTGGTGAGCACGGAGACGGTCACGTTGGTACGGCTGTCGGCGAGCCGGACGATGTCGCCGGCGCGCGCCGCCGAATAGCGCTGCTGCGCGGGCGCAGCGACAATGACGAGTAGGCACGCAGCAAGAAATCGAAGCATGCGCGTATTGTGCACCAGAGTCCGTCGACGCCTGAGGCCACTGCGTTTTGACGCCGGGCGGCGGTTCCACCCGATGTGGCGCGACCTCGGCGCCGACATTCGCGCATCGGGCGAGGGCAACCACGGGGAGATGGCCGTACCGGCGATCGACGTCTGTAGCGTCATGCATGCGACCCGGACATGGTCGTCTGCGCTCGGAGTCCGCCTGCGGCGCGGAACTGGAGCGTCGCAGCCACTTCGCAGAAGAGCGCCACGGCCGCGACAAGTACCCGCGCGATCGGTGCCAGCTGCGACCAGAACAGCCACAGAGCCACCGCGCTGATCACGACCCACGCCGCGTCCGCGGCGGAAAACGCGAGTAGCGCGCGCCGCGCAACCGGGCGTCGGCGTGCGGCGCCGGCGAGGACCGCCGCGTAACCCAGGAACCCCACGGCCACGACGTCGAGCAGCAGCGGAGAAGCGAGCCCGAAGAGCGGGGCCAGGAGTGAGCGGCCGGCGAGCATCGCAATTGCGCTGATCGCCGTGGCGGCTGCATTGACTGACAGGATCTGGCGGGCGGTCAGAAACATGAGCAGGCTCCTGTGTAGGCGTGTTCGGAAGGAGGATCGCCCGTCGCGGGAATACGCTCAATTACCTGCGAGGTAATGTCTCGCCATCGTGTGGCGGGCTAGGATGAAGCCCATGGACGTGGGATCGCTGCTGCGTGAATGGCGCGTGATGCGCGGGCTCAGCCAACTGGAGCTCGCCATGCGCGCGGGCTTTTCGACGCGCCACGTCAGCTTTATCGAGACCGGCCGCACGCAGCCAAGCCGGCAGGCGCTGCTGGTGCTCGCCGAAACGCTCGCCGTTCCGCTTCGCGAGCGCAACCGGCTGCTCGAGGCCGGCGGTTACGCGCACGTGTATCCGCAGACGCCGCTCGCCGCCGACGACATGCGCCACGTCCGCGGCGTGCTCGAGTTCATCCTCGAGCGCCACGAGCCGTACGGTGCCGTCGTGCTCGATCGCTACACGAACCTGCTGATGGCCAACACAGCCGCGCAACGACTGTTCGCCGCGTTGGTTGACAGCTCGCTCTTCAACGGCACGCCCAACGTGCTGCGGATGGTGTTCCACCCGCTCGGCGCCAGGCGCTCGATTGTCAACTGGCATGAGGTCGGACGTCATCTTCTCGACCGTGCCGAGCGCGAGCTCAGCCCCATCGAATACGACGAGACCGCCGTGGCGCTCCTCGCCGAACTGCGCGGCTACGCGGGTGATCTCGCGGGCGCGCCGCGGACCGTAACGCTGCGCCCAGCCGATCTTCTGCTGCCCGTGCATATCAAGCGCGGCGCGCTCGAGCTCAGGATGTTCAGCACCATCATGACGCTCGGCACGCCCCAGGACGTGACGTTGCAGGAGCTGCGGATTGAGACATTCTTTCCCGCCGATGAGTCGTCGGCGGCGGTTGTTCGAGGCCAAGGAGGCCACGACCCTTCGCGACATTGATGCTTTCACTTCGCAGCCGGTTGCCCCCGTCCTACACGCCGGCAGTCCGTTGCTGGTTTGTCGCAAAACCGCAACAGCTCGTCCCACAGCCGAACAGCGGAAGCGCGCACGCAGGCGCAAGGCACGCGAAAACTGGGCGCGTGCCATTGGCACGCCGGTTGAGAGGGGACGTGAAGCAATGTCCAGACAGTCGAACGCCACGCGTCTGCTGGTCGCCGACGATCAACCTGACGTGCTCGAGGCGTTGCGGTACCTGCTGCACGACCGCTACGACGTGGACTTCACGACGACGGCGGCGGCCGTAATCGACGCCATCAGCCGCGAGCGATACGAGCTGCTGCTGCTCGACCTGAACTACGCGCGGGACACGACGTCTGGGAGCGAGGGGCTCGAGCTCCTGGCGCGCGTGCGCGAGATCGACTCGAACCTTCCGGTCGTCGTCATGACCGGGTGGGGCACGATCGACACCGCCGTCGAAGCGATGCGGCGGGGGGCTCGCAGCTTCGTGCAGAAGCCGTGGGAAAACCGCACGTTGATCGAGATCATCGAGCGGGAGCTCGAAGCAGGCCGGGCTGCGAATCGGCGCGACGCGCTACGCCGCCGCGAGGAGGAGGACGCTCGGCTGATTCAGCGGGGATTGCTGCCGATCACGGTTCCCGAGATGCAGGGATACGGGGTATCGGGCGGTTGGCGCCCCGCAGGGGACCTGGGCGGGGACTGTTACGACGTGCTCGATCTCGCGAGCGGCCAGATCGGGATCTCGATCGCCGATGTGTGTGGCAAAGGCGTGTCCGCGGCGCTGCTCATGTCGAACCTGCAGGCAGCCGTGAGGGCCTTCGCCCAGGACGCGGCGCAGCCCCAAGCCGTTTGCGCCAGCGTAAACCGGCTCCTCTGCCGGAACATGATACGCGGCCGCTTCGTGACGTTCTGCTACGTGCGGGTTGACACCGCGCGCCGCATAATGACCTGCACCGTCGCGGGGCATAACCCGCCGATCCTGATGCGGGCTGCCGGACAGGTTTTCCGTCCGGGTACGGGCGGGATCGTCCTTGGCGTGTTTCCCGACGCACGCTACGAGGAGGAGACGCTCAGCCTGGCGCCCGGTGACCGGCTGGTGCTGTTCACCGACGGCATCACGGAGGCGACGGGCGCGACCGGCGACGAGTACGGTGATGACCGCCTGGTCGACTCCGTCAGGCGTCATCGCCACCTCGCCGCGGCCGCGCTGCAGCAGCAACTGTTCGCCGACGTACTCGCCTTCGCGCCCGGCGGTTTCCAGGACGACGCGACGATCATCGTCCTGAGCGTGGACAACTCGCCCTGAGGCCCCTTTCGGCCATTCGTGACGCAGTACGATAACGTCTCCCACACCAGGCGACGCCGATGCACCCCGTCGCGCCTCTCGGTGCGACGGGGGTCGCGCGGAGTTGCTAGCGTGTCCGCTGGAAACGGTCGTAGTGGATTCGAGGCAGCAGTGTGCCCAGCGGATTCACGACGTTCGGGTAATCCGTCGGCCTCGACCACCGGCCAATCGTGATGCCGAAGGTCAGCGTCCCTACCGCACTGGGTCCGAGGTAGCTCTCGTTGACGTCGAAGCCGATGGTGAACGCGACGTTCGACACCACCAGGCCGCTGAAACGAACTGCGCCACCGGCAGTGTCGCCGACGCCAGGGGCATGCCGGTGCAGATAGACGAGGTTCCCATCAAACCACCAGTTCGGCACCACCGGAAGCTGGATCGATCCGCCGAGCTGGTCGACGGTGTGGATGACCTGCTCCGTCGCGACGATCGGTTGGCCCGGAGATCCCGAACCGATCGTTTCGGCGAGCGTGACGACGTCGGTCTCGCGGAGCCCTTTCGCACCGAACAACCCGAAACGTATCGCCGGCATCAGTACGTCAAACGTGAGCGCCGCATGGCTGACGACGCCCGCTGAGGCCTCCGCGCGCAGGTTGGCGATCTTCGTGCTGAACGCGCCGCCGAACTGCAGGGTTCCCCGGCGGTACAACAGCGCGCTGTCGAACTGTCCCTCCTGCCGCCCGGGGTAGAACATGTATTCGCCTTGCGCCTGGACCCCAAAGGTCTTGCGTTCGCCGAACGGAGCCAGATATCGGCCGGCCGCGTTGAACGTGTAATCGCCGGTGGCTCCCGAGCCGAGCGTCGGACCCACGGCGGCGTCGATCGCGGCAAACACGGGCGGCTCGCAGACGTACTCAGGGGGCGCGCTTCCCGTCACGCTGACGACTTTGCTCGGGGCCGAAGGATCGTTGGTCACGATGGTGAGCGTCCCCGCCTTGGCGCCGGCGGACGTCGGCTGGAACCGGATCGGGACAGTCAGGCTGCCACCCGGGGCAACGGTCAGCGGGAAGTTGAGCACCTGTGCCATCTGGAACTCGGCAGACGACGACGAGATGCCGCTGACGTTCAGGGTACAGGTGCCGCTGTTGCTGATAGTGACGGGCAGATCCCGGAAGTCCGTGGCGCTCGCGCACAACGCGCCGAAGTTCCCGGTGTCGGCGATCACCGTCGCTGCCGTCGCAGACCCGACAGTCGCGTTTGCGGCAACGACCAGGGAGGGAAAGTTGGGATCGTTGCTGGCAATCGTGAGGTTCGTGCTTTTCGGGCCCGGAGACGTGGCGTTGAACGAGACCTGAAACGGGAAGCAGAAGTCGTGGCTGATGGTGACAGGGAATCCCGCCGACGGTCCCTGCACGGTGAAATCTGCGTTCGAAGAAGTAATCCCGCTCACGGTCAGGTTGCCGGGGCTCGTGTTGCACACGTTCAACGTGGCCGTCGCCCTGGAGCCGACGCAGGCAGGCGCAAAGAAGGGCGGCGCCGGCACCTGAATCTCGGGCATCGCGACTTTCTTGAACGTCAGCCGCCAGGCGCCGCGACCGCGGGTTCCGAGATAGAGGTTGATGTCGCCGCCCGGCGGATCGTGGTCGAAGTGCGCGTAGATCGGCCGCGGGATATGCGGCGTCCCGGACGCCCCCGGCGTGTTCGGGTCAGTGACGAGCTGCCAGCGGGTGCCGCCGTTCGCGCTGAGGAAGACGCCCGAGTCGGCGCCCCCCGCCACCAGAATGTCAGCGTCCGAAGGATCGAACGCCACCAGCGTCGGTTGCGGATAGCCGTTGAACGCCGTGAACGGCGTCGGCCCGCTCTGGTTCGCGTACGAAAAGAGCCCGGCACCGGTCATGACCTGGTCGAGCGCGGGAAGCGCGCTCCAGGTCGTCCCGCCGTTCTGTGTCATCACCATCCGCGGTGCCGCCCCTCCGAGGTTCGAGGCGATGAGCCGCTGCGGGTTGTTGCGATCCACGGCGTAGATGCCGAAGGATCCGACAGGGGGATTCGGCACCTGCTGCCAGGTGCCTCCCGCCGCCGTGCCCTGGTGCCTCCAGATCGTCCCCTGCGCGTCGCCGTCGCACCCTCCGCTCTTCACGAAGAACGTCGGAGTGCCGGCAGTGAACGCCACGCTCAGGCCGCACGGGTCGGCTGGGCTGTTGGACGCGCCGAGTTGCGTCCACGCGACCGGCGACGCACCGATGTTCAGCGTCACGAACACGCCGGACGTCGTCGCGACGGCGAAGTCGTCGGTGCCGAAATTGACGATCGCCTCGAGGTGCTGGAACTGCTTGAGCGTGCCGGGCGGGTAGGTGTTTATTTCGGTGGCCGCTCCCGACAGTCCGGTACCGCTGATGAACAGCCGGGTAAGCCGCGGGCAAGGCGGCCCACCGGGGGGCGGGGAGCAGCAGCAGACGGTACTCAGCGCACGTGTCGCGTCACCGGTGACGTCGAACCCATCGCAGCAACGCTGGTTGGTCCAGGGGACGGGCGTGGCGCCGCCATTGACGGCTCCGAACGTGCCGGTGTCCTGGTTCCCGAAATACAGGTGTTCGGTGGCGGCACCCGGTCGCGATACGCCCGAAAAGCTGTAGTTCCAGAGGGCATGCGGCGTGACCGTCGGCTGCTCCCAGTTCGGAGTGTGGCAGCCCGGACTGGCCGTGTTCAGATTCCGGTAGACGCCGCCATCCGACGAAAACAGGATGGGACAGGCGTCGTTCGCGACACCGGGAGCAAAAGCGACGTCCCCCGAGTCGTTGTGAGCACCCGCGGTGACGTTCGCCCACGCAGCGGACGCGTTACAGCGCCGGGCGCCTCCGGGCGCCGCCGGGCTCGGCGTCGTGCAGGTGCCGCGGTGCAGGCTGACGTCACCGAACCACAGATCGTAAGTCGCTCCGGCACGCTGATTGGTCGCGATAAATGGAATGCGGCCCTGCGCGGAAGGATTCGGGTAGTTGTTCTGCCAGCTCTGGCCGCCGTTGTCAGACTCGAAAATCGACGTGCCGACGGCCGCGAACAGCACGTAATCCTCGTCGGGCGAGACCGCGAGCGAGCAGGTTGCGCTCGGGAGCGGCTGCGGAGGCGTTCCCGTCGCCGTCGTCCAAGTGGTGCCGCCGTCGGTCGAACGATGGTGCCCATCATCACCGCAGACGTCGATGATCCCGCCGTGGTGCACGACGACGTCCCAGATCGTCCGGGCGCCGGTCGCCGGGGTCGGGTCGACGAAGTTCCACGTGACGCCGGCGTTCGTGGATACGGCCAGACCGCAGTTGGTTCCGATGAGCACGCGATTCGCATTGGCGGGGTCGATTGAAATCCCGAACGCCGCCGGCTCTGCCCGCCTCAGGTTGGTCAGGCAGAAGCCCGCTGGCGGCGTGGCGCTCGCCGGCCGGGTCCACGTCGCGCCGGCATCGGTGCTGACGTTGATGCCCGCCAGGCTGTTGACCCGGCCGTCATAGAACGACGTCGCGTACACGCGGTTGGAGTTGGTCGGGTCCACTTCGACGTCCCACGTCGTCGTCGGCACGTGTCCGTCCAGGTGCGCCCAGTTCAGGCCGTTGTCGACGCTGCGGAAGAGACCGCCCCATTCGCTGGCGGCGTACACCCGCCCCGCCGTGCTGCGGTCCACCCCGAGGCCGTTCACGCGCCCACCCGAGGCGCCGTTCGGGTTAGTCGCATCGGAGCTCGACTGATCAGGACTGATATCGCGGACCGCGACGGTCATCTGTCCGGCGGCCATGTTCGAGACGAGGCAAGAGACGATCACCAGGAAGGCAGTGCTGAACGACCTCATGGCTGCCTCCCGATGATGTCCGCCGGACATATCGGTGCCTTGCAGGTGACGACCGCTGAGACGAGCCGTCCCTTCGGCGCTTCGATGGTGAGGCGCCACGAATAGTTCATTCCCGGTTCGAGGTTCTCGATGACCGCGCTCATCTCGCCCGGCGCATCGGCCGCGCGTTCGGGCGCTCGCTCGACTGCGATCAGCTGGACTTGATAGGCGCGCAGCGTCGGCGGTTTTCCTTGCGCACGCGCTTCGACAGCCCTGCCCGTGACCGGCTGGGAGACCGGCACCGTAACGAACAGCCCCTTGTCAAAGCCCTGGTCGAAGACCGTCAGCTCCAGGGCCTGCTTCGCCTCGGCGAGCGTGGCCAGTCCGCTCCGGGCGCGCGCGGCGGGATCGATCCTCCACCGCAAACGGGCGTTTCCCGTCCGCAGCTTCGTCTGGCTGCAGAACACCTCGCACGTCAGCGTCAGACCGGACGGCGATTCCGCCCGGGCGTTCTCAGCGGGGAGTTGAACGTTTGCGACCGCGCCGCCGGTGAACAACCCGGCGAGACACGCGACGACCGAACCGGCGAGCCGATGTGCAGTCGGCATGGCACCCTCCTGACCGCGATGATGAGACACTCGTGTGGGACGAGCGGACGAGCAAGTTATATGTCATGCGCTGGCACGGTTCAAAGACATCATTGCCGTGTCGATCGGTGTGACGATGGAGCGACGTACCGTCTCATACTCCCCCAGGGTAAACGATGTTCGCCGGGCTCCGTTGGCCGGCGCGCGCGGGATCGGTGATGTGGGATATCTCACGCTGACCGAAGCGGACCTGAATGTCGGCGAGGGCACATGGAGATCAGCGAAGACACCGAAGCGTGGCTGAAGATCGCGGGATACGAATACTACTACTTCATCAGCTATTCGAAGATCCATCCAGCGCGATGACGAGAGGCAACACCATCAAAGGCCTACGTGATTTTCGACCAGCGGTGAATCGACGGTCCACAGTTCATCCAACTGCCGGTGCCGATGTCGGTGTCGAACGCCCCTGCGCAGTTCCCAGGCTGGCACTTCGGTAGCGGCTTGAACCGCTTCGTCACCAGGCGAGAATCCGGGAACCATGCCTCCCGGCGGATCGTAGTTCGAAGATGGCACCCCAACCGCAAGCCTGGAGACCCCGGTGGACGTACTTCGGCAGGATCTCCGCCTCGCGCTTCGGCTCCTCTGGAAGGACCGGGCGTTTGCCCTCACCACGATTCTCACGTTGAGCCTGTGCATCGGCGCCAACAGCGCCATCTTCACAGTCGTTCGCTCGGTGCTCCTCCGGCCGATGCCCTATCCGGAATCGGACCGACTCGTGTTCATGTTCGATGCCTTTCCCGGTGCGGGGGTGGAACGGGCCGGCACGTCGGTCCCCAACTACGTCGATCGTCGCGCGCTCACGGACGTCCTCGACTCGGTGGCGCTCTACCAGTTCGGCGGATTCCGCGTGGGTGAAGGGGCCGGCGCCGAAGGCGTCGCCTCGCTGCGCGTGACGCCCTCGTTCTTCACGGTGTTGCGGGCGCGCGCGGTGCGCGGCCGCCTGTTCACCGAGCAGGAAGGTTCCCCCGGCTCCGAACGCGTTGCCGTCGTCAGTTACGCGTTCGCACGGCGCCAGCCCGGCGGCGTGGACGGCATCGTCGGGCGCGAGCTTCGGCTGGACGACACGAAGTACACCGTGGTCGGCGTGCTCGCGGAAGACTTCACGTTCCTGGATCCCGAGCTGCGCATCTGGGTGCCGCTGGCATTCACCGCCCAAGACACGGCGGACGATCGACGGTACAGCCAGAACCACGACAGCATGGGACGGCTGGCTGGCGGAGTGTCGCTGCGCCAGGTGCAGGAGCGGCTCGATGCAATGAACGCCGAATACATCGAGCGTGCAGGCTCGTTGAAGCACCTGCTCGTCAACGCAGGCTATCGCACGGTCGTGACCCGGTTCGACGCCGACCTCGTGCGCAACATCCGCGGGGCGCTGCACATGCTGTGGGGCGGCGTGCTCTTCGTGCTGCTCATCGCCGCCGTAAACATCACCAACCTCTCGCTCACGCGGGCGAGCGGACGGCTGCGGGAGCTTGCGACACGACACGCGCTTGGCGCGCCGCGTGCCCGCGTCGTCCGGCAGCTCGTCACCGAGACGACCGTGCTGATGATCGTGGGAGGCGCGTGCGGTCTCGCGCTGGGCTACTGGAGCCTCGGCACCCTTCCCTGGCTCGGTCTTGCCGAGATTCCACGGGCGCACGAGATCCGGATGGATGCGGTCGTCGTGGTGTTCACGCTCGGCCTGGCGCTCGTGCTCGGCGTGGTCACCGGCGCGGTTCCCGCGATGCACCTCGCGGGGATGAACCTGAGCAAGGTGCTCCGCGACGACAACCGGACTGGCACATCAGGCCCTGGGGCAAAGTACGTCCGGCGCGGACTCGTCGTTGCGGAGGTGGCGCTCGCCTTCGTGCTGCTCGTCGGCGCCGGCCTGTTGCTCGCCAGTTTTCGAGCGCTGCTGCAAGTCGATCCCGGCTTCATGGCCGAGCAGGTGCTGACCGGGCGTGTCGCCCCGCTCGAGGCACGATACCGGGATGACGCGGCGCTCAGGTCGTACACGGACCGCGCGCTCGAACGCATCCGAGCGCTGCCGGGCGTGGCGGCGGCGGGGGTGAGCAGCTATCTTCCGTTCAGCTGGGACGGCAGCAGCAGCGTCATCATCCCCGAGGGACATGTCATGACGCCCGGCGAGTCGCTCGTCTCGCCGAACCAGCTTTACGTCACGCCAGGGTACCTCGAGGCGCTTCGTGTTCCGCTCGTTCGCGGCCGGCTGTTCACCGACAGCGACGCGCCGCCCGCGCCGCCGGTCGTCATCATCGACGAGCAGCTGGCGAACAGGTTCTGGCCGAATGCCGACCCCCTCGGCCGCCGGATGTACCTGCCGCGCAGCCCGGAGGAAATCGCGAAGCCGACGCCCGAGACCGCGTGGATGCGCATCGTCGGCGTCGTGAAGAGCGTCAAGCTCAGAGGGCTCGTCGAAGGAGAGAACGCTCGCGTTGGCGCGTACTACCTGCCCTACGCGTCCAATCCGAGCCGCGGCATCGGTTTCGCGATTCGAACGAATGGCACCGATCCGGCCGTGATGACGAAGGCGGTCAACGGCGCGCTCACGTCGATCGACCCGGAGATGCAACTCTTCGACACGTTTGCGATGAGCGAGCGCATCGAGCGATCGCTCAACCCGCGCCGGGCGCCGATGCTGCTGTCGCTGGGATTCGGCGTGGTGGCGCTGCTGCTGGCGTCGATCGGCATCTACGGCGTCCTGGCGTATCAGGTCGGCCAGCGCACACGCGAGATCGGCATACGCATGGCGCTCGGCAGCGATGCCGGCGGGATCCTGCGCCTGATCCTGCGCGAGGGCGTCGTGCTGGTCGTCGCCGGGCTGGCGCTCGGGATTGCGGGTGCCGTCGCGTTGCGCGGATTCATCGCCTCACAGCTGTACGGCGTCGCGCCGTTCGATTCCGGCGTGATGCTCCTCGTCACCAGCGTGCTCGCCCTGGCATCGCTCGCCGCGTGCGTCGCACCCGCTCGACGGGCCGCGCGGGTCGATCCGGTGATCGCGCTGCAGTCCTGACCTGGCGCAGACTTACCCGGCCAGCGCCACCCGGAACTCGTCCAGAAAGCGCCGGACTTTCTCGCGTGGATCGCCCGGCCCCAGCGTCTCGAGGGGCACGTAGCCTCGATAGCCCGTCTCGCGGAGGATGCGGACGATCTGCCGCAGATCCACCCGTTCTTCCACGTTGTTGCGGTACACCAGCTCCTTCACCTGCCAGGTGTAGGCGTGGGGAGCCAGCGCGGCGATCTCCCGATACGGATCGTTCGTCGTGCGCAGGCTGCCGATGTCCACGTTGAGGCCGAACCAGGGCGATGGGATCCGCCGGCGGATCTCGAGGAAATCTGCCGCGGTCTTCAGCGCGTCGTTGTGGTTCTGGAGCACGATCGCGACACCTGCAGCAGCGCCGTGTGCCACCGAGGCCTCGAGGCTCTGGACGATCCACTCGAAGACCTCGGCCCTGGAGTAGCCCTCGGGTATCGCGCGTCCGTCGAACACGCGCAGGACCGGGGCCCCGAGTCGTGCCGCGACCGTCACCCAGCGCGAGACGTGTTGCACGTCGGCGTCCCGCCGGGCCCTGTCCGCCACCGCGAAATCGTTGCGCACACCGGTGCCGCTGATGCTCACGCCCAGGCGGAAGGCATGGAGCTTGATGCGATGGATCTCCTCATCCGTCGGTGGGGCGGGGTACCCGGCGAAGTAGTAGCCGGTCGGGTCCACGGCCTCGAAGCCGAGATCGGCGCAGAACGCGATGACCTGCTCGAGCGTCATCTCCCCGCGCGTGAGCGGCGCGTTGAACGAGTAGAGATTACAGCTCGTCCTGATGCGGGCCTCGCGGTTCGCCATGACGCCGAGGGACGCGGCAGCCGCCGGCGGCAACAGGGCGAGGCCGCCAACGGCAGCCAGGAATTCGCGGCGATCGAGTTGACCGGGCATGAGCGGTCAGTATAGACGGCCGACCGCAGTGGACGCATCCGCCCGGGACGACGACTGGTTCCGTCGGTCGACTGAAATGCCGGCCTGGCGATCCAGGTCGAGTCCGGGCGCGAAGCCGGCCACTGCGCTAGCGGCTGCTGGTGACGATCCGGCTGTCCCGCGCCGGCCCGAGCAGGGCGTCGATTCGCGACACGCCGAGCGTCCGCTGTGCCAGCACGTTCGAGAGCTTCAGCCGCGCGCCGCCCTCGAGCGGCAACCGGAACGAGCGGCGGATCGGCCGGCGGTCGATCACCGCGGTGACTTCGACGCGCGCCTCCACCCGCACACCGCCGGTCATCAGCTCCAGCCCGCCGAGCCCCGGCTTGAGGTTGAGCTGCAGCGGCGTCGCGGCGGCAACCGGGATGCGGTCGACGGCGATGCGCACGTGGTCGCCCGCGACGCCGAGCTTGTGCGCGACCTCGAGCCGCACCACCTTGTCACGCGTCGCGGTCACCTCCACCTGGTTCGTGCTGGTGCCGGGCCGGTCCACCGAGAGCCGCACGCGCTCGGCGGCCGCGAGCGACGAGCCGAGCCGGAACTCGCTCAATCCGTGCTTCACGCCGTAGCTGAGCGCGCCCTCCCGGCGCAGGCCGACGACGGAATGCCGGAAATCGCCGGGCAGGGCCGCGCCCGCGGCGGCGGCGACGATCTTCCGCGCCTCTGCGTCGAGCTGCCGCATCGCGGCCGGGTCGCGGGCGAGGCGGTAGAGCGTGCGGCTCGCCAGCGCACCGCCGGGCCGCCGTTCGCCGAAGACGGCGTTTCGGATGGCGCGGAAGCTGCGGCTCGCGGTGAGCTCGGCGAGCGGCAGATGCGCGAGCGCGGCGAGGTCGACGCCAGCCGGTCCGACGAGCTGCTCCTCCCGCTCGAGGCGGCGGCGCAGCAGCAGCTCGCCCGCGACGGTCCCCTTCCCGCGGGGCCGGCGCGCCGGCTGCGGGCGCGCGCGCAGTTGCCGCGCCGCGTCATAGCCCTTGAACGGCACGAAGAAGCCGGTGAGCGCGTCGCCCGCCTGCAGGAGCTGGCGCGCGCGGCTGCCGTGCCCGTCGATGTCGCGGCCCTGGCCATCGGTCAGCCGTTCGGTCTGCGCGTCGTCGCCGAGGATGATCAGCGTCCCGGCGAGGATCAGCAGGATCGCGTCCCACACCGGCGTCCGGGGCGCGCTCGACAGCACCGAGTACGGCATGTAGTGGAAGCGCCCCCCGCTCCATTCCCCGCCGCGATAGGTGCTGCTCCCCACGTACTCGAACTCGTTGGCGTCCGGGTCCACCGTGAGCGTCCTCAGCTGGTTCGGGAAGTTCGGGTCGGAGATCGTGATGCGCCACGGCTTGGCGCTCGCATCCCACGCGATCGGCAGGATGCAGTGCGGTGCGCCGCTGAAATCGTAGTTCTGCGTGATGCAGATGACCGGGTGGTTGCCGCGGTTGAACTCGTCGCGGGTGCGCGTGAACACGTCCTTCGGATCGTGCGTGTTGCCGGTCAGGAACTCGCCGACGAACCACCAGATCGGGCCGGCGCCAACCTGGTAGCAGTGCCGCACGTTCACCTCCGGGCGCACCACGTTCCAGTCGGTGAAGCGGTTGAGCGGCATCGAGAACAGGCTTCTCGCCTTGCGCGAGTAGATCGCCTCGAGGCTCATGCCGAAGCAGTTGCCGCTCTCGGCCAGGTCCTGCACGACCAGCTCGTAGAAGGCGCGGTCGAGCCAGTCGGTGACGTCCCACCACTCGGTCTCGCTGTCGACGTCGGAGAAGGCCGCGGCGTACTGCTGGTAGCTGAGGTCGTCGGTGCCCTGGTTGGCCACACCCCAGAACTTCTCCGTCTCGCTCAGGCTGGCGACGTCGACGAGCGGCTGCACCGCCGCGGTGATCGAGTTGATCTTGGCGAACCCGCCCGAGTTCAGGATGCCGCCGCCCTCGCTGAGTCCCCAGCCGTTCGCGGCATCGAGCACCTTCGTCCATTTGCCGAGGTGGTCGTCGCTGAAAGGGTCGGCCTCCCAGACGTCGATGGAGAAGGTGACCGTCTTGGCGGCGTTCGGCGTGATCACCACCGGGATCGTGAAGTCGACGTCGACGATGTTGTCGCCGCCCCAGTCGCCGCTCGACGGACGCCGCTGGTCGTACACCAGCTGCGGTCCGTCCCACACCTTGATGTAGATGTACATGTCGTTCTGGCCCATCAGCCAGCCTTCGCTCTCCTTGGCATTGATGCGGCCAATGCGGATGCGGAACGGGCGGGCGACCACGATCGAGGCGAGGCTGCCGTACCAGAGCAGGCTGCCGTTCTGGAAGGTGTTGAACCGCCCGCCGGCGATGCCGGGGATGTCCTGCTCGTCGGAGGTGGGGAAGCCGAGCGTGCCGGCCGGCCCGCCGAGATCGCGGAACTTCTGCCGGATGTCGCCGTGCGCCTCGAAGGCGCCGGTCGCCGAGCTCCAATAGATCGTGCCGCGCTCGAACTCGGAGAACTTGCCGACCACCTGCCCCCCGCGGCGCACGTCGGTCTCGTTGGTGATCGGGAAGCCGAACGCGGCCGGCCCGCCCAGGGCGAGGTACTTTCCGAGAATCGCGCCGTGCACCTCGTGCGCGTTCGGTTGCCCGCTCTTGTGGTACATGTGCGCGAACTGGAACCGCTGTTCGAGGCCGCCCGGGATCGGCTGGGCCGGGGCGAGCGGGAAGCCGAGCGCGCGCGCCTCGCCGAGCGCCTCGTAGTCGAGATAGAGCTCGCCCACCACCGCCACGGCGCCGGTCGCGGGCGACCAGTAGATCGCGCCTCTCGAGAACACGCTCTTGCGCCCGGTGGGGCTGGTCGACGGCGCCTCGTCGCTCACGAGATAGCCGAGGGAGGCGGCGTTGCGCAAGCCGCGGAAGAGCGCGTAAATCGCGCCGTGCATCTCGAACGCCGCGCCGACCGAATCGTGGTACATCAGCGCGCCGTACTGATAGGGCTGGAGGTAGGCGCCGCTCCCGCCCTGATGGACGATCGGTCCCACCGCCTCGCCGAGGTCGAGCCGCTCGCGCAGCGACTCGAGCTTGTGGGTGATGAACCATTCCGGGTGCGCGCGGCGCTCGTCGAGCTGCGCGTGCAGCGCCTCCGGTATGCCGGCATGCCACTGGATCGCCGCCAGCTTGCCGTCGAAGTGGTCGCGCGCCCCATCGACCCAGGTGCCGACGAAGAGGTCGCGGCCGGGAAACTCGTCGAGCGCACCCCACCAGAACGCGTGCACCGAGACGATCGTCCCATCGACG
>JBMDXQ010000032.1:0-55927 GCA_048594975.1 Vicinamibacterales bacterium | reverse complement strand
AATCGGTAGGAAACCGTCACCGCCGTTCGGTCGTGCCGGACGGCCGCCGCCGCGGGCTCCCGTGTGTGGGCGGGAGGTCGCGTCGCAAAGGGGGAATCGATGAGGGATTGTGCCAGGCTACTGCTCGCCGTTCTGGTCTGTCTTGCGGCCGCTGTCCCCGCCGCCGCCCAGGAACAAACCGGATCCATCCAGGGAATCGTGAAGGATCAGTCGGGAGCGGTGCTTCCCGGCGTGACCGTCGAGGCGCGGAACCAGGCCACCGGCGCTGCCCAGACGACCGTCACGGATGGAACCGGGAAGTACCGTTTCCCGGCGCTCCCTCCAGGCCTGTACGATCTGAACTCGACGCTTCAGAGCTTCACGCCGGCCAAGAACGAGAACGTCGTCCTCGAACTTGGCCAGCTCCTGACGATCGATCTGACGATGGCGCCAGCGGCCGTGACCGAAACGGTCACGGTCACGGGTGAATCGCCGCTCATCGACGTCAAGCAGAACGCAACGTTCGCGGTCATCCCGGTCGACCGGATCGAACGAATCCCCAAAGGGCGTAACTTCACCGACGTGCTCGCGGTGGTACCTGGCGCCAACCTCGAATCGCGAGCGGGGGGCGTCTCGATCGGCGGCGCGAGCGGTTCAGAGAACCGCTTCGTCGTGGACGGCATGGACACGACGAACCTGCAGAACGGCTCCTCTGGAAAGACGTACATCACGGATTTCATCCAGGAAATCCAGGTGAAAACTGCCGGCTATAACGCCGAATACCCGGGGGCAACCGGCGGGGTCGTCAACGCCCTTACGAAATCCGGTACGAACGTGTTCCGCGGATCGGCGGGTTTCTACTACCGGAACAACGGCCCGACGGGGCTCGAGAACAAGAACAAGTCGAGCTTTTGGGTGGGCAAGCAGCGCTCGGAGTTGCGACTCGACCCCACCAACACCAGGGTTGCCGAGTACATCACGCGTCCGCTCGATGATGAGCCGACCTGGGAGCCCGTGTTCGACGGCGGCGGGCCAGTCGTCCAGGACCGGCTCTGGTACTATGCCGGATACGCGCCGGAGCGTAGGAAGGTTACGAGGACGGTCACGTGGCGGACGCCGGTTGCCGGCGGTCCGGCAACGCAGACATTCACGCAGGACAATCCGTACGATCGGTTGGACGGTCAACGGGACGTGGCAGATCTCGAACGCTCTGCGAGCGAAGTTCGGTTACAACCCGCAGTGGTACCGCCAGCGTCACAGCCTGCCCAGCATAGAGCCTGACGGCACGAGCACGGCGAACGCCGCGACCGACTACGCCATCACCGGCAGAAACGAGTGGAACAACTCGTACTCGGGCCTGCTGGACTGGGTCGTGCGGCAGAACTTCTACGTGAGAGTGGAGGGCGGGTACTACATGACCGACGCGGAGACCCTCGGCAACGGCACGGAGATCCGTCACATCATGGACGGCAACATCAGCGTGTTCCCGAACGTCCCCGCGGATCTGGTGCAGCCGAGCGGTTACGTGGACAACCGGTCCACGTCCAAGACGGTCACCGACAAGCTGGATCGCTCCTATTTCAGCACGACGGGCACCTGGTTCACGCGCTTCGGCGGCGAACACGCCATCAAGGCCGGCGTTCGCTTCGAGCGGATCGGCAACGTCCGCGATGTCGGGGCCATTCAGCCGAACATCACCTTTCACTGGGACGATGCTTACACGGATTCGAACGGTGTCACGTCGCGGGGCACATACGGTTACTACGACGTGACGCGTAACGTCCTTGGAGTGGGCAACATTCATTCGAACAACTGGGGCCTGTTCATCCAGGACGGCTGGTCGCCGACGAACCGCCTGACGATCAACGCCGGCGTGCGCGCCGAATCCGAGCGGATCCCCTTCTACACGCCCGGCAAGGAGAGCGAGGGTATCAAGTTCGACTTCTCGGACAAGATCGCGCCGCGCGTCGGTTTCGCCTACGACGTCGCGGGCGACGGCAAGTGGAAGGCGTACGGCAGCTTCGGCCGCTTCTTCGACATCATGAAGCTCGAGATGCCGCGGGGGTCGCTGGGCGGTGAGCAGTGGCACATCTACTACTACACGCTCGACACGTTGAACTGGAAGAGCGTGAACTGCCAGGAAGCCGACCCGACGTGCCCTGGCAGGTTGCTCGAAACCTCGACGCTGCGATTCGGGTCGAACGAGCCGGAGAACCCCGAAACGGCTGGGGTGATGACCAAGTACTTCGGGGCGCCGCGCAGCCTGCTGCAGGACGACATGAAGCCGATGACCTCGCAGGAGTTCACCGTCGGCCTCGATCACCAGTTGACGCACGTCATGTCGGTAGGCGTCCGCTACCAGCACAAGTGGGTCACCCACGCCATCGAGGACTTCGGCTGGAACGAGGCCGGCACGGAGTTCTACTTCATCGGAAACCCCGGCGAGGGCTACATCGGGAGGCTGGACTTCCTCTGGGGCCAGCCGGACCCCACGACCGGGTTCACGCCGGCGCCGCTGTATAACCCCGCCAACACGGGCGGCAGGGTCTATCCGCAGGTGAAGCCCGTCCGCGACTACGACTCCGTCGAGCTGTCGCTCACAAAGCGGCTGTCGAACCGCTGGTCGGCCGCCGCGGTCTACCAGTGGAGCCGCCTGTACGGCAACTACCCGGGCCTGGCGAGTTCCGACGAAGCGGGCACCGGCACGGCGCGGCTGTCGCCGAACGTCAACCGTCTCTACGACGGTCCGTGGATGATGTACGACACCCACGGCAACCAGATGCTGGGCCGCCTGAACACGGACCGGCCGCATTACTTCAAGCTGCAGCCAACCTACGACTTCCCGTGGGGAACCAACGTAGGCCTCACCTGGTACATTCGTTCGGGCGCGTACTTCTCGAAGCAAATCAGCTACCAGGGCTACGGCTGGGTGTTTTACGAGGGCCGTGGCTCGCTCGGCCGGACACCGGTCGAGCAGGCGGCAGATCTGCTGGTCCAGCACGATTTCAAGCTGGGTGGGAGAAGGCGGCTGAACGTGAACCTGAACGTCGCGAACCTGTTCGACAACGACGTCGCGATCTCGTTCTGGGATACGCCGTTCCGCGACGCATTCACCCGCGCACCGCTCGAGTCGTTCTTCGTTCCGGGATTCGATCCGATCGCGGCGGCCGCGGCGAGCACCACGATCAGGCCCGATCCGCGGTTCTACGGCGGCGTGACGCCGCCGCGCACCGTCAACGACCTCAGCAACGGCAACCCGATGGATCGGATTTTCCTGACTCGTCGCGTCGTCCGGTTCGGCATGAGGCTGATGTTCTGACCGTCTAACCCGTCGCCAACAGAGGCCCTCCGGGTGGAATCACCCGGGGGGCATTCATCTGTCACGCGACAATTCCCAGCTGGCCAACTCCCAATCCCAATGCGTTGCCTTCGCTTCCGCCTGAAGGCGGAAGCGACTGTGGCAAACAAGCGGCACTGTGGCTTCCGGCACTGTGGCTTCGGCATTGTGCTTCCGGCTTAGCCGGAAGCACCCCTCGCGAGCTCCGCTCTCAACTCCTCGCCCGTCGTGACCGGCTGGCGGCAGGTGAAGTTGCGGCAGACGTAGGCCGCGGCGCGGCCGTCGCGCTGACCCATCCCTGCGACGAACGGCAGCCGCGCCGCGAGCGATTGTTGCGCGGCGCCGGTGGTCAGCGGGACCACGATCGCGAATGGCCGGTACATCGTCGCCAGCGCCGAGAGCAGACGTCGCTGCTCCTCCGGCGAAGCAGCAGCGACGACCACCTGCGCGTGCTCGGCGTGCCAGGCCGACAGGGCCGACAGCATCATCGGGACGGCGCGCGCCGCCGCGCCGATGCGCGGGCCGTAACGGGTGAGCGATTTTTCCGCCCGCGCCAGCGCCGCCCCGTCGCCCGTCAGGTGCGCGATGGTGAGCAGGTTCAGCGTCGCGACCGAGCTGGCGGCCGGCTCGGCCCCGTCGTAGTCCTCCTTCAAACGCAGGAGGACGGTCGGATCCCTTCCCGAGGTGCTGAACCAGCCGCCGTCGGCCTCGTCCCAGAAGCGCTCGTCGAGCCGCGCCTGAAGCGTCCGCGCCCAGTCGAGCCACGTCACGTCGCCGTCGGCCTGGAACAGTTCGAGGAGCCCCCATGTCAGATATGCGTAGTCTTCCGCGTAGCCGTCGATCGCCGCCTCGCCGTCGCGGTAGCGTCGCAGCAGCCGTTGCTCGTCCGCCCTCCAGAGCGCCGCACGGATGAAGGCGGCGGCGCGGCGGGCGGCATCCAGGTAGCTGCGCGACGCCTCGCCGGCCACGAGCACCCGCGCCGCGCGCGCGAAGGCGGCGATCATCAGGCCGTTCCACGCCGTGAGGATCTTGTCGTCGAGGTGCGGCCGCGGCCGCTGCGTGCGGGCGGCGAACAGCTTCTCCCGGATCCGCCCGAGGGCCGCGATGACCCGATCGGCCGTGCTGCCGCTGCGCGCGGCGATGTCCTCGATCGACTGCGCGACGTAGAGCAGGTTCTTGCCGGTGAACTCGCCCTGCGGATCGTGCGGCGCGTTGCCGCCCGGCTCGATCCCGAACCTCCGCTTCGCGATCGCGGCGTCCTCCTCGCCGAGCAACCGCTCGATTTCCTCCGCGCTCCAGACGTAGAACGCGCCCTCCGCCTTGTGCGGATGCGAATCGCCCGCGTGCTCGGGGGAAACGCTGTCCGCATCCTCGGCCGAGTAGAATCCGCCTTCCGGCGACGTCATGTCGCGCATCACGTAGGCGAGCGTATCCTCGGCGACGGTGGCGTAGAAGTCGTCGCCCGCCGCCTGCGCCCCCTCGAGGTAGGCGATCGCCAGCTGCGCCTGGTCGTACAGCATCTTCTCGAAGTGCGGCACGCGCCACTCGGCGTCCACGGAGTAGCGGTGGAAGCCGCCACCGACGTGATCGCGCATCCCGCCGAGCGCCATCGCGCGCAGCGTCTCGGTCGCCATGAGCAGCGGCGCCTGCGCGCTGGAGCCGGCGGCGGTACGGCGGGCGTGCTCGCGCAGCAGGAACAGCAGCTCGGAGGGGCGCGGGAACTTCGGCGCATCGCCAAAGCCGCCGCGACGGCGATCGAAGGCCATCTGGAACTGCTCGACGCCGAGGGTCAGCGCCTCCTCGCCGGCCAGCTGCGCCTCGGCGCGAGCCAGCGCGCTCGTGCCGGTGACCGCCTGCAGCCGGCCGAGCAGCTCCGCGGCCGCGTCCTCGACGCGGCTCCGCTCCTCCTGCCAGACGCGGGCGAGCTCGTTCAGCAGCTCGGCAAACCCCGGTCGTCCCCAGCGCGAGGCCGGCGGGAAGTACGTGCCGCCGTAGAAGGGCTTCAGGTCGGGGGTGAGGAACACCGTCATCGGCCATCCGCCGGAGCCGGTGGTCGCCTGCACGAACGACATGTAGACGCGATCGACGTCGGGACGCTCCTCGCGATCGACCTTGATCGACACGAAGTCGCGGTTCAAGCGCTCGGCGATGGCCGCGTCCTCGAACGATTCGCGCTCCATGACGTGGCACCAGTGGCACGTCGAGTAGCCGACCGAGAGGAAAATCGGCTTGTCCTCGCGCCGCGCGCGTTCGAAGGCCTCGTCGCCCCACGGATACCAGTCGACGGGGTTGGCGGCGTGCTGGAGCAGGTAGGGGCTGCGCTCCCGGGCCAGGCGGTTCATCGGGTCACGCGCCGGTCATGAACGCCATCTTGAGGCGATCCTCGTCGCCGGGCCAGACGAACGATTCGGTGTCCGCGAGCCCGTCCACGTAAACGCCGTCAGGCGAGACGAAGACGATTACCTCGCGCCGCTGCCGCGCTTCGTCCCGCGCGAGCGCCTTCGCCATGTCCCGCAGGTCGTCGTCTGCGCGCGCCGCCCAGAAGACCACCCGGTCAACATCGAGCCCTGCACCTGGCCGTACGTCCGCCGCACGCTGCTCCTGCACCGAGGTGCTACCCCGGCCGATGAGGTCGCGAAGCGCGTCGGGCACGGGCGCGGAGCCACGGATGAGGAGGGTCTTCATGCTGCACCGATCGTAGCATCGCGGGTGCCACGACAAACCGATGAGTGTTGCATCCAACATCCCCTACGCAATTCGACGCTCACCAAGTGGATGGCTCAAGCCGAGCACTCCGGCAATGAGGCGGATGGAACCCACGTGTGCCAACGGTGCGCTGACGCCGTCCGGGGTTAGAATCCCACCATGCGTGTGGCCGTGCTCGTCGAGGACCTCTTCGAAGACACCGAGCTGACCGAGACCGCCGAGCGCCTGCGGGCCGCGGGGGTCGAGGTCTCCCTGGTCGCGCCGTTTGCCGGGCGCGAGTACACCGGCAAGAAGGGCACGGTCGTGCGATCGGATCTCGCCGCCGGCTCGGCCAGGGCCTCGGACTTCGACGGCGTGGTGATCCCCGGCGGCTACGCCCCGGGCAAGATGCGGATACGGCCCGCCATGGTCGACCTCGTGCGCGATGCGGTGGCTGCCGGCAGGCCGGTGGCGGCGATCTGCCACGGGCCGCAGATGCTCATCTCCGCCGACGTGCTGCGCGGCCGGACGGTCACGTGCACGCCGTCCATCGCCGTCGACGTGAAGAACGCCGGCGGCCTCTACGTCGATCGGCCGGTGGTCGAGGACGGCAACGTGATCACGTCGCGGAAGCCCGAGGACGTACCGCAGTTCAGCGAGGCCATCCTGGACGCGCTGCGTCGGCCGGCACTGCGAATCGAATCGCCCCGGTCTTCCGGCTGAAGCCGGAAGCCACAGGCGTGTGCGAAGCCCCGATCGAACGGCACTACCGCCTGATCTCCGCGGCCTGTTCCCAGCTCTCAACTTTCCACAGGCCCTGTTCCCGGACGAGCGCGAGCATCAGCACGACGCGTCCGCCTTCGCCCTGCAGCTCGCACATGGCCCGCGCCCGCCCGTCGTCGGCTGGAGAGCCGGCCGCCTCGACGCTGTCCAGCGCGCCAATCGAGCGACGGACCGGCTCGAACCGCTCTTTGATCGCCGTCGTCGCCTGCCGCCGCTGCGCCCCACTCGACAGCTGGCGCCGGGCGAGATCGTAGCGTCCCGCGGCGAGAGCCCGCCCGAACTCCTCTGCGGCGGCCGCGGGCGGCGGCACGAAGAGCGCTGTGTCGCGTGTGCCGAACACCACTGCGCCGACCATTGCGAGGGCCAGCGCGATTGTCACGAGGGACGCGGCGAGTTCCCTCACGCGCCCTCTCGTGCGTGCCGTCGCCAGCCGCGCATGCTGCTCGTCGTCGCCGAGGTGACCGAGGCGAGGTGCACCGTGACGATGGTCCCGATGGCGACGACGAACTGGGCTGCGCTCACCTCCGCCCAGAAGAAGTCGTCGAACAGGTCGCCGATGACAATCGCGACGATGAAGCTCGAGAGATCGGCCTGGCCGATGGTGCGCCTGCCCGCGATTCGCATCAGCGTCAGCAGAAACACGAACGTGAACGCCGCGCGGACGGCGATGCGGAGCGGATCCATCAGCGCAACTCTTCCGCGGTCCGGTCGAGCGCGCGCGGCGAATCAGTCCGCTTCGACGCCGGCGGCTCGTCGCGTCCCTTCAGCGCCTCGTCGCGCGCCTTCGCCATCTCCGGGTTGACGTCCGCCTTGATCGCCGGCTCGGCCCAATCGTAGGGGACGGCACTCACGGTTCCATCGTGCTCGACCAGCGCGTACTGCACCTCGCGCATGTCGCGCACCCCCTGCGTCCGCAGGGCGCCGAGCACGTCCTTCTCGTTCATGCGTTCGCGCCGCATGCCCTCCCGGTGGAACCGCCCCTGCTTGACGACCAGCGTGGGCTTGCCCTCGAGAATCGCCTCCATGCCGTGGTCCCAGTAGCACAGCAGCGAGTCGGCGTAGGCCAGGCCGGCGATTACCACCATGGCAACCGTCCCCTGGATGAAGCGGACGTCGCCGTAAATCATCTCGTCGACGATCTCGCCGAGCATCAGCGCGACGAGCAGGTCGAAGGCCGAGATGTTGCCGATGGTGCGGCGCCCGAGGGCGCGGATGACGATGAGCAGGAGGATGTAGACCGCGACGGCCCGGGCCGCGGTCATGAGCAGTTCGTTCACGTCCACGCCGGCCTCTGGTGCACAGGCTGTGCCCGGCCCGGCTTCCCGACGGCCTAAAGCGGAGCTGGCGCACGGTAGAATCGGACCAGATGGAGCTCGCCGTCGAAACCGCCGGCCTCACGCGCGACTTTGGTTCCTTCCGCGCCGTCGACCACATCGACCTGGCTGTGCCCGCCGGGAGCTTGTACGGCTTCCTCGGTCCTAACGGCGCGGGCAAGTCGACCACGATCAAGTGTCTCACCGGCCTGCTGCGGCCGACGGCCGGCACGATGCGCATCCTCGGCCTCGATCCGCAGGCCGATCCGGTGACCGTCAAGCGGCGGACCGGCGTCGTCCCAGAGGACCTCGCGCTTTTCGACCGGCTCACCGCCCGCGAGACGTTGTCGTTCGTGGCACAGGTGCACGGGATCGACGGCACGACGGCGGCGCGGCGTTCGGGCGATCTCCTCGCGTTGATGGACCTGGAGTCAGCGGCGAACACCCTCGTCACCGACTTCTCGCACGGGATGCGCAAGAAGCTGTCGCTCGCCGCGGCGCTGCTGCCGGCGCCGCGGCTGCTCTTTCTCGACGAGCCCTTCGAGGGGATCGATGCGGTCGCGTCGCGGCAGATCAAGGACCTCCTGCTCTCGTTCGTCAGCCGCGGCGGCACCATCTTCCTCACCTCGCACATCCTCGAGATCGTCGAACGCCTCTCGACGCACATCGGCGTCATCACGCTCGGGAAACTGGTTGCGCAGGGTCCGATCGCCGAGCTTCGCTCCGGCGCCGCCGGCACGAAGACGCTCGAGGAGCTGTTCATCGGCCTGGTGGGCGGCGAAGCGCGCCCGGCGGCGCTCGACTGGATTTGAGCGGATGCTGCGAATCCTCCGGGCGTTCGCGTGGATGCGATGGCGGATCTTCATCAACTCGCTCGAGAAGACCGGCGCGCGCGACGCGGTCGAGCGCTTCTCGCAGGCGATCGAGCACATCGCGCCGATCCTGGTCGCCACCCTGATGGTGCCCTCGGCCCTGGCGCTGGCCGGCATCGCCGGCTACGCCGGTTACGAGCTGGCCACGCGCGGCGAGCTGTCGGTGGCCGTGCGCATCGTGAGCGGTCTGCTGCTGGTCGCGTCGATTCTCGCGATCGTCGGGCCGCTGCTGATGCCGGCTGCGGACCGCACCAACCCGGTCCGCCTCCTGCTGCTTCCCGTTCCGAGAGGCACGCTCTACGTCGCGCAGGCAGCCGGCGCGCTCACGGACCCCTGGATCATGCTGCTCGCCCCGGCGGTTCTGGCGCTGCCCGTGGGAATGCTGCTCGCCGGCGCGCCCGGCGCGGCGCTCGCCGCGCTCGCCGCCGGCATCCTCGTGATCGCCGCAATCGTCGCGGTCTCTGCCCTGACCACGACCGTGATCCACCTGGTGCTGCGCGACCGCCGGCGCGGCGAAATGGTCGCGCTCGCGTTCGTGCTGCTGCTGCCGCTCATCGGCTTCATTCCCGCGTCCATCGCGTCGGAACACGAGTGGCGCCGCGACCGTGTCCGTTCCGGAGATCAGATCGAGGCACAGGCTGACATGCGTCAGGCGCCGCCGTCGGCGCTCGCGCGCGCGGCGAGGCGCGCGTTCCGGCTGCTGCCGTCGGAGCTGTACACGTCGACCATCGTCGGCGCCGCAGCCGGGCGCGAGCGTGCCGCAGCGTCGGGCCTTGGCGGCCTCTCGCTCGGAGCCGCCGGCCTGCACGGCCTGGGCCTGCTGCTGTTCGGCCGCGTGCTCGCCGCGCCGCTGACTTCGGGCGCGCGGCGCACCGTGGCCGCCGTCGGCCTGTGGGACCGGACCATTCCCGGGCTCTCGCGCGGCGCGTCTGCCGTCGCCCTGGCCCAGGTCCGGCTCGCGCTGCGCAGCCCCCGCGGCCGATCGACCGTGCTCTCGCCGCTGCTGCTGTTCGTCCTGTTCGCCCTGCTGATGCTGAAGACCGGCAACCTGCCCTTCGGTCCGCTGCGCGCGAACGGCGGCATCGCGCTGGCGGCGTTCGCGTCGGCGGTTTCGCTGCTGTCGATCGTGCCGATTGCGCTGAACCAGTTCGCCGTCGACGGCGCCGGCCTGACGTTGACGCTGCTTTCGCCGCTCAGCTCGCGCCAGCTGCTGGCGGGCAAGGCGGTCGGGAGCGGGCTCGTCTCGATCACCACGGCGCTGGTGTGCATGGTCGCCGCCGCGGTGGTGTTTCCCGGCGGGTCGGTCGGGGCCTGGCTCAGCCTGGTGTTGTCGCTGGTGGCGACCTACACGCTCGCCTCCCCGGGGGCCGCGCTCTTCTCGGCGCTCTTCCCCCGGGTCGTAGACATGAACAGCGTCGGCCGCGGAAGCAACGCGCACGGCCTCGCCAGCCTGCTCGGGCTCGCGGCGTTTGCGCTGGCTGCGCTCCCGTGCGTCGCCCTGGTTGCGGCCGCTCGGATCCTCGGAATGCCGACGGCGGCGCCGTTCCTGCTGCTCGTCTGGTGCGCCGCCAGCTTCGCCGCGGCCCGCGGGCTGTTCGTTCCCGCCGCGCGCGTGTTCGAGAGCCGTCGCGAGAACCTCGCCATGCTGATGTAGCCGCCGAGGGAGCTCATCGAACTCTCCGTCGACCCCCCTCCGCATGAGCTCTCCGGGCCGCGGTGTAAGCCGTTACCCACTCGCGCGAGCCGATGGGCTTCGCATTACCTCCTTGTGTAACCTGAACAGCCACGGCGGACGGCAAACCAATACATGCACAGCAGCCGCGCTCGAATGACCGCGCCGAAACGACGCATCGCGCGGCTGGAGCGCGTGGCATACCCGTTGCTGTCAAGGATGGCGTCGGGTAGCTGCAAGGCAGCCCGACTCACCGCTCCGGTGTTCCGCTGGAGCAACCATCTCACCTACGACGCCTGCCATAAGGCTGCAGGGAGCGTCTTCGGACCTCCCTGCACGACACTTTCACCGAGCCGCCGAAGTGGTAAGGGCAGACGGCAAGTGGTCAGACCACACGCGGTGGAACCGCGAATGCAGTCCGGTCAGAAATGCGAAGCACCTCGCTGTGGATTCATACACTCGATAGTCCCGGGCGTCCGCCGCTGACCGAAGACGCCCGCGTGGATGTCTGCGTTGTCGGCGGCGGGATTGCCGGGCTGACGACCGCGTACCTGCTTGCCCGCGACGGCCAGCGGGTGATCCTGCTCGACGACGGGACACCCGGAAGCGGTCAGACGGGCGTCACGACGGCCCACCTCTCCTCGGTGATCGACGATCGCTACGAGGAGATGATCCGCCTGCACGGCATCCACGGTGCCCGCCTGGCGTACCAGAGCCACCGCGCCGCGATCGACCGGATCGAGGCGATCTGCGATCTTGAAGGAATCGACTGCGACTTCGCGCGTGTCAGCGGCTATCTCTTCCTCGGGCCGGAACACGACGAGAAGGACCTCGGGCGGGAGTTCGGAGCCGCACAGCAGGCGGGCGTGGAGGTCGAGCGCCTCTCGCGCATGCCCGCCGGCGGTATGACCGCCGGCGGTCCGTGCCTTCACTTCCCGCGACAGGCGCAGTTCCATCCTTTGAAGTACCTTCGGGGACTGGCGGCAGCCTTCGAGCGCGCAGGCGGGCGGCGGCACGACGGGACGCACGTCGAGTCGGTCGAGGGCGGGAACGGAGCGCGCGTCAGGACGTCCGGGGGCCGCACGGTTTCTGCCGGTGCCATCGTCGTCGCGACCAACGGGCCGATCAACGACCGGGTCGCGATTCACACCAAGCAGGCACCCTACCACACCTACGTGATCGGCGCGCGACTCCCCGCGGGCTCGGTCACGGCGGCGCTGTACTGGGACACGCACGATCCGTATCACTACGTGCGGCTGCAGCGGGTCACCAACCGCGATCTCGGCGGTGACACCAATGAACCGATCGACATCGCCATCGTCGGCGGTGAGGATCACAAAGCCGCCCAGGCCGACGACACCGAGGAGCGGTTCCGGCGGCTCGAGGCGTGGACCCGCGAGCACCTCCCGGCCGCCGGCGAACTGGAGTTTCGCTGGTCCGGACAGGTGATGGAGACGCAGGACGGCCTCGCCTTCATCGGCCGGAACCCGATGGACGCCGACAACGTCTACGTCGCGACGGGCGACTCCGGCATGGGGATGACGCACGGCACCATCGCCGGCATCCTCATTGGCGATCTCATCGCGGGGCGGACCAATCCGTGGACCGAGCTGTACGACCCCTCGCGGATCCGTGCGGGCGCAGCGGCGGACTTCCTCAAGGAGAACCTGAACGTCGCGGCCCAGTACGCCGCCTGGGTCACTCCGGGTGACGTCACGTCCGTGGACGAGATCACTCCGAACAGCGGCGCGGTCATGCGCGAGGGGGCGATGAAGATCGCGGTCTTCCGCGACGAATCTGGAGAATTGCATCGCCTTTCAGCCGTCTGCCCGCACCTCGGCTGCATCGTCGGCTGGAACGCCGCGGCTTCGACGTGGGACTGCCCCTGTCACGGGTCCCGGTTCGACCGCCACGGCACGGTCATCAACGGTCCCGCGAATGTCGATCTAAAAAGGGTGTAGGCAGGCCTGAAGGCCTGCGCTACGCCTACGCCGCGGTCGTCTCGCCGCCGAGCAGCGTCAGCACCTCGCCGGTGATGTAGCTGGAGTCCGCCTCGGACGCGAAGAAGACGAACGCCGGCGCGATCTCCTCGGGCTGGGCCGGGCGCTCCATCGGCGTGCCCTCGCCGAAGTGCGAGACCTCCTCCGGAGTCTTGTTGTCGGACGGGTTGAGCGGGGTCCAGACCGGCCCCGGCGCGACGCAGTTGACGCGAATCCCCTCAGGCACGAGGTTCTGCGCGAGCGACTTCGTGAAGGCGTGAATCGCGCCCTTCGTCGAGGAGTAATCCAGCAACTGCTTGTTGCCCTGCAGGCCGGTGATCGATCCGCAGTTGACGATCGCGCTGCCGCGTTTCAGGTGCGGGAGCGCCGACTTGGCCATGTAGAAGTAGCCATAGATGTTGGTGCGGAACGTGCGGTCCCACTGCTCCTCGGTGATGTCCTCGAGCGAGTCCTGCCGGTTCTGGAACGCGGCGTTGTTGACGAGGATGTCGAGGCGGCCGAACTTCTCCACCGTCCGGTTCACGGCGTCGCGGCAGAATTCGGGATCCGAGACGTCACCGGGGAGGAGGAGTGCCTGCTTGCCCTCCGTCTCGACGGCGCGGCGTGTCTCCTCGGCGTCGCCCTGCTCGACGTCGAGGTACACGATCGCCACGTCGGCGCCCTCGCGCGCGTAGAGCACGGCAACGGCGCGACCGATGCCAGAATCGCCGCCGGTGATCAGCGCGACTTTTCCGTCGAGCTTGCCGGACCCTTTGTAGGCTGGCGCACGGTAGCGCGGCCGCGGATCCAGTTCCGACTCGATTCCGGGCTTGTCCTGATGTTGCGGTGGAAAGGGGGGCTTGGGTTCCTTGATTGCCTGGGACATCACTACTCCTTGGAAAGCGCGACCCGCCGACCGGGTCAGCGATTCGTTGGAGCAATGGGTGTGCCTGTTGCTGTCGCGCGCGGGAGCCGGCGTCCGGGGGCCGGAGACCTTGGGCCTGGGCCGATCTACCGACGGCTCATCGAGGGTGCCGCCGGCATCGATTGCAGCCGCGACCTGATGCGCTGGAATGCGGCGCTGTCGCGGCGGCCTCCCGTCTTCCCGCGCAGCGCCGCGCGAAGTCGGCTGGCGCGTTCGGCAGGCGCCGGGTGCGACGACAGGAATACCTGCACGCGGCCGGGATCGCGCCCCTGCTCGCGGCGGAGTGTCTCCATGAACTCGATCATGCCCCGCGGATCCCAGCCCGCCCGCCGCATCAGGTCCGCCCCGACCGCGTCCGCCTCACGTTCGTCGTCGCGGCTGAACTTGAGCATGTAGCCGCCCGCCAGGATCCGTGCGCCCACCTGCGCCGTGCGTGCCCCGCCATCGTTGCCCAGGACCGCGCCGAGCAGGCCGAGCAGGCCGTTGGCCACGAGCGCCTTCGTGATCTGGTCGGCTGCGTGGCGCTGGGAGATGTGCGCAACCTCGTGCGCGAGGACGCCGACGAACTGCGACTCGGTGGCCGCCGCCTGCATCGCGCCGCGATGCACCCAGACGGGACCTCCCGGCAGCGCGAACGCGTTGATTTCCCTGTAGTTCGCCACCGAGAAGCTGTACGGATATTTCGGCCCCCTTGCGCGCGCCGCCAGCGTACGCCCGAGCCCGGCCACGTACTCTGTGACGGCGCGATCCTGGAGCTGCGGCACGTCCTTCCTGACCTGCTGCTGCGCCTGCTTCCCGAGCTCGACTTCCTGCTGCACGGAGATGAGCGACAACGCCACGACCGGTGCCGCGACCCACGCCCTCATGCCTCTGCTCATCCTCCGGCGTTACGTGTTGTGCGTTCTCTCAGAGCCTTGGCGCGGGCGCTGCCGGGATCTCCTCCGGCCTCCGCCGCCGCAGCCGCGCGTACGCGGCGGTAACCTCCGCGCCGAAGAGGAGGATCACCGCCGAGATGTACACCCAGAGCAGGAACGCGACCACGGTGGCGATCGAGCCGTGGACGCTCTCCAGACGGTTCATGTCGCGCACGTACAGCGAGAAGCCGGCCAGCGCGCCACGCCACAACAGTCCGGTCAGGATGGCGCCGAACCAGACGTCCCTGAAACGCACCTTGGCGTTGGGGACGAAGTAGAACACCAGCCCGACAATGACGATGAAGATGAGCAGGCTCGCCCATTTCATTGCGAGGCCCTGGAGGATCAGCAGCCGCGGCGAGTTGGCGATCACCCGGGCGAACCACTGCGCCTGGCTCACGTCGATCGCGCTCACGAGCAGGAGGCCGGCGAGGAGCAGGACCCCGGCCATCACCAGCATCACGAACGAAATCAGCTTGTGCTTGAAGAAGTTCGGCTGTTTCTCGACGCCCCATGCGTGGTTGATCGCCGAGGTCAGGGCACCGAATACACCCATCGCCGCCCACACCATGAGCACGGTGCTGGCCACGCCGAGCTCGATGTGCGACTCCTCGATACCCTGGAGCTGCCTGTTGACGAAGTCCACCTTCCGGGGGAAGTAGTTGAGGACGAAGTCGAGGATGACCACGCGGTCGGAGGGGTTGCTCGTGATGTTGCCGAGGACGGCAAAGACGATGAGGAAGAACGGCAGCAGCGACAGCAGCGCGTAATACGCGATGGACGAGGCGAACGTGAGGTCGTCGCTGTTGTAGAACCCGGTGACGCCGCGCCAGGTTGCGAGCGCCGCGAGCCGAACCTCGTTGCGAGCGCGCGCGGCGAGGTGCCGCAGCAGCGCACGCCGCGGGGACTGCGGGATGCCGCGTTCGCCCGGGCCGGCGCCGGCCTCGCGCTGCGGGCCCCGCGCAGCCTGCGCATTCACGAACTCATCATAGCGTGCGCGTGCGGCGTCCACTCTCGACCCAGGCCTCGCGGACCTCGCGGGCGAACCACGCGGGCAGCGCGCCGGTCAGCCCCACCCTGGCCAGTTGCCCGGCCAGGCGCCGAAGCGGCGGGTTGGTCGCTACGACGTACGCAGCCCCCAGCACCGCGGCGGCGAGAACGAGGTTGGCGACTTTGGTGGCGGAGTTGTCGGTCATCGGCGAAGACAGGACGGGACCCGAATGCGACGGCCGGGCGCCGCGGCTGAGGAGACCGGGCCCCGTCCGGCCTCCCTGCGACTCGCGCGGCGCCTTCACCCGCGGTGCTACGTGAGCTTCGTCCCGGCGCCGCTCGTCGCGGGCGTGTAGCCGCTCGACCCCGTCGTTCCGGTCGACCCGACGTTGCCGGCCTCGCCCATCGTACCGAAATCGCCGCCGGGCGTCCCCATCGTGCTGGAGCTGCCGCTCACGTTTGACCGGGCACGATCGTACGCCTCGCGGCCGCGATCGACCATCTGGGTGACCTTCTCGGTCGCCTGGTGGTAGGTTTCGTTCGCCGTCGAACGGAGACGGCCGGCCTGCTCCGACAGCTGGCTGCGCAGTTCCGAGCCCGCCCGCGGCGCGAACAGCATGCCGAGCCCGGCGCCGAGCACCGTCCCGGCGAGCAGCCCCATGAGGAACGAGCCGCTGCCCTCTTCCCGTTCGAAGCGATCGTATTCGTAAGCCATGACCCCTCCTGTTTGAACCCACAATCTGCGTTCAGCGCTCAGCATTCAGCATTGACACGCGTAAGCACTCCGAATGCTGAGTCCGAATCCGTTTCGGCATTCAGCATTCAACATTCAGCATTAACCCGCGTCAGACCCGACTACCCGCGTCAGACCCGATTACCTGCGTCAGACCCGCGCCCCTGTCCATTGCTCTGTAGAATCGTCGTGATGACGGCGCGGACGCCGCGGGCGACGCCGACCGCCCTGTTCACCTTCTCGCGAACGCGCGTCTTGACGCGGTCCGCGGTCTCGTCGACGCGGCCCATCGTGTCGGTGATGGCATGGTCCACCCGCTCGGTCTGGTGGCTGACTCGCGCGGTCACGGACTTCACGTCGGCGAGGATGTCGTCCAGCTTCTCTCGCAGCGGCTCGATCTGCCGCGCCTCGAGGCCAGACACCATCTCCATCGCGCGGCGATACAGCAGGAAGCCGCCGATGCCGAGCGCGACGATCAGCAGCGCCTCCAGGACGCTGACAACGGCCATTACGAGGAGCATCGTGTTGGTGGTGCCGAGACTGCCGTCCATGGGCGCCTCCTAGGCCGACCAGCGGCCCTGCGGCGAGGGCGCGCCGGTGATCTCGCTGAGCGATCGCCAGCCTTCGTTCGCCGCGGTGCGCGCCTTCTCGACGGTGCCGCGCACACGCGTCAACTCCCGCATGAAGTCGTCCAGCTTCGGCTCGATCTGGTCGCGGATTCGCCGGCCCTGCTCGGTCAGATAGAGCCAGCCCCAGATCCCGCCAATCGCGGCGCCAAGACAGGTCGCCAGGAGTACTCGCGATCGTTCGTCCACAATGCCCTCCCTGGGTCCGAAATGCCGGAACGCCTCCTGCTCCCGGTACGGAGCCGAACTATCAAACCGCGTGCCGCTCTCAGCGGCCCGGCTCGGAGAACGCGCTGGCGGTTGCTGGCCTGAACGTCGGCAGAATCTCCCACCACGGCTATAACGCCGACGTCGTGATGAACATCGCCAGGCCCACACCGTCCCACTGATCGCCATCCGGGCTGCCGTCCGCCTCGGCCCCCATCGGCATGGTCGCGACGTAATTGGGGTCGAGAGCGAACTTGCCGACGAGGTAGTCGCGGACGAGCTGGGCGCGCCGCCGGCTGAGCAGGAACCGCTCGTCGGAGGTGGGCCGCCGCGCGTAGCCTTCCACGACAAACGGGCTGGTCCGGGGGTAGCGGACGAACTGCGACATGGCCGAATCGAGGCGTGCGCGCCCTTCGTCGCTCAGTCGCTCCACCCCCGCCGCATCACGCGCGAAGAGCACGTCCGACTTCAGCCAGAGGCGCAGCACGCGGCGATCGTTCGTCTCCAGCGCTCCCTGCCGGTACTGCTCCACCGAGACGTCGTCCAGGTCGAAGTACCCCCGCCGGTTGAAGAAGCCGCGGAAGAAGAAGTTCCGCTTCAACGCCTCGGTGGCGTCGGCCAGATCGGCCATCGCGTCGCGGGCGAGCGCCAGCGTCTGCTGCAGGTCGGCGGCGACTCCCTTCGCCGCCCCGCCGCCGCGGAACTCGGCGACCGCCGTTCGCGCCTGTTCGCTCGCCTCGCGCACGTTGGCGATCGCCTTCTCGGCGTCGGCCGACATGCTCTTCGCGCTGCGGTACAGTGAGTCGTCGGTGAGCAGCTGGCCGACCGTGCCGCGGCCGCTCCGCACTCCGGCGACGATCGCGGTGAGGTCGGCCGCCGTCTTCCGTGCCGATTCCACGATCTCGCGGGCGTCGGCGCCGACGTCGTTGATCAGGGCCTGCGTGTCGCCCGCCACCGCCGTGAGCGTGCCCAACGCCTGCTCCACCGAGCCTTTGACGTCGTTGACCATCGCGTTGACGGTGTCGATCGTCTCGCTCATCCGCTGCAGCACGTCAGCCAGATCGAACGGCTCCCGGCTGCGGATTGTTCCCTCGTCCGGGACGACCGGCGACCGGTCGGTGCCCGACTCCACCTGGACGAACTTGTTGCCGACCAGCCCGTCGTTCTGAATCGAGGCGACGGAATCCAGCCGGATCAACGGGTGCAGGTCCTCGCGGATGCGGAGCTTCACCCGAAAGGGCTGCTCCGGCCCCTGCGGCACGTGGATCGACTCGACCTCCCCGGCATCGAGGCCAGCCACGCGCACCGTCGCGCCGCTCTCCAGCCCCGCGATCTTCAGGAACTCGGCGTAGACCTCGAAGCTGTCCTCGAAGAGCATCCGCCGGCTGCCGATCATGAACAGGCCGACGGCGAAGAGGAGGAGCCCCGCGATGACGAACGCCCCGACGGCCGCTGCCCTGGTTCTCGCCATGTCAGCCCGCGTGCTGCGAGGTCATGAACGCGCGCACCAGCTCGTCGCCGCTTCGCTCCAGCTCCGCGGGCGTCCCGCGGGCGACGACATGGCCTTCGTGCAGCACCACGAGCTCGTCGCCCAGGCGTCGCGCGCTCGGGATGTTGTGGGTGACCACGATGAGCGTCGTGGAGCCATGCCGCTTCAACCCCAGCAGCAGGGCGTCGATCTCGCCGGCGGTGATCGGGTCGAGCCCGGCACTGGGCTCGTCCACCAGGAGGATTCGCGGATCGAGCGCAAGCGCCCGCGCCAGCCCGGCACGTTTCCGCATGCCCCCCGACAGGTCGGCGGGCATCCGGTCGTACTCGCGCGCCAGCCCCACCGACGCGAGCTTCTCCTCGGCGCGCGCACGGATCTCCGCCTCGGCGAGCCGGGTGTGACGGCGGAGCGGAAACGCGACGTTCTCGCCGACCGAGATGGAGTCGAACAGCGCGGCGTTCTGGAACAGGAACCCGATCTTGCGACGGACGCGCGAGAGATCGCGTCCCCGCAGCCGCGGGATCTCGTCGTCGTCGACGAAGACGCGGCCCGAATCGGGGCGGACCAGGCCGATGATGTGTTTCAGCGTGACGCTCTTGCCCGTACCGCTGCGTCCGAGAATGACGAACCCGCAGCCCGCCGGCACCTCGAAGGACACGCCGTCGAGGACGCGGCGGCTGCCGAACGCCTTGCTGACTCGCTCGAGGCGCACCGCAGCCATCACCCCCCCGCCTCCGGGAAGATGAAGAAAATCAGCCGGACGAGGATCACGTTGGACACGATGATCAGGATTGACGAGAGGACGACGGCATGGGTCGAGGCGCGGCCCACGCCTTCGGTCCCCGACGACGTGGTGAAGCCGAGGTAGGAAGACACCGTCGCGATGATGAACCCGAACACCATTGTCTTCAGCGTCGCGGGCACGTAGTCGGTCATATCGACGAGGGAAAAGGCGCGCCTGAAGTAGAGCTCCAGCGACATCCCGGTAGCCGCCGTCTCGGCCACGAAGCCGCCGAAGATCCCGGCGAAATTCATGATCGTCGTCAGGATGGGCAGCGCGATCAGGCACGCGACGACGCGCGTGACCACGAGGTAGCGGAACGCGTCGACGGCCGACGCCTCGAGCGCGTCGATCTGCTCGGTGACCCGCATCGCGCCGAGCTCGGCGCCGATGCCCGCGCCGATGCGCCCGGACAGCAGCAGGCCAGCGGGGAGGGGGCCGGTCTCCCGGATCAGGGCAATCGCGAGGCCCGCAGGAATCATCGACTCGGCACCGAACCGCTCGAGCGTCGCGCGCGTGTGGAGGGACATCACCACGCCGACCGCCAGGCCCGAGACGGCGATGAGCGGCGCCGACCGCAGACCGAGCTCGTGCAGCTGACGGAGGGTCTCGCGGACCTCGAACGGCGGTGTGAGGATCTCGCGCGCGGCGCGAAAAGCGAACAGCGAGAGTTCGCCGGCGTCCGCGAGGAACGACAGGGAGGCGTGCCCGGTGCGCGCCAGCATCGCGCGGCTGGGCTGCAAGGATCAGGCCGTCGCGGCGCGCCTCGCGCTCTTCCCCGCGTCCTGGATGTCGTGCTTCTTCATCTTGCTGTACAGCGTCGGGCGGTACAGCCCCAGGATCTGCGCCGCCTCCTGCTTGTTCCAGTTGGTCCGCTGCAGCGTCTGCAGGATCGCCATCTTCTCGATCTCGGCGAGGGTGCGGTGCGGCGGGATCACGAACTCCGTGGTCGTCGCGCTCTCGGTGCGCAGCGATTCCGGCAGATCGTTGATCGTGATCTCGGTGCCCTTGGCCACGAGCACGCCGCGCTCGATCACGTTCTCGAGCTCGCGCACGTTGCCCGGCCAGCGATGGCGGATCAGGACGTGGTAGGCCGCCGGGACGATCGACTTCACATTACGCTGGTGCCGCTGCCGGTACTTCTCCAGGAAATGTTCGCAGAGCAGCGGGATGTCCTCGGTGCGCTCGCGCAGCGGCGGCACGCGCAGCGTGATGGTGTTGATGCGGAAGTAGAGGTCCTCGCGCAGCTTGCCGTCGCGCAGCGCCGAGTCCAGGTCGATGTTGGTCGCACAGATCAGCCGGAAGTCGACGCGCACGATCCGCTCGCTGCCGATCGGGCGGTATTCACGCTCCTGCAGCACGCGCAGGAGCTTCGTCTGGAGATACGGCGGCATCTCCCCGATCTCGTCGAGCAGCAGAGAGCCGCCCTCCGCCATCTCGAACAGCCCTTCCTTGTCGGTCTGCGCACCGGTGAACGCGCCCTTCTTGTAGCCGAAGAGCTCCGACTCGATCAGGTCCTTGGGGATGGCGGCGCAGTTGATCTTGATGAACGGCCCCTTGGCGCGCTTACTGTTGTAGTGGATGGCGTTGGCGATGAGCTCCTTGCCGGTGCCGTTCTCGCCCTGGATGAGGATGTTGGCGTCGCTGCCGGCGACGCTCTCCACCAGCTCGAGCACCTCGTGCATTTTCTTGCTCTTGCCGATGATGTTCCCGAAGCGGAACTGCCCTTCCAGCTTCTGCTTGAGCAGCAGGTTCTCGCCGACCAGGTCGCGGCGCTCGATGGCGCGCTCGAGCATCGCCAGCAGCGTGTCCGGCTCGATCGGCTTCTCCACGAAGCTGTGCGCGCCCGCCTTCATCGCCTCGACCGCCTTCGGTACGCTGCCGTGGCCGGTAATGACGATGACCTCGGTGTCCGCATGGGTTTGCTTGAACCGGCGCAGCAGCTCGAGGCCATCCGCGTCGGGCAGCATCATGTCGGTGACCACGACGTCCGGCTTCCAGGTCTTGAAGATCTCCTCGCCGCGCGTCCCGATCATTGCCGTGCGGACCTCATAGCCCTCATGCTCGAGGAGAATCTTGAGCCACTCGATCATCGCCGGCTCGTCGTCGATGGCGAGGACGCGGTTCTTCTTCTTGGTGCTCGTCGCCTTTTCGGTGGCTGACTCTGGCATCGCTGCCCCCGGTTCTCCGGCCAAAAAACGCCTACTGATAATACACTCGGCGGCTGAACTCGGACCAGGAATTATACAGAATCGCGCCATTGCGTCTACCAGCTGACGTTTGTATACCAGCAATACACTCAGGGCGCCTGTAAGTCCTGCCGGCTCAGCCGGTTGCACGACGGCGCCTGCACCTGACGCCCTGAAACCGGGCCGTTCGCCGTTAGCATTGGCGTGTGGACGTCCTCGAAACGCACGTCGATTGCTCATCCGAGCAGTTCAGGACCAACGCGGCCCGCATGTCGGCGCTGGTCGAGGAGCTTCGCAGCCGGCTGGCCATGGTCAAGCAGGGAGGCGGCGAGAAGTACCTGCAGCGCCATCGTGAGCAGGGCAAGCTCCCCGTGCGGGAGCGCATCGAACGGCTGCTCGACGCCGGGTCGCCTTTCCTGGAGCTCTCGCCGCTGGCCGCGTGGGACCTGTACGACAATGACGCCCCCGCGGCCGGCCTCGTCACCGGCGTCGGACGCGTCAGCGGACGCGAGGTGCTGATCGTCGCCAACGACGCGACGGTCAAGGGCGGGACCTATTATCCGATCACGGTGAAGAAGCACGTCCGGGCTCAGCAGGTCGCGCTCGAGAACCGCCTGCCCTGCGTCTATCTCGTGGACTCCGGCGGCGCGTTCCTGCCGCTGCAGGCGGAGGTCTTTCCCGACCGCGATCACTTCGGCCGCATCTTCTTCAACCAGGCGCGCATGTCGGCGGAACGCATCCCGCAGATCGCCGTGGTGATGGGCTCCTGCACCGCCGGTGGCGCCTACGTTCCCGCGATGTCGGACGAGACAATCATCGTCAAGGGAACGGGCACGATCTTCCTGGGCGGCCCGCCGCTGGTGAAGGCGGCGACCGGCGAAGACGTCACGGCCGAGGAGCTCGGGGGCGCCGACGTGCACACGCGGCTCTCAGGCGTCGCCGACTACTTCGCCGAAGACGACGACCACGCGCTGCACCTCGCGCGCACGATTGTCGGGACCCTGAACACGGTCAAGCACCTGCCTCAAGACGTCGTCCGGCCGGAGGATCCGCTGTACGACCCGCGTGAAATCTACGGCATCGTCAACGCGGACACGCGCAAGCCGTACGAGGTCAGGGAAATCGTCGCGCGGCTGGTGGACGGCTCCCGCTTCGACGAGTTCAAGGAACGCTACGGGGCCACGCTGGTCACCGGCTTCGCGCGCCTGCACGGGTTTCTGGTGGGCATCGTTGCCAACAACGGGGTGCTCTTCTCCGAATCGGCGCTGAAGGCGACGCACTTCATCGAGCTCTGCAACCTGCGCGGCATTCCGCTGCTCTTCCTGCAGAACATCACCGGCTTCATCGTCGGACGCCAGTACGAACGGGCAGGGATCGCCAAGGACGGCGCCAAGATGGTGCACGCCGTGGCCAACTCCGTGGTGCCGAAGTTCACCGTCGTCATCGGCGGCTCGTTCGGCGCCGGCAATTACGGCATGTGCGGGCGCGCCTACGAGCCGCGGCTGCTGTGGATGTGGCCGAACGCGCGGATCTCGGTCATGGGCGGCGGGCAGGCAGCCGGCGTGCTGACGACGGTGAAGCGCGATCAGCTCGCGCGCGAGGGCAAGGAGCTGAGCGCCGTCGAGGAGGAGGCCATCCGCGCGCCCATCCTGGACAAGTACGAGCGCGAGGGATCGCCGTACTACTCCACCGCGCGCCTGTGGGACGACGGCATCCTCGATCCGGTCGAGACGCGACACGCGCTGGCGCTCGGATTGTCCGCGGCCTACAACGCGCCGATCCCCGACGCCAGGTTCGGCGTGTTCCGGATGTAGCGGCAACCTGGTGCGTGGTCGCAGGATCGCCGGGGGCAGAGGGACGCAGAGGCGAGAAGCTGCTGGCGCTCGCCTGGAGCAACCCGTGTGCCTCCGCGATCGCCGCGTCTCCGCGATGGCCATGCCACTATGGTTGAATAGGAGCCGATGCCGCACCTGACCATCGAGCAGTCGAGGCACGTCGTGCGCGTCACGCTCAATCGCCCCGACGTCCGCAACGCACTCAACGAACAGACCATCGCGGAGCTGGCCGGGTGGGCGCGGTCGGTCGACGTGACGACCGCGCGCGTCGCAATCCTCGCCGGCGCCGGCAAGACGTTCTGCGCCGGCGCCGATCTGGCGTGGATGTCGAAGATGGTTGCCTTTTCCCATGACGAGAACGTGCTCGATGCGCGCGCACTCGCCGACACGTTCGAGGCGCTCAACGCGTTGCCGCTCCCGCTGATCGGGCGCGTCCAGGGGGCGGCGCTCGGCGGCGGCGCCGGTCTGGCCGCCGTCTGCGACATCGTCGTCGCCGCTGACGACGCGGTGTTCGGCTTCACGGAAGCGAAGCTGGGCATCCTGCCGGCGGTGATCTCGCCCTACGCGGTGGCGAAGATCGGCCAGTCAGCCGCGCGCGAGCTTTTCCTGACGGCCGCCCGCTTCTCCGCCGCGCGGGCGCGCGAGATCGGTCTGGTCCACGCCGTCGTGCCCGCCGCCCACCTCGACACCACGATTGACGCGTACGTGCACGAGCTCGTGACGTCGGCTCCGGAAGCCGTGGCCGCTGCCAAGGCGTTGGTTGCCAGAGTGGCGGGACGGAGACCGGCCGACCTGTCCGAGCTGACGGCCGAGACCATCGCGCGGCACCGCGTGTCGGCGGAAGGCCAGGACGGGATGCGGGCATTCCTCGAGAAGCGGGCGCCGTCCTGGATCGACGGAACGCACTGAGCGATGCGGCCGCTCCGGACCGTCCTCATCGCCAATCGCGGGGAGATCGCCGTCCGCGTCGCCCGCGCCTGCCGCGAGGCCGGTCTGCGCAGCGTCGCCGTCTACTCCGATGCCGACGAAGGCGCGCTGCACACCCGCGTGGCCGACGCCGCCGTCCGGATCGGCACGGCGCCGGCGGCCGAGAGCTACCTCTCGATCGACGTCCTGATCGCGGCGGCGCGACAGTCGGAAGCTGACGCGGTACACCCGGGCTACGGCTTTCTTGCCGAGAACGAGCACTTCGCGCGGGCCTGCGACGCCGCGGGTCTGACCTGGATCGGTCCGCCGGCGGACGTGATCGAGCGGATGGGTTCGAAGATCGCAGCGCGGCAGTTGATGGAATCGGCGGGCGTTCCGGTCGTGCCCGGCATGACCCCGCGCGACCAGTCGGATGCCGGCATTCTGGCCGCCGTGCGCGAGGTGGGCTTTCCTGCCCTCGTGAAGGCGGCGGAAGGCGGCGGTGGCAAGGGCATGCGCGCGCTCCGTGAAGCGGGCGGCGCCGGCGAGTGGATTGCCGCCGCCCGGCGCGAGGCGCTGGCCGCATTCGGCGACGGCACGCTCTACGTCGAGCGGCTCGTCGAGCGGCCGCGGCACGTCGAGATTCAGGTGTTCGGCGACGCGCACGGCCAGGTCGTGCACCTGTTCGAGCGCGAGTGCTCGCTCCAGCGGCGCCACCAGAAGATCGTCGAGGAGAGCCCGTCGCCGGCGCTGACGCCGGAGCTCCGGAGGCGGATGGGCGCCGCGGCGGTTACCGCCGCACGCGCGGCCGGCTACCGGAGCGCCGGGACCGTCGAGTTCCTCCTCGAGGGTGACGGCGACGACGCGCGGTTTTATTTCCTGGAGATGAACACGCGGCTGCAGGTCGAGCACCCGGTGACCGAGGCGGTGATCCGCGTCGATCTCGTCCGCGCCCAGCTGGCCGTTGCGGAGGGGCGACCCCTTCCCTGGTCGCAGGCGTCGCTCCTCCAGCGCGGCCACGCGATCGAATGCCGCATCTACGCGGAGGATCCCGCGGCCGGCTTTCTTCCTCAGGCGGGTACGCTCACGAGCTACCGCGAGCCGTCCGGGCCCGGCATCCGCGTCGATTCGGGCGTGACTGAGGGTTCGCGGGTCGGCGTGCACTACGACCCGATGCTGGCCAAGCTCGTGGCGTTCGCGGAGACGCGCGAAGCGGCGCTCGAGCGCGCCCTCGTCGCGCTCGGCGATTTCCGCATCGCCGGCATCCGGACCAACGTCGCGTTCCTCGATCGGCTACTGCGCCACGACGCCGTGCGCGCCGGCCGGATACATACGCAGTTCGTCGACGAGCACCTCGACGACCTGCGGCCGTCCGAGCCCGATGATCCTGCCGACCGGCCGGAACTTCCGCACCTTCCCGGTCCCTCGGACCCGTGGGTCACCCTCACCCACTGGCGCCTCGGCCGCGACGCCACGCCGGCGTCAGATGCTGATTCTCGGGACGTCAGAAGATCGAGATCAGCCCCCCGGGCCCGCGGCCGGCCCGCGGCTGAGCATCACGGGGCGCTGATGGCGCCAATGCCGGCGACGGTTGCCCGCATCGAGGCTCGTACCGGGCAGCGTGTCCGGCGCGGTGAGACGCTGCTGATCCTCGAGGCGATGAAGATGGAGCTGCCCGTGCGCGCGCCGCTCGACGGCGCCGTCACCGCGATCAACTGCGCGGAGGGCGACCTGGTGCAGCCGGGCGTGCCATTAATCGAGATCGGGTGATCGGGCGATCGGGCGATCCAGTGATTGGGCGACAGGTCGACCGGGCGGTGAGTCAACGATGAGGGTTCCTGATCGTGTGACGGTTGTCGAGGTCGGGCCGCGCGACGGCCTGCAGAACGAAGCGCAGCGCGTCGACACCGCGGACAAGATCGCGTTCGTGGACGCGTTGAGCGCGGCGGGCCTGCCGGTGATCGAGGTTTCCGCGTTCGTCAGCCCCCAGCGGGTGCCGCAGATGGCCGATGCTGCCGAGGTCTTGGCCGGCATCGCGCGGCACCCGGGAATCCGCTACACGGCGCTCGTGCCGAACGCCGCCGGCCTCGAGCGAGCCCGCGTGACAGGACTGGCCGAGATCGCGATCTTCGCGGCCGCCTCGGAGACGTTCAGCAGGAGGAACATCAACCAGGGCATCGACGAGTCGCTGGCCACGTACCGCGAGATCACCGCCCGCGCGCGCGCCCTGGGGATGCGCGTCCGCGCGTATCTCTCGACCGCCTTCGGCTGTCCGTTCGAAGGCGAGGTGCCGCCCGACAGGATCGCCGCGCTCGCGGCGTCGCTCGCGGACATGGGTGCCTTCCAGATCGCGGTCAGCGACACCATCGGCATCGGACACCCCGGTCAGGTAAGAACGGTGGTCGAAGCCGTTGCGGCGCGGGTGCCGCTCGAACAGATCGCGCTGCACTTCCACGACACGCGCGGCATGGCGCTCGCCAACGTGCTGGCCGGGATGGAGCTCGGCGTGACGACGTTCGACGCGTCCGCCGGCGGCCTCGGCGGCTGCCCGTACGCGCCCGGCGCGACCGGCAACCTCGCCACCGAAGACTTGATCTACATGCTCGACGGCCTCGGCGTGGCGACCGGGGTCAGCCTGCCCGTGCTCCTCGAGGCCTCGCGTTTGATCGAGGGGAAAGTCGGGCACCCCCTGCCTTCGCGGTACTACCGGGCCGAAGCCAGCACGAAGTGAAGGGCGGCGGCTGTGTGGCTCCTCCCGCTGATTACTTCACGAACTCGACACTGACCGGCGATCCCACGGACACCTTCTGCCCTGTTGCCGCCAGGGTTCCAGTCTTCGCATCGATTCGGAAGACCACGACCGAGTCCGAGCGCTGATTGCCGACGAGCAGCCAGGCACCGGAGGGATCGATCCCGAACCCGCGCGGCGTGCTGCCTTGCGTCGGTTCGTGTTCGACCGGCGTCAGCGTGCCGGCGGCCGGGTCGATCGCGAAGACGGCGACGCTGTCGTGGCCGCGATTCGACCCGTAAACGAAGCGTCCGGACGAGTGGACCACGATTTCCGCCGTGCTGTAGCCGCGCGCAACCGCCTGCCCTCCCGGCAAGGTCGTGACCGTCTGCAGCTGAGTCAAGCCGCCGGTCTTCTGATCCACGGCGAATGCCGTGATCGTGCAGGCCATCTCATTGATGACGTAGGCGAATCGGCCGGCCGGGTGCATGGCGACGTGGCGCGGGCCCGCGGCGGCTGCCACGAACGCGAACTCTGGCGCGCCGGGCGTCAGCGCACCCGCGGCGGGATCGAAGCGGTAGATCAGAACCTTGTCGAGCCCGAGGTCGGCCACGTACGCGAGCCGGTTCGCCGGATCGAGCGCGATGCCGTGCGCATGCGGGCCTTTCTGGCGCTCGGGGTGGGCGCTGGATCCCTGGTGCCGGATGGACGACGATGGCGGCTGCAGTTTCCCATCTGGGTCGATTGGCAGCACGGCGACGCTTCCGCCGGTGTAATTGGCGACCAGCGTGTTCCGCCCTGCCTTGTCCACAACGAGGTGTGCCGGATCGGCGCCGCCGGACGGCTGCACGTTGAGAAACGTGAGCCTGCCAGAGGCGCGATCGACGGCAAACGCGCTCACCGTCCCGGTCGGTTTCCCCTCGAACGTGCCTGTCTCGTTGACCGCATACAAGAACCGGCCGGTCGGATGAACGGCCAGGAAGCTCGGGTTCGTGGTCGCAGCGGCAAGCTCAGGAGCGCTCAGCGTCCCCGACGTGGTATCGAAACGGGAGACGTAGATGCCTTTGCTGGTGGATGTCGTGTAGGTGCCGAAGTAGACGAGCAGGTCATGCGGCGGCGCCTGGGCGAACGCAGCCGGCCACAGAATCACCCACGCCGCCGCGAGCCCGGCGGACACCGCTCGTGCTGGATGCATGGCTCATCAGACAACGTCCGTGCGCAAGGCGCAAGCGCAAATCTTCAATCGGCATCGAATCGGCAGATACCATCCACAATCCGCAACCGTCGATAGATACACAATCCACAATCCTCATCCCGCCATCCGCAACGACCGCATCCATTCCTCCAGCTCTCGATCGCTCCAGCAGTTGATCACCCGCTCGGTGGGAACGCCCGCGATCCGCGCGTGCGCGATGGCGTAGTCGGTGAAAGCCAGCTCCCGGATCGAGTGCGCGTCGCTGTCGAGCGCGAAGAGACACCCCGCGTCGAGCGCGCGGCGGCCGAGCGCGTGATCGACGTCCTGCCGGTGCCAGTTGCCGTCCAGCTCGATGGCGATGCGCCGCCGCGCCGCCTCCGCGAACACGCGATCCCAGTCGGCGAGGACGCCGGCGCGCGTGTTGAACATGCGGCCGCGCGGATGCCCCAGAATCGCGACCCCCGGTGCACGCACCGCACCGAGCATGCGCGCGGTCTGGTCCTCCTTGCGCCGCAGCAGCGAATGCGGTGACGCGATGACGTACTCGAAGCGCGCGCGCTCCGCCGGCTGCAGGTCGAGGCTGCCATCCGCAAGGATGTTCGCCTCGATCCCCTTGAAGATCCGCAACCGTCCGTTCAGCTCGGCGTTCAACGCGTCGATCTCGCGGTGCTGCTCCGCCGCCGCCGCCATGCTCATGCCGCGCGCGACCGGCAGCCCGTACGAGTGATCGGTCACGCCCATGCACGTGTGTCCCAGGCGGATGCACGCCTCCGCCATCCCGGCGATCGACTCGCCGCCATCGCTCCACGTCGAGTGCATCTGGAAGTCACCGCGGAAGTCGGACCGGCCGACGACGCCGGCGGCCGCGCGCCCGCCGAGCGCCTGCTGCATGGCGAAGGCGCTGAGGAAGTTCTCCCGCAGCTGGCGGCTTTCGGCGATCCGCGCCGGGTTCGACGCGCGTGCCACTGCGTCCTCGACGACCGTCGACCGCCCGTTCTGGACGAACTCCGCGATGATCTTCGCGCTCGACGGACCGATGAAAGCAACGTCCCGCAACGTGCCGGTCGCCACCGCGTCGGCGACCGAGATCGGCAGGGCGACGATCGCCTGCGCCGCGCGCTTGTAGCCGAAGCGGCTGCGCTCGTTCGGCTGCAGTGCCGCCATGTCGTACAGGAGGCCGGCCGCCGCGATGTTGAGGTCGGTTCCGACCGATCCAGCCCTGCCGCGCCGCTTCTGTGTAGCCACGTTCACACTCCAGGTGTCTCACGCCGGCGACTCGGCGCCTGGCTTTCCCGCAACTCAGAGTGCTGCAAGCAGTTCGCCCGCAGGGTACCTGTCTTGCTGCTTCAGCTTCGCGGCCGCGTTCTGCGTGGCCAACGGAGCACCGATGACGATGCGCAAGCTTCTCGTGATCCTGCTGGTGGCGGTGGGCGTGTTCGCCTGCGGCCGGATTCACCTGGGCGACAACGACAAGGCGCCCGCGATTGACGCGTCACTGCGCCGCACCCTGCACAGCCGGTCGCGCCCCCCGTTCGTCACCGCTGACCGTGAGGGTGCGCAGCTGTGGAAGCTCACGCAGGGCTTCTATCGCAAGCGGAATTTCCAGCCCGCGTGGGTTCGCGGCAACGCCGAGCCGCGCTCGAACATGGAAGCCTTCGTGAGCGCGCTCGGAACCGCGGGCGAACACGGCCTCGACCCGGAGCTGTACGGGTTCTCGGCGCTCCAGGCAAAGCTCACCGACGCGTCGAAGGGATTCCTCTCGAAGAAGGGGTTCGACCCGGGTGAAGCCGGCACGCTGGACGTGTGGCTCACGTACCTCTACATGAAGTACGCGTCCGATCTCGCAAACGGCGTGTCCGATCTGGCGCATGCCGATCCGGCGTGGCGGATCAAGCCGGAGAAGGTCGACGCGCTCACACACCTGGAGCAGGCACTCGAACGCAAGCAGATCTCGCAGTCCCTCGCCGCGCTGGCGCCGGACAGCAGCCACTATCGGCAGCTGCTGAACGCGCTCGCGGAGTACCGTGCGCAGGCGTCGCGCGGTGGCTGGCCGAAGCTGCCACCAGGCCTTCGGATCAGACCCGAACAGCGGCACGCCCACGTGCGCGCCCTCGCACAGCGGCTGGCCGCCAGCGGCGATTACCAGGGACCCGTTCCTCGCGAAGGCCAGGCAGCCGCGTACGACCCGGCGCTACAAGAGGCGGTCAAGCGCTTTCAGCGCCGGCACGGGCTGGCAGACGATGGCGTGGTGACGCCGGCGGTTGCGGCGCAGATGAACGTGCCGATCGACGAGCGCACCCAGGCGCTCGAGCTCAATCTCGAACGGTGGCGCTGGCTGCCGCGCACGCCGGCCCCGCGCTACATCCTGGTCAACATCCCCGACATGCGGCTCGAGGTCTGGGAGCAGGGCGGCCTGGCGCTCTCCATGCGCGTCGTCGTCGGCAAGCCGGAGACGCCGACGCCGATCTTCAGCGATGCCATGACGCACGTCGTGTTCAGCCCGTACTGGAACGTGCCGCCGAATATCGCGAAGGAGGAGACGCTGCCGTCGCTGATAAGCGATCCGGAGTTCCTGGAACGCAACAACATGGAGGTGGTGGACGCCTCGGGCCGGCCGGTCGACCCGGAATCGATCGACTGGATGGATCCCGGCTCCTTCCGCTTCCGGCAGCGGCCCGGGAGCGAGAACGCGCTCGGCCTGGTGAAGTTCATGTTCCCGAACAAGTTCGACGTGTACCTGCACGACACGCCGGCCGACTCGCTTTTCGGCCGCGCGGCGCGCCTCTTCAGCCACGGCTGCGTCCGCGTCGAGAAGCCGGAGGAACTCGCGTCCTACGTGCTGCGCGATCAGCCCGAGTGGACGCGCGAGCGCATCCACGAGGCCATGCACGCCGGCGAGGAGCGAACCGTCAGGCTGCGCGATCCGATTCCCGTGTTCATCGGCTACTGGACCGCGCGGGTGACCGCCGACGGCATCGTCCAGTTCCGCGACGACGTCTACGGCATCGACACCCGCCAGCGCGCGCTGCTCGCCGAGCGGGTGAAGCGCCTGCGCTCGTCGACGGCGGCGGCGGTCGCCGCCACGGAATCGCCGGCGCCGGACTCCGGAAAAGCACGCACGGAGGGAGCGCGGGTTCAACCGCGATAGGCCACGGGCAGGCGGTCAGATGCGGGGACAGTACTCGTCGATGCGCGCCAGCAGCTCCTCGAGGTCGACCGGCTTGGAGAGGTAGGCGTTCGCATCGATGTGATCGAAGCGTTCGCGACCCGCCGCCGAAACGACGATGACCGGGATTTTGGCCAGCGCCGCCCGCCGGATCTGCTCGCGGCGGAACTGCCAGCCGTCCATCACCGGCATCATGAGGTCCAGGAGGATCACGCAGGCGGGCGGGCCGGCTTCGAGCCGCTCGAGAGCCTGGCGGCCGTTCTCGGCGGTCTGGACGCGGAATCCCTCCAGCTCGAGGAACCGGCCGAGCATCTCGCGGGTATCGACGTCGTCTTCGACTATCAGGACGGTCGGATGAATCATGCGTTCGGCACGCGCCGCCCCGCCGTGCCGAGCACGTCCGCGACGACGTCGGCTAGAGTATCGGGCAGACACGGCTTCTGCAACAGCCGGTCGCACCCGATCTCGCGCGCGCGTTCCTCGTGCGCGTGGCCGCCGTACCCGCTCAGGCAGATCACCGGGACGTTGGCAAGCGACGGTAAGGCGCGCATGCGCGTCACCAGCTCGAACCCGTCGAAATCCGGCAGCGACAGGTCGGTCACGAGCAGGTCGGGCCGCCGCTGTGCCATCTTGTGCACCGCCTCGGTGCCCGTGCCGGCCTCGAGGATCTCGTAGCGCGGCGCCATGAACTCGGCATACATCTGGCGGGTGTCGGTGTGGTCCTCGACGAGCAGGATGACAAGCGGCATCAGCGGCTGGCGGGCAGGCGGCGTCCGCGGCCGCGCGCGTGCGCCTTTAGGTGAACCGCGATTTCTTCGACGAGATCCATGGGCAGGCATGGCTTGGCGATGAAGCCGTCGCAGCCGGCGGCGCGCGCGCGCTCGCCCTCCGCCGCCAGCGCGTGCGCGCTCAGCGCGACGATGAGGAGATCGGCAGTGGCCGGATCGGTCTTCAGGATGCGCGTCGCTTCCCAGCCGTCGATGCCGGGCAGCGAGAGGTCCATCAGGATCAAATGCGGCCGGAACGCGCGCGCCTTCTCCACCGCCTCGCGGCCGTCGCGAGCGGTCTCCACCCGGAACCCCGCGTACTCGAGATAGTCGCGGTACATCTCACGGGCGTCCTCGAAGTCCTCCACCAGCAGCACGAGCGGACGCGCGTGAGGATCGGTCATGGGGCAGCCAGTCAGCGCCAGTATATAGCAGCGCCGCCGGCGGCCCGCTCACGGCAGCTTGAGGACCTGGCCCGGCTTGATCACGTTCGGGTCCGTCAACTGATCCTTGTTGAGTTCGAAGATCTTCATGTAGGCGTTCGCGTCGCCGAGGTGCTCCTTCGCGATACGGCTCAGGGTATCGCCCGCCTTGACCGTGTAGGTTTTGGCCGGTGTGGCCGCTTCCGCTGCGCCGCCGGTCACCTTGATGTCGGCGACGATCTCGTTCCGCCAGTCGGGGATCGTCTTGATCGCCTGCCAGATCTCGTTCTTCTCCTGCTCGGTCCTGACGCTGCCCACGAAATGCAGCTTGCCGTCGCGTTCCTGCGCACTCCCGTCGAACTTCCCTTTGGCGACCGAGATGGCGTACGCGTATTTGTCACGGAGTCCCATACGTAACCTCCTGCGAGTCGCCGCTCGGCGCTGCAAGGCGTGTTCCGCCGCTCGTCGGGTCTGCGCGATGGCCGCGCTCCTCGCGTTCCAGGCCGCGCGGCTGCCCGCGTGCACCGACGCGGCCGGCGAGATGGTCCTGCTCGAGAACCAGGATCGGCGCCTCTGGCGCCCCTTCCTGCAGCGACGGCTCGACGCGCTTACTCCCCGAACACCCTGATTTCGGCAATCGACCAGTAGAAGACCGGATGCGAGCCGAGCTGCGTCACCCGCAGGGAGCGCACCCCTTCGGCCTGGACCGGAAGCGTAAGCGGCACGATCGTCGGCGCGAACACGGCAGCGGTCAGCGCCGGCCCTCCCCCGGAACCTTCCCACACCGGCTGCCACGTCGTCCCGTCCGCCGAAGTCTCGACGAGCGCCCGCCGCGGGTAGTCCTCGGTGTACCGGCCCAGCGCGAGCTCGATGCCGCGTACGGTCTTCGGCGCGCCGAGATCGATCGTCACGCGATCGCCCGGCTGCTGGCCCCGCCCGAGCTCCCAACGCGTGACGAGGTCGCCATCAATCATCAAGGCCACCCGCTCGGAATGCCCGGATACGCTGATCCCGGCGATCGTCAGGACCGGGGGCTGGAACGCCCGGTAGCCCTCCCCTTCGCCGGATTGCCGCACGCGGAAGCTCGAATAGCGGTCGCCGCTGTAGATCGACTCCACCCCGGGGTACGACGCGACGTACTGCCGCCACCGTCCATCGTCGTCGTACTCGTGCTCGACGACGACCTCGAGGTCGCCGAACTGCGACAGGTGACGGAGCGCGTCGTGATCGGCCTCGTCGAAGAGGCGCTTCAGCACGCCGTGGTGTGGCGGGAAGTGCCCGCTGTAACCGGTGACCACCGGGCGCCGATGCGCGATGGCGCGGTACAGCGATGCGACGTCGTGACCCTCGACGAACGGCAGATCGAGCCGTACCGCGGCGCCGGTGCGATTCGGACGGGGCGGCGGGGGCTCAGGGAAGCCCATAGGCGCCTGCCACCCGTCCGCGAGAATGCCGGCACACACGATCGGCAGTATCACCGGCAGCGCCCGCGGCCAGCGCATGACGAGGGAGCGGAACGCCACCGCACCAGCCGCGGCGAGGCACAGGACAGCGAGCATCCAGAAGCGGGCGGGTACGCGAACGCCATCGGCCCCGGGTGCCGCCATCAGCCACGCGTACGGTCCCCACGGCAGGAACGGCTCGTTCATCCAGGTCGGCTGCGGCCCGAGGCACATGGCCCACATCAACAACGCCCCGAGGACGAAGAACAGCAGCTCCGATCGCTCGTGGTGCGTGGCCGCGAGCGTGCCGGCGAGGACGAGCAGCAGGATCGTGACGCCGGGAAACAGCGCCGACTCCGGCCGCACGACCGTTTCGAGCCATCCCCAGAGGGCGACGTTGGACGGCGCGGTGAGGATACTGGCGACGTCGGCGCTGTACCACGCGACCTCGTCCGGCAGGCGGCGGAAGCCGTACTGCCGCTGGATGCGCCAGTAGCCGTACAGGACCGGCGCGAGCAACGCGGCCGCGGCTGCCCAGGCGAGGACGATACGCACGAGATCACGGCACGAGCGGACGGCGGCAAACCAGAGCAGCCAGAACACCACCAGCACCGACAGGAAGAAGAGGTAGTACCCGCAGGCGAGCGCCTGCATCAGCCAGGCGCCGGCAAACAGCACCAGCCAGCGCCGTCGCCCGTCGCGGCGGAACTCCACGAGCCCGGCAAGCGCAAGCGGCATCCAGTAGGTGGACAGGACCTGGACGTGCGCGAGCTGCGCGGCGCGATAGGGCGCGAAGCCGAATGCGAGGCCGGCAACGAGTGCCGCGTCGTGGCGGCGGGTCAGCGACCAGCCAACCACGTGCGCCGCGAGCGCGGACAAGAAGAACGACAGGAAGAAGGCGACGTTATAGGCGAGAACGGGATTTCGCGACGCGAGCAGGACAGGCGTCGAGATCGGGGACAGTCCGAGCAGGTGTTCCGAGAAGGCAATCGCTCCTGGGGCCGGGTAGAACTGCGGCGCGTTCCACCACGCGCCGGTAAGCGGCAGGACGCGCGCGTTCCACGCCATCAGCCACATGTTGAGCAGCGGGTCGCCGAGATCGTTGGCCACGCGGCTTCCGGCCTGGAGCACCAGCGGCCAGGTCAGCGCCGTCGTCAGGAGCGCGTAGAGCGCGGCCGCCGCGAGCAACGGAGCGGCGCGGCGCACGGCGTCAGGACCCGAACACCTTCAGCTCCGCGATCGACCAGTAGAAGACCGGATCGGAGCCGAGCTGCGTCATCCGGATGTAGCGGGCCGGCTGCGGATCGAGCTCGAAGAAGAGCGGCATCAGCCGCGCGTCGAGGAGCGCGCCGGCCAGCGCCGCGCCGCCCCCGGAACCCGCCCATCGCTCCTGCCAGGCGGCGCCGTCGAGCGAGGTCTCGATCTTCAGCCGGCGCGGGAAGTCAGCCACGTAGCCGCCGAGGTCCAGCTCGAGCCCGCGCACCTGCCGCGCCGAGCCCAGGTCCACGGTGACGGCGTCGCCCGGCCGCTGGCCGCGGCGGCCGTCCCAGCGCGAGATCAGGTCGCCGTCGGTCATGCGCGACAGCAGGTGCGCGCTGACCGTCGCGTCGGCCGAGGCGATGGGAATCGGGGGACCCTCGATCCGCCTGTGCGACCAGGGCGCCGCCGTCGGGCGAATGCGGTAGCTGACGGAGGAGTCGCCGGAATCGACGAACTCGGCTGCCGGATGCGAGTCCACGAACTTCTCCCAGCGCTCGTCGTCGTCTTCGTCGCGATCGATGACCACTTCGAGATCGCCGAACCGCGCCATCGCCGTCAGCACCTCGTGATCGCCCTGCTCGATCAGATAGCGCAGCACCCAGTAGTGCGGCGCGAAGTAGCCGCTGTAGCCGTTGACCAGCGGGCGCTGGTGGAAGACGCCCCAGTACAGCGCCTTGAGGTCGTGCCCCTCGGTGATCGGCAGGTCGAGGCGCGCCACGGCGCCGGTGCGGTTCGGCCGTCGGCCGGGCGGCTCCGGCATGTTCATGGGCCGCGGCCAGCCCTCCGCGAGCATCCCGGCGCACGCGACGACAACGAACGCGCGGCGGAGGTGCGGCCAGCGAAGCGCCAGCCGCGCGGCCGCGAGCGAGCCGGCGGCCGCAAGGCACAGCACCGCGATCATCCAGAACCGCGCCGGCACGCGCACGCCTTCGACCCCGGGCAGGTACATCAACCAGGTGTACGGCGACTTGTAGAGGATCGGCTGGTTCATGAGCGTCGGCGCGGGACCGAGCGCCAGCAGCCACATGGCGAAGGCGGCGATCAGGAAGAACGCCAACGGCGACCGGCGCACCCAGAGCGCCCGGGCGGTTGGGCTCAGCGCCGCCGCCGCAATCAGCAGCACGAACGCAACCGAGAGCGGCTTGTGCGGCGTGCCGACCGAGAGCAGCGTGACGCCGCCGATCTCGACCTTCCAGGATCCAAACAGGATCGGCGTCGGGGCGACGATCAGGAACACCATCGCGGCCGCGACCAGCACCGGAACGATTCGCAGCCGCCGCCGCCCGGCGGCCACGGCCCTGCCGCCGAGCAGCGCGCCGGCGGCGATGAGCGCGAGGATCGTGAGACCGGGGAACAGTTCGGATTCGGGGCGGTCGAAGACGTTCAGCCGGCCCCACAGCCAGAGCGCCGGCGCCGCCTTGAGCAGGCTGGCGACGTCGGCGCTGAAGCCGGCGATCTCGTTCGGCCAGCGCCGCATGCCGTACATGCCCTGGATGCGCCAGTAGCCGTAGAGTAGCGGCGCGATCAGCGCCACGGCGGCCGCCCAGACGCCGAGGACGCGCGCGAGATCGGCCCACCGCTGCCGGCCGACGACGAACCAGCCCAGCCACAGGCCGATGAGGACGGAGAGGTAGAAGAAGTAGTAGCCGCAGGTCAGGGCCTGCAGCAGCCACGCGCCCGCGAACAGGAGCAGCCAGTGCCAGCGTCGATCGCCGTCGAAGTAACGGACCAGCCCGACGAGCGCGAGCGGCATCCAGTACGACGACTCGACTTGCACGTGCGCGAGCTGCGCCATGCGGTACGGCGCGAAGGCGAAGGCCACGCCGGCGATCGCCGCGGCGTCGTGGCGTTTCGTCAGCGACCAGCCGAGCGCGTGCGCGGCCAGCGCGGAGAGGGGAAAGGACAGGAACAGCGCCGTGTTGTACGCGAGGACGGGATTGCCGGTCGAGAGCAGCAGCGGCGTGGCAATCGGCGCGAGACCGAGCAGGTGTTCCGAGAAGGCGGTGGCCCCGGACGCCGGGAAGAACTGCGGCATGTTCCACCACGCCTCCGTCAGCGGCACGGTGCGCGCGTTCCACGCGAGGATCCACATGTTGAGCAGCGGATCGCCCAGGTCGTTGGCGACCAGCGAGCCGAGATGGAGGACGAGCGGCCAGGTGACGGCGGCCGAGAGGAGGAGGTAGAGCGCTGCGAACAGCGCCACCGAACGGATGCGGTGCATTCGGGGGAGCAAGTATATCGTGCGCCCTATAATTCCGGAGTCGCCGAGCGAAGCGAGGCGGCAGGCCCGAAGGGCGCCCGCGCGCGACCCTTCGACAGGCTCAGGGTCGTCCTCTGAAGCGAGGTCGAAGGACGAAGTCGCGCGAAAAGCGAGCGGGATGGGGTCCCGCGAATACTTAGAGATGCAGACCCTACGCCTCTTATTAGCAATCTGGATGGCGGCGCTTGCAGGGTGCTGGCTGCCCTTCGTCGAGGAGCGCGAGTCCGTCCGCGTGCTGGTCTACAACATCCACGCGGGCAGGGACGCAGCGGGGCTGCCCAACCTCGAGGAGGTCGCGCGGATCGTGGACGAGCACGATGCCGACGTCGTGCTCCTGCAGGAGGTCGACCGCGGAACGAAGCGGTCCGGCGGCGTCGATCAGCTGCAGGCGCTCAAGGAGCGGACGGAGTTCGACGGCGTGTTCGGCCGGACGCTCGACTTCGACGGCGGCCAGTACGGCATCGCCGCGCTGTCGCGGGGCGGCTTCGGCTTCGAGGACACCGTGCCGCTGCGCGTCGCGCCGTCGCAGGCGCGCGCCGGTGGATCGCACGAGCCGCGCGGCGCGCTGGTCACCATCGTCCGTACGAGGCTGGGGCGCTGGCAGGCGATCACTACCCACCTGGACGCATCGGCCGGCGACGAGTACCGCCTGCAAGAGGCCGAGCGCCTGCGCGAACTGGTGCGCGTGCGGCGCGCCACCGGGACGCCGCTGCTGCTCGGCGGGGACATGAACGCCACGCCCGAAAGCCCCGTCATCCGTCGTCTGCTCGACTTCGGGCTGCGCGACGCGTGGGCAGCATGCGGCAAGGGGGACGGCTTCACCTTCCCCGCGGCACAGCCGGTCCGCCGAATCGACTACCTGTTCCTCGACGGCGCACTGCGCTGCACCAGTGCGGAAGTCGTCGAGACCCAGGCGTCAGATCATCGGCCCCTCCTCGTGTCGGTGGTGCTGGGGCAGTAGGCGGGCGGTTCCGGGTTCCCAAACTAGGGTTCCGGGGTTCCTGAGGTTCCTGAGGTTCCGGCGTTCTGATTCCGAGGCTCGGTTCCGGGTTCCGCCCCGGAACCGCGGAACCACGGAACCACAGGTAACATGCAGCGCCGTTCACCGCCTCCGCCCGCCGAGCATCGATCCGAAGATGCCGCGCAGGATCTGGCGCCCGATGCTCGAGCCCACCGAGCGGGCGGCGCTCTTCGCCGCCGCCTCCAGCATGCCCTCGCGGCGGCCACCGCGTGGCCCGGTCGATCCGAAGATGACGTCGCTCAGCGCGCCGCCAGACGGCGAGGCGCCCGCCGGTGCCGGGGGCGCCTCCGGGACTGTCGCGCGTGCCTTCAACTGCTCGTAGGCCGAATCGCGATCGATCGTGTCTTCGTAGCGCCGCTGGCGCGTGGACGCACGGACCAGCGTGGTCCGCTCGGCGTCGTCGAGCGGTCCGATGCGCGAACCGGGGGAAACAATCCATGCGCGCTCGACCGGTTGCGGACTTCCCGTATCGTCGAGCAGCGACACCAGCGCCTCCCCGACTGCCAGCTCGCTCATCACCTTCGCGGCATCGATGGAGGGGTTCGTGCGAAGCGTGTCGGCGGCCGCGCGCACGGCACGCTGTTCCTTCGGGGTCGCCGCCCGCAGCGCGTGGTGGATACGGTTGCCCAGCTGGCTCGACACCTCGTCTGGCACGTCGCCCGGGTTCTGGGTGACGAAGTACACGCCGACGCCCTTGGATCGGATCAGCCGGACGACCTGCTCGATCTTGTCCAGCAGCGCCCGCGGCGCGTCGTCGAACAACAGGTGCGCCTCGTCGAAGAAGAACACGAGACGCGGCTTCGGCGGGTCGCCGACTTCGGGCAGCACTTCGAACAGCTCCGCGAGCAGCCAGAGAAGGAAGGTCGAGTAGAGCTTCGGCGCCTCGATCAGCCGCTCGGCGGCGAGCACGTTGACCATGCCGCGGCCCTGCGGGTCGAGCCCCATGAGGTCGTGCACGTCGAGCATCGGTTCGCCGAAGAACTGCTCGCCCCCCTGGTGCTCAATCTCCAGTAGCGCCCGCTGAATCGCCCCGACCGAGGCGGGTGACACGTTCCCGTACTCCGTTCCGATCCGCTTCGCGTTCTCCGCGACCGACTTGAGCATCGCGCGGAGGTCCTTCAGGTCGAGGAGCGCCAGGCCCGCCTCGTCGGCCACCTTGAACGCGATCGTGAGGACCCCCTGCTGCGTGTCGTTCAGGTCGAGTAGCCGGCTGAGCAGTAACGGGCCCATGTCCGAGATCGTGGCGCGCACCGGGTAGCCGCGCTTGCCGTACAGATCCCAGAACTGCACCGGCACGGCGCGGAACTCCGGCTGCGGCAGCCCGAGGCGGGAGAGACGGTCGCCGAGCTTCGCGGTCAGCGATCCCGCGGCGGCGATGCCCGCGAGATCGCCCTTGACGTCGGCCAGAAAAACTGGCACCCCGAGACCCGAGAACCCCTCGGTGAGGACCTGCAGCGTGACGGTCTTGCCCGTACCGGTGGCGCCGGTGACGAGACCGTGGCGGTTGGCCATCGCCGGCAGGAGGCCGAGGGCGGCGCCGCCCGCCGTACGCGCTATCACAACGGGCCCTCGCGGATCTTCCGGATGCGAGCATCGCGATCGGATTCGAAGCGTTCGATGTCGCGCCGCAGCTCGCGGTCGCGATCGGCGCGCTGCTCGGGATCGAACACGTTCAGGATCTCGGTCGCATGCATGATTCGCCGCTGCGCGATGTTGGCCGCGCAGATGCTGCGCGCCTCGGCGATGGCGGCGCGCTGCTCGTCGGTCAGCGGCTTCTCCTCGAGGCCCGATTCGGCGTCCTTCTGGCGCAGCCGCTCCATGACCAGCTCGTACGCGCTCTTGGGTTGGTCCGACATGCGCACATTATGGCACCGCTGCCGTGGGTGCCTGCGCGTGCGGGTGCGCGAGGTACGAGCGATCGTGGGGCCGTCCCGGGCGGTACGCGTCGTCACCGGCGACGGAGACGGGATGCGCGTGACCCGATGAGGTCGCGGCTCGGACGTACGGGTGGGCGGCGGCCCGCCCGGTGTGACGCGGCTCTCTAAGGCGCGGACGTCAGCGGTCGGGCGCGACCGGCTCCGCCGGCGCCGCGGGCCGCGGCTGCCATCGCCCGCAGATGCGGCAGACTCCCGTGTCCTCGACCGGGCGCGGGTAGCCGTCCGCCTGGCAGCTCCAGGGGCAGTCTTCGGCGGACGTCCAGTACGGATGAGCGACGAACAGCGTCGGCTCCGCCCAGCGGCAGCACTGCACGGTGTGGGGGTCGGGCATGTCTCCTCCGGCGTTCAGCCAGTGGGGAGCAACAGGGATGCCGGTCGGATTTCGGCCGTATTTCGGCTCGAATCCCCTGGTCGGACGCCCGCAGCCAGCGTCGCCGCCGGAATTCCGCCACCTGCCGCCGCGCCTCGGGTATCCTGTGCGCCATGCGGATCCTGCTGCTCTCGATGCCGGATTCCTTCGAGCACACGCCGTCGCTGGCGATGCGCATGCCCAACGGGGGGCTCGCGTCGATTGCAGGCAACGTCGATGCGCATCACGACGTCGCCATCGCCGATCTGATCCTGGTCCAGGATCGCGTCCGCGAAACGGTCGAGCGGTTGCTCCGCGAGCGGCGGCCGGACCTGGTTGGCCTCTCCGTCATGACCTTCCAGCGCCGCACCGCGCTCCAGATCGCGCGGCTGGTTCGGAGGATTCGTCCGCAGGCGCGGCTGGTGGCCGGCGGCTACGACCCGAGCCTCGCGGTCGCCGCCTACGAGCCGCTGCAGCACGGCATCGACTTCGTCGTGCGCGGCGAAGGGGACGTGACCTTCCGCGAGCTGGTACGGGCGCTCGAGCGCGGGACGGCGTTCGATGCCATCGACGGGCTCTCGTTCCGTCGCAACGGCGGGTTCCAGCACAACCGGCCGCGCCGCGTCGGCGCGCTCGACGACGGCGAGATCGCGCTGCCGCGGCGCGCCGCCCGGGTTCTCGACGGCTACACGTTCCTGGGCAGCCCGATCGACGTCGTCGAGACGTCGCGAGGCTGCACCTACGACTGTACGTTCTGCTCGATCATCGAGATGCGCGGGCGGAATTTCCACACCTACACCTTCGATCGAGTGCTCGCCGACATCGCCGACGCGCGCAGCCGCGGGGCGCGCATGATCTTCCTCGTCGATGACAACATCACGCTGAACGTGCGGCGGTTCACCGCTCTCTGCCGGGCGATCGTCGATGCTGGCCTGAACGACATCCAGTACCTCGTCCAGGCGATGACCTCGTCGATCGCGGAACAGGGGGACACGCTGGCGCCGCTGATGCGCGCCGCCGGCTTCCGCTACGTGTTCCTCGGCATCGAAAACGTGCTGGACGAGGATCTCGCCTTCCTCAAGGCGGCGGCGAAGAACGCCACCCGCGCCGGCGGCCGCACCACCGGCAACGCGAGCCTCCAGGCGATCGATTACCTCCACCGCCACGGCATGTACGTGGTCGGCGGCATCATCGTCGGGAACCCGGACGATCGGCGCGAATCGATCGAGGCCAACCTGGAGTTCGCGCGGCGATACGTCGACTGGCCGTACATCCAGCACCCCACGCCCTACCCGGGCACGCCGATGACCAAGGACTTCGCCGCCCGCGGCCTGATCGTGAACGAGCGGCTCGAGGAGTACGACGGGACGACCGCGGTCGTGCGCACCGAGCATCTGCCGGCGGAGGAAGTGGAGTTCATTCGCTGGCGTGCCGAGCGCTGGATGAAGGTGCGGCACATGCCCGCGGCGATGCGCCGGTTCCCGGGGTTCGTGCTGCGTAACTGGCCGCGCATGCTCGCACACACCTTCCGCGGCTGTTCGTGGCGCTCGCTGGTCGGGCTCGAGGACGAGCGAGCGGCCTTCCGCCGCTACAAGTCAATTCGCGCGCGCGAGCGCGAGTACCTCGCGGTCCCGGTAGACGATGCCCCCTTTCATGACGAAGCGGACGCGTCGGAGCGCCGTGATGTCGCGAGCTGGATCCCCGTTGACGGCGACCAGGTCGGCGAGCAGGCCCTGGTCTACCCGGCCGATCCGGTCTTCCACGCGCAGGACGCGCGCCGCGGTTGACGTGGCGCTCGCCAGCACGGTCGCCGGTGGCATGCCGTAGGCGACCATCAGCTCGAGCTCCAGCGCGTTCGTGCCGTGCGCGAACACGCCGGCATCGCTGCCGGCGAGGATCGTGACGCCCGCGTCGAGCGCCGCCTTGAAGCTGGCGCGCTTGCGCGCGATGGCCGTCGGCTCGGGCGCGGCGCCCTTCTTCCAGCCGCCATACTGCGCCGTCGCCTCGCTCGCGGCGAGCGTCGGGCAGAGGGCGACGCGGCGCTCGGCCATCAGTCTGAACACCTCAGGCGTCCCATCGTTGCCGTGCTCGATGGTCTGCGCGCCGGCCAGCGCCGCGCGGCGCATGCCTTCCGGCGTCGAGGCATGTGCGACCATCGGGCGGCCGCTGCTCCCCGCCGTCTGCACGATCAACGCGAGCTCGTCGACCGAGAACGTCGGCGCCGCTTCACCGCGCGGTCCCCATCGGTAATCGGCGTAGACCTTGATCGCATCCGCGCCGCGGCCGATCTGATCACGGACGACGCGCACGAGTGCGTCGACGCCGTCGGCTTCCTCGGCGCCCTGCGGGACCCGCCACTCCGTCGCGAAGCCTCTTGGCCCGTAACTGCCGGTCGCGACGATGGCGCGCGTGGAGACGATCATCCGCGGCCCGGGGATGATGCCCTGATCCACCGCCTGCTTCAGGTCGACGTCGGCGTAGCCGGCGCCCTCGGTGCCGAGGTCGCGGATCGTGGTGAACCCCGCCAGCAGCGTGTCGCGAAGGTGGTTGACGGCGCGCGCGGTGCGCAGCCCGAGCGGCTCGCGGAGCACCTGATCGTTCCACGACGCCTCGTGGTAGGGGTGCAGCAGCACGTGCGAGTGGCCCTCGACCAGCCCGGGCAGGAGCGTCGCGCCGGCCAGATCGATCGTGCGGGCGCCGGCTGCGGCAATCGAGGCCGCCGGGCCGACCGCCTCGATGCGGTCGCCGCGCACCCGCACCGCCCACCCCTCGTGCGTCGCCTCTCCGTCGAAGACGCGTGAGGGCCGCAGCACGATGACTGAGGGCGCGGCGTCAGCCGGGCCCTGCGCGAGCGGGGCCGAGGCGTGCGATGCGGACAGCGCGAAGCATGCGGCAAGAGCCAACGACAACCTGGGACGCATGCGCGTCATTGTGCAACAAGCCAGGGAAATCGCGGAGCGCGCCGAGGCGCTGAGAACGCGGAGAGAGGTGAGGAACAACACGCAGCTGTGCGGCCTCGCCCCGGCGCGCTGCGCTCACTGCGACACGGCCAGGAGAAGCGCCTTTACCGTTCGCCGCGCTGGAACATCGTCAACTCCCACACATCCGCCTGCGGGTCGTGGCGCAGGATGTAGACGTCCCCGTCGTCGCCGCGCACCTTGAAGTATCGGTGATCGGGCGCGAGCCAGCGATCGAGGACGTCGGCGACCACGACGCGGCGATCTCCCAGCCGGAAGCGCCGCGGCGTCTCCTCGCCGCGATGGCCGGCATAGCACTCCACCGCGATCTGCTCGAACGGAGTGGTCATGCTCGTCGCGATCCGCCCGACCTTCCGGCGCGGGGCGGGACCCGGATATACTGCACCACCTTCCATGCGTCACGGACGGCTGCCGCCCTGGAACCTGCGCGATCTGCCGGCGCCGCCCGCCTTCACGGTGGGAAACGCGTTGCGCACCGTCGGCCCGGGCGTGATCGGCCTCGGCATCGCGATCGGCAGCGGCGAGTGGCTGATCGGCCCCGCCGTCATCCTCAAATATGGCGCCGCGCTCCTGTGGATCACCACCGCCGCGGTCGTTCTGCAGGTCGTGCTGAACCAGGAGATGGGGCGCTACACCCTCTATACAGGCGAACCGATCATCACCGGGTTCATGCGCACCTGGCCCGGTCCGACGTTCTGGGGCACGGTCTACGCGATCTTCGGACTCGCCCAATACGGATGGCCCGGCTGGGCGCTTTCCAGCGCCACGGCGACGGCGGCGCTCTGGCTCGGCCGCATGCCCGGATCGGCCGACGCCGGCACGGTCGTCGCCATCGGCTACGGCACCTTCGCGATCTGCTTTGCGATCACGCTGGCCGGGCGCAAAGTGGAACGGACCGTCGAGTACGCGATGTGGATCATGGTGGCGGGCATCCTCTCCTACCTCGTGGTCATGGACGTCGTGGGTGTCTCCGCCGAGAACTGGCGGCGGGTGGCCGGCGGGCTGGTGTCGATCGGCACGCTGCCGGAAGGCGGCGACTGGCTGCTGCTCGGCGCCTTTGCCGCCTACTCGGGGTCGGGCGGCGTCGGCAACGCGTATACGACCAACTGGATGCGCGACAAGGGCTACGGCATGGGCGCGACCGTCGGCTACATCCCGACGCTGCTCGGCGACACCGTACGCCTGCCGGCGCACGGCAACATCTTCACCGTCGACGAGCGGTCGCTCGCCGCGTGGCGCCAGTGGTGGAAGTACATGCACCTCGATCAGGCGGGCATCTTCGGTCTCGGATCGCTCGCCGGGATGGCGCTCACCGCCCTCTTCACGCTGCAGTACGTGCCTGCCGGGACCGTCGCGGGGGAATGGGCGGTCGCGAACCTCCAGGCCGAAGGCGTCGCCGCGGTGCACGGCCGCCTCTTCTGGTACCTCACGCTGTTCTGCGGGCTGTGGATTCTTTTCTCGACGCAGCTCGGCATCGTCGACGGGCTGCCGCGCGCGACGACCGACATCATGTGGGCGGCCAGCCCGCAACTCAGGAAGACCGGTGACGTGCGCATCGTCTACTACGGCGTGCTGGCGGCCTTCGCGGTGTGGGGCTGCATCGCCCTGAACCTCGCGCGCCCCCTGACGCTCATCATCATCGGCGCCAACGCGGCGGCCGTCATCTTCGTCGTCGAGAGCATTCACACCATCGTGGTGAACCGCCGCATGCTGCCGCCGGAGCTGCGCCCGGCGAGGTGGCGGGAGGCCTGCCTGGTGCTCTGCGCGCTGTTCTACGGGACGTTTGTCGCGGCGGCCATCGGCGGCCTGGTCCGCTCATGACCGGCAGCGGTCAGCGGCAGCGCGCCGGCCTCGCGGCCACGGCTGCCCTCGTCCTGGCCGCCGCCGTGACGCTGCTCGCGATGGGCCGTCTGCCAATCTGCAAGTGCGGCTACGTCAAGGCATGGCACGGGATCGTGCTCAGCTCGGAGAACTCGCAGCACCTCTCCGACTGGTATACCTTCTCGCACATCATCCACGGCTTCGCGTTTTACGGGCTGCTGTGGCTCGTCGCGCGCCGCTGGCCCGTCGCCTGGCGGCTTGCGCTCGCCACCGCCTTCGAGGCCGGATGGGAGGTCTTCGAGAACACCGACTTCATCATCAATCGCTATCGCGAGGTCACGATCTCGCTCGATTACTACGGCGACAGCGTGATCAACTCGGTCTGCGACATCCTCGCCATGGTCGCCGGGTTCACGATGGCGTGGCGGCTCCCCGCCTGGCTGATCGTCGTGCTCACCGTCGCGATGGAAGTCGCGGTCGCCTGGTTCATCCGCGACAACCTCACCCTCAACATCCTGATGCTGGTGTACCCGCTCGAAGGGATCCGGCAATGGCAGGCAGGGCAATAGCCGTTGCCGATTGTTGATTTGTGGATTTGACGGTTGGGTCGGTGGAATTCGTTACCCGACCCGACTGCTCAGCTGGCACGGCGTCGACAGGCCCTTCTCGCCTTCCGCCGCCGAGGGGTTCAGCTGCTGCGTCGCTCATCCGGAAAGCTGGTCCGTCGATCGATCGACGAGCGATGTGTAAATCGGCTTGACCCTTCACCGCCGCGCGCGTATTTTGCCTGCGGTCACCGCGCATTTCGGAGAGGGGGACTCTTGAACAAGCGCTCTACGGCACCGACGCTCCTGGTATTTCTGTTCGCCACGATGGCGGGCACCCTCGCATTCGCTCAGGCAACCTCCACGGGGTCGATTTCCGGCACGGTCGTCGATCCGGCCGGAGCCCTGATCCCGGGGGCGACGGTCGTGGTGAAAAGCGCGTCGGGCACGACCTACGAGACCACCACGAACGCGGAAGGCGTCTTCTCCGTGCCGGCGCTGAGCGCCGGCGTCTACACGGTCACCGCGTCGCTCGAAGGCTTCAAGACCGCGGTCATCAACGACGTGCGCATCGCGCCAGGTGTGCCGGTGTCGGTCACCGCGACGCTGGAAGTCGGGGCCCTGTCGGAAACGGTCACGGTCCAGAGCAGCGCCGAGATCATCAACACCCAGACGGCGACCGTGGCGGCCACGTTGAACACCGACCAGATCAACCGCATGCCGACGCCGACGCGCAACGCGCTCAACGCGGTCACGTTCCTGCCGGGCGTCAACGTCGCGACGACGAACCGCGAGGCGCGCATCAACGGCTTGCCGGAGTCGATGACCCAGATCACGCTCGACGGCGTGAGCAACAATGACAACTTCCTGCGCACGACCGATGGCTTTTTCGCCTCGGTCACCCCGCGGCAGGATGCCATCGAGGCGGTCAGCGTCACGACGGCGGTCAACGGCGCGAACGTCGGCGGCAGCGGCGGCGTCGTCATCAACTTCCAGACCCGGTCGGGGACCAATAGCTTCAGCGGCAGCGCCTACGAGTACTACCGTCACCCGTCGCTGAACACGAACTACTGGTTCAACGAGCGGAACGGCCTGCCCAAGAACGACGTGAAGGTGAACCAGTACGGCGCGCGGCTGGGCGGCCCGATCGTCGTGCCGGGGCTGTACAACGGCCGCGACCGCGCGTTCTTCTTCGCCCACTACGAGCAGCTGCGGTTCCCGAACAGCTTCACGCGCACGCGCTCGGTGCTGAACCCGCGCGCGCTCGACGGCTGGTTCCGCTACGATGCCGGCGGACAGGTCCACGAGGTGAACGTCCTGAATCTCGCCGCGGCGAACGGACAGATCTCCGCGAAGGACCCGTTGATCACCTCGCTGTTGAGCAGCATCCGCAGCACCACGCAGCGCGAAGGGACGCTCAGCGCCACTACCAATCCTCTTCAGGACAGCTACGTGTGGCAGAGCCCGGGGAAGCTCTTCGAGCACCAGCCGACCATCCGGATCGACTACAACCTGACCGATCGGCACCGGCTGAGCGGGTCGTACCAGGTGATCTGGGCCGAGCGCGACCCCGACTACCTCAACTCCGCCGACGCGCGTTTTCCAGGCGCCCCGAACTATCGCTTCTTCCACTCGAAGCGGCCGCTGACCTCGATCAGCCTGCGATCCACGCTGACGCCAAACCTGGTGAACGAGCTGCGCGGCGGCATCACCGCCAAAGGCGGTGCCTCGTACTTCGGCGACCTGGGGAGCAACGGGCCGCAGACCTTCGCCGACCAGGGCGGCTACTCGATCGACTTCGACCCCGGCACCACCGGCACGATCACCAACTGGTGGACGGTCAACAACACCAGCTGGCGCACGGTTCCGACCTACAGCATCGACGAGAGCGTCAACTGGCTGCGCGGCGCGCACAGCCTGACCTTCGGCGGCGGAGTGCTCATCTCGCACGTCTTCGACAACGCGCAGCAGTACGTGCCGACGATCACGATGGGGTTCAACACCGAGCTCGACCCGGCGGCCCCGCTGTTCACGACCGGACGCTTCCCCGGTGCCTCGGCTGGCCAGCTCACCGCGGCGCGAAACCTGTACGCGCTCCTGACCGGCCGCGTGCAGTCGATCACGACCCAGATCGCGCTCGACCCGTCCACCAACAAGTACGTGAACCTCGGACCGCGCACGCGCGAGGGTCAGATCGAGGTGTACTCGGGGTACTTGCAGGACACCTGGCGGGTCAGGCCGAACCTGACGTTGAGCCTGGGCCTGCGCTACGACGTCCAGACGCCGTTCTCTGCCGCCAACGACATCATGTCGGCCGCCACCATGGAAAGCGTCTGCGGCGTCTCCGGGCTTGGCGACGGCGGCCGCTACAGCCGCTGTCAGTTCCTGCAGCCGGGGGTGCGCGGCCCCGTGCCGGAGTTCGTTCAGCTGACCAAGGGCACGCTCGGCTATGACACGGACTGGAACAACGTCGGGCCCTCGGTCAGCGTCAGCTGGCAGCCGAGGGTGCAGAGCGGATTCCTGCGCGCGCTGTTCGGTGACCCGGAGATGGCGACGTTCCGAGCCGGCTACTCCCGGGCCTACGAGCGGCAGGGCATGAACCAGTTCACGAACCTGTACGGGACGAACCCGGGCAGCACCCAGAACATCTCCCGCACCGCGACCAGCGCCGATCCGCTCACGCCCTGGCCGGTACTGCTGTCCAATTCAAGCCAGATTCGCACCGGGTCGTTCAACGAGGATCCCGAGTTCCCGATACCCGTGCTGCCGGATCGCGACAACGACCTGGCGGCGTTCGCGCCCGATATCAGGATCGGCTCGGCGCACTCCTGGCAGATCGGGTTCCAGCGGGCGCTGTCCCGCGACACCGCGGTGGAGATCCGCTACGTCGGCACTCGCGGCGTCGATCAATGGTCGGAGCTGAACTACAACCTGATGCGCGGCGAGAACCTGGTCAACAACGGATTCCTCGACGAGTTCAGGCGGGCGATGGCCAACCTGCAGGCGAACAACGCTGCGGGCGGTTCTCGTACCGGCTCCTTCGCGTACTTCGGAACGGGCACCGGTACGCACCCGTTGCCCATCTACCTCGCCTACCTGAACGGCAGCCGGGACGCCGCCAACCCGGCAGCCTACACGGGAGGGACTCAGACCTGGACGAACACGACCCTGGCCTCGCGCCTGGTCGCCCCCAGCCCCTCGCCGATCAACGCGGCCAACGACCTCGACGGCAACGGCACACGCCGCGGCCGTGCCCTCGCCGCCGGTCTGCCCGCGAACTTCTTCATCCCCAACCCGGATGTCGACGACGGGAACGTGACCGACAGCGGCGCCTTCAGCGATTACCATTCGCTGCAGGTGGAACTTCGCCGCCGCCTGTCACGCGGTCTGTCCGCGAACGTCAACTACCAGTACGCGGTTGAAGGTGGATCGTCGTTCGACGGCTTCAGCTTCGGGCGGGTCATGACCCCCACGGAAAACGTGCGGCACGCCATCAAGACGCAGTGGGACTGGACGATCCCCGTCGGCCGGGGGCAGCGCTTCGGCTCCGACCTGCATCCGATCCTCGAGGGCATCGTCGGCGGGTGGAGCTTCAACGGGGTCGGGAGAGTGCAGGCCCGCGTCATCGACTTCGGCAACGTGCGGCTGGTCGGCATGACACCGAAGGACCTGCAGAAGATGTACAAGCACGACATCAGGATCGATCCGGCCAGCGGCCTGCGCACGGTGTACACGCTTCCCGACGACGTGATCCTGAACACGCGCCGCGCGTGGAGCTTCAGCCCGGGCTCGAGCACCGGTTATTCCGCCCTGGGCGTGCCCGAGGGGCGCTACATTGCGCCGCCGAACACCGCCGACTGCATCCAGATTCACGACGGTGACTGCGCGCCGCGGTCCCTGCTGGTCCGCGCGCCGTGGTTCTCGCGCTTCGACATCGGCGTGAGGAAGAGGTTCCCGCTGAAGGGCACCGCGAACATCGAATTCGGGTTCGACCTGCTGAACGTGTTCGACACGGTCAACTTCGATCCGTTCGAGCCCTCACTGACCACGACCAGCGCCGACTACTTCGCGGCCGGGACGTTCAGCCAGGTGACCAGCGCCTACCAGGATCCGAGCAACACCTTCGATCCGGGCGGGCGGCTGGGCCAGCTGATGATCCGTTTCAACTGGTAGTACTGTCAGGCATGTCACGGGCCGGAGGCAGACCCGCCTCCGGTCCCGCTTCCTCCCGCTACGTCACCTTCCGCACGAGCCAGAGCACCAGCGCGATCGCGAGCACGACCATGATCACGCCCGCCCAGATGCCGGCCTCGAAGATGTCGCCTGCCAGCTCGCAACCGGCCGTTGCGACCGCCAGCAGGAGCACGAGCAGGAGCCGCGCCACGTTCGTCATACGCACCTCAGCGACGGCGCGGTCGCAAGAGGCGCGCCAGTGTGCGATCTGCTTAGGAGCTGATCCGCAGGCGGGGAGCCTCCCTGGCCGCCGCTCCTCGCCGGTGCCTGGCGACGTCGCTGCCATCCACGCCGGGTCCTCAGTCCTGCCAGGCCGGCCTGCCGGGGTGCAACCCGGCTGATTGCCGCTATCATTCGGCTGATGAAGCTCCCCTTCCCGGCGCCTGCCGTCGTATCCCTCCTGGTCGCGGCCGCCGTCACGCGCCCGGCATTGCCGGCTGACTGGCCGCTGACCATCGCAGCGATTCCATCCCCGGCATCGGCTGAATCCGGGCAGCCGCAACTGAGCGCGTCCGAGCGGGGCGTCATCCTGAGCTGGATCGAGCGTTCCGGCGCGACCGCCACGCTGAGGTTCGCGCGGTTGCTCGAGGGGACCGGGGAAAACGGCATGCATTGGGCTGACGCGCGCACGGTGGCGAGCGGCAGCGACTGGTTCGTCAACTGGGCCGACGTGCCGTCGGTCGTACAGATCGAAGGCGGCGCCCTGGCCGCCCACTGGCCGCAGAAGAGCGGGAGCAGTACCTACGCGTACGACGTGCGCCTGTCGCTGTCCACCGACGACGGAAAGACGTGGACGCCGTCGTTCACGCCCCACCACGACGGCACGCAGACGGAGCATGGGTTCGCGTCGCTCTTCCCGATGCCGGCGGGCGGTCTCGGGCTCGTCTGGCTCGACGGCCGCGCGATGGCCGGTGGACACGGCGGGCACGGCGGCGACATGTCCCTCCGTTTCACGTCGTTCGACCGACCGGGAAACCAGGCCTCCGAAACGGCAGTCGACGCGCGCGTCTGCGAGTGCTGTCCCACGGCCGCGGCCGTAACCGCCGGCGGCGTCATCGCCGCGTATCGCGATCGCAGCGCCGACGAGGTGCGTGACATCCACGTCACGCGCCTCGAGAACGGCACCTGGACGGAACCGGTCCCGGTCCACGCGGACGGGTGGCGGATCCCTGCGTGCCCGGTGAACGGCCCGGCACTCGGCGCCCGCGGCCGGAACGTCGTCATCGCCTGGTACACCATGAAGAACGAGAAGGGCCACGCGCAGGCCGCCTTCTCGACGGATGCGGGCCGCAGCTTCGCCGCGCCGATACCGCTCGCCGACGGCGACACCATCGGTCGGGTGGACGTTGCCTTGCTGGACGATGGCGCCGCTGTCGCGTCGTGGATCGAGGTCGCGGGCCCGCGGGCCACCTTCCGCATCCGGCGGGTCGATCCGTCCGGGGCGAAGTCGCCGGCGATCACCGTCGCCGAGGTCGAGAGCGGTCGCGGCAGCGGTTACCCGCGTCTCGCGCGGCAGGGGAGCCGGCTGGTCTTCGCGTGGACGGCGCGAGAGCGCGGGTCGCAGGTCAGGACCGCGGTCGCGAAGCTCCCATCCCGGTAACAAGAACCACGTCGCAGCCGGTGACCCCTATGAAGAGAATTGCCGTCGGTCTCGCCATCGCGGGCTCGACGCTCGCGGCCCCGTCCGCGGCCGATCGGCGGCCGATCACCGAGAAGGATCTGTTCGAGTTCGTCTGGGTTGCCGATCCGCAGATCGCCCCGGACGGATCGCTGATCGCGTTCGTCCGCGTCACCGTCGACGAGAAGGAGGATCAGTACAACACGAGCATCTGGCTGGCCAGGTCCGGCGGCAGCGAGCCGCCTCGCCAGTTGACGGCCGGCACGCGGGACGGTTCGCCGAGGTGGTCGCCGGACGCACGGCACCTGGCGTTCGTCCGCTCGACGGAGCGCGAGGGAAAGCCGCAGCCGCCCCAGATCTACGTGCTGTCGATGGTCGCCGGCGAGGCGCGCCCGCTCACCAGCCTGGCGCGCGGCGCCGGCAATCCTGTGTGGTCGCCGGACGGCGGCACGATCGCGTTCTCGTCCCAGACGTTTCCCGGCGAGCTCGACCGGGAGGATCCAAAGAAGGAACCGCCGCGCAAGTCCGACGTCAAGGTGATCACCTCTGCGATCTACCGCGCCAACGCGGTCGCAGGGTGGGGCTACACCGAGCCAGACCGGCCATCGCACATCTGGACGATCGCGGTGCCCCCGGGCACCGCCGAACCGGCAACCCCGAAGCGCGTCACGTCGGGCGAGTTCTCCGCGGGCAACCACCAGTGGAGCCGTGATGGCGCGCGCATCTACTTCACCTCGAACCGTCGGCCGCAGGCCTACTATTACCCTCGCGACAACGATCTCTACTCGGTGCCGCGCGACGGCGGCGAGCCGGAGCTGGCCGCCAGCATCGACGGAACGATCGGCGGCTACTCGCTCTCCCCGGACGGGAAGCGACTTGCCTTCGTCGGTTCACCGCATGGCACGCCGGAACGCTCCTACAGCCAGCCGGATCTGTTCGTCGTCGACGTTCCCGGAGGTTCGCCGCGCAACCTGACCGAGTCCTTCGATTTCGACGTGGACGGCGGCCTCGCCGGCGATCAGCGCGCACCGCGCGGCCAGCACCCGGCCGGCCCGGTCTGGAGCGGCGACGGCCGCACGGTGATCGTGAAGGCCGGCGTGAACGGGAATGCCGATCTGCGGGGGTTCGACGCGCAAACCGGCGCGCTACGCGGCGGCCATGCGGCTTACAACCGCGAGGTGATGTCGTTTACCGCCGATGCCCGGGCCGAGAAATACGCCTGCGTGATCTCCACGGCTACCGCGGTTGGCGACCTCTACCGGCTCGATGGCGAGACCGGCGGCATCCCCCGGAAGCTGACGACCTTCAACGACGAGCTCTTTTCACGCCTTTCCCTCACCGAGCCCGAGGAGATCTGGTATCCGAGCTTCGACGGCCGCAAGATCCAGGGCTGGATCCTGAAGCCGCCGTCGTTCGACGTCTCGAAGAAGTACCCGCTCGTCCTGCAGATCCACGGCGGCCCGCACGCCGCCTCCGGCAACACCTTCACCCACGAGTTCCACTGGATGGCTGCCCGGGGCTACGTGGTCCTGTACACGAACCCGCGCGGCAGCTCGAACTACGGTCAGGAGTTCGGCAACATCATCCAGTTCCGCTATCCCGGCGACGACTACAAGGACCTGATGGCGGGCGTGGACGCGGTCGTGAAGCGCGGCTACATCGACGAGAGCCGGATGGGGGTGACCGGCGGCAGCGGCGGCGGCCTGCTCACGAACTGGGTGGTGACGCAGACGACGCGGTTCAAGGCAGCGGTGAGCCAGCGGGACATCTCCGACTGGAGCACCTTCTGGTACACGGCCGATTTCACGCTGTTCACGCCCACCTGGTTCCGAAAGGCGCCATTCGAGGATCGCGCGGAGTTCGCGCAGCGATCACCGATCACATATGCGTCCAGGATCCAGACGCCGATGATGTTCGTCCTCGGCGACGAGGACTGGCGCACGCCGTCGTCAGCCGGCGGCGAGCCGCTCTTTCGCGCGCTCAAGTACCTGAAGCGGCCCGCAGTGATGGTCCGCTTCCCGGGAGAGAACCACGAGCTGTCGCGATCCGGCAAGCCCTGGCATCGCGTCGAACGCCTTCAGCACATCGTCGGCTGGTTCGACAAGTGGCTGCTCGGGAGGGACTCGGGCGTCTACAGCAAGACCTACCAGCCGTAGATTTCGAGCGGCGTGAGCTCGAGGCCGTCGAGCACGGACTGCGGAAGCGGTCGGCGCGCGCGAATATGGTCTCTTCCGCTCATCGCCTCGTGTTCGCCATCCGTCGACGGGCAAATGCAAGCCCCACAACCGTGGCCGCGAGAGTGGCTGTGGTCGCCTCCAGATCTTTCGGGTATGCTCGCGGGCCGTGCGAGCATTGATCGTGGAGGGACCGCGGGCCGTGCAATGCGGCGATGCGGAAGTGCCATCGCTGCCCGGCGAATGCCTCGTACGCGTACGGCTCGCCGGGATCTGCGGGACCGATCTGCAGATCCTCGGCGGGTACGCGGACTTTCGCGGTATCCCCGGCCACGAGTTCTCCGGCGTCGTCGAATCGGCTGACGCCGGCAACGCCCACTGGCTCGGGCGCCGAGTCGTCGGCGAGATCAACGTCGGCTGCGGCGCCTGCGTGTGGTGCCTTCGCGGCGAAAAAGAACACTGCCCCGCGCGTACCGTGGTCGGGATACGCAACCGTGGCGGAGCGTTTGCCGAGTATCTGGCACTGCCCGCCGCGAACCTGCACGCGCTACCGGATGCACTGGACGACACGACCGCGGTGTTCGTCGAACCTACCGCGGCCGCCTGCCGCATCCTGGAGCAGTTGATGCTCGATGAACACTCGCGCATCGCGGTGCTCGGCGACGGCCGCCTCGGCCTGCTCGCGGGCCAGGTCATGAAGACGCGAACGCCGCACGTCACCCTGCTCGGCCGCCACGAGGAGAAGATGGACATGGCGCGGCACCTCGGGCTCGAGGCGCGGCCGGCCGCGCTCGAGCGCGATGCGCGGTCCTTCGACGTCGTCATCGAGGCGACAGGACGCGGGGAGGCGCTCGCCGAGGCCGTCGAGCTCGTGCGTCCACGGGGCGTCGTCGTGCTGAAGTCGACGGTGCACGGCGCCGTGCCCGTCTCGACCTGGCCGATGGTGGTCAACGAGGTAACGGCCGTCGGGTCGCGGTGCGGGCCGTTCGCGCCGGCGATCGCGCTGCTCGCGTCCGGGGCGGTGCGCGTGGACCCGCTCATCGGCCGCACGTTCACGCTCGACGAACACGCGCAGGCCTTCGCCGAGGCACAGCGCGGCTTGAAAGTGCTGTTCAAGATCGACGTCGGCGGCCCCCGCGAGGGTCGAACGCCGGCGGCGCAGCGAGCGAGGATGTGACAAGGATGGAGTGGCTGACGCAGCCGTGGGCGTGATGCCTCGCGGGACCGACAGCAGCGTGTTCATCGTCGTCGCCCTGAGCGCGTTTGCCGCGACTTGGACGTACGGATTGGTGCGAGCGCGGCTGCCGGACCGAACCGCGGAGCGGCGTTCAGAATCGCCTTCGGCGACTCGGAGCGAGAGCCGGCGACCAAGGCACCGGGGCAGGAGTAAGCGCCGGTTTTCCAGCGTGTTACAGTGTCCGTTGCCTTGAACGGGCCGGGCAGCTATGGTACCCTTACGTGTTCTGAGCGAGCGGGAATAACTCAGTGGTAGAGTGCGACCTTGCCAAGGTCGAAGTCGCGGGTTCGAATCCCGTTTCCCGCTCCATTGTTTTATCGTCGGGGGCCCCTGCACCCCGACTGGCGCGCTTCGCTCCGTGGGGCCCGTTGCCCACTCCGCTCCGCGCGCTCGGCTGCAGGAGTCGGGGGCCCTGCACCCCGACTGGCGCGCTTCGCTCCGTGGGGCCCGTTGCCCACTCCGCTCCGCGCGCTCGGCTGCAGGAGTCGGGGGCCCCTGCACCCCGACTGGCGCGCTTCGCTCCGTGGGGGCCCGTTCCCCACTCCGCTCCGCGCGCTCG
>JBMDXQ010000031.1:0-59015 GCA_048594975.1 Vicinamibacterales bacterium | reverse complement strand
CCAGTCAACCGGAGGATTGCTCGTTTCGACGACCGTCGTTCGGAGTGGGGGCGCGACGGAAGGCGCGGGCACAAGGTGTGAGGCGACAGGCTCTCCAGACTTGACTCCAGCGATTCGACTCAGCGCCCACTCTGCTTCGTTCCGCAATGTCGGATCGGTTGCCGCCGCTCTCAGCGCCTCCCGGGCCGACCGTGCCTTCGGTCCGATGCTTCCCAGAGCTCCGGCCGCGAAGATACGCACATAGAGGAATTCATCCTTCAGAGCGTCGATCAACTGCGGCACTGCAGACTGCGCAGCCGGGCCGATGCTTGCGAGGGCCTCGCACGCCGCCCATCGGACGCCGGGAATCGGATCGTCTAGGGCTCTTGCCAAGGCGTCTGTCGCCTTGGCCGCCCTCGGACCGATGGACGCCAAGGCCTCTGCCGCGTAGATGCGGACGTATGGATTCTCGTGCGAAAGAGTATTGACGAGAGCGCCTACCGAAGGGCTGGCTCTCTTGCCCAAAGCACCCAGGGCACGTGCGGCATCGCCCGCGACCATCGAATCCTCGTCTCTCAGCGCCCGTCTCAACGCCGGTTGAATCCATTCTGTATGGGGCGCCAAGTCAATCAAGGCATCGGCGGCGCTGCGCCGGATGGAGTTCCACTCATGCCGAAGCAGGTCCACCAGCAGCGGAATGGCAGGAGGACCGATCCGCCGGATGATTTCAAAAGTCACCACATGCAGGTCTTCATGCCGAGGGTCGAGGAATCGTCTCAGCAACGGTAGCGAACGCCCCGCCCCTTTGACCAGGGCGGCTTCGGCGGTTGCGCGGACCTTCGGGTCGTGAGCCAGCAGGCGATTTGCCCAGTCACGTACCAGGGCGGGGTCTCTGGAACGACTCGACTCCGTCTGGGGCAGCGGTGATTGGGACAGCGCGACCCCTTGGCTGAGAGCAGTAGCAAACATTATTGCCAGAGCATGTTTCTTTAGGAATGATCTCACGTAGCCCTTTCGCGAACGCCTGACGTTCTCGCTCACCCGCGGCGGATCGCCGAATTGATCGCTATACGCAACTACATCGTTCACAATAGCCGCTTTGCCAAGGCAAAGCACGTCGAGAAAGTCTAGGAGCTTGCTGAAAAACCCGTCAGTTTAGGGATCGACAGATCCTCGATCGCGTCCTAACATGTCGGGCATGCGAGGAGATGACCGTCAGCCCGATGCCATGTTTCATTCATGGATGCACCATCGCTCTGGGACACTCTTCATCGTCCGCCTGGTGCGCGCGGAGAACAGCGGCCAACGCTTCGAAGAGTACAGCGTCGCGTCGGCGCGAATGATCGACGGAGTGATGACGATCCAGTCGCCGAGAGACGAGTGATCGCTCGTGTCATCGGAGGCGGAACCGCAGTTGCTGCAGGCGGACCTGGCCTCGTGGCCAGTGCCATCGCTCGTGGTGCTGCGTGGCACGCGGCTCGGCATGCTGGATTCCGCCAAGTTCTGGTCATCCGACATGCCACGCTTTGCCATGCGCGATGGCAAGCGCTCCCCCTTGCCACGCGAACAGTGGCGCGTGCTGCCGATGCAGGAGATGTTCGATGCGCTGCTCTACCTCGGGCCCGCGGCCACGATCACCACTGCGACGCTTCCAGCCGCACTGTGCGCGGACAGCGCGTATCGGCAGATGCGGCGTGACCGCATGCTTCTCCTCATCACAAGGCGCAGGCGGAGCAGTTCGAGCGCGACTGCGCCAGCCGATCCGTGAAATGACGAACGCCGGGCGGAGCCGAGCAAGCGGGACACCGACGAAATGGACGGAGCTGAGCGATGCGCCGGCTCGTGGGCTCCCCGAGGGCAGGCGGTAGTCAGCACCTGACGCCCGCCTCCTGGGTCGCGAGCGTGCCCTCGAGACGATGTTGAGCGCGGACGATTACCAGCGAACCTCGCGAACGGATACGGGTGGATCAACCGGGCTCTCCACGCTGTTACTCTCAAAGACTTCGTCTCGTCCCTCGCCCGCCGGATCGCTGCACTTCGCTGCCGGTCACCGCTCTTAGCGAGTCAACGCAGGGCGCTCGCACTCTTCGACGATTCTCGCCCGGACTCGGAGCTGTTCGCCGAGGCCGTGCGGAGTTGTGAAGGTCAAAGCCGCCTCCACGTTGCGAAGAGGGCGGCCTTCAGACGGGGTTGGTGGACCAGATGTTCACCAGTTGGAACCCATTGATCAGCTGGGTGCGCCGCCTGGACGGACTAAGGACAGCGGCGTAGCGAGAATCTCTAGAACGAGTGGGGGCACAAATCGGTTGCGGTCACGCTGCGCACTGATCTGTGGTAGCCGGCGGCGACGATGGGACACGAAGCGGTCGAACTGCGCCGGAAGCTTCTGCAGGCACGCGACGAGATCGCCTGATGGACGACGTTCTCAGGCGCCTGACGCCACGGCCTGGGTTCGAAGAGGCTCGAACTCGCCGGGCGCTTGCTGACGATCCGAAGCGCCTGGTCGCATAGGCGAAGAGATTTCTTGCGTATATCCGTAGCGGTAATAGGATCGAGCCGTGTCGAAGCCGGTTCCGTCCGTGGGCCAGCCGCCGCTGACCGCCGCCGTATTCCACATCCTCCTTGCGCTTGCCGACGGTCCGCTGCACGGCTACGCGATCATGCAGGCGGTGGAAGCGTCGGCCGGCGGGGACATGCGCATGGGGCCGGGCACGATCTACGGTTCGCTCCAGCGCATGGAAGACGCGGGGCTCGTTCGTGAGATCACCACGCTCGGCGACGACCGCCGTCGCGTGTTCGGACTTCAGCCTGCCGGGCGTCGCGCACTCGAAGCCGAGGCGCAGCGATTGACGAGGCTGGTGGCGTTGGTTCGCGCCAAGCGCCTGATTACCGGCGAGCGGTGATGCATCGCCGGTCCCCCTCGCAGGCGATCTACCGCATCCTGCTTCGTGTGTACCCCCACGAATTCCGCGCGTGCTTCGCATCTGATCTCGAGGCCGATTTTGCCGGCCTGTTGCACGCCCGGGGGACGAAGGCGACCTGGTTGCGCGTGGTGCCCGATCTCTGTCGATCGGTCCCGGTCACTCACGCACGTGCGCGCGCGGCCAGAAAGCGGGCGCGCGCGACCGCTTACCACGGAGAGACAGCCATGGGTTCATTGAAGGCCGACGTGCGGCACGCCGTCCGTGCGCTGGTGAAAGCGCCGGTATTCACCGCCGTTACCGTCATCACGCTGGCGCTCGGCATCGGCGCGAACAGCGCGATGTTCAGTCTCGTCAATGCCGTTCTGCTGCGTCCGCTCGGATACGTGGAACCCGAACGGCTGATGCTGATCTACGAAGGGTTTCGCGGGTCGGCCTTTTCCAAGGTCGGCGTATCGCCGCCGGATTTCATCGACCTCACGACGGTGCAACGGTCGTTTTCGAGCATCGGCGCCTATCGCACGCAGCAGTACGAACTGTCGGGCGCGGGCGAGCCGGAACAGATCACCGGCGTTCGCGTGTCGGCCTCCGTATTTCCGATTCTGGGGGTGTCCGCCGCACATGGGCGCACGTTTCTCGAATCGGAGGATCAGCCGGGGCAGGACGTGGCGGTGCTCAGTTACGGACTGTGGCGGCGACGATACGGCGGCGACCCGAACGCCGTCGGTCGCACGATGACCCTCGACCGCCGCCCCTACACGATCGTCGGCATCATGCCGGCAGCGTTCCAGTTTCCGAACCGTGGACCGCAAATCAATGGCGAGCCGGCTCAGGTCTGGACCCCACTCGCCCTCAGCCAGTTCGAGCGCAGCCAGCAGGCGCGAGGGATGATGTACAACCACACCGTCATTGGACGATTGCGCGTCGGCGTTGCCACCGAGCACGCGATGCGGGAAGCCGGCGCGCTGGGGCCCAGCCTGGCCCGGAACTACCCTCCCATCCTCCAGGGGCCGATCAACTCGCTCATGGTCACCGCCGTGCCGCTCATCAGCGACATTGCCGGGCAGGTCCAGAGACCATTGCTGATTTTGCTCGGTGCGGTCGGACTGGTGCTGCTGGTCGCGTGCGCGAACGTCTCGAACCTCGTGCTCAGTCGTGCGGTCACGCGCCAGCATGAGATCAGCGTACGCGCCGCGCTCGGCGCCGGCCGTCGTCGATTACTACAGATGCTGCTCGTGGAGGGCCTGCTGCTGACGGCCGCGGGAGGCGCACTCGGCTTGTTCCTCGGCAACGCCGTCGTGCGCGCGATGCCCGACGTCATCTCGCTCAGCCTTCCCGGCGTGCAGGACGTGCGGCTCGACGCGCGCGTCGTGCTCTTCACGTTCGGGCTGTCGGCGCTCACCGCCATCGTCTTCGGATTGCTGCCGCTGGCCGTCAGCGAACGGCGCGAGCTCACGGATCTGCTCCGGGAAGGCGGGGCGCGCAGCACGGGCGGCGCACGCCAACATCGCCTGCAGGCCATGCTCGTCGTGTCGAGCGTGGCGCTGGCGGTCGTGCTGCTAGCCAGCGCGGGTCTGCTGATGCGGAGTTTCACGAAGCTGATGGCCGTCGACACGGGCATCCGTGCGCCCCGGGTGTTGACGATGGAGGTGAGGTTGCCGCAGGCGGGGTACGACAGCGCTCCTGCGGTCCGATCCTTCTACCAGGGTCTGCACGGCCGTGTACGGGCGATCCCGTCGGTCCGTGCGGCCTCCCTCCAGACCGATCTCCCGCTGAAGGGCGACGGTGAGCGTCGGGCGTTCACGGCCGATCAGGCCATCGAGGCCAGCGACGCCACCGGCAGCGTGGCAGTCACCTGGACTTTCGGCGACTACTTCCGAACGTTCGGCGTGCCCATCGTGAGGGGACGCGGGTTTCTGCCCGAGGAAGACCTCGAGAACCGCGGCACGGCGATCGTGAGCCGTGCGCTTGCGGAACGCTACTGGCCAGGGCAGGACCCAATCGGCAAGCGAGTGAAGTGGGGCATTGCGGCGTCGCGAGCGCCGTGGCAGACGGTCGTCGGTGTTGCCGGCGACGCCGTCGACGGTAAGCTGGGCGAGCCGCCAATCATGCACATCTACGTGCCGTTCGCCGAAGCGGTCAATCCGCCAGGCGGTTTGCCCATCGCCGGACTCGTGCGGCGGATGACGGTGGCGGCAGTCACCGATCAGGACACCGCGACACTCATCGCTCCAATGCGGGCTGCGATCGCCGCGCTCGATCCAGCGCTCGCGGTGGCCGGGATTAGGACGATGGCGCAGGTGATGGCGGATGCGTCGGCGCCGCAGCGATTCAGCACGGTCCTGCTCGGTGCATTCGCGTCAGGCGCGCTGCTGCTTGCAGCCATCGGCCTCTACGGGATGCTCGCGTTCGGCGTCGCCCGGCGGACGCGTGAGATCGGGGTGCGACTGGCCCTCGGAGCGACGCGTCGCGAAGTACTCGGACTGGTGGTGCGTCAGGGCATGACCTTGACGCTGGCTGGCCTCGGACTCGGGATGGTCGGTGCCCTCGGCGCTACGCGTCTGATGCGCGGGCTGCTGTATCAGACCGAGCCGCTGGATCCCGTGACGTTCGCGTCAGTGCCTGGCATCCTCGCAGTCGTCGCGCTGCTTGCGTGCTATCTGCCGGCGCGCCGGGCGGCCAGCGTGGAGCTGATGGCGGCGCTCCGCGCCGAGTGAGGCCTGAGGTCGCCGCAGCGCACAGACCTGCGCCACAAGACGATCAGTTCCTGATGGTATTTCGGACGTGGACCGGCGAGTTTTCCGGAGCGCCTTCCCACCCGGGTTGTCGGACTCCGACTTTGAAGCGGCTGACGCCGCGAGGGGGGCCGCGACAAGGGGCGGTGGTTGCATCACTTCCAAGCGTGCTCCTTCAACCACTCGGACTTCTCTCCGTTCAAGTGGAATCAACAGTCTACGGGCGAGTGGATCACCGAGCCCGCAGATACTGTCAGCAAATGTGTCAGATCTGGCCGTTGGCGTGCTGATCACCGTCATTTCGCGCGTCGCCGTGGTGGTGCCCGGACGACGCGCCACGCCGGTGGATCCGATGGTCGCGCTGCGCGCGGAGTAGAATCACGGCATATTGGCCGCTCCTGAGTCCCCGTCGGCACGATTGCGACTCGCGCGGCTCGTCGCGGGCTACGGCGCAATCGCGTCGGCGTTGCCCTATCTCGCGCTCAAGCTGGTGTGGCTGGCCGGCGGTGGCCTGGGCGTCGCCGACGAGCGCATGATGCGCGACGGAAGCATGCTCGCGCTCAACGTGCTCACCGCGGGGATGGATCTCGTAGCCATCGGGATGGCGTTGGCGTTCACGCATGAGTGGGGCAAGAAGATTCCAGCCTGGCTCGTCTTGCCGCCGATGTGGGTCGCGACCGGTCTGCTGGCGAAATTCGTGACGGCAGTGCCGGTCGTCGTTGCGGTCGAGGCCCTCCGGTCCGACTCGATCGGCCGTCCTGTAGCGGGACCCGTTCAGTCGTGGGTCTACACCGTGGTTTACGGGGGATTCGTCGGGATGGGCGTCGGGCTGATGGTCGCGTTCATCCTGTACGTGCGTGTGCGCTGGGGTGACGTGTTCGACGTGGAGGCGCAGCGCTCGTCGCAGAGACGTACTCTCAGCGTCCAGGTGCCGTTGGCGGCCGCGTCGGCCACCATGGCGGTTGCCGTCGGCGGACTCCACCTGGCCTGGGCGTTCGGCGCCGAGATCGGCGTGCCACCGCAGCTCGCGGCGGAACGAACCATCGCTTCGTCACTGATCAACGCTCTCGACGCCGGCGTCACGATCGCAGGGGCGGCCGGTGTAGTGATGATGGTTCACGGCATCAGCCGGCGCGTGCCGTTCTGGATTCCGCTGACGCTGGCGTGGGCGGGTGGAGCCTTCCTGTTCGCGTGGGGCGTGTGGCACATGATCCTCGTGCTCGGGAATACACCGCTTGCGCGGGGCGGCGGCGGGATGGTCCTGGTGAACATCGCTGCGCTGGTGCGCCTGATTGCGGGACTCGTCATCGGCGTTCTCATGCTCTTCGTCGTCGCCGAGAGGGAGGCCGCGGGCGCGCCGCCCGCGGTCGCCGGTTAAGAGGCGCTACGGGTACCCTTCACCGTCAAGCCCAACCAAGGCCGACGCTGCGTGCCGACGGCAGATGGCTGGTATCGCGTCCAAAAGATGAATCTCAGACTGGTGGGTAAAGCTCTACTTGTCGCAGCGCTAAGCCGAGTTCAGAATTCACGTGCCAATCCTGCGATCGCTGACCAGCAAACGAGAGCGGTCAGGGGTGCTATTTGTTGACCGGTGGCTTCAGCGCCTCCTTCGCGGCAGCCCGCCGGGTGGCCTCTTCGAGGACCAGCCGGTACGCGATGTAGTACTTGTAGATGTTGGCGACGTAGGTGACGGTTTCGCGGCCGATGCGCTCGGACGCGATCTGCTCGACGTTGCCGAACCAGACATTGGGATCGAGCCCGCGCTTTGCGGCTGCCGCCCGCAACTGGCGAACCCGGCCAGGCCCCGCGTTGTACGACGCGAAGGTGAACAGCCCCTTGTTCAGGTCGTCCATGGGCTCGTCCTTGTAATACCGATCCACCATGAAGCGGAAGTACTTCACCCCGGCATGGATGTTCGCCTCGGTCTGGGTGATGTCTCCCACCTTCAGCTCCTTGCCGGTGGCTGGCATCACTTGCATGATGCCGACGGCACCCACATGGCTCTTGGCGTCCTGGTTGAGCTGCGATTCCTGATATCCCTGGGCCGCCATGAGCAAGAAGTCCACCTGGTACTGGTCGCTGTACTTCCGGAAGAACTGAACGAGCTCCAGAAACTTCTGGCGCTCGGCCTCGGACGTGGCGCTTTTCACGTACGTGGTGTTGATCAGGTACTTCCGCTCGATCTGGTTGCCGAAGGCCGTTCCCAGCCCGAACTTCCCCATGAAGGTGTTCAGGGCCGCAAGCAACTGCGGGCTGTTCTTGCGGACAGGAACGGCAAGCATGCCGCCGGTGCGGAGGGCGATGTCTACGTGGACGCTGATGTTCGGAAGGACCCTCTTCCAGAACCTCGCGAGGAAGTCGTCCACCACGATGGCCGGGAGCAGGCCGGCGTTTACCATCTCGAGCAGGTCGTCGTCCTCGAGGTTTGCCGGCGCGTCACGAATCGCCACCGGCGGCTTTCCACGGCTCTTGAGCCTCTCGTTGAGCGCGAGCAGGCTCTGGTGAGACGCGCTGCGCGGGCGGGCGAATACAGTCTTGCCCGACAGGTCCTCCACCGACGCAAGTGCAGGCGCGCCCGGGCCGGTGACGAGGATCTGGCTGACGCTCGTCCGAGTAGGATTGCTGAAGTCCACGAGCTTCTGGAGTTCGGGCCTCACCGTGACGTGCGCCGAAACCAAGTCGACCTTGCCATCCACGAGCGCCGCGGCCAGCATCTCGCGCGGCAGCGGCACGTAGACCACGTGTATCTTGTTGTCTATACGCGTCTTGAAGTGTTTGTTCAGCCGTTCTTCGATGAGCTGCCCGTAGTCGTACGACACGCCGCGCTGCACGCCCTTGTCCACGAAATAGTACGTGCGGTTGAACGTGACGCCAATGCGCACCAGCCGGCGCCTGACCATCTCATCGAGGTCGCCTGTGAACGGCTTCAGGACGGCGTCACGCAAAGCGGGCGGCAGCTGCGTGTCAAGCTCGGAAGGCGGCAGCGGGGTCTCGGCCTCGTCGGCCGGCTTCGTCGCAGACGTTTGTTCAGCCGGAGCTGCCGGCTTGTTCTCTCCGCACCCCGTCAGTGTCAGCCCGATGCCAACGAAGAGAACAGCGGCCAGCTCGATCCTCGCTCTCACGATTGCCTCCCTGGATTACGCAAAAGGTACTGATCCCCGCAGCGGCGGGCCGTGACAATACAGAGGATAAAGTATGAGCTTCGCCTTGTCATGCGCGTGAACGTCCCGTGGGGCGGCGCGTCAACGTCGGCAGGCGAGTGTCGCTGGAGGCGTCTCGCCGCTCCCGCAGCCGAGGTCGCAGACCTTTGGCAGTGCGGCTCTGACCTCGAGGGCACGCGGTCGTTCGTCAGTGGTGTCGCTCTTGGGCTCCGACGTGGTGGCCGTTGTGCATTGGATTCTGATGGTGCATTCTACCGCGAGTGCGAGAGCGGGAATGGTCATGATTGGTCTACCGCCGCAGGCGTGGGAGCGGTTCGCGATCTGGCAGATCATCGGCACCGTCATCTGACATTCTGTACGGCTACCGTCACTCGCGCGTGCGCGCGCGCCATTGACAGGCACCGAGGTCGACAACCTCGGCGCCTGGCTGTGGATGGTGGCCGCGTCTACTGGCGCACGATGTTCAGCACCGGCGACGTCCAGCTCTCGACGTGCGCCGGATTCGCCGGATCCGCCATCGCCTTCGTCGCCACGACCTGCAGCCGGTACAGACCGGCCGGTACTTCCTGGCGTCTCACCTTGCCGGCCGCATTGGTGAACTGCCGCTTCCCGTCCCAGGTGTAGGCGAAGAAGCTGCCCGGCACGAGTGTGTTGGAGGGATTCCGCGGAAGGAACTCCTCGGAGTCGACAGGGTACGACTGCCCGGTCAGCTCGTCGACGGCGCGAATCTCGAGCCGCCGCGACTGGTGCGCCAGGTGGAACAGCAGGACGGGCCGATCGGCGCGCTCTTCCACGTTGAAAATCGCTGCGTCGACCTGCCTCGTCGCGCCCGGCAGCACCACTGCCGGCGTGGTTGGCGTTGCCGCCGCGCACTGCGTCTCGCCCCCCAGCTTGAAGATACCGGGGAAGCTGCAGCCGCCCGGCGCGAGCACCTGGATTGACTGATAGTCGCCCCAGAAGCCGGCATACGGCACGCGATAGGTCCTGCCGCCGCCGGTGATCCGGAGGTAGCCGCCATAGACCACGCCGTTGATCAGCGTTGGGGTGCTGATCGTGACGTCCACCGTCTCCGTGGAGCGCGGTGCCACCTCGACCGTCGTTACGACGGTCCCCCCGCGCCTGAACACGGCCGAAGCCGCCAGCGTCGTGAAGCCTGGCGCGAACGTGCTGCCGAAGCTCGAGACCGCCGCCTGATGCGCCAGGGTGTAGGTCCGAGGCTCGTCGCTGTTGTTCGTGACAGACAATTGCCGCGTCCCGCCAGTCCCCTCGCCCAGGGAGAGTTTGCCTGGCGTAACCAGTGTGTCGGCGGCAACGGCATCGTCGATGTCGAGCATCCCCGCACCCTGCCGATGCACCACCTCGAGGAAGCTCGTCGTGCCGAACGGTACGGGATCGGCGCTGTTCTGCAGAATCGTCCGTACCATCGAAACCGGCGTGTCGGGCCTGGCTTCGAGCAGCAACGCCACCGCGCCGGCTACGTGCGGCGACGCCATCGACGTGCCGCTGATCGTGCCGTAGGCCCCCATCTCGAGCGGAACAGTCGAGCGGATGAATCCGCCCGGCGCGCCGATATCGGGCTTCGTCTCCAGCTCCGCGGTCAGCCCGAACGAGGTGAACGACGAGGCGCGGCCGGCGGTCGGGTTCGGGACGTCGATCATCTCGTCCGTCCATGTTGCCGTCGGCTGCGACAGCGCCTTGAGTGTGACGCCGTCAGCCTGGGAAATTGCGATGCCGAAGATGTCGAGGCCGACGGTGAATCCGCCGAAGAAGATGCCTGGCGTGTTGTTCTCGATGATCACGCCTGCCGCGCCAGCCTGCGCGGCGCGCGCGTACTTCTCGTTGAACGAACAGACGCCGCGCGTGATCAGCGCCACCTTACCGGCGGGGTCGGCCAGGTAGGGGTCTTCCTGATTCCCCGGTGTCGCAAGATCACCGTCCACACAGCCGCGGCCGACGTAGACGATGGCGGGTGATGTGCCGCTCGTCGGCGGCGGGGGCGGCCCTGGACTGCCGGCCGGACCGGACAGCGTTGTATAGCCGATGCGCTGGCCGCTCGGATTCGCGATGAAGCTCGCCACGTTGATGTGCGTGTTCTCGAACGAGGCCGTGCCGATCACCTTGCGGCCGACGCCGGGCGCGGTGGCCGAATACAGACCGTTGCCGCCGTTGTTCCCGATGGACGTGACGACGACGACGCCGGCATCGACGAGGGCGTCGGCGGCAACCGCCGTCGGGTACTGTGGCCAGGTCTGGAACGCGGAGCCGATGCTCATGTTCAGCACATGCATGCCGTCCGCAAGCGCCCGCTCCATCGCGGCGATCATGATGTCGGTGCTCGTGGAGCCGTCGCAGCCAAACACGCGGTAGGCGCCGAAGGTCACGCCGGGAGCGACGCCGCGGGCGCCGCCGGTGGCCGGATTACCACTCGCGCCGATGATGCCCGCGACGTGCGTGCCATGGCTGTTGCAGTCATCCGGGTCGTTGTCCGGGTGGCGAATCAGGGCGCCGCCCGAGCCCGAGGCGTCGTACCGGTCGCCCACGAAGTCGTAGCCGGTCACGACGCGATAGCCCGGCCCAAAGCCGCCGCCGAGGTCTGGATGGTGATAATCGATGCCGGAATCCATGACTCCGACCTTGACGCCGGCCCCCGTCAGGCCGCTCTGCTGCGCCACGTCCGCTCCGGTCATCGCCAGCGCGTGTGCGAGCTCGGGGCTGGCCTCCTCGACCGGGGCAAGTGCCATCGAGACGACCGGGAATACCGCGGCCACCGACGGGAGACGCCGTACCTGCGCGATGGCCTCGCCGGACGCGTTCACCGACACGCCGCGCCACAGGCGGCCGAACACGTAACGTTCTGAAAAACTGATCCCCTCGGCGAGGGCCTGGCTGCGGAATGTCTCGACCGGACCATTCAGCTGAACGAACCAGGCGCCCGTCGATTCCTGGTTCGTGACACCCTGCGCACCCAGATCACCAGTACTGGCCACCGCCACTGAGACGGCTATTGTCGCCGCGAAACGACGCACGCTGATGCTCATGGCTCCTGCCCCGCAGTTCTTCGGCCACAGGTCGAGCGCAGCGTGGCCTGAATGGCGAATTGTGAATGAACGAGCCGTAAGAGTAGGCCCCAGGCGAAATCCACCTGTCAAGGGCCAGATGATTTGGAGCGACTTGAAGAAGGGGCGCGAGCGCGGCCTCTTTCGGTTCCGTTCGAATTGCCGTGCGGGCGCGGCACTATACGGGGCGAATGAAATGGTCCCCATTCATTACAGCCGCTGCGGGAGCCGGAAGCGATGCCCTTGCTGAGGGTGGCCTGGCGGGCGCAGAGTAGAGGCGCAGGAAGGTGGACGCTCCACCAAGTCGTGTCCGTCGGGTACATCTTCTTGGGGGAATCTGTCATGGCGACTCCACAGCAGCCCGGCGCCGGAGCACTCCAGACGCTGCGATCACTGCCGCCAGCGCTGTCGCGCAAAATCGCCGTCGCGCGATCCGAAGGTGATCTGGACGACCTGATCACCCAGCACCCACCGCTGGGTCCAGCCCTTCGACAGGTGCAGGCCGCCATCTTCCGCTACATGAGCACGCCCGAGCTGGCCCGACAGACCATCGAAGCTCACCCGGAGTTGCTCACTGAGGCGGCCGACACGCTGCTTCGTCTGTTGAGCGAGGTGCAGGCGGATCGCGGGGTGCAAGGCCGGATGTTGGTCGGCTTGGAGTTGCTTAGGCGATGCCGGAAGGACGGGCTCGAGGCCACCCTTCCTAGCAGCGAGCTGTGATGGTCGGCGGCCGGCTGTTCATCAGCTATGCGCGGAAGGACCAAGCCCACGTCTACCCGTTCGTGCAGGCGCTTTCCGAGGCCGGAGTCGAGGTGTGGATCGACCGCGAGGAGATCGAACCGCTCGATGAGTTCCCGGCGCGAATCCGTGACGGTCTGGGACGATGCCACGCCCTGCTCGCCTGGTATTCCTTCCAGTACGCGCAATCGAGTTACTGCCAAAGGGAACTCACCGCCGCCTGGATTTGCGCGCAGCGGCTGACCCGCGATGTCCTGTCCCGAATCCTCGTCGTCAACCCCGAAGAAGGTGTCGCGCATATCGCTTTGGGGGACGTCGGGCGCCAGAACTATCTCGCCGGCCCGGGCGACCTCGCCTCTCGCGGCGCGCGTGTCCGCGCCATCCGTGAACGGCTGATCGGGCTCACCGGTGACTTCTCCACCGTGCACGAGTTCAAGCCCCCGGAGTGGCACCCCTTCTTGTTGCGGGGTTCGCCGCGGTTCGTCGGGCGACTGCGGGAGTTGTGGCGTGCCCACACCGCGCTCAACCCCGTCGGCATCTCCGATCATGAAGACCCCGGCCCGATCGCCCAGATCACGGGCCTGGGAGGCATCGGCAAGACGCTGCTGGCGATCGAGTACGCGAGACGCTTCGGTGCTGCCTATCCGGGCGGAATCCACTGGCTGAGATTCTCCGGATTAGACTCGGCGGGCGGGACGGACGCCGACTCGTTTGAGCGAGAACACCGCCGCCAGCTCGAGAACCTGGCGTTATTGCATCGGCTTCCAGTCAAGGACCGGGACTTCCGCGAAGTCTGTCGCGACCTCGGCAGCGAGCTGGGGGCGGGCGGACCGTACCTGTGGATCGTGGACGACCTCCCGCCCGGCGTGAGCCTCGAGCAGAGCAGTTCGACCTGGAGGGCGCCCAGCGTCAATGGCCGCACGCTGATCACCACGCGAAGTAAGGACTATTCGGGCCTCGGGGTAGCCATCGCGATCGATGGGCTGGAGCCGGCGGCCGCCCTCGAGTTGCTGTCGCAGGATCGAACGCCGCGGACACCACAGGAGAGACAGGAGGCCGAGGCCCTGGCCGAGGACCTCGGGCGTCATGCGCTTGCCCTCGACGTCGCCGGCCACTTCCTGCTCAAGACCATGAGTTTCACGGCTCTGCGGCAGGAGCTCGCTCGTGCCGACGTCGATCCGCTCGGCCGACTGGCCGAGAGCTGGAGCGGACAGCTGCCTGGTGGACACGAAAAGAGCATCGTGGCCACGGTCATGCAGAGTGTGCGTCGAATTGACGAAGAGGGCTTGAACCTGCTCCGGATCGCCGCCGAGCTGCATCCGGGCACACCGATTTCCCTTCGGCTGGCCAATCAGATTCTCCGTCCCCTCTTCACGCTGGACGATCAGGCCAGCCACGATTACGTCACGCGGGCGGTGAGCCAGCTCGAGGCGCACTCGCTGGTGACTATCTCCCTGGTCAACGACGGCGACGCCGTGTCGTTCCACCCACTCGTGCGCTACGCGGTTCTGCATGGTGACCCGGCTGGCACTGCGGCTGCTGTCTTACGGCGGAACTTGCGCACGACCGCCGTGCTGGCGCTCATCACCCTCCTCAAGGCAGGCGCCAGTGGCCAGCGAGAGCGGAGACTCGCGCTCGAGCTCGCCCACGCCAGGCACCTGACGCAGGAACCGAACACCCTCGAAGAGGTGGAACTCGTGGGATGGCTGGCGGGGTTCGAGAGTGACCGGGGGCAGCACGGAGAGGCGCGCCGCCTCCTGGTCGGGATTTTGCCACTTCAGGAGCGCGCGTTCGGCGCCGATGACTGGCGCACTCTGGCCACTCGCCACAACATCGCCGATGCCACCGGCAGGGCGGGCAACGCGAAAGAGGGCCTGCGCCTCTATCGGGAACTCTTGCCCGACGAGGTGCGTGTGCTCGGCCAGGACTTCCCCGCCACGCTTGCGACGTACCACAACATCGCTTTCCTCACGGGGGAGACCGGTGACATCCGGATGGCTCTGCGCCTGTTGCAGCAGCTGCTGCCGTACGAGGTGCGTGTCCTGGGTCCGGACGATCCCAGCACCCTGCAGACCCGCCAGACCATCGCCCATTGGCTCGGTCAGATGGGCGCGACCCGCCAAGCACTCCAGCTGTCCCGCGAGCTCCTGCCCGACGCGACTCGCGTGCTCGGCGCGGATCATCCGTCGACGCTCGCCGTCCGGCATACGATCGCCAACTTGACTGGAGAGTCGGGTGATCCGAAGACGGCGCTGCGCATGTACCAGGAGTTATTGCCCGCAAAGGAGAACGTACTCGGTCGGCACCATCCCAGCACGCTAGCCGTCAGTCACAACATCGCTCATCTGACCGGGGAAACAGGTCGTCCCCAGGAGGCACTCCGCCTGTTCCTGGCACTCCTGCCCGAGCAACAGCGTGTGCTCGGCGTCGATCATCCGGACACCTTCGCAACCCGGAGCAACATCGCACGGTGGACCGGGAGCACGGGTGACGCCGGCGCCGCCCTTCTCCTCTGCCACGCGCTCCTCCGTGACCAGATTCAGCTGCTCGGCCCGGACCACCCGTGGGTGTTCAAGACCCGCGACAACATTGCCTTTTGGACCCGGAAGACCGGTTGGCCACTGATTGCGCTGAGGCTGTATCGGGAGCTTCTGCACGATCAAGGGCGAGCGCTCGGCCGGGACGATCCTGGCACGCTCAGGACGCGCGCCAAGATCGTCGAGAGCTGGATCAGACTACCCGGCGCGGTCATGTGGAGGATTCTCCGGGCACCATACGACCTGGCCCGATTCCTTTGGAGCCGCCTGCCCCGCGCACGCTAGCCGAAGCCACTCGCTTTCGAACGTCCATAACCCTCAGAGACCCAATTTGCTGGAAGTGCCTGAGTCAGCGACGGGGTAGCGCGGGTCGGGCCCTTGGCGGATTGCCATGAATCGGACACAGTCCGTTTCGGCCGCCGGTATGAGCATGGCGGTCAGATTCAGCCGGACAGCCTCCTCGCAATTTCACTCAGCGCATCGCGCCGCAGCATTCCCTCCGGCGACGGTGCCCCCCGTTCGAGCTTTTCTATGAGCGTCTGCACGGACGCAAGGTGACGAACCACCGACTGGACCTGTCGCGGGCTCGCCTCGATGCGCTGCAGCGCCTCCTCATAGAGAGATGCGATCTCCCGGATCACGACCTCACGCGTGGAACCCTCATCGTCGAACTTGCCTGCCAGGAGCGCCCGCACCAATGCGATATCCCCGGCGGCGAAAGCGTGGAACACGGCATCCTTCGTGCCCCGCTCGCTGATGAACCGCTCGCGAGCGTTCAGGTCCGACCGACGCAGCAGGTCTTCCCAGTCGACGGGCGCCTGGCCGAGCAGCGCCAGCAGTGTGAGCCGGTTGACCACCGGGTAGTGGTCGAACCTGCCGCGCGCGATTTCGTGCTCGACCGCCTTTTGATAGCTCGCCGCCGCGTCGAGGATCGCCTGGCGGGCTTGCGCAGCGTCGCCGAGCACAGTGGCCAGCCGTTTGAAGGCGCCGCCCAGCAGGCTGTAGCGCTCCGACGTGGGGCCGACGTCCTGCATCGCGCCGAGCCGTCTGATCGCCTTCCGCAGTTCCTCCACGTTCCTGTCGGCGGCCGCTTTCCGTGCGATGAAGTTGAGCAGCTGTTCCGCGGCCTTGATTGTGGTCTTGCTGTCGAGCTCTCCGGTATCGAGGGCGAACTCGAAGTGTTCGATTGCCGCCGAGTACTCGCCCAGTTCACCGTATGCCTCGCCGACGGCGACGCGCACGTCGCTGCGATTGAGCCACGCCTGCGGCACGTCCCGGAGCAACGTCTCGAGCTCCTTCACCCGGTCCATCCTGGCGTTCGCCACGTTCTCGTCGCCCAGCCGATACGCCGCCTCCAGGTCCAGCGTGCGGGCGCTCTTCCAGATCCTGTCGATCTGCTCCAGCAGTTCCTCGTGCGCGACCCGTTCGAGATGCCTCGCGCGGGAATCAGACGTGTCGAGCCGGAAATCAGGGTCGCCGTACGCCTGGTAGGCGCCCCATGTGTTCGCGTCCGGAAAGCGCTGCCACGTGCTGCGACGCGCCTCGGCCAGCGCACGCCCGAACGTCGCGCCGTTGAGCATCTCGTCATAAAAGCTCCTCGCGAACACCAATGCCGCATCGTCCCGGACAGCCCAGCCGGCGGCGACGACGGCGCGCACGCCCATCTCGATCAGTTCGCGCGAGATGCTGGCAGCGAGGCGGTTGTACGGGACGCCAGGGGCCTCGACCGGCTCCGGCCCGACCTGTCCGATGAAACAGCAGTTGAGGAACACGAGTTCGGGCACCTGAACCAGCTTCCGCACTTCGGCCGCCGTAAGGAACGCGCCGTTGTCGAGCACCATGCCGCTGCGCTCGTGAGCGTCCCCGGTGGCGGGGCGATAGTCGCCATGCCCCGCGAGGTGGACGATGCGGTAGGGACGGGCGAAGAGTCCGCCCAGCACTTCAAGTGCGGTGGCCCCTGGCGGCACGAGCGTCGGCTCGAACCTCGTCGCGAGCTTCTCCGCCACCACCTGTGCTTCGGCCGCGGCGCCCTGCAGCTGATCGTACGGCGGGCTGACGCGCGGGTCGCCGACCACATATGCCGCCCTCGAAGTGGTGACGCGGATGTGCGGACGAAAGGTCGCGCTCTGGAGCTGTCGGACCATGCGCACGCGCGTGCACAGCGGGCGGTCGCCGCCATCGTTCATCAGCTCCCAGGGATATGCCGACGTCCGGCTGTCGAGGACGAAGACGACGTTCGACAGCTGCCCGAGTCCGTCCTTCAGATCATTCGGGACCATCAGCTCGAACAACGCCCGTGCCGCGTCCTGGTTGTACGACGTAGCGGTGATCGAGGACTGGATCAGCCGCTCGATGAGCGTCGGCTGGTGCTGGTCCATGATGACTTCCGCGCGGGCGCGATCCGAGAGCGATACGAAGCGCAGGCGGTCGTTCGGCGGCGGCTCGGCCTCAGATAGCGCCATTCCGGCCAGCGCCCGAAGAAACGCCGGGTCCGCCTGCTCGCTCGACGCGGCCTCGACGAGCCACTTTCGCAGGCCCTTTGGCATTTCCCACTTCGCGGACGCCGCCCGTTCGGCGCTGATTTCCCAGCGCCGCCACGCGTCGAGATTGCGCGCGGCTGCCCATCGCACCCGGCCATGTCGTCCGCGCTGAAGCAACGGGGCGGCGTCGATCGAGATCTTCAGCTCGTCGCTGAGCGCGGCCGCCACCCACCGCGCGGCGCGGGCCGCTTCAATCGCGGTATCGACGTACAGCTCGACGATCTCGATCTCGCCGATGCGCGTGTGCACGGCGTTGACGAATGTCCTCAATTCCAGATTCGCCTGCGCGATGCCGCGAAGGATCGCGGCGACCGAATCCTCCGTCGAGAGATTCGAGGCGGTGGCGCCGATGAGCAGAACGCTCAAGCCCAGGTCCGTCGACGCATTCTGACCGCCCGCCTCGGGTCGTTGCGAGCGGCGGTCGAGCTGCAGGACGTACTCGATGGCCGCACGCCTGATGATGTTGGCGATCTGACCAGCCGTCAGCTCGCCCCAGCGTCCCAGACCCACCACGATCGCGCCAGGCGGAAGCTGCAGCGCCTTCATGAGCGGCGTCGGATCGCGCATCACCACCGCGGAGGTGCCGAGCGGTCCGGGGTAGAGCCCGAGGTGGTAGCGAGTCGTCAAGGCGCCATCGAACAGCCGATCGACGACCGATTCGGGGCCAATGATCGTGTCTCCTTCATAGTGGCCAACGACGATCGGAAACCTTGCGAACGCGAGATCGCCGTGCACCACGGAGACGCGGAATCCGCTGGGTGCGTCGTCGGGCCCGATATGCTGGCGCGGCGGAGCGTACCCGAACGCGCCGACGAACAGATCGCGGCCGGTAGGGTACAGCACTCCTTCCGGAAGGGTCTGCCAGAGTCGTTCTCCGCCGCGACTGGCGTTCGGCGGGCTGGTCGAGAGCTGCCGGGACTCACCGCTCTGGAGCAGATCCAGGATTCCCTGGAAGCCGCGCGGATCGCGCGACATCTCGCCGTGTGTCGCGTGGAGGTACCAGGTGGGGAGCCTGTCGAGATGGGACGCTCGATGGGTGACGCGACCGTCCCCTTCCGTCGTGACCTTCAGCACCACCCGTCCGTCCTGCAGTTCGATGCCGTGGACGGTCCGATCCGCCGTTCCCGCGACATTGCAGACCGCGCCGAGATCCACCGCGTCACGGTCGAGCGCTGCGGCTGCATCGCGCGCAGTCTCCAGCAGGCCCGCGTCGGGCGGAGAGGCCTGCTTGCGCACCGCGGCAAAGCGCAGCCATCCGGCGCCGCTGAAGAAGTCGGAGGACTCGCGGGGCAGCAGCTCGAGGACACCGCGGAACGACTGGAGCATCTCGATAACGCCTCGCAGTCCCAACGCCGGATCGAGGAGGGCCAGCTGCTGGGCGATCGGATGAATGCCGAGCAGCAGTTCCACCGCTTCATAGCTGCCGGCGTGCGGCGTTCCGAGCAACAGGATGCGTGCGTCCTTTCGTGCGCACAGCCTGGTCCACAGCTCGGGACGGGTCCGTGCCAGCTGCCGCACCACCAGACCTCCCGTCCCGTGCGCGAGGATGCGCACCGGCTGCGGCGTCGCGGTCAGAATCGATTCGATCACGTCCGCGAGTTTCGCCGCATGTTCTAGGGTCGACCGGCGCCAGTCGTAGAAGAACGGGAAGGTCTCGTGAGTCGCCGACAGGAACGTATCGAGCGGGCCGTAGTGTTCGCCGAGGACCGCCTTCGATTGAACCGCTGGCCCGAGGTCTGCGAGCAGGCCGGCCCCGCCGCTCGAGAGCGCCGCGTAGTCCAGCCACAACCGCCCGGATTCGGTGTGCAGGTCCGATCCCATGAGATCAGGAACGAGTACGACGGCGGGCCGGTGGACGGCGGCGCGGGTCTCTCCCAGACGCCTCATCGGGACCGGCTGGATCATGGCTTCCTCGAGCGGGCGGAAGTCGCTCAGCGCGTCGACGGTTTTCGCGGTCAGCCACTGCACCACCCGGGCGCGCGTCCGGCGGTTTCTGAAGTAATTGAAGTGCGAGACGTCGGCTCCCTGATCGAAGACGTACCGCGCCCCTTTCCGCACCGCGCCGCGGAACATGGAGTCGGTGTTGACCACCAGATCGTTATCGCGGTTGTCGTAGATCACCCGGTCGGAGATGAACGTGCCGAACCGCTTGACCCAGCTGCCGCCATGGATATCACCGGCGATCACTCCGAGCGATGCGAAGACATCGTCGCTCGAGGTGTTCAGCAGCCGTACGAGCGGAGAGGCCGGGGTCATCGCCTCGAGCCCAGGCAGCATCCCCGGCTCCCAACGGCGGCGGACCGTCTCGAGGGTAATCCGCTTCACCACCTCGTAGATCGGCGAGAGCTTCACCACGGGAATCAGGCCAACGAGGTAGGTGAGGACCGAGAGGAACTGATCGAGGTTCTCCGAAGCGAGAAGAGTACCGCGTGCGGGGCAGGCGGCGCGGGCGAACCGCTGCACGCGGAACTGCTTCCGCGCCAGCAGAGCGGAGAGTGCCGCGAGCCGCCGCCGGTCGTACGTGTCCGCTTCGTCGAACTCGCCATGTCGCGTGAAGGCCGCGATCCGTTCGGCCGGTATGCTGCGGAGGCACAGCAGGTCGCCGACCATGCCGCCGCGGGAGTGCGAGACCACGTACACGTTGGAGCGCGCCGGCAGCCGGTCCGCCAGCGTGATTGCGTTCTCGATCGGGCTGCAGCTCAGCGTTTTGTGCTCAAAGGCGTAGATGCGGTCCTCGAAGAACTTCGTGAGCTCGTTCCATTGGTCGCCCGCACCAGACCCCGCGAACTCGCCGAAGCTGCCGAGCGTGCTCGACGCGGTGCCGTGGATAAAGACCAAAACCGGTTTCGAAGGGTCGATCCCGTCGAGTCGTGCCTCGGAGGGATCGGGTGCACCTGCCTGCGGCGCGCGGGTCGCGTGTGCCCAGTGGTACAGGCCTTCGCGCGGCGTCAGCTGACGCTCGATCAGCCACGTCACTGCCTTCCCCAGGATCCAGGATCCGGCGGGTCCGGAGAGATCCAAGTCGAAGTCCTGCGCGAACTCCTTCAGAACCTGCGGCTGCCGCAGCTGTTCCTCGAGCCATGCGCCGGTCACGCGCAGAATGCGCACGGCGCTCGCGTGACGATCGCTGTCGCCTCGAGTGGCCGCGCCCGCAACCGGCAGCGCGTCGACGACAACGGCATCGCCGCGGCCGGCTTCCGGACGAATCGCGCGAAGGGTCTCGTGGTACTTGCGCGCCGACGTCCACAGCTGAAGGCCGTCGACCTCGATCTCGATGATGTCGTCGTCTGCGACGGTCAGCTCGGCCGGGGCGGTGGCCGCCTGTGCGCGCGCCGCTGGCGAGAGGGAATACGCGTGAACGACTTCTACGTCATCCAGCAGCCTCGTGACAGACGGCGGTTCGGCGGGTGAGCCCGTGGCGCGAATTGCGGTCGCGGGGGCGGTCTCAGGCTGGCCGGGGATGCGGAGTCTGATCGGCATAGACGCGTTCGGGCATGGCCGGCGCTGCCGCTGGCATGTGCGGGACGGCGTGGGGTGGCATCGGAGATGTGTCGCAGCGAGCGCGGGATGGTACCACAGAACACGGCAAACAGCAGGTATAGTCCGCTGCTGACGCTTGCACGTCGACTCAGTTCAAGGCGTGCTCGAACCCCGCTCTGCCGACTCTCTTTTCGTTGGGGTGCTCACATGACACTCGCGGCAGATTTCAGGTCAGCGTCCAGGAACGTGCGCCGTGGCGGCTGGCTCTCGGCGACCGTCGTCTTGATGCTTGCCGTGGCGGTCGGCGCCGTCACCGCAATCTTCAGCATCGCGCACGCCGTCCTGATCAGGCCGCTGCCGGTTGCCGATCCCGATCGGGTCATGCTCCTGTGGGGGCGCGACGCTGCCCGTTCGCAGCAGGTCGTGGAGGTGTCGCTGCTGGATCAGCGCGCGTGGCGTGCCGGCCAGAAGAGCTTCACCGCGATCGAGCTGTTCGGATCGGTCAATTGGGGGGAACTGCACGTGACGGGCCCGGGACGCCCGTTCCGCGCCGTGCAGAACGCGGTGTCGTCGGGATTCTTCGACGTGCTCGGCGCACGGCCCATGATCGGGCGGACCTTCCGCCCCGCGGACGATCTGCATGGTGCGCGGCGGACGGTGGTGTTGAGCGCAGAAGTCTGGCGGCAGCAGTGCTCGTCCGATCCGTCGATCATCGGGCGGCTGTTGACGGTCGGCATGGGGCACAAGGCCGTCGCCTTCGAAGTGATCGGTGTCATGCCGGAGGAGTTCCGCATTCCTGCCGGCGCGCAGGTGTGGACGGCGCTCGGTCCGGCGCTGGCGGGCGCCGACAACGTGCGCGCGATGTATGCGCTCGGGCGCCTGGCACCCGACGCGACCGTGGAGAACGCGGTCGCCGAGCTGTCGACCATCGCACGCAACGAGGAACTGAAGAGCGGGATGGCGAACACCTCGATGGCGGTGGTGGCGACGCCATTGATGAGGCACCTGCTCGGTCCCGCTCGTCCGGCGCTGCTCGCGATCGCCGGCGCCTCGGGCGCGCTGCTGCTGATTGCGTGTGTCAACGCCGCAGCGCTGCTGCTGGTTCACGGCGCAGGGAGGAGGCGCGAGGTGGCGGTGAGATTTGCGCTCGGAGCGCGGCGGCTCCAGATCGTTTGGCAACTATTCTGCGAATCGATCGTGCTGTCCCTGATCGCAGGCGTCCTCGGTGTCGGTCTCGGGTATGTGAGCTTCGACACGATCGTGTCGCTCGCTCCCATGGAAGTGCCTCGCCTCGACGAGGCGGCGATCGATATCCGCGCTTTGCTGTTCGCGCTGGTCCTGTGCCTGGGAACCGCGGTCATGGTCGGGCTCTTCCCGGCATGGCGGCACAGCGGCGGCGCGCCCTTCGCCGGGCTCTACGAGCGTTCGCGGTCGGCAACCGCGACGTCCCCGTCCGCGCGCACGCGCAAGCTGCTCGTGGCCGCGCAGCTCGCGGCCGTGGTCGTGCTGCTGACGGCTGCCGGACTGTTCATCCGCAGTTTCACGGCCCTGCGCCGACTCGATCTCGGCTTCGATCCGCGGGGCGTGTTGACGTTCAACTTGAGCTACTCCGAGGAGAAACACGATACCAAGGAGAAGCAGTGGGCGCTGATCGATGCCGTGCTCGACAGCGCACGACGACTGCCGGGAGCCGTCGCCGCTGGCGCCGTGTATCAGCGGCCCTTCGCGCATGGCGCCATCGGTATGGATAGCGGCGTCATCATCGAAGGGCAGCCGCTCGCCGCCGAGAGTTTCAGCCGCAACCCGATAGTGAACTGGGAGGCCGCCACACCGGACTATTTCCGTGCGATGGATATTCGACTGCTACGCGGACGATTCTTCGACGAGCGCGACACGGCGACGTCGCCGCCGGTGGTCATCATTGGGCAGTCGCTGGCCGCGTGGCTGTGGCCGGGGCAGGATCCGATAGGCAGGCGCATGCTGGCATACGGCGCACCTGAACCCGAAGAAGGGAAGATGCCCGTGTGGCCGACCGTCGTTGGCGTGGTCGAAGACGCCAGATATCGTGAGGTTGACACGCCGCGGTTCGACCTGTACCTGCCGTACCGCCAGGCGCCGAATCAGGTGCAGCATCTCATCGTGCGCCTCACGGGCGATCCCCTCGCGGCGGTCCCCGCGCTGAGAACTGCGGTCGCCGCGCTCGATCCTGACGCGACGATCGACGCCGTCTCGACCATGGACGAGGTGGTCGGCCGGGCATTCGCAGCCTGGCGGTTCAGCAGCATCGTCGTGTCCACGTTCGCGGCAATCGCCTTGACGTTCGCCGCGGTCGGAATCGCGGCGCTGGTCGCCTTTGCGGTGACGCAGCGCACGCGCGAGATCGGCGTCCGAGTCGCGCTCGGCGCGCAGACCCGCGACGTGATTGTGCTCGTCGCCAGCGAAGGCGCCTGGATTGCACTGGCGGGACTTGCCATGGGCGTGCTCGCCGCCTGGATTCTGCGGCGGTCGGTGGAGTCGATGCTGTTCGGCATCGCGCCGGACGACCCGCTGACGTTCGTCGGCGTGGCGCTGCTGCTCGGCGTGGTGTCGCTGTTGGCCGCCTACCTGCCCGCGCGCCGCGCCGCGCGCATCGATCCAGCCGCGGCCCTGCGCGTGGACTAGGGAAGTGGCCGTCACCCATTCCAGATAGATGCCCAGCAAGCCGAGCGTCAGGAACAGATCCCGCTTAAGGCCACGAGGCCGAAGTCGCTCCACGTCCTCGCTGATATCCTCGCCGCCGGATTCGCCCTCGAAAGCTGCGGTCGCCTGTGCGCGGACACGGATGCCAAAAGACGGGTGCCGAGGAACGCGGAAAATCGCCGCCGGACCGGCTCCCGGGTTGCATGGGAGCAACGGCAGCAGACGGGTGTTGGACAAAACCGAACCCGCTCCATCACGGGATGTGCTGGTCAACCTGTAAGGACCTGATCGATGATGCTCGAGGATGATGGGTTCTTGCGCCGCGGACACACCGCGAGGTCGCGCCGTGACTCGACGCGCATTGCTGGAGGACGAATGACTTTTCTCGCGACATCCGTCGTTCTATGGCTGGCAGCCTCTGCCGGCGAGGTGACCCCTGCGATCGTGCAGGCCCCGGGCTCACCCGTACAACTCAGCCGCGCGAGAGTCTTCAACATCGTCGCGGACGAACCCGCGATTCTGTTCTATGCGGCAACCAACCCCACCGATCAGGACCTGGAAGAATTCACCATCGTCGCCTACATCTTCGACGAACAAGGCACGCTGAAAGCCAGGCAGACCGCGCCTGGCCGACGCCTGCTGGAGAAACGCAGCACCAAATACTCGACGCTTGTGCTCGACGGGTGGCAGGTCACCGCAACCAATCGCATCGTCTTCGGGGTCAACCAGGCGCTGCCGGCCGGGACGGAGAAGTGGTGGCACGCCGAGCTGGAGGAAAGAGCCAAGGAGGCGGTCAAGGGACTGAAGCAGCCGTAGGACCTGAGCTTCACGTCGGCGTGCGACTCGCTCCGGATCGACCGGCAGCTCCGATGCTGGTGCCGGGGAACAGCACGCCCCGGTCGGCGGCGGACCTTCAATCGAAGTACTTGATGAACCCGACCTCGTTGCGCTTTTCGTTGTAGATCAGCTCGTCCACTTTCGCGCGCACCATCAGCAGACCGAAGCCGCCGGGGCGCAGCCCTTTTTGCTGGCGCTTCGACATGTGCTCGATGGGATTGCCGGGATGCATGATCGCGGCGTGGTCGAGATCCTCGATGCGGAACCCGGTGCCCGGATCGGCAATTCGATAGAGCAGCATGCGGCGGCCGCGCAGGAACGAGATACGCACCCGGCGATTCGGATCCAGCCGGCCGCCCCACTCGACGGCGTTCAGCAGCAGCTCTCGAAACGCATAACCGACCGACTCGCGGACGTCGTCGGCGAGGTCGGTGTCGAGCCGCGCGACGACGCCCTGGACCCGTTCGGCCGCCTCGCGCGTGCAGGCGGCGACCAGCTCGACCCACTCCGGCCTCGCTGACACGACTTCGATCCGCGGCGGCGGCGCGCCCTTGAGCACTTCGCGGACCAGCCGCACGAGCGCGAGCGGGTCGACGGGCTTGTGCAGGTGCTCGAAGGCCCGCTCGCGCAGCGTCCGGAGCAGCGTCTCCGGCGTGTCGTCGGAGGTCAGGACGATCACCTTGATGCGCCGCTTGCGGCGGCGGAGCGTGGCGAGCAGGTCCAGCCCCGTCATGCGCGGCATCCAGATGTCGAGCAGCATCAGGTCGAAGCGGCCGTTCTGAAGCCGCTTCAAGGCGTCGGCGCCGTCCTTTGCCGCCGTCGTGCGGAAGCCCGCGCTGGTGAGCAGTCTGGCGAGCAGGTGACGTGTCGCGCGGTCATCGTCCACGACGAGGATGTTCGCCATCGGTCGTCTCTAACGCTTCCTCGCGGTCTTGCGGGCGCGGGAACTTCGCGCGTCGCGGACGGGCCGTCGACGCCGTGCGCGTGCTGTCGACGTGCTCCGCGTCAGGGCCACCAGATCCCGGTTCAGTGCGGCGATGCGTGATTCCAGAGCCGAGAGCGCTGCCGTAGCACTCGAGAGGTCGCCGGCTTCCCCCATTTGCTGCAGCGCCAGGGCACGTTCGACGGCGTCGCGCGCGCCGAAGATCGCGATCGATCCCTTGAACGCGTGCGCTGCCGCCCGCGTGCCGGCGGCATCGCCGTCGCGGACCGCACGGCGCAGTGCCGCCAGCGTCCGGGGTGAATCGGCGAGAAACAGCCTGGCGATCTCCCGCAGCAGGCGCCGGTCGCCATTCACGTGGGAGAGCGCAGCGGTCATGTCGAGGCCGCCGTGGTCTTCCAGCGCCACGTTGACGGAACGGTACGCAGCATCCGTGGGGACGGCCGCCGCCGCGTGCCGCTCGACGGCCTCGACGAGCTTGTCCGCATGCACGGGTTTCGCCAGATATCCGTCCATGCCGGCGCGCAGGCAACGCTCGCGGTCACCGGTCATGGCGTGCGCCGTCATGGCGACGATCGGCACATGCCGGCCGGAGTGTCGTTCGCGCTCGCGGATCGCGGCGGTCGCTTCGATCCCGCCCATCTCGGGCATCTGCACGTCCATGAGCACGAGATCGAACGAACGCTTCGCGGCCGTCAGCGCGTGCACCGCGCGCCGGCCGTCTTCCACCGCGACGAGCTCGTGGCCGCGTTTGCGGAGGATGCTACGGATCAGTCTGCGATTGACGGCGTTGTCTTCCGCCAGCAGGATGCGCAGCCTGCGGCGCGGCCCGCGTGCACGCGGCACGACTGGCCTATCGGCAGCGCGTGCGCCGCAGAGCGTCACGATCGCGTCGAGGAGATCCGAGTGCTTGACTGGTTTCGTGAGGTACTCCGCGACGCCGGCTCTCCGCGACCGCGTCAGGTCACCCGGCCGCCCCATCGACGTCAGCATGATCACCGGAACGTTGTCGAAGCGGCGATCGCTGCGGATCCGTCTCGCGACTTCGAAGCCGTCCATCCCGGGCATCTGGCCGTCGACGACGGCGACGGCGAACGGATCCCCGGTCGCGTGCGCGCGCTCCAGCGCGCTCAGACCCGAGGCGCCGCCGTCTACGACATCGGCGCGCATATGCCAGCTCGCGAGCATCTCGCCGATGATGCGCCGGTTCGTCGCGTTGTCGTCGACGACCAGCACGTGCAGTCCCCGCACGCCCACAGGCTCGGCGGCGGCGCGCTGCGGCTGATCGGCAGTGGAGCGCTCGAACTCCGCCGAGAAGCGAAACGTGCTGCCACGCCCCTCCTGGCTGTCGACGGCGATCTCGCCACCCATCATCTGCACGAGCTGCGCCGTGATGGCGAGCCCCAGTCCCGTGCCGCCGTAGCGGCGCGTCGTGGAGGTGTCGGCCTGGGCGAACGCCGCGAAGATGGTTCGATGCAGGTGGGCCGGAATGCCGATGCCGGTATCGCTGACCGCGAAGCGCAGGCGCGCGCGCTCCTCCGTGCAGCTCTCCACAGCGGCGGTGAGCACCACCTCGCCGCGCGGCGTGAACTTGATCGCATTGCCGACGAGATTGACGATCACCTGCCGCAGCCGCCCGGGATCGCCGACCAGCCCGTCCGGTACCGCGCGATCGATGTGGCAGGCGAGCTCGAGCTTCTGTTCCCCGGCGCGCAGCGCCATCAGCCGCATGGCATCTTCAACGGTGTCGCGCAGCCCGAACGGGACGTGCTCGAGCTCGAGGCGACGCGCCTCGATCTTCGAGAAGTCCAGCACGTCGTTGACGATCGCCAGCAGCGCGTCGGAGGACGCCTTGACGGCTTCCAGGTAGCCCCGCTGCTCGCCGGTGAGCCGCGTGCCGAGCGCCAGGTCCGTCATGCCGATGATGGCGGTGAGCGGCGTCCGGATCTCGTGGCTCATGTTCGCGAGGAACTCTCCCTTGGCGCGCGTGGCCTCCTCTGCCTGATGCCGAGCGATCTCGAGCTCCTTGACGAGCTGCGCGAGGTTTTCGGCGTTCTGCTGGAGCTGCCGCCGCGTCGCCTCGAGCTGCGCCTCGGTAGCCTTGCGCTCGGTGACATCGCGCGCCGCCGCGTAGATCATCTGCTCACCTGGATAGGGCGTCGCGCTCCACTGCAGCCAGCGGTACGATCCGTCCTTGCAGCGATAGCGGTTCTCGAACGACAGCGTGTCCGCACCCTGCTCGACCCGCTGAGCCTCGGCGACCGTCTTGTCGCGATCGTCGGGGTGCAGCAGCTCGACGTAGGGCTGCTCGAGCAGCTCGCGGAGCTCGTAGCCGAGCGCCTTCGTCCACATCGGGTTCAACCGCTTGAAGTAGCCGTCGAACCCGGCGATGCAGAACAGATCGCGCGAGAGGTTGAAGAAGCGATCGAGCTCTTCCTGCGCGCGCCGGCGCTCGACGACCAGGCCGATCTGGCTGCCAATGGTGGTGAGCATCTGGAGCAGCGCTTCATCAGGCTCGCGGATCTCGCGGCTGAAGAACTCCAGAATGCCGAGCACCTGGCCGTGCAGCAGAATCGGAAAGCCGAGCGCACCGTGCAAGCCCTCACGCGCGGCAATCGCGGCCCGAGGGAAGTTCCGATCGCTGACGACGTCGGGGAGCCACGCGGGTGTGCCCGTCTCCCAGACCCGCCCGGGCAGCCCGATGCCGCGCTCGAACGAGGTCTGGCGGCTCGCCGCCGCGAAGGCGGGGAACGACGCCTCCGCTCCTTGCCACACGTCGAGGCAACGAAGGCGATCTGTGCGCGTGTCAACCGTCCACAGCGCGCCATGCTCCCACTCGAGCAATTCGCAGATCGCCCGGAGGATCCGCGGCGCCGCGTCGGCGAGGGTCGGGCATTCCGCCAGCGCCACTGCCGTCGCATGCTCGGCAGCGAGCCGCAATGCCGCCGGAATCGACCGGGATCCCCGAGGCGCAGCCATCGCCCGGTCCACTAGGCGAATTGCGTATCGTCCGCCGATGGACCGTAGATGGCAGGTACCGTCCGGTCGTTCAGCCGCAGATACACGGTCAGCTGTCCGCGGTGGTGGGCGAGATGGTTCAGCGTGTCACGAAGCACGATATGCCGCGGGAGGTCCATGACGACGTTGCCGCCGGCGCGCAGGCGCCAGTTGGTCGTTGTGAGGAATTGATCGGATGTCTTCGCGAGCGACTGTCGCGCCTTCACGACGTGTCCATCGAGGGCTTCGATCAGCTTCTCCGTCGCTGGCTGCTGGTACTGGCCGCGTCCGGGCGGCGGCGTGAGATCCAGCTCGTCCTGCTCGATGATGAGCGAGACCCACGAGGGCATCGAGGCGACGAGCCCGGCGAGGCGCCCGAGCGGCATCGATTTTGGGTGGGGCTTCCAGTCATCGCGATCGAGGGGCACCTGCTCGAGCGCGCGGCGCGTGCGCTCCGCCTCGCGATCGAGCTCCGCGAGAAACAGCTGCGTCAGTTCCATGCGTCTGCTCCATGGCCGAAGGTTGCCGTACTGACGCAATCTACTTCATTTGGCCCTCCCTCAGCCCGCACGCCCCAGCGCTGCGGCCCGCCCACAAAAGTGCCGCCTCGTTCGCGCCTCGACTTGGGCGCGCCGTACGAGCGCACTCCGTCGGCCCACCGCTCCGACCGCTTCGGTTTCTAAAGCGCCGGAATGGCCGGGCTTCCGCTGAAGTGGCTGACAGATGTGGGGCGGCGACCCCGTGCCTGCCGCCCCGTCACGTCGATCGCCGGACTCCTACACAGCGACGGGCTGCCCGCCTACCTGCTCTCTGACGACGCGTGCCTTCAGCAGCGCCCGTTGGAATTCAAGGAGGCTCGTTGCGTCGACGCGCCCGAAGAGGTCGACGAGAGGTGCGATCAGGCCGGTCCACCCCGTCTGGTGGCTCGCGCCGAGCCCCGCCCCGTTATCCCCGTGGAAATACTCATAGAACAGGATCAGGTCCCGCCAGTGCGGGTCATCCTGGAACTTCCTGGTACCGCCGTACACTGGACGCTGCCCTTCGGCATTGCGCCGGAACGTGGCAGCCAGACGTCGGGTAATCTCCTCGGCGACCTGGAACAGGTTCATCTGACGGCCGGATCCGGTCGGGCACTCCACCGTGAAGTCGTTGCCATAGAACGCGTACAGGTTGAGGAGGGCGCGGACGATGAGCGTGTTGACGGGCATCCAGACGGGACCGCGCCAGTTGGAGTTTCCACCGAACATACCCGTATTCGACTCCGCGGGCAGGTACTGGACGGTGAATTCCTGGCCGCGGACCCAGAAACTGAACGGATGATCGAGGTGGTACCGAGAGAGCGAGCGGATGCCGTACGGCCCGAGGAACTCGTTCTCGTCGAGCAAGTACCGGAGCACGCGTTGCAGCTTGGTCTTGTTCAGGATCGACAACAGCCTCCGCCCGTCGTAGCCGATGAACCCCTCGTCGGTGGGCGCCACCTGCGACACGAGCTCCGGATGGCGCTTCCGGAAGAGCGCGATCATCTCCATCAGCTTCGGGTGTCGCGTCGTGACATCCCCCTCGAACACCGTGGACGCACACAGCGGCAGTAGACCGACCATCGATCGCACCTTCATGCGCATCGACTGGCCGTTCGGGAGCCGCAGCAGATCGTAGAAGAACCCGTCCTCCTCGTCCCACATTTCGTCGTGGTGCTCGCCGATCCGATCCATCGCATACGAGATCCACATGAAGTGCTGGACGAACTTGAACGCATCCTCCTCGTACATCGGGTCGTACTCGGAGAGGATCAGCGCGATCTCCAGCATGCACTGGCAGTAGAACGCCATCCATGCCGTGCCGTCCGCCTGCTCGAGCGATCCGCCGGTCGGCAGCTCGGCGCTGCGATCGAACACGCCGATGTTGTCCAGGCCGAGGAACCCGCCCGCAAAGACGTTGCGACCCGCCGGATCCTTGCGATTCACCCACCAGTTGAAGTTGAGCATCAGCCCCTGGAACGACCGCTCCAGGAAGCGCATGTCGGCCCGGCCGAGCGTCCGCTCCATGTTGAAGAGAAAGAGCGTGGCCCAAGCGTGCACCGGCGGGTTCACGTCGCTGAAGTTCCACTCATAGGCGGGGATCTGGCCATTCGGGTGGAAGTACAGGTTGCGCAGCATCAGCAGGAGCTGGTCCTTCGCGAAGTCGAAATCCACCAGCGCCAGCGACGTCGTGTGGAACGCCAGGTCCCACGCGGCGTACCAGGGGTACTCCCACTTGTCCGGCATCGAGATGATGTCGGCATTGAGCATGTGGAACCACTCCCTGTTCCGCACGCCGTGCCGCGCCGGTTCGAGCAACGGGTGGCTCTTGTGTTCGCTGAGCCACCGCTCGAGGTCGAAGTAGTAGTACTGCTTGCTCCACAACATTCCAGCGAGCGCCTGGCGATGAACCCGACGGGCATCCTCGCCGAGCGTGCGAGGGGTAATCCGCGTGTAGAACTCGTCGGCATCCGCGATGCGGTTGGTCAACACCTCGTCGAAATCGCCGAAGCCCTCCTTCGGCGCCGCCACCAGGCGGACGCGGACCGTACGGCTGCCACCACCTGGCACGTCGAGCACGTAGTGCGCCGCGGCCTTGGTCCCTTCGTTCGCCGGGTTCACCGCGTCCCGCTGCCCGGAGACGATGTAGTCGTGGAACGCATCCTTCGCATACGGAGACCGATTGGGCTGTCCCCACAGCCGCTCCGCGTTGCTCTCGTTCTCCGTGAACAGCAGCTCCGGCGATCCCTCGCAGAGCAACGTGCAGGTCCCGAGCTCGTGATGCGAGGCCTCGATCGCGCCGGCGCCGTTCTGACGCAACGACGGCTTCCGGTCATCGACGCCCCATGACCACGTGTTGCGGAACCACAACGTCGGCACCACGTGCAGCCGCGCCGCTTCCGCCGCGCGGTTGTGCACGGTGATTCGCACCAACACGTCCTCCGGATCCGCTTTGGCGTACTCCACGAACACGTCGAAGTAGCGATCGTCATCGAACACGCCGGTATCGAGCAGCTCGTACTCGAGCTCTTCCCGGGTGCGGCGGCCGTTGGTCTCCACGAGATCGCGATACGGGAACTCCCGCTGGGGGTACTTGTAGAGGTATTTCATGTACGAGTGCGTGGGCGTGCTGTCGATGTAGAAGTAATACTCCTTCACGTCCTCGCCGTGGTTCCCCTCGCTGTTCGTCAGCCCGAACAGGCGCTCCTTGAGGATGGGGTCACGCCCGTTCCACAGCGCGACCGCAAAGCACAGCCGCTGCTTGTCGTCCGAGATGCCGCCAAGGCCGTCCTCGCCCCACCGGTACGCTCGCGACCGCGACTGGTCGTGGGAGAAGTAGTTCCACGCATTGCCGTCGTGGCTGTAGTCTTCGCGGACCGTACCCCACTGCCGCTCGCTCAGGTAGGGCCCCCATTTCTTCCACGGTACGCCGGCTTCACGCGTGTCATTCAGGCGCTTTTGCTCCGTGACGTCCACAACGTTCAGTTTTGCCATCTCGCATCCCTCTCATAGCCACAGCGCCCGCGACTTCGCGCCACGCCGTGGACCGTCCATTCCGCGATTCGGGTGACGTCGTGCGACCATCGTGAGTACTCCGCCACGCCGGCCTGGTCCCGACCGACGAGGCACGACGCTGGCCGCCGTCGTTGCAGTCATGGATTCGCCGGGGGCAGCCTCGGGCCGCGCAGGGCGACGTCGGGAAACGAGCAGACCATGACTCCGTCCCGCTGGAGATCCCCCGGAATATTGGAGAGCCGGCACCAACGCCACGCCGTTTCACCGCGCGATGCAATCGCATCGATTGACATCGGCAATTCGTGAGCCACACCATCGACGCGACCGCTGGCCGCCCGCGATGGCGGTGCGAGCAGGCCAGTACGGGGCACTAAGGGTTCGTTATTTCTTCGCGGCCGGCAGATCGTGCTCAGGGCCGACGTTCGCCCCATCGTCCCACGCAGCTACGGGCAGGACGTCACAGCAACCGAAAAACGACCGCGGCGATAACGGTCGGCAGAATCGCCGCGCCGAGTGGCGAAATGGCTCCGTCGAAAAACCGTCCCAGAAGTGCGTGACCGGCAGGGTTCGGAGGATTCGCAATCACCGTCAGGCCGCCGCCGACCACCGCGCCCTGAATAATGGCCAACTCGAGCTTGTCGGCGAGATTCGGCACGAGCGTGGCCTCGCGAGCAACACCGTCGAAGTCGACGGTACTCGGCGCGGCAGCGTCTGAGGTGAGACATGGACGACATCGAACGAGGACGGTACCGAGCGCGGCCGTCGAGAGATTCGGCGTCCGCGGACAAGGTTGCCCGCCTGATCCCGCCCGAGGCGCTGAAACAGCAGAAGCCGTGGCTCTGGTCGCCGGGTGCCGGCACGGACGTCTGGGCGATGTTCTGCGCCTGCATCACCGGAGACCTCGACACGGTCACACGGCTCGTCACGCTGAACCCGTCGCTCGCCCGCGCGCATTACGAATACCGTACGCCGCTCTCGTTCGCCGTGCGCGAGAACCAGCTTGCGGTGGCGGACTTCCTCCTGGACCATGGCGCCGAGCCGCTGGCGCTGGGCGACTTGCTGGAGATGGCCAGAGACCGCGGGTACGCGGAGATGACGCAGCTGCTCGAACGCAAGCTGGCCGCGCTGCACGGCGCGTCGTCCGAAGGCGAAGCCGTCGCGGCAGCCATCCGGAAGCGGGAGCCCGCGGAAGTCCGGCGACTCCTCGACGAGTCACCGCATCTCCTCCGGGCGGGCGACGTCCGATCGAACCAGCCGATTCATTGGGCCGTGATGACGCGCCAGCTTCCGCTCATCGACGAGCTGCTCGCCCGCGGCGCCGACATCGACGCGCGGCGCGCGGACGGCGCCCGGCCGATCCAGCTCACCAACGGTGACTATCACTATCGCGGCTGGCGCGACGTGCCGGACGACGTGATGACAACGCCGGACGAAGTCTACCGGCACCTGGTCGCGCGCGGCGCGCGTGTGCCGATCGGGATGGCCGCATTCAAAGGGGACCTCGCGCGCGTCCGTGCGCTTCTGGACGAGGATCCAACCCTCGCGAACCGCGTCGATGAATACAACTCGTATTACGCCGGATGCGGCGCGCCGCTCAAGAACGCGGTGGCCGGCGGGCACCTTGAGATCGTCGAGCTGCTCCTCGAGCGCGGGGCCGATCCCAATCTCCCCGAGGAGGGGATCGCGCCGCACGGGCACGCGCTCTACTCGGCCGTCTACCACGGTCACTACGAGATGGTACAGCTCCTGCTCGAGCGCGGCGCCTACCCGAATCCTCCGGTGGAGAGCTCCGCCGATGCCGTGTGGATCGCAATCCGGCGCGGCGACCTCCGGACGATCGAGCTGCTCGCGTCGTACGGCGCCGTCTGGGAGATCCCGATCGAACCCGCTGGCGCGCTGACCTACGAGAAGATCGTCGCGACCGGCCTCCGCCGGGCCATCCCGGTCCTGGCACACTTCGGAGACACGGCGGCGGCGGAGCCGCTGTTCGCGGACAACCCGGCGCTGGCCGACAATCCGGACGCCCTTTCGCACGCCGCGGGCCGCGGGCATGAGCCGTTCGTCGGTTTGCTGCTGCGCTATCAGCCCCATCTCGCGCGCAGCGTCACGGTGGCGCAGCCGCGGGCGATGGCGGAGTTGCTCTTCCGGCACGGCATGGATCCGAACCGGCCGAACTGGCTGCGCGTCACGCCGCTGCACCGGTTCGCCGCCAGCGGGCAGCTCGAGCATGCGGCTGTCTTTCTTGATCACGGCGCGGATCTGCACGCGCGAGACGAGGAATACAGGTCCACGCCGCTCGCATGGGCGGCGCGGGAGGGACACGCGCGGATGGTCGAGTTCCTGCTGGGACGCGGCGCACGGTCCTCCCTGCCCGACGACCCGCCCTGGGCGACCCCGAAGGCCTGGGCGGAGAAGCGCGGGCACGACGCGATCGTTCGCCTGCTCGAGGACTCCGAGCGTTCCGGCGTTTCGAATCCAAGCTAGGCACGCATGCCACGCAGCCGCGCCGGAAAGGGCTGGTTGAGCTCGACGCCAGCGACCCGGCCCGGCCGTCCGCCAGTACCGGCAAGAGCGCACGCCCATCGGTCGACCAGCCTGGCAGTATGATCTCGTGGCAGAGAGATCTTGTGTGGAGGTTCAATGATGAAGTGTTCGTTCAGGTCGATTGCCGCGCTGGCGCTGTGCACGTCCTCGTTTCTCGCGGCCGACGCCGGCGCGCAGACCCCGCAGTCGCCGTGGAGTGCGGAAGCCTCGCTCGGCTGGGACATCGGGCTCAGCGGCGATTTCCTGTCGGCCGGTATCGGCACGCTCAACGGCGTCCCCGTCATCTTTCAGTCACAACCGTTCGACGAGGTTTATGGCAACGGCGTGCTGCTGCAGTTCAGCGCGGGCTTCAGGGTGGACGACATCAACGAAGTGCGCGCCCAGGTCAGCTACCAGCGGGTCGGCGCCGACGTCGTCAATCTCGGCACCGCCGGAACCTTCGACCTGTTCGGAACCTTCGACGGCTACCATGCGTGGAGCATCGAAGCCGGCGGTCGTCACTATTTCGCCGCGAGCACAGAGCGCTGGCGTCCCTACGGTGGCGCCGCGATAGGCGTCTCCATTATTCCCGAGATCGACGGTGTCCTGGCGTCGCCCCAAGCCGGCCTCGAGCGATACGTGACCGATCTCTACGATGGCACGGCGGCATTCACGGTGGGAGTCAACGGAGGCGTCCTGTACATGCTGAACGAGCGCTTCGACCTCAACGGGCAGTTCGGCTTCCGGTACAACAGCGGCCTCTCCGCCATCGACGCGTTGGTCGGTACCGGGCTCGAGGACATCAACGACAAGAGCTCGCGCTGGACGATGCCGATCACGATTGGAATTCGCGTGAAGTTCTGACAGGAGGCCCGGTTCCTGGAGCTCTGGTCGCGAGTCAGCGGTCGCGCGAATCTACAGCACCTGGATGTGGCGACGGGTCGACCGATGACGAAGGGTCTCGGCCTTGGTGCGTCGCCGCTAGGAGGTGGACGGGCGGGGCGGTTGTCAGCCGCCCCCGGGCGCGCGATGCCCTGACTGGGCTACTTGATGCGATCCGCGATGGTGTCCCGGTGAAACGCGGAGTGCTGGCGGACATCGGTCCAGCCTCCGGCGCCGCTCGGGTCGGTCGCGGCGGCGCTGCGATCCGCGGCGAGCGCCTGCCACGAGCTATAGCGGGTGATCGTGAGGAAGGTCCAATCTCCACCTTCGACGTGCTGCAACACGACGTTGCCGGTCTCTCCCTTCGCCGGGGCCGGGCCGGGCGCGTTCAACGATTTCAGCAACTGATCGCGGTGGCCGGGAACGCTGCGGTGCACGCCCACGATGTACACCATGCCCGCGCCCCCGGTGCTGCCGACCCCCATGGCCTTGCTGAACTCGGCCCACGCGGGGCCGCTGACGAACGTGTCGGTATGCCACGCACGCAGGTCGCGCGACGGCTCGGCCGGTGCCGGTCCGGGTTCGACGGTGGCCTTCGGTCCGAGGTGCTGAATCACCGCGTAGTCCCAATCGTCCCCTTCCTGGTGACGGAGCACCACGAAGTGATCGGGCATTGGCGCCTTCGGAACAGGAGCGGACAGCGCCTTGCCGAGCGCATCCGCCTGGCCGGGCGCCGCCTTGGTGAAGTGCACGTGGTAGATATCGGACGTCGCCGGCGACGGTTGCGCCGGTTGACTGGGCTGCGCGAGGACCGGCGCCCAGCCAGTCAACACGCACACGACGACGCCCACGGCTAGAGAGACTCTCATCAATACTCCTCCTCGACGGGCCCCGCCTGAACCTGGGGCCCCGCCTGAACCTGCGTGGCCGGCACCACGCCGGGGCTCCGCTCACGCAAACGGTTGAGGTTGGGAACGTATCACGAGGGGGCTAAGCGTCCTAGCGAATTCGGGACGCCCGTCCTGCCCAAAGGCCGTAGAGGGGTGGCGCTTCACTCCCAGGCACGCGCTGCCGGCAACACCACGATAAACGTTGCGCCTTGATTGACGCCGGCGCTCTCTGCGCGGATCTCCCCGCCGTGCAGTTCGACGATCTCCTTGGCGATCGCGAGCCCCAGACCAAGGCCCGCATGGCGCCGGGTGCTGCTGTCGTCCAACTGCCGGAAGCGCTCGAAAACGTGAGGCAAGAAGTGCGCTGGAATTCCTTCACCACTGTCGACCACCCGAATCACCACCCGGCCATCGTTCAACTTGCCAGACACGCGGATGCAGCCGTTCTCCGGCGTGAACTTGATGGCGTTCGAAAGCAGATTCCAGAACACCTGCTGAATCCGCGGACCATCGGCCCTGATGGTGATTGGATCGAAGTCGACCTGATAGTGGATGCATTTTGCCCTGGCGAGCGGGCGAAGAGCATCGATGACGCTTTCTTCGAGTCTCTTCAGGTCGACGATGCTCGGTTCGAGGGTCAGTTTCCCGCTGACGATTCGCTGGGCGTCCAGGAGGTCTTCGATGATGCGCAGTTGCGCAATGCCGTTGCGCTCCACCGCCTCCAGCATTATCAGCCGGTCGCCCGACAGGTCAGGGCAGGTGTAGCGCAGGATTCGTGCGTAACCCAGCACCACGTTGAGAGGCGTGCGCAGCTCATGGGAGAGGTTCGTCAGGAATTTGTCCTTCGCCGAGTTGGCCTCGCGCAGGGCTTCCTCGATGCGCTTCCGCTCGGTGATGTTCTGGACCGAACTGACGATCGCCGCCTGCCCCGCGACCTGGATGACCTGTGCAGAGACGAGCACCGTCCACTCCTCGCCGGTCTTGCGGACGATCGTCGATTCATGATTCTCCACGGAGCCCTGCCTCCGCAGCTCGCGCACCAGCTCCTCGCGCCGCTCAGGTCTTTTCCACAACACCGAAAGAGGCTGCCCGATCAATTCCTGACGGCGGTAACCGGTCATTCGCAGGTAGGCATCGTTGACGTCCCAGACGATTCCGTCCTCGAGCCGAGTGATCACCATGCCGGCGGCATTGCCGTGAAAGCTCTTCGCGAACGCTTCATGCTCCTGGACGAGCGCACGACGGGTCAGCTGCAGCCGGTAGATCACCAGAATGTGAAACACCGCGATACCGACGAACACCTCCAGGCCCGGGTGCATCGGTTGAAAGTAGTAGCCGCGCCACCAGATCAGAGTTGCGCCCGTCGCGATGGCGGTCAGGCCTGCGGCAAGCCCCCCTAATCCGGCCGCCACCACCGCGGTAGTGAGGACGAGCCAACCTCTCGGCCAGCCGTTGTAGATCAGATTCAGCCGTGGGGTTACGACGAAGACGGCCACTTCCGCGCCGGCTGCAAGCAGACAGACGCCAAACCGCTTCAGCCCGACGAGCCACCGATCCGGCGCAGTCATCGAAGCGGCCCTCTGCGGTCCGAATCCGACAGGTCGGTTCGCATCTGGCCGCTTGCGCCGGTCTCGGGCCCAACGCGCGTCGTGTGCGCGTCGGGGGCGGCTTTCGGAGGGCATCGGGCGCTCGGTGCGGAAGCACCGGAGTGTACACCAGCGAGCAGGACGCTTTCCCTGCCCGGTTTCCCAGTAGAAACACCGTAGAGATCTGGCGCTTCCCATCGACGTGCCCCGATGTCCGTGGGGTCGACGAGCCCGCCAGCACTGGCGTCCTGCGGAGCACTCGCCGGCCCCATCGACGAGGCCTCATGGGTCGAACCCTCCCTCGGATGGTCGCGTTGGGCAGCGCGATCGCGCTTGCGGCCTTTGGCGAGGCCCATCGCTGCCTTTCAAGGGGATTCGAGCCTGGAATCGAGCTCGACGGCAAGACGCTGCTCGAGAAGGAAACGTTCGGCGGAAACTCTCATCCGCCGGGTTTGCACCTCCATCACGGGACGGAAGCCCAGGCAACCGGCCGTACCCCCTTCGTCCCACGGTCCGGGGCCCGCGTGACGAGCCGAGACGCGGACGTTCTCGACTCCCATGCACCAGCCGCCGCCTCGATCGGCTCGCCGCTGTGGCGCGTCGTTCCGGGTCAGGGGACCTCGCGGGTTTCTCCGCGGCGAGACGCGATAGAAGTCCCGGTCGTACCAATCGCCGACCCATTCGAAGACGTTGCCTGCCATGTCGTACAACCCATGACCATTCGGCGGATAGCTGGCCACCCTCACAGCACCATCGCTCGCGTAGTTCGCCTCGCGCGCCGAGATCGAGTCCCCGTTGGGATAGCGCCGGCCGCTGAGGCCACCGCGCGCCGCGTACTCCCACTCCGCCTCGGTCGGCAGCCGCACCACGCGGTTGTAGATCGTCGACAACCAGTCGCAGTACGCCTTCGCGTCGTCCCAGGTGACACCGACGACCGGATGATCGTCGCTCTTCGCGTGTGCCCGGCCGGCGCGATAGCCGGTGGCCACGACGAAGGCCTTCCACTGTTCGAACGTCAGCTCGGTTTTCGCCATCCAGAACGCGTCGAGCGTCACGTCGTGCACGGGTTGCTCGTTGGGCAGGGCGACATCGGACCTATCGCCCATCGCAAACGTTCCGGCCGGGATCTTCACGAACGCGACACCGCCGAGCGCACAGCTCGCGCCCGCCGGCAGCGTCGCGGAACAGGGGGGCCCCTGGGAACCCTCGAGGCTGAGCATCAGGCTGAGGACCCCGATGGCAAGGGCCAGCTTCTGCATCTTCAAGCGTTATGCAGTGCCGCCACGGGGTCGATTCGAGACGACCGGCGCGCCGGACCATATGCCGCGATGGACGCAACGACGAGCAGCGTGCCGGTCGCGGCCAGCAAGTTGAGCGGGTCATGAGGAGCGACGCCGTACAGGTGATTTGCGATCAGGCGGGACACGATGTGCGTCAGGGCGCCGCCCCCAGCAGTCCGGCGAGCACGGGCGCTGCCGATCCGCGACCCACCATCGTGACGATCTCCTTTAGGAGGACAAGACGACGCAGAATGCTGCCACGGTTCCCTTAGGGTGACAAAGACGAGCGTCTCCCGGCCGTCAGGAGCGCGTCGGCCACGGCAAGCTCGTCGGCGTTGATGGTATGGCCCATCCGCGGGTAGATGCGTTCGTCGACGCTGGCGCCCAACAACCGCAGGACGCCGGTCGCCTCGTGGACGCGCTCGAGGGGGACGTGCGGGTCGGCGTCGCTGGAGCCGATGAAGATCGGTGTCCCCTCGAAGTCACCCGCGTAGTTCCGCGGCGTGCCCGGCGGCCCGATCAACCCGCCGGTGAACGCGACGACGGCGGCGTATCGCCGCGCGTGACGCGCAGCGTACTCCAGCGTGAGGCAGGCGCCCTGTGAGAAGCCAACCACGGCCAGCCGTTCCGGCGGCAGCCCTTCCTGCCCCAGGTCCTCCACGAGGCCGGCGATGACGCGCAACGCCGACCCGAGCCATGGCTCGTTCCGGTGTAACGGCGCGAGAAACGAGTAGGGATACCAGGTCGAACCCGCGGCCTGAGGTGCGAGGTAGGCGATGTCCCTGGCGCTGAACTGGCCAGCCAGTCCCAGGATGTCCTCGGCCGATGCGCCCCGGCCGTGCAGCAGGATGGCGGCAATGCGCGCATCTCTTGGTGGCGGGCCGGACCGCAGCACCGGCTGACCGGCATGAGGATGGCTGGTTTTCGTCATGGGTCCAACTCTGTTCGACGGCGGGAGTTCGATCAGCGTGATGGTCCTACCTCGACAGCCCGTCGCGGCCATTCCCACCACGACCATAGCGCAAGCACGACCACTTGTGCGAGCGCAGGCATCACCGTGCCGTCCGAGGCCGGCGGCAACTGGAGAAGTACCCGAATCGTGAAGTCAGCCTTGGGGCGCTGGCGGTCTCGCGCGCGCCACCCATCAGGGATCGGCGCGTGGTCGGGCCAAAGGGCCGAAGCGGTCCAGGAAGCAGACGTTCAGCGACGGGAAGCCGATGGACGTGGCGCAGTACCCGCATACTGGACGGCAGACCGTCACCTGGCTGCACGAGGGCGAGGTCGCTCACGACGACAGCCTCGGCTGCGCGTCGGTGCTGCGCCCTCGGCGGACTGGACGTAATGACCTCCGGGGCCGGGGTCGCACGCGCCGAGCAGACGCCGCGCGACAACACCGGGCGCCTGAACGGCGTGCAACTCTGGACCGCGCTCCCTGATCGACACCGCCACGTCGCACCCGCGTTTGCCCACCTCGACGAGGTGCCCGCCGTCGAGTGGCCGTCCGGCATCGTGCAGATATTGGCCGGAGAGCTGGCAGGCGCACGGTCCCCTGCGCCGCACTACTCACCGCTCGTCGGCGCAGATCTACGGGAGCATCCGCGGCACGAGCTCATGGTGCCGATCGAGCCGGCATACGAGCACTCGATCCTCGTGATGGGTGGCGACTGCGCGCTGGGACGGTGAACCGCTCCAGCCTCGAATCGGACGGTGACGCAGTACGGCGGCAACAGGCGTTCGGCGCCCGCCTGCATGGTCACCGGGTCGTGGATTGCCGGATCATCTCCGGCGCGCCTCTCTCAAGCCGTCCACGTGCGCCGTGTTCGCGGTAGACTTCCGCCCCGGTCCCGAGGAGAACGTATGCAGAAGCGCAGGCTTGGTCCGGGCAACCTGGAAGTGTCCGCCCTCGGACTCGGGTGCATGGGTATGAGCTCCTCGTACGGGCCGCCCCCCGACCGACAGGAGATGATTGCGCTGCTGCGCACGGCCGTCGACCGCGGCGTGACGTTCTTCGATACCGCCGAAGTGTACGGCCCGTTCACCAACGAGGAGCTGGTCGGCGAAGCGCTCGCGCCCGTCCGTGATCAGGTGGTCATCGCGACGAAGTTCGGGTTCAAGCTCGATCCGACCGGGCAGCGGCCTTGGGTGGGTCTGGACAGCCGGCCAGCGCACATCAGGGAGGTCGCCGACGCATCGCTCGGGCGGCTGAAGACCGATCGCATCGACCTCTTCTACCAACACCGGGTCGACCCGGACGTTCCCATCGAGGACGTCGCGGGAGCGGTGAAGGACCTGATCGATGAAGGCAAGGTCAGGCACTTCGGGCTCTCCGAGGCGGGCGTGCAGACCGTCCGCCGCGCACACTCCGTCCAGCCGGTCACCGCGATGCAGAACGAATACTCGTTGTGGACCAGAGGCCCGGAGGTGGAGTTGCTGCCCACGCTCGAGGAACTCGCAATCGGCCTCGTGGCCTACAGCCCGCTTGGGAGGGGCTTCCTCACCGGGAAGATCACCGAGGGCACCACGTTCGACCGCAGCGACTTTCGCAGCAACCTCCCGCGGTTCACTCCAGAGGCCAGGAAGGCGAACCAAGCCCTCGTCGATCTGCTCGGCAGGGTTGGTGAACGGAAGAGGGCGACGCCTGCCCAGATCGCCCTGGCCTGGCTGCTCGCCCGGAAGCCATGGATCGTGCCCATTCCGGGGACGACGAAGCTCGCGCGGCTGGAGGAGAACATCGCTGCGGCGGCCGTCGACCTGACTGAGGGAGACGTGCGGGAGATCGAGAGCGCTGCCGCCGGGATACCGGTGCAGGGCGCTCGCTACCCCGACCACCTCGAGCAGATGACCGGCCGCTGACCGTCCGGACCGGTCGGCGACGTGTCGTCGGCCCGACGGCCCGACCGGGTTGGCCACCGCGGGAGAAACGTGTTGCAACACGCTTGGCCTCCGGGTTACGCTCTGGCGATGGGAGCGGCCCTGCAGCGGCGCCTCAAGATGCGGCCCCTCGACGATCCGGTCGTCGAGGGCATGCTCAACCTGCTGGTCACCGGTGCGGCGCTCAGGGAGACGGCGGAGACGGAGTTCGGACGGTTCGGGCTGACCTCGACCGCCTACAACATCCTCCGCATCCTGCGCGGCTCGCCCGACGGCCTCCCGCGCGGCGAAATCGCCCGGCGCCTCGTCAACCCGTCGCCCGACGTCACGCGCCTGATCGATCGCCTCGTGCGGCGCGGGCTGGTCAGGCGGTTGCGGGCGCGCACCGACCGCCGGCTGTCGCTGACCCGCATCACGCCGAAGGGGCTGGCTCTTGTGGAACAGGCCGAGGCGGCGAACCGTGCCCAGCGCGCCGCCGTGGCGCCGCGATTGTCGGACGAGGAGTGGCGGCAGCTGAGCGCGTTCTGCGAACGAATCTACGGCGATACCGTATAGGGGTTTGCAGGTGCAATATGTGTTTGAACACAATATGTCGGAACATGGGGATCCCTGGGCGACTCGGCCGCCGGTCTCGCCCCCGGGTGCCCGCCGGCGGCCGATGCGGGATCGGCCCCGCCGTGTTCGCCGCCGGCCTCCTCATCACGTCCGGCCCGGTACATGCCGTCGACGCGCCCGTGCCGCAAGCCCCCGAGGCCGTCGTCGTCAACGACAACACCCGCCCGGCCGGGGTCGTCGAGGGCAACACGGTAACGGTTCGTCTCCGTGCCGCGCGCGGAAGCTGGCGACCGGAAGGTCCCGGCGGTCCCGAGCTGACGGTGGACGCGCTCGGCGAGGCCGGCTCGCCGCTCGCGATCCCGGCGCCGCTCATCCGTGTCGTGGAAGGGGCCACGCTAGCGGTGTCGCTGCGCAACGACCTGGATTCGCCGCTTCGCGTCCACGGCCTGTGCGCACGTGACGGCGGGCGCTGCGCGCCCGTGGACGTGGCGCCGAGCGAGGAGCGCGAGGTGCGGTTCGTGAGCGGCCGGCCCGGCACGTACCATTACTGGGCGACGAGCATAGGGGCGCCGGTGCCGCTCCGCGAGATGGCTGGCGCCCTGGTCGTCGATCCCGACGCGGGCACGGCGGAACCGGACCGGATCTTCGTCATCACCGAGTGGACCAGCCTGACGTCCGCGCAGCTCCGCGATCTCCTCGCCGCCGAGGACGTGAACGAGCGGTTCGTCGCGCTGGCTCCCCGATTCACGTTCGTCATCAACGGCCTCTCATGGCCGGCGACGGAGCGCTTGCGTTACCGTCGCGGCGAGCGCGTGCGTTGGCGCGTGATCAACCTCAGCTCCCAGACGCACCCGATGCACCTGCACGGCTTCTACTTCACCGTGCTGCGCACCGGCGACGGCTGGCGGGACGTGCCCGCGGGAGAGGGGGCAGGCCTGCGTGTGGTCACGCACACGCTTCCTTCGGGAGGCACGCTGTTGCTGGAGTGGATCCCGGAGCGGGCAGGCAACTGGTTGTTCCACTGTCACGTCATGCACCACGTCTCACCCGCCAGGCGTCTCGCCGCGGACGCCGCGGGCCCACACGCGTCGCATCACCACGCCGCACCCGGGGCCGCGGCGCTCGGCATGGCAGGCATGGTGCTCGGGATCACCGTGCTTCCCTCGAATGGGGAACCCGACGACACCGTAGCGCCTGCGGATCCGCGGCGGCGGCTGACCATGACAGTCGCGGCGGGACATCCTCCGCAGTCCGAGGCCATCTTCGTGGCGTTTGCCGAGCCCGGCACGGACGTGTCGCTCGACGAGGCCGCCCCGCGGTCGCCCGGTCCCGTGCTTGTGCTCCAGCGCGGCGAGCCCGTCGAGATCACCATCGTGAATCACCTCGCGGAGCCCACGTCCATTCATTGGCACGGGCTCGAGCTCGAAAGCTACTACGACGGCGTGCACGGCTGGAGCGGGATGGCAGGGCAGACCGCGCCGATGATCGAGCCGGGCGGATCCTTCGTGGTCAGGCTCACACCGCCGCGCGCGGGCACGTTCATCTACCACACGCACCTGCACGACTACCGCCAGCTCTCGTCTGGACTTTACGGCGGCCTCCTCGTGACCGAGCCGGGCGAGCGCTACGACCCGTCAACCGATCACGTCGTCGTGCTGGGCCGCCGCAACGCCTCGGAGGAGTCGAGCATCCTGCAGGAGGCCTCGTCGCTCGTCCTCAATGGCGAGCGCGCGCCGCGGTGGTCGTGGCGCTCGGGGAAACGCCACCGCATTCGCGTGATCAACATCACGCCGGACGACGTGCTGAGCGTGGCGTTGCTCAGGGGGGACGCGCCTGTGACGTGGCGCCCGGTGGCCAAGGACGGAGCTCCGGTCCCTGCAGGCGACGGGCCGGACGTTCCCGCAAAGGTCAGGATCGCCGTCGGCGAGACGTACGATTTCGAATGCGACGCGCCGTCAGGACGGGGTACGTTGTGGCTGGACGTGCGCACCACGAGCGGGAAGTGGCAGGCGCAGGGCCACGTGGTGGTGCGGTAGGGACGCCGTGCAGAACCCACCGTACGTGCTGAATCCGATCGGCCGTGTCGAGTCTACGCTGGCCGATCCGGCGAGTGCCCCGAAACAGGGAGACGAGGGCGCTCCCGACGCGTGGCTGATCCTCGACGACAGCCTTCGACGGGATACGCGACCTGCAGCCGGGCGACGAGATTCTCGTCCTGACCTGGCTCCACCGGGCCCGCCGCGATCTGCTCCTCGTGCTGAGACAACCCGGCCAATCCGCTGCGCGGAGTCTTCGCTACGCGCTCCGCCGACCGCCCGAACCCGGTGGGCCCGTGTGCAGATCCTCCTCGTGCAGCCAGCAGGATTCGCGTGCGAAACCTGGAGGCCGTCGACGGGACTCCGGTGCTCGATCTGAAACCCGTACTCGACCGCACGGAAGAGCGATGATGGGAGGATCAGCGCTGGGCACGCCGAGCCGCTCGGCGAGTCCGGGGCGAGGCCCCAGGCAGAAACGGCGCCCCCCACCATCGGCTGAGTCAGGGCCCTCCCCGCCGAACCTGAAGCGGTACACTGATCGTGGAGGGACAAGGTGTCAGAGGCGAGTGTGCCCAAGCGGGGCGACGATGTTCCGCACTTTCAGGCGCGGACGATCGGAGGCGAGGTGTTCCGCTACGACGAGATCTGGCAGCACAAGAACCTCGTGCTCGTCACGCTTCCCGCCGCTGCCTCTGATGACAGCTACGTGCGCGAGCTGACGGCCCGGAGCTCCGAGTTCGCCGATCGAAACAGCGCCTGCGTGACGACTCGTGACCGCCTGTCGTGGCTTCCGGCCCCCGCAGCGCTCGTCGCGGACCGATGGGGCGAGATCGTTCACGTGGCCGCCGCGTCCGAGGTGGCCGCCCTGCCGAAGCCCGGGGATCTGCTCGACTGGCTGGAGTACGTCGAGAGCCGCTGCCCCGAGTGTGAAGGCGAAGCGAGGTAGGCGCCGCGAGGCCGCGACCCTGCGGTTCGACCGCGTTCCGTCGCACGACCCGCGACCGAGTGGAGCTGGTGATGCAGGACGGAACGCGCGACGCTCATGGTGCCTCAGACGGCGTCGCGCTTCAACACCAGTGCGACACTGGCGAGGACCAGCGCGCCGCCGACCGCGATGCGGCTCGTGAGCCGCTCGCCGAGCACCATCACACCAAGCATGACCGCCAGCAGCGGCTCGAGGATCGACGTGAAGAGCATGCGCGTCGGACCGATGCGCGCCATCAGCCAGTAATTGAGCCAGAATGCCAGCAGAGAGCCGGCGAACGTCAGGTAGAGGAGCGCGGCAACCGCGGGCTTCGTCCACTGCGCGGCCAGCGGGTTTCCCTCGGCCGCCAGCGACAGCAGCGCCAGGGGGCCGGCGCCGGCCGCAATCTGTCCGCTCATCAGGGTGATGGCCGGGATCGCGCGCCGATGCGCCCGCACGAGCACGTACGCCCAGGCGACAAAGAACGCCGAGGTCAGCACGGCAAGGCAGGCTGCGGCCGAGCGCCATCCGGAGACTTGCAGCTCGTCGGCGAACAGGACAGAAACGCCGAGGAGACCCAGCACGAGTCCCGCCGACTTTGCCTTTGTGATTCGCTCGTCGGCGAGGAACCACTGCGACAGCACGAGCGCGCACGCGGGCGTGATCGCCTGTAACACCGCCATCAAACCGGACGAGACGTGCTGTGCGCCCCAATAGAGCAGGGCGTAATTCCCGGTAAAGAGCATCGTCCCGGTGACCGCGATGAGCCGACGGTCGTCCGGCGCGAGCGGAAGCCGCGGACGGCGAACGAGGGCGACCGGGAGGAGCACGCCGAGCGCGAGCGAGAGGCGCGTCGCGGCGAAGGCGAACGGCGGGACGTCGGTGACGCCGATTTTGATGAAGAGCCAGACGGTGCTCCAGATGACACAGACGACGAGCCAGGCGAGCAGCGTCACCTCGTCCCCTCAGGCCTCCCCAACGTCGACGATCGCCGCGCGTTCCGGGGTCTTGCGGCCTTCCGGCCCGGACGCTACAGGAACCGTTTCAGCCACGCGACGATCTCGCGCCGTCCCTCCGGCGTTTCCGTGTGTCCCACGTCGTAGCGGAGCAGCTTCCATCGCTCCGGGTGGCCGGCGGCGGCGTAGGCGTTCGTCAGTTCCCGATCGATGATGTCGAGTCCCTCGACCGGCGTGAGCGCGTCGCGCAGGCCGGCGAGGCCGAGGTGCGCGCGCGGCGCGATGAGCGCGTTGATCTGCGAGGTCGTGAACCGTTTGAGGAGACCGGGGACGTAGTAGTAGAGCCCGTGGAGCGACAGTCCCTTCTTTGCGAGCAGCGTGTGGAAGTCGGTGAGGCAGCAGATATCGACCGTGACCTTCACGCGCTCGTCGAGCGCCGCCAGCCACCAGGCCATGGTGCTCCCCATCGAGATCCCGAGCGTCGCGACGCGCGCCGGGTCGACGTCGGGGCGTTCGACGAGCCAGTCGAGCGCGCGCAGGCTGTCGTAGACCATCAGGCCCCACAGTACCTGCCCGCGCCACAGCATCGCCTTGAACATGTCGGCTTCGCTCGTGTGGCTCCGTTCGCCGAACACCCAGTGGTCGATCGCCAGCGCGACGCAGCCGAGGTCCGTCAGCACCTTGGCGTAGGGTGGCGGCTGCAGGTAGCTGCGGCCGTCGACGAACTCCTGCTTCCCGATCTTGTAGCCGCCGCCGTGCGAGTGGTTGAACATCACCGCCGGAAGACGGCCGTTCGCGGCGGCCGGGCGTGCAACGTACGTGGGCACTGGCTCGATGCCGTTGAGATCGAGGTCCCAGGTCTCGAGCACGTAGCCGCTCCGCGATTCTTCGTTACGCTTCGTCCCGCCGATCGGCTGCTGGCGGTCGGGCAGATCGCCGAGCATCGCGTAGAGCTCTCGACGCCGCTCCGGCGCAGGCTGTGACCCGGCTGCCTGCACCACATCATGGTCTCCTGCAACGAACGGCGACAACGGCGCCAGGCTCGCGGCCTTGAGCAACTCGCGTCGACTGGGCAGATGAGTGGACATGGACGACTCCAGCAAAGCCTGGCCCTGGCCGCCGGGCGGCACCGGCGGGCGCGCACCTGGGCGTTTGCGCCAGAGAATACTGCCGATCGCCGCAGGTGTACGCCTTCTTGGGCTGACCGCGAGCCGCGGCGCGACCGGCACTCATGGCGGGCACGGAAGACATGTCCGCGAGGCCGGCCGGAGTCCGCCGGTGCTAGGATCGGGTGACGGCGCCTTCACGGCAGCGGCTTCGAAGGAGACACTCATGAGTGCGCGCCCGTTGATCCCGTGTGTTCTGCTGGTTTTCGGGGGCACGAGCGGGTTCCTGATCGCCCAGGCGCCGGGCGGCGACCACGCCGCGCACCGGTTGCACGCCGACCCGGCCGCCTACATCAAGGCGCTCGAGGATCCGAAGCGCGACGCGTACCAGAAACCCCACGAGGTCATGGACGCGCTGGCGGTGAAAGAGGGAGAGATCATCGCCGACATCGGCGCCGGCTCCGGGTATTTCACGATGCGCCTGGCACACCACGTCGGTTCCAAGGGCCGCGTCTACGCAGTCGATGTCAGCCCGGAGATGGTGCGCCACCTGCACGGGCGCGTACGCGACGCAGGCGTCCCGAACGTCTCGCCGATTCTGTCCCTGCCCGACGATCCGCTCCTGCCGCAGCCGGTGGACCGGTTCGTGATTGTCGACGTCTGGCATCACATCGAGAACCAGTCCGGCTATCTGGCGCTCATGAAGAAGCTCCTCAAGCCGGGAGGCCAGGTGGTCATGATCGACTTCCACAAGCGCGACCTGCCGGTCGGGCCGCCGGCGCAGATGAAGATCGCGCGCGAGGATCTGCTGAAACAGATGGAGTCCGCCGGGTTCCGGCTGGCGGCGGAACACACCTTCCTGCCGTATCAGTACTTCCTGGTGTTCACCGCTGAGGGCTGACTTCCTCGGCGGCCGCGGCGCCGTACGGCAGTACACTCCTCCTATGCACCCCTGGCACGACACTTATGTCGATGACACCGTCGTCGCGAGCGCCTTCCCCGTTGTCATCGAGATTCCCAAGGGCAGCAAGAACAAGTACGAGCTGGACAAGGAGACCGGGCTTCTGAAGCTGGACCGCGTGCTCTACAGCGCCGTCCACTATCCCGCCGACTACGGGTTCATCCCGCGCACCTATTGCGACGACGGCGATCCGCTGGATGCGCTCGTCCTCAGCCAGGAACCGGTCTTCCCGCTCACCATCGTCCGGGCCCGGCCGGTCGGCGTGATGCGCATGCGCGACGAGAAGGGGATTGACGACAAGATCGTGGCCGTGAGCGTCGGTGACCCGGCGTTCGCGGACTACCAGGACAAGGACCAGCTCCCGCCCCACCTGTTGCGCGAGCTGCGGCGCTTCTTCGAGGACTACAAGACGCTCGAGCACAAGAAGGTCATCGTCGACGACCTGCTCGGGCCGGTGGACGCCGTCCGCATCATCGTCGAGGCGCTGGAGCTGTACCGGAAGCTGCGGCGCGGCGATCTGGCGCCGATGCGCTGACCTCCAAATTGCGGGTCCGGCTCGCGACGCCGCCGGTTCACGCCGCCCGGCGGTCAGCCGAGCACCTCGAACAGGATCTGTGCCAGCACGATCTTCGCGACGAGCGCCAGCGGGTAGGCGCGCGCGTACGCGATGTTGGGGAGATCGCTCCGCTCCTGCTCGACCGTGAACCCGAGGACCGCGGGCTGCGTCTGCACCGCCGCCACGGTTCCTCCCGCCAGCGCAAACGGCATCTTCAGCACCCGGTGGCCGAGCCACAGCGTCGCCAGGGCGGTGGCGCAGGTCACGATCGCGCCGGCCAGGACGATGGTCAGACCGCCGACCGTCGCCAGCAGCGAGCGGAACTCCCAGCCGGCCCGTGTCCCGATGGCCGCGAGAAAGAGGACCAGCCCGATCTGCCGGATCGTCAGGTTCGCGCTGTAGGGGAGCACCCACACGATCGAGCCGGTCGGCGACAGCACGCCCGTGTCCAGGCGACGTTGAGAACGATGAGCTCCATCAGGCCGCGGGGGTGTTCAAGAGCGCCCGATGGCGCTCGATTTCCGCCAGCCTAGGCCGCTCGGCCGCGCGGCGGCGAAGCTGCCGCTGTCGCCGCCAGCACGATCAGCCTGCAGAAGAGCCAGTCGGTCCACGTCGCGAGTAGCCCGATCTGCGTGCGTATCTGCCGATCGGTCAGGATCTGCGCCAGCACCGGGAACGCGGACACCGACATCGACACGCAGATGAACAGCGAACACCGTGAAGCTGATCGCGCTCGAGTAGCGAGGATAGAGCAGGTAGGCCAGGCCGGCGCCCAGGACGAGAGGCACGACCTGCCGGCGTGCGCGATGGCGAGCGTGGTGTGCGAGTGCGAGATGACCGCGAGCGCAAGCAGCACTTTCGGCGAGCACATGGCCGTCGGAGGCGGCCCCGGCGGTCGGGGGCAGCGCGGGCACGGGGGCTGGCCCGGGAGGAGCTCGCCGCGGCTGCGGATCCAGACGTACGCGGCTGCAGCGGCGGCGGTCGTCACCGCGCAACCGGCGACGGTCCGGGCGCGGCCGGCCGCGGCGGACCGCGTCGTGCGCTGGCCGTTCTCCCTCATGCGACTCGAGCCAACACTACCAGTCGAGCTCCTTGCCTCGACCAGCGACCGCACGCTACACTGGATGCTTGCGCTCGCGGCAACGGGGCGCGACGGGTCGCACCGCGACCCGGACCCTGTGCAATCTCAGCCTGCGAACCGCGTCAGGGCCGGAAGGCAGCAGCGCTAAGCAGTCACTGCGATGTGCCGCAGGTCCTTCCGGGTCGCGGTGGGGCCCGCCCGGCTGTTCGCCAGTCACGATCACCAGCTACCAGTCGCAGTGTCGTACAAGGTCCTCGCGCGCAAGTGGCGCCCGCAACGGTTCGAGGACGTGATCGGCCAGCGCGGCGTCACGCAGACGCTGCGCAACGCCATCGCCGCGAACCGCATCCACCAGTCCTTCGTCTTCGCCGGGCCGCGCGGCGTGGGCAAGACGACGACCGCGCGCATCCTCGCCCGCGGGCTGAACTGCGTCACCGGCCCCACGCCGGATCCCTGCGGCACCTGCGACGCCTGCGTCGAGATCGCCGAGGGACGCGACATGGACGTCCTCGAGATCGATGCCGCTACGCACACTCAGGTGGACAAGGTCCGCGACATCATCATCGCCGGCCTCGGCCTGGCGCCCGTCCGTGACCGCTACAAGATCTTCATCATCGACGAGGTCCACCGCCTCTCCAACCAGGCCTTCGACGCCCTCCTCAAGTCGGTCGAGGAGCCGCCGCCGCACGTCGTCTTCATGATGGCGACGACAGAGCTCGAGAAGGTGCCGGCGACGATCCAGTCGCGCTCGCAGGTGTTCGAGCTCAAGACCATCGGCGTGAAGCTCATCGCCGACCAGCTCCGGAAGATCGCCGACGCCGAGAAAATCCGTATCGACGACGCGGCGCTGACGCTGATCGCGCGCGCCGGCGACGGCAGCATGCGCGACGCGCAGAGCGCGCTCGACCAGGTCATCGCCTTCGCCGGCGAGACCATCACCCCCGAGGACGTTACCACGGTGCTGGGCCTGGTGCGCCGCGAGCTGCTGCTCGACCTCGCCGACGCGGTGGCGAGGGAGGACGGCGCCGCCGCCTTCGAGCTCGCCGGCACCGCGGTCGAGTCCGGCTACGACCTGCGGCTGGTGGTGCGCGAGCTGGCGCGGCTCACGCGCGACATGCTCGTCGTCAACGTCGATCCGTCGCGGCTCGAGGATCCGGAAATCGCCGCCGAAGCGGAGCGCGTCCGCCTGCAGGCGACTGCCGCGCAGTTCTCGCGCGAGGACCTGATGCGCGCCTTCGACGTCCTCACGAAGGCGGAGTTCGACATCCGCGGAGCGGCATACCCGCGATTCCACCTGGAGATGGCGCTGCTGCGCTGGATCCACCTTCGCAAGCTGGTACCGCTCAGCGAGGTGATCCTCGGCCTGGAGCAGGGGGGCGCCGCCCGGGCTTCGGCCGGCCGTGCCGCGGCGGCGCCGAACGCCGCGCCTCCTGTGCCGTCAGCGCCGCGATCGACGGCGGCGACCGTGCGTGCTATCCAGGCCCGCAAGCAGCAGGCGGACCCCACCGCGCCGGCGGCGTTCGGCGATCCCATCCCTGGCGTCCAAGCCGCGCCCGGCGGGGATCTCAAGTCCGCCTTCCTCGAGGAAATCCGCAGGACGAAGAAGTTCTTCCACGGCTCCGTCGTCGGCATGGCACAGCGGATTGCCGTGGAGGGGGACCGTATCGTCTTCGCGTTTGCGCCGATTCACCGCGTGCTGCAGGGGCAGCTCGAACAGCAGCGGCCGTGGCTGGAGACGCTCGCCTCGCAGCTCGCGGGACGGAAGATGACGGTCGCAGCCGTCGAGAGCGCGGGGGCGCCGCAGCCGCCTGCCCAGGATAAGCCGGCCGGCCAGCCGGGGCCGGATCGCCAGGCCGAACTCCGGCAGCAGGCCATGGCCGACTCCGGCGTCCAGGCCATGCTCGATGTGTTCGGGGGGGAGATCAAGGAGATCGAGGAGATGTAGTGGGTTCCGAGGTTCCGGGGTTCCCCGGTTCCGGGGTTCCGGTTCCGGTTGTGGCGTACGGGCGACGAGCGGCCGGCGGACAGCAGATGGCAGACGGCGGCCAGCGGCAAGGGAACGAACGATGAACATCCAGCAGATGATGAAGCAGGCGCAGCAGATGCAGGAGAAACTGCAGAAGCAGTTGGCCGATCTGCGCGTCGAGGCGACCGCCGGTGGCGGCATGGTGACGGTGGTGATGAACGGCGCCAAGCAGGTCCAGTCGCTTGCGATCGATCCCGAGGCGGTGTCGAAAGACGACGTGGAGATGCTGCAGGACCTGATCCTGGCGGCGCTGAACGACGCCCACCGCAAGGTGGACGAGGAAGTCGCCCGGCAGATGAGCGGGATGATGGGCGGGATGAAGATCCCCGGCATGTTCTGATGAGCCGACCCGACACGCTGAACAGGCTGATCGAGCAGCTGCAGCGCCTGCCGGGCATCGGCGCCAAGAGCGCGCAGCGCCTCGCCTACCACGTCCTCAAGACGCCGCGGGAGGAGATCGAGCAGCTCGCCGAGGCGATGCGCGAGGTCAAGGATCGCGTCACCTACTGCTCGATTTGCAGCAACATCACCGACGTCGACCCCTGCTACTACTGCACCCACCCCGCCCGCGACCACCGGATCATCTGCGTCGTCGAGGAGCCGGAGAACGTCGCCGCCATCGAGAAGACACGCGACTTCAAGGGCGTCTACCAGGTGCTGATGGGCGCGCTCTCACCCCTGCACGGCGTCGGCCCCGACGACCTGAAGATCCGCGACCTGCTCACCCGGGTGGGCAACGGCGGCGTCGAGGAGGTGATCCTCGCGACCAATCCGAACGTCGAAGGGGAGGCGACGGCGATCTACCTGGCGAAGCTGCTGAAGCCGCTCGGCGTCCGGGTCACCCGCATCGCCATGGGTGTGCCGGTCGGCAGCGACCTCGAATACGCCGACGAGATCACGATGCACAAGGCGATGGAGGGGAGAAGAGAGGTGTAGATGGTGAATGTGGTAAGTGGTCAACGTCCTCATGCCGCCACGACGCTCTCGTCGTCGCTTCCCAGCAGCTCGCGCAGCCGGACCACAAGGACGATCCAGTAGACATTTGCGCCCAGGGCGGCGAGCCAGACGATCCCTGGCAGCGCCTTGACGACCGCGAACGCGAGAATGCCGTAGGGCATGGCGGCGCGCGTGGCCACGAACGAGATGCGCCAGGTGAGGTGCGACCACCACGTGGGCTGGGCACTGAGCCGCGCGCGCGCGATCGCGTGCAGCTTCTCTGGCCGTCCGGCGGTGATGCGGCTGCGCAGGAAGATCAGCAGCGCGAAGGTGACGAGCGTGCCGGCGAGCGCGAGGCCGCCGATCCAGTAGAATCCCTCCCAGCCGGTCTGATGTACCGCGCCGACGGTCAGGCCGGCGAAGATCGCCAGGTAGTACGAGTAGTCCCCAGCCGTCTCGATCCAGCAGCCCAGCGCCGATTCCTGGAACTTGAGCCGCGCGATCTCGCCGTCGCACCCGTCGAGCACGCTCGCGGCGAGCGACAGCGCCGCACCCAGGACGCCCGTCCAGTAGCGGCCGATGCTGAACAGCCACGCCGCGGAGAACCCCATCCCGACCAGCAGGATCGACAGCTGGTTGGCGGTGATCGGCGTCCGGATCAGCGCCACGGCGACCGGCAGGGACATGTGGCGGTTGAAACGGGCGATCGTCGCGTCGGTGTTCTTGTAGCTCGAGCGCCGGATCGTCCGCTCGGCCTCCCTGAGCTCCGCCAGCGTCGTGAACCGCAGCGCGAGCTGCGCACGTCCGGCGGTGACGTCTTCGCCTCCCGGCAACGGTCGGGCGGCGGCGCGACGGCGGGCGAGCGTGTCGAGCGCGCGCGCCGGGTCCGTCGCGTCGCCCACGGTCAGCCGCAGGACGCCACTGCCGGGCCACTCCGGCCCCGCCGGGACGTCACGCGGCACGCCCGCGGCGGCGGACAGCCGTTCCGCCGCCTGCAGCAGCTCGAATGAGGCGATCGTGCCGGCGCCGATGACGGTGATCGATGTAGCGGCATCCATTGCGGCGAGCCGCTCGCGCCATTCCGGTACGCTCCGGACGAGTTCGACGCCGTCCAGGCTGCGCAGCCGCGGGATCAGGCGGCCGTCGCGCACGCGACCGTCCGGTACCCACGCGAGGACGCGCACGTAACCGGCGCGGTGCGCCGCCCGGACGATCCGCTCGCAGACGGGCAGACCGGCGAGCCGGGCGGTGGCGGGCACAGAGACGGCGAGGTCCTCGGGGAAATAAAGCAGCGTCCCGCCCGCCGCGTCCCGGCGCGGCGACTCGTTGCCGGTCGTGCGGGAGGCGTCGTTCTGCCCGCGCGGGTAGATGGCCAGGCCCAGCGCAGCCCAGAAGAGCCCGCGGATGCGCCGCGCGATGGCGAGCGCCGCACCGCCGCCTGCGCCGATCGCCGCCGCGGCGGCGACGCTCGACGCCTCGAGCGTCCCGAGGTTCGCGGGGATGAATGCCGACGCGAAGCTGACAACGCGCGAGAAAGTCTCGGCGGTAACCGCGCCGACGGCAGAGACCGGAACGCCGGCGCCGCGCAGAATCGCCCACACCTCGAGCGCCATGCACGCGTACGCCGCCGCGACCGTCGCCACCAGCGTGGCCAGCCGCCGCGGGCTGCCGCGCACCAGGTCCATCATCTGCCGCTCGACGGCCACCAGGAAGCGGCCGGTTCGGCCGCCGGCGAGCGACCATCCGAACATCCGGTCGACCCGCTGCAGGCCGGCGTGCAGGTAGGCGCCGCGGCCGGTCACGACCATCGCGGCCAGGGCGGTCAGGACCGTGCTGCCGAGCGCGAATTCGCGGAAGACGCGGAACCAGGCGGGCGAGAGCGGCAGGATCGCGATCGCCAGGACCGACGCCGCGCCGACGATGACCATCGAGCCGACGATGTAGGCAACCCGCTCGAGCGCGACCGCGGCGGTCGCCTCCCGCGCACTGACGCGATCGGCGAGCAGCAGCACCTTCAGTGGCTCGCCGGCGATGCCGCGCAGCGTCAGGTAGCTGAACGCCTCGGCCGAGAGCCGCACGCGCGCAAGGTGCGCGAAGCCGATGCGGCGGCCGGGTGGGAAGCAGGCCGCCCAGGCGGTCGTGCGCGCGAGGTGCCACAACCCGCTGAACGCCAGCGCGGCGGGCAGCGCATAGCCGAGGCGGGTGACGGCGTCCGCGGCGGCCGGAAGATCGATGTACCAGAGGGTGGCCGCCAGCAGCGCGACCCCGAGGAGGAGCGCGCCGCGGCGAAGCATGAGCGCGCCGGTCATACCGTCGACGGCTCGCCGGCGAGGAGCGCCTCGGCCGTCTCCAGGTCGCTCGGCGTGTCGATGTCGTACCAGCGCCCGCCACCGCTGTCGAGCGCGCGCATCAGGCTGCGACCCGCCAGCCTGCGGATGCCGCCGCTCAGGGTCGTGTCGCCGGCACGGCGTGCGTCGCTGAGCGCGTCGAACAGGTTCGGGTCGCAGACGAACAGCCCGGTGTCGAGCGCGTCATACGGATCGAGGTCTTTGCCGATCGCGGTAATGTACCCGCCGGACATCCGTACCCTGGTGGCTTCTGCCGCGATCGATGCCGATGCCGGGCGCGAGTCCACCGCCAGCAGCGACTGGCCCGGGACGAACGGCGTCCGCAGCGCGCGCGCCAGAACGTCCGCCTCGAAGAGGTGATCGCCCATGAGCAGCGCGAAGCGGCCGGAGGCGCAGCGCGCGCGCGCCGCCAGCGCCGACAGGCCGTTTTCGAGGTGCCAGTGCGGGTTGTGCGTGAAGCGGACCACCACGCCGTCGGGGCGGTAGCCTTCCAGCGCGGCCTGCAGGTCCCGCGCGCGGTAGCCGACGACGACGTCGAAGAGCGTGATGCCGGCGGCGCGGGCGCTCTCGAGAGTGCGGATAATCAGCGTCTGGCCGAGGACGGGCTGCAGAAGCTTGGAGGTTCCGCTCGTGCTCTTGAATCGGTCCCCGTTGCCGGCCGCCAGCACGACCGCTTGCCGCACAGGGATTGCCGCTGGTGCGCTCACGTTGTCCAATACGGTTTCGACGCCTTTGACGCCGCCTGAGGTTCGTGCCGCGCCCCGGCTGTTGCAGAAATGCGCAGTTGGCGCCACCGGCTCATCCTGATCGCCTCATGCGGCCCGCCCGGCTCAGTCGCGAGCGCGCGCGAGCTGTGAATCGTCGAGAATGCGGCGCGTGCTCAGCCCGTGCCGCACCAGCAGCGCGCCGCCGGCCAGCGACCAGGTGGCCATCCGCGCCTTGCGTACGAGGGCGAGCTGGGCGCCGAGCCCGGGCGGTGCGCCGAGGATGCGCGTCAGCCACTCCGTTCCCGCCTCGTCCACGCCGACGCGCAGCGGAACGAACTTGAAGATGACATTGATCAGCCGGTTCGCGCCTTCGAGCACGAACGCCTGCAGCAGCGACGGCGGCGGCCCCGGCAGCAGCATCAGCGTCACGTAGATCTCCATGACGCCCAGCGCGTGGAACGCGATCTCCATCGCCACGAGCGGCGCGAGCGCGTCGCGGCGGCGCGAGCTGAAGGAGTAAATCTCGTGCTCGAGCCGGCGCACGCGCTCGAGCCGCGCGGCACCGGCGAAGGGTGCGCCGCGGCTGGCGAGCGCGGCAAGCGCTCGCGTGACGAGCGCCGGCCTGCGCCAGAGCACCCAGGCGGTGGAGGCGAACAGCCCGGCGATGATGGCCAGCGCGATCTCGCTGGTGTGGCGCACGTCGCCCGGGAGCTCGAAGCTGAAGAGCAGCGCGATCGTGCCGGCGGCGATCATTGCCGCGACCGACAGCGTGTAGTACAGGTTCTCGACCGCGAGCGCCGTGACCGCTGCCGCCAGGTCGAGGCGGCCGCGCACGAACGCCGCCTTCGCCGGCTCGCCGACGATCGGCCCGAGCGGCGTGAGGTTGCCGAGCGCGTCGCCGGCAACGACTGCGGCGAAGGCGTCAGCGAAGGCGAGCCGCGCCGGCGGGTCGACCGATCGACTCCACGCGGCGGCGCGCAACGCGAAGCGCAGGCCGCCGAGCGCGAGCACAACGAGGAGACCCCAGCCGACCCCGTAGAGTCCGTGGAGGATCTCGCGTGGGTTGACCCCGCGCAATTGCCAGATCAGCGCCGCCACCCCCAGCGCCGCCGTCACCGCGCCGGCGGCGGTCAGGCGTCGCGAAGAAGTCGGGGCCACGCCGCCATCATATAATCGGCAGGCTATGCTCCCGGCGGCTTTCCAGGTACCGGCAGCCGTCGTGCTGCTGCTCGGCGGGCTGCTGGCGTGCTTCGCCGGGTACCGCGTCTTCCGCATCGTCCTCGGGATCTACGGCTTCATCCTCGGCGCGCTGCTGGGAAGTTCGTTCCCCGGCGTCGAGCAGACCTGGCTGATGCTCGTCGCCGCGCTCGTCGGCGGCCTGATTGGCGCGGTCATCCTCATCGCCGCCTACTTCGTCGGGGTGGCGCTGATCGGGGCGGGCGTTGGCGCGCTCGTCGCCAACGCGATCTGGGCGAGCTTCGGGCGCGAGCCGCACCTCCTGGTGGTCATCCTGCTGTCGGTGGTGGGTGCGCTCGCCGCGCTCGCGCTGCAGCGCTATGTGATCATCGTCGCCACTGCCTTCGGCGGCGCGCAGACGGCGGTGGTCGGGGCCGCCGCGCTGGCCGGCGAGCGGTGGGCGGCGGCGGCCGCGGCGCACTCGGTGTACGGCGTGTACCCGCTCGACCCGGTGCCGTCGTCGCGGTGGGACCTGGTGGCGGCGCTGGTGCTGGGAGTCATCGGGCTGGTGGTGCAGCTGGCGTTTACGGCGAGGAAGAGGAAGTGATTCGTGTGAATGCCGAATGCCGAATGCTGAATGCCGAATAGTGCTGAATGCCGAAGGACGGATGACGAAATCGTTCGGCATTCAGCATTCGGCATTCAGCACTGACGAGCGAAGGAGCAGTGAGATGGCGACGTTTTCGAGATCGGTGACGGTCGACTGGGCGGGGTCGCTGATGGAGGGCAAGGGGTCGGCGAAGGCGGCGACCGGGGCGTTCACGCTGCCGGTGACCTTTCCCTCGCGTGTCGGCGAATCGGAAGGGCGGACCAGCCCCGAGGAGCTGATGGCCGCCTCGCACGCGGCGTGCTACGCGATGGCGCTCAACGCGACGCTGGGCCGAAAGAACGCAAGTGCCGCGCGAACCATCGTGACCGCCACGATCACCGCCGACAAGGGCGAGGCAGGGATCAAACTGATCAGGTCGACGCTGAAGGTGGCGGTGGAAGGGCTGCAGGGGATCGAGCCGTCGCAGTTCCCCGAGGTCGCGCGCGAGGCGGAAGGAAAGTGCCCGATTTCGAACGCCCTCCGGGGCAACCTGCAGATCGACGTCGAGGCAGAAGCCAGGTGAACAGCGGATAGTGGACCGTCGGTTGCTGGTGACGGATTGACGATTGCGGATGCTCGATAGATGGCGGATTGAGGTGGCAGATGCCGATTCGCGGTCTCGTCAAATCCATCGGCGATCGCCAATCCACCATCCATTCGGCGATCAGCAATCGACGATCCGCAATGTGCTAAACTTCTAGTTTCTGCGCCTCGCTGTTCCTCGGTAGCTCAATGGCAGAGCATCCGGCTGTTAACCGGAGGGTTGCTGGTTCGAGTCCAGCCCGAGGAGCCA
>JBMDXQ010000030.1:0-4069 GCA_048594975.1 Vicinamibacterales bacterium | reverse complement strand
CGGCCCTTCAAGCGCTGCAGATCGCCTCGCGCTACGATCTGGCTCTCGGTCGCGTCGGCTTCTTCGGACGCTTCGGCGGCTTGTACCCCATCTACGTTCGCGGAGTAGCGTACCTTGCAGCCCGCCAGCCCGCCGAAGCGGCCGCCGAATTCCAGCGGATTCTCGATCATCGCAGCATCGTGCTTGTCGACCCCATGGACGCCTTGGCGCGGCTGCAGCTGGCACGAGCGCTCGTGCTCTCGGGCGACACGCTGAAGGCGAAAAGCGCCTACAACGATCTCCTTGTGCTGTGGAAAGAGGCCGATCCCAAGATCGCGATGGTCAACGAAGCACGAGCGGAATACGCAAAACTACAGTGAGCCCGGTTCGCTGATTTTTCAATCGTCAGGCAACCATCGCTATCGTCCCGAATTGACTTCTCGAGCTCGTACGATTCCATGCGGTCAATCGTGACGTAACTGTGACGTCACGCTGTCGATTCCGCGAGACCTACCGAGGTTTACGGTGATTGACTGACGTGACGCGTGCGCAGTTAACTCTTTGAGTCTGCAACGGTAATCGAAATCCGCAGCACGCCGTCGCAGATCGTCAGAGCAATTTCCAAGCGTGCTCCTTCAACCACTCGGACATCTCTCCCATTAAAATCAACTATTTACAGTCGCCAGCCGGTCGAGAACGTGGCGATTGTGATACGTCCCTCAATGTTCCGCGATCACTTAGCGCGCTTTCCAGTATAGCGCTCGCGAACGGTGAGTGGAGGACTCCAGCGTTTTGTTGCGATTGACGCCACGTTCAAGAGCGGTGTCGATCAACGTGAGCGACCGAGCGTCCTCTAGGGTCCGAAAGTGAATGCGAACGCGCGCACACCAGGATCGCTCGTCACCAAGGTCAGCACGTGCCGTCGTCGCGCCGCGCCGGCGACGAGGCGAATCATTCGAGGCGCATCGAAGTGCGCCACTCCATCTGAGCCGACGTCAGCGCCCCGCACATCGCCCACCGGCTTGCCGTCCAGCAGCACGGTAACCGCCGCAATGCCCGACGGGCCTGGCTGCATGACTAGGTTGACCTCGCCGGCAGTGAACGGCAGCGCGATCTTGCCGATCCCCTTCCGGAGCTCGATGTACTGACGTTCGGTTCGCCAGTCGCCTTCCAGCGTCACGCTCCCGTGCTCGCCTCGCTCACCCCCGAGGTATGTCTCGCCGGTGATCCCGGCGTAGGAGGGCTGTCCGGTCCTCGCGAACACTGTCGCCTCGTGGCTCACGGGCGGCAACCGAACGCCGGAGTCAGCCGCTGCTAGAAGCCGCCTGATTTCCGATTCGATCTCGTCGTAGCTCCCCTCGCCGACCCACCGCTTGACCAGGCGTCCCTGCCGGTCGAAGAGGTACTTCGCTGTCGTGAAGTGAATAGAGACATCACTCGGATATCGACAATGCCTTCAGTCCAAAGAGCCAACCGGTGAGCGTAAGCAGGTGACGGCCGTGAGTCATCAGCAGCCACTGCGAGAGCGTCGCGCGCACATCAGCCTCAGCCATCCCTTCCGATCCCATCAGCCGCACCATCGTCGGGATAAAGTACGAAAATGTCGCGAGTCGTTCAGCAATCACGACGCTCACCGCTGCCAGATGCCAAGATCGCCTCGGTCCTTGCGTCAACCACGCCGCCACGGCGTTGAGTATCGTGAGCACCGTCAACGGGACGGTTGTCACATACACCCAGAACAACACCCCTGTGTTCGGCCACTCCTTCGGCGGAAGGTCCAACCATTGAGGGATCACGCCCCTGGCTTCGTACACGCCGGCTCCAAACGCGATTCCGAGGTTGACCACGAAGAGCCACAGCACGATCTGCTTCCACATTTCTGACTGACCCCGCTCTTGTGAATCCCGAAGGCGATCAGATCGTCCCAGCAACGCCCACCTAGAACGGCACCTTCACGCCAAATGTCCACGTGAACCCTGACAGCGTTTTGCCGTTGAGCTCCGCGAACCCTTCTTCCTCATTGAGAATCTGCACGTTCATCTCCGTTGTGATGGCAAAGGTACGCAAGTAATACTCGATTCCCCCGCCAAAATTCCCACCTGGCTTGGTTAACGATTCGCCGACTGACTGGTCGCCTTCGCGTCGCTGAAGAAAGTACGCACCCCCGCCGATCGTGGCGAACGGCCTCCAGCGCCCGACCTCCCAGGTGTAGACAAAATTGAGCAGCAGGTGTTGCCGACGGAGGGAGCGTTCACGAGCTGCCTCGAAATCCATTTGGGACCACCCGTACAGTCCGCGCACACTCGCTCGCGCCGTGTAGTAGTACTCCACATACGTATCGATGGTCCCCGACGCCTCACCGTAGTTCGTGGCAAGGAAGCCAACGTCGCCACCGACGGCAACCGTGTTCTCACCGGGCAATGTCGCTTGCGCCTGACTGACCCGAGGCGCGGCACATGTGAACATGAAGAATAGGAAGACGGATGAGATACGCATTGTTAATTGACTCCTTGGACCGCGAGAGCTGATCCGTGCCCGGGAACATCCCGCGCTAGTTGACTCGCTCGCCTTGCGAGTCTTCTCGTGTGCGCGTGAATGAATCCGCGAACTCTTCACCGAGCTGCCGAGCGTCTGTCATTCGCTCGCCACCGTCGGGAATGGCCTCCAGTTCGCAAACCAGCGCGTCACTGTTCGCATCCCGGCGAACGGCGTCGCCGAGGTGTTGCGCGCGGACTCGGTACGAGCCGTTCTGGAGCACTCGGCGAACGGCGTCGGCGATCTCGCCGGGTCTGGTCGTTCGCTTCAGGGCGATCCCCGCGCCACGTGATGTGACGCGCGCCGCGGTGTCTGCTTGGTCCCGGCCGTGGGGCAGCAGCACCATCGGCACGTCGGCCGCGAGCGCCTTCATGACCGTCCCATGCCCCGCGTGCGTGACCACGAGCGCCGCGTGCCGAAGCACCTGGCGATGCGGGGCGGCGGGCACGACCGTAACGTTTGCGCGGGCACGCAACGCCGAAGGATCGATGGCGGGCCCCGTGGTGACGAGCCCGCGGACGGGCAGGGTACCCAGCGCGTCGACGACGCGTTGGAGACAGCCAATCTGGTCCTGGAACGTCGATGACATCGCCACGAGGACCAAGGGGTCGCTGCCCTCGGGGGGCGTCCACGGCAGATCCGCCCAGACAGGGTCATCCAGCGCCGGCCCGACATAGCGCACGCTCGGTGGCAGCGCAGCCGGGAAGTCAAACTCGGCTGACGTCAGGACGAGCTGACGGCGAGCCTGACGAGCTTGGTCGAGGAAATGCGCAAGTGGCTTGAGGCCATGCTGCGCGCGCAACACATTGAGCCCCGCCAGTCCCTTACTGTCCCAGAGCCGCTCAATGAAGGCGTTGAGCGCGCGATCACGCAGCCGTCCGACGGCCCCGCGTGCCGGCTGCAGGCCGATGCCGAACGGTGGTAGGCCTTTCGCGGGAAGAGGGTAGACGTTCGGCAACAGCACATCGAATGGAAGACCGGCCGCTTCGGCAGCCACCATGCCACCCAGGCAGAACATCGAACAGATCACCACGTGCGGACGCGTGTCCGCGATCGCGCCGCGAACGTCCTGCGCGTAGTCGAGTGCGGGGCCGACGAACAGCGTGGCGATCAGTCGCTCGATGAGTTGCCACGGGTACCGGCACTCCCAGTCACGCGCCAGGTCGTTCTCGGGTCGCCGATCGGGTCGGTTCGGTGCCTTCAGCCATGGGCGGAGCCTGGCGCCCGTGGTACGGACCTCGTCGGCCACTGAGTCTTCGGCGAGAACGGTCACCACATGGCCTCGCTCGACGAGGCGACGCACCGCGCTCAGCTCGGGCGGGACATTCCCGCCCCCGTCAACGAGAGCGAACAGATAGCGGCCCTTCATCGAGCACCCCGGCCCGATCGTGAACGGCGAGCCGCAGAACCGGCCTTGAGAATGCCGCTGACCAGGTCGACCATGATCGTTTCCACCTCCGTGCGGCTCAACTTCAGATCGCGACGCAGGAGTTTCCAGGTGTACACATCGGTCGACACATGAAGCGCATGGATGGCACGGCGCCGCGCAGCCGGC
>JBMDXQ010000003.1:0-13794 GCA_048594975.1 Vicinamibacterales bacterium | reverse complement strand
GATTCTGGAGTTGCACGCGATTGCGCGTGACCTGGTACTTGCGGCGCATCACGGTACGCCAGAGCCGTTGCTCGGCGTCGGGCACGAAACTCAGGGTGAGTTCCTGCGCGACGAGGCGTTTCACCAACCGCTCCGCATCGGGAAAGTCCCGCTTGCGTCCGCCGGGTCCACGATTCGATTGCGCTTGGGCCAGATGGAGCGTGCCCGCGAGCGGCGGCGCGCCGGCGCGCGCACGGCGCTGGGGGCGCCAATGCCGTTCCAGCGCTTCCCATACCGGCCGCCAATACTGTGCGGTCGATTCCATCACGACTTCATCGACCTCGCGTTCGACCAGCCAGTCCGCCAGGCGACGGAGATCGATCGGCGTCGTGCCGACCTTCTGACGCTCGAAGTGGAAGTCGCCGTCGACTTCGACGTCCGCCACCGCGACGGCCAGCATCTTCTTGTGGACGTCTATTCCCGCGATCCGGTACGACATCGGCCTCTCCTTGTGGGAGCGGAGAGCGTGCCTCGTGTCGCATCAATCAGGGTCGCGAGCTATCACCGGCAAGAACACGGCGACGCTCAATTATTCGGTCAATCACGCACGCTCCGGATCAAACAGTTGCTCGGCCTCGCTTGCTCCATGGCTAATCTCGACCTCGCCGCTCCCAGCACGGCCATTCTGCACACGCGATGATGTTCAGGCCCTTTCGCGGGCTTCCGTGCCCAGCTGCAACCAGTTGCGGAAATCGTCCCGAACACCCAGCCAATAAGCCCGCTCAATCAAAAGGTTACAGTTTTCCGGTCTTCACCGATTTGAGTACAGCGGTTGACCGGTCAGAAAGCGCGCCAGGTCTCGGGCCGATCGAATCGGGTGAGCAGTCAGCCCACTTCAGTTTCAGCAGCAGCATGGTTTCGTCCCGCATGCCACGCGCGCGGCGCAGCACAGCTTTGATGGTGGTGTTGATGGACTCGACGACGCCGAAGCGAACCGGATGGTCGCAGTACGCAGCGATGCCCGCGATGTGCTTGAAGAGGAAGTCGCCGCGCCGCTCCATTTCCGGCAGGCGTTGCCAGCGGAGCGCCTTGATCCATCCGAGCAGGAAGTCCAATACACCGGGGCGCGTCTTTGTAGGTCCAGAGGCGATCGAGTTGCTCGCGCAGCACGTAGGCTTTGAACAGGCGCCGGTTGGCAGCGAAGAGGGCCTGGAGCTCGGCACGCTTCGAGCCGCGGACGGTCTTCCAGCGCCGGAGCAGCACCCAGCGCTTCCCCCGACCATGCGCGCGCATCACCGCGCCGGCGCGAAAGAATTCCTGGCGGCGGACGTCGTCGAGCGCGGCCCTGGCGCGCTGGAGCACGTGGAACTTATCGAACACGATCTCGGCGTGCGGCAACACGGCGCCGACCGCATTCATCGAGACTTTCTTCGCCAGGGCACCACGGATCAACCCAAACGAGTCCAAGATCACCGGCATGCTCTGCGGCTATCGGGCGGAGGAGATCGAGGATAAGCTCATGCAACAGATCCGTTACTTGGACAAGCTGGGGGATGAACTGGCCAGGGGGAAGGCAGGGACAAGATCCTGAGGAAGTGAGCAGGAGCGTCGGTGCTGTACTCGTCGAGTACGAGGCGTTCTCGATGTTGGTAATCGCGGCCCAAAACGCAGGCCGCTCTTGAGTAGCTGATTTGCAGGCCGTTTTTTCGATACAGAACGAAAGACGACGAAGGCGGGGCCGGTTTTCCAACGCCGTCCGCCCACGAGGAGCTCTTACGCGACGTCCTTCCGGATGTGCTGCGCGAGCACCTCGTTGATGAGCGTCTGGTAGCCGACGCGTCGGCGACGCGCCTCTTTGCGGAACGACTCGAGGACGCCCGGATCGACGCGAATCGCGATCAACTGACGGGGTTCTTTCCCGATTGGAGGCCGACCCACACGGTGCATGGCCGCCAACTGCTCCGGCGACGAGTCCGGGATATCCGAGAAGTCAATCTTTCGCCGCGTACGCCGCACGCTCGCGGCGGCTCGCCCGCCGCGCGCGGATGAGGCGGATCGCTTCGGCATCGCCATGCCTCTGGTGGTGTACGCAACCATGAGCACCCGTCCGTCGGCAGATCGTCCAAGTCGGCGGAACCGCGATTCGGCCGAGGAATGCTGCAGATCCGGGCCGTCGAGTGCGTCGGGATCCAGGAACACCGTCACGGCGTCGTCGAACGCGACGCCGTGTTTCGCCGCGTTGGCCTCGGCCTTCCGCGGGTCCCACTCGAACACCTATTTAGTATATACGGAATGCGGCGCGGCATGCTGAGGGCGACGGACCAAGGAGGCCGTCGCCTGGAGCGGGTCGACTGGCCGCGGGCCGACCCGCGATGGTTCTGGATGTTGTGGCGTCCGCTGCCCGGGCACCAGGACGGTCACCAACACGGCTGCCACGATTGCGGCAAGAACCATCCATGTCTTTTGCCAGCCCACGAGCTGCCCTGGCGGGAGAACGAGCGGACGGAGCAACGGCGAAAAATCCGGCACGAACCAGCACAGATGCTCTAGCGCGTAGCCGTTCGCGGTGCACGTGTCCAGGCCTCTCAGCTCGAAGACCACGCCGGACACTCCGACCCAGACGGACCAGAACGCGATCGCACCCGCTGCGATCTTGCGCGGACGTGTTGCCTGCGTGTGCAGTGTCACCGCCAGGGCGATGCTCGACGGATAGCTCGCGAACAGCAAGAACCGAGGGCCCCACCTCCATCCGCCGTACCACGCCCACCATTGTGAGAACACCAGTACGAGGCCAATCAGGAATACAATCGAGAGGTCGAAGAACGGCGCCAGCTCTTGGCGCGTCCGACGCGCGCGAGCGACAAGCAGTAGCCCCGGTGCAAAGAACAGCAGCCCCTTGCCAAACGAGAACAGCAGTGAGAACAAGCCGAAAAGCAACGGGTAGCTGAACCCGGGCATTCCTGAATACGGCATCACGGTGATGAAACCGCGATCGCCGAAATAGCCCCCGTCCAGAGGCGCCCCTCTGACGATTGTGTTTTCTCCTAGGATTAACGCGGCGGCGAATGCGGTGGCGATGAACCCGTCGAACCGGCGACTGGTCCAGAACCGCCACAATGCGACAAGAAGCAGTCCGCCTCCGGATGCAGGCATGTTCGCGACGCCGAGGACGACCGGGATCCAGCCTAGCCAATGACCCCGCACCGTGACGATGAGCAACCCCGTGCCGGTGGTCACCGTCGAGAACAGCTCGCCGTAGAAATCCAGCGTCGCGTTTGGCATCATGCCGGTCGCGGCGAGCAGCAGGACTGACGTCGCGCGCTCATCGGACGAAGCCGCCGGGCGCATCGCCGACCACGCGGCTGCCAGGCCTGCGGCAAGGACCAGTAGTTGAAGCGCGCTGACCACCACTGCCGCGCCTCACCAAACACCCAGAACGGTGACGCGAACAGTGGACCGATGTACGAATAGCGTTCGGTTGCGAGCGTGCCATGGCGCAGCAGGCCATCGAGCTTGACGAAACGCACGTGGCCGTCGCCGTAAATGCCGTGAGGGACGACAGCAAACAGCAGGATCACGGCGGCGACAGCGAGCGCGAGCGTCGCAAGGACCGCCGCATGCCGAGCACTGGTGACGTTGATGCCGGCGGTCCTCTGTGCCATCGGGGTGGTCGGGGCAGGATACCACAGGGTTCCAACCGATCTTTGCGCGAGCATTCGACGCAAACGACGCACCGACCATCGCGCGCTCTTCCTCTCGAGGGTGTTGTCGACCTCCGGCCCCGCTGGTCGACGTCCCACGGCAGGCAGCCGGAATATCCCTATCGAGCACTCCGCGGCACGAGCCGCCCGAGCCTGACGATCGCGGGCCCCAGACCAGCCATAGAATGGGTCCCGTGATTCGAGTCGGGCGCGCTCCGGTCGCCGCGGGAGACCCCCTGTCGCGATGAAAATCCGGGGCAGCGCCGGCGATCCTCTCTGGTACAAGGACGCGGTCATCTACCAGCTGCACGTCAAGTCCTTCTGCGACAGCGACGGGGACGGGATCGGCGACTTTCGCGGCGTTTTGCAGCGGATGGACTACGTCGCCGACCTTGGCGCCACGTGCCTCTGGCTCCTCCCGTTCTTTGCCTCGCCGCTCAGAGACGATGGGTACGATGTCGCCGACTACCGACGCGTCCACCCGGACTACGGCACGCTGGAAGACTTCCAGGCCGTTCTCAGCGCGGCGCACGCTCGCGGCTTGCAGGTGATCATCGAGCTCGCGCTCAATCACACCTCGGACCAGCACGCCTGGTTCCAGCGCGCGCGCCTGGCGCCGCACGGGTCGCCGGAACGCGACTACTACGTCTGGAGCGACACCGACCGGAAGTATTCGGATGCGCGGATCATCTTCGTCGACACCGAGTCGTCGAACTGGACCTGGGACGTCGAGGCGAAGGCGTACTACTGGCACCGCTTCTTCTCGCACCAGCCGGATCTCAACTACGACAATCCCGCCGTGCTCCGCGAGATCCTGGGCGTCGTCGATTACTGGCTGAGTATGGGGGTAGACGGGCTGCGCCTCGATGCCGTCCCGTACCTCGTGGAGCGCGACGGCACCGCCTGCGAGAATCTGCCCGAGACGCACGCGGTGATCCGGGCGATCCGGCAGCACATCGATCACCACTACGCCAACCGTATGCTGCTGGCGGAAGCGAACCAGTGGCCCGCGGACGTGCGGGCGTACTTCGGCGACGGTGACGAGTGCCACATGGCGTACCACTTTCCGCTGATGCCCCGCCTGTTCATGGCCATTCACCAGGAAGATCGCTTTCCGATCGCCGAGGTGTTCGCGCGGACCCCCGACATTCCCGAGACCTGCCAATGGGCGCTGTTTCTCCGGAACCATGATGAACTGACGCTCGAGATGGTCACCGAGGAGGAGCGAGAGTACATGTACCTGGCCTACACGGCGGATCCCGAGGCGCGGCTCAACGTCGGGATCCGGCGACGGCTCGCGCCCCTGCTGGCCAACGACCGGCGGCGCATCGAGCTGATGACGGCGCTGCTGTTTTCGCTGCCCGGCACCCCGATCATTTATTACGGCGACGAGATCGGCATGGGGGACAACATTGAGCTCGGCGATCGTCACGGCGTGCGCACGCCGATGCAGTGGAGCGCCGCCGACAACGCGGGGTTTTCGACGGCCAGCCCGGACCGGCTCTACAGTCCGGTTATCAGCGACCCCGTGTACTCGTACCACGCGGTGAACGTCGCCGCCCAGCGGCGCGACGACGCCGCGCTGCTGCCCTGGATGCGAAACATGGTCGGATTGCGGAAGCTGTTTCACGTCTTCGGCCGCGGCACCATCGAGTTCCTGGACCCGGACAACCGCAAGGTCGTGGCACACCTACGGCGCAGCGGAGAGGACCAGGTTCTGTGCGTGGCAAACCTCTCGCGCTTCGCGCAGCCGGTGGCACTGGACCTTTCGGCCTTCGCGGGGGCGACGCCCATTGAAATGCAGGGCTATACAGCGTTTCCGGAGATTGGCGACACCCCCTACGTGTTGACGCTCGGCGCCTATGGCTACTACTGGTTCGAGCTCCAGCGCCGCGACATTTGAGGTCACGGCGCGCGCGACCGATGTGGTGGTCGGGCTGGCTACCCACAACCACGCCGCTACCGCCGGTGCCGTGGTCCGGCAGGCCCGCGCCGCCCTCGAGAGCTTCCCGTCGTCTCCCGGGTGGTGCATCGTCGCAGCCGACGGCGGCTCCACCGACGGAACCCTGGAGCGCATGCGCGAGGCGGTGGGCGAGACGGGAGCGCTCGTCGAGGTGCAGTACACGCTGCAGCCGAGCGATGCGCTGGACGTGCCCTACCACGGGCTTCCCGGACGCGCGCGGGCGGTCCAGGCGATCCTGAGTGAGGCGCGTTCGCGGCGGGCGCGCGCGTGCCTCGTGCTGGACGCGCGCTCCGCCGAATCAGCGGCCAACTGGCTGGGCGCCATCGACCCGCTGGTGTCGCAGGAGCTCGACTTCGTCGCCCCACTGTATCGCCGCCATCCCGCAACGGCGGGTCTGCTGCACGGGGTGGTGTCGCCGGTCTTCCGAGCGCTCTACGGTGTTCGCCTGGTACCAGCCCTGGCCGGCGAGTTCGGGTGCTCGCGGCGGCTCATCGAAGCCGTCCTCGACGATCCGGTCTGGGACACCGAGGGCGGTCAGCGTGGCATCGATCTCTGGCTGTCGGCCGCAGCCATCACGGCCGGCTTCCGCGCAGGCCAGGCGAACGTCGGAGCGCGACCCGGCGAGCGTCAGGACATCGATGTGGCGACGACGGTCGCGCAGGTCGTGGGCACGCTCTTCACCGACATAGAGCGGGGGGTGCAGGTCTGGCAGCGGATCAGGGGGTCGCGTGCCGTGCCTCAGATCGGAGAGCGTCACACGCCCGAGGCGCCCGGTGTCGACGCGGCACCGCTCGTCGAGTCGTTTCGGCTCGGTTACGGGGCGCTGCAGGATGTCTGGGCCGAGGTGCTGCCTCCCGTCGCTATTCTGCAATGGCGCCGGCTGGCGGCCCAATCGCTCGACGGCTTTCGCGTGGACGACGCCTTGTGGGCGCGGACGATCTACGACTTCGCCATGGGACACCGCCTGCGCGTGATCGCGCGCGATCACCTGCTGCGGTCCCTGACGCCGATGTACCTGGCGTGGCTCGCGTCGTTCATCCTGCAGGTCCGCCACACAGACGTCGCGGAAGCCGAGGCGCGCATCGAGCGACTCAACCTCGCGTTCGAGAGGGAGAAACCGTACCTTATTTCGCAGTGGCGCTGGCCCGAGCGCTTCAGGCCGGTCAAGCTGCGGCGCTGAGAAGAGGGGTCGACGATGTGGGAAGAGATCGACGGCATGCTGCGCCGCGCGGCGCTCCGAACGGCGGAGAATGTGGCGGAGTTCCTGCCCGGCGTCGTCGGGATGCTCGTGATCCTGATCGCCGCGGTCGTCGTGGCGATGATCGCCCGCAGCCTTCTGTTGAGGACGTTGCGCGGGCTGCACTTCGACCAGCGCGCCGAGCACCTCGGCTTTGGCACGTTGGCGGACTGGTCGACGGTCGGCGGTCCCTCACTCCTCGTGGCCCGCGTGGGGATGTGGATGATCCTGCTCGCCGGCCTTCTGGCGGGACTGAGCGCGCTCGACGCGGCGCTCCCCGATGCGTTCGCACGGACGATCTTCGCCTACCTGCCCAACGTGATCGCCGCGCTGCTGATCCTGGTGCTCGGCGTCGTCGTTTCTCGGTTCGTCGCGCGGTCTGCGTTGATCGCCGCCGTGAACCAGGGTTTCCCGTTTGCCAGTCTCCTGAGCGGCGGCGTCCGCTGGCTGGTCCTTCTCGTCGCGTGGGCGATGGCCTTCGAGCATCTGGGCATAGGCCGCGGCATCCTCACGCTGGCGTTCGGGATCCTGTTCGGCGGGATCGTTCTGGCGCTGGCCCTCGCCGTCGGCCTCGGCTCGAAGGATCTGGTCGGACGGTCGCTCGAGCGGCACATGCGCGAGCGGGAGGAGCGCCCGGACAAGCTGAGGCACGTGTGAGCGTTCGCGGGTGACGGGTTGGCAATCGCGAGACTTCGACGCGGAGGCAACAGCGGTCGCGAGATTCGGGGCAACGGTCGTCCGCGTGTGACGGAACGGGTCGCGGCGCCAGGAGCGCGCGCGCCCAGGGCGGCGTGCCACCTCGATTGACTGCGCGTCGCCCCCGCGAGTTCCATGCATGACGAATCTAGGCGCGCGTTTGTGCGACTCGCGGTTCCCCGTGCCGACCCACGCCTCGAAGTCGACATCAGACGCGAAAGTGACTATTACGCCGAGCAGTCCCGGTCGGTGACGACGCTCATCACGTCGCCAACACGGTCATGATCCCGCCCGTCGCCCATGCGACCAGCCACGGCAGTATCCGCGTCGGCCCTGCCGCGGCCGGGATGGCCGCTACACCGAGAACGAATCGGAACCTCTCGGCAGCGACGCGTTCATCTGCTCGACCAGGTTGGCGAGCGACGTCAGAAGGCGCCAGCCGTGCGCGACCCGTCCTCGAGCGGTCTCATGAGGGCAGCGAGCGTTTCGTGTGCAGTCCTACCTGCGTCGCTGGCGGAGGGACACTCGATTCCGTACGGATCCAGAGCCGTCATGCGCATACCAAACTGATCATTCTCCGGTTCAGCAACTCGCTCGCGCATAATGTTCCTCTCGCGAGGAGCTGTGACGACCGCCCTCCCCACTGTCTCGCCCGACGATCAGAGAGTGACGTTCGTCGAGCTCTTCTTTGACCTGGTGTTCGTCTTCTGCGTCACACAGGTGGTGACGCTCCTGCACGGTCACATCGATGCGCGCTCGGCCGGGTCGGCGCTTCTCGTCTTCTGGCTGGTCTGGTGGGCATGGACCCAGTTCACATGGGCGCTCAATGCGGCCAACACGGATCACCCGCGGGTGCAACTGACGACGTTGTTGGCGACCGCCGTCGCGTTCCTCCTGGCGGTGGGCATTCCCCGCGCGCTCGGCGACGGCGCTCTCTGGTTCGCCATACCGTATGTCGGCGTACGATTGGTTGGCCTGCTTCTGTACTACTGGGTTGCCTGGGGTGATCCCCTCCAGCGCAAAGCGGTTCAGGTCTTCGGACTGTTTTCGGTCGGCGGGCTGGCAGCAGTCATAACCGGAGGGCTCGTTGGCGGCAGCGCTCAGTACTGGTGGTGGGGCCTTGCGATTGCCTTGGATCTCATGGCCGCCGGCATCGGTGGCCAGCGTGAAGGCTGGAATCTCCATCCGGAACACTTCGTCGAGCGCCATGGCCTAATAGTCATCATTGCCCTCGGAGAAACACTCATCGTCGCCGCGTCGGGGCTCGTCGCAGCGCCGGCCACGCCAGCCGCGATTGTGACGGGCGTGCTTGCGGTCGCCGTGACCTGCGGGCTCTGGTGGAGCTACTTTCGACACGCCCGGCGGGCATTTGAACACGCGCTGGCTGCGCGCGAGGGGAACGCGCGTTCGTCTCTCGCCAGAGACGTGTTCAGTGTGATGCATTTTCCAATGCTCTGTGGCGTGATTGCAATGGCCGCGGCCACCGAGCAAGCGCTGGCGCACCCCGATCTGCCGCTCGCCGCAGGCGCCCGGATGGCGTTGGGCGGCGGCGCGGTCTTGTTCATTTGTGGAACCGCGGCAGCGGTGTGGCGCGCAACGAGCCGCGCACCGGTGTGGCGTGCGGTCCTCGTTCCGGCCGGAGCTGTCGCAGTCTTCGCGGTGGGGGCGGTCCCTGGCGTCGCATTGGGAATAATGCTCGCGTTGCTTGTGGCCATCGCGGCCATCGAGCACCGACAACCCATGTGAGTTCCGTGGCCGCTGCCCATCCGGACAGGCGGGCCGCCGGCGACCGGGGCGCGTGGCCACCCACAAGCTTGCTTGTCACCGTCAAGATCGCATAGAGCGTAACGACCGCCTCTCCTGACCGGTACAGACGGTCGGCGCTTCCGGCCGGCGCCGATCGACTCGTGACCGGAGAGTTTCGCTGGACTGCGACGTCGTGACCCCTTCGCTGTAAGATGCGGGCCGTGGCTGACCACGCGCGTCCGTCTCGTCCGCCGAAGTTCCTTGACGAGCCTGACGATCTCCGATCAGTCGACCCGGAGCGACTGGCGCGCGCCATCGTCCATCATTTGTTCTATACGCGAGGTACGCTGCCGGAACACGCGACGCGGAACGACTGGTATCTGGCGCTCGCCCATGCGGTCCGCGATCGCCTGCTCGATCGGTGGGTAGCAACCGCGCGGACGCTGTTGAAGAAGGACGTCCGCGTCGTCTTGTACTTCTCCGCTGAATTCCTCGTCGGCCCGCACCTGGCCAACAACGTACTGAACCTCGGCATCGATCGCGCGATCCGCCAAGCGACGCGTATGCTCGGGTTGGACTTCGACCACCTCGTCGCGCAGGAAGAGGAGCCGGGCCTGGGCAGCGGGGGTCTCGGGCGGCTGGCCGCCTGCTTCATCGACTCCCTCGCGACGCTCGAGATCCCCGCGATCGGGTACGGCATCCGCTACGAGTTCGGGATCTTCGACCAGCAGATTGTTGATGGATGGCAGGTCGAGGTGACTGACAAATGGCTTGCAGCGGGCAATCCGTGGGAGATCGCGCGCCCCGAGCAAGCGTGCCAGGTGGGATTCGGGGGCCACACCCAGGCAGGCCACGACGACGCGGGTCGCTACAGCGTCCGCTGGATTCCGGCGGAGGTCGTCCGCGGGATTCCGTTCGATACGCCCATCGTGGGCTACCACGTGTCCACGGTAAACGTACTGCGGCTATGGAAGGCCGAGGCCACCGAATCGTTCGACTTCTCCGCGTTCAACGTCGGTGATTACTATCGTGCCGTAGAGCAGAAGGTCGTTTCCGAGAACCTGACGAAGATCCTGTATCCGAATGACGAACCCCTGGAGGGAAAGCGGCTCCGGCTCGAGCAGCAGTACTTCTTCGTGTCGTGCTCGCTCCAGGACATGGTCCGCATGCACCTCGAGGCTGGTGGTTCGCTGGCAACGCTGGATCGTGGTTTCGCGGCGCAGTTGAACGATACACATCCGTCGATCGCCGTCGCCGAACTGATGCGCCTGCTTGTCGACGAACACGCCATGGACTGGGAGCAGGCGTGGGCCGTGACGCAGCGCACGCTGTCATACACGAACCACACGCTGCTGCCCGAGGCCCTGGAGCAGTGGCCGGTGCCGCTCTTCGCCGACGTGCTACCACGGCACCTTGAGATCATCTTCGAAATCAACCGGCGCTTTCTCGATGACGTGCGTCGCCGATATCCCGGCGACAAGGCCCGAGTCGCACGTCTGTCGATCATCGGAGAGGCCGGTGTGAAGAGCGTTCGCATGACCCACCTCGCAACCGTGGGCTGCCACACGGTCAACGGCGTTGCCGAGCTGCATACACACCTGCTGAAGCGAGACGTGCTGCGCGACTTCGCCGAGCTGTGGCCGGAGAAGTTCATCAGCGTCACCAACGGGGTCACGCCGCGACGATGGATGCTGCTGGCCAACCCGGCGCTCGCGGACCTGATCACGGGCGCTATCGGCGATCGCTGGGTACGACAGCCCGACGCGCTGCGCCAGCTCGAAGCCTATGCCGAGGATTCCGCATTCCGGGAGAGGTGGCGCGCGGTCAAACGGGCGAACAGGCTGCGGCTCGCCGAGCGGGCGAGTCAGCGGGTTGGCGTGCCCCTCGATCCCGACTCGCTCTTCGACATCCAGGTGAAGCGGATCCACGAATACAAACGTCAGCACCTGAACGTCCTGCACGTCGTCACGCTCTACAATCGCCTGCGACGTCACCCCTCCCTGGACGTGCCGCCACGCACGGTCATCTTCGCCGGCAAAGCCGCGCCGGGCTATTTCATGGCGAAGCTGATCATTCGGCTGATCAGCGGCGTCGCCGAAGTGGTCAACGGGGATCCGGCGGTGGCCGGGCGCCTCGCGGTGGCGTTCCTGCCGGACTTCAATGTCACGAATGCTCAGCCGATCTATCCGGCGGCGGACCTGTCGGAGCAGATTTCAACCGCCGGCAAGGAAGCATCGGGGACGGGAAACATGAAATTCGCAATGAACGGGGCGCTGACGATCGGTACGCCGGACGGCGCCAACGTGGAGATTCGTGACGCGGTGGGATCCGGTAACTTCTTCACGTTCGGGATGACCGCCGACGAAGTCTCCGCCGCCAACGGGCGGGCCCGCGACCCTCGGGAGCGTTACGAGGCGAACCCGGAGTTGCGAGCCGCCATCGACGAGATTCGTTCGGGTCGCTTCTCACGCGGCGACGCGTCACTCTTTCGCCCGCTCGTCGACGCACTGCTGGAGCGGGATGAGTACCTGGCGCTCGATGACTTCGAGGACTACGTCGCGTGCCAGGACGCAGTCAACGCCGCGTATCGCGACGTCGTCCGCTGGACCACGATGTCGATCCTCAACGTGGCGCGCAGCGGGTGTTTCTCTTCGGACCGCGCCATCCGCCAGTACTCTGAGCAGATCTGGCACGCCGCGCCGGTCCGCGTCGGGCTCTGACCCCGGGCTTCCGCAGGGACAGACGCACATGGTGGGCCAAAGGCGCATGGCCTGAAAAACGGTGGAGTTTCAAGGCCAAACGAGGACTCGCAAACCAGCGATGCGGAACGCTCAATCTTGCGTGTCCAGTGAGCCAGTACGCCGCACTCCCCGCTCGTACATTCCCGCGGGAAGAAATCGCCGCAGACGAGCGACGGACTTTGCCTGCTGCCCAATCAGGTAGCGTAAGCGCGGAGTATCGCTGGAAGTGATCCCGAGCAACGTGTCAGTCACCACCTCAGGGCCAGGCCCCTTTCGTCAGAAGCACGAATGGCGTTGCGCGCCCGTTGTCGCCATGGGTCATAGTCGACAATCCGATTCACCGCGACCTGGCGGTGGTTCATGATTGGCGTCTTGAGAAAGCCAGCTTCCGTCACCAGCCCTGAGGGACGGACGTCGAACGCGACGGAGTCCTCGGCCAGCACCGTGACGGCATAGCCGCGGCCAACGAGGCGTCGGCATGGACGCCGCCGCCGGGCCGAGCCCCGCTGGTCCTGGTAGCCATGTCGTCCACGTATCAGGACCAGATCGCCTCCCTCCAACGCGTGATGGACACGTTGGGCACGCTGCCGGTGCGGGTTCGGTCGTCGTGATGGACGCGTGCACATGCGGGGACTTCGCATACAGTTGTAGCCGCTCCGAGGAGGGTCGATGACATCCCCACGTTTCCCGCTTGCGCTCGCCGCCGCGGTCGTGGCCATTCTCGGTGTCTCCGCCTCGCCGGACTCGCTGCGGGCCTCCGCGCAGAGGCCGTCGCCCGTGAAGCTCGCGTCGCCGGGCGCCGGCGGCAGGACCACGGCAGCCGGCCCGGCGAAACCGGCGATCATCGCCTACCTGTTTCCGCGCAACGAGGTGATCGTGCCGTCCGAGATCGCCGCCGATAAGCTGACGCATATCAACTACGCCTTCGCCGACGTCAAGGACGGTCGCATTGTCGAAGGGTTCGCCCGCGACGCGGAGAATTTCAAGCTGCTCGCGGTTCTGCGGCGCCGGCATCCACACCTGCAGATCCTGATCTCCGTCGGCGGCTGGACCTGGTCCAACAACTTCTCCGACGCGGCTCTCACGGCCGAGAGCCGCCGCCACTTCACGGGCAGCGCGATAGAGTTCGTGCGGCGGCACGATATCGACGGCGTCGACATCGACTGGGAGTATCCCGGCCTGCCCGGCAACAACAACGTGCATCGTCCCGAGGACAAGGAGAACTTCACCGCGATGATGATGGACCTGCGGCAGGCGCTCGATGCCGAAGGCCGCGCCCGGAACCGCCGCTACCTTCTCACCTTCGCCGCTGGCGCGTTTCCCGACTTCATCGCCAAGACCGAGATGGACAAGGTCCAAACCGCCGTCGACTTCGTCAACCTCATGACCTACGACTTCCGCACCTCGGATCTGATCGCCGGGCATCACGCGAATCTCTATCTGCATCCCGCAGATGCGAAGAAGCGCTCCGTCGACAGCGCTGTCCGCGACTTCATCGCCGCCGGCGTTCCGCCGGCCAAGGTCGTCGTCGGCGTTCCGTTCTACGGCCGCGCGTGGGCCGACATCAAGGGTGAAGGTACAGGCCTCTATTACTACTTTGTCAGATTCGTAGTTCGACGTCTTTGAGCTTCAGCATCCAATCCAGGTAATGGGGGTGCGTGATAAGAAAGTGTGCACTGAGGACATCGGTCATCACGGCACGCACCACCGGCAGGGTCAGATGCGTCTGAC
>JBMDXQ010000029.1:0-1634 GCA_048594975.1 Vicinamibacterales bacterium | reverse complement strand
GGAACCGGAACGGCAATGTCCCGTTAGCTGTTGAAAATTAAAGCGGCGGCTCCTCACTGCTCGTGTTACACGAGTGGTGACCAAACCGAGGCGCAAGGCCTCTCAGAGGGAGCCGCCATGAAGCAGTCTTGCACAGTTCATCGGGGGGAGATCGCGGCAGCGTCGTCGCGGACGTTGCCGTTGGTGGATGTGACGGTGGATCTGCGCGCCGAGCTGTCGGAGCTCGTGGTGCGGTCCGGGTTGGCCGTGCTGACGGCGATGCTGGAGGAGGATCGGACGGCGCTGTGTGGGCCCCGGTACGCGCACGACCCGGCGCGGCGCGCCAGCCGCGCGGGGACGACAGGCAGCGAGGTCGTGCTCGGAGGCCGCAAGGTGACGATCAGTCGGCCGCGCGTGCGGACGGCGACCGGCCACGAGGTGGGCTTACCGACGTTTGAGCGACTGGCGGCCACCGACCCCTTAGATCGGCGCACGGTCGACCAGATGTTGCTGGGCGTGGCCACGCGGGGCTATGCGCGGAGTCTCGAGCCCCTGCCGACCGATGTGCCGACCCGGGGCACCAGTAAGAGCGCCGTGAGCCGTCGATTTGTGCTGATGACGCGCAAGGGGCTCCGCGCCTGGCAGGCGCGCCCGCTCGACGACCTGGCGTTGGCCGTGCTGCTGATCGACGGCGTGCAGATTGGCCGGCGCTGCGTGGTCGCGGCGCTCGGCATCGCCGAAGACGGCACGAAACACGTGCTCGGGGTGTGGGACGGCTCGACCGAAACCACCGCCGTCTGTCAGGCGCTCTTAGCCGATCTGCAACACCGGGGGCTCCGGACAGACCACAGTGTGTTGGTGGTCCTCGACGGGTCCAAAGCGTTGCGCAAGGCGGTGCGGACCGCGTTCGGCGCGCGCGCCCTCGTGCAGCGGTGTCAGGTGCACAAAGTCCGCAATGTTCTCGACCATCTGCCTGAGGGGCAGCGCCCGGGGGTGAAGGCGGTCTTCCACCGGGCCTATCGCAGCGATGTCGCCGCCGGGACGCGCTTGCTCAAGGACCTGGCGCGCCGGCTCGACGAGCCGCATCCGGGCGCCGCCGAGAGCGTGCGCGAAGGCCTCGAGGAGACGCTCACGGTCTGTGGCCTCGGACTGTCGGCCACGTTGCGGCGGACCTTGGCGACGACCAACGCGATCGAAAACTTGATCGGCGGGACACGTCAACGGCAGCGAAACGTCAAGCGGTGGCGGAGCGGCTCGATGGTCCTGCGATGGACCGTCGCGGCCATCCAGGAAGCGGCGCGGGGCTTCCATCGCATCAAGGGCCACGCCGAACTCCCGACACTGATCGCCGTCTTGCGAAGGCGCGACCAGCAGCTGGATGGCGGTCTGGAGACCGCCATCGTGGCATAGTAATCACCCGAGCCGCCGCCGAATTTCAACAGCGGCCGGGACAACGCCGTTGAACACCGGAACTCTGGAACTGGAACGTCGGAACGTCGGAACCTGAACGAATATCGGAACTCCGGAAACCCCGGAACCCGTACTATAATCGCGGCAATTGGAACAAACCCGTCCCGACTTGCAGGCGCAGGTATACCTCGCCGCGGAGCGCACCTTTCTGGCATGGATCCGAACGGGCCTGGCGCTGATGGGCG
>JBMDXQ010000028.1:0-11195 GCA_048594975.1 Vicinamibacterales bacterium | reverse complement strand
GCTGCCGCCGAGCGCCCCCTCGAAGGCATGGATTGCTGTAGGCTGACGGCCTTGCGGCGGATTGAGGTGAAGGCCTGGAGCTTGACCCTCCAGGCCCTCGGTGACCGCCTCGATGCTTCGACGGACCGAGTCAGTCATGTGCAGTTGTGCCACGGTTTAGTGGTGATGTCCAGTCGAAGCGCGCCGCGGCTTCGACGTCGTGGACGCGCCGCTTCGTCAGAAAACCTGCCGACGCTGCAATCGCTTCTTCGCGATCTGTATCGCGTGTGATCGCGGCCAGGCGTATTGCTCGCTGGCGTGTCGCGTGGCGGCACGGCGCGCGTCGGTCTGCGCCGCGCGCCAACGCCACCGCCGCAGTCCTGAAGGACGCCTCGATCATCGCGATCACCAGCGTGCGTATCGCGCCCGCGTGAGGGATCAGGCTTCCCAGCGCGCCGTCGCCGTCGCCACACTGCCAGCGGACACGACGACGGATCGGGTGCCGACCGCGCCTCTGGCGGGCGCGTCGCGATGCATGGTCTGTGGCCGGGAAAGCGCCTGGCTCCTTCCACCGCCCTGGCGGATCCGTCGCGTGTCCCCGGAGAGGACGCGCCATGATCACCCCCGAGCAGCACGCCGAGATTCGTCGACTCTATTACGGCGAGCACTGGAAGGTCGGCACCATCGCCGCGGCGCTCGGCGTCCACCATGAGACGGTCCGCGCGGCCATCGTGAACGACACGCAGGGCGTGCGGCGCGGCACGTGTCGCGCGACGCAGCTCGATCCGTACTTGCCCTTCATCCGTGACACGCTCGGGCAGTATCCGCGGCTCCGGGCCACGCGCCTGTTTGAGATGGTGAAGGGCCGCGGCTATACCGGCTCGGTCGTCCAGCTGCGGCGCGCCGTGCGCCTGATCCGCCCGGCGGCGACCGCGACCGTGTATCGCCGCCTCACGACACTGGCGGGCGAAGAGGCACAAGTCGACTGGGGCTCCTTCGGCTCCATTCGGATTGGTCGCGGCGTGCGTCCGCTGTCTGGCTTCGTAATGGTGCTCGCGTACTCGCGCGCCATCTGGGCGCTCTTCACGGTCGATCAGACGCTGGAGAGTTTTCTCCGCGGGCACCTCGAGGCCTTTGCGACCTGGCCGGGTGTCCCGCGGACCCTGGTCTACGACAATCTGCGCAGTGCCGTGCTCGAACGCGCCGGCACCGCGATTCGCTTTCACCCGCGGCTCCTCGAGCTCGCCGGCCACTATCACTTCGCGCCGCGGCCGTGCACGCCGGCGCGCGCCAATGAAAAGGGGAAGGTCGAGCGCCAGATCCAGTACCTCCGGCACGCCTTCTTTGCCGCGCGCACGTTTGTCGACATCGACGATCTAAATGCGCAGTTTCGGCGCTGGCGCGATGAGGTCGCCCATCACCGGCCGCATCCCGACCACCGCGATCGCACCGTCGCCGACGTCCTCGCCGAGGAGCAGCCGCGCCTGCTGCCGCTGCCGGAGCATCCCTTCCACACCGACGTGATGCGGACCGTGAGCGCCCGCAAGCAGCCGTACGTGCACTTCGACCGCAATAGCTATTCGATCCCGCACACGCATGCGCATCGGCCGCTGACGCTGCTCGCCAGCCCGACGACCGTGCGCGTCCTCGCCGGTACCGAGGAGGTCGCCCGTCACGCGCGCAGCTATGACACCGGCGACGTCGTCGAGCAGGAAGCGCATGTCGCCGGCCTCGTCGCCGCCACACGCCAGGAGAACCCGTCGAGTGCGCGCGACCGGCTCCGGCTGGCGGTGCCCGCCGCGGCCACGCTGCTCGAGCGCTTGGCCACTCGGGGTGAGTCGCTGCGCTCCCACGTCGCTCGATTGCTCACCCTGCTCGATGATTACGGGCCGCAGGAACTCGCCGCGGCGATCGACCGCGCGCTCGAGCGCGATGCGCTGGGGGCCGGCGCCATCGCGCACATCCTCGAAACGCGCCGGCGGCAGCGCGGCCTGAAGCCGCCGATTCCGATGGCGCTGCCGGATCGCCCCGGCGTCCGCGATCTCGACGTCACGCCGCACCGCTTGGAGACCTACGATGACCTCACTCGATCCGATCCCGACGACGCTGAGTGATCAGCTGCGGCAGCTCGGGCTCCTCCACACCGCCGGCGAGCTCAATGACTTCATCGCGCGCGCGACCCAGAAACGCTGGAGTCCGGTCGTGCAGCTCGAACGCCTGGTGCAGGCCGAGCTCGAGGCGCGCCTGCGGCAGCGGGTCGAGCGGCGTCTCAGGGACGCACGTCTTGGCCGCTTCAAGCCGATCGCCGATTGGGAATGGGCGTGGCCGAAGGCGATCCATCGGCCCACCGTCGAGCGCGTGCTCACGCTGGACTTTCTCACCCAGCGGGAGAATGTGATCGTCGTCGCGCCGCACGGCCTCGGCAAGACGATGATCGCCAAGAACCTCGTCCACGAGGCGATTCTGGCCGGCCACTCGGCGCGCTTTCTCACGGCGGCCGATCTGATCCTCGACCTCACGCGGCAAGACACGGCTCGCGCCCTGCAGCACCGGCTCCGGAGCTATCTGCGACCAACGCTGCTGGCGATCGACGAGGTGGGCTACCTGGCCTACGACGCGCACGCGGCGGACCTCCTCTTCCAGGTCGTCAGCCGGCGCTACGAGCAGAAGTCGATCGTGATCACCACGAACTTGCCGTTTAGACAATGGGACACGGTCTTTCCGAATGCCGCGTGCGCCGTTGCCCTCATCGACCGGCTCACGCATCACGCCGAGATCATCTCGATTGACGGGGAGTCCTATCGCAAGCGGGAGGCTGAGCAGGCACAGAAACGGAAACAGGAGCAGAAGCCGAAGCGCTGATCACGCTGCCGCCCTCATCGACGTCGGTCCAGATTTACGCGGTTTTACATGAGCGGCGACACGAACGGGACGAACACTGAAGCTGCGGCGGATTCCACCTCCGGGAGCGCTTGGACTGACGTGTCCAGCGATTTGTAGAAGGCCCGCGCTCTATCGGCGTCGTATCCTGCGGCGCCCGGATCCGTCGACGCGAGCAGAACACGAGCCGCCTCGAAGCCGAGATCGGCCGATTGCAGGCTCTGGACGCTTCGTATGAACAACCCACAGACAACGAGCAGCACGACGGAGCCCGCAATCTGCGCGGCTGCCAAGCCCTTGCGGATCAGTTGTCGCCGCCGGCCCTCGGTGGAGGCCCTGCCCTCCGAAAGATCACTGCGGGGGTCGACTCGCGACGCCCTCAGTGCCGGGAGGAGTCCAATCAACAGTGTGGAAACGACCATCAGCATCCCGAGATAGCCCACGGTGGTCCAGTCGAGTTGGAAATTGAGGAACAAAGGAAAGCCAGGGGTGGCTGCCACTGAGGCGAGGGTACGCGCCAGGGCGACCCCGGCGATGGCACCTCCAGATGCTCCGAGGAGCGCGATGACAAGCGCCTCCACGACGCACAGTCGAACGAGGTCGCATCGACTGGCGCCGAGCGCCCGACGGATTGCCATCTCCCGACTCCGACCGAGCCCCTTGGCGAGGAACAGACCCAGCACGTTGGCGCAGGCAATCAGGAGGACCGCGCTGACAAGCATCAGGAACAGGGCGGCGACAACCGGCGCTTGGGACGCGTTCTGAGGCTCGGGCCGTGCCAGTCGCTCCGAATACACGCGAACGCGCCGGCCGGCATTCGTGCCTGGATGATCTCCTTCCAGCCGTCTTGCGACCGTATCGACCGAGGCGCGCGCCTGGTCGAGCGCGACTCCAGGCTTCAGCCGAGCGATGACTCGGACCGCCAGCACATCGCGGTTGGAGAGACGCGCCTGAGACTGAAACAGCTCGAGCGGCAGAAACAGCTCACACGACAGGAGCGTAAAGGTACCGTGGAAGTTTTCTGGAGCGACACCGACCACCGTGAACGGGCGGCCATCGATCCGCACCTCCCTGCCGACGATGGATGTGCTCGCGCCGAAGCGGCGCGTCCAGTACGAGTGGCTCAGGACAGCGATGGGTTGCGTGCCACCCAGCTCGCCGTCGGAAGGAAGAATCAGCCGTCCCGCAGCTGGATCGAGTCGAAGGGTGGAGAAGTAGTTCCCTGAAACAACCGTCGCGATCAGCCGGTCGGTCTGTGCGTCCACCGTTAAGCCCACAGGGCGTAACTCCCAGGCCGCCATGTCCGAGAACGGCCCGTCCGCTGCCCTGTAGTCCTGAAGATCCGGATACGCCAGGCGCTGCCAGATTCTGGGATTGGCTGACAGCGTGGTTGCCAGAACGGTTAATCGGTCAGCATCAGCGACCGGCAAGGGTCTGAACACACTGCTGATGACTGTCGCCATCGTCGCGTTCGGACCGATGCCCACCGCGATAGTGAGCACAGCCGCGGCGGTAAACACCGGGTACTTGCGCAGCTGCCGCACCGAATAACGCAGGTCGCTGCGTACCGCGTCAATGAGCCGCAGGCCGCGTGCGTCGCGGCACTCCTCTTTCCGCTGCTCCATTGCGCCCATTTCGCGAAGGGCCGCGTAGCGCGCGTCGTCTGGAGATGCCCCTGCAGCAATTTGGTCGTCAATCAGACGCTCGAGGTGATATCGGAGTTCCTCGGTGAGTTCCCGTTCAACGCTGCGGCCGCGAAACAGCGAACGCAGGCGCAGTCGAAGCTTTCTGTTCCAGCGCATGACCGTCGCCTCCTCAAGCAGGTTTGACGATCAACGAAATTGCGGACGGCAGCCGTTCCCACTCCGCGGTTTCGGCCTTCAATGCCTTGCGACCAGCCGAGGTCAGCTTGTAGTATTTCGCGCGACGATTGTTCTCGCTGAGGGCCCATTCGGCCTCGATCCACCCCTGCTGCTCGAGCTTGAGAAGCGCGGGGGAGAACGCGCTCTGGCCCACGCGCAACTGCTCGTTCGACATCTGCCGAATCCGCTGCGCGATCGCCCAGCCGTGCATGGGCTCCAGGGACAGGACACGTAGCAGCAGTAGGTCAAGTGTGCCCTGCACGAGATCTGTTGGCTTGCTCATGCCAGTCCTCTCAGTTACTGATTGGAGAGTAGCGCCAACCGGCGCCCGAAGCAAGCCTGAGGCGAGGGAGGCGCTACGCGGCCCTGCGGTGGCGTGCAAACGGCGGCACTTGCGGCTGTGGGAGCAGCGTAGCCCGAGCATCAGAGTATCCGGAGTTACTCCGGGATTCCGGAGGCGTGAAACCTCCCACGGGGTGCTGCGGGTGTCTATGGCGCGCGTTTCCTAGCAACCAGGCACGGGCAGTGGAGGTGGGCGCCGCTGGCGCCTGGCACGTTTTCTGCCGAGGTTGAACGTCGTCCTCGATGCACCAATCGATGTGGACGGTTCAACTTTCTTTCGGAGAGCTGACGATGACAACGATGCGTTCGGCCGCCACGGTTCTTGTCGCCGTGAGCCTGGCGGCACTGGCTTCACTCCAGGCCAGCAGCCAGCAGCAGACAGGCGTGCAGATCCCTCAACCGGGCATCCCGCAAATCATGACGCTCGAGGGCAAATTTGTCCGCGTAGCCTACAACAACGAAGGCTACGTGATTCTCGGTTACCAGATCGCTAATCGTACGGTCGGCGACGAGTGGATCATGCTCGACGTCGGGCTCACGCTGATGGAGCGGGTGCGGGACTACAGGCTCAAACGCGAGGCCATCACACTCGACACGCCGGACGGAACGCTTCCGCTGCCGTCGATCGAGGAGTACCGGCAGAACGAATCAAAAGTGCAGGCACTCCAGAACCGCTTGAGGGTTCAACGCGACTCGATCGACTACTTTCCACCCTGGACCCATGGCGCGAACCGTCTCGGGTTTTTCGCGGACCTCGGATCGCGCGCGCTGCCATGGGACGAAGCCGAAGTCACCAACTCTCGCGCCTGCGTGGGTCAGCTTTACTTCCACGTGCCTGGGGGCACGAAGTACGGCCAGTATTGGCTCAATGTGAAGTTCGCGCAGAGCACCGTGCGCGTGCCGTTCCGGCTCCTCACTCAGGAGGAGGAAAAGAAGCTTGGCAAGAATTACGGGAACATCAAGAAACAAGTCGACAACGCTTTCAAGAAGGCCTCGAAGAAGAAATGAGCGCATAGGCTCCTCTCGGAGTACCATCCGCGTCGTCAACGGGCGGGAGTGTCCTCTCGCCGAATTATTTCGAAGCGCTCGGTCCAAACGGAGTCAGTGGGCACGTTCTGCTGGCGTCTCATGCAGGAGGTGGACAGGCTCGACCTCCAGGTGCCTATCCACGGAAGCCCCCACGAGGTCGACGACTCGATCCGTTTCGTCAGTGACGAGACTCACGGCGCGTACGGTCCCGGCTACGCCAATTGTTCACGCCGCTGGACTGGGATCAGGAGGCGGCACGCGCCATCTGGCCGCGGCTGCCGTCCCCGCGCTGGACCGCTTCACGATTTCTCGCCGTTCTCGAGGACTGGGATAGTCCGCGTCATTCGCCGGAATGCCGAACCGCCTTCGGTTGAAGTCGTGCACCGCGCCGAGCGCGCTGCTGAGTCGATCGGCGGGAATGTCGAGCGCGGTCAGCGTGAGCGCGGCAACAGCATCGCACAAGCCTTCCACGCTGCGCAGCCGGACCTGGTCGCCTTGCCGCCGGGCCGCTTCCCAGACGTCCCACCAATACTCATGGCCGATCTCGTGTGCGACGAGGGCCAGCAATTGCCCGGCCGTGAGGAGCCCTCTAAGGCGCTCGCGAAGCAACTGAACGCGGAACGCTGTCCGGGACGGGGTGGCGCACACTGGAATCCCAGCACGATTCACGGCAATCCTGCCCGCGGCACCGGAATCCTGAACAACGAGCTGTACGTCCGACGGCTCGTGTGGAATCGTCTGCGCTACGTCAAGGACCCGGATACCGGCAAGCGCGTCTCCCGACCAAACCCGCGATCAGAGTGGGTGACGACCGTCGTTCCCGAGCTGCGAATCATAGACGACGAGCCGTGGAATCAAGTGAAAGCCCGCCAGGTGGAGATGCGCCGCGTAGCCTCGAGCGGCGATCCGAAGCGATTCAATTAGGCGCGACGTCCTAAATATCTCTTCTCGGGTCTGACCGGAGCTGCTGCACCCGCGCATGGCGGACGTTTACCGCGAGAAGGTCGGCAGCCTCTGTAGCGCTTTGGAGAACGAGGAGAGCCGCACCGGCCGTGGAAGCCATTCGTGCGTTGATCGAGACCATCCTGCTCGAACCGGAGGGCGAGGAGCTGAAGATCACGCTGAAGGGCGACCTGGCGGGAATGCTGAGCGCGGCCAGAGACAGCAAGAGGTCGCCAGAAACGGGCGACCTCTTGGTCCAAATGAAGCTGGTTGCGGGGGCGTGCAACCCGCTGAATTTGGAGTTCTCTTGGACGGCCGCGTAACTCGGCGACTGGCTGTCGAGGTGGGGCTGCTCAGGAGCCGTTGGGCCTATTCCGTGCGGAGAACTTCTATCGGATTGACCGACGCGGCTCGCTGAGCCGGGATATAGCTCGCCAAGAGCGCCGCCAGCATAAGCACCAACCCGGTGCCGAGAAGTGTTGGTGGGTCCCATGAGGACACGTCGAAGAGCAGGTTACGCATCAGCGTGGCCGCGATGACGGCACAGATCATTCCAAGGACGGTTCCGAGACCGGCTAACCACGACGCCTCCCCCAGAACGAGTCGATAAACCATGCGACGCTGAGCACCAAGAGCCATGCGCACGCCGATTTCGCGCGTTCTCTGACCAACGGAGTACGCGACGACGCCGTAGAGACCGACGACGCTCAATACGAAAGCAATTGCCGCGAACGCTCCGATAAGCCAAGCCGTTGACCGGTGCAGGGACGTCGACGGCAACCGATTCACGCGTTCGGCGACCGTCGTCAGCTCTCCAACCAGTGCATCGGGTCGAATCTCCAGGATCGCCGCTCTGACCGTCAGCGAAAACGTCTGCTCTGACTGCACTAGACGAACGGCGAGCGCAAAGGCCGACTGATCAAACGGGACGTACGCGCTCGGATGGGACGGCGTCTCAGGTGGACCGTCTTTGATATCGGCCACCACCCCGACGATCTCGCGCGCTAGCGAGGCCGGACCGCCGAGTACGATCGATTGCCCAAGGGGATCGTTGCTCCGGAAATAGCGACGCGCCGCCGACTCATTGATGATCATCACCGGTCTTTCTGATGCAACTTCCTCTTCGCTGAAGTACCGGCCTCGCTGCAGCTTCGCCTGTAGCGTGGCGAAGTAGTGTGCGCTGATCCGTCGCACTGGCCAATCTTCTGGGAGTTGTTCTTCGTTTGTGCGACCGGTTACCCAGAACGTGGACGTGGGTGCTAGGCCCGCGCTAAGTGGTAAGAGATCGGCATATCCGACGGACTGAACGCCTGGCACTGCCGCAAGCCGCTCCGCGATCCGACGTGCAAGTGCACCCGGCTGTTCTCTACCTGCGTTAGGCTTCGGGATCACCGAAAGCTCCGCGAGCAGTTGTGCGTTGAATCCGACATCGACGTGGATCAGCCTGTACAGGCTCCGGCCCAGCAAGCCCGCGCCCACCAACAGCACTACTGCCACTGCGAGCTCGGCCACAACGAGGTGCGCGCCGAGACGGCGCCAAGTCCTCCCAGCGGTCGCGCGACTGTCGTCTCTAAGCCCGACGAGCGTTCCGGGAAAGGAAATGCGGGCGAGCGGCGTCAGTGCGAAGACGGAGGCAACGACCACCGTGACTGCAACAGCGAACAGGATGAGATGGGGATTGAATCCGATGCCCTGCAAGTAAGGCATTCGACTGATCATGTCAGCCGTGAGCAAACTGCTCAGAAATCGCATGCCCAACGACGCCAGCAGCACTCCAAGAGCCGCCGCGGTTGTGGCCAGCACCAACGCTTCCGTGGCGAATTGCAGCACGAGCCGGGGCGATGACGCGCCGAGCGCGCTTCGGACGGCAATTTCGCGCGCGCGGCTGTCGGTCCTTGCAAGCACCAGGCTCGTGACGTTCGTGCAGGCAATGACGAGCAACAGGAGTGAGCCGGCGAGAAGCATTATCAGGACGCGGCCAACGTCGCCGAGCATCACGTCGCGCAGAGGAACCAGCTTCGCCACTTCCTGACTGCGATGATGGTCGGGATACTCTCGTCGTAGTTGCTCGAGAACAGACGTCATCTCTGCAGATGCAGCTTGCACAGAGACGCCATTTGCGAGCCGTGCGATCGCTTCCAGGCTGCGGCAACTCCGAATTCCCCAACACGGTTGGGCGCGTCTAATCGTGGCCCAGAACTCCGCGTACTGCGCCATTGGAAAGTGAAAATCCGGGGGCAGGACGCCAATCACGACGTGCGGCTCGGCATTGCCAAGCCAGGGCGACTGCAGGGTGACGGTTTGGCCGAGGACATCGCGGCTGCCGCCGAACCGTCTTTGCCAAGCAGCGTACGAAATCAAAACCGTTGGAGGTGCAGAGGCGCCCTCCTCATCAGTGGAGAAGTCGCGCCCAATCAGCGGTCTGACGCCCAGTGTGCGGAAGAACGCGCTCGTTACTCTGAGGCCGGGTACACGTTCTGGCCCCGTCGTGGTTTCGAGTAGGAAGCCTGCCCGAACATCATAAGCAGCTACGGAGCTGAAAGCGCGATTACGCTCCCGCCAATCGAGGAAGTCCAAGTACGAAACCGATCCGCGATTCTGACCTGCGGCGAGATCCGGACGAGTACCGAAGACTGCTACCAGACGGGACGGATCCGCATATGGCAGGGGCTTAATCATCGCCGCATCGACGAACCCGAACAGAGCCACGCTGGCGGCGATCCCCAGTGCCGGCACAACGATCGCCGCACTCGCGAACCCGCGATATCTAAGGAGCTGGCGGATGGCGAAGCGGAGATCCTGCAACCGATGCTCGATGAAATGTACGCGGCGCATGTCGCGACACTCCTCCTTCCTCTGCTCCACGCCGCCGAATGCGCGCATGGCCGCGTAGCGAGCTTCATCGTGCGTCATGCCTCGCGCAACGCCGGCTTCGACCTGGCGTTCGAGGTGGTCACGAAACTCGTCTTCGAGATCCTGCTCAACCTGATCACGCCGAAACAGGGATCGAAATCTGAGCGGTATCGTGTAGAGCAGCCTGAGCAGCCGCACATCTACACCTCCTTTAAGCGCACGACCCGCGTGATCGCTCCAGAGAGTCGTTCCCAGTTTGCTGTTTCACGTTCGAGCGCTCTTCGCCCAGCACGTGAAAGGGTGTAGAACTTTGCGCGGCGGCCACTCTCGGCAAGCTCCCATGTCGACGTAATCCAGCCTTCCTGTTCGAGCTTGTGGAGCGCCGGATACAGTGAGCCTTCGCTCACCTGCAGCACGTCGCCGGAGACCTGCTTCAGGCGCTGAGCAATGGCCCAACCGTGGAGAGGTTGGAGCGCGACGATTTTGAGGAGCAACAGGTCCAATGTGCCTTGGACGAGATCTGATGGTTTGCTCATTAACCTCGGTTACCGAGGTTAGCACACTTCCCGGTTGCAACAGAATCCGCCTTTTGGACGGGTCGTCGCGGTGCCATCGATTGGCAATACAATGAGATGAGCTCCTGAACATGCCTCAGCTGACGCGCATCACTCGAGACCCCGCCGTAATGGGTGGAAAGCCGTGCATCCGCGGCATGCGCGTCACCGTCGGCACGGTGGTCGGCCTCGTTGCCGCAGGACGAACCCGGGATGAGATTCTCCGCGAGTATCCCTACCTCGAAGCCGAGGATATCGCCGAGGCGCTGTCCTACGCCGCCTGGCGGGCTGAGGAAGTCGAAGTTTCCCTGCGCCAGCCGTGAAGCTCCTCGTGGACATGAACCTGTCGCCAAGCTGGGTCGACCGGCTGGCGCGTCACGGGTTCGAGGCTGTCCACTGGTCCTCTGTCGGTGCCGCAAACGCGCCTGACGTCGAAATCCTGACGTGGGCGAACGAGCACGAGTTCGTCCTCATCACCAACGATCTGGACTTTTCGGCAATCCTCGCCGCGGGTGCCGTCGGCGGGCCGAGCGTCGTCCAACTTCGCACTCAGGATCTGCTCTCTGCCGCTGCCGTGAGCATCGTCGCCAACGCACTCGCAGCGCACCGAGAAGACATCGAGCGAGGTGCCCTCCTGTCGATCGACGAAGGCGGGACGCGCGTCCGGATGTTGCCTTTGCGCCATTCGTAGGAAACCTCACGACGGCGACAAGCGAGGCGCCAGATTCCGTTCCCCTGGTAGCCGTTCACGAAC
>JBMDXQ010000027.1:0-203905 GCA_048594975.1 Vicinamibacterales bacterium | reverse complement strand
GCGACAGCCATCGAGAGGTGTTCCATCGCAATCGTCGCGCGGATGTCGCGATCGAGTCCGATGCGGCGGCGGTCCTGCACGCGCTGCTGCCGCTGATCGACCGGAAACATGGATTCGACGAGATCGCCGATGCGATCGCCGTCGGCCACGTCGACGTCAAGGACGAGTGGCGCGCGCATCCGAGCGAGAACCGCGTGACGCCCGACGCGTTCTTCGACCGACTGCAGCGCCTGGCGCCTGACGCCATCTACGCGACCGACAGCGGCAACGGCACCTTTCTCGCGATGGAGCATCTGCGCCTCGACGCGCCGCGCAGATTCATCGCGCCCGTCGACTATTCGTGCATGGGATACGCGGTGCCCGCCGCGGTCGGCGCCAAACTCGCGAATCCAGATCGTGACGTCGTGGCCGTCGCCGGCGACGGCGCGCTGCTGATGACGGGCCTGGAGATGATGACCGCTTCGTCGCTCGGCGTCGCCCCGCTCGTGTGCGTGCTGCGCGACGGCGAGCTGGCGCAGATCGCGCAGTTCCAGCGGACGTCGCTGGATCGCGCCACCTGCAGCGTGCTCCCGCCGTACCGGCTCGAGGCGTTTGCTGCCGCCGTCAACGCGGCGTTCCTGCACGCCGACACCGACGCCGAAGTCGACGACGTGCTGGAGCGCGCGCTGCAGGTATCGCGGTCCGGGGCCGCGGTCATCGTCGAGATCGCGATCGACTACTCGCAGAAGACGTACTTCACCCGCGGCGTGATCGCGACGACGCTGCGGCGCCTGCCGATGGGCGATCGGCTGTGCATGCTCGGGCGGGCCGCAGCACGTCACCTGGCGAGCGCGGTCGGCCGCACCTCGAGGAATCGGTGATGGTCCCGCTCACCAGCAGCGCGCGCGAGCTGGACGAGGCCGTGGCCGTCGTTCGCAGCCGCAAGGATGAGTGGGTGGCCGTGCCGGTCGGTCGGCGTATCGAGCTGCTGCGGCAGTGCCTCGAGGGAGCGCTGCGCACGGGCCCCGAGGTGGTCGCGGCCGGCTGCGAGGCGAAGGGCATCGATCCGCGCGCCGCGGCGAGCGGCGAGGAATGGATGTCGGGGCCCATCGGCATCATCCGGCAGGTCCGGCTGTTCATCGAGACCCTGACCGACATCCACCGCGCCGGCCATCCCGTCGTTCCCGGTCCGTCGGGTCGTCGCCCTGCAACCGGCGAGCTCGCCCTCACGGTCTTCCCGCGCAGCCGCTTCGAGCGCGTGATGTACCCGGGCACGCACATCGACGTCTGGATGCAGCCCGGCGTCGACCAACGCCACGTCCACGACAGGATGGCCACGGCGTATCGCGGCGAGACCCGCGCGGATGGCCGCGTCGCGGTCGTGCTCGGCGCGGGAAACGTGGCGAGCATCGGGCCGGCCGACGTCCTCTACAAGCTGATTGTCGAGAACCAGGTGGTCGTGCTGAAGATGCATCCGGTGAATGAGTACCTCGGGCCGCTGGTCGAGCGCGCGTTCCAGTCCCTCGTCGATGCCGGCTACCTCCGCGTCGTCTACGGCGGCGCGTCCGAAGGGCAGCACCTGATCCACCACGCGGGCGTGGACGAGGTGCACATGACCGGGTCGGCCGCCGTCCACGATCGCATCGTGTGGGGCGACGCGCCGGAGGAGCAGGCGCAGCGGCGTGCCGCGGGAACGCCGAAAGTCCGAAAGCGCGTGACCAGCGAACTGGGCTGCGTCACCCCCGTGATCGTCGTCCCGGGCCGCTGGGACGACGGCGAGCTGCAGTATCAGGCGGAGCACGTGGCGACGATGGTGGTGCACAGCGCGTCGTGCACGTGCACGTCGTCGCGGGTGCTGGTGACGTGGCGCGGGTGGGCGCAGCGGCGGGCGTTCCTCGATCGTGTCGCCGAGGTGCTCGCACGGCAGCTGCCCAGGCTCGCGTATTACCCGGGCTCGGCGGAGAAATATCAGCGCTTTCTGTCGAGCCATGCGCACGCAACGTGCCTGTGCGACACAGGGAAGGAGGCGCTCGTGCCCGCCGTCATCTACGACGTCGATCCCTCCTCGGCGGGAGACGTCGTGTTCAGCGAGGAAGCCTGGTCACCGGTCCTCGCCGAGACCGCGCTGGCGGCCTCAGACGACGCGGCCTTCGTGACTGCGGCCGTGCGGTTCTGCAACGAGCGCGTGTTCGGGACGCTGAGCGTGATGGTGCTGGCCAGCCCGAAATCGCGCGCCCGGCTCGGCTTCGAGATCGATAGCGCCGTCGCGGCGTTGCGCTACGGCACGGTATCGGTGAACCACTGGTCGGCCGTCAGCTTCATCCTCGGTGTTGCGCCCTGGGGCGCGTATCCAGGCCACACGCTCGACGATATCGGCAGCGGCATCGGGGTCGTGCACAACACGCTCATGTTCGACCGGCCGCTGAAGAGCGTCGTCTGGGGACCGTTCACCGTCCGGCCGAAGCCGCCGTGGTTCACGACCCACCGACGTGCCCACGTCGTCGGCCGCCGGATGGCGGCGTTCGAGGCGTCGCCGTCGCTGTGGCGGCTGCCGGGGATCGCGCTCGCCGCGATGCAGCCGTGAATGAGGCCTTGAACCAGTTCCACAGGGCAGGCCCGGTTCGCAACGATCTTGAGGCCGTGTTACAGCATTAGCGTTAGCATGCCAGTCGCCACCAGCGCGGCCGACCAGATCAGATCGAGGTTGAACCACGCGCGGCGCAGGATGCCGACGCCAAGTTTCTCGAACACCAGCACCGCAACACACGCGGTCACCGCCAGGTAGCCGACGGCGTGCAGGCCGGTTGCGAGGAACGCAGCTCCTGCGCCTGCCCCTGCGGCGGGCATGTGGTGCGCATGTTCCCCCGCTCCGGACATCGACAAGCCCACGAACACCGGCACTACCATGAGCCCGGCCCCGTGGGCCGTGGCCATCAGGAACGACCACACGATGAGCCCGCCCATGCCCACGCGCATGCCCGCCCAGCGCGGATGCCGGTGACGAAAGAATCGAAGGACACCAAGCGAGGCGAGAACGCCTGCCAACGGCCACCGCAGCCAGTCTAGAGGGATCACGGCTCCGATGACCAGCGCGAGGCCGATCGCGGCGGCCACGGCCAGCGCATGCCCCGCGCCCAGCGGTACGAGTGCCCGGAGCACCGCACCGCGGCGGCGCTCCTGCATCCCGAGCGCCACCGCAAACAGCCATCCCATTCCGGGATTGATGCCGTGAAAGGCCCCGAGCGCCAGCAGCATCGCCCACGACGTCGTCATGTCGGTCGTCATGAGGCACCTCTCACGCAAAGCAGTAGGAATCGGAGCTCGCATCTCCGCCCTCGAGGTGGACCTGGTGGGGACGCATGCTGTCGAACTCCACGAATCCGGCGGTATCGAGCTCGATGCCGCCATTCGGGCGCACGTCCACTTTGGCCAGCCAGCCCTTCACGCCGTCCGGATAGAACTGGTCGTCCCACGTGCGATACAGCGAGTTGGTCACGTAGACGCGCCTGCCGTCACGGCTGATCTCGACCATCTGCGGTGCGCCGTTCAGCGGCTGCTCCGGACGTGCCGGGTGTGGCTGGCGGCGAACCATCCCCCCGAGCTTCAGGGATCCGGTCTCGACCGGGTTGAAGGGGTCCGATACGTCGAATTGCTTGAGCTCGCCTGTGCCAAAGCACGATACATACAGGAATCGATCGTCGAGCGACAGATTGATGTCGGTGACGAGCGGCGGCGCCGCGCCGAAGCCCTTGAAGATCGGTGGCAGATCGTCGGCCGCCGCTGGCTCGGCGGGAATCTCGATCACCTTGTCGATGCGCCAGGTCCCGCTGCGGTTGCTGCCTTCGCGGTGCCACATCCAGACCGACGCCGACAGATCCTTCAGGCTGGTGACCACGCCGACAAACCCGTAGGTCTCGTTGGGATTGTGCGCGGGACGCAGTTCGAGCACCATCTGCTGCTCGGGGCCGAGATCCAGCTTCTGCACGTGACGCCGAGAGTTGAGATCCCACACGTGCAGCGCGTTGCCGTACCTGCCGGCCAGGAGCAGCTCCGGATTCACGCCGCCCTCCACCATATTCGGCGTGCCCCACTCGCTGGTGATCATCGTGTCGTGACCGAGGTGCCACCAGAAGTCGTACGCCAGTTGCTGCGGTCCACGATCTTTCTCCCACGGTCCTTTGAGCTCGAATGTCTCGGGGTCGAGGACGAAGATGCCACCGGGGCCGTTGCCGTCTGCGTTGCCCAGCGCGTTGAGGTAGATGCCATCCGGCCCGCAGTGGGCGGTGTGCGGGCGGCTGTAGCCGGTCTTGCGGATGATTTCCTCGGCTTCGATGACTTTGACGAGGCGCGGTTGCCGTGGGTCGGGCGCGGTGTCGAGAATGTGGATTCTCGACGATCGCATGCCGGGCACTACGAGATAACGCCGCTGCATATGCGGGTGCGGCGAGTTCGGGCACAGGCACGAGCTGCACGCGTTCCACCCGAAGTGGTGCAACTCGTCGCCGGCGCGGGGCATGTCGACACGCGCGATCTGGGCGCCGTAGCCTGGCGATGCGGGATCAACATCCAGCACAGCAAGGGCGTCGCTGGCGGTCGGGTCGGGATTGAGCAGCGCCACGTAGGCAAGTGTTTCCGCCGGGGCCTGCATGGCCATTGTCGGCGACGGGTAGAAGCTCTGGTCGGGAAGCAGTTTTGGCATTGTCTTGCCCTCCTCGCGGTTTCGGTCCGCGCGTTCCACAGACTAGAATCAAGCCGGCGCCGGCGTCCTTTGAGAACGCTGGCGTATTTCTGAAACTTTCCTGAGGTGCGATTCGTGGCCGACACCGAGCTACGAGGCGGGTATCGGTTCGGGCCGTTTCATCTCGATGTCCGTGAGCGCCGACTCTCCCGCGGCGGTGAGGTGATTCCGCTGCGTCTGAAGGTGTTCGACACGCTCCTGGTGCTGGTCGAGAACGCCGGGCGGCTGGTCACGAAGCAGGAACTGCTCGACACGGTGTGGCCGGAGACGACGGTCGAGGAAAACAACCTGAATCACAACGTGTCGGTGCTGCGCAAGGCGCTGGGCGAGAAAGCCACGGGCCAGCAGTACATCGAGACCGTGCCGCGCATCGGCTATCGCTTCGCCGCGCCGGTCGACGCTGTCGTCCCGCAGAGCGGAGCCTCCGCTGCTGCCACGGCGAAGGCGCGGCAGGAAATCCGGTACTGCACGACCAGCGACGATGTCCGGCTCGCCTATGCCACTACCGGCAACGGACCGCCGCTCGTGAAGGCGTCAAACTGGCTGACTCATCTCGACTTCGAATGGGGCAGCCCGATCTGGCGCCATTGGTACGCCGCGCTCTCCCGTCATCACCGGCTCGTCCGCTACGACGAGCGTGCCAACGGCATGTCCCAGCGTGACGTGCCCGATGTGAGCTTCGACACGTGGGTCCGCGATCTCGAAACGGTCGTTGACGCGGCCCGGCTCGATCGATTTCCGCTCCTTGGGATCTCTCGTGGCGGTGCCATCGCGATCGCGTACGCGGTGAAGCACCCCGAGCGCGTCACGCAATTGGTGCTCTACGGCGCATTCGCGGCGGGACTGAAACACGTCGGCACGTCCCAGGAGCTCGAGGCGCGGCGCGCTCTCGCGAGTCTGTTGCGGCTTGGGTGGGGACTCAACAACCCGGCGTTCTGCAGGACGTTCACCTGTCGGTTCATCCCCGAGGCGACGCCGGAACACGAGCAGTGGTTCGACGAACTCCAGCGTGTGTCCACGTCGCCGGAAAATGCGGCGCGACTCATGGAGCGCGACGACGACATCGATGTTCGACCACTCTTGTCGCAGGTGAAGACGCCGACGCTCGTCATCCATTGCGACCGTGATCACGCAGTACCGCCGGAGAAGGGTCGCCTGCTGGCGGCCGGGATCCCGGGCGCGCGGTACGTCTCACTGCCGAGCGCGAATCACCTGATGCTCGAAGAGGAGCCCGCCTGGTCTCTGTTCCTCGAAGAGCTGGGTTTGTTCCTGAACTGGTAACGCTGTGGGAATGACGTCGCTCAGTTCGGATCTCGGTGCGGCCCGGCCCCGCCAAGGGCTGAACCACTTCCGTCGGCCGACAAAACGTTGCTGCGGCGACTTCCACCCCAGCGCGCACAGAACGCGCGCCCGGGGCCCCGACTTGTCGGCGCGCGGATTTCTGGCGCCTCCGCGACGTTTTGTCGACTGAGGTTTGCGCGGTTACTCCAAGGGCTTTCTGCGCGAACGGGCCGCCTTGACCGCAGGAGTTTATGAATATTCCGGGCTAGAACACCGGGAGCGGCGTCTCCTGCCCGCAACTCGGACGACGATGCCAGCGTCGCCCCGCGATCAAGGGCGCCGGGCCGTATGCCTGTACAATCCGCTGCGTGGGCGAAACGCGCGTCGATCTGCAGCACCTGCTCGAGGATCTGCGCGACGCTTATACCGGCGCGCTCGAGGAGACGATTCTCACCGAGATCGTCGCCAACGCGCTCGACTCGGGGGCGACGCGCATCGCGATGGCGCCCAGCGCCGCCGACGCGACGCTCACGGTCCTCGACGACGGGCGCGGCATGCAGCGCCGGGAGCTGAAGCGGTACCACGACATCGCGGCGAGTACCAAGTCACGGGGGGAGGGAATCGGTTTCGCCGGCGTCGGGATCAAGCTCGGGCTGCTCGTCGCCAGCGAGGTGATCACCGAGACCAGGCGCGGCGCGACGCACGTGGCGACCACGTGGCGCCTGGCGACACGCCATCGCGCGCCGTGGAAGTGGATTCCGCCGCCGGGGCTCACGGCACGCCGCGGTACGGCCGTGCGCCTTCGCCTTTCGAACCCGCTTTCGCCGCTGCTCGACGCAGGGTACCTCGAGGAGACCACCCGCCGTCACTTCGCGCCGCTGCTCGATCCGGCGTTCGACGACCTTATGCGGCGGCATTATCCCGACGGTGTGGTGTTCGAGGTCGACGGCCAGCCGCTGCCGCGCCGCGCAGCGGCGGCGCGGGAGCGCGTCGTCGTGCCGATTCGTGTCGGCCGGAAGCGGCTGCCCTCGGCGATCGCGACCCTTGAGCGACACGACGCGCTGCTGGAGGAGGAGCGGCAGGGCATCGCGATCAGCACGTTCGGCAAGGTGATCAAGCGCGGCTGGGACTGGCTCGGGCTCACACCCGCGGTGCCGCGGCAGGTGTGTGGCCTGGTCGAGGCGCCTGACCTGGCCGCGTGCCTGACACTGAGCAAGAACGACTTCGTCAGGGCCGGCGCGCGCGGCGCGGCCTACCTGGCGTACCGCAAGGCCATCCAGGAGGTGGCCTCGCGCCAGCTCGACGCGTGGGGCGACGCCCGCGACGTGGAGGCCAGGCCCCGGATGGTCAGGCTCGAGCGCGATCTCGAGCGCGTGCTCGAGGATCTCGCAGAGGACTTCCCGCTGCTGCGATCGCTCGTGGACCATCGGCCGGGCGGGCAGAAGCGGCTGCCGATGCCCGGACGCGGCACCGACCGCGTGCCCGGACCATTGTTCGCAAGCGTTGCGTCGGGAAGTGGCGAGCAGGAGAACGGTGGCGGGGCCGCGTCGGCGACTGTTCACGGAGACGGCGAGAGCGAAGAGCCCGCGACGACTCGCCCGGAGGGTGCGCCCGCCCCGGGGCCGGCCTCGCCTGCCGAGCCGCCCAGGATGCCCGATTCCAGCGCGCCGGAGGGAGCTGCGGGGAACGCCGCCGGCAGCGACGCGTCGGCCATCGTCGGCACGCTGGCTACGGTCGCCGGGCGTCGTCGTCCTGCGCGCTACGGGCTGCTCGTGCAGTTCGAGTCGAGGCCGGGCGACGCGGAGCTCGGACGCCTCGTGGACAGCACGATATGGATCAACGAGGGGCATCCCGCCTACCTGCGGGCAAACGCATCGCGATCGACGGGTTATCACGTCGCGCTGTCGGTGGCGCTGGCGCTGGCGCCGCTGGCCGTCGGATCGGCGGGCGAGCACGCGTTCGTCACACAGTTTCTCGCCCACTGGGGCGATGCGGGCAGCGCACCGCGCCGAGGGCGGCGCCGAGGGAGCGCGCGCCGCGGGCGGAAGCGCTGAGCGCACGCCTTCCGGCAGCTATCGGCGGATTGACCGCTGTCGAAGCGGGCGCGGCGGCAGCAGCGCGCCTACGCCGCGAAGATTCTCGAGAGCGGCATCTCCAGTCCGGGCAGCGTCGTCAGCGTGTCGCCGGCTTCGGCCGCGAGCTCGGTCGGCCGGCCGAACCGATCCTGCTCGCGACGGTAGACGCGCACGACGTCCAGGTCGACCCAGTACTCCGAGACACCGGACCGCTCGTACAGACGACGCTTGATCGTCTTGTCGCGCTTGCGCGTGCCCGGCGAGCCGATCTCGATGACGATTTCCGGTGCGCCGGTGACGTGCTTCGCGGTCAGGATCGCGGCCGCCCGCTCGTTCGACATGTACAGCAGGTCCGGCTCGACGACGTCGAACTGCGTGAAGACGATGTCGAACGGCGCGTAGAACACGCGCCCGACCGGGTGCTGCTCGAGCCAGCGCCGCAGCAGGAAGAAGAGGTTGCCCGAAACCGCCTGGTGCTTCGTGTTCGGCGAGGGCGTCACGTAGTGCTCCCCGTCAATCAACTCGTGCCGCTTCCCGTCGTCTGGGAAGTGCAGGAAGTCGTCGTAGGTGAGCTTCACGCGGGCCGACGCCGTCTTCACGTCATCGCTCCCAGGCATGCGCTCATTGGAGCGCGTCGGTGCGCATCGTATGCCCGCGCGGGAGTTTTCCGGAACGCGGTCGAAACGGGCTGCCGGCGCTGCGACGTTGAAGAGAGTGCGATGCCACGGCCGCGAGGCATGTCCGATTCTGTCATTGCGGCTATGATGCCATTGCCGAGGAGTCCGCGATGATGCTGGTGCTGTTCGTGCTGCTACTCCAAACCGCCGCCGGCCAGCCGACGAGCCCGCCTGCAGCGATGCAGGCGTATACCGAGGGTCAGGAGGCGTACGAGAAGCAGGAGAATGCGAAGGCGCTGGAAGCGTTCGACCGCGCGATCGCGCTGGACGCGAAGAACGCTGACTTCCACCACGCGCGCTGCCGGACGCTGGCGCGGCTGCAGCGGCATGAGGAGGGGATCGCCAGCTGCACGAAGGCGTACGATCTGCGACCCGGCAGCGCTCCCATCCTCATCGATCGCGGGCACTACTACATCAACGTGCGCAAGCTCGATCTGGCGCTCGCCGACCTCACGCGCGTAGCGGCGACGAAGCTCGAGGACTACGGCCTCTACTATCACCTCGCGCTCGCGCACTACCTCAAGGGAGAGTTCGCAGGGGCTGCCGATGCCTACGTGGACTGCGTCCGCAACGCTTCGAACGCGGAGAACCGCGCCTCCTGCCAGGCGTGGCAGTATCTCGCGCTCGCCCGCGCCGGCCGGGCTGCCGACGCGAACGCACTGCTGGACGGCTTCACGCCCGATGCGGCTGCGAAGCCCAATGCCTACACGGACCGTCTGCTGCTGTTCAAAGGCCTGAAGACCGAGGAGGAGGTCGCTACCGCGATGGCGAAGGACCCGCTGCAGCAGGCGACTGTCGGCTACAGCGTCGGCGTGTGGCACCTGCTCAACGGTCGCGAGCAGAAGGCGCGCGAGTACTTCGAGAAGGCGATCACGCCGCCGGCGCAGCTCACCGGCTTCGGCGCGGTTGCCAGCTACTTCGAGCTGCAGCGGATGAAATAGACGGCCTTCCCGTCGATCCGCCCGAAGCCGCGCTCGAGCAGATCCAGTCGACCGATTACAGCCGCGCGTCCACCGCCTGCTCCGTTTCGCGGCCACGTCCCTCGACCGAGCGCTGCCTGACGGCCACCGCGCCGAGCAGGACGACGTTGGCGACGATCAGCAGCCCGATGCTGCCGGCGAGCGGCGGCTTGACGAACATGACGAAGAGAATCGCCAGGTCGCCGGCGAACATCGCCGCGTGCGTCAGGCCCCACTTCCTGGATCGGCGCATCGCGTCGACCTCCGGTGCGATGAGGCCGTCCGCGGCACGGCCGGCGAGGGCCGCCATCGCCTGTTCCGAGCGCTGCAGCACCGCAACGGCGAGCGCGCTGTCGGCAACCCACGCCGCGATCGCCACGTAGAACCAGGGCTGGCTCCACCAGCCCCACGATCCGAGGTAGATGCCCGATGCGAGCAGGACGAACGCGGACAGCGGGTTCCACTTCGCCGCCCGGCGCGAGAGGTCCAGCGAGGCCCTGAGATCGGCCGCCGTACGCGCCCCGAGGACGAAGCCGCGCGCCAGCGGCGCGAACAACGTGCTGCCCATCAACACGATGGCAGAAAGCACGTGGATGAAGAGGAGGACGGGGTAGATCGAGAGCTCCGGCATGCGCACAACCCTCCTTGTGCGAGTACAGAGTGGAATACTAAAGCTCGGCCTGTAAAGTGCCGTCGCTTCCGCGTTCGTTGTGTAACAACGCCCGGAAGGAGGTCCCCGGTACGACGATTGGGTGGCGGCTGCATCAGGCGGCAGCCGGTGGCGGCGCTGCCCGGTTTCGCGGGCGATTCGGGTCAGGTCTTTTTGCGACCCGGCGTCACTAGTGGACGGGCCACTAGCTGGCGCGGATGACCACCCGCCGGCCGGGGCCCGGCGCTGATTTGATGTATCTCCGCCGCACCTGGTCTGCCGCTTCGAAGACGTCGCGTGCGAGCTCCACCGGCGCGACGACGCGTGCGGCGGGGCCGAAGCCCAGAATCCACGCCCGGAGCGCCCAGTCGTGGCACACGTTCATCGTCAGCGTGACCCCGCCATCCGCCCGCTCCGCAATCGTCTGCGACTTGTGCCACCGCCGCTCGCGCACGTAGGGTGCGGCCTCCGCCTCGAAGTCGATCACGACCTTCTGCGGCTTTCCCGTGTTGACGCCGAGCGAATCGGCAAACGGCTCCGCCGGCAGCGGCCGCGGCTCGAACGTCTCGTCGGTCACGCCCAGTGTCCGGATCCGTTCCGCCGCGAACGTCCGTATCTCGCCGTACTCCGGCACCCAGGCGACCAGGTAGAGCCCGCCCTGCGCGTAGACGATGCGCTGCGGCTCGATGACGTAGTCCCTCGTGCGCCGCGACGAGGCGGAGGCATAGCGCATCTCGGCGCGCCGGTGGAGCAGCGTGGCGTCGAGCGCGCGGGCCAGGATCTCGCGGACGTGGCGGTCGTCGTGCTCCTTGCGTCCCTCCGCCTTGGCCTGGAGGATCCGCGGCAGCGTATCGACGAAGCGGCGGCACGTCGCCGGCAGCGCGCGTTCGATCTTCGCGAAGGCGCGTTCCGTGTCGTCGCGGAGCGGCGTGCCGGCGAGCGTGTCGAGGAGCGCGCGGCTGAAATAGAGCGCGCACAGCTCCGTCACGCCGAGCCCCATCTCCTCGAGCCGCCCGAACGGCCGCGCCGCCAGCTTCCACATCGCCGTGCCGTTCGTCCGGTCGTCGCGCAGCGGGAACCCGGCGCGGCAGAGCGCGTCGATGTCGCGGCGGATCGTGCGCTGGCAGACGCCGCGCTCGGCCGCCAGCTTGGCGACGGCGATGCCGTTCCGCGCCCCGTCGATCGAGCGGAGGATCTCCCACTGCCGGACGAGTTCAGCGTTGCGTGCCATGGTTGCTCCTCCTCACCTGTATCGGCGAATCAGGACCGCCTCTTGCGCGTGGCCGCGAAAGGGGCGCCCCGCCGGCCGCCGCAGCGCCGTCTCCCGTCACCGTGCTTTTCGGCGCGAGGAGCCGGGCCCCGCCGGGCCTTCTCTGCCCGGTGGGGTGGCGAGTCGGTGGGGTCGTTCGCGGCCAGGACCCGCTACGGCCGTCCTGATTCAGCAGGGACGCATTGCAGATGCGTGCTCGAACCCGGGTACTGGGTGCAGCAAGCCGCAGTTGTCCGCATAAGCCCCGAGCGCCTTACGCGACTGACCTTGCATCCCCTTCCGCCATCTGCCGCATCCGAAGCCGATTGACCTCCGCCCGGAAACAGCGGAAGCACAGGTCGTGATGCCGGTCCGCGCGAACCTCGCCGCGAAAACGAAATCGTGCGCGATGCGCCCCGCAGCAGGTGCAGACGTGGCGCTGGAAGCGGAGCGGACGGCGCGTGAGGACTGATTGCATGGCTGCCTCTCATCACCGCCAGCATAAAAGGAGGCAGGGACAGCCCGGGTCATACGCTTTTCCTTCGCGGGATCAGTTGCACCGACGGAGATCCTCAATCGCCAATCCGCAATGTCGGACCGCAGCTGTCCGCGCTTTCGCGGACACTGTCCGTATGACTACCACCTGTATCGCCCGAGCGCTTTCATCCATCTCCTTCGGTCCCGACGTGACGTTCGAGAACCTGACGATGCTGCCGCTGCTCGGGCAGCCTTCGGCAGCAGCACCTCTCAGCGCACCGAAGCACCAGTCATCACCCACACGCGCCTCCAGGCACCCAGTGCTCGTGAGCACTCCTGCGCACCCAGCACCTCTGAGCACCCCTGACTACCTCGTCCTCGACGACGCCCTGTCGCTCGGCGTCGTGGAGATCACCGAGGTGTCGGAGGCGGGCAGCGTGCCGGACCTCCGCGTCCGCAACACGGGTCCGCAGCCCGTGCTCATCGTCGACGGCGAGGAGCTCGTCGGCGCCAAGCAGAACCGCGTCGTCAATCTCTCGATCCTGGTCCCGGCCGCGTCCGACCTGACCATCCCGGTGTCGTGCGTGGAGGCCGGCCGCTGGCGGTTCCGGTCGCGGACGTTTGCCGCCGCACCGCGGACGCAGTACGCGACCGGGCGGGCGAAGAAGATGGCGCAGGTGACCGCCAGCATGCTCGACGCCGCCGTTGCCCGGCGATCGTCCCGCGCAGCGGCGGGCCACGATGTCGGGAGCTTCCGCTCCGATCAGGCCGAGGTCTGGAACGACATCTCGGAGAAGTCCGCGCGCCTCGACGTCCGCTCCGAGACGTCCGCGATGGAGGATCTGTTCACCGCTTACGAGAACCGAATCGATCGATTCGTCGAGGCCTGCCGTCCCCTCGAGCACCAGGTCGGCGCCCTCTTCGCCGTGAACGGCCGCGTCGTCGGCCTGGATCTCTTCGATCGGCCGGAGACGCTGCGCAAGGTACTGCCCAAGCTCGTTCGCAGCGTGGCGATCGACGCCCTCGACGCGGGCCAGTCGCAGCCGGCGGCCGGGTCGCAGCAGGAGACCGCACGCCGGTTCCTGGGCGTCGTCGCGACCGCGAAGGCGCACGCCTCGAAGGCGCTTGGCCTGGGTGAAGACTTCCGCGTCAGCGCGCCGGGGCTGACCGCCGCCGCGCTCGTGGCCAAGGGCGGCGTCGTCCACCTGTCGGCGTTTGCAGTGTAGTGATGCGTATTCATCTAACGAGGACCGCCCGGCGGGCTCCAGGTTCGGTCCTCGTTCCATGACCACCTGACCGCCCGTCTATCGACTGGCGCGATAATGCGAGATCATGACTCACGCCGCACCCATTCCGGATTCCTACTGGCTCCTCGACAACCAGCTCCTCGCCGGCGAGTACCCCGGCGCGGAACACGAATCGGCCGCGCGCAGGAAGCTCGAACGCTTCCTCGACGCCGGCATCCGCAGCTTCATCGACCTGACCCAGAGAAGAGACGAACTCGTGCCCTACGACGATCTGCTCGCCGAGCTCGCGCGCCAGCGGCAGATCGAGTGCCGATACGTGCGCGTGGCGATCCGCGACCTCGGCATCCCCACGCGCGAGGAGATGGTCCGCATCCTGGCCACGATCCGCCAGGACATCGACGCGGGACGGCCCGTCTACGTCCACTGCTGGGGAGGCATAGGCCGGACCGGCACGGTGGCAGGATGCTGGCTGGTCGAGCAGGGGTTCTCGCCGGACGATGCGATCGAGCAGATCAACCGGCTGCGGCGCGCCACGGCGGACGGCTACAGGCAGTCGCCCGAGACCGAAGAACAGCGGGAGTTCATCCGGGCGTGGGCGCAGGAGCCGTGTTGAAGCGCGGCCACGGCTCCGGCATGTTCATTTTCGCGACCGGCTGCGCGTCGGGCGCGGCTGCTTCAGCGCGAGCATCTGTCTTCCCATGTCCCGGAGCTCTTCGCGCGAGAGGATTCCGCGCGCCGCGCGGAACATCTCTCCCTCTTCCTCCTCGATGTGGTGCTCGATGTTCTCCTTCAGCACCTTGAACTTCGCGGCCCACTGCTCGTCGTCCGCGGCAACGGCCTCGAGCTCCTTGACGATGAGGTCGGCGACGTGATGCTCCTGGTATCCCTCGAGAACGACGTCCCGGGCTTCGGGATGCGACTGCAGCGCGGGGTAGAGGACCTTTTCCTCCATCACCTCGTGCGCGTTCAGCCCGGACGCGAGCGTCTCGAGCACCTCCCGGCGCGCCTTCTTGGCCCGCTCCGTGGTCCCCTCCCCCTGGGCGAGCAACTCTTCGAAGCGGCGATGCTCCCGCTCGAGGATCTCGAGGGCGTCGGGCTCCGCCGCGGCGCCCGGCAGCCGCGAGGAGACCGCAGCCGCGGCGCCGGCAAGAGCGCCACGGGCGGCCGTGACGGCCGTCTTCAGCCTGGAGGGAGGCCCGGGCGCGGGCTTCCTGCGGCGCTGCCGCGTGGCGGTCGCACGGGCGGCGGTCTTTCTGCGGGCGATGCTGCGCTGCTTGCCCGATACTGTTTTCCTTCTCGACGAACGACGGATGACTGCCTTCCTTCGCTTCACTTTCTTGGCCAACTCGACCTCCGACATGATCACCATGCACGGGGAGTGCCGGGAAAGACCGGCGGTATCGTGGCCAGCGGTCGGAGCGGCTCGGTGCCCCTTCCCGAACTGACGGGCAGTTCACCGGACGCGTCTGCCATGTGGCCGCTGGCATCCCGATGTGCGAGGAGATGGTGCGGTGGCCCGACAGCCAGGAACAGCGGGAGGTTCACGACATGGCTCCAGGAACGCTGCTGAGCCGCTACCAGGGCGCACTCCTCGGCCTCGCCGCCGGCGACGCGCTCGGCACGACCCTCGAGTTCAAGCGGCCCGGCCGCTTCACCCACCTCGACGACATCGTCGGCGGCGGCCCGTTCGAGCTGCAGGCCGGCGAGTGGACCGACGACACGTCAATGGCGATGTGCCTGGCGGAAAGCCTGGTCGAACGCGGGTTCGACCCCGCCGACCAGATGCAGCGATACGTCCGCTGGTGGGAGGACGGCTACTGGAGCAGCAATGGCCGCTGCTTCGACATCGGCTCGACCATCGCCCGCGCGCTGGGCCGCTACCAGGAGACCGGCAACCCCATTTCCGGCAGCACGGATCAGGAGGCGAAGGCGAACGGCTCGCTGATGCGCCTCGCACCGGTCGCCTTGCGGTATGCCGCGAACCCCGTGGAAGCGGTCAGGTTCGCCGCGGAGAGCTCGAAGACGACGCACGGCGCGCGCGCGCCGGTGGACGCGTGCCGCTACTTCGCCGCTCTGCTGGTCGGCGCGCTGCAGGGACGTGACCAGCGCGAGCTGCTGGCACCCGCGTTCGCGCCGCAGGGAGTGGACTGGTCGGCCGATCGGCTCGAACCGGACATCGCACGCATCGCCGCCGGCAGCTACAAGACGAAAGGCGCCCACGAGATCCGCGCCTCCGGCTTCGTTGTCCACACCCTCGAGGCGGCGCTGTGGGCGTTCCACAACTCGAACGACTTCCGCGAGGGCGCGCTGCTCGCGGTCAACCTCGGCGAGGACGCCGACACGACCGGCGCCGTCTACGGCCAGCTCGCCGGCGCCTATTACACGGTGGACGGCATTCCGCCGGAGTGGCGGGAGAAGATTGCGCGGCGCGAGGAGATCATCGCGCTCGCGACGGCGCTCTTCGAGCGGGCCCGGCCAGCTGAAGCCTGACCTCTTCAAGCGCCCGCTGAATCTCGCCGCTGCGCTGGTCGCACACGATCCAGATTCGCATACCTGACGAGGCCTCGTAACCATGCCACATATGAACAGGGACCTTGCCGCCCGGCTCGGGCTCGAGACGGTCGAGATCATTCGAGAAGGCGCGTACACCGCCCCATCGGGCCAGCGTGTTGATCTGAGCCGAGCCCTCGAGTCGTGTAGAAGCGGCACCATCGAATACCCGCCGGCCCACGACGTGCCGCAGCCACGCCCGGCGGCAGCCGACACCATCATCTCCGTCGAGAACGCCACGACGCTCGACGTAGGGCGACGTCTTGCCGCGCGCGACGAGCGTACGGCGGCGCTCAACTTCGCGTCCGCCACGCATCCGGGCGGGGGATTCCTTGCCGGGGCCCGGGCGCAGGAGGAGTCCATAGCCCGCTCGTCCGGTCTGTACGCCGCACTCGACGGCCGTGAGATGTATGCCCGTCACCGCAGGTCCGCGGACGCGATGTATACGGACTGGGTCATCTACTCGCCTGACGTGCCGGTGTTCAGGAACGACGCCGGCGAGCTTCTCGAGAAGCCCTGGACGCTGGCGATCGTCACCTGTGCGGCGGTGAACGGCTACGCGGTCGCAGAACAGGCACCGGAACGGATGCGCGAGATCCCGGCGGTCATGCAGAAGCGGACGGCAAGGGTGCTCGCGGTCGCGGCCGAGCATCGCGTGCGCCGTCTCGTCCTCGGCGCCTGGGGCTGCGGGGCGTTTGGCCTCGACGCTCCGATAATGGCCGGTACCTTCAAGGAAGCACTGTTCGGGCCATTCAAGGGCGTGTTCGAGGAGATCGTCTTCGCGATTACAGACTGGTCGCCGGAGCAGCGCTACATCGGGCCGTTTCGTCGAGCGTTTGAGCCCCGCGCCGATGATGCCGGCCGTTGACCACCACTTCGCGCGGCTTCGGCGCGTATAATCAGGGCCTTCCACCCCGGGAGGCCGTGATGGTGCCGGACAACGAAGCGGCACGCCTGGCGGCGCTCGGCCGCTACCGCATCCTCGATACCGAGCCGGAGCAACGGTTCGACGACCTCGCCATGCTGGCCTCGCAGATCTGCGGGACGCCGGTTGCGCTCATCTCGCTCATCGACAAGGACCGCCAGTGGTTCAAGGCGCGGGTGGGCCTGTCGCTCGCCGGCACCGCGCGCAGCGTCTCGTTCTGCGCCCACGCGATGCAGCAGCGCGAGATCCTCCAGGTCCCCGACGCGCTTGCCGACGATCGGTTCCGCGACAACCCCCTGGTGACGGGCGAGCCCAAGATTCGGTTCTATGCGGGAGCGTCGCTGGCGGCGCGGGAGGGCCAGCCGCTCGGGTCGCTGTGCGTCATCGACCACGTGCCGCGTACGCTCACTGGCGAGCAGGCGGAGGCGCTCGAAGCGTTGCGGCGTCAGGTGGAGGCGCAGCTCGAGCTGCGCCGGAACCTGATCGAGCTCGAGTCCGCTCTTGCCGCGCGCGACCGTGCCGAGGAGGAGCAGCGCCGGCTGGTGACCGAGCTGCGCGAGGCGCTCGACGGCGTGGGCAAGCTGAGCGCGCTGGTCCCGCTCTGCGCGGCCTGCGAGTTCAACATGATCATCCCGGCCGATCCCGCCGCGGTGCCCCGCGTCTCCGAAGGGGTGGAGACGATGCTCCGCAACAAGGGGTGGAGCGAAAACGAGGTCAGCGGTGTCGAACTCGCCGTCCGCGAAGCGCTCATCAACGCGATCCGGCACGGCTGCCGCGACGACCCGTCCAAGCAGGTCCAGTGCCTCGTGACCTACGACGCCTCGCAGGAAATCGTCATCGTCATCCGCGATCCCGGGCCCGGGTTCGACCCGGCGGCCCTGCCCGATCCGCTGGCGCCGCCCAACATCTTCAAGCCGAGCGGGCGCGGCGTGTTCCTGATCAACCAGGTGATGGACTCGGTGGGGTACCGCGACGGCGGACGCCACGTCGAGATGCGCAAGCGCCGCGACGCCGCCGCGGGCGGGTGATGCCGGAGACGCCTCCTCCACGACCATACCAGTGCGCGTCCGGCTGGCGCTGCTGACCGAGGCCCTTTGAGCACGCGGCGTTCAAATCGGCATCGGCAGCCCTGAACCCGCCACAGTCCCGCAGTGAGCGTCAAGGCGGCCCATCCGCTTCGCGCGACGAAGCTCTTGTTCTCGCTGACGGCCAGCAGCCGCTGCCCGCCGTCGAGGAACGCCGCTCCGGCGAACCGGCCGAGGTCCACGGAAAAGAGGGGATCGACGATCGCCTGTCGCACGAGCTTGCCGAGCGCGCCGTCCGTCACGAAGACGCCGTGTCAGGAGGAACCTGTCGGTGGCCGGGTCATAGTCGAGCCCGGTCGGCGTGCCCTCGGTCGGCAGCTGCAGCGGACGCCGTTCCACGACCTCGAGCTGCGGCAGGCCGCGCAGCGGCGCACCTGCCGGATCCGGCCGCACCGCCGTCACGTCCGGCTTCTCCACGGCCCACCGGCCTCGAAGCGAGATCGGCGCCGGCCGTATTCCTCGAGCGACCAGATCGAGTATCTGGGGTTGAACGAGAAGCGCACCGGATCCGACTGGCCGACGTAGGGCGGCGGCCCCGTGCTCGCGAACGCCTGCACCATCGTTCCGGCCGCGACGACCAGGAAAGAGATGACGGCGGCATGGCCGATCGGGCGGAGAGGGCGCGGCGCGGCGGGCTGCAGGTCCCCGCCCGGCACCATCATCAGCATCACGGCCATGATCACAGCGAGGCAAGACGGCCGCATGGTTGGTGATCATGCGTGCTGCCGATACTCCGAGTCGCCGCTTCGCGTTCCACACGAGCGCTGCGCCAGGCAGATTGTCACCGGCTGCCTGGTGCCTGTTTCGTTGTTCACGTTAGACTGCCCTCTGCTTGACTGACGAGCCACTTCCAGCTCCTCGTATGCCTTGGCCCTACTGGCTGGCCGCAGTCGCGGTCGCGATTTGCACAGCCGAATTGGCGTACTACGCTGCAGCCGACCCTGAACGATACGTGCAGTTCACCGCAGGCGCCATCGCCTGGCGCAATGCGAGCAAGGACCAGGACTACGCGCTACTTGCAGGCTTCCTCGGGGGCTTCGTGGCTGCCTGGATTGGGCTGATCGTGCTGGAGCGCCGCGTTGAGGCCCGGCTCGGCATCGACGGGGTGCGGACCGGACGCGCGCTCGTCGCGTACATGAGCCTGCCGTTGGTCGTTTGGGTGACGGCGTTGGTTCTGACTCCGGGCTATCAATTCGAGGTGGTCTGGTTGGCCGCCGGAGGAGTTGCCCTTGCCTGCGTTCTCATGTTGGCGGCGAGCAGGCGGAGGACGGCACAGCCAGGAGATGTCCCACGCGGAGATGTCGCCGCCATCCTGCTGCTCCTGGGTGTACTGGGCGCGCTCTCCGCGCTGATCGGGGCATTCGCCACTAATCGACTCGCGGCGCTCGTTCGCGGGACGTTCGTGTGGACCGGCCACCCGCCAGCCTGGTTCGTCGCGGGAGCAGGCGGCCTCGCGGCCCTGACGGTGGGCGCTTGGGCAGCACAGGGCGACGAGAAACGGCTCACTCAGCGACTCCAAGTCGCCGTTTCGCTGTGCCAGCTGATCCTCCCCTGGGCGTTCCTCATGGTCATGCCCACTCCTTGGGCATCCGGCACGACGATTACGTACCCATACGAGACGGCGACGATCCTGGCGATCGGGCTGGGCCTGACGGCGCTCGGCACGGTTGATGTCGTACGGCGACTTCCCCGGTGCCGGCGAGAACCGGCCGCCGAACCGCTCGCCGCCCTGTCACCTGCCGCCCTGGCGGCTGCCCTGTTCTTCGTGAAGTTTGGTCCGGCGTGGGTGAGCTACTACCAAACCGACGATTACCACGCCGGTGAGCTGCTGTTGCCGTGGTGGTCGATGGCCGCTCACGGTGCTGTTCCGTTCTGGGATTACGTCCCGTCCCGGGGATTAATCAACTACATCAACGGCGGCATCGCCTCGCTTGTTTACGAGGGAACGGCAGCTGACGTCACTGCCGCGAATGCGCTCGTGGCCGGCGGCGCTCTGCTCCTGGGAGTCACGTGCCTCGCGCGGGTCATCGGGCCGCTCCCGGCCGCCGGAGCGTTCCTGATGATGCCGATCTCGAACCCTCTCAGTCACATCGACATCCTGAACACAGCAGGTCTCTCGATCCTCTGGGCGACGTACACGCGTCTGTCGAGCACGTCGTGGCTCTGTCTTTGGGGAGTGACGGGCTCGGTGCTCTTCGTTGCCGCCCCCGCACAAGGTGCCGCTGTCATTGTCGCCACGCTTCCACTGAGCGCCTGGCGGTTCGTCCGAGCGTGCCGTCAGGAGCCGCTGCCGCTCCTCAAGGCTGTCAGCGCCGTGGCCGCTTTTGTCTGCATCACGTGGTGGACCACGCGGGCCGAGCTGGTCGTGCTGGGCGCATTGCGTTACGCGGTTGAGCACTCCGCCGTGGGGGACGCAGCCCACGCAGTGGACTGGCGTCTGAGCGCCACGGGATCGACACCTTTGAACTGGTTGCTCTGGGAAGCCGTACGAACGTCATGGGTGGCGGTCGGCTGCGCCAGCGGTGCCCTCATCATCTGGACCCTGGTACGTGGCAACCGAGGGAGGCGCAGACCTCTGCTGCTCGTGGGCGTACCCATTCTGTTGCTCGCGGTCGTGTTCATCTACCGAGCAGCGGGGCGAATCGACCCGGGAACGGTCAGCCGCCTTGGCTTCGCCAGCATCTGGATGTTGACCCTCCTGCTGCCGGTTCTGCTGTATGTCGCGTGGGGGAAGGAGCGGTGGCCTGCGATCATCACCATAACTGTGGCTGGTAGTGGGTTGATCGTCTCGGTCATCGAACCCATCAGGGTTTTCACCGTGCTGGCCCGGGCTTTCGAGACCGTGCCAGCACCAGCTGACGTAAACGAAGCGGCGCGCAGAGGTCTTCCGCGGTTGGACCGGACCGCCGTACCGCCCGCCAATCTCTCGCGACTGCTTGCGATCGACGCTGTTCTCGATGTGCTGCTCGATCCCGATGAAACGTACCTGGATCTGACCAATCGCAACGCGCAGTATTTCTACCTGGAGCGTCGGATCCCGATCGAGTCAGGCGCTCTTTACAACTTGCCCGACGACCGCCAGCAGCGTCGCGCCGTCGCGGCGCTCGAAGCACAGAAGGTTCCGGTGGTGTTGGCTGGGCCCGAGCCGATGCTGTTTGACGCTGGGCCGCCTTCGTACCGCACGTATGTGATTTACCGCTACCTGATCTGGCGCTTCGTTCCTGTGAAGATCGACCAGCTGATCTTCCTCATAAAACCCGATCGGCTCGACCGCGTGTTCAAACATTTCGGTGAAACTGCGGACCTCTCGAATCCTGCATCACTCCTCGATGTTGTGTTTCGCCAGGGGAATCTATACGGCCTGCCAGCATCCTGGGGAGCCTCCTGGTCGACGCTCGAATCACTCGTGGTGCCCGTGAGTCAACTCGACGTTTCAGGCTCATCGGATCCCGACCCCTCTCGCGTGACTGGAAGCGCGCCCGCGGTCACGTGGGATTTGGCCACCACGCCATTGAGGGGAAAGGACGCGGGCATGCTGACGTTTCGTTTCACGTGCCTGTCGGGGGCGAGCGATGTTGCCCTCGAGGTTGCATGGGCACCAGGAGATGAGCCTGTCCAGCCAGCGACCACCGTGCGGTTCACCTCGGCGCGTCAGCTGGCCGTCCCCCTTGATGCATCGCCACGCTGGCTGCTGGCCCGTTCGATCAGCACGCTCCAGATCGCCGTCGCAGAGCCGAACCGTTGCAGCAAGTTCTCGATTGAGGAGGTCAGGCTGTGGCAGCGACGCGTCGCCGCCGTCACCGATCTATATTAGTCACCTCGCCATGCCGACGGCACTCGTGCTCACCTCCGTCAGTAGTCCCACCCCAATCCTCCAAGCGCTCGCGTCGGGAGCGTCACAGTCGGGAGTCGATTTCGTACTGGCCGGTGACACCAAGAGTCCGGCCGGGTTCGACCTCGAGGGCTGTTACTTTCTCGACGTCGAGGCGCAACGGCGCACCGGCTTTGCTCTCGCGCGCGAAAGCCCGGTCGGCCACTACGCGCGGAAGAACATCGCTTATCTGGTGGCGATCCAGCGGGGGGCAACGCTCATTATTGAGACGGATGACGACAATTGGCCGATGCCGGCCTTTTTCGGATTGCGTCAGCGGGACGTCCGCGTGCGCGGGCTCTCGAGCGGCGACTGGGTGAACGTGTACCGCTATTTCAGCGAGACGGTCATCTGGCCGAGAGGATTTCCGTTGGATCGCATTCACGCGGCGTTCCCCCCCTTTGAGACGCTAGAAGTCGCCCAGCGAACCTGTCCGATCCAACAGGGGCTGGCCGATGATAATCCGGATGTCGACGCCGTCTATCGGTTGATCCTGCCGCTCCCGCAGCGTTTTCGACAGGACCGGCGGATCGCTCTGGGGCCGGGGACTCGGTGTCCGTTCAACAGTCAGAACACCACCTGGTTTGCCGAGGCGTTTCCGCTGCTGTACCTGCCATCAGACTGTTCGTTCCGGATGACCGACACCTGGCGGAGCTTGATCGCAGGGCGGATTGCCGCCGAGAACGGTTGGTGGATTCTCTTTCATGAGCCTACGGTCCGGCAGGTACGCAACGACCATCATCTGATGAGCGACTTCGCCGACGAAGTTCCTGGCTATCTCCACAACACGTCAATCAGTGCTTCGCTCGATGGTCTTTCGCTGCGATCGGGCACAGAGCACATCGGGGACAACATGCTGCGCTGCTATGAAGCGCTCGTACGCCTCGGGGTCGTAGGCCCTCAAGAGCTGAAGCTGCTGGGGACGTGGCTGTCCGAATTGAGTGCGCTCACCGCGTCTCGCAGTTCGGTATGCGATTGACCCTCTGCCTCTTGACCTGGAACGAGATCGAAGGCTGTCGGCATGACGTTCCCCAGCTGCCTATCGACGGGTTCGAGGAAGTCTTCGCCATTGACGCGGGCAGCGACGACGGCACGGTCGAATATCTGCAGTCACGGGGCATCGTCGTTCACCATCAGGATCTTCCTACCTACAACGGCGCGTATCGCTGCGCGTTTGATCGCTGCACGACGGATGCCGTCGTGCTCTACCAGCCAAAGGGGAGTATCGACCCCGCAGATGTGCTGAAGTTTCGACCCCTCTTTGCGCAGGGCGCCGACCTCGTCATCGCGAGCCGTATTGGACCCGGCGCGAGGAACGAAGAAGACGACCAGCTGGTAAAGAGCCGGAAGTGGTTCGTTGTCGCACTCGCCCTGATGGCGGCGGCTTTATGGCGTCGTCAGGGGCACATCGTGTGGGACGTGCTGCACGGCTTTCGGGGCATGCGCGTATCGGCATTCCGTCAGATCGATCCGCTGCCACATGGTGTCTCCATCGATCTCGAGATGGTCGTACGCGCCTACAAGAATCATCTGTCGATCGTGTCGGTCCCGGTACAGGAACGGCGGAGGCTGGCCGGATCCACACATTTCCCGGCCTGGCCCACTGGAAAACAACTGCTCAAGTACTGCTGGCAAGAAATCGGTCGTCCGGCGTAGGGTGGGTCGTCGCGCGCGTCGCCGCTGTGCGAATCGCGCGACTGGACCAGCAGCTCCCGGGATCGAACACACCGCTGGGTTCGGGCGCCTCGGTGACAGTCAAACGGTATCGAACCCGCTGTTATTCAAGTCGCAGTGCCCTCATGGGATCGGTGCGCGATGCCTGCAGCGCGGGCATCAACGTCGCCGTTCCGGCGACCAGGATCAACAACGCGGTGACAGCGACGAACGTCAGCGGATCGAGCGGCTCAATGCCGAAGACTAGCGACGACAGCAGTCGGCTCGCGAGTGCGGCGCCGCTCAGCCCGATCGCCGCGCCGGCTACTACTAGCGATAGTCCCTCCATCAGGAACGCCCGCAGCACACGCGTGCTGGTCGCACCGAGCGCCATCCGGATCCCGACTTCCTGCGTTCGCTGGGTCGCGGTATAGGCGACCAGGCCATACATCCCAACCGTCGCGAGCGCCAGTGACAAGGCCGCGAACACGCCTAGCAGGGTAGTCAGGAAACGCTGCATCTCCAGGTCGCGCGCAATCAGCTGTTCCATCGTCTCAAAGCGGATGAATGGGAGTGCCGGCTCGGCCGACCGGACCACTTCTTGTACCGCCGGCACGACGTTGGCGGCGCGACGCGTTCGGACGATCCAACTGATTGGGAAGTAGTGGTGCACCATCTGCAGGATGTTGTCTGGGACTTGCGCGGCGGGCACATACATGGTCGGCGCTACCGGTGACCCGAGAGCGCTGGGACCCCTGGTCCATCCCGAACCAGAAAGGCCCTTGACGTCCGCGATCACGCCGACGATCTCGCGCGGCGGGTCCTTGAGGCCTCTGGCGATCTGCGCGAATCGTCCGACCACTTGCGTGGTTCCGAAGTACGTCCGGGCGAACGCCTCGTTGACGAGCACCACGGGTGCGCCTTGCGCCTGATCTCGTCCGTCGAACGCCCGCCCAGCCCGAATCGGGATTCCAAAGAGCGCGACGTACTCCGGCGTGACATAGCGCCAGTCGACCGCGCGCATCTGGTCGACCAGCGACCCGACTGGTGGCTCGAGCGGGAGATTCAGACCCCGCTCTATCGGAACGTTGTTCCCGACCGCTGCAGCGGTCACGCCAGGCACTTCGCGCAGCCGTGTAAGAGTCCGCTCGAAGAACGCCGCCAGTTCCTCCCGGGTCTGACTCGTCGACCCCTGCAGCGACATCTTGCCGATGACCACGTTCGAGGGATCAAAACCGAGTTCTACGCTCCGCAGATTCACGAACGTACGGATAAGTAGGCCGGCGCCCACGAGCAGGAGGACTGCCAGTGCGACTTCGGCCACGGCGAAAACTCGCCGCAACCATATCGTCGGCCGGCCCGCGGTGTTGCGTGCGCCTTCCCACAAGGCTGTCCGCAGGTCGGGCCGCGCAGTTCCAAGGGCCGGCGCGAACCCGAAGAAGATGCCGGCAGCGACAGCTACGGCGAGGGTCACGCCGAGCACCCGCCAGTCGAGAACGACGGTACGGCCTTCGAGCAGCCCGCCGGGCACGAGCGTCACGAGCGTGCGTACGCCCCACTGCGCAACCAGGATTCCAAGCGCCGCACCCACCAGAGCGAGCAGAACCGATTCAGTCAGCACCTGCTGGATCAGTCGCGCGTTGCCGCCTCCGAGGGCGGACCGGGTCGCCATCTCGCGACGGCGGGTGACGGCGCGCACCAGCTGCAAGCTGGCAACGTTCACGCACGCCAAAAGTAGGAGAAATACAACAGCGCCGAGTAGGAGCAGAAGCGCATCACGACCCGCGAGACCCAACCAGCGCTGGTAGGTGATCCACTGCAGCGCCTGGCTGCGCGCCTCAGAGATACCTCGAAGGTCGCTATGGAGTCCGTTCTTGAGCGACGCAAGGTCGCTTGCCGCGTGTCCTGGTGAGACTCCACCACGCAGCCGGCCCAGAACCGTGTAGTTCCGCGAGTTGTCCGTGGGGGACAGGCGCAGCGGCGTCCAAAGGTCTGCTGCCGGCACGGTCCGAAATCCCGCCGGCATAACTCCCACGATCGTATGCGGCACGCCTCCGAGAAGAACGACCTCGCCGATCGCTTCCTTCCTAGCACCCAGCACTCGCCGCCAGAGTGGCTCACTCAACACAACGGCCCGTGGCCCGTTCGTCTGATCTTCGACGCGCGAGAAGCCTCTGCCAAGCAACGGGGCTACGCCGAGTACCTCGAAGAAGCCCTCGGAGACAGGTACTCCGGTAGCGTACTCGGCGCGATCGCCGACGACCAGATTCCAGCCGCTGCTACCGCTGTGGGCGGCCATACGCTGGAAGCTTTGCGCACGTTCGCGGACATAATGAAAAATCTGCCCGTCTTGGCTCCCACCGTCCGGGTAGCCCAGCACGAGAATGCGATCCGGTTCAGGGTAGGGTGGTGGCGTGAGCAGGGCGGCATTCACCACGCTGAAAATCGCAGTGGTCGCTCCGATGCCCAGCGCCAAGGTTGCAAGAGCCGCGAGCGTGGACGCTGGTGCTCGGCGAAGCGAGCGGGCCGCGTAACGTGTGTCCTGCCAGAAGCTGTCCATTGGCGCCTCCGGACTGTTAGCTTGGACAATCTGAAGAGCCGCCCTATCGACGATTGATCTCGTCCCACTTGATCTCGGTCCCCCAGACACTGTGCGGGATCGCGAAGATCACGAGGGTGATGAGCGCCGCGACGGCGACGGCCAAACGCGCAGGACGATTCCGACGCACACGCCACGCCGCCATGGCCCAGGCCGCTACAGCGATGAGCGTCTTGTTGTCCGTCAGGTCGTAGCCCCACGGCACGCCGGTCCACCACTCGCCGAACGCCTGGTGCTGCATCCACGGGCCGAGCAGCAACCCGCCCGTCACGAGCAACGCCAGCGTCGTCCAGGTCAGCGCGCGCGTCGAGCCGCCGGTGATCGCCGCGAGGCCGGCGCGCGTGGACCAGAGCATCCCGAGGAACATTGCCAGCACGTGCGGGATGAGGGCGTAGGTCGAGACCGGATCCTTGAATCGCGTGATGGCTGGCTGCGGTGGAAGGACTACGAGCTCGGGGGGTCTGGAAAGCCGGATCTGATATGCGAGCTTCCCCCCGACCGGCTGGCGCGGGAGCGTGCCCTCGAGCACGTCGTCGCGGCGCACGAGCGGCTCGGCGCGGAACGGCTCGGAGGAGGGAGAGCGGCGCCAGTGCAGCTCGCCGGTGACGGCGGTGTCGGGCACGCGGACCTGAACGGCCTGGTCCGACACCGTCTCGTTGCTGCGCGCGAGTCGATAGCGCACCTCGGCGCCACCGAGCACGACGTGGCCGCGGACCGGGTAGGTGGGGCCGGTCATGCGCTGGTAGACCGCGGAAGCGAGCGTGAGCGCGATCGCCAGCGCCCACAGTACGGCGTTGCTGCGCATCTGCTACTCCGTCTCCGTCCTGAGAATCCTAGTCCGAAGTGTATCCGTTGAAGGAAGACCGCTGCGGCGGGTCCTGGCCGCGAAACAGCCCCACCGACTCGCCACCCCACCGGGCACAGAACGCCCGGCGAGGGCCCCGGCTCCTCGCGCCGAAAAGCACGGTAACGGGAGACGGCGCTGCGGCGGCGGGTGGGGCGCCCCGTTCGCGGCCACCCGCGAAAGGCGGTTACGTCTGAACACTTCGTCCTCAGGCTGCCCGAGCGTGTGGCCCGCATTCCGATCGTGAAATACTACGTCGTCGCGGCGGCGCCACCGCGGAACGAGCGCGGCCGGCAGCCGACGGCTTCCTCCAGCAGCGAGGAGTAACGCAATGAGTCGCTCCGCCCGTGCGTGCCTGTCCGCGCGCGCCGTTGCCACCCTGATCGCCTTCGTCGCCGCGGCCGGACTGATCGCGAAGGCGCAGAAGCCGGAGACCCCGCTCTATCTCGACCCGGCGGCGCCCATCGAGAAGCGCGTGAACGATCTCGTCGGCCGCATGACGCTCGAGGAGAAGGTCGCGCAGATGATGGACCGCGTGCCGGCGATCCCCAGGCTGCAGGTGCCCGCCTACAACTGGTGGAACGAGGCGCTGCACGGCGTTGCGCGCGCGGGGCTGGCCACGGTCTTCCCGCAGGCGATCGGGTTCGCCGCCACCTGGGACGACCGTCTCGTCCACCGCATGGCGACGGTGATCTCCGACGAGGCCCGTGCCAAGCACCACGAGTCGTTCCGCAGGGGTATCTACGACCGTTACACCGGCCTGACGATCTGGTCGCCGAACATCAACCTGTTCCGCGACCCGCGCTGGGGCCGGGGGCAGGAGACCTACGGCGAGGACCCGTTCCTCACCGCCAGGCTGGCGATCAACTTCGTCCGCGGGCTGCAGGGCGACGACCCGAAGTACTTCAAGACGATCGCCACGGTGAAACACTACGCGGTGCACAGCGGGCCCGAGCCCGAGCGCCACACGTTCGACGCCGTCGTCGACGAGCGGTCGCTGCACGAGGACTACCTGCGCCACTTCGAGACCTCCATTCGCGAGGGGCACGCCTACTCGCTGATGTGTGCCTACAACCGCGTGAACGGCGAAGCCGCGTGCGCCAGCGATCTGCTGCTCGGCGAGATCCTGCGCCGCCGCTGGCAGTTCCCCGGCTACATCGTCTCGGACTGCGGCGCCATCGACGACATCTGGCAGCGCCACAAGCTGGTCAAGACGGCTGCGGAGGCCTCGGCGATGTCGGTGAAGGCCGGCACGGACGTGGAGTGCGGCAGCTCCTACAAGGCGCTGCTCCAGGCGGTGAAGGAAGGGCTGATTACCGAGGTGCAGATCGACACGTCGCTGAAGCGGCTCTTCACCGCACGCTTCAGGCTCGGCATGTTCGATCCGCCGTCGAGGGTGAAGTACCAGCAGATCCCGTTTTCGGTCGTGGACAGCACGCCGCACCGCGCGCTGGCGCTGGACGTGGCGCGCGGGTCGATCGTGCTGCTTAGGAACGAGGGCGGCGTGCTCCCGCTGCGGAAGGATCTCGGGACGCTGGCCGTGATTGGTCCGAACGCGAACGACTGGCGCATGCTGCTCGGCAACTACAACGGCCTGCCCTCGGATCCGGTCACGCCGCTGCGCGGCATCCGCGAGGCGGTCGGCTCGAAGACGAAGGTCCTGTTCGCGGTCGGCTCCGACCTGGCCGAGGGCTTCCCGGTGTACGACTCGGTCCCCGGTTTGGTGCTGTTCACGCCAGATGGCAAGCCGGGGCTGCGCGTCGAGTACTTCGGCGCCCGCACGATGGGCGGCTCGCCCGTGGCAACCGCGGTCGAGCCCACGGTCGATGCGAACTGGCGCGAAGGCGCGCCCAGGCCGGGCCTGAACGCGGACGACTTCGGCGTCCGCTGGTCGGGGATCTTCCGGCCGGCGCGAGCGGGCAGCTACCGCCTCGGCCTCGTCGGCACGGTGAAGTACCGGCTGTTCCTCGACGACAAGCCGCTCGCCGAATCGCGCTACCCTCAGCGCGACGGCGAGTTCCCCGATCCGCGGCCGACCTACTCGCAGCCGCTGCAGCTCGAGGCCGGGCGCGACTACACGATCCGCGTCGAGGCCGAGGAATCCTACGGCTACGCGGACCTGCAGCTCGTGATGGCGGCGCCGAACGATCTGCTCGAGAGCGAAGCGCTCGACGCGGCCCGGAACGCGGATGCGGTCGTGCTCTTCCTCGGCCTCACGCCGCGGCTCGAAGGGGAGGAGATGCCGGTCACGATCCCGGGATTTCGCGGCGGCGATCGCACGTCGATCGAGCTGCCCGCGCCGCAGCAGCGGCTGCTCGAGCGCGTCGCCGGGCTCGGCAAGCCGACCGTCCTCGTCCTCCTGAGCGGCAGCGCGGTGGCCGTCGAGTGGGCGCAGCAGCAGGGGCCCGCCGTCGTCCAGGCGTGGTACCCCGGCCAGGCCGGCGGCACCGCGATCGCCGACGTCCTGTTCGGCACCTACAATCCGGCCGGCCGCCTGCCGGTCACGTTCTACCGATCCACGTCCGACCTCGGGCCGTTCGAGGACTACAAGATGAACGGCCGCACGTATCGCTACTTCTCAGGCAAGCCGCTCTACCCGTTCGGCCACGGCCTGAGCTACACGACGTTCCGCTACGATCGGCTGCGCACGAACACTCCGACGCTGCATGCGGGCGGCGCGGTTGACGTGAGCGTGGAGGTGACCAACACGGGCAAGCGTGCGGGCGACGAGGTCGTGCAGCTCTACGTCCAGCACCTCGGTTCGAAGGTGCCGCGGCCGCTGCTCGAGCTGCGCGGCTACCAGCGCGTCACGCTCAAGCCTGGCGAGACGCGGACGGTGACGATGGCGCTGCGCGCCGAGGACCTGGCGTACTGGGACACGGCTGCCGATCGCTGGGTGGTGGAGCCCGATCGCGTCCGGCTGCGCGTCGGCGCATCGTCGGAAGATCTGCGGCTGGAGACGACGCTGCAGGTGGTTGAACGCTGATAGGTGATGGCGGCAGCTGTCCTCCGCCGGCATCCGCAGCGGAGGTCACTGTCCACACTCGTGAACTGAAGGTCAACTCGGTCCATTCGCCCCGAAAGCTCTCTTCCGTAGGCCGACAAAACCTCGCTGCGGCGACATGTCGGCGGAAGCGTGGGGCCCCGGACACCCCACGCGGATTTCTGGCGCCTCCGCGACGTTTTGTCGACTGACGTGTGCGCGGCCTACTCCAAGGCGTTCTACGCGAACGGGCCGCCTTGCCCACGTGCACATTCACCCGGCGCGCAGAGGGCAGCCACCGAGCCTGACATGTGGGCGAACGAGCGAGCCCCGACCGGCCGACGTTGTGTCGCGCGGCCGACTGCAAGGGTTTCTGCTCGAACGGCCCGAGTTGACCGAAGGCGGTCATGGGTATCCGGGCCCTGTTCCTGCAGGGCGCCGCTTGCATCCGTAGCGCAGAACTTGAGTACGGCCGCTGGTACCGCTCAGCGACGCGCGCTGGGAGACCGATCGAGGCGTACGGACAGGGGCCGGGGGAGATCGCGCACCGAACGTCTCGACCGGGTCGCCATACCAGCGGCGACCAGCCGATCGAGTGCATTGACCGTGGCGCAAACGGGGCTCAAAAGCGCCACGGCGGCTCCATGCTTCGTTAAGGTCAGCGCTTCGCCCTTCTTTACGCGATCGAGATAGAGCGGCAGATTCTGGCGCAGTTCGCGCACGCCGACGGTAGACGGCCTTGCATCTCGGGCCATATAGCAAGTGTGGCACGCCTGTGTCGCCGTCGCCACACTGCGAGCGTGCGGCTCGCGGTCAGAGCGCCGCAATCTCCGCGAACGTGTGCGTTCCGACATTGAACGCGCGCGCGAAGCCTTCCACGTAGCGCCCGCGCCCGAGCGTCAGCTCGTAGAGCGCGAAGTCGCCGAGGCCGAGCGTCACCTTGGCGGCGGGGAAGCGTGCGATGAACCGCGCGGCGGTGGAAGCGAACTCGTCGCTGTCCCGCCCGAGTACCCGCACGTCTGCCTGCACTGTCAATCGCGGCAGCTGCATCGGATCGGCGTCCGGCGTGTCGGCCGCATGGACGAGCAGCCCGACGCGCGCGCCGCCCGTCAGCCCGCGCGAGTGCCGCGCCAGCCGCGACGCCTGGACGTAGACGGCGCCGAAGTCCGCCCGCGGCGCGAACGGCAGCAGCGCCGCTTCCGGCTCGCCGTCGATGACGACGGCGATCGCCAGTACTCGCGTCGAGGTCAAGAGGTCACGAATCGAGACCAGCACGTCGCGGTCCATAGGGCGATCTTACGTCGTCGCTTCGCAGGCCAATGTGCATCTGCAACCCGCAATCGGCGAGCGCCTATCCGGAGCGGCACAATGACGTCATTCCGCGAAATCCGGGCAAAAGAAAAACGTATGACCAGACCTGTCACGCCTGCCCCGTAAACTGCGGGTATGGCGGAACAATCCATCACCTGCCCATCCTGCGGAAAGAAGATCCCGCTCACCCGCGCGCTGCGCGCGGAGATCGAAGCCTCGGTCAAGGACGAATTCAGCCGCCAGCTCGAAGATGAACTCGAGCGGGCGCGGACGGAAGCGGCCAGGGCCGCGGAGAAGAAGGCCTCGCTCGACCTCGCCGCGCTGCGCGACGAGCTGACCACGCAGGCGAAGGAGCTCGAACAGGCCCGCCAGGTGGAGCTCGCGATGCGGAAGCGCGAACGCGAGCTCGAACGGAAGGCCGAGGAGCTGGAGCTCGCGGTCGAGCGCCGGCTCGCCGACGAACGGACCCGCCTGATCTCCGAGACGCAGGTGCGCCTTGCGGAGGAGCACAGGTTGAAGGACGCTGAGAAGGAACGGCAGCTCGCCGACATGCGTCGGCAGATCGAGGACCTGAAGCGGCGCGCGGAGCAGGGCTCGCAGCAGCTGCAGGGCGAAGCCGGCGAGGCGGAGCTCGAGATGGCGCTGCGCGCCGCGTTCCCGATGGACGAGATTGTCCCCGTCGCCCAGGGCATCCGCGGGGCCGACATCCACCAGATCGTGCTCGACATGCGCGGGATGCGGTGCGGCGCGATCCTCTGGGAGTGCAAGAACACGAAGCACTGGAGCGACGGCTGGGTCGCGAAGCTCAAAGCGGACCAGCGCATGCTGCGGGCAGACGTGGCGGTCCTCGTCACATCAGTGCTGCCGAAGGGGTGCTCGCGTTTCGGCATGGTCGACGGCGTGCTGGTGACGGACTTCGCGTGCGCGGCGCCGCTTGCCGCGATGGTGCGCTCGAACCTGCTGCAGCTCGCGCTGGCGCGCGGCGCCGCCATGACCAAGGACGAGAAGCTGGAGCTGCTGCAGCGCTACCTGTCCGGCATCGAGTTCCGCCAGCGCGTCGAGGCCATCGTCGAGGCGTTCGAGCGCATGCGCGACGACCTGGACCACGAACGGCGCGCCGCGGAGCGGCAGTGGGCGAAGCGCGCGAAGCAGATCGAGGCGGTGACGTTCAACATCGCAGGGATGTACGGCGACCTGCAGGGGCTCGTCCCTGCGTTGCCGTCGATTGCACGACTCGAGCTGCCCGCTCCAGTCGAGGAGGAAGCGGAGGAAGTGAGTTGCGTGGGCTGATCGGGACCGCTCTCGCGGGTGGCCGCGAACAGGGGCGCCCCAACCCACCCCGGCGCGCACAAACCGCGCGCTGGGGATCCCGGACCGGCCGCCGCAGCGCCGTCCCCCGTTTCGGTGCTTTTCGACGCGAGGAGCCGGGGCCCCCGCCGGGCGTTCTGTGCCCGGTGGGGTGGCGAGTCGGTGGGGGCTGTTCGCGGACAGGACCCGCGGCCGGCGGTCCCGATTCAACCCGCAGTGTCCGCGCGCGCAGACGAATGTCCGCCGGAGCGGACGCCAATTCCGATGGACCGCAAGGAAACCCCTGCCGGGCTGCAAGCGCATCCTGGCAGGGAGGTTGCTGATCTTGGTCTCATAACCTGCACGCGAATCCTGCCATCGGGCAGCTTCATCTGCAGGTTGTGATACCAGGTCGTTGACACACGGGCAGCGAGCGTCTCCGCTGCCGGCATGAAGAGGACGGGTAGAGATTCGGCTCGATGACCCGTCGCCACACCGTCGTCCTGCGCGGCCGCAGCCGCGCGCACGGTGGATCAGCCGACCGGCTTCGCCCCGCGAAGCACGGACCATGCGCGATCGAGACGCGGCGCTCCGCCCCGGGCGGGGCTCTCGACGAAAGGGCCACACGTGGCTACACGGCAAACACGCGCGCCGGCACGGCTCCTCCGTGCGCTCGGCATCGTCGGCTGGGGCCACCTGGAACCGGTGATCCTCGCGGCGCTCGCGACGGAAGCCCCGCTGCTCCTCATCGGACCGCACGGATCTGCGAAGACGCTCGTTCTCACGAAGCTTGCTGCGCTGCTCGGTCTCGAGCACCGGCACTACAACGCCTCGCTCCTCAACTTCGACGACCTGGTCGGCTTCCCGGTGCCCGAGAACGGCCGCCTCGTCTACCTGCAGACGCCGGCGACGATCTGGGACGCCGAGTCGGTCCTGTTCGACGAGGTGTCGCGCTGCCGGCCGGAGCTGCAGAACAAGCTGTTCCCGATCGTCCACGAGCGCGTCGTGCAGGGCGTGGCGCTGTCGAGGCTGCGCTACCGCTGGGCGGCGATGAACCCGCCGCCGTCGGCCGACGCCGCTGCCGGCGTGCCGGACTACGCCGGCGCCGAGCCGCTCGACGTCGCGCTCGCCGATCGGTTCGCGTTCATCGTGAGCGTGCCGGGCCTCGGTGATCTCAACCGGCAGGACCAGCTTGCGGTGCTCAGTAGCCGGCCGGCAGACACGGGCGACTGCAGCGCTGCGGCGGCATGCGATGCGACGCTGGCGCCGACCCTCGAGCGCATTCGCGAGGCAATCGAACGGATCGGCGGGGCGGTCCAGGACGCAGCCGCGGAGTACGTCCAGATCGCCCTGCAGAAGCTCGCCGAGGGGGGACACCGCGAGTCCACGCGGCGCGCGGTACAGCTGATACGTAACATCGTCGCGATATCAGCCGTTCTCGATGTGGAGGCCAGCCGTCTGCCCGCATCGCCTGCGACCGGGAGCACAGCGGAGGACGCGTTCTTCACGGCATTCCGACACTCGCTGCCGGACGCCGCGTGGGGCGCGCCGATCGCGCAGGTAAACGTACTCGCCGCACACCGAACCGCGTGGCAACTCGCGAAGCCGCACGTGGACAAGGGCCTCAAGGCAATCCTCCTCGAGCCGGACCCCGTGAGGCGCATCGCGCGGGCGCTCGCCGCGCCTGCGCCGACGATACCACCATCGGACGCCGGGCAGGTCGTCGCCGAGTGCTTCAGTTCGCTGTCGCGCCTGGCGCGGCTCGCGACGGCCGCGGTGCTCGGGCCGCGGCTGGCGCAGCGGCCGGACCTGCCCGCGGCCTGCGTGGAGCCGGTCGGCCGCGACTACGCGCTGCTCGCCCGCCAGGCGCCCGAGACGATCACGGTGCGCAACGGCGGCGCGGACTGGCGGCGGAAGCTGTTGAGCAGCGACCTCCCTCGCCTGTCGCGCACGACCGGGCGCGGCCGCGCCCTGACCAATGCAGCCATCATCCTGATGCAGGAGGACCAGCCGTTCGAGCTGGACGCGCTCGAGGCGGCATCCGACCACGCGCTGTCGGCCGTGGCGGAGGCGCCGAGTGTCACAGGAAAGACACCAAATAGGGCAGCGCCGCGGTCAGCGGAATCGTCGGTGCGAGAACCGGGCTGCGGTCACCGGCCCATCACGCTCCACCACCGCGCCTGATACTGACCTTCAATCGCCGGCGCACGCCCAGCCAGTACGCAAGATAGTAGCCGAGGACGACGGCCCCGGCGCCCATCGATCCGGCCACACCCGCTGCCACGAACCAGGAGCCGTCCTGGAGGCCGGCGCGCCACGTCGCCCACGCGCGCCAGAACCCGTACAGCACGCGCGCGGTCACGACGACGGTAATCGCCAGGACCAGCCAACGGTTCGGCGTGTAGTAAAGCGCAGCCGGCGCCGGTTCCCACCGCGTAAGCCGCAGGCCGACGATGCCGAGGAGCGCGCCCGTAGCGAGGCCGGCCAGGGTGTAGGTGAAGGCGCGCGGCACCCAGATGCTGGTGAACGCCGCGCTCACCAGGAACAGCACTGACGACACCGCCAGGCCGGCCATGTTGATCGCCGCGAGCCACGAACGCGCCCGCTGGCGCGACGTGCCCAGCCGGTAGCGCTGCACCAGCGAGATCGGGATGAGCGCGATCGCGGCGAGGAGGATGACGACGGGGACGACCAGAAGCAGCAGCGGCACACAACAGAGTACGACGGCGCCATCGAACGCTGCTCAGCCGTTCAGCGGCGGGCCGTGCTTTGTTTATCGGCGGGCAGACAAATGTCCACGCCTAGGTAATCGGCGCAGCAGACACGCTCGCGCAACGCGTCGGTTTCCGACGATGACGGTCTGGCATTGCTTGTGCTCATCATGGTGATGCGCGCGGCGCTTTTCCACGACTTGATGGGCCGCGCGGCCCGGGTATACCGGGACGATCGTCGCTGTCCAAGTCGCACCGAGGGCTCGCGACCCGCTGGCCGCGAGCCCTTCGTCTCTCCCGGGCCGGTGGCCTGGACGCGGCCTACCTGCGCTCGACGATCCAGATGTCCGCTTCTTCGCGGCGGCCGCCGTAGTAGATCGTCCGGCCATCCGGCGCGAGGGCGAACGATTCGCCGGCATCGCGTAGCGGCAGATCGACCGAGACGTGCTGCGCCTGTCCGGACGCCGTGTCGAGCACGACGAACCGCGCGCCCCCCGCAGCGAAGAAGCAGACGCGCCGGTTGTCGCGCAGCCACCTCACGTACCCGGTCGGGTGGGCGAAGCGGTTGACGACCTTTGCGGCCGCCAGATCGTAGATGGCGACCGCGACCGGCAACCCCGCTGCGCCCTGGAGGTACCCGGCGAGCCTCGTGCCATCCGGCGACCAGTCGGTCGCGGTGAAAGTCTCCCCGTTCACCTTCGTGCCGGCCAGCGCCGTCGGTGGCCGCTCGATGTCGGACCGTGGCGAGAGATGCACCAGGAAGAGCCCGTCGCCGCTGGCGCCGGTAGACGCCACCAGCCGATCGCCGCCGGGCGCCACGACTGGATAGAGCAGCCCGATATCAGGCCCCTGGACCACCTTCCGCAGCCCGCCGCCATCGATGCCGACCGACCAGATCTGGTAGTCGCCTTCGCGGTTGGGAGTAGAAGAACAGCGACTTGCCATCCCGTGCGAACACCGGCACGCGATCGCGCGCCGGATCGTCGGTCAGCCGGCGCACGGCGGTTCCGTCGGTCGCACCGATGAACAGGTCCTCCTGCGGCTCGCCGAGGTTGGCCAGCGCCAGGCTCCGGCCGTCGGGTGACACGTCGGAGGGAAACCGCACGCTGTTCGAGTTGCTCAGCACCGTCGCGGTGCCGGCACGGAGGCTGATCGGATCGAACGGAATGGAGACCGGGTTGATGGCGAGGACGGTGGAACGGAACGCCAGGCGTGCACCGTCGCCGGAAAACGCCGGCATCTCGGACGACGCCTGGACGCCTGTGGTCACCGGTTGCGCGGCTCCTTCAGGGCTTCCGCTCCGATCGTCGATCGCGACCCGCCAGAGGTTCATCGAGCCGCCGCGATCGCTCGCGAAGTAGACGTGCCGACCGTCGGCGGACCACGCGGGATCCCAGTCCAGGGGCGCATCGTCGGTCACCGCGACGCGCGCGCCGCCGGTGGCCGGCACGGTGTAGATGTCCCGCTGACCGGCGGTGTTGCTCCAATATGCGATCCGGGCGCCCGATGGCGACCACGACGGCTGCACCGCGTCACCCGTGCCCTTCACCTCCTGCGGAACGCCCCCCGAGACCTCGATGATCCACAGCGTGCTGCCGCCCAGCCTGCTGTATGGATTCGCGATCTCCTCAGTGCAGAACGCAATTCGCCGCCCGTCGGGTGACCACGCCGGGTGGAATCCGAAATCGGTCAAGCGACGGGACGATTCTCCAGTCGCGCCGGCGACGAAGATCCCGCCGGAGGTGCCCCTGTCGTGGTACGCGATGAGCGATCCGTCGGGGGAGAATGCCGGCGCCTGCTCGTCGCGTTCCACTTCGGCCGCGACCGGCAGTGCCCTGCGGCCGCCGACCCGCTGCACGTAGATGTCCCACGTGCCCTGTGCTTGCGTCGCGTACGCGACAGTTGTCCCGTCGGGGGAAAGGCTCGGAGCCGTCTCGATGCCGGCCGCATCGGTGATCGCGGTGAACGTCTGCCACGGCACCTCCCGCGGGCGTCCGCGCACGGCGAACGCGATCGCCGCCGCGGCGGCAATCACCGCGCCGGCGGCAATCGCCCACGGCAGCCTGGGATGAGCTCGAACCGTCGTGCGCTCCTGCGGAGCAACGGCAGCAGCCCCCGGCGTGCTCGCCGACAGCGTCTCGAGCGCAAAGGCGAGATCGTGCGCGGACTGGAAGCGCAGTTCGGGTTTCTTTTCGAGGCACCGGCGCACGATGCGTTCGAGTGCCGGCGGAACGGTGACGCGGTCGGCGTCCAGGTCGACCGGCTCGCGGTTCAGAATCGCGCTGATCGTATCGGCCGGTGACTCACCGTGGAAGGCACGGCGACCGGTGAGCATCTCGTGCAACACCGCGCCAAAGGCAAAGATGTCGCTCCGGTGGTCGACGGCATGGCCGCGGAGCTGTTCGGGCGCCATGTAGCCGATCGTGCCCATCACCGTGCCCACGGCGGTAGGAGCGGCGTCGGCCATCGTCGCCGCGGAGGTGCCGAGATCGAGCGGCTTGGCAAGCCCGAAATCGAGAATCTTGACGCGGTCGTCCAGGGTGACGAACAGGTTCTCGGGCTTCAGGTCGCGGTGGACGAAGCCCCTGTCGTGCGCTGCCGCGAGGCCGCGAGCGACCTGCACCGCGTATTCGATGGCCTTCCGCGGTGGCAACGGCGCGGTGGCCAGCCGCTCGCGGAGCGTTTCTCCCTCGAGCAGTTCCATCACGGCGTAGGTGACGCCCGGCCTGCCACCGTCCGCGCAATCGGTTCGTCCGAAGTCGAAGATAGCGAGAATGTTGGGATGCGAAAGGTTCGCGACGCTCTTTGCCTCGCGCTCGAACCGCGCGAGCGCCTGGGGATCGTCGCCGAAGGATGCCGGCAGCACTTTGATCGCGACGTCGCGATCGAGCCTCGTATCGCGCGCGCGATAGACTTCACCCATTCCGCCCGCGCCGAGAGGCTTGATGATCGCGTACGATCCGAGCCGTGTGCCTGCGGTCAGTGCCACGGGATACCCCCGGCGCACTTCATGACTGGCGATTGCAGCCGGAAGACGTGCCGCTGGAGACCGACATGGTCGCCATTGTAGAGGAGATCGCGCCGGCACGCCGCAGCCGCCACAACTTGCGGCACGGGAGACTCCCCATGCGCCGCACCGCCATCGCCGCCGTCCTGCTTGCCGCCACCGGCCTCGGTGCCGAACGGCGCGCACCGGAGATCGAGTCGATCACCGCGCGCGACATGACAGCGGACCTCACCTTCCTCGCGTCGGACCGCCTGGCCGGCCGGCTGACTGCCACACCGCAGAAGGCGCTCGCCGCCGAATGGATCGCGTCCAGGTTCGAGCGGCTCGGTCTGAAACCGGTCGGCGCCGGCGGCACCTCCTATCAGAGGCACACGGGCTACCACATGGCGAACGACGACGCGGAGCGGATCAACTATCCCAAGATGGAGAAGATCGGCCGCATGGTCTACCAGGCGAGCTGGGATCTCGCCAACGCAGCCAACCACCCGGTATTCGATCGACGCTGACCCGCGGCTCGCGACGGCACGCCGTCACGCTGACGCACACGAAACGGAGGTACACCGATGTCGCGCAGGCAGTTCGTGCAATCGCTCGTGGGAGGAGCGGGGCTGGGAGTTGCCGGGCTGGTGACCCCGGGCGCGGCGCAGCCGGCGACCCAGGGCTATGGGTGGATGCCCGCGTACGCGCGCCTCCAATCGCACCGCTCGCGGAAGCAGTCCAGCCACGACGTGACCGGCGGGAACGCGGACGCGTGGCCGATCAAGGCGGGCCAGCAGAAGGAGGTCTTCAGCGTCCAGGGCGCCGGCGCGATCTCGCACATCTGGTTCACGATCTCGGCCCAGAGTCCGCTGCACCTCAAGGAGCTGGTGCTGCGGGCGTACTGGGATGGGCTCGCGAAACCGAGCGTCGAGGCCCCGATCGGCGACTTCTTCGGGCTGAACCTCGGCGACTACGTCGTCTATGAGAGCGAGTACCTCGCGTGCTCGCCGGGCCAGTCGCTCAACTGCTACTTCGCGATGCCGTACCGGAAGGGCGCGCGCCTCACCGTAGCCAACGAGGGCAGTCGCGACGTCGGATCGTTCTACTCGAATATCGACTACATCGAGGCCGACACCTTGCCACCGGACGCGGTCTACTTCCACGCGCAATACCGGCAGGCGGTCCCGAACGCCGCGCAGAAACTCCCCGGAAGCAAGAATCCGGACGGCGCGACCAACTACGTCTTCCTCGAGACGAAGGGCCGCGGCCACCTGATGGGGGTCACCCTCGGCGTCGTGCAGATCGCGGAGGCGTGGATGGGCGAGGGCGACGACATGATCTTCATCGACGGCTCGCCTACACCGACGATCATCGGCACCGGGTCGGAGGACTACTTCCTCGGCAGCTGGAACTTCGGCGGCCGGATCAACGCGCGGGCGTTCGCGCACGCCCAGTACGGTGCCCCGCTCATCCAGAGCCCGGAGCGTACCGGCGGCCGATACTGCTGCTACCGGTTCCACGGCGACAACCCGGTGACCTTCACGCGTTCGTTGAAGCACACGGTCGAGCACGGCCACGCCAACGACCGCGGCGACAACTACTACTCGTGCGCGTACTGGTACCAGGATCAGTCCTTCACGGACTTCCCGCCGCTGCCGCCCGTCGAGCAGCGACTCCCGAGAGTCCAGGGCGGTTGAGGGCGCCCCCGGCTATCCTCCGACGCGCACGCGGACATCCGACGACTCGCTGCGGCCGTCGCGGTCGACGACCTGGATGGACACGAACAGCAGGCCTTCCGGCGCGACGCCGCACCCGAACCGCAGGAAGAAGGCGAGCGGCGTGCCCGCTGCGATACCGATCCCGGTCATGGACGAGGACCCCGGAACAGGGAGCGGCGGGGCCGGGAGCGAGGCGGCGCCGGGCAGCGGCGACGATATCGGCGTGGGAAGTGCGGCCTCCATACCGGACGGAAGCGGAATCACTTCCGGCAGCGCGTCGACTCCGAAGCGATCGGTCAGCCGGAACCGCAGCCCGCGAAGGGTGAGGTGGCGGTGCTCGCGGAAGCTCAGACGCAGCCGCAGCCCGAACGGCGAGAAGGCCGCACACGTCCCGCCGTGCAGGAATTCGGGCCGAACCACCATCGGCTCGACAGTGACGGGTGAAGAGAGGGGAACGGGCGTCGACGGCGCATTGACACTGACGGCCGCACTATCACAACCGGCAGTCGCGACCAGCCAAAGGAGCACGACGGCAGCGTACCTGGGGATGCGTACGTCCATGTCTCACCTCCGGTCGCGGGAGCGAGCAAGAACGTGCGCGCGGGGCGGACACGGATGCAGGTGCTCCCGCGGTGACGGAGTCTACCACCTGCGGCCAGGCGAGCAGTAGGGAACCAGGAGCATGTCGTCAAACGTAAGGGGTAGGGAGTAAGGGTAACGGTAAGGGGTACATGGTAAGTGGCAAGGTGAAGCTTCGCGAAGGCGCCCGGAGGGACAGACACCGTGGCGCAGTAGTCCAACCAGCGGCCGGGCAGATCTCGATCAAACCGATAGCCGCGGCCGCGAGTCCTATGCAAGAGTAAGCAGAGCCCCACGGCCTTGCGCGTCACCTGCGTTCACACGCTCGTGCTTGCCGCCTGGATGTTCGCGCCGGCCGGGGCGGCCGCGCAGGGCAAGAACCACGCGGCGGTGCCGACGATGCGGGCGGTGAGGATTACGGAGGCGCCGCAGCTCGACGGCCGCCTCGACGATACCGCCTGGCGTGACGCGACGCCGGCCACCCGGTTCCTGCAGCGCGATCCCGACGAGGGGAAGCCGGCGACCGAGGAGACCGAGCTCCGGGTCGTTTACGACGGTTCGGCGCTCTATGTCGGGGTCAGGCTTCACGATCGCGAGGCCGGCAAGATCGTCCGGCAGCTTTCCCGCCGCGACGATCGGGGTGACGCCGACCAGTTCGCGATCTACTTCGACCCGCACCACGACCATCTGACCGGCGCGGCGTTCGGCGTGACCGCTGCCGGCTCCCTCTGGGACGCGATCCTGTTCAACGACACGTGGGAGGACTCGTCGTGGGACGCGGTGTGGGAGGCGGTCGTGTCGGTGGACTCCCAGGGGTGGACGGCGGAGATGCGCATCCCGTTCTCGCAGCTGCGTTTCCCCTCGTCCGAACGCGACGCCTGGGGGATCAACGCGGTCCGGTTCATCCAGCGGCGCAACGAGAGCGCCTGGCTGGAGCTGGTGCCGAAGAAAGAGAGCGGCAACGCCTCGCGGATGGCGCACCTGGTCGGCCTCACCGGCCTCTCTGCGCCGCGGCAGCTGGAGCTGCTGCCCTACACGATGTCGCGCGCGGAGTTCGTCGACCCCGGTGCAGGCGACAATCCGTTCAACGACGGCTCGCGCTTCTTCGGCGGTGTCGGCCTCGACCTCAAGTACGGGCTGACGAGCAACTTCACCGTCAGCGCCGCCATCAACCCGGATTTCGGGCAGGTGGAGGTCGATCCGGCCGTCGTGAACCTGACGGCGTTCGAGACCTTCTTCTCCGAGCGGCGCCCGTTCTTCATCGAAGGATCGCAGATCTTCCAGAACATCGGGCGGAGCGGCGCGAACTCGTTCTGGGGCTTCAACAACCAGGAGCCGGACCTCTTCTATTCACGGCGCATCGGGCGCTCACCCCAGGGCTCGGTGTCGGCGCCGTTCGTCGACGTTCCGTCCGCCTCGACGATCCTCGGTGCGGTCAAGCTCACCGGCAAGAGCCGCAGTGGCTGGAACGTGGGCATCATCGAGGCGGTGACCGGGCGGGAGTGGGCGCGCCTGAGCGGCGAAGCGCGCGATCGCGCCGAGGTCGAGCCGTTGACCAACTACTTCGTCGGCCGCGTGCAGCGCGAGGTGAAGCGGGTGGGCTTCGGAGGGCTGGCGACGTGGGTCGCGCGCGACCTCAGCGACCCCACGCTGCGCGCCACGCTCGCTCGCCGGGCGCTCGTTGTCGCGGGCGATGGCCATCTGTTCCTGGACGGCAAGCGCGACTGGGTCATCACCGGGCTGTTCGCGGGCAGCCGCGTCTCGGGTTCGACGGCGGCGATCTCGCGCGTGCAGCAGGCGTCGGCACGCTACTTCCAGCGGCCCGACGCGTACCGGCTGGACCCCACGACGACCGCGCTGTCGGGCTGGACGGGTCACGTCATTCTGAACCGCAACAGCGGAACCTGGATCCCGAACGTCGCGCTGTGGGGCGTCAGCCCCGGCTTCGAGTCCGCCGACCTCGGTTTCACGTGGCGTACCGGGATGCACGGCGCGCACGGCGTGCTGCTGTGGCGCAAGACCACACCGGACCGGTTCAGCCGTAGCCGCCAGGCCTGGGCCGCGAAGTTCTGGACGTGGGACTCGAGGCGCGACCTCCAGGCAGACGGCGTGTTCGCGGCCGCCAACGCGACGTTCCACAACTACTGGACGCTGGGCGCCAACGGCGGCGTGTTCCGGCGCGTGCAGGACGGATGGCAGACGCGGGGTGGCCCGTCGATGGTCTCGCCCGCGTCGCGGACGATCTTCTTCTTCCTCGACGGCGACTCGCGCCGCCGCCTCGTGCCGTCCGTGAACGCCGGGTACTCCAGCGACGAGTACGACGGGTACAGCCGTGACCTGAGCGTGTCGCTGCGCTACAAGCCGACCGCCTCACTCGAGGTGTCCGGCGGTCCTCAACTCAGCCGCTCGCACACGCGCGCCCAGTACGTCCGCACCGACCCCGACCCCGCCGCGGAGACGACCTACGGATACCGCTACGTCTTCTCCCACCTGGACCAGACGCAGGTCTCGATGTCGATGCGCGCCACGTGGGTCGTCTCGCCCCGCATGTCGCTGCAGGTCTACTCGCAGCCGCTGCTCGCCACCGGCGACTACTGGAACTTCGGAGCGCTTGCCGCGCCCCGGACGTTCGACTTCCTTCCGATCGAGGACGCGATCGAGAGCCCGGATTTCAACTTCAAGTCGCTGAAGGTGAACGCTGTCTTCCGGTGGGAGTGGCGGCTCGGCTCGACGTTCTACGTGGTCTGGACCGACCAGCGGCAGGATTACCGCAACCCCGGCCAGTTCCGGCTCGGTCGCGACGTGCGCGATCTCTTCCGCGCGCCCACCGACGACGTGCTGATGGTCAAGGTGTCGTACTGGCTCAGTCGATAGTGGCGGTCGCCGATCCGCGCGGGCAGGCCGAGGAAGAGCCAGTCTCGAACGCGCAAGACCCAACCTTCGGCGAACGCGGAGCCACGAGCCGCGAGGCCCGAGCGACGAGCGCCGAACCCCGGATCCCCGTCCCCGGACTGCGGATCTCGCTCCTCCGGCAACCTTTGCCGCGGTTCGGTCGTCAATTGCGGCATGCAGGACCTTCGCTACGCCCTCAGAACGCTCGCCAAGCAGCCGCTCTTCACGCTGGTCGCCGTCCTGACGCTGACCCTCGGGATTGGCGCGAATACCGCGATCTTCAGCCTGATCTACCAGGTGCTGCTCCGGCCACTGCCCTACGCCGACGCCGACCGGCTGGTGTTCGTGTGGAACACCTATCCGCTCATGGGACTGCCGCAGGCCAGCGTCTCCATTCCGGACTACATCGACCGGAAGACGCAGGCGCCGTCAATCGAGGACGCCACGCTGTTCACCGGCCGCAGCCTGAGCCTGGCGCAAGGCGGCGTGCCCGAGCAGGTGCAGGCGCTCGCGGTGACCCCGTCGTTCTTCTCGACGTTCGGGCGCCACCCGTTCCTGGGCCGCGGCTTCACCGAGCAGGAGGCCCAGCCCAAGGCCGACAAGTACGCGGTCCTCACGCATGGCACGTGGACCACGCGGTTCGGCGGCGATGTGGAGATTGTGGGACGCGACATCCGGATGAACGGCGAGTCGTACCGAGTGGTCGGGGTGATGCCCGCCGACTTCGAGTTGCCCATGCGCAACATCGCTCTCCTCGTACCGTTCTCGTTCACGCCGCAGCAGATGTCGGACCAGGGACGCGGTCAGGAGTTCAGCTCCATGGTCGCGCGGCTGCGGCCGGACGCGACGCTCGACCAGGTCAACGCGGAGATGAAGACGATCGTCGCACGCAATCTCGAGCGGCTCCCCCAGTTCAAGACCTTCGCCGACTCGAGCGGGTTCGGCGGATACGCCGTGCCAATCCGGGAGCAGATTGCCGGCGACGTCCGCACGCCGCTGCTCATCCTGCAGGGCGGCGTCGTGCTGGTGCTGCTCATCGCGTGTGCCAACGTCGCCAACCTGCTGTTGATGCGCGCGACCGGGCGCAGCCGCGAGATCGCGATTCGCGCCACGCTCGGCGCCGGCCACTGGCGGATCGTCCGGCAGATGCTGACCGAGGGGCTCGTGCTTGCGGCCGCCGGCGGAGCGGGCGGCGTGCTTCTCGGCTACGCCGGTGTGCGCGCCCTGGTCGCGATGGGCGAGCGCGAGCTGCCCGGCATGACCGGCGCGTCGATACACCCGGTGGTCCTGGCGTTCACGGTCGCGCTGGCGATCGTCACGGGGCTCGTGTTCGGGATCGTGCCGGCGCTCGCCGCCGCGCGCGGCGACACGAACGCCCTGCTCAAGGAGGACAACGCGCGCGGGTCAGCCAGCCGGACGACCGGGTTCACGCGCGCCACGCTCGTCGTCGCCGAGACCGCGCTCGCGCTGATCCTGCTGGCCGGCGCCGGGCTCCTGATCAAGAGCTTCGCGCGCATCATGGAGGTGAATCCGGGCTTCGCCACCGACAACGTGCTCACCGCCCAAATCAACCTGCCGGCGGCCCGCCATCCCGACGCGGCGGCGCGACGGCTGTTCTGGCAGCGCCTGCTCGAGCGCGTCCGCGCCATCCCGGGCGTGACCTCCTCGGGCCTGACCTCGAACGTGCCGTTCAACGGCATGGTCAGCTCGGGCTCGTACAACATCGTCGGCTACACGCCGCCGAGCGGGCAGCCGCCGCACGGCAGGCAAGAAGTGGTCGGCGGGGACTACTTCAGGGTCATGCAGATTCCGCTGATCGAGGGTCGCCTGTTCAACGAGACCGACACGGCGGAAGCAGCGCCGGTCGTCGTCGTCGACAAGTACCTGGTCGACCGGTACTTCCCGAACCGCAGCGCGATCGGCGGCCAGATCCGGCGCGGCGGGCCGAACAGTCCGCCGTTCACCATCGTCGGAGTTGTCGGCACGATCAACGCGATCGATCTCGGCCAGCCCGTACTGAAGGAGCGGCTCTACTATCCGGTCACGCAACAGGCCCGCCCGAGCATGGGGCTGGTGCTCAAGACCGGCGTCGATCCGACGTCGCTCGTGGCGCAGGTCCGATCCGCCGTCCAGGCGATCGACCCGGAGCAGCCCATTGCCGAGGTGAGGACGATGGACCAGTGGGTGGCGCGGTCGCTGGAGACGCGGCGGACGCCGATGATGCTGCTGGGGATCTTCGGGGCGGTCGCGCTGGTGCTCTCCGCAATTGGCATTTACGGCGTGCTGGCGTTTGCCGTCGCTCAGCGGGTCCGCGAGTTCGGCATCCGGCAGGCGCTCGGCGCCGATCGTCAGTCGATCCTGTCGCTGGTGCTCAAGCAGGGCGCGAAGACGACGGGTCTCGGCATCGTGCTCGGCCTGGCGGGATCGCTGGCCCTCGCCCGGTATCTGCGGTCAACGCTCGAGTCGGTGCTCTTCGAGGTCAAGCCGTACGACCTCCCGGTGCTCGCCGGGGTCACGCTGGCCCTGGCCGCGGTAGCGCTGGTCGCGTGCTACGTGCCGGCACGACGGGCGACGCAAATCGACCCGATGGAGGCGCTTCGCGAGATCTAGCCTCCTGTCAATGCCGAATGCCGAATGCCGAATGCCGAATGTCTTTGGCATTCGGCATTCAGCATTTAGCATTGACGTATGAAACCTCTCCTGGTGGCGTCCGCGCTCGGCGGTCTGCTCGCGGTCTCAGCGGCTCGACAGCCCGCCATCGACTTCTCGGCCTACACCCTCGCCGATCTCACGCATCCGTACAACGACAAGACGGTGTACTGGCCGACGGCGCCGGCGAAGTTCCGGCTCGACAAGCTCGCGTACGGGACGACCGATGCCGGGTATTTCTATGCGGCCTATAGCCTCAGCACCCCGGAGCACGGCGGCACGCACGTCGACGCGCCGCTCCACTTCTCCGACGGCGGCAGGACGACCGACCAGATTCCACTGACGCAGCTGATGGGGGCAGCGGTGGTGATCGACGTCTCGTCGCAGGCGCGCGAGAACCGCGACTACCGGCTGACGCTCGACGACGTGGTGGCGTTCGAGAAGGCGCACGGCGCGATTCCCGCCGGTGCGATCGTGCTGCTACGCACCGGCTGGAGCCGCTTCTGGCCGGACGCGAAGGCCTACCTCGGCGACGATACCCCGGGCGACGCGTCGAAGCTGTCGTTCCCGAGTTATGGTGACGCGGCCGCCCGGCTGCTGGTGGAGGACCGCCGCGTCGGCGCGCTCGGCGTGGACACGGCATCCATCGACTACGGCCGCTCGACCGACTTCGTCGTCCACCGGATGGCGGCCGCGCGGAACGTGCCCGGCCTCGAGAACCTGACGGCGCTCGATCGTCTGCCGCCCCGCGGCGCGACGGTGATCGCGCTGCCGATGAAGATCGAAGGCGGATCGGGCGGGCCGGTGCGCGTCGTCGCGCTGGTCGGACGCACACAGCCGTGACCGGGCTCATCGTCGTGTCGATCGCGATCGCGCTGGCAGGGAACGGCGGGCTGCGCGACGGGTTCGCCAGGGGCAGCCCTGAAGGGCTGCGCTACGACGTTGCTGGATCCGCGAGCCAGGACTGCGGTGAGTGGACGGAATGCCGGCGCCTGGCGCTGGAGGCGGCCGAGCGCAAGGAGTACGAGCTCTTCCACGATCTCGCGTGGCGCGCGGTGCAGCTGGGGCCGAAGAACGATCCGGCGATGCTCTTCTTGCTGGCCCGCGCCCAGAGCCTCAGCGGACGACCGCATGACGCGCTGGTCATGCTCCGCCGCATCGCATCATCCGGCGCGGCGCGCGAGGCGCTGACCAGTCCCGAGTTCGAGCGCGTGCGGGCGTTGAAGGACTGGCCGGAAGCGCAACCGCTCCTCGCGCCGCCGGGAAGCGAGCCCGCCTCCGCCTCGGCGCCTCCGGCGGCCGCTCCTCCCAAGCCGGATCGCATCGCGCGGCCCGCTGCGCCCGCGGTGCCGTCCGACCCTGCGCCGGCAGCCGCATCGGCCGCGGCCGCGACGGACCCGCTGCTGTTCGCGGCCGCGTCGTTCAAGCCGGCCGCGCTCGCCTACGACGCCGTCTCGCGGCGGTTCATCGTCGGCGACACCGACGTCAGCCGCCTCGCCGTGATCGACGAGTTCTCTCGCCATCTTGCCACGCTCGCGAGCGGGCGCCCCGGCGGGTTCGGCGCCGTCACGGCCATCGAAATCGATCCTCGCGAGGGCGATCTCTGGGTAGCGGGCATGGACGGCTCCTCAGGCGAGGACGTGCCGGTGCTGCACCGGCTGCAGCTGATTTCGGCGCGCGTGCTGAAGAAGGTCGCGGTGGCCGCAAAGGTGAAGATGCCGGCAGAACGGATTGCGGACCTGGCAGTCGCTCCCGACGGCGCCGTCTACGCGGTTCAGGAAGGCGGGACGGTCTGGCGCGTGCCGGCCGGCAGGTCGCTGCTGCAGCTGGTGGCGCGCGGCGCGGGAACCGGCGCGGCCGGCATCGCGGTTTCGAGCCAGGGCGCCATCTACATCGCCCGCGCCGACGGGCTGCTGCGCCTCCGCCCCGTGCCGTCCACCAAGGTCACGGCGGGTAAGGGGGTCGATCTCTCGGGCCTTGTGCGCATCAGATGGAGCCAGGGGTCGCTCGTGGGTGTTCAGCGCTCGACGAACGGTGCCTACCGCGTTATCCGCGTTCGTCTCGGGCGTGGCGGGCGGGCGGCCACGTCGCTCGAGGAACTGGACCCGTCCGTCCGGATGCCCAATCCGGCCGCCGCGACGCTCGCCGGCGGCATCTTCTATTACGTCGCCGAAACCGGCGGCACAGAGCTGGCGATACGCCGCGTGGCGGTCCGGTAGGGGCAGTCCGCGCACCGGCCCACAGCGTTACCTGCGACCGTTCACCGCACCGCCGGGCCGCAGCTCCAGGAACACATCCTGCCGCGCCGCGACTCCGGTCTCGCCGGCTGGATCCGTTCCCAGCGTCTTCTCCCCGTTCGACGTGAACAGCACCCAGCGTCCGTCACCGGACCGATCATATCCACTCCCCTCGCGCCGAGCGCTGGGATCGATCTCACTTTTCTGACTCTCAGCAGATCGAGATCTGAACCGGGTCACGCGCCGGCGGTCAGCGCTTGCCGGCGGCCACGCGCTGCCGCTTGTACTTGCCGACCACGCGCGCCGTCGCCAGGACGTGCGTTTCGATCTTCCGTTCGACCTCTTCGCGCGTTGCGTTCGCCGACACCGCGAGCGACTGCAGGTCGAGCGCATGCAGCGTGAACCGGTAGCGGTGCGCGTCGTCAGCCGGTGGCGGGCAGGGGCCGCCGTACCGGGTGCGGCCGAAACTGTTGCGTCCCGCGATGCCGATGGTGCCCGGCCGTACGTTTTCGCCGAGCCCGTTCGCGTCCGCCGGGATGTCGAAGAGCACCCAGTGGGTGAAGGTTCCACCCGGCGCATCCGGATCGTCGACGATCAGCGCCAGCGAGCGCGTGCCTTCCGGCAGGTCTGACCAGGACAGTTGCGGCGACAGGTTGTCGCCGTCGCAGGTGTGGCGGACGGGGATCTCCGCGCCGTCCGCGAATGCGGGTGACGAGATTCTGAAACCCATGCCGTGGATCATGCAACACCGATTCCCGACGTGGCGGCGCGAATGACCTCGGCGGGCGACCAGCCCGCGGCGCGCAGATCGCGAACTCCGGTATCGCGATCCGATTTGCTCAGCTTCTGCGTCGGCGTCTTCAGGATCAGCGGGTGATGGAGGAACACCGGCGGCCGGCTCCGGCCGAGCAGCCGCGCCAGCTGGATCTGCCGCCCCGTCGACGGCAGCAGGTCGATGCCGCGCACGACGAGGTCGATCTCCTGCCGCCAGTCGTCTACCGCGACGGCAAACTGGTAGGTCCAGTTGCCGTGCCGATCACGGATCAGCAGGTCGCCGCACTGGCGCGCCGGATTCTGGAGCTGCGCTCCGAGGCGTGCGTCGTGGAAGCGCTCGTCGGCTGGGTCGAGCCGCACACGCCATCCGTAGCCGTCCGCGAGCGGAAGGCCTCGCTCGCGGCACCGGCCTGGGTAGCGCAGCTCGGGCCCGCTCGTTGGCGCGCCGTCGGCAATCTCTCGGCGCGAGCAGTCGCACGCGTAGAGCAGGTTGCGCGCGCGCAGCTGATCGGCGGCGGCGCGATACAGGGGCTCGCGGTCGGACTGGCGTCCGCCGCACGCGCCCCGGCGGAAGGCCTCGGTTGGAAAGACGTCCGGCCGAAAGCCCAGCCAGTCGAGATCGTCGAGGATGCCCGCCTCGAACTCGCGCCACGAGCGAGTGCGGTCGTGGTCCTCGATGCGCAGCAGCACCCGGCCCCTGAGCGCGGCCGCGACGCCCCACACGGACGCAGCATTGAGGACGTGGCCGAGATGCAGCCAGCCGGTCGGCGCGGGCGCGAAGCGCGTCAGTGGCGCCGGCGGCAGGCGCGCGCGGAGCTGTTCGATATCGACGTTCACCGGCAGCACGCGTCAATCGTACTCGGCTGCCTGCAGAGTCACCCGTACTCGGTACGGAAGATGCTCCTTCCCCAAGGTGGAAACCATGAACGCACTGAACGGAGGAGGTTGATGGCGAAGGACATTGCGACGTTCGGCATCTATCCCGACCGGACCTCGCTCGAGACCGGGCTCGACGCGCTCCGCGCGGCCGGCTTCAGATCGAGCGACGTGTCGGCGGTGCTGCCGGAGCGTGACAAGACGACGAAGGACCTCGCGCACGAGATCAACACGAAAGCGCCTGAGGGAGCGGTCGCGGGCGCCGGTGCGGGGGCGGCGCTTGGCGGTGTGCTCGGCTGGCTCATCGGCATCGGCGCGCTGGCCATCCCGGGCGTCGGACCGCTCGTCGCCGCGGGTCCGATAGTGTCGGCGCTGGCGGGTGCGGGGGCGGTCGGCGCAACCGGCGGGCTGGTCGGCGGGCTCGTGGGTGCGGGGCTGCCGGAGATCGAAGCGAAGCGGTATGCCGGCCGGATTCGCGAGGGCGGGTACCTGTGCTCGGTGCACTGTGACGATCGCGACTGGGCGCGCCGCGCACGGGAGATCCTCGAGACCACCGGCGCCAGGGATGTCGTCAGCACGGCGGAAGCGGCCGCCGACTACCATCCGTAGCCAGGCGGCGCATCGGGTCTCGGACCGGGATCAGACCAGCGCGCGGGCACCGCCACCCTCGGTCGAGCAGCTCCCGCGGTGGCTTGATCCGGTCTGAGCTCTAGCTCCTCTTCACCACCTCGCTGCCGTTAACCGGGATCCCGCACACCGTCCCGGAATAGGTGATCTTGATCCCGCCGGGATCCTCGACCGCCCTGCCATTGGTGAACGTGAACGGGCAGTTCACCCCGCCCTGGCTCACCAGCCCCTGCGCAGTCCAGTCGAGCGAGGATCCGTTCACCTGTCCGCTGCCGGTGCCGTTCACCTGGATGCTGCCGGCGCAGGTCGCGGAAAAGCTCACCGTCGCGCTGGTGGCGCTCACCGGCGTCACCGTGTAGCGCACCGTCCCGCAGCCGGCCGCGGGCGTCGACGCGGTGGCCGACGTCCACGTACCCGCGAATCCTTCGAGGCTCACCGCCGGCGCCGAGGGCGAGGTCGGCGACTCGGGTTCATCCCCGTCCTTGCTGAAAAGATCGCATCCCGAGCCGGCCAGGCAGGCCAGGGCAAGGAGGGTGGGTCCGATCGAGAACCTCCGCATGATCCGGCTATCGGGCTCGGCGCACCGAGGCTTTAGCCGCCTCCCGGCCACGCGCCTCCCGGAATCGATCAACAATGTGGGCCCGCGGAGGCTTCGCGTGACGCTCGAGGGCGTGTATTCAGTCCTGCCGACCCCGTTCGGTGCGAGCGGCGATCTCGATCGGGGCAGCCTGCAGCGTGTGGTCGATCTGTTCATCGCGGCGGGCGTCAACGGCGTCACGGCGCTCGGCGTCACCGGTGAGGTGGCGCGGCTGACCGACGAGGAGCGCCGGCGCGTTCTGGACCTGGTCGTCGAACGGGTCGCCGGCCGGATTGGCGTTGTCGCCGGGACGACCGCCGAAGGGACCCGCACCTGCATCGAGTGCAGCCGCTACGCGGCACAGGCCGGCGCGACGGCCGTGATGGTGAGCCCGCCGCGGATGCCCAAGCTGCACTCCGAGGCCGTGATCCGGCACTTCAAGGCGCTCGCTGAGGCCGTGGACATCGAGATCGTCGTCCAGGACTACCCGCCGATCTCCGGCTACGCGATGGAGCCGTGGCTCCTCGCGCGCATCGCGCAGGAGATCCCGCGCGCCCGGACGATCAAGCTGGAAGACCCGCCGACACCGTTCAAGACCTCGCGCATCCTCGAACACAGCCAGGTGCCGGTCCGCATCTTCGGCGGACTCGGGGGCGTGTTCCTGCTCGAGGAGCTGATGGCGGGCGCGACCGGCGCGATGACCGGGTTCGCGTTTCCCGAGCTCCTCGTGCGCATCGTCTCGCTGTACCGCGAGGGGCGGGTGGACGACGCGGCCGACGTGTTCTATCGCGCCGTGCCGCTGATGCGCTTCGAGTTCCAGGAAGGGATCGGCATGGCGATCCGCAAGGAGGTCCTGCACCGCCGCGGCGCGCTGGCGAGTGCCGCGACCCGCGCGCCGGGGGCGGCGCTCGATCGGACGACGCGCGAGGCGCTGGACCGGGTGATGCGGTTCACCGAGCAGCTGACGGGGACGCGCTGATGGATCTCGGGCTCATGGGCAAGGTCGCCGCCGTGGCGGGCGCGAGCAGGGGACTCGGCTACGCGGTGGCGCGCGCCCTGGCGGGGGAAGGGGCGCTTGTATCGATTGCGTCGCGCGACGCCGCGGCAATCCGCGACGCGGCGTCGCGCATCGAGCGGGAAACCGGGGCGCGGGTGATGGCGACGGCGCTCGACGTGCGCTCCACCGAGGGCATCGACGTCTGGATCCGGTCGTCGGCCGACCGCTTCGGCGGCCTCGACGCGCTCATGACCAACTCCGGCGGTCCTCCGGCAGGCGCGGCGCTGTCGTTCGACGACCGCGCGTGGCAGGACGCGGCGGACCTGCTCCTGTTCAGCGCGCTGCGCATGATCCGCTCGGCGGTGCCGTTCATGCAGCAGCGGGGCGGCGGGGCGATCCTCGTCTCGACCTCCTCGTCGGTCAAGGAGCCGATCCCGAACCTGGGCCTCTCGACGGTGCTGCGCGCATCGGTGTCGGCGCTCGCCAAAACGCTGGCACTGGAGCTTGCGCCGCTGCGGATCCGCGTCAACCAGATCATTCCCGGCCGGATCGACACCGATCGCGTGCGGCAGCTCGACGCGATCAACGCGAAGCGGCAGGGCATCGCGCCGGACGCCGCAAAGGCGAAGGCGGCCGGCAGCATTCCCTTCGGCCGATACGGCGAACCCGACGAATTCGGCCGCGTCGGCGCGTTCCTCCTGTCCGACGCCGCATCGTACATGACCGGTGCCACCGTGCAGGTGGACGGCGGGTTGATCAGGAGCGTTGTATAGGGCGCGACCTGTTCGTTCGCCGATCGAACGGACGGCGCGTGTCGCCGATGCTCACGAGCCACAGATGTCTCTGATGCGCAAGGCCCTCCTCGCCGCCTCCACCAACCGCTGGCTGCGCGAGCGCGCGACCAGGACCGCGTTCGTCCGCCGCTCGGTCTCACGCTTCATGCCCGGGGAGCGGATCGAGGATGCGCTCGGCGCGGCGGGGCAGCTGAAGACGGACGGGATCACGACGATTGTGACGCGGCTGGGCGAGAACGTCACGTCGGCCGCTGAAGCGGCCGCGGTCACCGGGCATTACCTGGACGTCCTCGACCTGGTCGCGCAGTCCGGGCTGGATTGCCAGGTCTCGGTGAAGCCGACGCAGCTCGGCCTCGACATCGATCGTGAGCTCTGTGCGCGGAACCTCGAACGGCTTCTCGTGCGTGCCGCCGCACGCGACAGCAGCGTGGTCTGGGTGGACATGGAAAGCTCGCCGTACGTCGATCCGACGCTCGACCTGGTGCGCCGGGCGCGGGCGAAGACCTCACGGATCGGCGTCGCGCTGCAGGCCTATCTCCGCCGCACGGAAACGGACCTGGAGTCGCTGATCCCGACCGGCATCGCCATCCGCATCGTCAAGGGTGCCTACCTCGAGCCCCCGGAGGTGGCGTTTCCGCGCAAGGCCGACACCGACGAGAACTTCTACCGGCTGTGCACGCGGGCGCTCGCCGGCGACGCGAGCAAGGCGGGCGTGCTGCTGCACATCGGCACGCACGACGTCGCCCTCGCGGACCGCCTGCGCGCGTTCATCGCGCAGCGGGACATCCCGAAGACCTCGTACGAATTCGCGATGCTCTTCGGCATCCAGCGCGGCCAGCAGCTGAAGCTCGCACGGGAAGGAGAGCGCCTGCGCGTCCTCATCAGCTACGGCGAGTACTGGTTCCCCTGGTACATGCGTCGGCTCGCCGAGCGTCCGGCCAACGTGTGGTTCGTCGTGAAGACGATGTTCGGGTAGGCCTCCGGCCGCGGCTGGATCGAACTGCCAACTCCCAAGGGCCCAGCTGCCAGATTCGGACACGCCCAGCGGCCACCAGCCAACGTCCGAAGCTGGCAGTGAAGGTTGGAAGTCGGCGGTAACTCAGAACGAGAATCCTGTGGCCAGGTGCAGCCGCGTCTTGTCGCTGTCCAGCCCGTAGCCGACATCGAGGTTGATCCGGAAGATCGACGCGATCAGGAACACGCCGGCGCCGGCCCCCCGCTGCCAGGGCGCGTTCTCGAAGCGGCCGTCGTGATCGATGATCTTGCCCGCGTCCATGAAGAGCGTCATTCCCAACTGGCCGCCGCTGATTACCGACGTGATCGGCACGCGCAGCTCCGCGGAGGCTACCACCATCTTGTCGCCGTCGAAGCTGCCGGGACTGTAGCCGCGAAGCGTCGGCGCGGCGCCGAGCAGCAGGCGCTCGTAGGGCGGGAGCGTCGCGTCCGCACCCGTGTACTGCACACGGCCGGCGAGCACCGCCTGGCGGAGGATGCCGACGTAGCCGCGCGCCTCCGCCGCGTAGCGATTGATGCCCGGGTCGTCGTTGACGTGCAGCCGCGTCCAGCCGGCGCCGAGATAGAACGCGTTGCGCGGAAACGCAGGGCTGCCGCGCGTGTCGACCGCGACGGTCGCGCCGACGGTCCACAGCCGGTCGTCGAGCGGCTCGAGCGAAGCGAAGTGCACGTCGGCGTGGCTCGCGTCCACGGACAGACGCAGGATCGTCGCGAACTCCTTCTCCGCCCGCCCCTTCACCTCGATGCGCCGATCGTCCACCTCGAACCGCGGGTTCTCCCGCTGCCAGATGCCGAAGGCGCCGTCGACGCGCGTGAGCGGACCGCTCTTGAACTGGCGGTCGATTTCCACGGCCGCGCGGCGCGTGCCGCCCCAGGTGAGCGGGAACGACAGGCGTTCGCCGGTGGCGAGCAGGTCTTTCGTGCTGAACCGGGCGCCGTACGTGAAGCCGTATCCGTCGCTGTAGTTGAGGATCGGCAGGAACATCAGGCGGCTGCGGAAGCGGCGCCACGGCGTGTAGACCGGAGCCGTCGGGGACGTGGTCGAGACGATGCCCGGCTTCTCGTGGACGACGAGCACGATCGCCACGTCGCCAGGATCGGTGAGCGATCGATAGCGCCTGCGGATCTGCACCGTGTCGAAGCGGCCGCTGTCCTTCAACCGCTTCTCGATCGCCGCCATCGAGTCGGCGGTGACCGGGTCACCGACCGACACGCCGGCGAGAGCCAGGACCTCGGCATCGGTCAGGTACGCGTTGCCGTGCACGCGGATCTCGCGAACGACCTCCTGGGTGGGCAAGGGTGCTGCGGGGTGCTGGGGGGTGCTGGGGGGTGCTGGGGGGTGCTGGGGGGTGCTGGGGGGTGCTGGAGGGTGCTGGGGGGTGGTGCTGGAGGGTGCTGCGAGGTGCTCATGGGTGCTGGAGGGGGCCGGTGGCGCCGGGTGGCCGGTCCCGAGGACCAGCACGACGACGAGCCACCCGGTCATTTGTCCCCCTTCGGGATCCGGATCTTGTAGGAGGTCGCCGCCTCGCGATACTGGGCAAAGCGGCGCTCGTAGCCGGCCTCGAAGGTGCCGTTGGCCAGCGTGATGCCGCCGCCGATCTCGATCCCGTGCGGCAACCACACGCCGGGGAACGGCTGCCTCATGGTCATCGAGGCGCGCAGCTCGTCGACGCGCACCAGCCACGCCCCGGGCAGGAAATCCAACCAGACGTTCTCGAACGTGTACTTCACGATCTGGTGCTCCTTCGGATCGACCCAGAGCGTGATGAGCGCCGTCTTGTTCATCCGCCGGTCGATGTCCTCCTCGATCTCGTCCGGCTTGTTCTTCCGCCGCATCTCCCGTGGCGTCTTCTTGTCCTCGTCGTCGAACAGCTTCGACGGGTAGTACTCGATGCGCAGGACCTCCTGGCCCTCGAGCTGCTCGCGCCCGGCCAGGTAGTAGTTGCCGGGCTCGAACTTGAAATCCATGAAGTACGCCTCGGAGACGAACCGCGGCTCGGTGGGAATGGCCGGAGCACCGGTGTCGACCTGGACGCCGCCAGGAGAGATGACGATCTCACCCCGCGTCTCCTTCTCCGCGTCCGTCGCGCCCTCCCGCTTCGCCTCCTGGCCTCCGGCCCCCTCCCTCTTCTGCCGCTCTTGCTCCTTCTCTTCCTGTTCCTTCTTCGCGCGGCGGGCGATGCGCTCCTTCTCGCGGCGGATCCAGCCCTCCTCGTAGCGATCGCGGTCCGCTTCGCCGACCGGCACGCCGTTGAACTTCACCGGACTGCGCACGTGCATCCCGTCGCGGACGTACCAGGTGAACTCCCGCTTCGACCGGTGCAGCGGGATTCGACCCGGGCCGAGGATCTCGAACTGCTCGACCTCGTCCAGCACGTACTGGTCCAACGTCCTGCGGTTCACCTCGCGGCGCGCGAGGACCTTCTTCATGAACGCGTCGAGATCGGATTCCCGGGCTGCGGAGGCCTGTTCCTGCGGCGGGGGAGCGTTGCCGGCTGCGAGCAGGAGACCGAGGAGAACCAGTGAGAACACGACACCTCCGGAAGGAGGAGGCAGGCTGGCGGAAGCTTAGACGGCGCCCTCGTCCTTCCGGTTCCTATTATGGCGAGGCTCGTGGGTTCCGGGGTTCCGGAGTTCCGGGTTCCGTGGTTCGTGGGTTCGTGGGTTCGTGGGTTCAGATGTTTCGAACCCTCGAACCCCCGGAACCCTTGGAACCCCCGAACCCTCGGAACCCTCGGAACCGCAAGGATCATTTGAGGACCGTGAGAGTGACGTCCACCTTCAGCGTCTCGCCGCTCACCGGATCCGTGGCCGACGCGTACTGCGCCGTCTGGCCGTCCTTGAGCAGGATGTTGAAGCTGGAGGTGAAGCTCCGAAGGGCGGGCACCCCTGCGCCCGGGTCCTTGGTGGGTGAGCCCGGCGCGTCGCGATCGACCGAAGAGTCGCTCAACCTGATCCGCAGCTGATAACGGCCATCCGCCACGTTCGTGGCCTCGCAGTCGATGTTCGTGCCGACGTTCTGGTAGCTCCACGAGCGCTGGGGCTCCGAGCCCTCCTTCGCGAACACCAAGCTGGTTACTGGCACCTGGACACCCATCCGAACGCTCGTCGTCTGCCTGTCGTTGGCGGTCATCCACAGCGTGTACGGCAGGCTGCTGACCTTCTTCGCCCCGGCGGTGCGCGACACCACCAGATCAACCTTGAGCGGCACGAGCGCGGGTCTCTCGCCCGGTTTCTCCTGTGCTACTGCCACGCGGGACTGCGTCAGTGCTGTGATTGCACACAGCGCGATGATGAACGCCAGTGTCTTCTTCACGGTCTGCTCCTTCATACGCCCTTTCTTGGCTGCGGCAGCGCTGCCGCCCCCGCATCCAACGCAGGCACCGGGATCGGCTCCACCTCGAGCGGTGGAACGGCAATCTCCTCGGGCGGCGCCAGCGGTCCGCCGGCTGCTTCGGGCGCCGCCTCGACCCGCCCTTCGTTGAACGCACGAACAAGACGCCGGACCGCCTCCATCTGGTTCAGCGGGACGATGACCTCCGGCTGCGGCCGCCGAACCGGGCGGCTCTGCACACGGCCGGCGTGCGGCACGCGCCGCGTCCGGACTTCGCCAATCGCAGGCGGTTGCGATCGCACGGACGGCAGCACGACGTCTTCACCGTGTCGCGCCATCGGCGGCGTCATGGTCGTGTCGATCGCTGGGCTGCGAACGAGCACGAAGAGAAGCCCCGCGCCGAGCACGAGCGCTGCTGCCGCGGCCAGCCACATGGAGGACGATCGCCCGTGTACTTCGTCCTGCGCGATGCCCGCCAGGACCCGCGCCTCGAATCCCGGCGACGGCACTGCCGACAGGAGCCTGCGCAGCTCGCGGTCGACTTCGGCGAGCATCTGCTCGTCCCGCCCGTCCGGCAGTTCTGGTGATTCCGGGCCCCGAGTGCCAAGCTCCGCACCGCGGATCCCGGACCGCGGATCCCGATCTGATTTCAACGTGCGAGACATTGCAGCTTCTCCGCGAGCGCCTTCCTCGCCAGGAAGAGCCTCGACTTCACCGTCCCGGGCGGAATGCCCAGGAGGCGGCCGACGTCCGCGACGTCGTGTCCCTCGATCGAGGCGAGGACGAGCGCGAGGCGCAGCTTCTCCGGCAGCTCGTCGATCGCCGTCCAGAGCCGCCGCGCCCGCTCCTGGGCCGACGCGATTTGCTCGGTGGTTGCCGCGGGTGCGGCCTCAGCCGCCTGCTCGCGTGTGGCGCGGCGGCGGTCGTCACGCAACCGGTCGATGGCGAGCCGCCACGTCATGCGCACCAGCCAGCCCTTGAAGCGTTGCGGATCGCGCAGCTGCGCGAGGCTGCGGTGTGCGCGGACGAACGCTTCCTGGGCGACGTCCTCGGCATCCTCACGGTGGCGGAGCACGCCGTACGCGCCGCGGAAGGCCAGCGACGACGACTCGCGCAGCCGCTCCCCGAACTCCCGTTCGAGCGCCTGCTCTGCGGTCACGAGGCCTGGATACCCATCCGCCAGCCCATTCATCGCGTCCTCAGCAAGACGCCACACCCGTGCCTCCGGTTCGGTGGTACTCCCCGACGGCAGGGCTGAAGCCCTGCGGCACGACCGCCCGCCAGCCGTCGCGGAGCCCTTCAGGGCTGCGCGCCCAGACAGTTCCGTAGTGCTGCCTCACGCGCCGGCCGTTGGGTTATTGTGGTCGCATGCGCGGCTGGTCACTCCGCCTCGCCGCCGCCATGCTGGCGCTCGTCGCCACCACTGCCTACGCTGCCGCGCAGTTCGAACAGTGGGGGCGGTTTCGCGAGGGCAGCGTCGCGCCCGTTTTCCCGCCGCCCGACTTCCGCGCTCCCGCGTTCACGTTCTGCCGGCTGATGTACACGCAGGTCCGGCGCGAGCCGATGGGCATGGGCTGGCGGACCGACTACCCGTACGCCGAGATCAATTTCATGATCCGCATGTCCGAGCTGACGCGGGCCGCCGTGAACCTCGACGCCGGCAAGCAGCCCGCGCACTTCGTCGTGCGGCTCACCGACGACGCGGTGTTCGGCTGCCCGTTCATCATGGCTTCCGACGCGGGGACGATCGGGTTCAGTTCCGAGGAGGTGACACGGCTGCGGCAGTACCTGTTCAAGGGCGGGTTCCTCTGGGTCGACGACTTCTGGGGTTCGGCCGCGTGGGCGCAGTGGGAGAGCCAGATCGCGCGGGTGCTGCCCCCGGGCGAGTACCCGATCCGCGAGCTGCCGCCGAGCGATCCGATTTTCCGGAGCCTGTTTACCATCTCGAAGATGCCGCAGATCACCAACATCATCTTCTGGCGGCAGGTCGACGGCACGTCCACGTCGGAGCGCGGCGCCGACAGCGTCGAGCACCCGCTGCGCGCGATCCGCGACGCGCACGATCGCATCATGGTGCTGATGACGCACAACAACGACATCGCCGACTCGTGGGAGCGCGAAGGGGAAGACCCGGCCTTCTTCTACCAGTTTTCGCCGGACGGCTACGCGCTCGGACTCAACGTGCTCTTGTACGCGATGTCGCATTGAGGCAGTAAACAGTCGACTGTCGACTTTCGACCTTCGATCCCTGATGAAGAAAGCTGACGAAGAAAGAAGAAAGAAGAACAGAAGAGCCAACCAACCGGCCCGTGCCTTCGTCTAGTTGCCTGATGTCCAGCCGTGTGCCGTCGGTGTGCGCGTGCGTCGCCATCCTCGGCGGCATTGCCGGGGCGGCGCCGCCGCAGACGCAACCGCCACAACCGCCGCCGGCATTACCGCCCGCCGCGGCACAGCCCTCCGTGACGAGCCAGAAGCCCTCGCCAGCCCGCCCGCCGTCGCCCGAAGCATTGAAACGGGCGGAAGAGGTGCTCCTCGAGGCTCGCACGGCGATGGGCGGGGACAAGCTGGCAGCGATCAAGACCGTGGTCGTCTCCGGCCGGACGCGGCGCGTCCGCGGTAACAATCTGGTTCCCATCGAGTTCGAGATCCTGCTGGAACTCCCGGACAAGTATCTGCGCGTAGACGAGTTCCCGGCCGAGGACAGCGAACCCACCTCATCAGGCTTCAACGGCGACGAGTTGATTCAGGTGCCACCGATGCCGCCCCCCGGCGGCCGAGCGATGCCGATGCCGCCTGGCACTGCGCCGCCGGGCGCCTCCGGACCGCCGGGACCGGCCGGCGCGGCGCCCGCGGGCGGCCGCGGCCCGGCGGCCGACCCGCGCCGAGCACGCGTGGCCGCCGTCAAACAGGACTTCACCCGCCTGTCGCTGGGGTTGTTCGCTGCCGCGCCGCCCGCCTATCCGCTCACCTTTGCGTACGCCGCCATGGCGGAGGCGCCGCAGGGACGCGCCGACGTGCTGGACGTGAAGGGCGAAGGGACCTTCGCGCTCCGGTTCTTCGTGCACAGCGACACGCGGCTGCCGATCATGGTCAGCTGGACGACGCCGCCAACCAACGTCGTCGTGACCGTGCCGGGCGAACCGCCGCCGAAGACGATCGCGCCCGGCGCGGTCGTAGTCGCCGGCCCGCCGGCTCCGGCCGCGGGTGCTCCCAAAGAGGAGATGGACCGCTACGCGAAGGAGGTCCTGGCCATCCGCTCCAAGGCGCAGGCCTCGCCGGTCGAGCACCGGCTCTACTTCGCTGACTACCGCGACGTCGACGGCGTGAAGCTGCCGTTCCGGCTGCGCCGGGCGATTGGCACCGAGACCACGGAAGAGACGACGTTCGATCGTTTCCGCTTGAACGTGAAGATCGATCCCCGCAGGTTCGACCCGGCCAGGTGAGTTCTCCCCGGGAGGATGCGATGCGCGCGTTGCTGCTCCTGTTCATCGCCTCGCTCGTGCCCGCCGCCGCCAGCGCCCAGTCGGACCGCACCGCGACGCTGCTCGTGACCGTGGTCGACGAGACGCGCGGCGTGCTGCCCGGAGCGACGGTGACCATTGCCGGCGTCGAGCCGTCGAACAAGTCGCAGGCGATTGCGCCGGCGACGACGACCGACCAGGGGCAGGTCACCTTTCAAGGCCTGGTGCCGGGGCGGTACTCGATCACGGGCGCGTTCGCCGGCTTCCAGACTCGGACGCTGCCCGAGGTCCGGCTGCGCGCGGGGCAGAACCGCCAGGTGCTGGTGCTGCCGCTCGAGCGCGTGGAGTCGTCGGTCACCGTCGAGCGGGATCGGCAGCAGGCGGCGGCCGATCGCGAGGTGACGTTCGGAACCGTGCTGACGCGCGAGCAGATCGACGCGCTCTCGGACGATCCCGACGAGCTGCGCCGGCAGCTGATGGACATGGCCGGACCGGACGCGAAGATCCTCGTCGACAGCTTCGAGGGGCGCGAGCTGCCGCCGAAGGCGATGATCAAGTCCGTGCGCATCACCCGCGATCAGTTTGCACCGGAGGTTCACTACGCCGGGGAGCTGCGGATCGAAGTCCTCACGCAGCCCGGCATCGGTCCGGTGCGCGGGTCGGTGCGGATGGGGTTCTACGACAGCGCGATGGATGGCAAGAACCCGCTCGTCGGCGAGAACGGTCCCGCCCAGAGCTGGATGTACGGTGTCGGCCTGAACGGCACCGTGATCAACGAGAAGGCGTCGTTCCACCTGAACTTCAACGGGCAGGACAGCTACTCGACGCCGGTCGTGTACGCGGCAACGCCGGTCGGCCAGATCAAGGGCAACGCGCCGTTGCGCAGCCCTGCCGACAACAGCTTCTATTCCGGAGGCGTCGACTACGCGCTGACGCGCGACCAGGTGCTCCGCGTGGCCTTCCACGGCGCCCGCTTCCGTCGACGCAACGCCGGCGTCGGCACCTACGATCTCCTCGAGCGCGCCTATGCGTCCGAGGAGCGCTCCTTCGGTCTGTACGCGCAGCAGAACGGGCCCATCGGCCGGCGTTTCGTGCTCAACACGCGGTTGTCGGTGTGGGGCGACGATTCTCTCAACCAGTCCGCGGTCGAGCTGACGACCATCGTCGTCAATGACAACTTCACGAGCGGCGGGGCGCAGCGGCGCGGCGGCACGCGCGGCCGCACCTACCGGCTGAACTCCGACCTCGATTATGTGCGCGGCATCCACTCGGTACGGACGGGGATCGAGGTCCAGTACTCGACGTATCGATCGGATCTCGACAGCAACTACCTGGGCACCTACGTGTTCGAGAGCCTCGACGCCTTCGAGGCCGGCCGGCCGCGCAGCTACAGCCGCCGCATCGGCGACCCGAACATCCGCTACTCGAACGCGCAGGGCGGCTTCTACATCCAGGACGACGTCAAGGTGCGGAAAGGGCTGACGCTGACCGGCGGCGTGCGCTACGAGGCGCAGACCCACGTGCCCGACGCGCTGAATCTCGCGCCGCGCGTCGGGTTCACCTGGGCGCCGTTCAAGAGCGGCAGGACGACGCTGCGCGGCAGCTGGGGCATCTTCTACGACTGGCTGCCGACGAGCACGTACGCGCAGACGCTGCAGGTCGACGGCTTCCGCCAGCACGAGTTGAACCTCATCGACCCGCCGTTCCCGGAACCCGGGTTCGGGGGCGCGACCCCGCCGACGAACCGCTACCTGCTCGCCGAGGAATTCCAGATGGCGCACGCGCAGCGGCTCAGCGCGGGCATCGCCCAGACGCTCTCCCGCCGCATCAATGCCAACGTCCTCTACAGCTACGGCTATCGCGATGCGCTGCTTGCCGGCCGCAACCTCAACGCGCCAGTCGAGGGCGTACGGCCCGACCCGTCGTTCGCGAACGTCATCCTCGCCGCCTCGCAGGGCCGCGGCAGCCAGCACGCGGTGAGCGTATCGCTGAACGTGAACCTCGCGCCGCTTCCGCCGACCGGCGGCGCGGCGCCGGGCGCCGGCGGGCCAATCATGATGCACTCGGCCGGTGGCCCGATGATGATCATGCTGGGGCCGGGCGGCGGGTCCGCAGCGATGTCGGGTCCGTGGTTCTCCTGGCGTCGCGGCCTGACCATGGCCGGCTTCTACAACTGGGGCCGCAACTACGACAACACCGACGGCGCGTTCGTGATCCCCGCGAGCATCAGCCTCGAGGACGAGTGGGGGCCGTCGCGCTTCGATCGCCGCCACAACGGCCACCTGATGATCACGAGCACCGCGGTGCGCAATCTCACCGCGCGTTTCGCGTTCAACGGCAGTGCGCCGCCGCCGCTGACGATTCTCACCGGGTTCGACGACAACGGCGACCTGGTCTTCAACGACCGGCCGGCCGGCGTCGGCCGCAACTCCGCGCGCACTGTCGCGACGTTGAGCTCGTCGGCGAACTTCACCTACGCATTCACGCTGGGCAAGAAGCAGGTGACCTCCGGCGGCGGTGTCCAGATTTCGGGAGGGCCGGCGGGCCTGACGGTGAACCCGACCGGCGCGCAGACGATGCCGCGCTACCGGCTGAACCTCGCCGTGAACATCCAGAACCTGTTCAACCGGCCGATCTACCAGGGCTTCAGCGGTGTCATGACCTCGCCTTTCTTCCTGCAGCCCACCTCGGCCTCTGGCGTTCGGCGGATCACGTTCAACGTGAATGTTTCCTTCTAGTGCTCGACTCTGACTGACTCTGACTCTGACTCTGACTCTGACCGTGACCCTGACTCTGACCGTGACCCTGACCCTGACTCTGACTCTGACTCCGACTCTCGACTGTCGACCATCGACTGTCTCTGATGTATAATCCGAGTCCGATGACGCGCACGGCGCACCACCTGACGACTCGAAAGCGGGCCAAGCGGAGCAAGCGGGCCGGCTGGTCAGGTGGTATGGGTGCGCGGAGGACGTAGGACGCACTCAACGGATCCACCAGGCCCGCCGACCCAGACCAGGTCGGCGGGCCTTTTTGTTTGGACGTGAGAAGATGGGCGGCAACGCCATGGACCGCATTGAGGTCGGGATTCTCGGCGCCACGGGTACCGTCGGGCAGCAGTTCCTCCGGCTGCTCACCGATCATCCGTGGTTCAGGCCGGTGTGGCTCGCGGCGAGCGGGCGATCGGAGGGACGGATCTATTGCGAGGCAGCCACGTGGCGCCTGCCGACGATCCCGCCGCCGGAAACCGAGCGCCTGCGCGTCGCGCCGTGCACGCCCGGGCGCGGTCCGCGGCTGGTGTTCTCCGCGCTCGACGCCGCCGCCGCGCAGGACATCGAGCCGGCGTTTGCCGCCGCCGGCCACATCGTGGTGAGCAACACGCGCAGCTTCCGCATGGACCCCGCCGTCCCGCTCCTCATCCCGGAAATCAACCCCGATCACCTCGACCTGCTGAAGGTGCAGCGCCGCGATCGGGGCTGGAGCGGCGCCATCGTCACCAACCCGAACTGCTCGACGGTGGTCATCGCCATGGCGCTGGCGCCGCTGCGCCGGTTCGGGCTGCAGTCGGCGGTCGTCACGACGCTGCAGGCGGTGTCCGGCGCGGGTTACCCGGGCGTCGCCTCGCTGGACATCCTCGGCAACGTCATCCCGGCAATTGGCGGCGAGGAAGAGAAGATCGAGAGCGAACCGCAGAAGATCCTCGGCGCGATGGCGAACGGGGCGGTCGCCCCGCACCCGGTCGTCATCAGCGCGCACACCACCCGCGTGCCGGTGGTCGACGGCCATACGGCGATGATCTCGGTCGCGCTCGAGAAGCGTCCGTCGATCGACGACGTGCGGCACGCGCTGACCTCGTTCCGCGGCCGCCCGCAGGAGTTGTCGCTGCCGAGCGCGCCGCCGGCCCCGATCGTCCATCATCCGTCGCCGGATCGCCCGCAGCCGCGGTTCGACGCGGAACGCGATGGCGGGATGACGGTCACGGTCGGCCGGCTGCGGCCGTGCCGGATGCTCGGACTGAAGCTGGTGGCGCTCGGGCACAACACCGTGCGCGGCGCCGCCGGTGCCGCCGTGCTGAACGCCGAGCTGATGCACAAGGAGGGATGGCTTGACTGACGTGCTGACGTGCGACCTGCCACGTCCTACGTGCGACAGGTGACGCGCCACGTGGCACGTGCTGGGATTGCGGCAGCGGGCGATCGCACGCTGACGAGCTGCCCGACGTAAGGCAGGCCTGACGGCCTGCCCTGCGACTGCCGCAGCGCAACCCGTCATGGCTGCCGGGCGATCCGGGAGGACCCAAGCACCATCATGAAACCCATCGTCATGAAGTTCGGCGGGACGTCGGTGGCCGACGCCGGCGCGATTGCGCGGGTGCGGTGGATCGCGACCGCACCACCCGGCGATCCGTCCGTCGTCGTCGTCTCCGCCATGTCAGGCGTGACCGATCGGCTGCTGGCGCTCGCGGCGGTTGCGGAGCGGCGCGACGAACCGGCCGTCGCGTCCGGGATCGCGGGTCTGTGGACGCGTCATGCGGAGGCGGCCGAGGCGCTGACGACCGGATCGCGGCGGGGGACGCTCCTCGCCGAGCTGCGCGACGGGCTCGACGACCTCCGCGCGCTGCTCAAGGCGGCAGCGATCCTCCGCGCCGCGACGCCGGCGACGCGGGACGCGGTGGCGTCGATTGGCGAGCTGCTCAACAGCCGCCTGGTCGCGGCAGCCTTTGCCGAGGCCGGCGTGCCATGTGCCTGGGTGGACGCGCGGCGCGTCGTCGTCACCGACGAGAACCATACCGCCGCCGCACCGCTGATGGACGAGACGTTCGACGCCGCGGCGCGGGAGATCGCACCGCTGCTCGCCGACGGCCGGACCGCCGTGGTCGCAGGGTTCGTCGGCGCGACACGGCAGGCGGTGACCACCACGCTCGGGCGCGGGGGGTCGGACTATTCGGCCGCCATCCTCGGGGCCGTGCTGGAGGCCGCGGAGATCCAGATCTGGACCGACGTCGATGGCATGCTCACCGCCGATCCGCGGGTAATCGAGCGGCCGCAGGTGGTGCCGCGGCTCTCGTTCGACGAGGCGTCGGAGCTGGCCTACTTCGGTGCCAAGGTGCTGCACCCGAGCACCATCCTCCCGGCGGTGGACAAGGGCATTCCCGTGCGCATCCTGAACAGCCGCCGGCCGGAGGCGCCGGGCACGGTGATCACCGCGCAGCCGGCGCCGCACGACACGCCGGTCACGGCGCTGGCGTGCAAGCGCCGCGTGACGGTGATCGACATCACCTCGACGCGCATGCTGATGGCGCACGGCTTCCTCAAGCGCCTGTTCGAGGTCTTCGAGCGCTTCCAGACCGCCGTCGACGTCGTCACGACCTCGGAGGTGAGCGTGTCGGTGACGGTCGACGATGACTGCCGGCTCGAGCCGCTCGTGGCGGCGCTGCGCGAGTTCGCCGAGGTCCGCGTCGAACGCGAGATGGCCATTCTCTGCGCCGTGGGCGACCGGCTGCGCGCCGATCCGCGCATCGCCTCGCACGTGCTCGCGGCAATCGACGAGTTCCCGTTCCGCATGGTCTCGCAGGCCGCGTCGCGCCGGAACGTGACGGTCGTCCTGCGCGACGACGACGTCGGAGCGGCGATGGCGCGCCTGCACGATCGGTTCTTCGCCGTAGCGGACCCGGTCGCCGCCACGGGAGAGCATCGTGCAGGCGTATAGCTGGCGGGCGCGTGGTGCAGGCCTGCAATCCGGCGCTCCGACGGCCGTAATCGCGGCCGTCGCGCAGCCTTTCGGGGCAGCCGTGATCGCAGCCATGGCGGAGCCCATCCGGGCTGCCGGCTTCGCGCGCGACTTCCGCCTGAAGGCAGAGGCCACGGGACCACGCTCATGAACGCCCGCCCGCCGCTCCGCCGCGTCCTGATCGTCGGGTACGGCCGCATGGGCCGTGTCGTCGAGTCCCTGTGCCCGGACTACGGTATGCAGGTGGCCGGCGCCGTCGACGTGCACAACGTGGCAAACCCGGATCAGTGGCCGCAGGCCGATGTCGCCATCGACTTCTCGCAGCCGGACGCGGTGCCCGAGAACCTCCCGCGGCTCGCGGCGCGGGGCATGGACGCGGTCGTCGGGACCACGGGCTGGCAGGCACAGGCGGAGGCGTTGCAGCAGCAGCTCGCGAAGTATCCGGTCGGCGTGGTCGCCGCGTCGAACTTTGCGCTGGGGATCAACCTCTTCGTCGCGCTGGCCGCGCGGGCGGCGGGACTGTTCGCCACCCACCCGGAGTTCGGCGCCTGGATCCACGAGCTGCACCACGCGGCGAAGCGCGATGCACCGTCGGGCACCGCGCTCACGCTGCGTGCCGCCATGGAGGCGGCGGGGTATCATCACCAGGTCGACGTGACGTCGACGCGTGCCGGCTCGATCCCCGGCACGCATACCGTCGGCTTTGACGCCGCCGGCGAAACGATTACGCTGACGCATACGGCGCGCGACCGTACGATCTTCGCGCGCGGCGCGCTGGAGGCGGCGCGCTGGGTGGCCGGGCGCCGCGGCTGGTTCTCGATGGGCGATGTGCTCGGGCTGTAGCGCCGCCGGCGTCGGTGGTCCGAATGACGTGATCGGTCGACGACGTTCGAGGGCGGGATGCGTTCTCCCGGTGCTGGTGGCCGAGCGGCCGACGCAACCGCAGGGTCGCAGGAGATGCCGATGAGACAGTGGTGGACCGGATGCGGCACCGCGCTCGTAACGCCCTTCACGCCCGACGGCGCGCTCGACGAGGCCGGCGTACGGCGCCTGGCGCGGCGACAGGTCGAGGCAGGCATCCACTTCCTGGTTCCGTGCGGCACCACCGGCGAGAGCCCCACGCTGTCTGACGACGAACGTGAGCGCGTCGTCCGGATCGTCGTGGAGGAGGCGGGCGGGAAGGTGCCGGTCCTCGCCGGCGCCGGGGGGTACGACACGCGCGAGGTGATCCACTCCGCGCGACGGATGCAGCAGGCCGGCGCCAACGGTATCCTCTCCGTCACGCCGTACTACAACAAGCCGACACCCGAGGGGTTGTACCAGCACTACCTGTCGATTGCCGAAGCGGTCGCGCTGCCGATCGTCGTGTACAACGTTCCCGGCCGCACCGGCTGCAACCTCGACGTCGCCACCGTGCTCCGCCTCAGTGCCGTCCCGAACATCGTCGGCGTCAAGGAAGCGTCGGGCAACATGACGCAGATCTGCGAGATCTGCCGCAGCGTCCCCTCCGACTTCATCGTGCTCTCCGGCGACGATGCGCTGACGCTGCCGATCATGGCGGTAGGGGGCCGCGGAATCATCTCGGTGGTCTCCAACGAGGTCCCGGCGGAGATGGCGCGAATGGTGGAACTGGCCGAGGCGGACGACTTCACGGCGGCGCGGCGGCTGCACACCCGGCTGCTGCCGTTGATGCAGGTCAACTTCATCGAATCCAGTCCGATCCCGGTGAAGAGTGCGATGGCGGTGATGGGATTGCTGGACGAGGCGTACCGGCTGCCGCTCGTTCCGCCGCGTCAGGCCTCGCGCGACCGGATCCTCGCGGTGCTCACCGAGCTGAAACTGACCGCCCCGGCCGCCAGCCGTTCATGATCACCCTCGCCGACGAGATCGCCGCGCTGGCCGCCGCCGGCACGGCCGCGGATCGTGCCGCCGCGCGCGCCGCGTTCGCGCGGCTGCGCGACGCGCTGTCGGCGGGCACGGTGCGCGCCGCCGAACCGGATCCGTCCTCGCCCTCGGGCTGGCGCGTCAATGCCTGGGTGAAGCAGGGCATCCTGCTCGGGTTTCGGTTCGGCGACATCAGCGACGTGTCCGCGGACCACGGCCGGTGGCCGTTCTTCGACAAGGACACGCTGCCGCTGCGGCGGATTGCCCCCGGCTCGGGCATCCGCATCGTCCCGGGCGGTTCGTCGGTGCGCGACGGCGCGTTCCTCGGGCACGGCGTGATCGCGATGCCGCCGATGTACATCAACATCGGCGCCTACGTCGGCGACGACTCGCTCGTCGATTCGCACGCGCTCGTCGGGTCGTGCGCGCAGATCGGGCGCCGCGTGCACCTGAGCGCCGCCGCGCAGATCGGCGGCGTGCTCGAGGCGGTGGGGGCGCTGCCGGTCATCGTCGAGGACGACGTGCTCGTGGGCGGCAACTGTGGCGTCTACGAAGGCGCGCTGGTCAGGCGGCGCGCGGTGCTGGCCTCGGGCACGATTCTCACCGGCTCGACGCCGGTATACGACCTGCCCCACGGCCGCATCATCGAACCGGTCGCCGGCCAGCCGCTGATCGTTCCCGAGGGTGCAGTCATCGTGCCCGGCGCGCGCCCGGTCACGTCCGGCAAGGGCCGCGAATGGGGGATCTCCGTCGCCACGCCGGTCATCGTGAAGTACCGGGACGAGAAGACGGACGCGCGGACGGCTCTCGAGCAGTGGATCCGGTAATCGCAGAGCGGCAGGGACCGGGAAACCAGGGGCGCCGGCGAATGGTGGGTCGCGTTCTGGTGTGAGGCACTGACCGAATGGACTTCGATTTGCTGCAGCTCGCGCGCGAGCTGATCGACATCGACTCGACGACCGGCCGCGAACAGCAGGCCGGGTCCTGGCTTGCGGACAGGCTGCGCGCGCTCGGCTACCAGGTCGCCCGGCAGGACGTCGGCGACGGCCGCGCGAACATCCTGGCCAGCCTGGACGATCCGATCGTCGCCCTCTCGACGCACTACGACTGCGTGCCGCCGTTCTTTCCCAGCGATGTGCGTGACGGCCGCCTCTACGGTCGCGGCGCGTGCGACGCCAAGGGAATCCTCGCGGCGCAGGTGGCAGCGGCCGAACGGCTGCGCGCGGAGGGCTTCCGTCGCGCTGCGCTGCTGTTCGTCGTCGGCGAGGAGCGGGGCAGCGACGGCGCCACCGTCGCGAACCGCCGCCCGCTGCGCACTCAGTTCCTGATCAACGGCGAGCCGACCGACAGCCGGCTGGCGATTGCGACGCGCGGAATCCTGCGCGTGCGGCTGCGCGCCTCCGGCCGCGCGTGCCATTCGGCGGCGCCGGAGCACGGCGAATCGGCGATCGACAGGCTGATCGACGCGCTCGTCTACCTGCGCACGCTGGAGCTGCCCGCGGCAGCGGGGTCCGGCCGCACGTTCTACACGATCGGCCTGATCGACGGCGGCGTCGCGCCCAACGTCGTTCCGCCGCACGCGTCCGCCGAGGTGATGTTCCGCACGATCGGCCCGGCCGACGACGTACTGGCCGCGATGTCCCCCCTCCGCTCGCTGGTCGCGATCGAGGAGGTGCTCCGCGTCCCGCACGTGCGCCTGCACGTGGTCGAAGGGTTCGACGCTGCCGAGTTCCCGTTTACCACGGACGTCCCCCTGCTCGACCGCTGGGGCACCCCGCTGCTGTTCGGGCCGGGGTCGTTCCTGGTCGCGCACACGGACCGGGAGCATGTTGCGCTCGAAGAGCTCAGCTCGGCTGTCGCGGCCTATGTCAGGCTGGTTCGCGCCGTTGCCAGTCTCTAGTCGATAGTCGATAGTCGATAGTCAGAGTCAGAGTCAGAGCTGGGGTCACGGTCGCAGTCACAGTCAGAGTGAGGAGGCGGAGTATCGGACTCTCGACTCTCGACTCTCGACCGGTGCAACCGCCCGTCCCAGCCCCCGTCCCCACTCGACCTCGGCGTCCAACTCGACGGGGCCTCCGGGCGTCGAATAGGCAGCCGCGTTATATCTGAGGCGCGGGTCGTGCGGCGGCGGTATGATCGGCCGGGAGGAGGCCCCCGCGGCGTGTTCGAGTCGCTTTTCCAGTTCCTTTTCGAATACCGGCCGGTGATCTTCCAGCAGGGGGAGTTCCGCCTCCTGCCCACGAGCGGCGCGTTTGCCGCCGCGACCCTGGCGCTCGGCGTCGTGGTCATGGCGGTCGTTGGCTCCCGGAGCTCGCGCCGCCGCGGCCGCGTCCGCGATCGCGTCATCCTCGGCGCGCTGCGCGCCGCCACGCTCGCCCTCATCCTCTTCTGTCTCTTCCGGCCGGTGCTGATCGTCAAGGCGGCGGTCCCGCAGCAGAACTTCCTGGCGATCCTGCTCGACGACTCGCGCAGCATGCAGATCGCCGACTGGAAGAACGAGCCGCGCGCCGCCTTCGTTCGCAACGAGTTCGGCCGGCCGGAGGCGGGCCTGATGAAGGCGTTCAGCGACAAGTTCGTGCTGCGCACCTTCCGGTTCTCGACGTCGGCCGTGCGGGCGACCTCCGGCGCCGATCTCGCCTTCGCCGGCGCGCAGACCCGGCTCGGCCCCGCGCTGGACGACGCGCGGCAGGAGCTGGCCGGACTGCCGCTTGCGGGCATGGTGCTCGTCAGCGACGGCGCCGACACGACCGACGCGGCGCTGTCGGATGCGCTGCTTGCGCTCAAGGCGGACGGGGTGCCGGTGTTCACCGTCGGCGTCGGGCGCGAGCGGCTGTCACGGGATATCCAGGTCGATCGCGTCTCCACGCCGCGACGCGCGCTGAAGGGGGCGTCGCTGGTGATCGACGCGGTCATCACGCAGACCGGCTATGCCGGTGAGACCGTGGCGCTGAACGTGGAAGACGACGGGCGGATCGTGGGGTCGCAGGACGTGAAGCTGCCGCCCGACGGCGAGCCGGCGGCGGTGCGCGTGCGCTTCACCGCGGTTGACGCTGGCCCGCGCGTGTTCCGCTTCCGTATCGCGCCGCGCCCCGGCGAGCAGGTCACCCAGAACAACGAGCGCGAGGCGCTCATCGACGTCGCCGACCGCCGCGAGAAGATCCTCTACTTCGAGGGCGAGCCCCGCTTCGAGATGAAGTTCATCCGCCGCGCGGTCACCGACGATCAGAACCTGCAGGTGGTGGCGCTGCAGCGGACCGCGGACAACAAATACCTGCGCATCGACGTCGACCACCCCGAGCACCTGCTCGGCGGCTTCCCGAAGACGCGCGAGGAGCTCTTCGCCTACCGCGGCCTGATCCTCGGCAGCATCGAGGCGGGCGCCTTCACCGGCGACCAGCTGCGGATGATCGCCGAGTTCGTCGAGAAGCGCGGTGGCGGCCTGCTGATGCTCGGCGGCGCGCGGGCCTTCGCGGAAGGAGGCTACGCGGGCACGCCGGTCGGCGACGTGCTGCCGGTCGTCCTCGAACGCCCCGGGCGGGCCGGGGCCGATGCCGTCTCACACCTGAAGGTGGCGCTGACGCGCGGCGGGGAGGCGCACGCGGTGACGCAGATTGCCGGCACCGAGGCGGCGTCGGCGGCGCGATGGAAGGAGCTGCCGACGGTGACGAGCGTCAACCCGCTCCAGCAGATCAAGCCGGGCGCCACGGTGCTGCTGAGCGGCACCGACGAGCGGCGGCGCGACCACGTCGTGCTCGCGTACCAGCGGTTCGGCCGGGGCAAGGCGATCGCCTTCCCGGTGCAGGACTCCTGGCAGTGGCAGATGCACGCCAGCATCCCGGTCGAGGACCAGACCCACGAGAACTACTGGCGTCAGCTGCTGCGCTGGCTGGTCGACGGCGTGCCGGACCGCGTCGAGGCGCACACCACGGCCGACCGCGTCGAGCCGGGCGATCCCGTCACGGTCGTCGCGGAAGTGGTGGATCCGGCCTTCCTCGAATTGAATGACGCGCACGTCGTCGCGCACGTCACCACCCCGAAGGGGGAGGTGCTCGACCTGCCGATGCAGTGGACCGGCGAGCGCAACGGCGAGTACCGGGTCACGTTCCAGGCGCAGGAGCACGGCATGTACTCGGCGCGCGTCGACGCGGACCGGGCCGGCGCCTCCCTTGGCAGCGACGTGGCGCAGGTCCGCGCGGTGCCGGGCGACGCGGAGTACTTCGATGCAGCCATGCACGCGCCGCGGCTGCAGCGCATCGCCAGCGAGACCGGCGGCCGCTTCTACACGCCGGAGAGCGCCGCCGCGCTGCCCGAGGATGTGCGATACACCGGCCGCGGCGTGACGACCATCGAGGAGCGCGAGCTCTGGCACATGCCGGTCGTGCTCATCCTGTTGGTGACGCTGGCGTGCACGGAATGGGGCTACCGACGGGCGGTAGGGCTGGCGTGATGATCCGTGCGGTGCAGGGTACTCGTGCACGTGCACGTGCCGGTGCTGGTGCAGGTGCACCTGCTGGTACATGTCCCGGGTGCGCCGCAGGGGGCACGTGCACCGTACACCGCGAGTGGCACCAGCACCGGCACCTTGCACGCTGCACTGTGCACTGCTGGATCGCCACCCTGACATGGCTGCTCGCCGCGGCGGCGCCGGCGAGTGCGGCGCCCGCAGCAAACGGCGGCACGCACCTCGCGGTGATCGTGGGGCTGGCGGGCGAGCCGGAGCACGGCGAGCTGTTCCGGAAGTGGGCGGTGTCGCTCGTGGACACCGCGACGGGCACGTTCGGCATCCCGCGTGAGCGGGTCGTCTACCTCGACGCGGACGCCGCCGCGCCGGGCGCCTCCGGGAGATCCTCGCGTGACGAGATCGCCCGTACGTTCGAGCGCCTGGCCGCCCAGGCCTCCGGCGACGATGTGGTGGTCGTCGTGCTGATTGGCCACGGTACCTTCGACGGGCGGGTGGCGCGGTTCAACCTGCCGGGCCCGGACATGACGCCGGCCGATTTCGTGCCGCTGCTGAAGAAGGTGAAGGCGGGGCAGATCGTGTTCGTCAACACCGCCAGCGCGAGCGGGCCGTTCCTGGAGCTCGCCGCGCCGGGGCGGACGATCGTGACCGCGACGCGCAGCGGCGCCGAGCAGTACTCGACGCTCTTCGGTGGCTTCTTCATCGAGGCGCTGGCCAACGAGAGCGCCGATGCGGACAAGAACCACCGCGTCTCGATCCTCGAGGCCTTTACCGCTGCGAAGCGCGAGGTCGCGACCGCCTATCAGCGCGAAGGCATCATGCTCACCGAGCACGCGATGCTCGACGACAGCGGCGACGGCAAAGGGGCCCTCGAGCCGGCGGCCGACGGCGCCGACGGCCGCATCGCCGCCGTCGTCGCGATCGGGTCGGCCGCCGACGCCGCGCCCCTGCCGGCCGACCCGACGCTGCGGCAGCTGTACGTGGAGCGCCGGGACCTGGAACGTCGCGTCGAGTCGCTGAAGCTGCTCAAGGGCGGCATGGAACCGGCGCGCTATGCGAGCGAGCTGGAAAAGCTGCTCACCGCACTGGCGCTGAAGACGCAGGCGATCCGCACCGCCGAGGGGAAGAAGTGAGGCGCCTCGCTGCCGCGGTCGCGCTCGCCGTCACCCTTGCCGCTGCGGCCGCGTCGGCCCAGGACCTGTTCGGGCGGCAGCGGCAGTTCCAGGTCTACGGCAACCAGGAGTACGACGGCCGGCTGGTGTTCGTGCGGCTGCGCTACAACAGCGGGTTTGCCGGCTTCGGCGGGTTCGGGCGGCGCGGCGGGCGCGAGCCGGGGTGGGCGCACGACTACCCGACGGCCGACATCCACATGATGAGGATCCTCAAGGAGCTCACGTCGCTGTCGCCGCGCACCGACGGGTCGAACGTTCTGGCGCTCGACGACCCGGAGCTCTTCCAGTACCCGATCGCCTACCTGTCGGAGCCGGGCGGATGGTCGATGAGCGACGACGAAGCGCAGGGCCTGCGCACCTACCTGCTCAAGGGCGGCTTCCTCATCTTCGACGACTTTCGCGGCGGCGACTGGTACAACCTGGAGGAGCAGATGCGGCGCGCCCTCCCCGAGCTGCACTGGGTGCAGCTCGACGAGTCGCACCCGATCTTCAACTCGTTTTTCGAGATCAAGAGCCTGACGTTCCTGACCTCCTACGGCGGGGCGATGCCGACCTACTACGGGCTTTTCGAGAACAACGATTCGCGGCGGCGGCTGATGGCGATCGCCAACCGCGACAACGACCTGGGCGAGTACTGGGAGTTCTCGGACACCGGGCTGGATCCGGTCGATCTGTCGAACGAGGCGTACAAGTTCGGCGTGAACTACTTCATCTACGGACTGACGCACTGAAGATCCGGCGATCGGGTGATCGGCGAGGGGGCGATCGCGGGTCGGGCGATCGGCGATCGATGATCGGGTGATCGGGCGCATGAGCGATTGGAAGCGACTGGGCGATTGAGCGAGTGCGCGATCGACCGACGGCCTTGACGGGGGCTACTCGCGTCAATGGCCGATGACCCGATCGCGCGATCGCCGATGCACACGTTCAGAACACATGGGGGAAGCGTTGGAGCGACAACTCACGACGGACGTCATGGCCCTCGACTCGGCCGACGATGTGGCGCTGGCCGAGCGGTTGAAGGCCGGCCGCGATCGGATCGTGACCGAGCTGCGCAAGGTCATCATCGGACAGGAGGACACGGTCAACCAGGTGCTGCTGACCCTGTTCGTCGGCGGCAACAGCCTGATCGTCGGCGTTCCGGGGCTGGCGAAGACGCTGCTCATCCACACGCTCGCCCGCGTCCTGGAACTGAAGTTCGCGCGCATCCAGTTCACGCCGGACCTGATGCCCTCGGACATTACCGGCACCGACATCATCCAGGAGGACAGCTCCACGGGCCGCCGCCAGATGGTGTTCGCGCCGGGGCCGATCTTCTGCAACATCCTGCTCGCCGACGAGATCAACCGCACGCCGCCGAAGACGCAGTCGGCGCTGCTCGAGGCGATGCAGGAGCACCGGGTCACAATCCAGGGGCGCACCTATCCGCTCGAGGAGCCGTTCTACGTGTTCGCGACGCAGAACCCGATCGAGCTGGAAGGCACCTATCCGCTCCCCGAGGCGCAGCTCGATCGCTTCATGTTCCACATCGTCATCGATCACCCCCCCGAGGACGAGGAGTTCGAGGTGGTACGGACGACCACCACGCTGCAGGACCCGCAGTTCGAGCGGCCGGTGAGCGGCGCGGACCTCGTGGCCTTCCAGCGGCTGGTGCGGCGCGTGCCCGTGGCCGAGCCGGTGATGCGCTACGCGCTCAGCCTGGTGCGCGCGAGCCGGCCGAAAACGCCGACCGCGCCGGAGCAGGTCAAGAAATGGGCGGCCTTCGGTGCGAGCGTGCGTGCGGCCCAGTACCTCGTGCTCGGCTCGAAGGCGCGCGCGCTGGCGAGCGGCCGCTACCATGTGAGCTTCGAGGACATCCGCGCGCTGGCGCACCCGGTCATGCGGCACCGGGTGCTGACCAACTTCCACGCGCAGTCGGAGGGCATCACCAGCGACGCGCTGGTCGATCGGCTGCTGGACGCGGTCCCCGTGCCGCGTTCGGGTATGTAGACGCGCCATGAATTCACAGGAGCAGGGGAGGAGGGAAGCCCGTTGAATGGCTCCCGTGGTCTCCTCCTCCGGTGAACGGGCCGAACGATGATTGGATCAACCGCCATTCCCGGCGCCCGGTTCGTCGATCCGCGCGTCCTCGCGCGCATCGGCAACCTCGAGCTCGTCGCGCGCTCGGTCGTCGACGGCTTCATCAACGGCATCCACCGCTCGCCCGACTTCGGCGCGTCGGTGGACTTCGCCGAGCACCGCGGGTACGTGCCCGGCGATGATATCCGCCGCGTGGACTGGCGGCTGTTCGCGCGCACCGACCGGTACTACATCAAGGAGTACGAGGCGGATTCGAACGCCAACTTCGCCGTGTTGCTCGACGTTTCGAAGTCGATGGGCTTCGGCAGCCGCGGCATCACCAAGCTGGACTACGGGCGCATCCTCGCCGGCTGCCTCACCTATCTCGTGCACCGACAGCGCGACCGCGTCGGCCTGGTCGCCTTCGACTCGGAGGTGGTCGAACACGTGCCACCGTCGGCCAAGCACATGGAGGTGGTGCTGCACGTGCTCGATCGGCTCCGGCCGTCGAAGCCGGGCAGCCTGCGCGCGCCGCTGCACAAGATGGCGGAGCACTTCGGCCGCCGGGGCATTCTCGTCCTCGTCTCGGACCTGTACGACGAGCCTGACGCCGTGCTCGACGCGGTCGGGCCGCTGCGCTTCCGCGGCAACGACATCATCGTGTTCCACCTCCTCGACCCCGCCGAGATCGAATTCCCCTACGACGACGCGTCGAGCTTCGAGGACCTGGAGAGCGGCGAGCAGATCCCGGTCGTGCCCGAGGCGCTCCGCGAGCAGTACCGTGCGATGGTGCAGGAGCACGTGGCGGCGCTGCAGGAGCGCTGCTCCGCCAACCGCATCGACTACACGCTGGTGAACACCGCGTCGCCGCTGGACCACGCCTTGTTCAGCTACCTCACGACCCGCGAGCGGCTGGGGAGGGTGCGGTGATGTCGCTGCTCACGCCGTGGTTCCTGCTCGCGCTCGCCGGCCTTGCCGTGCCGATCGTCATCCACCTGATCCAGCGCGAGCGCAAACAGGTGGTCGAGTTCCCGTCGCTCATGTTCCTCCGCCGCATTCCCTACCAGTCGGTGCGCCGGCGGCGCATCCGCCACTGGCCGCTGCTGCTCCTGCGGCTGGCGGCGCTGGCGCTGATCGTGCTCGCGTTCGCGCGGCCGTTCTTCCGGCGGCCCGACGTCGCCGCCGCGGCCGCGGGCGGCGCCAGGGAAGTGGTCGTGCTGCTCGACCGGTCGTACAGCATGGCCTACGGCAATCGCTGGGCGCGGGCGGTCGACGCCGCGCGGAACAGCATTGCCTCGCTCGGCTCGGCGGACCGCGCGTCGATCGTGTTCTTCTCGACCGGCGCGGCGGTGGCGCTGCGGTCGACCGGCGATCGCGCGCGGCTGACGGCTGCCGTCGCGGGGGGAAAGGTCGGCGCCGGCGCGACGCGTTACGGGCCCGCCCTCAAGCTCGCCGGCAGCATCCTGAGCGAGTCGGCGCTGCCACGCCGGGAGGTGGTGCTCATCAGCGACTTCCAGCGCAGCGGCTGGGAGCGCGCAGACGGCGTCCGGCTTCCCGACCGGACCGTCGTCACGCCGGTGCCGATCGGCGACGGCGAGAGCGCGAACCTCGCGGTCACGCCCGTGTCGTTGCAGCGGTCCTCCTTTTCCGGGCAGGAGCGCATCGCGGTGACCGCCGGCGTGGTCAATCGCGGCCCGGCGGTGAACGGCCTCGAGATGACGCTCGAGATCGGCGGACGGCCGCAGCAGACCGAGCGCGTGAACGTGGCGGCGCATGGCGCCGCGTCGGTCACCTTCGCGCCGTTCACGCCGGAGGGGCGCGACACCCGCGGCACGGTGCGGATTCCCGGCGACGCCCTGGCCAGCGACAACGCGTTCCATTTCGTCGTCGAGCCACGGCAGCCGGTGAAGGTGATCATCGCGGAGCGCAGCGGGAGCGCCGGCACGAGCCTGTACCTGTCGCGCGCGCTGTCGCTCGCCGACGCCCCGCCAGTCGACGTGGTGGTCCGCGCCGCCGACAGCCTGTCGCCCGACGACCTCGGGTCGGCGGCGGTCGTTGTGTTGAACGACGTGCCGGCCTCGACGCCGCTCGCCGATCGCGTCGGCGGCTTCGTGGAGCGGGGCGGCGGGCTGTTCGTGGTGCTCGGCGGGCGCGCCGCGTGGCCGGGAGCGACTGTCGACATCCTGCCCGGCGAGCCCGGCGCCGCCGTCGATCGCACGAAGGGCAGCGCCGCCCGGCTCGGCGCGCTCGAATACGGCCACAGCATTTTCGAACCGTTCCGCGCGCCGCGCAGCGGCGATTTCTCCAGCGCCCGCTTCTATGGCTACCGCGCCGTGACCCCGGGGCGCGACGCGCGCACCATCGCCAGGTTCGACGACGGCGCGCCGGCGCTGCTCGAGCGGCGGATCGGGAACGGCCGCGTGCTGCTGTGGGCCTCCTCGCTCGACACGCAGTGGAGCGACCTCGTGCTCAAGCCGGTGTTTCTGCCCTTCGTGCACCGCGCGGTGCGGCACCTGGCGGCCTACGAGGAGCGCGCGTCCTGGTCGACCGTCGGGGACGTCTTCGAGCCCACCGCAGGACGGGATGGGCGCGGCGGCCGCGTAGCGCTGACGCCGAGCGGCCAGCGGCTGGCGCTCGACGAGGAAGGCACGGATGTGCTGGCGCTCGAGGAGCAGGGCTTCTACGAGATCCGCGTGCAGGGGCGCGAGACGGCTGCGCCGCTGACCGTGGCAAGCAACGTGGATCTGTCGGAGTCGGATCTGACGCCGATGGACCCGCAGGAACTGGTCGCCGCGGCGACCGGTCACGCCGGCACAAGCGGTGGTGATGTCGCCGGCGGAGTGCCTACCGACGAATCGCAGGAGCGTGCGCAGAGGATCTGGTGGAGCCTGTTGGTCGCCGGGCTCGCCCTGCTCGCAGGGGAGTCGGCACTGGCCAACCGGCTCACGTTGCGAGGTTGACTCGCCCGTGGAGGCCTGAAGGCCCTCGCGAGACGTTCGCTCGCGGTGGGGACGGATCGGTCGTCGGGCCACATGACTGCAGTCGCGCAGCCCTTCAGGGCTGCTTCGAGGAACACATGCACGAGGAACTGATCTCCGTCATTCGGCAGGTCCGGCGGCGCTGGCGCATGAAGCTGGCGCTGCGCGGGGCGGTGGGCGTCCTCGGCCTCGGGCTGCTGGTTTTGCTCGCAGGGGCATTCGGCCTCGAGGCGGCGCGGTTCGACGCCGGTGCCATCGTGGCCTTCCGCATCCTCGCCATCGTCGCGTTCCTCGGCCTTGCCGCGCTGCTGCTGGTGCGTCCCCTGCTCCGACAGGTGAGCGACGAGCAGGTCGCGCTCTACCTCGAGGAGCACGAGCCGTCGCTGCAGGCGGAAATCGTGAGCGCCGTCGAGGCCGGCAGATCCGGGGCGGCCGCCGAGAGCGTGCTCGTCGGTCGCCTCGTCGCGTCCGCGATCGAGAAGTGCCGCACGATCGACGACGGGCGTCGCCTCGAGCGCCGGCCGATGCGCCGCTACGCGGCGGGGGTCGCGGCCGTGGCGCTGGCCGCGCTCGCGATTTTCGCCCTCGGGCCCGGCTACCTGCGACACGCCCTGTCGGCGCTCGTGACCGTCTCGCGGAGCGTCGAGGCCGCGGTGCCCTACCGCATCGAGGTCACGCCGGGCAACGCTACCGTGCCGCGCGGCGTCGACCAGGCCGTCGCCGCCGCGCTCTCGGGATTCGACGCCGATCGCGCCTCGCTGATGGTGCGGAAGTCGCCGGACGCCGCCTTCGAGCGGCTGCCGCTCGTGCGCGGCGACGACGGGCGGTTCGAGGGCATGCTGTTCGACCTGGCGGGCTCAGTGGACTATTTCGTCGAAGCCTCGGGCGTGCGCTCGCCGGTGTTCTCGCTCAAGGTCGTCGAGCTTCCGTACGTCGAGACGCTCGAGCTCGAGTTCCATTTCCCCGCGTACACCGGGCTGGCCCCGCAGAAGGTCGAGGACGGCGGCGACATCGCCGTCCTGCGCGGTACCGAGGTTCGCGTGAAGGTGGTCCCGACCATGGCCTCGCGCGGCGGCCAGGTAGTGCTCGACGAGATGACGCCGGCGCCGCTCGCCGCGGCCGCCGACGGCGCGCTGACCACCCGGTTCACGGTGGAGAAGGACGGCTTCTACCACGTGGAACTCGACGCGCCGAACGGCGAGCGCGTGGCGGGTTCGCCGAAATACTCGATCGACGTGCTGACCGACATGGCGCCGACCGTTTCGGTCGCGAAGCCCGGGCGCGACACCACCGCCTCGCCGATCGAAGAGGTGTTCATCGAGGCGCGCGCCGAGGACGACTTCGGGGTGCGTGACCTCGATCTGGTGTACTCGGTCAACGGCGGGCCGGCGAAGACCGTGCGGCTGTTCGACGGCCGCGCCCGGCTGCAGGAGGTGACCGCCGGGCACACGTTCTACCTCGAGGAGTTCAACGTCGAGCCGGGGGATTTCGTGTCCTACTACGCGCAGGCCGCCGACAACGACGCCGTCGGCGGGCGGAAGCAGACGACAAGCGACATCTACTTCCTGCGCATCAGGCCGCTCAGCAAGGAGTTCCGCCGGGCGCAGTCGGACGCCGGCGCCGGGGGGGGCGGTGGCGGCGGCGAGGTGGGCGCGCTCTCCGACCAGCAGCGGCGCATCATCGCGGCCACCTTCAACGTCCAGCGCGATCGCAAGAAACTGACCGCCGACAAGCTGCGCGAGAACTCCGTCGTCGTCGGGCTGTCGCAGTCGCGGCTGCGCGAGCAGGTCGAGGGCCTGCTGACGCGAATGAACAGCCGGCTCGTCGAGCAGGATCCGCGCTTCAAGAAGGTCGCGGAACTGCTGCCGCAGGCCACCGCGGCGATGAAGGACGCGGAGGCGAAGCTGCAGGCGGTCAACCCGGACGCCGCGCTGGCGCCCGAACAGAAGGCGCTGCAGTTCCTGCAGAAGGCCGAGGAAGAGTACGAGCTGCAGGTGCAGATGGGCCGCCAGCAGGGCGGCGGCGGAAGCGGCGGGGGACAGAGCTCCATGGCGCAGGACCTCGCCGACCTGTTCGAGATGGAGCTCGACAAGATGGCCAACCAGTACGAGACGCGCCAGCAGGTCTCGCAGCAGCAGGCCGACCAGCAGGTCGACGAGCTGGCGGAGAAACTGAAGGAGCTGGCGCGCCGCCAGGAGCAGGAGGCAGAACGGCAGCGGCGGCGCGCGGCGCTCGGCCAGCAGCAGAGCGGCGGCGGGGCCGGCGACCAGCAGCGCGCGCTCGCCGACCAGGTCGAGGAAGCGGCGCGCCGGCTGGAGCAGCTGTCGCGCGAGCAGAACCGATCCGACCTCCAGCAGGCGGCGCGCCAGCTGCGGCAGTCCGCCGACGCGATGCGGCGCGCCGCGGCCGGCGGGCAGCAGGCGTCCGGCGCGCAGGCCGCCGATGCGCTGGAGAAGCTCCGCGAGGCGCAGCGCCAGCTGCAGCAGTCGCAGTCGGGGCGTGCGGAACGCGACGTCCAGGAGGCGCTGCGCCGCGCCCAGGAGCTTGCCGGCGATCAGCGGCAGATTTCCGAGGACACCAAGGGCATCGACCCCGGCGGCGACCGCCGCCAGCAGCAGGTCCAGCAGCTGGCCGAACGCAAGCGCGAGCTGGAGTCGCGCGTCGGCGAGTTCGAGAAGCAGCTCGATCGTACCGCCGCGGAGATACGGCGCGACGAGCGGCAGGCGGCGCGAAAGGTCGAGGAGGCCGCGAACACGATCCGTGAGAACCGGATGCGCGAGAAGGTCCGCTACTCCGCGCGCGTGCTGGAACAGGGCTCGCAGGAGGGCCAGGCCGAGGCGCAGCGGCTGGACGGTGAGGTTGCCGAGCACCTCAGGGCGCTCACCGACAAGCTGTCGCAGGCGGCCTCCGCGCTGGGACGGTCCGCTTCCGGTAGCGATACGCTCGAGCGGGCGCGCAACCTGGCGCGCGGCATGGAGTCGCTCGAGCAGCGCATGCGCGAGCGCGCCGAGCAGCGCGCCCAGGGGCAGAACGCGCCGGGGCAGACGACCTCCGGGCGTGCGCAACAGAACGAACAGAACCAGCAGGGCCAAGAGGGCCCAGAGGGTCAGCAGGGTCAGCGTGGCCAGCAGGGTGAACAGGGCCAGGCCCGGGAGGGCCAGCCGGGCGGCCAGGGCGGACGGAACGAGGGTGGACGGACGAACGAGGGCGGCGGCGGCGAGGGTGACACGGTCGGTCCGTGGCGCGAAGACATGGGCGGCGCGGGGTCGCGCCGGCCGGGTCGCTACACTTCCGACGACATCCGCCAGTTCCGCAACGAGGTTCGCCAGTGGACGAACGAGGCGCAGCAGCTCCGCCGCCTCGTACAGGGGCAGAAGATCGACCCGCGCGAGCTGGACGACATCCTCAAAGGGCTGCGCGCGCTCGACGACGATCGCGTCTACCACAACGCGTCCGAGCTGCAGCGACTGCAGACGTTCGTAACCGAGGGGCTGAAGCGCTTCGAGTACAACCTCCGCCGCAAGTCGGAGCTGAAGGGCAACGAGGTGTTCCTCTCCGGAAGCGACACCGTGCCCGAGGAATTCCGCAAGAAGGTCGAGGAGTATTACAAGTCGCTGGCCATCAAGAAATGACGCCGGGCGACCCTTCGCGCCGGCGCGGTGCCTGCCTGCACGTGCCGTCGGCCGCCCTGACGCGGCTGTCGATCGCGCTGGTCGTGGCCGTGTCGCTCGTCGCCGCTGCCGCCGCGCAGGACGGATGGCGCCAGTGGGGGCAGCGGTTCCGCCGCGCGCCGCCGCGCTTCCCGAACGCCGCCAGCTTCGACGGCTCGTTCAACTTCTGCCGGCTGTACTACAACCAGGTCCGCCGCCACCAGAGCGGCTCCGGCTGGTCCACCGACTACCCGGACGCCGACGCCAACTTCACGGTCCGGCTGTCGGAGCTGACCAAGACGCGCGTCAGCCGCCAGCCGGGCGGCGAGCCCAACTACCTCGTGGTCCCGGCCACCGACGACGCCCTGTTCAAGTGCCCGTTCCTGCTGATGGAGGACGCGGGCGCGGCAGGATTCAGCGATATCGAGGTGACCAGGCTGCGCGAGTACCTGCTGAAGGGCGGCTTCCTCTGGGTGGACGACTTCTGGGGCGAGGACGCGTGGGACGACTGGATGAACGAGCTCGAACGCATCCTGCCGTCGGCCGAGTACCCGATGTTCGAGCTGCGCATGGACCACGCGATCTTCCGGACGATGTTCGAGGTGCGGCAGGTGCCGCAAATCCCGAACATCGCGTTCTGGCGCCGCTCGGGCGGACGGACGTCGGAGATGGGCGAGGACAGCGCCGAGGTCCACGTGCGCGGCGTCAACGATCGCAAGGGCCGGCTGGTCGTGCTCATCACGCACAACACGGACATCGCCGACGCCTGGGAGCGTGAGGGGGAGGATCCCGGCTTCTTCTACCGCTTCTCACCGGAGGGGTACCAGGTCGGGATCAACGTCCTGGTGTACGCGATGACGCACTGAACAGATGCAACGGTACCGCGGGCGACGTGCGAGGACCGGGGCCCGCGAGCGAAGCGAGCGTCAAGCGCGTGCGGCTGGGGCCCCACGCGTACTGAGAAAAGCTGACAGAGCCGTTGAACAAGCCTATGCCTCGATTCCGCACCGCGCTCATCATCTCCATCCTGGCCCCGCTTCCGCTGCTCGCGGTTCTCCAGCAGCCGCAACCCGCGAAGCCGCTCGAGCCGTTCAAGGGCGTCACCGCCGACGGGTCCGTGGAGCAGGACCTCTTCACGATTCGGGCTACAGGCGTCAGCACCGCGCCGGTCAGGGAAGCGGCGGCGCGGTTCCTGGCCGGCCTTACCCCGGAGCAGCGCGCGGGCGCGACCTTTGCCGCGGACGACGAACAGTGGCGGCAGTGGAACAACGTCCACCGGGCGGCGCGCCAGGGCGTGAGCTTCAAGGAGATGTCCGCGCCACAGCGCGATCTCGCCTGGGGGCTGCTGAAGGCAAGCCTGAGCGCGCGTGGCCTCGAGAACGCGCGCAACATCATGCGCCTCAACGAGACCATCGCCGAGCTGACCAAGCGCTTCGAGGAGTACGGCGAGTTCCTCTACTGGCTCGCAGTCATGGGGGAGCCCTCCGACACCAAGCCGTGGGGCTGGCAGCTCGAAGGGCACCACCTCATCGTCAACTACGTCGTGCTCGGCGACCAGATCGTGATGACGCCGTCGTTCTGGGGGTCCGAGCCGGTCATCGCCGAATCGGGCAAGTACGCCGGGACGAAGGTGCTGCAGGATGAGCAGGCGCGCGGCGAGTCGCTGATGGGATCGCTCACGCCGGAGCAGCGCGCGACGGCGACGATAGCCGCCGAGAAGGTGCGCAACGACGCGCAGGCGCAGGCGTTCCGCGACAACCTGGTCCTGCCCTACGCCGGTCTTCCAGCGTCGGCGATGACCGAGGCGCAGAAGCGCAGGCTCCTCGACGTCATCGCCATCTACGTCGGCAACATGCCGGACGGCCACGCGCGGGTGAAGATGGACGAAGTGCGGAAACACCTGGACCATACCTACTTCGCCTGGATCGGCGGCACCGGGCCGGAGGCGGTCTTCTACTACCGCATCCACAGCCCCGTGATCCTGATTGAGTTCGATCACCAGACGCCCGTTGCGCTCCCCGGCCCGCGCGTCCCGGGCCGCATCCACGTCCATTCCGTGGTGCGCACGCCGAACGGCAACGACTACGGCAAGGACCTGCTGCGGCAGCACTACGAGAAGCACAAGAACAACCCGGGTCATGGACATGGCGACAGGGTGATCTGGTAATCGGGCGATCTGGCGATCGGTGAAATGCGATCTGCGCCTCCGATCACCCGATCACCCGGTCGCACAGTCGCTCAACCGCCCGATTCACGCGATAGCACCTATGCCTCGCTACACCCTCCGGATCAACGGCAGAACCCATGACGTCGACGGAGAGCCGGCCGACAGCCTGCTCTCCGTCCTCCGCTACGAGCTCGGCCACACCGGCAGCAAGTACGGCTGCGGCGAGGGCCAGTGCGGCGCGTGCACGGTGCTCGTCGACGGCCGCGCCGTACGCTCCTGCGTCACTGGCCTGGCCGCCGCCGCGGGCAAGCCCATCACCACCATCGAGGGGCTCGCGTCCGGCGACCGGCTGCACCCGGTCCAGGAAGCGTTCCTCGATGTGGAGGCATTCCAGTGCGGCTACTGCACGCCGGGGATGGTGATGGCGGCGGTGGCGCTGCTGCGCGCCAACGCGAACCCGACCGAGCAGGACATCGCCCGCGCCCTCGACCGGAACGTCTGCCGCTGCGGGACGTTCCCGCGCATCGTCCGTGCGATCCAGGGCGCCGCGTACCGCCTGCGAACCACGAATACCGCGGGGGTGATGCGATGAGACGTTCCTCGGACGACATCGACCGGCCGGACGCCGAGCCCCGCTCTGCAAGCCGCCACTTCCGGGCGTCGCACTCCGGAGCCCGAGCCGAGCCGCGAGCGGCAGGCTCCGGGCTTCGTGCGACGGTGCCCGAGCCGGGCCCCGGGCCGATCGAGCCGGAACGCTACGAGCTCGACGAAGGCACGCGCTACGCGTTCGGGGTCGGGCGCCGCGATTTCATGCGGCTGGTCGGCAGCGGCCTCGTCGTGATCACCACGGTGCCGTCGGCAATCGCGCAGCAGGAGTCGGGGCGCGGCGGCCAGCCGCGCCCCGAGGACGCGAAGCTCGGTGCCTGGCTGCACGTCGACGGCGATGGCAAGGTCACCGTGTACACCGGCAAGGTGGAGATCGGCCAGAACGTCCGCACGTCGCTGGCGCAGGCGGTCGCCGACGAGCTGCGCGTGCCGATGGAGTCCATCACGCTGGTGATGGCCGACACCGATCGGACGCCGTTCGACGCCGGCACGTTCGGATCGCAGAGCACGCCGCGCATGGGGCGGCAGCTCGCCCGCGCCGCGGCAACCGCGCGGGAGATGCTCGTGGACCGCGCCGCCGCGGTGTTGGAAGTCGATAGGGCAACGCTCGAGGCTCGCGGCGGCCGGATCGTCGGGGCCGGCGACCGCGCCATCGGGTACGGTGAGCTCACGAAAGGCCAGCAGCTCACCGGCGTCGTCGACGTGGAGGCGCCCGTGACACCGGCGGAGCGGTGGCAGGTGCGGGGGCGGCCGGTGAAGAAGGTCGACGTCCGGGCGTTCGTGACCGGCCGCCAGGCCTTCACGCCAGACATCGTCCGTCCCGGCATGCTTCACGGGCGGATCGTCCGGCCGCCGGCCATTGGCGCGACGCTGGCATCCGTGGACGACCGCAACGCCCGCGCGCTGCCCGGCGTCAGCGTGGTCCGCGACGCCGAGCTGCTCGGCGTCGTGGCACCAACGGAGCGTGCGGCGCGCCGCGCCGCCGACCTGATCGAGGCCCGGTGGACCGAGCCGCCGCCGCAACCCGACTCCACGACCGTCTACGAGCACTTGAAGAAGGCGCAACCGGCCGGTGCCGCGCAGGGCCGCGGCGGCGCGCCCTTTGTGGTGGGCGACGTCGCCGCCGCGCGAAGCAGCGCGGCCCGCACGTTCGAGGCGAGCTACCGGATCCCGTACATCGCGCACGTGCCGCTCGAGCCGCGGGCGGCGGTTGCCGAGTGGACCCGCGCGGGCGCGCAAGAGCAAGGAGCAGCGGCGCCCGGCGACGCGAGCGTGACGCTGACGGTGTGGACCGGCACGCAGCGCCCCTTCGGCGTGCGAGCCGAGTTGATGAACGCCTTCCGCCTGCGCGAGGAACAGGTGCGCGTGATCGTCCCCGACATGGGGTCGGGCTACGGCGGAAAACACACGGGTGAGGCAGCAATCGAGGCGGCGCGGCTCGCGAAGGCGGTCGGCAGGCCGGTGAAGCTGGTGTGGACGCGCGCCGAGGAATTCGCCTGGGCCTACTTCCGTCCCGCGGGCGTCATCGACATCAAGGCGGCGGTCGACGCCGGCGGCCGCCTCGTCGCGTGGGAATTCGACAACTGGAACTCCGGCAGCGCCGCCATCCGCTCGCCCTACGACGTTCCCCACCAGCGCATCGCGTTCCATCCGTCGGCGTCGCCGCTGCGCCAGGGGTCGTACCGCGGCCTGGCGGCGACCGCAAACCACTACGCGCGCGAGATGCACATGGACGCGATCGCGCGCGCGCTCGGCGTCGACCCGGTGGAGTTCAGGCTGCGCCACCTCAAGGACGAACGGTTGCGGAACGTGCTCACCGAACTGGCGAAGCGAATCGGCTGGCCGCGGACGCTGGCGGCCGGGCGGGCGCTCGCCGTCGCGTGCGGCACCGAAAAGGGCAGCTACGTGGCCACCGCCGCCGAGTTGTCGCTCGTGCGGGAGCCGGCCAGGCCGACCACCGCCGGCGCCGCCTCGCCGCCCGGCGCGACGCCGGCGTTCCACGTCGAACGCCTTGTCGTCACGTTCGAGTGCGGCGCCATCGTCAACCCGGACGGCCTGCACAACCAGGTCGAGGGCGCGGTCGTACAGGGCCTCGGCGGAGCCTTGTTCGAGGCCATCGAGTTCCGCGACGGCCGCATCCTGAACGGGACGATGGCGCAGTATCGCGTGCCGCGGTTCGCGGACGTGCCGCGCATCGACATCGTCCTGCTGGATCGCAAGGACCTTCCCTCGGCCGGCGCCGGAGAAACGCCGATCGTCTGCGTGGCGCCGGCGATCGGCAGCGCGGCGCGCGCCTTCGGGACCGTCGCGGCCGTGCTGCCGGTCAGGCTGGAAGCCTGAAGGAGCCGGCGCTGCGCGGCGGCGCCGGGGGCAGCCGTCGGGTTCGAGCGGCGCCGGGCGTTCGCACAGGAATCTCGCACGATCGGCCGCTTTCATGGCATCCTGTGCGCGTCCAACTTCCCGTTCCGGGGCGGCGCCCTCGCACCCCGCCAGTCGGCGGGCCGGGCCGCCCGCAAAGGAGACCAGATGGCGAAGACTGCGAAGAAGAAGAGCGCCCGCAAACCGAATGCCGCGTTCATGGCCCCCGTGACTCCGGATGCCGCGCTCTCGCAGGTTGTCGGCTCGAAGCCGATGCCGCGGACCGAGCTCACGAAGAAGCTCTGGGCCTACATCAAGAAGAACGACCTGCAGGACGGCAGGAACAAGCGGATGATCAAGGCGGACGCGGCGCTCAAGCCGGTCTTCGGCGGCAAGGCGTCGGTGAACATGTTCGAGATGACGAAGCTGGTCAACAAGCACGTGAAGTAGGCCGCACGCGGCCCCCCGCCGGGCCCGCCCGGGCCCGGCCCGTCCCTCTGCAGGAGCAACCGCATGGTCTCGATCGTGTCGTTGGCGCTGCCGATTCTCCTCTCCGCGGTGTTCGTCTTCATCGCGAGCTCGCTCATCCACATGGTCCTGCCCATCCACCGGCACGACTTCGGTCAGGTCCCCGACGAGGACAACGTGATGGACGCGTTGCGGCGGTTCAAGATCCCGCCGGGCGACTACCTGCTGCCCTGCCCGCAGTCGCCCGCGGCGATGAAGGACCCGAAGTTCCTCGCCAGACGGGACAAGGGGCCGGTCGCGATCATGACGATCGTTGCGCCGGGGCCGCCCGCCATGGGCATGAGCCTGCTGCAGTGGTTCCTCTATACCGTCCTCGTGAGCATCTTCGCCGCTTACGTTGCCGGCCGAGCGCTCGGGCCGGGAGCGCACTACCTCGAGGTCTTCCGCTTCGCGGGCACGTCGGCCTTCATGGCCTACTCGCTGGCGGTGTTGCAGCAGTCGATCTGGTACAGGAGGGCGTGGTCGTCGACGATCAAGACGGTCCTCGACGGGTTGATCTACGCGCTGCTGACGGCAGGGACGTTCGGCTGGCTGTGGCCCGCGTAATCCCTAAATCCCTGATCGCTAATCCTGAATCCCGGGATCCTGAATCGCTGATCGCGAATCGCGTATTGGATCCCCGGATCCCGGACCCCGGACCTCGGACCGCGGAAAGCGGACCGCGAGCGCGGAAAGCGGCCCCCGGACCGCAATCGCGTCTCGGACCCAGCCCCCGGACCCCGATGCTTTTACCGCTGCGCCGCGGAAATGCGAGCGATCGTGGTAGGTGTCGCGAAGTAGATTGCCCCGTCCGGGCCCACCGCGATCGCGCGGATCGGCCCGGTCCCCTCCAGCAGCTTCTCGGTGGCGAGGACGCGCGCGGGCGAGCGCGGGTCGAGGCGCACGCGCAGGATGTGGCTGCCGCCTTCTGCCGCGACGAGCAGGTCGCCGCGGAAGGCCTTCAGCATCTCTCCCTGGTAGAACACCGCGTCCGACGGATCGGTGTAGGGCGCCAGCGCGTAGGTGCGCTGGATCTCGGATCGATGCGGACGGGCGGAGGCAACCGTGACCGCGCTGAGCCTCTCAGGAGCGCTGGGCGCACCGTCGGCAATCCACGTCACGCCCGCGTTCCAGTCGATGGCGCGCGGCGAGCGGTAGCCGGAGAGCCGCGCGGGCATGCCCGGCGGCTGGTCCTCGGGCGGCGTGCCGTCGGCGTTGAGTCGAAGGAGCTTGCCGTTCAGCGACCGCGGATCGGCGGCGAGCGTCGCATCGCCGCCATCATCGAAGGCGACGTAGAGCTTGCCGTCGGGGCCGATGCCGAGCGCGGCGGCCGCGCGATCGTTCCGCGCCGGGATCTCGTGCAACAGCACCAGACGCTCGCCGAGAATCCCGTTGACCTCGCGATACCGGGCCACCATGAAAGTGGCGCCGGGCCCCTCACCCGCCAGCGACGCGGTGACGAGATAGACGAGATGCGTCGCTGCGAACCCGGGATCGAGGGCGAGCGCGACGACCTCGCCTTCCAGAGTGGTCTGCGCCTGCGTGCGTCCGCCGGGCTCGACGACGCGGACCACACCATCGCGCTCGGCGACGAACAGGCGGCCGTCGGGCGCGAACGCGATATCGCTCGGTTCGTCCACGCGTTCGGCGACCACGTCGAGCCGAAGCGGAACGCCGTCGGTGGTCGTCCCGGCGCTGCCGGAACGCAGCGACGCCCCGGCGCTCACGCTGGTGACCGACGTGACGAGAGTCACTCGCAGCGGCGCTGAGCGCGAGCTCTCGAACATGGTCCCGCCGTCGACGACGAACGAGGCGAGCTCGATCGTGTGCTGGCCGGGGGACATGGCGGGCAGGCGGCCGCTGCACGGGAAGCCGTTGGCTGCCGCGGTCGAGGCGCACGACACGTCGGCGATTTCCGAGCGCGTGCCGTCGACGTACACGGCATAACGGAACCTCCCCAGCTCAGCCGTGTCGGCGGCACGCTGCTCCCACCCGAGGCGCTCCGTTCCACGGATGGTGTCTCCGCCGCCAGTGCCCGGTCCCGGGCCCGGCGCGGGGCCAGGCGACGGCGACGGCGTCGGCGGCGAATCCGCGCCGCAGGCGGCCGCTGTGGCCAGCGCGGCGAGAAGCACCAGTCGAACCAGCGCCATGGGCCCATGATACTGCCGCTCGGCTACAATGACGCAGTGCGTCTCACCGCCGCCTGTGTGGCCGCCACGCTGCTCGTTCCCACCGCGGCGCACGCGCAGCTCGCCACCCGCCTTCACGCTTCCGGTTTCACCGCTCCGATCGCGTTCGTCCAGGATCCGATCGCCGCGAACGTCCAGTACGTTGTCGAACAGGGCGGCCGCATCCGGGTCGTGCGGGACGGCGTCGTGCTGCCGATGGATTTCCTGGATCTTCGCGGCGTCGTACTTTCCAGCGGTGAGCGGGGGCTCCTCGGAATGGCGTTCGATCCTGCGTATGCGAGCAACGGCCGCTTCTACGTCAACTTCACGGACCTGAACGGTCACACGGTCGTCGCGCGGTTCCGGCGATCGAGCGGCGATCCGCTCCTTGCCGATCCGTCGTCGCGTTTCGACCTGCGCTGGAACGGCCCCTCCGCGCCCGCCGTGATCGAGCAGCCGTTCAGCAATCACAATGGCGGCCACCTGGCCTTTGGCCCCGACGGCTTCCTGTACGTCGGGTTGGGTGACGGCGGAAGCGGCAACGATCCCAACCACCTCGCACAGAATCCGAACTCTCTGCTCGGCAAGATGCTGCGCGTGAACGTGAACGTCTCCGACACGCATCCCACCGGCTACGCCATCCCCGGCGACAACCCGTTCCTGGACGGATCGCCCGTGCCCGCCCGTGGCGAGATCTGGGCGTTCGGGTTGCGCAACCCCTGGCGGTACTCCTTCGACGATCGGGCGCGCGGCGGCACCGGCGCACTCGTCATCGGCGATGTCGGCCAGGGCGCGTGGGAGGAGGTGGACTACGAACCGATGGGCCGAGGCGGCCGCAACTACGGCTGGCGGAACCGCGAGGGCGCGCACGACAACATTACCTCGCTGCCGCCTGCCTATCAGCCGCTCACCGATCCCATCTACGAGTACGGGCGGGCCCTCGGCGCCTCGATCACGGGGGGCTACGTCTATCGCGGCGGTCAGCCCGCGATGGCGGGACGCTATTTCTTCGCCGACTTCATCAGCGGCCGGGTCTGGTCGGCGACGCTCGCGGTCGACGGGTCGGGCGAGGCGCACGTGACCGGCGTGACGGAGCACACCGCGGAGTTCGGCGGCGGCGCCCAGCTGGGCAACATCAGCTCCTTCGGCGTCGATTCGCAGGGCGAGCTCTACATCGTGAGCTACTCGCGAGGCGTGATCCTGAAGGTGGTCGGCCCACCGCCCGCGCCGACCAGACTCAGAATCGTCCGCTAGCCCATACTCGCTGGGACATAGCGCGCACCGATCCGTGTAGGACGAGCACGCCCAGGAGGACGATCGCTAGTACGGCCCGGGTGAGCATGCCGGACTCCCTTGCTGGGACCAGTTCGGTCGAATACGTCGCAGCCTTTGTATCGGCCGTCTCGCGGTCAACACGGGGCCTTGGACGTTCCTGCGACGAGAAAGGCGGAAACCGACCGTTTGGCCGTTGGCGCGCGTGGACCGATCGACCCGGCGGCATTACCTCCGGGAGCGCACACGGTCCGTGAGGACGCGCTCCCCGCGCCGGTACCGCTCGCGGTCGGCCGGATCGTAGATCCGCACTTGCCGGTTGATCTCCGCCATCGGCGGCCAGTCCAGCCCACCGATCGGGCTGTGGCCCTCGAACCGCTTCCGGAACTCCTGTTCTTCGTCGCGCTCGAACAGGAGATACGGCCGCAACCCTTCCGACCTGAGAAACTCCAGCGAGCGATCGATCCACGCCGGCTCGATCTCGTTCCAGACCATCGTCTGCCGGCCCGAGTAGAAACGGACGCTGCCGCTCTGCCAGACGGTGACGATTGCCGCATTCGTGGGCAGGTGCTGCGCGACGTACTCCCCGCCGTCGCGGAACCGGCGCTCGAAGTCGCGCAGCCGGAACGCGTAACCGTTCGACGCCGCTGACAGGTGGAAGGCGGTGAGGGCGAGGGCGACCCCGCCGGCCGCGATCGCGCGAAGCTGAACGCCCGAGCGCAGGCGTGCCAACAGTGCCAGGAACACGGCGTTCGAGAGTACGAACAGAGGAGGAAACGCGGGCAGCACGAACCGCAGGTACCACCACGCGTCGAACACCTCATAGGGGATGTAGCAGGCGAACGTGGCGGCGGCGAACGCGAGCAGCCACGCAGCGTCCCGCCGCGGCTCTCCCCGCGGAAGCAGCCACGGCGCGGCCACGCCGAGAAGGACGAACGGCGTTTCCGTCCGGACGAGCCACGAGGCATACCGCTGCAGGTTCGGGATCACATGATCGACCCCGAACAGCGAGCCGAGGTTGCCGTAGCCCGAGCGCAGCGGCCCCCCGTACATCGCGTTCTGCAACGCCGCCACGGCGGCGACGAACGGAACGACGCCGAGCGCGAACCACAGGCCGGACGACGCGGCGTCGCGCCAGGAGAGCGGCCGCCGGCGGACACACACGATGGCGCCGGCGACAGCCACCAGCGGCAGCAGGTTCGGCCGCACCATCAGTGCAGCGCCGGTGGCGGCCCCCGCGATCAGGGCTGGCGGCGCGCCGGGGCGGCTCGACCGCAGCGTGGCGATCACCGCAAGCGTCCAGAGCGCGGCCGCCGGCACGTCCGTCATCGGCTGGACGACCTGGTAGAGGAACGCCGGGCTGGTGGCGAGCAGCACGGACGCCAGCAGCCCCTCGAGCGGGCCGGCGAGCCGCCGGCCGAGCACGAAGGTCAGCCAGACCGCCAGCCCGCCCATGAACGGCACGATCCAGAACATCGCCGTCCGCCCGGCGATCAGCCGCGCGGCTGCCATCAGCAGCGGGTAGCCGGCCGCGCACATCGGCACGATCGCCCCTTCCGTTCCTGGCGACGGCACGTGGCCGATCGGCACGAACGCCGCCGCCGGATCCGGCCACGGCACCCGCGAGACGATCGGCTGCTGCTCGCGGACCTGTCCGCGCGCGAAGATCTCCGCCTGGTTGACGTAGCAGTACGAGTCGGGCCCGCCGGCCACGTACGTGCCCCAGACCGCGCCGGTGGCGACCGCCAGCGCAGCGACGATCGCGGCGCCGAGGGCGGCGCGGCGCTCAATCGCGCACCACCACCAGACGGCGGCGTCGCGGACGGGCCGTACGCCCCGGTGAAAGGCCGCGACGAAGCAGATGACGGCGACGACCAGCGCCGGAACCGGATCGTGGGAACGCAGCGGCAGCGGGCCCACGTGCAGGTCAAAGCCACCGGAGGCGGCCACGCCTGCGCCCCACGCGCCCGCGACGGCCGCGAGCAGCAGCAGCGCGCGAATCATGACAGCCGCAGCCGCACGAGCATGCCGATCGCCTTGAGGCCGTCCCGCCAGCCGATCTTCTTGCCGGCGGCGCGCGACCGCGGCGAGAAGCGGACCGGGCTTTCGACGATGCGATGCCCGCCGAGGAGCAGGCGCGCCGTGATCTCCGGTTCGATGTCGAAGCGGTCGGCGCGCAGGTCGAGCCCGCTGGCGACGCGGCTGCGCATGACCTTGTAGCAGGTCTCCATGTCGGTGAGCGACGCGCGATAGAGCACGTTGGTGATCGCGGTCAGCGCGCGGTTGGCTGCGACCGTCAGCGCCGGCGCGTCGGGCGTCCCCGTCAGGAAGCGCGACCCGTAGACCACGTCGGTCTCGCCGCGCAGGATCGGCGCGACCAGCCCGGCGAGCTGCGCCGGATCCAGCTCCAGGTCGGCGTCCTGGATGGCGACGATGGTGCCGCGCGCTGCCCTGAATCCCAGCCGGATCGCGTGCCCTTTGCCGCGGTTCTCGTCGGCGTGGACGATTGCCAGCCCCGGCGGGTGGCCCGCGGCGATCGCCTCCAGCACGCTGCGCGTGGCATCACGCGAGCCGTCGTTGACGACGATGATCTCGCGCGCCACCGGCAGATCGATCGTCAGTAGCCGGTCGATGACCGCCGCCACCGTCGCGGCTTCGTTGTAGACCGGGACGATGATCGAGAGCAGCTCGTCAGGCAATCGCGCTCACGCCGCCGTCTCCTCGGCCGCGTCCGGCTCGGTCAGGCCGGCGTGCAGCAGCATCGCCGCCGCGTAGAGGACGACGACGATCACCAGCCAGCGCACCCAGTACAACGGCAGTTCCTTGACGATGTAGGCGGCGAGCAGCACGCCGGGGACGCCGCCAAGCGCCAGGCCCATCGCCACGCGCAGGCTGTAGCTCTTCTCGCGGATGAAGCGCAGGCTCGCGACCGGCATCAGGAAGGCGCACGAGTTCATCATGATCGGGAACGCCGTGCGCTCGCTCATGCCCAGCAGGCTGACCAGTACCATGCAGGGCGCGTAGAGCCCGATGCCGAGGGTCATCAGCGCGCCGAGCGCGAAGTTGCCGGCGATCGCGAAGACCAGCATCGTCCCGCGCACCCCGATCGCGGCGCTGCCTTCGGGAAACAGGCCGAACTGCCGCATCAGCATGAACACCGCCGCGACGATGAGCGCCGTCCCCATGCCGATCTGCACCTTTCGCCTCGGCCACCGCGCCACGACGCCGGCACCGAGCCAGGCGCCGGAAACCGCCGCGACGATCATGGTGACGAGCGTGAGCACATCGGCGGGAATGAGCGTCGTGAAGATGAACGCCTGCGCGATGGTCGGCAGCGCGTGGCCGGCATTCAGCGTCCCCGGAATCACCCGGTCCGGCACCATCTTCAGGAACCGAAACGCCGCCGTCGTTGTCGCGAACGACCCGATGCCGAGCGCGTCGAGGAAGTTGGTCACGCCGCCAAGGAGCGTCTGCAGCGGCGTGGGGAAGCGCGCGTCGGTCGCCGGAGCGGCGCGGCCGCCAGGTTCGCGCGACGCGGCGATGACGAGCCTCGCCCAGCTGCCGACGTAGAACACGGTCAGGGCGCCCAGCGTCGTCAGCAGCGCGGTTATCGGGTGCATCCGTCTCCTCTCCTCGCGTCTGTCGTGGAATCCGCGGCCCGGCGGGTCGAAGGATGATAGCAGACGTGCTTTTCGCGACCGGGTGCACCGGGCCGGGCCGATATAGAATGTGGCGGGGAGAAGACGACATGTTGAAGCTCTTGACCGTGTGCGCGACGGCCGGCCTCGCCTGGAGCGCGATGACCGCGGCCGCGGCCTGGCAGCAGCCCCCGCAAGGGACGCCGCCCGCGCCGGGGCAGCCGCCGCCGCAGTTCTCCGCCGACCTCAAGGTGGGCGACCAGGCGCCCGAGTTCGCGCTGCCCGGATCGGACGGCAAGGTCCACAAGCTCTCGGACTACCGCGGCAAGACCGTCGCGCTTGCCTGGTTCCCGAAAGCGTTCACCGGCGGTTGAACGGCCGAGTGCATCTCGCTCCGTGAGAGCGGGCCCGTCCTCAAGACGTTCGACGTCGTGTACTTCATGGCCAGCGTCGACGACCTCGAGACGAACACGAAGTTCGCCGCCGAGCACAAGGCCGACTTCCCGATCCTGGCAGATCCCGAGAAGAACGTCGCGAAGGCCTACGGCGTGATCCGCACCGACGTGCCGCCCGAGCGGCAGCTCGCGCAGCGCTGGACCTTCTTCATCGGCCCCGACGGCAAGATCGTCGACATCGACAAGAAAGTGAGCGCGAAAACGGCCGGCACCGACCTGGCCGCGAGGCTGGAGTCGCTGGGCGTCAGCAAGAAATAACCGTCACCCGCGTTACGGTTTCGCGCCGGCGTCCCCGTGCGCCGGCGCTGCCCGCGTGCTCGAGACGCGTCCCGTTCAACGAGTTCGGCGAAGCTGCCAGGCGGCACGGGATGTGAAGCCCTCGCCGCCGGTGACCATCCGTCCGCTCGCACCCGTGTGCCTGCTGGCGTTCGCCGCTGCCGCGGTCCTCCGCGCGGCGACCCCTCCTGTCCTCAACGAGCCGCTCGCCGGCCGCCTGGTCTTCCCGGTCACGAACTGGTGGAACGAGGACATCAGCCAGGCCCCCGTTGACCCGCAGTCGTCGGCCATCATCGGCTGGATCAGCGGGCGCAACACCAACCCGTTGGCGGTGCGCCGCCTCCATCCCGACTTCGGCCCTCCGCCGTACGGCATGCCCTACGTGGTCGTCGCCGGCGATCAGCCGCGGGTGCCGCTCACGTTCGTCGACTACGGCGGCGAAAGCGATCCCGGCGCCCCCGGGCTGCCCGGCTACCCGATCCCGGAGGAAGCGCGGACGCAGCCGAACTACATCGAAGGCGGCGTGCCTGGTGGCGGCACGTCGGGCGACCGTCACCTGCTGATCGTCGATCGCGACCGCTGGCTGCTCTACGAATCGTTCGCGACGCGCTGGAACGCGGTCGCGTTCCGCTGGGAGGCGGGGTCGGGCGCGGTGTTCGACCTGTCACGGAACGACCGCCGCCCCGACGGCTGGACGTCCGCCGATGCCGCCGGCCTGGCCATCTTTCCGGGGCTGGTGCGCTACGACGAGGTGTTCGGCGCCGCCGAGATCGCGCACGCGTTTCGCGTGACGACACGCGCCACGAACGGCTGCGTCTGGCCGGCGTCGCACCGCGCCGGATCGACCGCCGGCGCACCGCCGATGGGCGCGCGGCTGCGGCTCAAAGCGTCGCGCGACATCTCGGGGTTCACGCCGGAGGTGCAGCGCATCTTCCGGGCGATGAAGCGGCACGGGTTGATCGTCGCCGACAACGGCACCGACATGTACATCGGCGGCACGATGGACGCGCGCTGGGACAACGACGCGCTCAACCCGGCGTTCCGCGCGCTGACCGCCGACGACTTCGAGGTCATCGAGCTCGGGTGGCGGGGTGACGTGGCGCCCGAGGCGCCGAAAAACCTCCGCATCATTCGATGAGCATCATCGGGACGATCGGTCCCGGGAGCGGATCACCCTCGTAGCGCACGCGTTCCAGGAACAGGCCCGCGGCCGGCGCGGTCAGCCCGGCTGGCGTCGGCACGCTCCGCGCATCCGCGCCGCCAAGCAGAGCCGCGGCGTCTTCCTGGCGCAGCTCGCCCCGGCCGACCGCGGCGAGCACGCCGACGATGCGCCGCACCATCCTCCAGAGGAAGTGCGACCCCTGAACGCGGATGAGAATCAGGGCGCCGCGCTCGACGATGTCGATGCGTTCGACCAGCACGATGGTGGACCGTTCCTGCGGGTCGGCGTCGGTGAACGCGGCGAAGTCCTGCAGACCGGCGAATGCGGCCGCCACGCGGCGCATCCGCTCGACGTCGAGCGGCTCGCGAACCCACCAGACGAATGGCTTGCCGAACGCCGTGCGACGCCGCGAGATCTGGTACACGTACGTCCGTGCGATCGCATCGTGCCGGGCGTGAAAGCGGTGCGGCACCTTCGTGATGGTCCGGATGTTGATGTCGGCCGGGAGCTCGTCGTTCAGCCGCCGGCGCAGCGTTTCGGGCGGCAGCGCGGTGTACACCTCCAGGTGGGCCACTTGCGCGAGCGCGTGCATGCCGGCGTCGGTGCGACCGGATCCGTACAGCTCGAACTCGGCGCGGCGCTCCGTGCCGCCGCCGCGTCGCCGCGCTTCTGGCAGGCGCCGACGCGAGTCGTTCGCCCGACGACCCGAGCACCTGGCGGACCGCCCGGTCGATCTCTCCCTGCACGCTGCGGGCGTTTTTCTGGATCTGCCAGCCGCTGTAGCGCGTGCCGGCATACTCGATGAGCAGCTTGAAGCGGGGCACGGCGGAATCATATCGTCCGCTGTCCGCGACTCCGCATGGCTGCCGCGTGCGTTTCGCGGTCGTCACAGCTGCAGGATCCTCGCCTCGCACGCGGGGACGTCCAGCAACGCCACCGAGGGTGTCAGCCGGAACCGCGCCGGTCCCGCGGCGCCCGGGTTGATCACCAGCGTCCGTCCGAGGCGGCGGATGAGCGCACGGTGGGTGTGCCCGTACACGAGGACGTCGGCCGCATGGCGCGCCACCAGTCGCTCCGGCGTGGGCGAGCCGACCTCGTGGCCGTGGCTCACGTGCACGCGCACGCCAGCGAGATCCAGGTCGATCTCCGGCGGAAAGCTCCCGGCCGGATCGACATTACCGGCGACCGCGTGCACGGGCGCGATGCGCCACAGGTCCTCCACGATCTGCAGCCCGCCGACATCGCCGGCGTGGAGGATCAGCTCGACGCCCTGCAGCGCGGCCACCGCCTCCGGGCGGAGCAGTCCGTGCGTGTCGGAGATCAGGCCGATGCGCATCGCTCGAGGGCGGCGCTGGCGATGGCCGTGTCCTGGAATCCCACGCCGGTCAGATCGGCGATGGCAATCTGGCGGTCGCTGGTGCGACCCGCCTTCCGGCCCGCGACGATCTCGCCAAGCTGCGCGTGCACGCCGTCGATCGACAACACCCCCTCCCCGAGCGCGGCCCTCAGCTCGCCGAACGCGGCGCACTGCGGGAGTCGATCGACGACGACCAGGTCCGCGCGGCGAATGCAGCCGGCGTCCAGCTCCTGTTTGCCCGGCGCGTCGGCGCCGACGGCGATTACCAGCATCCCGTCGTGCAGCCACTCCGGGCGAACGAGCGGCGCCCGCGCCGGCGTGGCCGTGACCAGGACGTCCGCCGCGCGGCAGACATCCTCGACGCGAGCGGCGGCAACCACGTCGAGTCCCTCGTCGCGCATCTCCGCGCAGTAGCGGGACAGCCGCTCGGCCGTCGGGCTCCAGGCGACGACGCGCTCGACGCGGCGCACCTCGCGGAGGCATCGCACCTGCCACCGCGCCTGGATCCCGGAACCGATGACCCCGATCGTCGTGACGTGCGCGCGCGCGAGCGCGCCCGCCGCGACGGCGCCGGCCGCACCCGTGCGGATGTCGGTGAGGAACCCGTTGTCGAGCAGCAGGGCAGAGGGAAAACCGGTTGCGGCGTCGAAGACCGCGATGATGCCCGAGCCGGTGGGCAGCCCGCGTGCCGCGTTGCCGTAGAAGCCGGACGCGATCTTCACCGCGACGCGCGGCACGCCCTCGATGTGTGCCGTCTTGACGTGGAACTCGCCCTGCGCGGTCGGAATCTCGAGATTGATCACCGCCGGCACGTGCGTGCGGCCCTCGCCGTCGGCCCGGAACGCGTCGCGGATCGCGTGCACAGCCAGGGCAGGCGTCATCGCGGCGCGCAGCGCTGGCTCGTCGACGATTCGAATCATCTGATCAGGGACGGCTGGTACTCCGGGGCGACGGCGCGGCCGGAACGGAAGCAGGCGTTCCGCCAGGCCGAGCGTGTCTGGCGGGATCGGCGTCGAACGTCTTCTTGCAGGCGTCGCTGCAGAAGTAGTACGCCGCGCCCTGGTACATACTGACGCGCCGCGCGGCCATGGCGCGCGCCCGATCGACGTCCATCCTGCAGATGACGTCGTGCTCCGGATCGCCGCGGATGCCCGCCGCCGCGGCCCGGAGCCGCGTTTCGGAGTCAATCAGGAAATTGCCGGCGATGACCACCCGTTCGCCCGGCATCAGCCCGCGCAGAATCTGCACGCGGTCGCCGAAGCGCCATCCGGTCTCGATCCGCCGGGGCTCGAAGTAGCCGTCGCCAAGCGCCACGAACGCGGTCTTGCGCAGCCCGGAATCGACGACCGCGTCGGAGGGAACCGTGACCGCGGCCGGCAGCGTGACCGGGAAGGAGACGTCGACGAACATGTCCGGGCGCAGCGTGTAGCCAGGGTTGTCGACCTCCAGGCGCACTTTCAACGTGCGTGTTTCCGGGTCGAAGCGCGGGAGCACCTCGCTCACGCGTCCGTCGAACGAGCGTCCCTGATCCGGCAGGTCGATACGAGCCTTCTGCGCCGGACGGATGAAGTTCGCTTCGTACTGGAACATGTCGGCGAGGATCCAGACCTTGCGCAGGTCCGCGATCACGTACAGCTCCTCGCCGATGTCGAACCGCTGGCCCGCCGTCACGTTGCGCTCGACGATGAAACCCGTCACCGGCGAGCGCAGCGCGATCGTGCCCGTCTTCTCGCGCGTCTCCGCCAGCTCGGCGATCTGCGTCGGGCTCATCCCGAGCGCCTGCAGGTTGTCCATCGCCGACTGCACCTGGGTGTTCGACGACTGCATCTGTGCGTCTGCCGCCGTCTGCGAGCGCTGCCGATCGCGGGCGTCGAGCGCGTAGAGGAACGCCTGCTGCGCCCCGAGGAACTCCCGCCCGTAGAACGTCGCGAGCACCTCGTCCGCCTTGACGACGCTGCCGACCGAATTCGACATCGCGTCGATGATCCAGCCGGGCGTGGCGGCGTTGATGCGAAACACGCGTCGCTCGTCGACCGCGACCCGTCCGACGGTGCGGACCGTCTGTTCGCCTGAGGCCTGCTCGACGATGCCAATCCGGACGCCGATCGCCTGCTGTTTTTCCGCGGAGATGTGGATCGCGCCGGCAGGCACGTCCTGCGATCCGCTGCCCGAACCGTCGCCGTAGACCGGTTCGAGCGCCATCCCGCAGCAGGGTGCCGTGCCCGCCTTGTCGGCGCGGTAGTCGGGGTGCATCGGGCAGCGCCAGTACAGGATCAGACGCTCTGGAGACGCCTGTTCCTGGCTCGAGCGGGTCCCGATCGCGAGGCCGGCGGCAAACGCCGCCACGACTACTACGCAAGCCGTGACGATCTTCAGGCTGGTCGGCATAGAGCCTGCGTCGAGGGCACGCCTGGCGGCGTCCCTGTGCTCCCCGGCCCGCTTGCGCGGGCCGGGGAAACGTCGTGTGCGATAGCTCTATCTTCTCACGGTCTGGCCGCCGCAGGCGTGTCCGGCAGGACGACCAGCGGCCGCATCATGTCGTGCTCTTCGTGCTCGAGGATATGGCAGTGCCACACGTACTCGTGTCCGGTCGCACCGAGACCGTTGTCGCCGGAACGCGGGCTGTTCGGTATCGTCACACCTGCTGGTGCAAGGTTGCTCGTGAGCGGCATCTCCACGAGCAGCGTCGTGCACTCCCCGGGATTGAACTTGACGGTTTCCTTCCACCCCTGCTCCGCAGGATCGGGCGGCAGCGGCTGGCCCGAGATGTTCGGCATGCCGCCGCGCCAGGAGAAGGGCTCGCGCTTGAGCACCCGCACGTTGAAGTAGTGAAAGTGAATCGGGTGCGTGTCGGCACTGACGTTGAAGACGCGCCAGACCTCCACCGTGCCCGCCTGCACGACCTCCGTTGCCGGGTCGAGCTGTTCGGCCGGTCCGGCCAGGGTCCCGAGGTTCTGCGCCAGCCGCCCGTAGTCGTCGACCGTCTCGTACAGCGCGACGTCCCTCGTTCCAGGTTCGGTCTGCTGTGGCATCGGCGACGGTGGGAGCTGCCACGCGGGATCCGGCGCCGGGTCAGGAGTCGAGTTGCCGGTCAGCGCTCCGAGCGGGTGCACCCTGAACTGCAGCAGCGTCCGCGTGTTCGGGCCGTACCCCGGAGCGGGTGCCACGGCGAGCTTGCGGTTCCCCGGGTGGAAGTCCGCCAGCGGGGTGCCGCCGGGGAAGGGCACCGGGGCATCGTTGTGCAGGAGGACGCACAACGGACCCTGGTTCGGGTTCCCCTGGGTGGCCGCGTTCGCCAGCTCCGAGAAGTCGACGATGATGTCGGCGCGTTCGGCCGGCGCCAGCACCAGCGGGTTCGCAGCGGTGTTGTTGTAGATGACTCCCTTGGGCGCCACGGTGCCGTCCAGGAAGCCGCCCTCGGTGCCGATCAGCGTCATGACAGGACCCGGCTTTGCAGGATCCGGTTCCGCGTTGAACGGGAAGGGTCTGCCCGTCGAGCCGAGCAGCCGGAGGCTCAGGACGCGGGTGTTGCACGCGTTCAGGATCCGGAAGCGGTAGCGCCGCGGCTCGACGTCGAAATACGGGAACACGGTGCCGTTCATCAGCATCGTGTCGCCCCAGAACTCGGGGACGAGCGAGATGCTCGGCAATGGCAACTTGCCCTTCGCGACAGGTCCGAAGAACTCCGTGTCGTAGAAATCCGGGTACCAGAGATCGCCGGTGCTGCCGATCCCGTACGGGTTCGGAGAGAAGATCTTGTCCTGGACCACCAGGTGCACCTGGCGGGCGAGGTCGCCCTCGGGGATGGCGAGCATCCGCATCAGCGTCGGTTCACCGGAGGAGTTGGGACCGAGAAGCCCCTCGCTCGGATCGGTCAGGACGTAGCCGCTCGCCAGGCCGAGATACGGGTTCAAACGCGTGAGACCGACGGCGTGGTCGTGATACCACATGAATCGAGCCGTCTGGATGTTCGGATACCAGTAGTCGTCGGTCAGGTTGTTGTTCACGTCGGGCAACCAGTTCAGGACCGACGGGCCCTTCACCGCGCCCCCGTTCGAGAACCAGTGGAACGGGCCGCCGTCGCTCGGCCACGGGACGAGTCCGCCGTGCAGGTGTGGCGCCGCGCGGTCGTTTCCGAGCGACTGGCCAAATTGGTACGGGTCGATCAGGGTCGGGTCCACCGGCAGCGGGATGTCCGTCGGAAACTCGTTGAACCACTTGATCCGGACCGGCCTGTTGACCTGCGCAAGGATGACACCCTCGAGATGTTTCGGGGTCGCGGTGCTGGCCAGGTTCTGGTAGCCGCGCAAGGTGGTCGGGCCGAGGTCGGGATGCAGCTGATCAGTGAACTGCCGCATCGCGATCTCGTAGTAGTCGACACCTGGGTAGGGTGTGCCCACGGGTGTCGCGGGGGGAATGTCAACGCCGAACAAACGGAGCTTCTGATTCGGACCGAACTTCAGGAGCGGCGGAGACGTCGCAAACGCCGCGTACGCGGTACGTTGCCAGGGGAGCATCGCCGCCGCTCCGGCCGCCGCCGTGAGTCGAATGAAGTCGCGCCTCTTCATACCGTGAGCCTCCTGGCTCAGCACGCGTGGGTTTATGCCTGACGGCGCGCGCCGTCAGACTCTGGACAGCTCGTTCTGAGAGCGGGCGATTCTGGCAGGTCACCTCCTCTGCAATAGCACCTCGACCGGTGCGCTGCGCACCGACTCGAGGCCGGCCGCGTCAACCGCGGTCACCGCGTAGGTGTGGACGGCGTTCGGCCTGCTTATCCGATCGATCACGTACGAGAGGGCCTGCACGCCGTCCGCGACCAGTCGCCAGATCACCCTGTTACCCCTCAGTTCCAGTTCGTAGATGCGGTAGGCGACGGCCCGGTTGTCCGCGCCCGGCATCCACGCGATGGTCGCCGACACGCGCGCCGTTTCGACCACCTGCACCGCCGCCGGCGGGTCAGGCGGAGGGACGGCAACGGTGACGCGGAACGAACGCGACGCGAAATTCCCCGCCGCATCCGTCGCCGTGCAGGTGACCGTCGTCATGCCGATCGGGAAGAGCGATCCGCTCGCGGGCGTGCAGCCGACGGCGACGGTGCCGTCGACGACATCGACCGCCGTCGCCGTGTAGGTGAAGGTCGCCCCGTCGGGTCCGGTCGGCGCGAGCGTCGTGTCCGTCGGTACGGCAATCAACGGCGGCGTGGTGTCGACGACCGTGACGGTGAAGCTGGCGGTGCCGACGTTGCCGTGTGCGTCGGTCGCCGTGCAGGTCACGGTGGTCGTGCCGAGCGGGAAGGTACTGCCGCTCGCCGGCACGCAGGTCGGCGTCAGCGGGCCATCGAGATTGTCGAGGGCCGAGGCCGTGAAGATCGCAATGGCTCCGCCGGCGCGGGTGGCTTCGACGGTCATGGGTGCCGGCACTGTCACGACCGGCGGCGTGGAATCGTCGAGCACGACGGTGACGACGAAGCTCGCGCTGCCGACGTTGTCGTGCGCATCGGTCGCGGTACAGGTCACCGTCGTCGTGCCGACGGGGAACACCGATCCGCTCGCCGGCGTGCAGATGGTCGCGATCGCTCCGTCCACCACGTCGCTCGCGGTCGCGGTGAAGGTGTAGGGCACTCCGTCTCGTGTCGGCGCGAGAATCGTGACATCGGCGGGCACCGTGACCGTCGGCCGGGTCGTGTCGTGCACCCGAACGTCGAAGCTCGCCGAACCGGTGTTGCCGTGGCCGTCCGAGGACGAGCAGGTCACTGTCGTCCGGTCGATCGGGAACGTCGACCCGCTCGCCGGCATGCAGGTCGCCGGCACGGTTCCGTCGACGTTGTCTGTGGCCGAGGCGCTGAACGTCACGACCGCGCCGGCGGGGCCGCTCGCCTCGACGATCATGTTGTCCGGCACGGTGACCACCGGTGCTGTTGTGTCGACCAGGGTCACGGTCACGGTGAAGCTGGCGCTGCCGGCGTTGCCATGGCTGTCGGATGCCGTGCAGGTGACCGTCGTCGCGCCGACGGGGAAGAGCGATCCGCTCGGCGGGATGCAGATGGGAACCAGCGGACCATCGACCAGGTCCATCGCCGTGGCGGCGAACGTGTGCGCCACCGGGGCGTTCGTCGTCGTGGTGAGCGTGGCGTTCGGCGGAACGCTGACGGCCGGCGGCGTCGCGTCCCGCACCGTCACGGTGAAGCTCGCCGAGCCGGTATTGCCGTGGCTGTCGGTTGCCGAGCACGTCACGGTCGTCGCGGCGATCGGGAACGTCCCGCCGCTCGCCGGCGTGCAGGTCGCGGGCAGCGGCCCGTCGACGTCGTCGGCGGCGCTGGCGGTGAACGTGGCGATCGCCCCTGAGGGTCCCGTTGCCTCGAGCACCATGGAGGCCGGCACCGTCACCGTGGGCGGCGAGGTGTCGCCAGCCGTCACCGTCACGGTGAAGCTGCCGCTGCCCGAGTTGCCGCGTGTGTCCGCCGCCGTGCACGTCACCGTGGTCGCGCCGACGGAAAACTGGCTTCCGCTCGCCGGCGAGCACACCGGGGTGACGGCACCGTCGACGATGTCGGTGGCGGTGGCCGTGTAGGTCACGACCGCCCCCGACCCGCTGGTAGCCGGCACGCTGACGCTGGCGGGCACCGTCAGTGCCGGCGGCGTCGTATCCGTTACGGTCACGGTGAAGGAGTCCCTGCCGGTGATGCCGTGGCTGTCGGTGACTTCGCACACCACGGACGTGGCGCCGAGCGGGAAGACGGAGCCGCTTGCAGGCATGCAGGTCACCGGGTTGGCGATGGGTGTGCCGCTGTAATCCTCGGCCGTCACCGGCGGATAACTGACGACTGCGCCGGCGGCGCTGGTCGCCTCGGCGTCGATGGCCGCAGGCAGGTTGAAGACCGGCTCGCAGCCGAACACGTCGACCTGCGCCGAACAGCTGTCCGTGCCGTCCTGGTTGTCGGTCACGGTGAGCGTCACGGTCGTGACGCCGTGCGGGTACGGGCCAGCCGGTGACTGCACCCGCGACGCGATGCTTCCGTCGGGGTCGTACGAGCCGAAATCGATGTCGGCGGCGACCGGCTGGCAGGCGGGATAGACGTTGAACGGCCGGTCGGTGCAGCGTGCGACCGGCGGCCGGTTCAGCGCCGGGAGCGCTTCCAAGTACGCGAGGATGCCGTCACCGGCATGTGGCACGTCCGTGTTCACGAAGGCCCGCAGTTGATCCTCCGCCGTGACATGCGTCGCGTCGGCGTAGTACCGCATCGTCGGGGCGGCGGCGTCCTGGTACGGCTGTTCGGGCGTGAAGACCGACACGATGCGGATACCGGCAGCCGCCGCTTCGTCGGCGCGCAGCCTGGCCTCGAGATCGCGCACGGCGTCGTTGTTGTCGTAGAAGCCGCCGGGGGGATCGTCGGTGACCAGGATGATGATCTTCAGCGCGTGCGGGCGGAATGCCGGAAAGAAATCGATGTCCTGGCGCTGGGTGCCGTCCGGCCCGAGCCGCCCGGCCGCCGGGAGCGCCTGTACGATCGTTCGAATCGCCTCGTCCGACGCGTCCGCCTCGCGATTGCCACCGGAGCCGAACAGGCCGAGGATCGTCGGCTCGACGATGGAGCGGTTGTTGGCCGAGAAGTTGTGGCGGATGGCGATGTCGTCCTTGAACGTGACGAGCGCCAGACGGTAGTCGTACCTGTTGTTGAGCGGATCTCGATCGCTGCACGCCTGGATCCGATCCAGGATGGCCGGGATTCGCGTCTTGAACGCGCCCGGCTGGGCGCTGACGAGCTCCGTGTACATGCTCGCGGTGTCATCTATCGCGAAGACGACGTCTACAGGACCGCAATACGGCGTGATCTGAGCGGCGGCGGCGGCTGGCGTGAGTGTTATGAGGGCGGCGGTAAGAAACGGCGTTGCTGAGAACGAAACACGAGCGGACATCGATTTTCTCCCCGCGCTGCCTGTTGGCCCTCCGGCTCGGGGGTCGAAACGGGCGAACCCTCCGGGCAGATCCGGGGAGGGAGAGGCTCCCTCCCCGGCTCGATCGATCACCGATGTGGAGTAATCGAAACGGTGTTGGACCACGGACCCCGTCCGAGAACGGTCAACGGGGCGACGCGGTAGTAGTAGAGGGTGCCGGCCCGGGTGGAGGTGTCGAAGTACTCCACTTCCTGCCCAATCACCCACTGCGTCGGGCTGGTGAACGTCGACGTGGTCGAACGCTGGATCACCCAGCCGATTACCGACGCGGCGTCCGCACCAATGTAGTTCCAGCTGAGCACCACGGGCGACCTGCTGGCGATGTCCTGCGTGACGGCGAGCGCCGTGGCGCCCTGCGCGGGGCCGACCCAGTTCGACCACTCGCTGACCGCCGTGATCGTCGGATAGCCGACGACGGTGCTGCCCACGGTGTTCACGGCGCGTATGCGGTAGTAGAACGGACCGTTGAGCGGGTTCACGTGGTCGTCATACCTGTTCACCAGGCCGACCTGGATCGTGACCACGTTCTGCGTGAACGCCTGGTCGGAGGCGCGCTGGATCGTGAACCCGCTCGCGGTGACCGAGTTGTCGACCCACTGGAGCTCGACCAGGTTCGTCGCAGGCCCCACCGTGAGCGTCGGCGCCGCCGGCGGAGCGGCGAACGCCACGGCACGCATCATGTCGTTCTCTTCGTGGCTGAGGATGTGGCAGTGCCACACGTACTCCCAGCCGAAGTTCGCGAGGTCGTTGGTGATGGCGACCGGGTTGCCCTGCGGATCGATGTTCGTGAATCCGAGCGTCGACCCGAGCGGCAGCGCCGGGTTGAGCGGACGGATGCTGTTCGGCACCGGCCACGGCAGGAGCTCGGGCCGAGGCGCGATCGGCCGCAGCGCCACGATCGTGTCCTCGAGCGGGCTGATCCTCACGGTGTCCTTCCACCCCAGCTCGTTCGCGTCGGGAAGCCTGATGGCGCCGTCCCAGCCCACGCGGTTGATCAACTGCACGTGGAACAGGTGGAAGTGGACCGGGTGCGTGTCCACGCCGTTGTGCGTGATCTTCCAGATCTGCGTCCCGTCCTCGCCGACGCCAATCAGCGTGCCCATCTGCGACAGCTTGACCAGCTCGGTGGGCGGGTCGTTGAAGCCCTGGAGGACGAACCGCTGCATCCCGGCGGCGGTGTTCGGCTGCTCGAGACCGAGCTTTGCGCTCATGCGGCCGTAGTCGTCGAACGCTTCGCCCATCTCGTCCTGGATCGCCTTCGTCTTGAAGTCAATCCGCGCGTAGTTACCATCCGGTGACTGGAAACGCATCGAGAAGTCCTGGATGCGTGCGTAGCCCCAGTTCGGGTAATAGGCCGGGAAGGTTCTCCCGTACGTCTCGTTGTACGCCGTCTGCCCCACGATGATCGGATCCTGGGAGCGCATGAACACGCCGGGCGTGGTGACTATCGGCGGAAGCGTCGGATCGGGATTTGGCTCCACGACCGGCGCCCACTCGGCCATCAGCGCAGCATCTCCCTGGTAGTTGGAGGGCGTCGTCACGGCGCCGGCGACTTTGATCTGCATGATCGTGCGGATGTTCGGCCCGTAGCCGGGGTGTACGCCGGCAACGCCGCCGACGTCGGTCAGGTCCGGCGCGCCCGTGTAGTAGTCGTTGCGCGCGTCGAGCGCCGGGAAGGCCGCGGGCGCGTCGTTATAGAGGATCAGGGTCTGCCCTGAGTAGCCGGAGAAGTCCACGATGACGTCGGCGCGCTCGGCAGGCCCGAGGAGCAAGGCGTGATCCGAGACGTTTCCGAAATTGAACGTCGTGGGATCCAGGTTCCACGCGATCGGCTGGTTGTTCACCCACGTCGGCATCGGCAGGAAGCCCCCCTCGGTGCCGATCTGCAGGAAGTTCGGTCCGAGGAACGCGGGATCCGGGACGCCGCCGTCACGGCCGTCGCGCGGCCAGGTCGGGAATGCCGACAGCAGCGGGTTGCCGGGGTTGGCCTCCGTCATCCTGACTTCCGTCAGGCCGGCGGTGCCCACGGTGACGTTTGGATCCGCGCGGTACAACTGGAGGTTCCAGAACCGGTCGTGCGCCGCATTGAGGATGCGGAGCCGGTACGCCTTCGGTTCGACGGTCAGCGTCGGGTATGCGGTCCCGTTGATGACCGGCGTATCCAGGAACGCCTCGGCGCCCCACGACGGGTTGGGCGTGCCGGGGACCTCGATCGGGTGCCACGGACGCTCGCACGGGTGTGTTGCGTCAGCCATTCCGTCGGCGTTGCAGTCGTAGTACGGGTTCGACACCGGCAAGTACGGAATGCCGGTCGTCGGCGGCCAGAACCACGGCCCGTAGTGCCAGCGGCCCATCGCGTTCAGGCCGGAGATGTCATACGGGTTCTGAGCAGGCTGATACACGTGCGGCCACCAGAGGTCGCCCGTCTTCGGTTCGCGGAGTGTCGTCACCCTGCCCGTTGGATCCGTGTATGGGTAGGTCGCACCGGTGCCCCAGCTCCAGGTCGGATCCTGTGTGCGAATGGTCGTCGCATCGACGAACGTCTTGTCCTGGATGACGAGCGGAATCTGGTCCTGAGGGATGATGCCGTTGGCAGTGAGCTGGAGCTCGGTTTCATCCTGCAGCAGGTAGGCGGCCGCCATCCCGGCGTAGACGTTCAGCCGCGTCGTGCCGTGCGCGTGGTCGTGATAGAACATCAGCCGCGCGGACTGGTCGTTCGTGTAGTAGAAGGTCTGCTCGCCCGTGTTGGTCGTGCCAGGCTTTCCCGGATTCGCCATGTCCGGCACGTTGTAGACGCTGACGCCGGCGGGGTACTCGGTCGTGTCGGTCGCCGGCGTGATCCACTGGAACGGCGTGCCGTCGCTGATCCACGGGGTGACCCCGCCGTGCAGGTGGATCGTCGCCCGGTTCTCGGTGTAGCAGCCTTGCGGCACCGGCATCCCCGGTCTTTTCTGGCAGGCGACGTCGGGTGGCTCCGCGCCCGTGTAGTTCGGGCCGGGGCCCGCGCCCATCACGCTGGCATCCACCGGCAGGAACAGGTTGCCGCCGCCGCCGGCGGGCAGGCTGTTTCTGAACGTGATGCGTACGGGAACGCCCTTTCTCGCCACGATCGCCGGCCCTAGGTACTGCGGGTCGGCTGCTACGCCGCTTGGGGTGTTCACCTGCCGGTATCCACGCAGCGTCGTCGGCGGCAGGTCGCTGTGCATCTGTTTCGTGTACTCGACCAGCTCAATGACGTAGTAGTCGGCGCCAGGGTACGAGGTCCGGTCCGGCACTGCGATCGGGATCATCTGGCCCAGGTTGTTCGGCGCATCGAGTCCCGGCAGCGTATCGACGAACTTGCGAATGCCTCCCGTGAGTGAGCCGTCGGGGTTCACCGTCGGCATCGGGCTGTTCGCATAGTTGGGCGTGAAGCCCGAGTAGTCAGGAAACAGCTCGCCATTGGCGCCCACGAGATACTCGAGGGAGCCGAGCGGGCCCACTGCCGCCAGCGCGACCAGGTACGCCGCCTGCGCCTGCGCTTCCTGTGGCGTGCCGATCGCTGCATCGCGCGCCGCCTTCGCGCGTGCGACCACCGCGTCACGCTTCGCCTGCAGGCGGGCCGCCGCGGCCTGCCTCTCCTGCAGCGTGATCGGCTTCATGCGCGTGTGCTTTCGCCCGGCTGCGTCAACGACCGTGATCTGACGGTCGCTGCGCTTGCCGGTGTCGGTTCCCTTCAGCTTCTGCGCCGCGCCACTCAGGACCGTTCCCCACACACCCACTGCGAGTGCTGTAGCGGTCACGGTGAGGCGCAACACCTTGTGCCTGCCCATACCCACTCCTTGGTAGACCACTGGTTACCGATGAACCGCCGTTCTCAGCTCGCTGGACGGTGGGTCCGGTTCCGTCCGCCGCAGCTGGAATTGCTCTATCGTCATGGCGATCAACGTGTCGCCGGCGCCCGGCACCGCCTCCGTTCTCACGACAGTTCCCCAACAGAGCACGTGCCCGGCGAATGATTCTCTCGGGAGCGGTGGAACGTGAACTTCGAGGACGCGCGAGAGTGGAACCGACACACTCGCGCGGAACAGGAGCCCACGAGCGCTGATGTTCAGCGTCGTTCCGTCGTGCCACGGGCCGTCGCTCTCGCGAAAGCGCATCGGCGCGGTGATGGGATACCGCGACGAGCGTCGTTGTGCCTTGTTGTTCGCCAAGTCGACCACGACGACTCACTATGAGTCGTGGCACGCGGCTCAACAATTTGCCGAAAGTACTGAACGGATCAGTCGGGGGTACCTGCGGCAGGACGCCGAGAAGGTACTGAAGTACCGGGACCTACGGGGTGGGCGGGTCTTGTGTCACACGCCCTGGTAAGGGGCGCCCACGGCCGCCGTCGCATCGGCGACGGCACCCATCGGCTGGTGTTTCACCTCGGTGTGCCACTTCCAGATCTCGTAGATGGCGGGGTACACGATGAGTTCCAGCAGGAACGACGTCAGAATCCCACCGACCATGGGCGCCGCGATCCGCTTCCAGACGTCGGATCCGGTCCCCGTCGCCCACATGATCGGGATGAAGCCGATGAACGTCGTCGCCATCGTCATGAACTTCGGGCGCAGGCGTTTGGCCGCACCCTGGACCACCGCCTCCTGCAGCTCTGCGAGCGATCTCAGCCTGCCGTCGCGCTTCGCGCGTTCGTAGGCGAGATCCAGGTACAGCAGCATGAACACGCCGGTCTCGGCATCGACGCCCATGAGCGCGATCAGGCCGACCCAGACCGCGATGCTCATGTTGTACCCCAGCAGATACAGGTACCAGACCGCACCGATGGCTGAGAACGGCACCGCGAGGGCGACGACGGCCGTCTTCACGATCGACCGCGTGTTCATGTAGAGCAGCAGGAAGACGAGGAACAGGGTGAGCGGGATGATGTACATCAGCCGCTGGCGGACGCGGGTCATGGCTTCGTACTGTCCGCTCCAGAGGACGGCATAACCCGGGGGCAGCTGGATCCGCTCGTTCACGATGCGACGGGCCTCCTCGACGTATCCGTTCACGTCGCGGCCGGCGACGTCGACGAACACGTAGCCGGTCAGCAGGCCGTCCTCGTTGCGGATCATCGACGGGCCGCTGGCGATCGTGATCCTGGCCAGGCTGTTGAGCGGGATCTGCCGCTGCCCTTCGGCCGCCGGGACGAGGACCCGGCCGAGCGCATCGAGGTCGGATCGGAAGTCGCGCATGTACCGGACGTTGACCGGGTAGCGTTCCCGTCCCTCGATCGTGGTCGTCACGTTCTCGCCACCGATGGCGTTCTGCACGACGGCCTGGGCCTCGGCGATGCTCAAGCCGTATCGCGCGAGGGCGTCGCGGTTCCACTCGATGTCGAGGAAGAACCCGCTGCCGGCGCGCTCGGCGAACACGTTGCGCGTCCCCGGCACCGACGGGAGCAGCGCTTCGATCTTCGTGCCGATCTCTTCGATGACCTCGTAGCGGCTGCCGGCGATCTTCAGCCCGACGGGCGTGCGGATGCCGGTCGTGAGCATGTCGATGCGCGCCTTGATCGGCATCGTCCAGGCATTGGAGACGCCGGGGTACTGCAGGGCGCGGTTCATCTGGTCCACGAGCTCGTCCTGCGAGATGTGATCCGGCGTGACGTGCCGCAGGACGGAGGCGAGCCACCGTGGCGCCCAGGCCGAGTACCAGGTGTCGACGCGGCGCCACTCGGACACCTGTTTGAGCGTGATGACCGTCTCCAGCATCGACAGCGGCGCCGGGTCGGTGCTGGTGTCGGCGCGCCCCGCCTTCCCGAGCACGCGATCGACCTCCGGGAACTGCCGGATCGCCCGGTCGCTCACCTGCAGCAGGTTCTGCGCCTCGCTGATCGAGATGCCCGGCATCGTCGTCGGCATGTAGAACAGCGATCCTTCGTCGAGCGGCGGCATGAACTCCGATCCGAGGCGCATGAAGACCGGCACGGTGAGCAGCACCAGCACCAGCGCGCCGCCGATCACCGACCACTTCCAGCGCAGCGACCATCGGACCACCGGTTCGTAGACGCGCATCAGGAAGCGGCTGAGGGGATGGCTGTCTTCCGAACGGATCCGACCGACGAGCAGCGCGTTCACCCCGCGCGCCAGCCAGAGCGGGCGGAAGCTGAAGCGGCGGAACCGCGCGAAGACGAGCCGCAGCGCCGGATCGAGCGTGATCGCGAGGCACGCGGCGACGATCATTGCCAGCGTCTTGGTGTACGCGAGCGGCTTGAACAGGCGGCCTTCCTGCGCCTCGAGCGTGAGGATGGGCAGGAACGACACGGCAATCACCAGCAGCGCGAAGAAGCTGGCCGGCGCCACCTCCTTCACGGCTTCGACGACGACCGGGCGGTAGTCGACGACCCGTGCGCTGCGCTGGGCGTCCTCGAGCTTCTTGTGCGTCTGCTCGACGACCACGATCGCAGCATCGACCAGCTCGCCCATGGCAATGGCGAGGCCACCGAGCGACATGATGTTGGCCGTGATCCCCATCGCGCGGAAGGGGATGAACGAGACCAGCACCGCGACGGGAATCGTCATGAGCGGGATGAGCGCGCTCGGCACGTGCCAGAGGAACAGCAGCACGACGAAGACGACGACCAGGATCACCTCGACGAGGGTCTCGGTGACGTTGGAGATGGCGCGGCGGATCAGCGCCGAGCGGTCGTACACCGGGATGATCTCGACGCCTTCCGGCAGACCGGGTGTGATCTGCCGGATCCTCTCCTTCACCCGATCGATGACGTCGAGGGCGTTCTCGCCGTGGCGCATCACGATGATGCCGGAGACCGCTTCGCCGATGCCGTCGAGGTCCGCCACCCCCCGGCGCAGATCCGGTCCGACTGTCACCTGGCCGATGTCGCGGATCCTGATCGGGGTGCCGCTCGCGCTCGCCGATACGACAATGCTCTCGAAGTCGGCGATCGACTGGGCGTAGCCGCGCCCGCGGATCATGTACTCGGTGCCGCCGAACTCGATCAGGCGGCCGCCGGTTTCCGTATTGCCGCCGCGGACGGCGTCGACGACGCGCTGGATCGAGAGCCCGTAGTTGCGCAGGCGGTTCGGGTCCACGTTCACCTGGTACTGCCGACCGAATCCGCCAACCGACGCGACCTCGGCGACGCCGGGCACGGCTTTCAGGTAATAGCGGAGGTACCAGTCCTGGTACGAGCGCAGGTCCGCCAGGCTGTGCTTGCCGGAGCGATCGACCAGCGCGTACTGGTACACCCAGCCGAGCCCGGTGGCATCCGGCCCGAGCTCGGTGCGCGCGTCTTCCGGGAGGCGGGGCAGCACCGCCGACAGGTACTCGAGCGTGCGGGTCCGCGCCCAGTAGATGTCGACGCCGTCCTCGAAGATGACGTAGACGAACGAGTAGCCGAAATCCGAGAACCCGCGCACCGCCCGAACGTGTGGCGCACCGAGCATCGCGCTGACAATCGGATAGGTCACCTGCGCGTCGACCAGATCCGGGCTGCGATCCCATTTCGAATAGATGATGACCTGGGTGTCGCTGAGATCCGGGATCGCGTCCAAGGAGACGCGGCGCAGCGACCACGCGCCGGCCACCGCGGAGGCCGCCGCGAGGACGAGCACGAGAAACCGGTTGCGGACGGAGAAGTCGATGATCCGCGTGATCACGGCGTCACCGCTTCCTCGCCCCGGCGTCGAACGTCGTCTTGCACTGCGCGCTGCAGAAGAAATACGTGCGGCCGTCGCGCTCGCGCACCAGGCCGGCCTGCCGTGCCGCCCCCTCGTCGACCGCCATGCCGCAGACCGGATCCTTCGACGTTGCCGCCGCCTTCGCGTCGCCCGCCGGACCCGCCCCGCGCTTCAGATAGCGGTCGGGGTCCTGCACGAACGAATCGCGGCAGGCGTCGGCGCAGAAGTGGTACTTGCGGCCACCGTGCTCCACCATCCGGCCGCCCGCCGCCGCGCGCGCCTGATCCACCTGCATGCCGCAGACCGGATCCTCGGCCGCCTCCCCGAAGATGCCCTGTGCCGCGGCCTTCATGCGGCTCTCCGAGTCGATGAGGAACGTGCCCGAGATCACGATTCGCTCGCCCGGCATGAGCCCCTTCGTCACCTCGACGAGATCGCCGATCCGCCAGCCGGTGTCCACCTGCCGCGGCTCGAAGTAGCCGTCGCCGAGATCGACGAAGACCGTCTTGCGCAGTCCCGAATCGGCGATCGCGTCGGCGGGCACGACGAGCGCGTCGCGCACGTCGATCGTGAACTCGACGTCGACGAACATCCCCGGCTTGAGGACCGATCGCGGGTTGTCCGCCTCGATCCGGATCGCCATCGTGAGCGTCTCCTGGTCGAAAATCGGTTCGGCGTGGGCCGACCGTGGCGGAGAACGTCTGATCGAATTGCGCAGTGCTCACGCGGGCGCTTGCCAATCGCGCGCATGGTGCGCCTCCTGTTGTCGACGTGTGCGGCCACGTACGCGGCCGCGCGAACTATGCAAGCTGGTCGGAACTGGAACGCGTGCGCGGCGGGGGATCGGAGATGGACGGCGCCAGCACGTGCGCGTCTTCCGCCGCTCCGGCGGCTAGACGGCGGCCCGTCGTGGGACAGGGGACAAGCGTCGATGCGGGCAGGACCGCGGGCGGTAGCAAAGTGATGAGGGCGGCGCTGCCCGGCGGCTGGCAACACGGGCAGCGCGGCCGCAGCGCGTCATCCGCAGAATGCTGCTTGCACCAGCAGCGCGCGCACGTTTCTCCGCAGCCGTTCGCGCCCTCGAAGCAGGTCGCGGCTACGGGAACGGCACCGCTTGCGACGATCACGACGAGCCAGACGACGGCGGAGCGCAGCAGACTCATGGGTTCGACGCTGCTGCCGTTGCCATTCCTGGATACGGCGGTAATACACGATCCACCTGATGAGGTGGATTGTCAAGATCAGATTCGTCGCACGCGGTGTACACGGCGGCCGCCGAATCGAGGACGCGCGACTTCTGCGTCGGCTCGTCGTAAACGACCCTGAGCGAGCCGGCCGGCGACAGCAAGTGTGCCGAAGCCTTGCCGCTCAGGGGACCAGGCGTGCCATGCAACCGACCGGACCTGAACCGCCGTGACTGCCGGGTTATCCTGCACACGTGCGCGACGACGGCGAGCCCGGCCCGATCGTGCTCTACGACGGCGTGTGCGCGCTCTGCAACGGCGTCGTGCGGTTCGTGCTCGCGCGGGATCGCCCCGGCGTGTTCAGGTTCGCACCGCTCCAGGGCGAGTTCGCGCGCGCGACGCTGGCGAGGCACGACCGGGATCCAGACGCGCTCGACACGCTGGTCGTGGTCGTGGACGCGGGGCTCCCGTCCGAGCGGCTGCTGGACAAGTCCAGTGGGGCGCTGTTCATTCTCGAAAGGCTGGGGAAGGGTTGGCCGCTTGCCGCCCGCGTCGCCCGACTCGCCCCGCCGTTCGTGCGTGGCTGGACATATGATTGGGTGGCCCGCTGGCGCTACCGCGCCTTCGGCCGGCACGAGGCATGCCCGGTGCCACCGCCCGAGCACCGCGCGAGGTTCCTGGAGTAGGCTCCGAGCGTACACGGCGCCCATACGGCGAGGCGGCGTTCTTTGCAGGAACGCCCGCGGAGTTCAGGCTGCAGACTCGCGACTCTGACTTCGACTCTGACGCTGACTCTGACTATCGACTATCGACTGACCAAGGAACCGGGATGTTCACGATGCACCCGATCGGGTACATTCGCAGTGGCTATACCGAAACGAAGCAAGTCCCGAAGGGCCTGGATGCGAAGCACGATGCGGAGGGGGTCATCGACGTGCTGCCCGAGCTCGCCCGGGGACTCCAGGACATCGAGGGCTTCTCGCATCTGATCGTGCTGTGGGTCTTCGATCGTGGCGAGCCCGGCGACGTGCTCGAGGCGCGGCCGCCGAGCGACGACCGGCCGCACGGCGTCTTTGCCACGCGCTCGCCGCAGCGGCCGAACCCGATCGGCCTCACCGTCGTCGAGCTGGTGCGCCGCGACGGCAGCCAGCTGTACGTCCGCGGCGTCGACATGCTCGACGGCACGCCGGTCCTCGACATCAAGCCCTACCTGACGAGCGTTCCGGAGGAGAAGATCCGCCGCGGCTGGCTGGGGGAGGCGGAGACGCGGCGCCGGCGAACGTAATCAGCCGGCGTTCTCCGCAATCCGGGTCTTCACGACTTTCCGAACCAGTGCCGGCGGCAAGGGATGGTCCGGGTGGAAGCGGATCGTTCCCTTCGTGGTCGCGTAGCCCTCGAGGTCCTTCTTTAGCGTCTTCACCGTCGTGCCGCTCATCGGGTACATCGAGCAATGGTTCGAGGAGGCGCCGAAGCCGACGAGCAGCTTGCCGTCGAGCCGGAACGCCGGCAGCGAATAGCTGATGCACTCCTCCGCCCCCGGGGCGGCGGACCTGATCGTCTTGCGCAGGTTCTCGAGGGCCGCGCGCGTGTCGGCGCTCAGCGCGGCGAGGTACTGGTCGATGGTGCTCGGCCTGGCTTTCATCAGGCCTCCTCCCCCGCCGGTGGGCCGTCGCCTATCGCGCGACCCATGCCTGGAAATATCCCAGGCGCCCGAACAGGGTGCTCTTGTCGCGGACCCTCCGCGGCTCCACGAACCCCGCCCGCGCCATGCGTTCGAGGATGCGCGCGTCAGCATTGTCGCGCAGCAGGCCGTGCGCGTGAAACAGGTGCGCGAGAATGCCGTGCGCGCCCCGGTCGTGGCCCGCGAAGTCCAGGAACTCGAGGCGTCCACCCGGCTTGAGGACCCGACGGGCCTCCCGCAGCGCCCCGTCCTTCGCCTCGGCGGGAAGGTGATGGAACATCATCGATGAGAACACGCGATCGAAGGTGGCGTCGGCATACGCGAGCGCGTCGGCGAAGCCCCGGTCGAACGTGACGGACACGCCGGCGCGCTCCGCCTTCCGCCGCGCCCTGCCAAGCGCCTTCGGATCGGGATCGAGGCCGACCACGTCGACGCTCGGGTAGAGACGCTTGATGAGCACCGCGAGCGTGCCGGTGCCGCAGCCGACGTCGAGGACGCGATCGCCTGGCCGCAGCGCCGCCTGCTCGAGCAGCAGCATCCGCATCCGATCGAAGCCGAGCAGCTTCACCAGCGGGTCATAGAACGGCAGGAAGGCGTCCCTCCCGGCCGCCGGCAGATACGTCCGTTCCGATTTCGCGCGGATCATGCTGGACTCCATTTTCCCAGTTGCCAGCTTCCAGCTCCTAGCTCCTAGCTCCTACTGCCGCCAGTTCCCCGACCTCGTCGCGAACGCGACTCTCTTCCGCCGTGGTGCTGACGCGGGTCCGGGCGACCAGCACGTAGATCGACGGCACCACGAAGAGCGTGAAGGCGGTGCCGATGATCATGCCGCTCACCAGCATGATTCCGATGCTGTTGCGTGCGCCGGCGCCCGGACCGGTCGCGACAACGAGCGGCGCGTGCCCCACCACCGTCGCTGCTGTGGTCATCAGGATCGGGCGCAGGCGCGTGCCCGATGCTTCGATGACCGCCGACAGCTTGTCCCTCCCGGTCTCCTGCAGGTGGTTGGCGAACTGCACGATGAGAATGCCGTTCTTCGCCACCAGGCCGACGAGGGTGATGAGCCCGACCTGGCTGTAGATGTTGAGCGTGGTCAGGCCGAGGAACGAGAAGAGCAGCGCGCCGGAGATCGCCAGCGGCACCGAGCCCGCGAGGATGATGAACGGATCGCGGAAGCTCTCGAACTGCGCGGCGAGCACCAGGTAGATCAGCACCGCCGAGAGCAGGAACACGCCGAGGAACCGGCTGCCCTCGGTGCGCAGCTGCCGCGACTCGCCGGCGTAGTCGATGGTGAAGCCCTGCGGCAGGATCTTCCGCGCCTCGTCCTCGAGGACGCTCAAGGCCTGGTCGAGCGGCACCGGCGGCGGCGTGACGCCCTGAATGCGCACCGCGTTCAGCTGCTGGAACTTCTTCAGCTCGCGGGGCTGGGTCGTCGTCCGCAGCGTCGCGAACGTGGCCAGCGGGACGAGCCGATCGTCCGAACCGGTGACGTACATCGTCGCGAGCTGGTCCGGCGTCAGCCGATCGCCGCGCCGCACCTGCGGGATCACCTTGTAGCTGCGCCCTCCGATGCTGAACCGGTTGACGTAGTCGCCGCCGAGGAGCACCGCCAGGTCGCGCCCGGCCTGGGCGAGATCGACGCCCTGCGAGCGCAGCTTGTCGCGGTCGAAGACGACCTCCACCTGCGGCTGATCCACCTTCAGGTCCGCGTCGGCGAACAGGAACATCCCGCTGGCGAACGCCTTCTGCACCAGTTGCTCGCCCAGCTCGCGCAGCTGCTGTGGTTCGGCCGGGGAGGCGATGACCAGGTCGACGGGGAAGTCGCCGCCGCCGGGGAGCGGCGGCGGCGTCATCGGGATGACGCGGATGCCCGGAATTCGCGCCAGCAACGGCGCCGACTCCATCAGCAGCTGCTGTGCCGTCTTGCTGCGCTCGCTCCAGGGCTTGGTGACCATGCCCCCGAAGCCGCCGGTCGGGAAGGTGATCTGGAAGATGCTCGCCGACTCGGGGAAGGAGCGGTAGACGGCGTGAATCTGCCCCGTGAACAGGCGCGTCTGGTCGACCGTGGCGTTGGCCGGGGCCTGGACGATCCCGACGACGACGCCCTGGTCCTCGGCCGGCGCCAGCTCGCGCTGCGAAAACAGGTAGAGCGGGACGATCAGGAGCGCCACGATGCCCCAGAGCACCAGGACGACCGGCCGGTAGCGGAGCGTGCCGGCCAGCATCCGGGTGTAGGTGACGCGGACAACCTCGAAATGCCGGTTGATCATCCCGGCGAAGCCGCGGGTCGTCCCGCCGGCCTTCAGCAGCTTCGATCCCATCATCGGCGACAGCGTCAGCGCCACCACGCCGGAGACGATGACCGCCGCCGCCAGCGTGAAGGCGAACTCGCGGAACAGCGCGCCGGTCAGACCGCCCTGGATCCCGACCGGCGTGTACACCGCCGCGAGCGTGATCGTCATGGCGATGATCGGGCCGACCAGCTCGCGCGCGCCATCCCGCGCCGCCGCGAACGGAGGCTTACCCGCGTGCAGGTGCCGCTCGACGTTCTCCACCATCACGATCGCGTCGTCGACCACCAGGCCGACAGACAGGACGATGGCGAGCAGCGTCAGCAGGTTGATGGTGAACCCGGCGACGAGCATGAGGAACACCGCGCCGACCAGCGAGATCGGAATCGCCACCACCGGGATCATCAACGCTCGCATCGACCCGAGGAAGAGGAAGATCACGACGATGACGATGACGAGCGTCTCGCTCAGGGTGGTCAGCACTTCGTCGATGGCGTCCTGGATGTACTCGGTCGAGTCGTAGGGGATGCCGAGGGTCATGCCCGCGGGCAGCTGCGCCTGGATCGCCGGGATCTCCTCGCGCACGCGGCGGATGACGTCGAGCGTGTTCGCCGTGGGCAGGACCCACACGCCCATGAAGGTTGCAGTCTCGCCGTTGAAGCGAACGTCCTCCTCGTAGTTCTCCGAGCCAAGGACGACGTCGGCGATCTCGCCGAGGCGGACGACCACGCCGTCCTCTTCCTTGACGACCAGCTGGCGGAACTCCTCCGCGGTGCGCAGGTCGGTGTTGGCCACGAGGTTCACCGACACCATCGATCCCTTGGTCTTGCCCAGCGCCGAGAGATAGTTGTTGCGCGCGAGCGCGTCGCCGAGCGCCGAGGGGGAGATGCCGTGCGCCGCCATCTGGTCGGACTTCAGCCAGATCCGCATCGCGAAGGTGCGGTCGCCGAGGATGTCGGCGCGCTGGACCCCGCTGACGGCGCTCAGCTTCGGCTGCACCACGCGGGTCAGGTAGTCGGTAATCTGGTTCTGGTCCATGTCCGGCGACGAGAACCCGAGGTACATCGCCGCGAACTGGTTGTCTGCGGTCTCGAGCTCGATGATCGGCGCCTCGGCCTCCGGCGGCAGATCGTTGCGCACCTGCGCCACCTTGGACTGGATCTGCGTCAGCGCGGCGTTGGTGTCGTAGTTGAGCTGGAGGTGGACGGTGATCGTGCTGAGCGACTGTGCGCTCGACGACTCCATGTAGTCGATGCCGTCGGCGCTGGCGATGACGCGCTCGAGCGGCGTCGTGATGAAGCCGCGCACCAGGTCAGCGCTCGCGCCGACGTAGACCGTGCTCACCCGGATGACCGCGATGTCGCTGCGCGGGTACTGCCGCACGCTCAGCGCGCGGATCGACTGCAGGCCCGCGATCAGGATCACCAGGTTGACCACCACCGCGAGCACGGGCCGCCTGACGAACAGGTCGGTGAACTTCATCAGCTGTCCTCCGGCTTCGGCGCCGGGCTGTTGGCCGGCTGAACCTCGTTGTTGACGCTGACCGGCGCCCCGTTGCGCAGCTTGAACACGCCGGAAGTCACCACTTCCTCCCCCGCCCGCACGCCGGACAGCACCGCGACCTGGTCGCCGCGGGCGCCTCCCAGCGTCACGACCTGCTGGCGCACGCCACGGTAGGCCGTGCCGTTGGCGTCCCTGAGATCCGTGACGATGAAGACCGAGTCGCCGTACGGCGCGTAGCTGATGGCGGTGGCCGGCAGCGTGATTACCTGGCGGGCCTCGCCGAGCCGCACCTGCGCCTGGACGAACATCCCCGGCCGCAGCCGCCCGCCCGGATTCGCCAGCGTCGCCTGGACCTGCACGTTGCGCGTCGTCACGTCGACGACCGAATCGGCGGCGCTGACCCGGCCGGTGAACGTCGCGTTCCCGAGATCGGTGGCGACGATCTGTACCTCGCGTCCGCGCTGCATGCGCGCCGCGTCCTGCTGCGGCACGCCAAAGTTCACGTAGATCGGATTCAGCGACTGCAGCGGCACGATCGGATCGCCGCCGTTCAGGTACTGGCCGAGGTTCACCTGGCGAATCCCGAGGATCCCGGAGAACGGCGCGCGGATGGTCTTGCGCTCGATGGTGGCGCGGATCTCGCGCACCCTGGCCTCGGCCTGCGTGCGCCCCGCCGCCGCATTGTCGTACTCGGCGCGCGACACCGCGTCCTGGTCGACCAGGCCTTTCATCCGGTCGAAGTGGAGGCGCGCCAGCTCCCGCTGCGCCTCAGCGGCGGCAAGCTGCGCCTGCTCCTGTCGCGTGTCCAGCCGGACCAGCACGTCGCCCTCGCGCACCGTCCGCCCGGAATCGAAGTCGATGCGATCGACCACGCCCGGAAGATCGGCGCTGACCGTCACACCCTGAACGGCGGCGACAGTGCCGATGGCGCTGAGCGTCGCCGGCCACTCCTCCTGCTCCGCGACGATCGTGGTCACCGCCTCGGGAGGGGGCTGCATGGCGGCGAACTGCTCCGCCATCGCCTGGAACTGCCTGACCTTGAAGAAGCCGAGCGCCGCGACGAAGGCCGCCACCAGCGCGAGCATGATGATCATCCGTTTAGCCATTGCCTCTCCTCACCGATCTCTGATTGGCAGCCCCGCGCGTCACGGTCACACGCGACGTCGTCGCCTCTTCCACCATCAGACGCGCCCTGAGAGTGGCGAGTTGCGAACTCCACGCCTCGACATCAACGGTGTCGCGCCCGGCAGTCGCGAATCCACGCTGTACCACCAGAGGCTTCTGGGAGCCGGCCGTTGCGAAGCTGGGAGTTGCGTTCATCTCATCCCTGAGTCCATCCGCCGCCGAGCGCGCGATAAAGCTGCACGATTGACGCGAGCTCCAGCTCGCGCAGCCGCGCCAGGTCGAGCTCGCCCTGGAACAGGTTCCGCTGCGCGTCGAGCACGGGCAGGTAGCTGTCCATGCCGGCGCGATACCGCTCGGTCGAGAGCCGGCTCGATTCGAGAAGGGCCTCGACCAGCCTCTCCTGCTGCGCGCGTTGCTCGCTCGTCTTCCGGTACGCGGCCAGCGCGTCGGCCACCTCGCGCAGCGCCCGGTAGATGGCGCGCTCGTAGGTGACGAGCGCCTCCCGCTGCAGGGCCTCCGTCAGCTCGACGTTCGCCTTCGTGCGACCCGCGTTGAAGAGCGGCAGGGCCGCGCCGGCCGTCGCCGAGGCGAGCCGCGCCGGCCCGCTCAGCAGATCGGCGAGCGATCGGCTCTGGACCCCGAGGAAGCCGGTCAGGCTGATGCGCGGGAAGTACTCGGCCTTCGCCGCGCCGATCTGCGCGTTGGCGGCAATCAGCTGCTGCTCGGCCTCGCGGATGTCCGGCCGTCGCTCGAGCAGCGCCGAGGGCAGTCCCGCGGGCACGCGCGGCGGCGCCTGGAGCGCCGGCAGCGGCTGGCCGCGCGGCACCTCGCCCGGCGTGCGTCCGAGCAGCAGGCTGAGCGCGTTCTCCGCTTGCGCGATCTCCCGTTCGAGGCTCGCGATCTGGCCGGCAGCGGTGTACAAGAGCTGCTCCGCCTGCCGCACGTCCAGGCCGGCCGCCGCGCCGCCGGCGCGCCGTGCTTCGGTCAGCCGCAGGCTCTCGGTCGCCGCGTCGCGCGTCTTCCTCGCGATTTCCATTTCGAGATCGAGCGCCCGCAGCGTCAGGTACGTCTCGATCACGTCGGCGACGAGCGTCGTGACGACGGCCCGCCGCGCCTCTTCGGTCGCGAGGTACTGCGCGCGCGCCGCTTCGCTCAGTCGCTTCAGACGACCCCACACGTCGAGCTCCCATCCCAGGCTGAACCCTGCCTGCACGTACGCCACACCGCTGTGGACGTCCGTGGTGATGGCGCGGTTCGCGCCAGTCTGCGACGCGCGTACCGCCGTCGCGTCGAACGCCGCGCCGAGTTCGGGAAACTGGTCCGCCCGCCTGATACCGTACGCGGCGCGCGCCTGCAGGACCCGCTCGGCCGCGATGCGCACATCGAAGTTCCGCTGCAGCGCGGCGGCGACCAGCCCGGTCAGCGCGTCGTCACGGAACAGCTCCGACCACCTCACGTCGGCGAGCGAGTCGCTGGTGGCCGGCACTCCCCGGTGCGCGGGGGGAACGGCGACGACCGGCCGCTTGTAGTCGGGGCCGAGCGTGCATGCAGAGAGGACCGAGCCGGCAATGACGACGAAGGCGGCACGCGCTGTCGGGGACACGGTCAACTCCTCCATCCGCCGGCGACCGACTGCTCGATCTCCCGGACGACCTCGGGCATCACACAGCCGCGTGCCGTAAGCCGGACCCCCGCGAGATACATCAGCGTCAGGAGGTCACGCCCCGCGTTGTCGGCGTGGCAGACGTCGGTCAGGTCGACCCGCATCGGCCGGCCGTCCAGCGCCTTGGTGGTTTCGCGCCAGCACGCGTCGAGCTCGCGAACCCAGGCGCCGGCCAGGCATCCCTCGAGCTTGAGCACGCACTCGTTGTCGGCGAATCGTGGTGTGGCTCGGAACATCATGGTGTTCTGTCGCGTCAAGGCTTAGCGATGCTCGTACCGTCGCGGCGTTCGGTCTCGACACATCACGTAACGCCTGACGTCGCTGGGGTTTACGTGAATCCGATGGGTCGTGGCGGGGGACCCGGTGCCAACCGCAACCGCGCCCGCCGATTGGCACGGTGCCAATCGACGGGCACCCGCCGGCACGCGACGAGCGTCTTAGCGGCAAGAAGGGGGGCTGCCTCCTGTGCGGTAAAGGAGGCAGCCCCCGGTGGCAGGGGATCTGCGCGGCGTCGCAGTTTCTGCAACGTGAGGGGGGCGTATGACCGCAGCCAGTGTTGAGGCAGACGATCTGGTGGCGACCCTGCAGCGCGAGCGCGATCAGCTGCAGCTGCTCCTCGACGTCACCAACGCGGTGGTCACCCAGCTCGACACTCGCGAGCTGTTTCACGCGGTCGCGCCCGCGCTCCGCCGCTGCGGCAGCGCCGACATCGCGGCGCTGAGCCTGTTCGACGAACAGGCGCGCATGCTGCGCCACCACGTCTGCGACGCGCCCGAGGACTTCCGCCTGCGGTCGGAAATCCCGCCGGTCAAGGAGCACTCGCTCGAGGGCTCGGCCGCCGGATACGTGTTCCGAACCGGCAAGCCGCGGATCTTCTCGCTTGCCGACCTCGAGACGTTCCCCGAGAGCGCGTTCATCCGCGAGCGGGGCATCCGCTCGGGCTGCGTGGTGCCGCTGGCGACACCGCAGGGCATCCTCGGCACGCTGAACCTCGGGGCCTTCGCCGACCACGCGTTCTCGGCGGAGCAGTTTCCACTGCTGACGCGCGTGGCCGGGCAGATCGCCATTGCCGTCCGAAACGCGTTCTCCTACGAACGCATCGAAGCGCTCAACGCGCAGCTCGCGCAGGAGAAGCTGTACCTGGAGGACGAGATCCGCAGCGATCACCTCTTCGAGGAGATCATCGGCCGCAGCCGCGCGCTCGGCCGCGTGCTGCGCGAGATCGAGACGGTCGCGCCGACCGATTCCACCGTCCTCATCACCGGCGAGACCGGGTCGGGCAAGGAGCTGGTCGCCCGCGCCATCCACCAGCTGAGCGCGCGCCGCGACAAGGCGTTCGTGAAGCTGAACTGCGCGGCGATACCGACCGGGCTGCTCGAGAGCGAGTTGTTCGGGCACGAGAAGGGGGCGTTCACCGGCGCGATCACGCAGCGCGTCGGCCGCTTCGAGCTGGCCGCCCGCGGGACGGTGTTCCTCGACGAAGTGGGCGAGATCCCGCTTGAGCTGCAGCCCAAGCTGCTGCGGGTCCTGCAGGAACGCGAGTTCGAACGGCTGGGCAGCACGCGCACGCTGCGCACCGACGCGCGGCTCCTCGCCGCCACCAACCGTGACCTCGCGGCGCTCGTCGACGAACAGAAGTTCCGCGAGGACCTGTTCTATCGCCTGAACGTGTTCCCGGTGCGGGTGCCGCCGCTGCGCGAGCGGCGGGAGGACATCCCGATGCTGGTGCGCCACTTCGCGCAGCAGTTCGCGCGCCGCATGCGCAAGGCGATCGACACGATCCCGGCCGAGACGATGGAGGCGCTGACGCGCTACGAGTGGCCCGGCAACATCCGCGAGCTGCAGAACCTGATCGAGCGCGCCGCCATCCTCACGACCGGATCGACGCTCGAGGTGCCGATCGCGGCGCTGAACGGCCGCCGTGGGGGCAACGGGAAGAGCGCGCCGCCGTCAGGCGGCGAGACGCTGGAGGAGGCCGATCGGCGGCACATCATCGAGGCACTCGAGCGGAGCAACTGGGTGATCGCCGGTCCGCGCGGCGCCGCCAGCCGTCTCGGCATGAAGCGGTCGACGCTCCAGTTCCGCATGCGGAAACTGGGGATCGCGCGACCGGTGCCGCAGCACTGACACGGGGACACTTGATTCATCGCCAGCAGTGGACCCCCGGGGGCGACGCTGCCCGCTGGCCGCGCGTGTCTTCAGTGCGACTTCGTCGTGATCGTCTCGAGGCCGTGCGCGAGCGGGCCCCGCTCGGTCCGCCACAGCAGGAACGCGAACAGCAGCCCCGCTGACGCCAGCGCCGCCAGGATCCAGATCATGCCGCTGTAGCCCGCCGGGTTCGTCGCGCCCGCCCCGAGCGCGTCGTTCGCCCGCCCGATCAGCCACGGGACGGCTGCCACGCCGAGCTGCTGGCAGAGCGTCATCAGCGCGTAGGCCGACCCGAGCCGGCGCTGCGGCACGATGTACGCGACCGAGGGCCACATCACCGCCGGGATCAGCGAGAAGGACACGCCGAGCATCGCCACCGGCACGAACAGGGAGATGCCGGTGTAGCCGAGCAGCAGGAACGACGGGAGCAGCAGCAGCGACGTGAACCCCATCAGCAGCGCGCGCCGGCCGATGCGATCGACAACGAGCCCGAAGAGCGGCGTCGCGATCATCGCCGACAGCGGCAACAGGCTGTTGAGAAAGCCGGCGGCCTCGCGGGTCGCGCCGTGAGCCTCCATGAAGTACTTGATGGCGAACGCGCGGAACGGGAAGATCGCCGAGTAGAAGACGACGCAGAGGCCGACGATGTACCAGTACGCGCGGTCGAACTGGTAGAGGTCGCGCAGCACGAGCTTGTCGGTGGCCTCCTGCTCGCCCAAGTGGTACTCCCGCTCGCCACGGTTCTCGAGAATCCAGTTCGCCGCCGCGCCGACGACGCACAGCGCCGAGACGATCGCCGCGAGCACCAGCGGCGATTGCCAGTCACCATACAGACGGCCGGCCCAGGTGGGCGAATTGTCCGCCGCGACCGATCCCAGTCGCGCGAGGGTCATGTTCAGCCCGAAGGCGAAACTCAGCTCCTTCCCCCTGAACCACTTGGCCAGCGCCGTCGTCACGGCCACGATCAGCGGCTCGGATCCGACGCCGAGCAGGAACCGTCCGACGAGCATGACGCGGATGTCGGGCGACACCGCAGTGACGATGCCGGCGACCAGACAGATTGCTGCGAACACGAACAGCGACCGCTTCGTCCCGTAGCGGTCGATGACGTATCCGCCGGCCAGCAGCACGAGCACGGCCGCCACGCTATACACGGAGTACAGCGACCCGATCTGCTCATCTGTGAACCCCAGCTGCGATGACAGCAGGTCGGCGACCGGCGCCACCGCGTCGTACGGGTAGTAGTTGCCGAACATGGCCAGGCTGAGGGCGACCAGCACCGCCCAGCGGTACGATCGCGGCGGTTCGGGGCGGCGCGGCTGCACCTGGGGTGACGTCATGAGGGGTGTTGTAACACATGAGCCGCTCGGCCTCGGGCGTCGCGCCGGCTCGTGGGCTCGCGCTCGCGGCGCCGGATTATGCGTGTCACAAGTGACGTCGCCGGCGCGTCTTAAGTCGCAGGAGGTCGGGATCGCGTTGAATCCGCGTGCTCCTGCCGCTGAGTTCGAGGCCTTGCGTGGCCGGTTGTTCGGCGTCGCCTACCGCATGCTCGGCTCACGGGCGGACGCGGAGGACGTGGTCCAGGAAACCTACGTGCGGTGGCACGAGGCCGACCAATCGACAATCCGGAATCCGGAGGCGTGGCTGGTAACGGCCGCGACGCGACTCGCCATCGATCGGCTGCGCCGGCTCAAGATCGAGCGCGAGGCGTACGTCGGGCCGTGGCTGCCCGAGCCATTCGTGGCCGACGGCCCGCCGTCAGACCGCGCCCTCGAGTCGGCATCCGATCTGTCGATTGCCTTCCTGACGCTTCTCGAGCGGCTTGCGCCCGAGGAGCGCGCCGCGTTCCTCCTGCACGAGGTGTTCGACGTCGGCTACCCGGAGATCGCGAGCGTGCTCGGCCGGAGCGAGGCGGCGTGCCGGCAGGTGGTCCACCGCGCGCGCGAGCGCGTGCGCGGCGAGCGCAGACGATTCGACGTGACGGAGGCGGCCAGGGCCGGCCTGCTCCGGAAGTTCTCGGCCGCGGTGGAAGCGCGCGACGAGAAGGCGCTGCTCGAGCTGTTCGCCGCCGACGCGACCTGGACCGCAGACGGCGGCGGAAAGACCGCGGCGGCGCCGCGGCCGATCGTCGGCGCCGCGCAGATCGTGCGGCTCGTGCTCGGCCTGCGCACCAGAAACTGGCGCGACGGCTGGCGGCTCGAGCTGGCCGCGATCAACGGCGAGCCAGGCCTGCGCGTGGTGGACGGCGATCGTCTGGTAGCGGTGCTGTCGATCGACGCCGCCGACGATCGCATCGCGGCGGTCTACGTGGTGGTGAATCCGGACAAGCTCGCCTCTCGAACGCCAGGCCCGTACTCCCGAGCAGCCGGCCGTCCTCCCGCGCCCGAATGAGGTACGGTCCGGCAGGCCAGCGTTCCCAGTCGGCGTCGCTGAACGCCAGAAAGGCGCACGTGTCCTCGAGCGATCGATGGCGCGGCCAGCCGAGAAACCGCGTGACCTCAAGATCCGCGGCGTAGCGTTCGAAGATCGCCTCGGCATCGCTCGTCGACGGCTGCACCAGCGTGAGCCTGGAGGTATCGATTCGGGTTGGCGCCTTCACCGGCATTCCTGCGGCCTTACGTGACGATCTTCAGCTCCACGTCGTGCACGACCCACCTGCCTCCCTTCAGCTGCAGCCGGTACAAGTACTCGCGCGCGACCCGGCCGCCGGCGTAGGGCGCCCCGAGCACCTCCGCTTGCGCACCGCCTCGCCGCGCGACCGGACCGATGTCGAGGATCGTGGCGGCGGTACCTGCGTCGCGATCGGAGACCACCCAGTTCTGCACGACGCACGCGGACCCGGGCTTGACCGCAACCCGCGCTCCCTTGAACGCCGCGAGCAGTGCGGGATCGGGATCGACCGGTTCAGCTGACTCGCTCGCTCGCACGCGTACGCACAACGTGAGTGGGGCGCCATCGCTGGCCCGGGACTCTTTCCGCGCGGCCGCAATCTCGTAGCGGATGACCGCCTCCAGCAGCGGGAGCTGGCTGCGCGGCTGCGCGGCGAGCCGCGGCATCGGCGCCGACGTAACCAGGAGGCAGGCGACGACACTGCCGCACCGCATCAGCCGCAAGACCGCATCCCTCTCATCGGAAGCTGCCCGGGTGGCGCATCTTACCACCGGGCGCGGGTGCTATCATCCGCGCCGATGACGGTTCGTTTCGGCCTGTTCACGATCTTCCTCATCGGCGCCGCGTGCGCCTCGACACCCATGCCCATCGATCTCATGCGCGCCCAGTTCACCGAGGACTGGAAGTACTGGATGACGCAGTACCCGGAAGCTGCGACGATCTTCGGCTATCCCGGGCAGAACGCACGCTGGACCGACTACTCGCTCTCGGCGATTGACGCGCGCAACGAGTACCTGCGGAACAGCCTGGAGCGGTTCTCGGCGATCGATCGCGCCCGACTGCCGGAGGAGGCGCAGGTCGATTACGACCTCTACCGCGAACTGCTCGAAACGGCGGCGAAGGGCCTGGAGTTCCACAACGAGGCCATGCCGGTGCGTGGCGTCGTCCCGGGCAACGTGCTGATGCCGATCACGCAGATGGCGGGCATCCAGCAGGAGGTGCCGCGGCTGCTCGCGGCCATGCCGACGGCGACGCGGGAGGACTACGAGAACATCGTCGCCAGGCTGCAGGGCGTGGGGGCGCTCGTCGACCAGACAATCGCGCTGATGGAGCGTGGCCTCGCCGCCGGCATGACGCCCCCGGGAATCGCCATGCGCGACGTGGCCGCGCAGGTCGAGGCGCAGATCCGCGCCGACGCGAGGTCGAGCCCGTTGCTGTCGGCGTTCACGAAGTGGCCGGACAGCATTCCGGAGTCGGATCGCCGCCTCCTCAGGGAGCGCGCCGTGCAGGCCTACCAACAGGCCGCTCGCCCGGCGTTCATGCGGCTGCGCGACTTCCTGGTCGGCCGCTACGTGCCGGCCTGCCGCGACACGACGAGCGTGGCGGCGCTGCCCAAGGGCCGCGAGATGTACGAGTACAACGTGCGCTGGCACACGACGACGGGGTTGTCGCCCCGGGAGATCCACGACCTCGGCGTCGCCGAGGTCGAGCGGATCCGCGGTGAGATGGACGCCGTGATCGCGGCGACCGGGTTCGAGGGCGGCTACGCCGAGTTCGTGAAGTTCCTGCGCAGCGACCCGCGTTTCTACTACACGGACGCGTCGGCGCTGCTCACGGGTTACCGGGACATCTGCAAGCGCGCCGACCCGGAGCTGGCGCCGCTGTTCGGCCGGCTGCCGCAGACACCCTACGGCGTGAAGCCGGTGCCCGTCGCGATCGCGCCGTCGCAGACGACGGCCTACTACGATCCTGGGTCGTTCGTGGTGGGCCGTCCCGGCCACATGTTCGCGAACACCTACAAGCTCGAGGCGCGGCCGAAGTGGGAGATGGAAGCGCTGACGCTGCACGAGGCGGTGCCAGGGCACCACCTCCAGATCTCGCTCGCGCAGGAGATGCAGGGCCTTCCCGAGTTCCGCAGGAACGCCAGCTACACCGCGTTCGTCGAGGGCTGGGCGCTCTACGCGGAATCGCTTGGCGACGAGATGGGGTTCTACACCGATCCGTACTCGAAGTTCGGACAGCTGACGTACGAAATGTGGCGTGCCGTCCGGCTCGTCGTCGATACCGGCCTGCACGCCATGGGGTGGACGCGCGACCAGGCGATCCGGTTCTTCACCGAGCACGCGGCGAAGACCCCGCAGGACATCGTCGTCGAAGTCGACCGCTACATCGTGTGGCCGGGGCAGGCGATCGGCTACAAGATCGGGCAGATGAAGATTCAGGAGCTACGCGCGTCGAGCCTGCGCGAGCTCGGTGGCCGGTTCGACATCCGCCAGTTCCACGATACGATTCTGGGCGAGGGTGCCGTGCCGCTCGACGTGCTCGAGCGCCGCGTGAAGGCGTGGACGGCTCTGCGGCGCGCCACGGCGGTGGAATGAGCACGGGTCGTTTCCGGCTTCAGGCCGGACGATCGTTCGCTCGTCGGGCCGCAGGGGTCAGCCGCTGAAAACCTCCGCAGCCGACGATAACCTCGCGCTATGGGACTCCCGGCCGAACACGCACACGCCGACGACCTGCGGGAGATTGCCGCGACGTTCGACGCGCGCGCCGCCACCTATGCCCGCGACGGCTGGCACCGCCGCTGCGCCGAGCGGGTCGTCGAGCTGTGCGGGATCCAGCCCGGAAGTCACGTCCTCGATGCGGCGACGGGAACCGGCTACGCTGCGCTGGCCGCCGCCCGCGTTGTCGGCGCCGAAGGCCGCGTGCTCGGCGTCGACATCTCGCGGGAGATGCTCCTCGCTGCCGGCGCGGCGGTGGAGGCGGCCGGCCTGCAGAACGTCGCATTCTTCCAGGGCGACGCGGTGCGCCTGCCGCAGTACGCCGACGGGACGTTCGACGTCGTCACGTGCTCGTCCGCGCTCTTTTACATGCCGGCCGACGAAGCGCTTCGCGAGTGGCACCGCCTGTTGAAGCCGGGCGGGTTCGTGGCGTTCTCCACGATGCGCGCGGGATCGCCGCCCGCCGCGCAGCTCTTTCGGGACTGCGCGTCGGCATTCGGCGTTTCGCTGCGCGACCCGTGCGAGCCGCTCGGCTCGGTGACGGCATGCCGGACCGCGCTGGAGCGCGCCGGCTTCGAGGTCGTGGACGTCGTGAGCGAGCCGATCGACTTCTCCCCCCAGGACCTGGCACTCGCGTGGGAGTCCAACTACCGCGCCCTCGCGCACGCAGAGGTCCGTCGCCTGGCCGCTGAACAGCAGGCGGCCCTGAAGCGCGCGTACCTCGGCGCCCTCTCGCGCGAGGAGGCAGCCGACCCCGGCGCGTTCAGCCGCGCCGAGATGCTGTACGCGCTTGGACGACGCTGAACGCGGGACTTGTTGTGGCTTCCGGCTTCAGCCGGAAGTTCAGCTCACGGCGTGTCTCTTCCGCCTGAAGGCGGAAGCCCCCCGAAAGCCAAAGAAAGCGCAGGACGTCGGACAGCGCTGGACATGGGCAAGGCCGCCAGCGCCACGATTGACAAGCTTCCCCGCGCGGACCGACACTGCTCCATCCCCCTACTGACAGCAACCCGAGGCCTCTCGGCCGTCGTGTCGTGCTGCCCGACCGACCATGCCGGCACGCTCGTCGAGGCCCTCCGTGGAGAACGCACTCATGCGACTCGTGTCATTCACGCTCAACGGCAAACCGGCGCGCCTGGCGGTAAACGCCGAGCGCCCGTTTCTGTGGGTGCTCCGCGACGACCTGGGCCTCACCGGCACGAAGTACGGCTGCGGCGAGGGGCACTGCGGCTCCTGCACGGTCCTCGTCGACAACGAGGCGGTGCGCGCCTGCACGACGACGGTCGCCGACATCGAGGGCCGGAAGGTTCTGACCATCGAAGGTCTGGCGGCCAACGGCCGGCCACACCCGATTCAGCAGGCCTTCGTGCGCCACGCCGCGTTCCAGTGCGGCTACTGCACGCCGGGGATGATCCTCGGCGCGTACGCGTTCCTGCTCAAGAACCCGCGGCCGACACGCGCACAGATCGTCACCGCCATGGAGCCGCATCTGTGCCGCTGTGCGGCACACCTGCGCATCGTGCAGGCGATTGAAGCGGCGTCGGTCCAGATGAAGGGAGAGGCGCTATGACTCCCGCGGACGGCAAGGCGGTTCCGTTCGTCGGCGCGGACGACGAGTTCGTCCTGGATGGCCCGAGCGCGTTCCCCGTGAACCGCCGCGAGTTCGTCAAGCTGACCGCCGTGGGGCTCGTCGTGCTCTTCGGCGATCGCGCAGCCGCCGCGCAGACGCCGGAGCGGCCCGCGGCGCGCCAGGGATATCCAACAGACCTGAACGCCTACCTGCACGTCCGGCCGGACAGACGCGTCACGTGCTTCGTCGGGAAGGTGGAGCTCGGCCAGGGCACCATGACCTCGCTCGCCCAGCTGCTCGCCGACGAGCTGGACGTCGCGTTCGAGTCCGTCGACATGGTCATGGGGGACACCGACCGGAGCCCGTGGGACATGGGCACGTTCGGGTCGCTCAGCGTGCGCCAGTTCGGTCCCGTGCTGCGGCGGGCTGCGGCCGACGCGCGCGCCGTGCTCCTCGAGCTGGCCGGCGAGCGGCTGCAGGTCCCGGTCGCGCGGCTGGCGGTCCAGGACGGCACCGTCCGCGACACGGCGGAACCGAACAAGACGGTCACCTACGCGCAGCTGATTGAAGGGAAGCGGATCGAGCGGACGCTCGCGGTGAAGCCGGCGCTCAAGACCGTTTCACAGATGCGGGTGGTGGGCCGATCCAGCCCCCGCCGCGACGCGCTCGAGAAGGTGACCGGCACGGCCAGGTACGCAGGGGACATCGTCCCGCCGGGCGGAGCGCTGCACGCGCGCCTCCTCCGTCCACCGGCGCACGGGGCGACGCTCGCGTCCCTGGATACGTCGGCGGCAGAGAGACAGCCTGGCGTCAGGGTAGTCCGCGACGGCGACATCGTGGCGGTGCTGCACGAGCACCGCGACGAAGCGGACGCGGCGCTGGCGCTCGTCAAGGCGGAGTGGACTCGCCGGGATCCGCCATACGACGACAACACCATCTTCGCGCACTTCCTCGCGACCGCGCCGCCGGCACGCACCGCCGCCGAGGGCGGGAGCCTGAAGGAAGGGGCGACGCTCGCGGCGACGATCGTCGATGGTACCTACTACGACAGCTATTTCGCGCACGCGCCGCTGGAGCCGCACGCGGCGGTGGCCGCCGTCGAGGACGGCAAGCTCACGGTCTGGGCGGGCACGCAGACGCCGTTTCCGCTCAAGTCGCAGATCGTGCAGGCGCTGCGGCTGCCGGTCGAGAAGGTGCGCGTGATCACGCCCTACGTCGGCGGCGGCTTCGGAGGGAAATCGGCTTCGCGGCAGGGGGTGGAAGCCGCCCGGCTGGCGATGCTCACGGGCAGGCCGGTGCGCGTGCAATGGAGCCGCGTGGAGGAGTTCTACTACGACACGTTCCGCCCCGCAGCGGTGATCACGATCCGCTCCGGTCTCGACCGCGCAAACCGGATCGTGCTCTGGGATTATCTGGTGTACTGCGCGGGCGACCGCGGCGCCCCGCAGTTCTATGATGTCCCGCATCACCGCACGCTGACGCGCGGAGGCTGGGGTGGTGCCGGCACGCCCGGCCTGCATCCGTTCGCGGTCGGTCCGTGGCGAGCGCCGGGCGCGAGCAGCAACGCGTTCGCGCGCGAATCGCAGATCGACGTGATGGCCGCGAAGGCGGGCGTCGATCCAGTCGCATTCCGTCTGCAGAACCTCGCCGATCGGCGGATGATCCGCGTCCTCGAAGCGGCCGCGCAGAGGTTCGGCTGGACGCCGAAACCGGCGCCGAGCGGCCGTGGCGTCGGCGTCGCGCTGGGCACCGATACCGGCACTGACGTAGCGCTCGTCGTGGAAGTGCAGGTGGACACGGCTAGGGGTCGGGTGACGGTCAGCCGCATGGCGTGCGCGCAGGAGATGGGCCTCGTCGTCAACCCCGACGGCGCGCTGCAGCAGATGGAAGGCTGCCTGACGATGGGCCTGGGCTACTCGCTCTCGGAGGAGGTGCGCTTCAGTGGACGCGAGATCGCGAACCGCAACTTCGACAGCTACGAGATTCCCAGGTTCTCGGCGCTGCCGCGCATCGACACCGTCATCCTCGACGCCCACGACTCGCCGTCGCAGGGAGGCGGGGAGCCGGCGATCGTGCCGGTGGGCGCAGCCATCGCGAACGCGATTTTCGACGCAACCGGCGCGCGGCTCCATCGGCTGCCGATGACGCCGGCGCGGGTGAAGGCGGCGTTGCAGCAGACATAGCGCGCGGGGCGCGTGGAGCCGGCCGATCGACGTCATGCGTTCGGCGATCGTCGGCGTGGTAGCCGCCAGGATGCCGGCGACGGGTCGCCGCTGGCCCGGCGCCGATCCATACCGGCCGCTCTGGCTCAGCGCGGGGGCGCTGAACCGGTTATGCTCAGTGTCGGATGAGCCATGGGGGCAACGCGCCGTGAGTTCGTGGCAGCCGTGGGCACCGCGGCGATCGCCGTGGCCGTCCCCGCCGCCGCACTCGAAGGACCGCCGACGATGTACGGGTTAATCGGAAAGATGGAGGCCGTTCCCGGCCAGCGTGACGCGCTGATCGCCACCCTCCTCGAGGCCGTGTCGGCCATGCCGGGATGTCTGAGCTACATCGTGGCAGAGGATTCTGGCGAGCCCGACGCGATCTGGGTCACCGAGGTCTGGGACACTCCCGAGAGCCACAAGGCCTCGCTCTCCCTGCCGGCCGTCCAGGAGGCCATCACGAAGGGCAAACCGCTCATCGCCCGGTTCGGTGAGCGGTACGAGACGAGGCCCGTCGGCGGCCACGGGCTCGCGGGCAAGTAGCCTCGCGGTCGGCCGGCGGAACAACGCCTTCACGGCGGTGTCAGATCTCATGGAGTGTTGCGCCGAGGTGCTCTATGACCGCACACACCCTCACCCACGACGAACGGCGGCGGCGCGCGAGCAGGACCGGCCTGGTCGAGCTTGGCTGGCCGCATTTTTGGCTGCTCGCCGGCGTCCTCGCCGGCATGCTCGGACTCGTCGCGCTGGTGTTCTTCGCGCGCTTCTCGGTTGCCTGAGAGCCTGACGATCAGCTCCTGGGCGGCGCGGACGCGGAGGTCGGGCCGCACTTTTCGCCTGCCCTGATCGACAGGATATAAAGCGGGCTGCGGCCCCGCGCGCTGATGACGTGTGGCGTCGTCCTGGGCACCAGCGCGAGCACGCCCGACTGCAGCGACTCGACCCTGTCGCCGATCCTCACCGTTCCCGAACCCGCGATGACGTAGATGAATTCGTCGGCGTCCGCGTGCGTCTGCTCCGTCAGCGGGTCTTTCACCTGGATGACCGATGCGAGCCCGCCCGGCGTGCACGCAATCGACGATGTCTTGGAGGGCTCGCGGCCGCCGAGGTGGTTCTTCTCGATGAATCCGGGCAGGTCGAGCGATATCGGCGCGACGACCGTCGGCGCGGCCGAGGCGTGGGCGGGCAGCTCGACGCAGGGCACGGGCTTCGCCGGCGGCGCGGGCGTGAGGGTCGCCTTGACATCGATTGGCGTCGCGCCGCGCGCCGCGAGTTCGCGCTCGAGCGGGATGAAGCCGTCGTGTTCGAAGCGCAGGCGGTAAGTGCCTGCCGGGATGTTCTCGAAGGCAATGCGACCGCGCTCCGTGCGGCCGCTGCGCTCTGCTGCGCCCTGGAGCGTGACCAGCGCGTTGCCAATCAGCGCGCCCGTCGGATCGGTCAGGACTATCGCAAGCGTGACGCTTCCGCCGCGGCCCCGCTGCTGGGTCGACGTGCTGGCGCCGAGCGCGAAGATGACGACCAGCGTCAGGAGGACGGATGTAATTCTCATGTTCAATCTATGACCGGCTACCCGCTCGTGGTCAAGCGGCGCTGTTTCGTACAAGCTCAACCGGAACGCGAGAAGTGCGGCGCGAGGTCGGCGTCCGGCTCCTGCGTCAGCCGCGCGCGGAACTCGCGCTTCAGGAGCAGGTAACTTCCCGCCAGGTGGAGCCAGACCAGCGTTGCCGACACGTACCAGATCCACCTTAGCTGGAAGTGCGGCATCCGCGCCATGAACAGCACCAGAACGGAAGTCGCGACGATGCGCGCAAACGACGTGACCAGCGACGGCACGGTGTTGCCCATCGCCTGGAACATGCTCGAGGTGACGAAGATGATCCCCGACGCGACGTAACTCCACGCGCTGATTCGAAGGTATTCGGCCCCGACGGCGATGACCTGCGGATCGCGCGAGAAGCCGGCGATCATCGGCGCGGGCACGAGCCAGCACAGCACCGACAGTCCGAGCATCAGCGCGCCGGCCATGGCCGCCCCGGCTCGGTACGTTTCGCGCACGCGGTCGCCGCGCCGTGACCCGAAGTTCTGGCCCGCGACCGGGGCGACGGCAATGCCGAGTGCCACCACCGGCAGGAAGCAGGCCTGGACGACGCGAAGACCGATGCCGAAGCCGGCCTGCGCCGCCGACCCGAACGGCCGACTGACGGTGTAGATGACGAGCAGGAGGACGGCCATCAGACCGAACTCGGCGCCCGCCGGCAGGCCCACCTTCAGCATGTCCGCCCACTGGCGAACACGGGGCTTCCAGTCACGCGGCCGGAAGTGCAGGTACGCGTCGGCACCGCGGAAGTACAGCGCAAGCCACGCGGTGCCGATCACCAGCGCGATCAGGCTGGCGATGGCGGCGCCGGCCACGCCGAGCGGACGGCCGCTGCCGACGCCGAAAATCAGCAGCGGGGCCACGAGGATGTTGACAATGACCGTGCTCGTCTGCACGACCATTCCGGGCTTGAAGTTGCCGGTGCCGCGCAGCGCCGCGCTCATCGACACCATCGGGAACTGCAGCGCCATCGCCGGGATGAACCAGCGCAGATAGTCGTCAGCAAGCGCCTGCGTTCGCGCGTCGGCGCCCATCGTCGCGGCGTACTGCTCGCGCAACGCCATCGCCACGACGAAGAACAGCAGGCCGCAGGCTATGCCGAGACCCTGCGACTGGTTGGCGGCGAAGTTGGCCTGCTCGCGATCCTTGCGACCCGCCGCGTGCGAGACGACCGTCGTCGTCCCGACGCTCAGCATCTGCGTGGCCGCGAGCACGACGAACGTGAGGTTTCCCGAGATGCTGACCGCGGCCACCGCTTCCTTGCCGAGCCGGCCGACCCAGTACAGGTCCACGAGGAAGTAGAGCGTCTGGAAGACCATCGTGACCAGCATGAAGCCGGTGGTCTTGAGGAGATGGCGGGTGACGGAGCCCGTAGTGAGGTCCTGCATGCGGAGCCGCGGGAACTATAGCAGGCCGGGCCGACAGGCGATCGCAACGCAGGAATGACGAGCCGAGGTGAAGGAGACGGGGCGGCGCCACGTCGTAGCGGGGCTGCCGCCTGTCAGGCTACGCCGCCGGTCGCTGGTGCGATGGCGCAACCCACGCGACCGACTGGGTAGGGAATGCGGCTGGCCGGCGTCTTCGCCTGGGCGAGCGCGGGAGACGCTGCGACGAGCGCCCAAGCGCGCTCGATGCTATATGAAGGACCATCGAGGCCTTCGATGCGGAGTGGAGCCGGCGGCGCCCGGGGTTTGCCGCGTCCGTCCCGCGCTCCGTCCCTGCGCTGTTGGCGCCAAGGCAGCCCGAACGGGCTGCACTACGGCCGCCGTCGCCGCGCCGTCGTAGCGCAGCCCTTCATGGCTGCGTCACGTGGCGCAGCATCACTCGGGCCGGCGGTACAATAACGACGTCACGGAGGAGGACCGGTGCCTGGAAAACCCCTGGCCGTCGCGGCCGCCGCGACGCTGCTGCCGCTGCTGACCCTGTCCGCCCGCGTCGCGCCGAAACCCGGGGTCGACTGGCCGTCGTTCCGGGGCATCGCCGCCAGCGGCGTCGGCGAAGGCCGCGAGACGCCGACGACGTTCACCCCGCAGGCCGCTGCCTGGAAAAAGGCCATCCCGGGGCTGGGGCTGTCGAGCCCGATCGTCTGGGACAACCTGCTCTGCCTCTCGACCGCGATCAGCGGTCAGAAGGACGCCGGGCTGAAGGTCGGTCTGTACGGCGCCATCCAATCGGTGACCGACGACACCGAGCACGAATGGAAGATCGTCTGCCTCGACAAGCGCGACGGGTCCGTTGCCTGGGAGCGCACGGCGTACAAAGGCGTGCCGAAAATCAAACGTCACACGAAGTCGACACACGCCAATTCCACGCTCGCGACCGACGGCACGCATGTGGCGGCGATGTTCGGATCCGAAGGGCTGTACGTCTACGACCTCAGGGGGACGCTGCTGTGGAAGAAGGACCTGGGCGTGCTCGACGCCGGGTTCTTCATGGTGCCGGGCGCACAGTGGGAGTACGGCAGCTCGCCGATCATCTACGACGGCATGCTGATCGTGCTCGCCGACGTGCAGAAGGACTCGTTCCTGGCGGCGTTCGACGTGCGCAGCGGGAAGGAGCTCTGGCGCGCGCCGCGCGCCGACGTGCCCACGTGGGGATCGCCCGCGATCGTGACGGCGGGCGGCCGCACGCAGGTGGTCGTCAACGGCTGGAAGCACGTCGGCGGCTACGACCTGAAGACTGGCAAGGAAATCTGGAGGCTGAGCGCGACCGGTGACATCCCGGTGCCGACGCCGATCTTCGCCCACGGCTTCATCTTCCTGACGAGCGCGCACGGTTCCGGCTCGCCGGTCTACGCGATCCGCCCGACGGCGACCGGCGACATCAGCCTGGCAGGGGACGCGACCAGCAACGCGCACATCGCCTGGAGCGTGCCGCGCGACGGCGCCTATCTGTCCACGCCGCTCGTGTACGGCGACTATCTCTACGTAGTGCGGCACCAGGGCATTCTCAACGTCTTCGATGCGAAGACCGGCGAGCGCGCCTACCAGCAGCGCCTCGCCGCCGGCGCGTTCACCGCCTCGCCCGTCGCCAACAACGGCCGGGTCTACATTCCCAGCGAAGACGGCGACATCTACGTGGTGAAAGCGGGGCCCGTCTACGAGCTGCTGGCCACCAATCGCATGGAGGCTCCGGTGCTCGCGACCCCGGCCATCTCGGACGGGCGCCTCTTCGTGCGTACCGCGAGCGATCTCCTGGCCTTCGAAGGAAAGACGCCATGATCCTCACGCTCCTCGTCGCCCTGCTGCTGCAAGCGGCGGTCGTCCCGGCGCAGCAGCCACCGGCCCCGCCGCCGTCGTTCGCGCCCGCGGACCGGCTCCCCTTCGATTCCGCCGTGACGACCGGGACGCTGCCGAGCGGCCTGCGCTACTACATCCGGAGGAACTCCGAGCCGGCCAGGCGGGTGGACCTGCAGCTGGCGGTGAAAGCGGGGTCGATCGACGAGCAGGACGACCAGCAGGGGCTCGCGCACTTCCTCGAGCACATGGCGTTCAACGGCAGCAGGCGCTTCAAGCCGGGCGAGCTCGTCGCGACGCTGGAGACCGGCGGCGCGCGCATGGGACCGCACGTGAACGCCTATACGTCCTTCGACGAGACGGTCTACATGTTCCAGCTGCCGACCGATCGCGAGGGACTGGTCGAGAAGGGCTTCCAGGCGCTCGCCGATTTTGCCGGCGGCCTGACGCTCGACCCGAAGGAGATCGACAAGGAGCGCGGTGTCGTCATCGAGGAATGGCGCGGCCGTCTCGGGGCAGGCCAGCGGCTCTTCGAGCAGCAGGCGCCGGTGCTCTTCTACAAGTCGCGCTACGCCGAGCGCCTGCCCATCGGGAAGCCGGAGGTGATCAAGAGCGCGCCGCCCGAGCGCATTCGCGCGTTCTACACCCGCTGGTACCGTCCCGACCGCATGGCGGTGGTCATCGTCGGCGACGTCGACCCGCAGCAGATGGCGGCGCTGGTGAAGCAGGAGTTCGGAGCGCTGGTGAAGCCCGCCGCCGCGGCGCCCGACCGCAGCTACCCGGTACCCATGCACGCCGAGACGCAGGTGAAGGTGGCGACCGATCCGGAAGCGCAGGGCTCGTCGGTGTCGATCGTGCGCAAGCGCCCGGGCGGGGAGGACCAGACCGTCGGCGACTACCGGCAGACCCTGGTCGAGCAGCTGGTGTCGCGGATGCTCAACGAGCGCTTCTCCGATCTCGCGCGCCGGCCCGACGCCGCGTTTCTCAGTGCGGGCGCGGGTGGCGGCGACCTCACGCCGACGGTCGAGACGTTCTCGCTGAACGCCTCCGTGCAGCACGGCCGCACCGAGGCGGGGCTGGCGGCGCTGGCCGTCGAGTCGCGGCGCGCCCGCCAGCACGGGTTCGGGCCCGCGGAGTTCGATCGCGCGAAGAAGACCCTGCTGGCCTTCTTCGAGCGCGCCTACAACGAACGCGACAAGACCGAGAGCGGGTCGTACGCCGGCGAGTACGTCAGGAACTTCCTCGTCGGCGAGCCGAGCCCCGGCATCGCCTACGAGTTCGCCCTCGCCAAATGGGCGGTTCCCGGCATCAGCACGGACGAGGTGACGGCGACCGCCCGTCGTCTGCTCGCCGAGGGCAGCCCGGTCGTGCTCGCGGTGTCGCCGCAGAAGGCGGACGTGCCGGTACCGACGGAGGAACAGCTGCGCGCCTCGCTGGCCAAGGCAGAATCGGTCGCCGTGACCGCCTGGGCCGACGCCGCCGCAGGGAAGGCGCTCGTCGAGAAAGTGCCCGATCCCGGCGCGGTCAAGGCCCGGCGCGAGATTCCCGAACTCGGCGTCACGATCGTCCAGTACGACAACGGCGTGGAAGCCTGGTTCAAGCCGACCGACTTCAAGAACGACGAGGTGCTGTTCTCGTTCACCGCTCCGGGCGGCCTGTCGCTCGCGCCGCCGGCGCAATATCCCGAGGCGGCACTGTCGACCGCCTATGCGGGGCTCGCAGGCGCGGGCGGCCATTCCGCGACCGACCTGGAGCGGCTGCTGGCCGGCAAGACCGCCAGGGTCTCGGCTTCATCGTCGCTCTCGAGCCACGGCATCTCCGGGTCGAGCACGCCGGCGGATCTCGAGACGGCGCTGCAGCTGATGTACATCCGGTTCAATGCGCCGCGCGACGACCCGCAGGCGTTCGAGCTGCTCAAGAAGCGGTTGGAAGCCGCCTACGCGAACCGCGATCGCAGCCCGACCACGCTGTGGGGCGAGAAGGTGGCGCAGGTCAACACCAGCAATCACTACACCTCGGAGCCGCTGACGCTCGACCGCATCGGCGGGCTCGACCGCGCTGCGATGACGTCGTACTACCGCGAGCGGTTCGGCAACGCCGCCGACTTCACGATGGTCATGGTCGGCGCCTTCAGGCTGGACGATGCGATTTCGCTCGTCGGGCGCTACGCCGGCTCGCTGCCCTCGAAGGGAAAGCCCACCAGCACATGGAAGGACATCGGCCTGAAGTTCCCCGACAGGAGCGAACGCGCCGTCGTCGCCAAGGGCAGCGATCCCAAGGCGCTCACCGCACTCAGCTTCTTCGCGGAGCCGCCGCTCGAGGAGAACGAGCAGGCGCGCGTCGTCGCCGCTACCGACGTGCTCGAGATCGCGATGCGCGACATCCTCCGCGAGGAGCTCGGCGAGACCTACGGCGTCGGCGTCGGGTTGAACCAGCCGCTGCCGCAGAAGGGCGCGGGCCGCATCGGGGTGACCTTCGGCGGCGCGCCCGACCGGATCGAGAAGATGATCGAGCGCACCCTGCAGGAAGTGAAGCGGCTGCAGCAGGAGGGGCCATCGGAGGATCTGACCACCCGCGCCAAGGAGTCGGCGCGACGCGAGCACGAGGTGTCGATCCGGCAGAACGGCTACTGGCTCGGGCGGCTGCAGTCGTCGAAGCTCCTCGGCCGCGACCCGCTGCTGATCCTCAAGCGCGAGGAGCGGATCCTGGCGATCACCCGCGAGAACCTCCACGAGATGTTCAAGAAGTATTTCCCGCTCGACAGATCCACAGTGGTAACGCTGGTGCCGGAGTGACGGGCGTCAGATCTTGTTACTTGCACGATTGTCACCCGACGAGCACACCGCAGCCAGTGTCCGCTCGAGAAGTCGTTCGTGCAAGAAACGAAATCTGCGCCCCCGTCAGTCGCACCGCAGCGCCTGAATGGGGTCGATGCGCGACGCGCGGCGAGCCGGGAGATAGGTCGCCACGAGCGCCACCGCCAGCACCAGTATGCCGGATGCCGCATAGGTGAGCGGATCGTGGCTGCTCACTCCGTACAGCATGCTGCCGAGGAGCCGCGCCGCCGCGGCGGCGGCGAGCAGCCCGATGGCGATTCCAGTCACCGCGAACCCGCCTCCCTGCCGCAATACCTGCAGCAACACGTCGACCGGCCGGGCGCCGAGCGCCATGCGGATGCCGATCTCGCGCGTGCGGCGCGACGCCAGATAGGCGATCACGCCGTACAGCCCGACGACCGACAACAGCAGCGCGAGGCTGCCGAGGGTGCCGACGACGGCTGCGGAAATGCGCTGGACGATTAGCGCGAGCCGCATGTGCTCCTTCAACGTGATGATCTGCATCGCCGGCATCGAGGGATCGAGCGCGCGAAGCTCGCGCCGGAAGTCCTCCATCGCGATCGCCTCCGAGCCGCGCGTCCGCGCGATGACCGTGACCTCGCCGGCGAACTGCTGCCCGAACGGCAGATACAGGTACGGCACCGGTTGCTCGTTGAGCATCACGTACTTGCCGTCCTGGACGATGCCGACGATCTGACAGCGTCGCCTTTCCGGCGGCCGCTCGTCCAGCTCGATCCATCGCCCGATGGGGTCGGCCTCGCCCCAGAACCGCCGGGCCATCGTCTGATTGACGAGAACCACGCCGCTCCCCGGCCAGCGGTCCGCCGCGGTGAATGGGCGTCCGCGCACGAGGCGGACGCCCATCGTCGTGAAGTAGTTCGCGTCGACGGTGTTGTAGGCGATGCGCAGTGGCTGCCCGTCCGGCGCCTCGTAGCCGGGGATCGTGACGCGTTGGAACGCGCCGCCGCCGAACAGGCTGTTGAGCGGCATGTGCCGCGCCAGGGTCACGGATTCCACCGAGGGCAGCGCCGAAAGCCGCTCGAGGAGCTGCTGCAGGAATCTCACGCTCTGCTCGCGGTCGTAGCCGGCGATCCCAGGCGCCACGGTAGACAGGATCATCGGCTTCTTCACGAACCCGACGTCCACGTGGCTGCTGTTCACGAAGCTGCGCACGAGCAGGCCCGACAGCACCAGCAGCGCCAGCGACCCGGCAATCTGGCCCACGGTGAGGATGTTCCGCAACGTAAACCGGCGAATGCGTCCGCGGCCGGATTCGCCCTTGAGCGCCGGCAGGATCTCCGGCCTGGTCGCCAACAACGCCGGTGCCAGTCCGAATATGGGAATCGCGATCCCGGTCACCGCGAGCGCGAACAGCGCCACCCGGCCGTCCATCCGGAACTCGAGGCCAAGATGGACCGGCATCGCCGGAATCAGCCCGGGGATGACGCGTACGATCCAGTAGCCGATCAGCAGACCCAGGGCGCCGGCGATCAGCGCCAGGAGCGCGCTTTCGGTCAGGAACTGGCAGAGCAGCCGTTGCCTGCGAGCACCGAGCGCGAGCCGCACGGCGACTTCGGCGCGGCGGCGTTCGCCGCGCCCGGTCATCAGCCCGGCGACGTTCGCGCATGCGATTAGCAGGACCACGCTTGGTATAACGAGCAGCGCGATGGCGACGGGCGCCAGCCAGCGCCGCCGTCCGGCGGCCTCGAACTCGATCGCGAAGCGGCGCGCCGAGTTGGTTGCCGGGTAGGTCTGTGCCAGGCGGGCAGCGAGGGCGCCGAGCTCGGCCTCCGCCTGTTCGAGCGTGGCTCCCTCACGAAGGCGGCCGATGACGCTCATGCCGCGCCGGTCGCGCGCCAGCTGCGAGCGTAGTGCAGCCGGTTCGGCACCGACCGGCAGCCAGATGTCCGGCGTGAACAGCGGGTCGAGGCCGCGGAAGCTGGCCGGCAGCACGCCGACGATGACGTAGGCGGTGGTGTTGAGCCGGATGGTCGAATTGACGGCGTCCCGTGAACGACCGAAGCGGCGGGCCCAGTAGTCATGGCTGATGAGCGCCACCGGTGCGGCCGCGGCCTCGGCGGCTTCGTCCGCGCGAAACAGACGTCCTGCAGCAGGCCGGATACCGAGCAGGGGGAAGAACTCCTCGGAGACGACCCCGATCATCGTGATTTCCGGCGGGTGATCGGCTGCCGTCGCGGCAGCACCGCGCACGCCCCACGCCGCCGCGCCGGACAAGCGGGTGGTCGCCGCGCGGATGTCGACGTAATCGGGATACGAGGTGTCCCCGCGCCTTCCCGTCGCGTCGGTCGTGTAGAGACGTACCAGGCCAGCCGGATCGGCGATCGCCAGCGGCCGGAAGCCGATCGCGTCGATGATGCTGAAGACGGCGGCGAAAGGGGCGATGCCAAGTGCCAGCGAGAACACGGCGACGGCGGTCACGGCGGCATTCCCACGCATCTCCCGCAGCGCGTATCGCACGTCCTGCAGCAGCACCGACATACACACGCTCAACCATAACTACGCGCGCGGCGCTCCGAGGTTACGCTTCGCGTGGAGGCGCCAACCTCGGAACCTTCGGAACCTTCGGGGAACCTTTGGAACCTATGACACCCTCGGCCCCCGTCTCAGCGCGCTCCGACCATGGCGACCGGCTCTCCCTTCGACACCGGCGGTGTGGCGACGACGTAGAGGACCTCGCCGTCGAACGGCGCGCGCACCTCTTCGATCCTCTTGCCGTGGAAATCGGTGATGTGTCCGAGGCGTGCCCCTTTCGCCACCGTGTGCCCGCGCTCGACCTCCGCGTAGAAGATCCCGGTCACTCCCGCCCGTAACACCTCGCTGCGCTCGAGCAGGACGGGCGCGGACACCGGCGCCGGGCCATCCTCGTGGATGCCCAGGTGCTTCATCAGCCCCGCCACGCCGCGCACGACCAGTGCGATCGAGGGTTCGTCGACCGCGCCCAGGCCGCCGGTCTCCGTCGTCAGCGCCGGCTTCCCGCGCAGGATCGCCGTGTTCGAGGTGTAGACCGACACGGCCGGGTCGACCGGGCGCTCGCGGTCGAGGACGATGTGGTCGAGGCCGAAGGCGAGGGCCATGGCGCGGCTCGCCTCGGCCACCTTCGGATCGCCGGTGGTGATCCAATAGGTGTACGGGCGGAGCGACTCGTTGCCGTCGCCGCAGTGCAGGTCGACCACGTGCGTGGCGCGGGCGATGACCTCACGGGTGATTGTGTCGGCGATGCGTTCGGAAATCGTGCCGCCGGCGTTTCCCGGGTAGACGCGGTTCAGGTTCTTGCCGTCGATCGGCGAGTAGTAGATCGTGCGCCCCAGGAACGACGGCATGTTCGCGACGTGGACCATGACGATCGTGCCGCGCAGCTCCTTCGGGTCGATCGCGGTGCGCAGGCGCTGCAGCGCGACGATCGGCACGTACTCCATCCCGTGCGTCCCGGCGATGAGCGCAAGTACAGGGCCCGGCCGGGCGCCGTGAACGATGCTGATCGGGATGGTGGTTCCGCTGTCGCCGCTGCGCGCCGGGACCTGCAGGGTGCCCGAGGCGAGCGTGCCCGGAGCGGCGGTCACCGGACCGATGGTGAACGGCGGCTGGGCGGAGGCAGCGGGACACCACAGAAAGATGGATGCCGCGAACAGAAAGATGGATGTGGACGCACGGAAAGCGGCCTGCCGCATCGGGAGACCTCCGCGCGGATTGTATGCGCGCCGGCGCCGCCGGCCGGCACGGATCTTCCTTGGGGACCTGCCATGGCGTCACTGGGTGAACGGCTGAGGCTGGCACGCGAAGGCGCGGGGTTGTCGCTTGACGACTTGTCGGCCCGCACCAAGATCCAGATACCGATCCTCGAAGCCATGGAACGTGACTCGTTTGAACGTGTTCCGGGCGGGTTGTTCGTTCGGGGTTTCCTCCGCGCTTATGCCCGGGAGGTGGGCTTGGAGCCGGAGGCGATCGTCGCCGACTACCTCGACTGGTTCGAGCCCGAACCGGTCGGTGCTGAAGAGCCAGCGGATCGGGACGATGGCGCGAGGACGGATGTAATCCTTGCACATCCCGACCTGCAGGGGTTTTCCTGGCACAAGGTCTGGCCGGCAGCCGCGGTAGCGGCGGTCGTGCTCGGGATCTTCATCACCGCGGGTTCGGTGCCGCGCACGACGTTCATCGAGGCGGGCGTGGTGGGTACCGGTGGTACTGTCGAGCCGCGGCCGGCGATGCCCGAGCCGGTGCCGGCCCCGGCGCGGCCCGCCCCGGTGGAGTCGCTCACGCTGGACATGCGCGCGAAGCGCGACGTCTGGGTGGCCGCCACCGCCGATGGCGAGCGGGTCGTCTACCGGATCCTGAAAGCGGGCGAGCAGACGACGGTGACGGCTCGCCAGGAGATCAACGCGCGCGTCGGCGACGCCCAGGCGTTCGATTACGCCGTCAACGGTGTCACCGGTCAGCCGCTCGGTGCGGCCGGCGAGGTCCGCGACATCCTGATGACGCCCGGCAGCTTCCGGAGTGTCAAGGTGGTGCGTCCCGCGTCGCCGCAGCCGCCAAAGAGCTCAGGCACCTGGGAACCGGGGAACCCCTGAACCGGGGCACCCGGGACCCGGAACCGCGGAACCCTAGGCCCTGACCAGCTCCCACGCCGGGGCCGTCTTCCACTTTCCGCGCGTGAAGTCCGGGAAGTCGACCGGCGCGCTGCGCTTCGCGTTCGACCGCTCCGTGAGCTGGACGACCGCGCTCAGCGCCGCCGCGTCGTAGACCGTCATGTCGGTCGGTGTACCCTCACGCAGGCACTTGATCAGCCGGTAATCCTCGATGAAGTCCATGCCCCCGTGTCCGGCGCCCTCCGCCTTTTCGGTCAGATCCTTCCACAGCGGGTGCTCGAACTCCTCGAGGTACGACTTTGCGACGTCCCACTCGTGTTCCTTGCCGCGCCCTTCGACGTAGACCCGGTCCGGATACCCCTGGAAAAGCCCGCGCGTGCCCTGCACCAGGTGGATCCTGCTGTAGGGACGGGGCAGGTTGGTGTCGTGGCTGACGTAGATCGTCCGGCCTCTCGCGGTCTTGATCAGGCTGACGTTGACGTCGCCGAGGACGAACTTCTCGGTGCGCTGCGGTGAGCCTTCGGGGAAGTGCTCCTGCGCGTACATCTGCAGACCGCGCGAGGGGCTGCTCATCGACACGAGGTACTCGAAGCGGTCGCCGCGATTGATGTCCATGCAGTTGGCCACCGGGCCGAGGCCGTGCGTCGGGTAGAGGTTGGCGTCGTGTTTCATCGCCCACGCCCGTCGCCAGAGGCCCTCGCCGCGGCTGCTGAACTTGATCGACCGCAGGTCGTGCAGGTAGCCGCCTTCACCGTGCAGGATCTCGCCGAAGACGCCCTTGCGGACCATGTGGTAGACCATCATCTCCATGCGGTCGTAGTTGCAGTTCTCCATCATCACGCAGTGCTTCTTGTACTTCTCGGCGTGCTCGACGAGCGCCCAGCAGTCTTCGAGCGTCATCGCCGCCGGCACCTCGGTCGCCGCGTGCTTGCCGTACTTCATCGCCGCGAGGCAGATCGGCACGTGCCATTCCCACGGCGTCGCGTTGTAGACGAGGTCGAGATCCTCGGTCTCGCACATGCGCTCGAAGTCGCGCGGCCCGCGCGTGTAGGCGGCCGGCTTCGGCTGTCCCGCCTTGACCGTCCACTCCTGCGCCGCCTTCGTCCGCTCCTCGACGATGTCGCAGACCGCCGCGATCCGCGCACCGGGGATCCTCAGGAGGTTACGCACATGATTCGATCCCATCCCGCCGATGCCGACGTAGCCGATCCGCACTTCGGGAATCGGCGGCGCCGCGAACGGCCGTTCGCCCTGCGGCGCCGGCACCTGGCGATCGCCGCCCGGCGCCCCGCTCGTGATGTCACTGCCCGCGATGGCCGCCCCGACCACCGCGCCCGCCGTTTGTATGAACGTCCGTCGCGTCGATTTCATGACCTGGTCCTTTGGCGTACAGTTACCACTTACCATTTCCCACTTACCACTTGTCGTCTTCCTTACCCCTTACTCCTTACTCCTTCTCGACTCAGCGGATTTCCCTCGCTGCCGAACCCGGCTCCGTGGCGAAGAAGCGCGCGCGCGTCGCCGGCTCCGGGTAGGCCTGCCGGTAGGCCGACGCCCACCGGTCGGTGAAGCGGTGCACGTCGTTCTCCCGAACGAGCGCCCAGACGCTGCCGCCGAACCCGCCGCCGAAGGCCGAGGCCGCGAGCGCGCCAAGCTGCCGCGCGCTGCTCGCCAGGTGGATCGTCTCGGGCACCTGGTTTCCCAGCAGCTGCTCGGCCAGTGACTGGGATCGGTCGACGAGCGCGCCGAAGCCCGCGTAATCGCCGGCCGCCAGCCGCGCGGCCGCGGCCGGCACGATGTCCTCGCTTTCGGCGAAGAACTGGTTGAACCGCCCGAGCAGGTACTCGCGCATCTTCCCGCCGAGCTCGCGGATGACGGTGCGGATGCGGTCGGGTGCGTCCTCTCCGCTCGTAGCGGCGGCGGCGAGCGACCGGTCGGCGCGGCCGGTCTCCGCGTTCCACAGCTCCAGGATCCGCCGCGTCGCCACCGAAGCCCGGTTATAACCCTCGCGCGCCGAGCCCGCCTTGGGCGCGACGATGCCGCACGCACCGATGACGAAGCGCAGCGCCGGATCGAGATCGATGGTGCGCTCGTGCCGCACCGGGTCGAACGAGTAGACCGCGAGGCGGCGCGCCTCGCAGCACAGGATCGCGGTATGGTCCTCGCTGCCGCCGAGAATGCCGACGCCGGTGTCACCGTCGAACGGGCCGAAGGTGTAGCCGCTCTCGACCGCTGCGAGGAACCCGGCGAGATCCTCCTTCGTGCGGACGTGCTCCCGGAACCGCTCGTCCGCCTCGATGTCGTTCACGGCGGCGAGCGCGAGGTAGGTCGCCACCACGAAGGCGCTCGAGCTGCTGATCCCGGCGGCGACCGGCAGGTCGCTGCTGAACGCGACGTCGGCGCCGCGCTGCGCCGCCGGAAAGTGGCGGGCGAGGCGCCGTGCCACGACCCGCGGGTAGTCGCTCCAGTGGCCGGGCGCCGGCGGGACTGCCGGGTTGAGCGCGATCGTCTCTTCCAGGCCCTGCTCCGGGTCCTCCATGACGATCGTGCGGTCCTCGCGCGGCGCAGCGACGATGCGGAAGCCGCGGTCGATCGCGCAGAGCAGGCTGCGGCCGCCCGCGTAGTCGGTATGCTTGCCGAGCACCTCGATCCGTCCGGGGACGAACCAGGCGCGGCTCGGCGCGCGGTTGCGGGCGGCGACGATGGCGCGCAGCGTGCCGAGCAGGGTCATGGCTCCGCCTCGAGCGCAGCCAGCTGCTGCGCGACGGCGGGCACGTCAGACCGGTGCGACAGGTCCAGCACGGCGGCATCCGCGCGGACGGTCCCGAACCGCTGCTTCAGCTCGTGGATCGCCAGCCGCACCGCAGCGGGCAGCTCCAGCTCACCCCGTGCCGACGGCCGGGCCCGGCGGCAGGCTTCGAAGATGCGCCCGTCGAAGCGCCAGCAGTTCATGCTCACGAACGCCTCGTTCCCCAGCGCGGCCGCTGCCGAGTCGTCGGGCTTCTCGACGATGTCCTCGAGCGTGCCGTCGGCCGCGATGCGGAGGAGCGCGTAGTCGCGCACCCGCGACGCCTCGATCTGCGCGTTGCGCAGCAGCCCCTGCCGCGAGAACGCGGCGAGGCCCTGGCACTCGAGGGTCGCGAGGCCGTGCAGGACGGCGGCCGGGTAGTAGTTGTCCGAGTTCATCACCAGGAACGGGTCGTGGCCGGCGAACGCCCGGGCGGCGAGCACGGCGTCGGCGGTCCCGCGCGCCTCCTGCTGTACGGCGAAGCTCACGCGGACGCGCCGCGGCGGCCGCGCGCGCGTGTAGTAGTCGCGGATGATCGCGTGCCCGGGGGCGACGACCAGGCACACCTCGTCGCCGCCGGCGTCGGCGATCGCCCGGAGCACGTAGTCGAGGAAGGGGCGGCCGCCGAACGGCATCATCGCCTTCAGGCCGGCGTCCGCCATCGTCGCCTGTTGCGGCGTCAGGCCGTCCCCCGGCGCCGTGTGGCGCATCCGCGTGCCCCGGCCGGCCGCGAGCACGACCGCCTTCACGACTCGAGCGCCACGTCGCGCCGCAGCGTGCGCGCGAGCGCTGCGCTGCTTGCGACGAACACCACCAGCCAGACCAGCGCCTGCGGGGCGTGCCCGTACAGCGCGCTCCCCGTTCCGAACAGGGCGGAGTAGACCAGGGCGCACCCGGCGACCCACGAGACCAGCGCCCGCGACAGGCTGTCGGGCGAGGGTCCCACGCCTGCCTCGGCTCGGATGGACGACCAGCCCGGCCCCGCCGGGCGCACGAGCCGGTAGAACTCGACGAGCGTCGCGCGGTCGGTCGGCGGGGCGAGATAGGTGACCGCGATCCACACGACGGTCGTCGTCGCCACCGTGACGAGCAGCCCGACGTGCGCGGGAATCGCCGCGCCGCGCCGCGCCGCGACCGCGAAGCCAACGGCGACCGCGAACGACGAGGTCATCGCGGCAATCTCGCTCCACGCGTTGACGCGCCACCAGAACCAGCGCAGCAAGTAGAGGAGACCCGTCCCCGCGCCGATGGACATGAGCAGCTCGAAGGACTGCCGCGCCGTCTCCAGCACGTAGGTGAACGCAAGGGCCGCGAGCATCAGCGCGGCGGTCACGAGACGGCCGGTTGCCACGTAGTGCTTCTCGGACGCGTTCGGGCGGACGAAGCGGCGGTAGAAGTCGTGCACGAGGTACGACGTGCCCCAGTTGAGGTGAGTGATCAACGTCGAGATGTACGCGGAAAGCAGTCCAGCGACCATCAGGCCCAGGAACCCGGCCGGCAGGAACGTCACCATCGCGGGGTAGGCCATGTCGTGGCCGATGAGCGCCGGATCCACCCAGGGGAACGTGCGCTGGATGTCGGCGAGAGTCGGGAACACGAGCATCGAGCTCAGCGCCACGAGCACCCACGGCCACGGGCGGAGCGCGTAGTGCATCACGTTGAAGAAGAAGGTGCCGACCAGCGCGTCCTTCTCGCTCTTCGAGGCGAGCATCCGCTGAGCGATGTAGCTGCCGCCGCCGGGCTCCGCGCCCGGATACCACACCGACCACCACTGGATGGTGAGCGGGATGACGAGGATCGTCAGCGTCAGCCCCCAGTTGCCGAAATCGGGCACCATGGCCAGCGTGTGCGCCGGAATGCGGTCGACGAGGCCCGCGAGGCCGCCCACCTCGGGCCGCTGCAGCGCGAAGTACGCCGTTGCGAACGACCCGGTCATCGCGATGCCGAACTGGATGAAGTCGGTGACGAGCACGCCCCAGAGGCCGGAAGTCGCGGCGAAGAAGATGTTGAGGATCGAGCAGACGATCAGCGTACGCCCCATCGGCCAGCCGAGCAGCACGTTGGCGATTTTCACCGCGGCGAGGTTGACCGTCGCCATGATCACGCAGTTGAAGAACAAGCCGAGGTACACGGCGCGGAACCCGCGGACGAGCGTGGCCGGACGTCCCGAATAGCGGATCTCGTAGAACTCGAGGTCGGTGAGCACGTGCGAGCGCCGCCACAGCCGCGCATAGAAGAAAACGGTCAGCATCCCGGTCAGCAGGAACGCCCACCACGCCCAGTTCGCCGCTACGCCGCTCTCGCGCACCAGGTTCGTCACCAGGTTTGGCGTATCGGTGCTGAAGGTCGTCGCCACCATCGACACGCCGACCAGCCACCACGGCGCGGCGCGCCCGGAGGTGAAGAACTCCGTTGTGCTCTTGCCGGCGCGGCGGGCGAGGAGGACGGCGGGGATGAAGGAGAGAACGATTGAGGCGAGGACGATCGCCCAGTCCAGCGTGGTGAGGGACATGTGGGGGGAAGTATAGCTGTGATGGTGAATCGGGCAATCGGGCGATCGGGTGATCGGACGATCGCGAGTGACCGCGGACCGGCGGCATTCCGGCAGCGTGCCGGCGACCCGTCCGTGACGGTACACTGCGCACCGGAGCGTGATGACAATCCTGCGGATTTACGGCTTCACTGCGGGCGTGCTCGTTGGCGGAGCGCCGTTCTGGCTGCTGGGAGTCGTCGTCGAGTACCGACGGGCCGCCGGGCTCGTGACGATGGCGGCGGCGGCCCTATTGAGCGCGACGGCATTCCGCACGCCCACCGCGTGGGCGCTCGGAGTGCCGACGGGCGCCGTCGGATCGGGGGCTGCTCTGGCTTACGTCATTGGCGGCGGCGACTGGCGCATGCTGGTGTACATCGTGCTCCTGGCCGTCAAATACTATCTCGCTGCCGCGACAGCCCTGATCGCCACGTGGGCTCTCACGGGGCGGAGCCGCGCGCGGGGGTGACTTGCCGCACATGCCGGGTTTCCGGCGGGGCGGCCCGCGTCGTGTGGATGGTGCGGCTGCTCGTTGCCACGCCCGCGCGGTCGCCGGCCCCTTCGACCGACGCTGTGGGGCCAGACTGCTGACGGCGGGCGTGAAGTCCCAATCGCCAACTCCCACAGGCCGTTACGCGGGCCAATGTCCTCCTGAGGGAGTTGGCAGTTGGACGGTGGGAACGTGACGGGTCGAGTCCTGTTCAACCCGCAACGCACCTGGACCCGTCCGGCGGTCGCCGCGAGGCGCGCGGGTGTATAGTGGCGCGGCCCGTCGCTGGGAGGGTGCGTGAGACGAGCTGCCGTCGCGGCGTGCGTGGGTGCCCTGTGCGCCGTTCCGCTCGCCGCCCAGACCGTGAGGGGGGGAGAGGAGGTCGGCGTCGCGGCCGTCGCCGAGGCTCTCGAGCAGACGGGACTCACGTACCGGAAATCCTCGGACGCGGTCTGGGTCGTCAGGTTCCGCAGCTCCTCGTCGACCCCCATCGACGTCATCGTCAACGCCCAGCGCGATCTCGTCGTCGTCTTCGCCGTGGTCGCGCGGGCGCCGCGGCTCTCGGCCGCGCAGCTCCGCGACCTGCTGAAGGCCAGCTACACCGCGAATTTCGCGAAGCTGGCGATCGACGGCGACGGCGACCTGCTGTCGCTCAGCGAGATCGCGCTCAAGGGGTTGACGGTGCAGCAGCTGCGCACCGCGATCGAAGAGGTGGCAAACACCGGCGACGCCGCCGCCGACCTGGTCCGTGCGCCCGGCCCGGCCGAGGAGCGGATCGAGGACGTGCCGGCGGGCCGTGGTGCCACGCTGTCGCTCGTCCACGGGGCGTTCGAGCTCGCCTACGATCCCGCCAGGTGGAAGCCGCAGCCGGCCGAGGAGCCCAACATCGTGCAGCTGGTGCACGCCTCGGGGGACGCCTATGTCAAGGTGATCGCCGAGCGCCTCGAGATCGATCCCGACCATCTCCCCGACGTGGCGCTCAGCAACGCCAAGAGCGCGACGCCGGACGTGAAGATCGTCAGCGCGTCGTGGCGCTCGGTCAACGGCCTGCGCGCGCTGGTCCTGCGCCTGGAAGGCACGGCCGGCGGCGTCCCGTTCTGCTTCTACAACCAGATGTTCAGCGACGGTTCCGGAACCGTGCAGCTCGCGGGCTGGACCGGCGCGAACCTCTTCGACGAGTACCGCCGCGACTTTCTCGAGCTCTTTGCCGGTTTTCGCAAGCTGCGCTGACGCGCGAACGAACCCAACGACCCTGCCGGGCGCTCCGTCTCAAGCGGAGCCTCGCTTCATGGAGGAATGCATGCAGTCGATCACGCGGAAAGGCCGTACTGTGGCCGCGGCGCTGGTGATTCTCGGCTCCGTCGCCGCCGGCGCGGCGGCCGGGGCGCGGCAGGCGCAGCAGCTGCCGGGACCGGGCACCGGCGTGGTGCCGGTGGATGTCGTGCGAGAGGCGCTCGTCGCGGCGGCGCAGCGCGGCGAGTGGCGGGTCGCCCAGCTCGGTGAGTGGCGGGTCGCGCAGCTGGGCGACTGGCGAGTGAGCGTGCACGGCGCGGTGGCGACCACGGCGGCGGCGCCGCCGTTCGTGAAAGTGGGTGGCGTGTACCAACTGCGCGGCGCCGGGGTGGACATGGTCGCGACGGTCCGCGATCTGCACCCGAGCGGCTGGGCGCGCGTGTCGGACGCCGGCCGTCAGGAGCACTGGATCAACCTGTCGACGATGGGCAGCATCACCCCACGCTGAGGTTGGTGCTGGTTCCTCGGTTCCGGGTTCCGGCCCTGGACACACGGAACCTCAGGAACCGCGCGGCACCGTGTGGACTCCCCAAGGCCCCACTCCCATCGCCTGTCGATGGGGCTTGACACCGGCGGGCGATCGATCCATCTTTCCCATCGTCAGACGATGGGAGAGGGCCGATGGGGGCGACGAACCAGCCGCCGGACCTGTTGCCCGGCACGCTCGACATGCTCGTGCTGCGGACGCTGCAGCGCGGACCGATGCACGGCTACGCCGTCGCCGAGAGGCTGCGGCAGGTCTCGGACGACGTCCTCGTGGTGGGGGAGAGCTCCCTCTATCCCGCGTTGCAGCGGCTGCTGCTGAACGGCTGGGTCAAGGCGGAATGGGGCGCGTCGGACAACAACCGCCGCGCGCGCTACTACACGCTGACCGCCGCCGGGCGCAAGCGGCTCGCCGCCGAGCGCGACGAGTTCGAGCGGCTGGTGAACGCCATCCACCGCGTGCTGGAGATGGCCTGACAGCCCCGGCCGCTCCGGCGCGTGCTTCCTCGTGCGCTCCCGGTCGTCTGGTGTTCTCGATCGCCCGGCTGACGTCCCTTCAACCACTCGTGTGGCCTCCGCCTTCAGGCGGAAGCCAGCGGGGATGACATGACCCGACTGCTTCGCCGCCTCCACTACCTGCTGCACCAGCGGCGACTCGACGCCGAGCTCGCCGAGGAGATCGAGGCGCACCGCGCGATGCGTCAGCAGGACCTCGAGGCGCGCGGCCTCACCCGCGAAGGGGCAAACCGCGCCAGCCGCCGTGCCCTCGGCAACGTGACGCTCGCGCGCGAGGACGCGCGTGCCGCATGGATTGCCCCCTGGCTCGAGAGCGTCTGGCAGGACGCCGCCTACGCGCTGCGCGCGCTGCGACGCGCCCCGGTCTTCGCCGGCGCCGTCGTGCTCGTGATGGCCATCGGCATCGGCGCTGCGACCGGCGTGTTCGCGCTGCTCGACGGCCTGGTGCTCAAGAGCCTGCCCGTCCGCCAGCCCGAGCGCCTCGTCTACTTCGACGCGCCGTCGTTCTCGTACCCCATCTACCGGGAAGCCGGGGCCCGAACCTCGAGCGTCCTCTCCGGCCTGGCGGCCTGGAACCTCGACACGCTGTACGTCGAATGGACGTCGGGCATCGAGCCGGCGGAAGTGCTGACCGCCTCCGGCAACTTCTACGAGACGGTCGGCGTCCACGCCGCCGCCGGCCGCACCTTCGGACCCGCCGACGATCTCATCGGGGGCGGGCCGCAAGGCCTGGTGGCGGTGATCAGCCACGCCTCCTGGCAGCGGCGCTTCGGCCGGGACGCCGCCGCGATTGGCCGGACCATCCGTATCGAGGGGAGGACGTTCACCATCGTCGGTGTGACGCCCCCGGGCTTCTCGGGCGTCGCCCCTGGCCTCGCCCCCGAGATCACGATTCCCCTGACGACGCTGCAGGAGCCGGACGCGCTGCGCTCGCACTCGAGCTCCTGGATTCACCTGCTCGGGCGGCTGCGCGACGGCGTGCCGCTGACGCAAGCCGACGCGGCGGTGCAGGTCGCGTGGCGTTCGCTGCTCGAGGCCACGACGCCGCTCGACATGCCGGCCGACCGCCGTGAGATGTACCTCGGGCGGCAGACGCGCCTGCAGTCGGCGCGGGCCGGCTTCTCGCGCGTGCGCAACCAGTTCGAGCAGCCGTTGTGGCTCCTGCTCGCGCTGGTCGGGCTGCTGACCGTCGTCGCGTGTGCCAGCGCCGCGAACCTCCTCTTCGCCCGCGGCCTCGCGCGGCGGCGCGAGATCGCCGTGCGCCTCGCGATCGGCGCCGGCCGCGTCCGCCTCGTGCGCCAGCTGATGACCGAGGCGATGGTGTGGACGATCCTGGCGGCGCTCGCCGGCATGGGCGTTGCCGTCTGGGGCAGCGCCGGGCTGGTCGCCATGATGAGCACGCGCGACAACCCGATCGTCCTGGCAGTGTCACCCGACGCGCGCGTGTTTGGATTTGCGCTCGCGCTCGCGTGCGCGGCGGCGGTTGCGGCGTCCATCGCACCGGCTCTCCGGGCCACGGCGCTGGATCCGTTTGCCGCGCTGCGGGCTTCCGGCACGGTGCCAGGCGGATTGCTGCGACGCCGCTGGACGGCAGCGGGAACCCTCGTCGCGACGCAGGTGGCGCTCGCCACGGTGCTGCTCGCTGCCGCGGCGGTCTTCCTCCGCAGCCTCGACCGCGTGCTGTCGCAGCAGGCGGGCTTCGATCACGGCCGCGTGCTCGTCGTCGCCGCCGACCCCGGTGCAGCCGGCTACCGCGATGATGGTCACGTCCGCTACTACGAGCAGCTGCTTGCACGGCTGCGTGCCCTGCCCGGCGTCGAGGCGGCCAGCCTTTCGCAGTATCCGCCGATCAGCGACCAGGATGGCGCCTGGACGCAGAGCATCGAGGTCGACGGCGCGCCGCTCGCGCCGGAGTCGAGCCGTCGCGTGTACTTCAACGCGGTCTCGCCAGGGTACTTTCGAACCCTCGGGATGCGCGTCGTCCGAGGCCGCGACTTCGGCCCGCGCGACGATGCGTCCGCACCCCGCGTCGTCGCGATCAACGAGTTGCTGGCCCGCCGCTTCTTCGAAGGCCAGGATCCGCTCGGCCGCCGGATCACGATCGGGAGGAACGCTGCGCGCCGCAATCTGGAGATCGTCGCGGTGGTCTCCGACGCGAAATACCAGCGGCTGCAGGAAGCGCCGCGCGCGATCGCCTATTTGCCGTACACGCAGCTTCCGGACGTCGCCGACGAAACGCTGGTCGCCGACGTGCGCGCGGTCGCGACCGCCGGCGCGCTCGTCGAGAGCGTCCGCCGCGCCGTCCGTGATCTCGACCCGCGTGTGCCGGCGCGGGTGGAGACGGTGGGCGAGCGAATTCGATCCTCCGTGGTTCGGGAGCGCGTCGTCGCGACACTGCCGACCGCGCTGGGTGTCGCGGCACTCGCGCTGGCGTGCGCAGCCCTCTACGGTCTCCTGACCTTCGCCGTGTCGCGCCAGTCGCACGAAATCGGGGTGCGGCTGGCAATCGGTGCCACCCGCCGCGCCGTCGTGTGGCTGGTGGTGCGGCAGTGCCTGCTGCTCGCGGCGGCGGGAGTCGTCGCCGGCGTCGCGATTGCGGTGGCCTTCGGCGGCTACGCCCGGGCCATGCTCTACGAGGTGAGTCCCGCCGATCCGCTATCGCTCGCCGCCGCGGCGATGGTGATGCTGGTGGTCGCACTGCTTGCGGGGGTTCCGGCCGCCCGCCGGGCGGCGCGGGTCGATCCGGCCGTCGCGTTGCGCGCGGAGTAGGGCGGGGTGTGCGAGCCAGGCGAGGGCGGAACTCAGTCCGCCCCGCACCGGTCGGTCCGTCCGTTCCTACTGGCGGGAGAATCGCGGCAGAGCGGGGATGGCGATCGCGGCGACGATTCCCATGAGCACCAGACCGATCATCGTGAGATGCAGGTTGTACGCGGTGCGGGGATTCTGAACGAACTCCCGAGCGTACGCAACGGCTCATCGGGTCGGGAGCGGCGGCCACGCCGCTCGCGCCAGGCGACCGTTTCGTCTTCGTCAGCGCCGCGAGATGGTCGCGACCGGCGCTCCGACCATCTCGGACTGCCTGTGCACGGTCAGGGCCGCGGCACCGGCAGGGCGCTCACCGCCGGGAACCCGGCAGCCCGACGCGCGGGCCCCGTCGAGAGGACACGCGACGGCCGGTATTGGCAAGCAGGCGACGCGGGGATGCATGTTGCATGGGGACGCTCCGGATCCTCATGCTCGCCGGACGCATTGCCCGCATCTCCCGCTGCGCCACCCACGACGGTCCCGGGATCCGCACGGTGGTTTTTTTCAAGGGCTGCCCGTTGCGCTGCGCCTGGTGCCACAGCCCGGAAACGCAGGCCCTGGCCCCCGAGATCCTCCTGCTGGCCGATCGCTGCCTCCGGTGCGGCGCCTGCCTCGCGGCATGTTCGCGCGGCGCGGCCGCGTTGCAGCCGGACGGGCCGAAGATCGATCGCCGCTATTGCCAGGCCTGCGGCACCTGCGCGAGTGTCTGCCCCTCGGGTGCGCGCGAGATCGCCGGCGTGTCGATGTCCGCCGACGCGCTGATGCGGATCATCCGGCGCGACGTGCCCTTCTACGACGGGTCGGGCGGCGGCGTCACGTTCTCGGGTGGCGAGCCGCTGTTCCAGCCGACGCTCCTGCTGGCGCTGCTCGAGCGCTGCCGGGCCGAAACCATCAGCGTTGCGATTGAAACATGCGGGCACGCGAGCCGTCGCACCGTGCTGCGTGCAGCCAGCTTCGCGCCGCTGTTCTTCTTCGATCTGAAGATCCTCGACGACAGCCGGCATCGCGTGATGACCGGCGCGTCCAACCGGCTGGTGCTCGCCAACCTGCGCGCGCTGGCGGCTCGCCGCGCGAACGTCACCATCCGATTCCCGCTGGTTCCCGGCGTGACCGACGACGACGAGAACGTGCGCGCGGTGGGGGCGCTGGCCGCGTCGGTCGGGATCTCGAGGATCGACGTGCTTCCGTATCACCGCGCCGGGACGGCAAAGTACCGCCGCCTCGATCGTGAGTATCCGTTGCCGGACGCGCCGCCGGCAGAAGCGGCTGCGGTGGACGCTGCCGCCGGATTGCTGCGCGGCTGTGGACTCGATGTCACCGTCGGAGGAACGGCATGAACGCCAGGATTGCGCGCCTGCGGCAGCAGAGTCTCGACACGCGCCCGTGGATCTCCGCCGAGCGCGCCGTGCTGGTGACCGACGTCCACGAGCGGATGGGCCCGGTGTCCGCGCCGATGCGGCGGGCGCTGACGTTCCGTCACCTGATGGAGCACAAAGCGATCTGCATCGGCGACGGCGAGCTGATCGTCGGCGAGCGCGGTCCGTCGCCGAAAGCCACCCCGACCTTTCCGGAGCTGTGCTGCCACAGCCTGGAGGATCTCGACGTGCTCGATCGACGCGAGCGGACGTCGTACCGCGTGTGCGACGAGGTGCGCGAGGTCTACCGCGATCGAATCATCCCGTTCTGGTCCGGCGCCTCGATGCGTGACGCGCTCTTCGCGCAGATGACGCGCGAGTGGCTCGACGCCTACGAGGCCGGCGTCTTCACCGAGTTCATGGAGCAGCGCGCCCCGGGCCACACCGTCCTCGACGGCAAGATCTACCGGCGCGGCATGTGCGACGTCGCTGCCGAAATCGACCGCGAGCTCGCGGCGCTGGACTACGTTCGCGATCCGCGGGCTTACGATCGCCAGGAGCAGCTTCGCGCCATGCAGGTCTGCGCCGATGCGATCGTCCGCTACGCCGATCGCCACGCCGAGGCGGCCCGCCGGCTGGCCGGCCTGGAGGCGGATCCGGGGCGGCGCCGGGAGCTGGAGCGGATCGGAGCGATCTGCGCGCGCGTGCCCGCCAGCGCACCACGCACCTTCCACGAGGCGCTGCAGGCCTACTGGTTCGTCCACCTGGGCGTGGTGACCGAGCTGAACACGTGGGACAGCTTCAACCCGGGACACCTCGACCAGCACCTCTACCCGTTCTACCGCCGCGACCTCGAGGCCGGCACGCTGACCGACGAGTCCGCGCGCGAGCTGCTGCAGGCGTTCTGGATCAAGTTCAACAACCAGCCGGCACCGCCCAAGGTCGGCGTCACCGCCGCCGAGAGCGGCACCTACACCGACTTCGCGAACATCAATAGCGGCGGCCTGCTCGCCGACGGCAGCGATGCGGTCAACGACCTGACCTACCTGGTGCTCGACGTCATCGACGAGATGCGGCTGCTGCAGCCGTCTTCGAACATCCAGCTCAGTCGCAGGAGTCCGGACCGTTTCCTCCGCCGCGCGCTCGAGATCGTGCGGAAAGGGTGGGGGCAGCCGTCGATCTTCAACGCCGACCTCGTCGTCGACGAACTGCTGCGGCAGGGCAAGTCGCTCCACGACGCGCGCGCGGGCGGGACGAGCGGCTGCGTCGAGACCGGCGCCTTCGGCAAGGAGGCGTACATCCTCACCGGGTACTTCAACCTGCCGAAGATCCTGGAGATCGCGCTGCGGGAGAGCGATCCGGCCTCCCTGGAGTCGTTCGACGCGGTGTTCGACGCGTTCACCCGCACGCTTCAACGGTTCGCGGACATCAAGATGCGCGGCGCCAACGTCGTCGAACGGCTCTACGCGACACGGATGCCCGCGCCGTTCCTGTCGATCCTCGTCGACGACTGCATCCGGAAGGGGCGCGACTACAACGCCGGCGGCGCGCGCTACAACACCACCTACATCATGCCCGTCGGCATCGGCACGCTGACCGACAGCCTGTCGGCGATCCGCCACCATGTCTTCGAGACCGGCGCCGTGACGATGCCGCGGCTGGGCGCCGCCCTGCGCAGCGACTTCGCAGGTGAGGAGCCGTTGCGGCAGGCGCTCTGGCACCGGACGCCGCGATACGGAAATGACGACGAGGCGGCCGACGCGATGCTTGCCCGCGTCTTCGATGCGACCGACGAGGCCATCGAAGGGCGGCCGAACACGCGCGGCGGCGCGTTTCACGTGAACTACCTGTCGACGACCTGCCACGTCTATTTCGGGTCGAAGGTGGAGGCGACTCCGGACGGACGGCGCGCGTTCGAGCCGCTGTCCGAAGGCATCTCGCCGGTGCAGGGCGCCGACCGGCTGGGGCCGACCACGGTGATTCGCTCGGCGGCGCGCATCGACCACGCACGCACCGGGGGGACGCTGCTGAACCTGAAGTTCTCACCCGACCTGCTGAAGAGCGCGGCGGATCTGGATCGCCTGGCGGCGCTGGTGCGGACGTACTTCGCGCTGGGCGGCCACCACATCCAGTTCAATGTCGTGACGGCGGAAACGCTGCGCGCCGCGCAGACGGCGCCGGAGGCACACCGCGATCTGATCGTCCGCGTCGCCGGCTACAGCGACTACTTCTGCGATCTCACGCGCGCGCTGCAGGACGAGATCATCAGCCGCACCGAGCACCGGTCGTTCTAGGGCAATCCCAAAGAGGGGACTGCCTCCTTGGGCGGAACGGCGGCAGCGCTCCTCTGACTGATGGATCCGCCGAACGAAAACGGTTACATAGAGGTATGCCGCGATATTACCGTCGCGCCGTCCTGGCCGTCGTTCTGGCGCTCGCGGCGGCCGCGACCGCGGCGGCACAGGAGCTCGCGAACCACGCCTTCCAGGTCCGCTATGACGAGGGCGGCATCCGCAGCCTGCGCCGCACCCACGACGTCCGCGACACCGACTACATCGCGACCGACGGCGCGCTCGGCCCACTGCTGGTGCGCTACCGGACGACACGCAATGGGCACTGGCGCGAGCTGCGCGAGATCGTGCTGCGCCACATGCCGCGCGACCGCCGCTCGATCGAGTACGCGCTCGGGACGCGGCTTCCCACGCTGGCATCCCGTTCGAGTCCCACCGCCGAGCGCGGCGTCGGCGGCCTTCGCGCGCTGAGCGACGGCCTGGTTCCGTCGCCTCCGAGAGACGGCGGCCGCGGGCGCGGTGCGCCGCCGGCCGGACCGCCGGCCATGCCGGGGCAGGTGCCAGTGTTCGCCTGGACGGCCGGCCCGAACGAGCCCGGCGCCGGCGGTACGGGCGCCGCTGGCGTGACCCGCTGGGTGCAATACACCTTTCCGGTCGAGGAAGAAGTATCCCGCACCGAGGTCTTCTGGCTGACGCCGCCGCGCTCGTGGCGGCTGCTGTACCAGGACGGTCCGCGCTGGGCGGCAGTGGAGGTGCGAACGCCGTACGGGACGGCGGCCGGCGCATTCACGGCGGTCGAGTTCACCCCGGTGAGGACGCCCGCGCTGCGCGTGGAGGTGACGCTGCCCGAGGGCGGCAGCGCCAGCCTCGCCGAATGGCGCGTCGGGCCGCCACCCTTGCTGGCGCCGGCCACGGACCTCGCCGTGACCGGGACCTTCCTGCTCAACGGCGACACGCTGGACTGGACCATCACGCTCGCCAACACGACCGACCGCCGCGTCGAGGTCGCCGACCTCGGCGTGCCGTTGCCGTTCGCCGAGCGCACCGGCGCCCGCGGCGACATCTACACGAAGAAGCTGCTGCGGCACGCCCTGGTGGCCGGCCATGGCTCATGGGTGTACTGGCAGCGCAGCAACGGTGAAGGACCCTACCTGGTCATGACGCCCTCGGGGACGACGAAATTCGAGTACTACGACGACAGCGGCGGCACACCCGGCGCGTTCGGTTCCTACACGCCGTACGTGCACGCAAAGGTCGCGGCGGCCGCGGCCGTTGCCGCGGGCGGCAACTGGCGCCACCCGCTCACGAGCCTGGCGATCGCCGCGAAGTCCTCGGTTACGTATGGGTTCCGATTCCACTGGGCCCGCGACTTTGCAGGCGTGCGCGACGTGTTCTACCGCGAAGGCAAGTTCGACACCACCGTCGTGCCCGGCATGGTCGTGCCCTCGGATCTTCCCGCGATGTTCTCGCTCCGCACGACGCAGGCGATTGAGTCGGTCAGCGCGGAACACCCGTCGACCACCATGATCGAGCTGCGCGGGTCGCGGCCGGGCGGCATCCGCGTGTACCGCGTGCGCTTCTCCCGGCCCGGCGAGAACATGCTGCGCATCGCCTACGGCAAGGGGCTCTGGACGACGCTCGAGTTCTTCGTGACCGAGCCGCTCGAGACGGTGATCAAGAAGCGCGCGGCGTTCCTCGTCAGCCACCACCAGCACACCGACTCGTCCAAGTGGTATGTCGGCGTCTACAGCGACTGGGACCAGAAGAACGAGATCCGCCGCAGCCCGGAGGACCGCGACGGCCTATCGGCCTGGCTCACCGACGCGAACGACGATGCCGGGAACGCGCGGCCGGCGTTCATCGCGTCGAAGAACGTGTTCTTTCCCGACCGCCGCGAGATCGAGAGCCTCGAACTCTACATCAGCAGATACCTGTGGGGCGGCATGCAGATGACCGATACGGAGAGGTATCCGTACGCGATCTACGGCATTCCCAACTGGAAGGCGAACCGCTCGAGCCCGGATCCTGGCCGCAACGGACAGGCGCACGTGTGGCGCATCTACGATTACCCGCACATCGTGCTGCTCTACTTCCGGATGTACCAGATCGCGAAGTTCTATCCCGACCGGATCGCGCACCTCGACGCGGCCACCTATCTCGAGCGCGCGTATCGAACGGCGGTCGCCTACTGGACCGTGCCGTTGCAGGTGGAGAAGTGGTCGGCCGACTCGGTGGGGACGATGAACGAGGCGTTCCTCCCCGAGTTGATTGCCGCGCTGGAAGCGGAGGGCCGCTCGGACTGGGCGGCCACGCTGCGCGGCCACTGGGAAGGGAAGGTCGATCGGTTCGTCAACCGCACGCCCAATCTGTACGGATCCGAGTTCGCCTTCGACTCGACGGGCTTCGAGTCCACGGGCACCTTCGCTCGCTACGCGATGACACGCGACGAGCCCGCGTTCCGGGCCCGCGTCACTGCCGAAGCCGCCGAGCGGTTCATGGACTTCCAGCTCCTCCTCAACATGTCCGATCGCGGCTGGCTGGAGACGACGTACTTCCAGCTCGGGAGCGACTATCGTGGCAACCCGTCGTACCTCCTCAGCTACATGTCACAGCTGGGCGGCTGGGCGATTCTCGACTACGGCCTGCACTTCGCCCGCGCCCCGGCCGACTACCTGCGCCTCGGCTACGCGGCGTCGCTCAGCTCCTGGGCGCTCGTGAACTCCGGCTCCGCCGGGACCGGCTACGGGTACTGGTTCCCGAGCCGCAACAACGACGGGGCGACCGGCGGCGGCTTCATGGCGGATGCGCTCGGGCGCGGGTGGATCGGGAAGGCGATGGGCCGCGGCGCCTGGTATTACAGCGCCGAGGCCGACGTCGGCTACTGCGGCGCGCTGCGCACGCACGCGACCATCGCCACGCGCGACCCGGTGTTCGGCGAATTCGCGTACGGCGGCGTGTTGACGCGGAAAGGGACGACGGTGAGCGTGCTGCCGCGCGACGGGCTTCGCGTTCGCTTCCACGTGGTGCGCGACGGGCAGCGGCTCCATCTGGCGCTCGACCACGACGGCTTCGCAGCCGATCGACCGATCGTCGTCGCCGACGATCTCTCACGGATCGAGTTCGGGCTCGAGAACCGCACCGGCGGTCCACACCGCACCGGCCTGACCGTCGCCGGACTTCCGGAGGGCGACTACCAGGTCGCCGTCGAGGGTTCGGCGGTTGCGGCGATCAGCGGCGGCCGCGAGACGCGGCAGATCGCGCTGCCCGTTGGTGCCCCGGGCACGTCGCTCGTGACGATCGCGCGCCGGTAGACGGCCCCTCGGCTCCCGGCGGCATCGGACATCGCGCGGTCGGTGAGGTGTTCGTCCTCACGGGAAGGGGCGAGCGTGCCGTTTTTTGGTATCCTCCCGGCCATGCCGCACCGTCGCGCCGGGTTCAGCGCCGTAGTGGTGGTCGCCGCGGCACTCGGCGGGGCCGCGCAGCGGCCCGCCTACCGCACGCTCGACGACGCCTTCCCGCCGCCGAAGTTCCAGTCGGCCGACGCCTGGCAGGCGCGGGCGGCGTACCTGCGCGAGCACATCCTCGCGACCGCGGGGCTGCTGCCGCTGCCGGAGAGGACGCCGCTGAACGCCGAGATCTTCGGCGAGGTGAAGCGCGCCGACTACACCGTCTCGAAGGTGTACTTCGAGAGCCTGCCAGGCTTCTACGTGACCGGCAACCTCTATCGGCCGGCGGGCGACGGCCCGTTCCCGGCGATTCTGTCGGCGCACGGCCACTGGCCGTACGGGCGGCTGGAGAACTCGGCGCTCGCCTCGGTGCCCGGGCGCGCCATCAATCTCGCCCGCCAGGGCTTCGTCGTGTTCAGCCACGACATGATCGGTTACAACGACAGCCGGCAGCTGGCGCACACCTTCGGCGGTCCGAGGGAGAAGCTGTGGGGCCTCAGCCTCGCGGGGCTGCAGCTCTGGAACAGCATCCGCGCGCTCGACTTCCTCGAGTCGCTGCCCTACGTGCAGCGCGACGCCATCGGCGCGACCGGCGCGTCGGGGGGCGGCACGCAGACGTTCCTGCTCGCCGCAGTCGACGATCGCGTGAAGGCGGCCGCGCCCGTCAACATGATCTCGCTGCACATGCAGGGCGGCTGCCTCTGCGAGAACCAGCCGGGGCTGCGGCTGGAGACCAGCAACGTCGAGATCGCGGCGACGATTGCGCCCCGCCCGCTGCTCATGGTCTCGGCCACCGGCGACTGGACGAAGAACACGCTGGAACGCGAGTTCCCGGCGGTGCGCGCCATCTTTGCGCTCGTCGGCGCCGAGGACCGCGTCCAGTCGGTGCGCTTCGACGCGCCGCACAACTACCACCGCGAGTCGCGCGAGGCAGTCTACGCCTGGATGGCGCGGTGGCTGCAGGGCTCGCCGGCCGACGTGCGGCGCGAGGAGCGCGGTTTCACCCCTGAGCCGCTGGCCGACGCGCTCGTCTTCCACCAGCGCCCGCTCCCGCGGGGCGCCGTCACGGCGGCGCAGCTGACCGAGAACTGGATCCAGGCGGCGCGCCGCCAGCTTGCGTCGGCGCCCGCGGAAACCTTCGCGCGCGCGCTCCGGCATGCGCTGGGCGCGGGCGCGCTGGTGGGGCCAGACCAGGCGGCGGCGCGCTCGAACGTCGTCCTGCTCGCCGGGACCGATGCGGCGCTCGCGGAGGAATTTGCCGCCGCGAAGCTCGACGTCCGTCACATCGCCTTCACCCCGCACGATGCCGACGCGGCCGCCAAGATCCGTCACTTCGACACCTACAATCGCACGGCCGCCGGTCAGCGCGTCGCGGATATCGCGGCCGCAGCCGCAGCCCAGCCCGGTTCGGTCCTGGCGGCCGGCGCCGACGCCGGTCTCGAAGCCCTGCTCGCCGCGGCCGTCGCCCCGGTCCGCCTGGCGATCATCAACGCCGGCGGGCTCGACACGTCGAGCGACGCGGCGTTTCTCGAGCGCCTGTCCATCCCCGGCCTGCGGCGTGCCGGCGACCTCCAGACCGCAGCCGCCCTGGCAGCCGACCGCCTCGTCCTCCACAACGCCGGCCCGGGCTTCACGACCCGCGTGCTCAGGCTCGAGGCCGGCGTATTGCCGCCGCACGAGATCGTGAAACTCGTTCGCGAACTCCGGTAAACTTCACGCCATATGCGACGACTTGCTGCTCTCGTGCTGGTGACCGCGTGCACTGCCGCCGCCGGCGTGCCCGCCGCGGCGCAGAAGAACGGCCCGGACGAAAAGGCGTGGATTCAGCTCTTCAACGGCCGGGACCTGAAGGAGTGGACCCCGAAGTTCGCGCGCCACGACCGGGGCGTCAACCTGAACGACACCTTCCGCGTCGAGGACGGCCTGCTCAAGGTCCGCTACGACAAGTGGACGTCCTTCGGCGGCGAGTTCGGCCACCTCTTCTACCGTGAGCCCTTCTCCTACTACCTGCTCGCCGCCGAGTACCGTTTCGTCGGCGAGCAGGTCGCCGGCGCCGGGCCGAAGCTGTCGTGGGCGATTCGCAACAACGGCCTCATGCTGCACACCCCGGACCCGAAGACGATGCTGAAGGACCAGGACTTTCCGATCTCGATCGAGGTGCAGCTGCTCGGGGGGCTGAGCAACGGCAAGCCGCGTACGACCGCCAACCTGTGCACCCCGGGCACGAACGTCGTGATGGACGGCAAGCTGCACACGCCGCACTGCACGAACTCGACATCGAAGACGTACGACGGCGACGTGTGGGTGCGCGTGGAGGTGCTCGTCCACGGCGACGAGGTCATCCGGCACATCGTGGACGGCCAGACCGTGCTCGAGTACACGAAGCCGCAGATCGGTGGCGGCGCCGTGTCTCCCGTGGATCCGGCCGTGAAGGTGGACGGCACGCCGCTGACCCGCGGTTACATCGCGCTCCAGGCGGAGACCGCGCCCACCGACTTCCGCAAGGTCGAGCTCCTGAACCTCGAAGGCTGCACCGACAAGAAGGCGACGAACTTCAAGACGTACTTCGTGAAGTCCGACCCGGCGGCGTGCCGGTACTGAATCCCGGATCGCTGATCGCTGATCCTGATTCGCTGATCGCGGATCCCTGATCCTGGACCGCGGACCGCGGACGGCGATTGCGGACCGGCGGACGCGCACGGCGGATTGCGGGGTGAGCAGTACAATTGGCCCCATGCCCTCATCCGCCCGATTCAGCGTGGCCATCGCGGCTGCCCTCGCGCTGCTCGCATCCACCCCCGTGCCGCCGCTGGTGGCGCAGGCGGTGCTCACGCACCATGCCCTGAAGGTGACGCTCGAGCCGGCGGTGAAGCGCCTGGCCGTGACCGACAGGCTGACGCTCCCGCCCGACCGTGCGAAGATCGAGTTCCTCCTCAACTCGCGGCTTCGCATCACGAAGTCCAGCGTGCCGCTCGACGAAGTTCCGATCGCAGACATCAGCCCCAAGCCGCTCACGGCCGGCATGCCCGTGAAGGGGTATCGGCTCCGCGGCGCTCCGCCGGCGGATGGCACCGTGACGATCGAATACGCCGGAGCGATGGACTTCGGGCTCTCGGATCAGAAGGAGGAATACACGCGCGGCTTCCGCGAGACGTCGGGGATGGTGTCAACCGAGGGCGTGTACCTCTCGGGCGGCAGCCACTGGTATCCGCTGCTCGGGCAGGACCTGGTGACCTTCGACATGGAAGTTGCGCAGCCCGCCGGCTGGCACGTGATCAGCCAGGGCACCGGGTCGTCGCGCGGAGACGACGACCGCGCTCGCTGGACGTCCCGCGATCCGATGGACGAGATCTACCTTGCCGGCGGGCCGCTGATCGTCTATCGCGATCGCGCGGGCGCGGTGGAGACGCTCGTCTACCTGCACGAGAAAGACGATGCGCTGGCGGCGAAGTACCTGACGACGACAGCGCAGTACCTCGAGATGTACTCGCGGCTGCTCGGGCCGTACCCCTACGAGAAGTTCGCGCTCGTGGAGAACTTCTGGGAAACCGGCTACGGCATGCCGTCCTTTACGTTGCTCGGGCGCGAGATCATCCGCTTCCCGTTCATCCTCCACTCGTCGTACCCGCACGAGATCCTGCACAACTGGTGGGGCAACTCGGTGTTCGTCGAGTACGACTCCGGTAACTGGGCGGAGGGCCTGACGGCCTACCTGGCCGACCACCTCGTGCAGGAGCAGCGCCGGCGCGGGGCCGACCACCGGCGCGCGTCGCTGCAGAAGTACCGCGACTACGTGACGGAGGGGCGCGACTTCGCGCTCGCCGACTTCCGGTCGCGCGACAGCGCCGCGACCGAGGCGGTCGGCTACGGCAAGACGCTGATGACCTTCCACATGCTGCGCAAGCGCATCGGGGACGCCCGCTTCAGGCAGGTGCTCGCGCAGTTGTATCGCGACTTCCAGGGCAAGCGGGCGTCGTGGGATGACGTCAGGAGGGTGAGCGACTCGGTAGCCGGCACGGATGCAACCGGGTTCTTCGATCAGTGGATTGCGCGGCCGGGCGCGCCCGCATTCGAGGTGCGGAACGCCGCCGCGTCCCGCAGGTCCGACGGCTTTGCCGTCACGGCGTCGCTCGTGCAGGCGCAGGACGGACCCGCCTTCCGCGTCGACGTGCCCGTCCTCGTCGAGACCGACAAAGGGTTTGCGGCCCACGTGATCGCGGCGGCCGGTCGCAGCACGTCAGTGGCCATCACCACGGCCGACCGGCCGCTGTCGCTGCACGTCGATCCGTACTTCGACGTTTTCCGCCGCCTCGATCCGCGCGAGACGCCCCCGTCCGTCTCGCAGATCTTCGGCGAGCCGCGCATCCTCGCGGTCCTGCCCTCGAAGGCGCCGGCCCCGGCGCAGCGCGCGTTTCGCGAGCTGCTGCAGGGCTGGCAGACGGCGAGCCACGCGATCGAGATCACGCTCGACTCGGAGCTGAGTGCGCTGCCGCAAGCTGCGTCCGTGTGGCTCCTCGGGCGCGACAACCGTCTGGCCGCGCCGATCTTCTCGAAGCAGGCGGGGCTCGCGATCGAGAGCAGCGGCCTTCGCATCGACGGCCAGGCGCTGCCCGCGGCCAACCACACGGCGGTCGCCATCACGCGTCACCCGGCGGCGAACGACAAGGTCGTCGGCTGGATCGTCGTCGATCCGCTCGAGGCGGTTCCGGGGCTCGGCCGCAAGCTGCCGCACTACGGCAAGTACTCGTACGTCGCCTTCGAGGGGACGGAGCCGGCCAACGTGCTCTCCGGGGAGTGGAAGCGCGCGGACTCGCCGCTGCGCGTGGATCTGCGCCCGATGTCCGGCGGCGCGGGAGCGCCGGCGAAGCCGCTGCCGCCGGACCCTGCGAAACCCCTTGCGGACCTGCCGCCGATCTTCTCGCGCGCGGCCATGACGGAAACGATCGCGGCGCTGACCGACCCCGCGATGGAGGGCCGCGGCGCCGGTACCAAGGGGCTGGAGATGGCGGCGGAGTGGATCGCCGGGCGGTTCAAGGCGTACGGCCTGCAGCCGGGCGGCGATCGCGGCACGTACTTCCAGTCGTTCACGATCGCAAAAGGGCCGGACGGCAAGCCGCACCAGCTGAAGAACGTCGTCGGCTATCTGGCGGCGGCACGCCCGGAGTGGAAGGCGCAGTCGGCGATCGTGTCCGCGCACTACGACCACCTGGGGCGCGGGTGGCCCGACGTGCACCAGGGCGACGAAGGCAAGGCGCACCCCGGCGCCGACGACAATGCGAGCGGCGTCGCCGTGCTCCTCGATCTCGGGCGGGCGCTCGCGGCCGGCGACCGGCCCTCGCGCAACATTGTCTTCGTCGCGTTCGCCGGCGAGGAGGCGGGCCTCGCGGGGTCCAGGCACTTTGCCGGCTCTCCGTCCCCCTTCCCGCTCGACGGGTTGATCGGGGTCATCAATCTCGACACCGTCGGCCGGCTCTTCGATCAGCGCGTCTCGGTACTCGGCACCGGCACCGCGTCGGAATGGCAGCACATCTTTCGCGGCGCGAGTTTCGTCACCGGCGTCGAGAGCCGCAACGTCCCGGAATCCATCCAGTCGTCCGATCAGGTGCCGTTCGTGGAGCGGGGGATCCCGGCCGTGCAGATCTTCACCGGCGGGCACGCCGACTACCACCGGCCGGGGGATACGGCGGAGAAGATCGACGCCGACGGGCTGGTGAAGGTCGCCGCGCTGGTGCGCGAGGGCGTTGCTTACCTCGCAGAGCGGCCTGAAAGACTCACCGTGACGATTCCATCCGCAGCGGCCGGAAGCCCCTCGCCTCCGGCAGGCGGCGGCACGTCCGGTGGTCCCCGCCGCGCCAGCCTCGGTACGGTTCCGGACTTCGCCTTTGCCGGACCCGGCGTCCGCGCCGAAGGAATCACGGAGGGATCGCCGGCGGCGAAGGCGGGTCTGCAGCCCGGCGACGTGCTGATGCGCATCAATGACCAGCCGATCGCCAATCTGCAGGAGTACTCGAACCTGCTACGCACGCTGAAGCCGGGGCAGACGGTGACGGTCGTGGTGCGGCGGGGCGAGAAGGAACTGACGCTGTCGGTCACGCTCGCGGAGCGGTAGGGTCGGGTGGAGATCCGCCCCTACCTCGACGTCGTCCGGCGCGGCACGACGGTCACGGTGATCTGCGACGGAAACTGCTTCGAGTGGTGGACGCGGCTGTGCGCCACCACTTCCTTGACTTCGTCGTAATTGTTCCCGCCGGTGTTCAGGTTGCGATCGAAGCGCGGGAAGTTGCTGCTCGACACCTCGATGCGCAGCCGGTGGCCGGGTTCGAAGTAGTTGCTCGTGTTGAGCGGCTGGAAGGTGAGCTTGTAGACCTTCCCGGCCTCCATCCACACCGGCGGCCTGTCGTAGCCCTCGCGATAGCGCATGCGCTGGATCGACTCGTCCAGGTTGTAGGCGCGGCCGTCGGGATAGACGTCGAGGACCTTGACCGTGAAGTCCGTGTCCTTCACGTCGGACGACACGTAGAGCGTCGGCGTGATCGGCCCGGTGAGCTCCGTGCCTTCGTTGAAAGGCTCGGACGTGTAGACGAGGACGTCCTCGCGCTCTTCCATCTTGCGCTGATCGAACGCGCCCGCCTGGATGGCGTTGCCGGTGCAGCAGACGTTGCCGCCGTATGACATCACCGGCTTCATGGGGTCGTAGGTGAACGAATCCGGTCGATCGGCCGCCGGCGGCGCGGTCGCGAGCCCGCCGTCGCCGTTCAGCGTGTTCGCCTTGCCGCCGCTCGAGAGGTACAAGGTCATCCTCTGTGCGCCCTGCGGCGGCCACGTGCTCGACGTCTGCCACTTGTTCATCCCCATCGTGAAGTAGGTCACCTTCGGCAGTGCGTCGATCCGCGTCTTCGTCTCGCCCTTGAGGAACTTGTCGAAGAAGCCGTAGAGGACATCCTGGTAGTCGAACCGCGCGTCGCCCATGCTGCGCTCGCCAACGACGGTGTTCTCCGACGCGCGGGTGTAGGCGCAGTGCGCCACCGGCGCGATGATCGCCCACTGCTGGCCGGCCGCTTCGCCTGTTGCCGTCTCGCGCACGTGGTTGTAGGCGGCGAGGTTGGGGCCAACCGAGACGTCGTACCACGACATGTACCAGAGGCCGGGGATGTTGATGCGCATGTTCTCGTGCCAGAGGCCGCCCTTGTACCACGCCGGGTCGTTCGGCGGGCGCTGGAGCATCCGGCCGCCGGTCGCAACCGGCATCGGATCGGCGAGGATGCCGCGAGGGCCGCCCGCCGCCTCGATGATGCCCTGCACCGGCAGGTGCCACAGCGCCTTCGACCAGTCCACGGGCGGCATCTGCGGCGCGAGATCGAACAGCCTCGATGCGCGGATCAGATCATCCTGCGACGTCTCCCGCGGGAACATCGGCCGAACCTGGTTCTGCTGCCCGTAGAGCCAGGTGATGAAGAGCATCTGCACGGCGCCGCCGCGGTACCAGTTGCCCTGCTCGTAGTACGGCCCGACGCGCCCGATGCCGGCGCCAAAACCCTGCACGTTCATCGCGGCAAACGCCGGATGGCCGGTCGAGGCGACCGCCGGTTGCCACTCCGCGGTGGACGAGCATCCCGTCGTCCCCGCCTTGCCGTTCGACCAGGGCTGCTTCGCAATCCAGTCCATCAGGTCGTAGCCGTCCGTGATCGGCGGGCCGAGGATGTCGTAGTTTCCCTCCGAGAAGAAGTGGCCGCGCTCGTTCTGGCCGACGTACGCGTAGCCGCGCTTGACGACGTTCAGGATGTTCGACATGTCGGCGGGCACGCCGTTGCGCACGTCCCAGTAGTTGAAGTTGTAAGGCGTCTTGACCACGACAGCCGGCACCTTCGCCGCGGCGTTCTTCGGGACGTAGACGTCGGTGGCCAGGCGGACGCCGTCGCGCATCGGCATCATCACCTTGCGGTGGACGACGGCGATCGACTGCAGCTCCTTCTCGAGCTGCCAGCGGCGCTCGCGCTGCTCCGGCGTCATCGGCCCACCGCGCTGCGCGGCCATGACGGCGGCGGCGCAGAGGACGGCTGTGCCGAGTGCGAGGCCGAAGCGGCGGGTGCGTCGAATCATGTCGGTTCCTCCGAGGGGCTGTTTATACCGCCAATCCGCGGAGACGGGAAGCCGTTCGTTCACCGTCTGCCACGCGGGAAGGGCGCCGTTGCGGCAGGCCAGCCGCGCAACTAAGATGGCGCCGAGGCGGGCGCTGGTCTGCAGCCGCAAAGCGTTAGAGCCGCGCCGCGCCAGGCTCCGATGCCCGTCAACGCATCCGAGAAGGGATGACCGGTGTCATCAGGTCAGCGCACGATTGCCGGCTGTCTGGCCCGTCCGGCGATTGCGCTCCTGCTCGTGGGAGTGGTGAGTGGTACTTTCATCCGCCACCTCGTCCAGATCGTCCCGATCGTTCTGGTGGCTGGCGGTCCTGCGGCGCCGCGCGGTCGGCCGCGCTACCCACGCTCATGAACGACCGTCACGTCACCCTACCGGACGGGCGCCGACTCGCGTTCATCGACATCGGCGAGCCGGACCGGCCCTGCATGGTCTTCTTCCACGGCGCGCCGATGAGCCGCCTTCACCTCTCCTACCTCGAACCGCAGTTCATGGCCGAGCGGATACGCGTGATCTCGCCCGATCGTCCAGCGTATGGCGGATCCACGCCGCAGCCCGGCCGCTCGCTCGATGACTGGCCCGATGACGTGGCCGCGGTCGCGCGTGCGCTCGGGATCGACCGCTTCGTCGTCGCCGGCCACTCCTCTGGCGGCCCATATGCGGTCGTGTGCGCGGCGCTCCTGCCCGCGCTCGTGCGCGCGGCGATCGTGTTCGGCGGCGTGACCGACATGGCTTGGCCTGGCGCCTGGGATGGATACGTCGAGTCCGAGCGGCAGCTCATGCGCCTGCCTGGCGAAGACGCCGCGGTCGCCTGGTGCGCAGAACGGTTCGGCGCCGATGGCAGCGGCTTCGAATCGGCCTCCGACTTCGAGTTCCCCGAGCCGGATAGCGCGTTGTTTGGCGATTCCGATGCGGGGCCGGCCATTGCGGCCGCGGTGCAGGAGGCATTTCGGCAGGGCGTTGCAGGCTACGCGCAGGATATGGTCGTCCAAGGCAGGCCGTGGCCGTTCGAGCCCGGTGGCATCACCGTCCCCGTCCACGTGATACACGGCGATCGCGATTCGACGGTTCCCCTGGCGCACAGCCGGCACACGGCGGAACTCATTCCGACCTCGACCTTGCGCATCCTGCCGGGGCACGGGCACATGACGACGCTGACGGAGCTGCCCGCGCTAGTGTCGGCCCTGGCGCGCGCGTCACCGTGAGCGTGTACTCTGACCGCGATCCAGGCGTGGTATGGCGTGTGGCGATTCGGTGAATGCGTTGTACCCCAGAGCGTCGGGTCGCCCACGCCGCCCGCCACCATGTCCGTGACGACGTTGTACCGCCTGTGCATATGGCTGCCGATCGTGGTGCCGGCACTGGCCGTCCTGACGGTCCGAGCGCTCGGCGTGCCTATCGCCGACTGGCTGCCCGTCGAGATCCTCTTGTACTCGCTCGTCTACGGAGGCCTGCCATACGCCGTGCTGGCAGCATGGGCAACGTGGTGGGTAGGCGGACGCACAGAGGCGGACGTCCGCCGCCTGATGATCCGGGCGCCACTGCTGATGATCGCCGTGTTCGCGACGCTGGCGGTTGCGGTTGGGCTCGCGGTTGGCAGGCCGCGCGCGTGGATCGCCGTGGCCGTCCTCGGATCCGCGGTGATTCTCGTGCTCGGCTATGGCTACGTCGGTCTGACGCTGCTCGTGCGGCGTGCGGTGAGGGCGCGGGCATGAACCAACTCGCCGCATGGGGCTTCATCACCGCCGCGGTTCTGTTCGGGGCGGCCGGTGTCCTGCCCGCGGCGCGAGGAGGTACCAGCAGACCGGCCGACGGTGCTGTTGGGGCGTTCTTTCTGATCTTCTGTGCGGCATTGACGAGGCGTCGGGCCGCCCGGTAACAGGAACCGCGAATGGCGAAACCCTTGCTGGAAGTCGGCGTCTATACGTCGCGGTTCAACCATACCGAGGTGAAGCCGAACTTCATCAACCCGTGTTGCGTCGGCGAGGATTTCGCAACCTGGATGCGGAACGAACTGTCCGATCTCGCGAGCCACGGCTTCGAGCTGTCGCTACCGATCCAGGAGGACTACGGCTGGGGCTTGTGGGCGTCGCGGCGCAAGGACACCTTCTGGATCGCAATCTCGTCGGTGCAGGGCGATGAGGGCGACCGGGACGACGCGACGGAGGGTGAGTGGGTCGTTACCGTGACGCACGATCCCGGGCTGAACCCGTTCAGGCGGTTGTTCGGTCGCGCCGATCCCGCCGCTGCGGCCCTCGTTGCGGATCGCGTGCGGGGGGTCCTTGAGGCGGCACCGGACGCGAGGGTCGTCCGGCTGGAAGGGTGAAGCCGCGACCGAGCCTTCGTCACCGGGTGCGTGAGTCTCGACCCAGTGCGCGAGCGCTCTTTCTGACAAGCCGGCGAGCCGGAGCATCGTGGTGACGATCTCCGGCTCCACGGCGTCGAAGGTCAGTCCGTTGACGTCGAGGAAGATGACGAGGGCGAGGAATCCGATCCGCTTGTTGCGGGCCCGTCATCCGGATCGAGGAGGGGACGGCAACCCATGAAGTACCTCTGCATTGCGTACGAAGAAGAGCAGACGCTCAACGACCTGTCCGGGATCGAGTGGCAGGCGCTGCGGCAGGAAACCCTCGACTACGTCGAGAGCCTGCGCCAGAGCGGACGCCTGATCATCACCCACGCCCTTCAGAGCGCGACCACCGCATCGACGGTGCGCGTTCGCGATGGCAAGGTGTCGGTCACCGACGGCCCCTTCGCGGAAACCAAGGAACAGATCGGCGGCTTCTTCCTCGTCGAGGCGAGCGACGTCAACGAGGCCATCGAGATCGCTGCGAAATGGCCGTCCGCCCGGATCGGAAGCATCGAGGTGCGCCCGATCGAAACCGACCTGAGGATGGACCGCCGGTATGGCGGACATGCCTGACGCGGGCTTCAGCGGCGAGCTGTTCAAGCCTGTGCCGGTCGCAGTCGCGGCGTCCCTCGTGCTCGCGTGCGGACCGGACTTGCCATGGAAGTGATGACGCTGCTGGCCTTCTCGACGGGCTTCGGCGACGGCAGGTACCCGGTGTACGTCGGCTCCTCCAGCGGCGGAACCGCGGCGGCGGTCCTCGTCGATTTCGAGATCCTGCCCTGGCCTCTGTAGCACCAGGCCGCACGGACGCGCAGGAAGTTCCGCGCGCTCAGCGCTTGCGCCAGAGCGTGTCGGCAAAGTCCATGTAGCGCTCCCAGTCGAAGGCCGTCAGGTTGTGCCCGCCGGTCCGGACGTGGTACCCGCGTCGGCCGGAGACGAGCGGCCTGTCGAGGGGCGGCATATCCTCCGGCCTGATCGGCAGTTCGTTCCACAACGCGAACACGGGCGATGAGTGGACGAGCGACAGGAACTCGCCCCGCGGATCGGCCCACAGGTCCTCGTCGGCGCTGGCGACGTAGACGGCGCGCGGCGCCATGAGCGCGATGAGCATGTGCTGGTCGAAGGGCAAGGTGTCCTCGTGCCCGGCGAACGTGCGGTACTTCGGCGCGAACCAGTGGGGGAAGGCTTCAGTGATGCGCGCCAGCGTTTCGCCGAAGTTGCGTCGGGTGAGCGCTGCGCCTCCTTCGCCCGATTCGTTCGAGATGACCAGCGCGAAGCGCTCGTCCTCGGCGCCCGCCCAGAGCGACGCCTTGCCGCCGCGCGAGTGCCCGAGCACTGCCACGCGCGAGGCATCCACCCGCGGATCGGTCTCGAAGTAGTCCATCGCCCGGCTGGCGCCCCACCCCCACGCGGCGAGCGCGGCCCAGCCATCCGGCGGCCGCTCGCCGGTCGTCGTGCCTTCGAACAGCCGGATGACCCCTTCCCGGAACCGATCCGTGTCGTCGGGTGCGAGGTCACCGTTCTGTAACGCCGCGATGCCGTAGCCGCGGGCGACGACCGCCTCTGCGGGCCAGAACGGGGACGGCTCCATCCGCGTGGGGCTCGTGAGGCTTGCCCCACGGTTGTTGATCAGGAGGAACACCGGCACGCGGCCAGGAGCACCGTTTGGCAGGAAGATCGTCAGCTCGAAACGGTGCTCGCGCTCCTGTTGCCGGCTCAGCACCGCGATGCGCTTCAGCGTCGCCTTGCCGCCCATCGCCGCCCCGTTCTCCTCTACGACCTCGAAGCGCAGCTGCTGCGGCTTTCCCGGGCGGCGGCCGTACATGTTTGCGCGGAACTGCTCGAGGATCCCGGCGCGGCGTGCCGTCCACTCGGCGGGCGTGCGGATGCGACCGCCGCCACCGCGGGCGAGCGGGTCCGGGAGCTCGAACGGCCGAACGTTCGCCTCGTCGTAGTTGAACTGCGGCCGCCCCTTCGACGTCTTCGCCACGACCTCCGGGTTGGCGCGCCAGCCGCCCTGCCCGGCGAGGGCGGTTGCGAGGCAGAGCGTTACGGTGAGGGCGGAAAAGACTCTGATCGGGGTCATACGGAATCACCTGTCGGTACAGAGAGCTGCGTCAGGCCGCCGTGACGCGTCGGCCTCTACTCGATCACGAGTACCTCGTGGTCGACAATCGAATCGATGTCGACGACCGTGGCGCCATCTGCGATCCGCACCGCGCGATCGACGCCCGCGACCAGAAGTCGGCAGCGACGCGCCGCCGCCGTTTGGGGTGAACGGATCGTCACCCTGAAGGGACCGACGCGAATCAGCTCGTCGAGCGGCGCCCGCCACGTCGCTTCGCTGGTGAGGTTGACGACATGCAGGATCGTCCGCCCCGGCTGCGCATACAGGTGGCAGTCGATGAGGCCGGTGCCCTCCACGTGCAGCGGAATGTCGTCATGCGAGGCCCACCGGACGATGTTGACGAGGAGCGCCGCGTGGTCCGGCAGATGTTCGCGTGCGTAGCGGCGGTCGAGATCGGCGGGCAGGTAGGCGACGCGCGACCGGCCCCGCTCGGAGAGCACGAGCGCGGGAACGTCGCTCTTCGGCTCGCGCATCCACGCCGTCTCCGGGGGATAGGTCGGAAACGGCGGTACGAAGGTCAGCGGCACGATGGCGGACGACTCGACGCGCAGCGCGGTCAACGTGCCGCCGAACGGCAGCAGGTCCGTTTCCTCGAACCCGCGCAGCACGGCGTGCCGTTCGCCGCTGGCCGTCGGTTCGTCGCCGCTCCTGGGTCCGTCGACCCGCGCCCGCCACTCCGGCGCCAGTCGCAGGTAGGTGTGGAGACTGCTCTCGCGGCGCCCGGTCGCCGCCAGCCCGGGCGTCCCGCCCGCGCGGTGACAGGCGAAGAGATCGGCGAGGGCGGAGTCCGGCCGCGGATCGCCCCATTCGTCGTAGAGCCCGGTCAGGCCGGTCGCCAGCAGCGATCCGCCGTCCCCGACGAAACGCCGGATTGCCGCCGCCTGCGCGTCGGACAGCGCGCCGACGTTCGGCATGATCAGCAGGCGCAGGCCGGGGGCCTGTGCCGCGATGTCGTCCACATGCAGCGGCAGGTAAGGAATCCGCGCCCGCACCAGCGCGTGCATGAACCCGGTGTACGGCGCGTCGACGCGGTCGGCGGCCTCGTCGCGGCCGAAGAAATCCGTGTTGCGCTGCGACCAGACGATTCCCACGGTCGCGAGCGGCCGGCGATCGACGAGATACCGTTCGTGCTGCTCGCACCAGCGGGTGACGGGATCGGCGGTGCGATACATGCGCCGGTCCTCGTGATACGCCCCGACGTGATGCCACCAGGTCTGGATGCCGCCAGCGATGCCCGCGATCATCCACAGGCGCGCCTCGGCGGCCGGCTTGCTCGCGACGCGGTAGTAGCCGGGCCCCGACTGGTACATTGCCATGGACTCGGGCGCGATCTTCTCCCAGCCGAGCAGCATGTGCACGCGCTTGCCCGTGTCGCCATTCTGCTGGAACCCGGTGTCCTCGTCGCGCCGCTGGTGGTCGAGCATCATGATGTCGGCGCGGGCGCAGATCTCCCGCAGGTCGCGGAACGATCGCGCCTGCGTCGTCACCGAGCCGCTGTTCATGCCGGCCCAGATGCAGTCGGGGCCGCCCGCGGCGCGCGTCGTGCGGTTGTTCAGCTCCCAGACCTCGATGCGGCGCGCGTAGCTCCACATGATCCAGTCGCGATACGCGGGATCGTCCCAGTCCGCGCGGTGCGGCAGCGCGCGCCCGCGCGCCTCGCGGAACCGCCGCGCGCAGTTCTCGCAGTAGCAGATGCTCTCGCGTCCCAGTCCCGCCCAGCTGTTGTCGGTGAAGCCGTCGGGCCGGGAGCGCTCGGCAATCTCGGTCAGCACCGCCGGCAGGTACTCGTCGTAATACGGGCTGTTGATGCAGGTGATGTACTTGTCGGCGGCGCGATAGGGTCGCCCCTCGGCGTCGCGCGCGAACCAGTCCGGGTGCGCCTCGAAGAAATCCGCCGCCGTACGGTTCGAGTCCATCCGCGCCATGACGAACAGGCCGTCCTCGTGCGCCGCCTGCGTCAGCTCGCCGAACAGGTCACGGCCGCGCAGGAACTCGGCGCGGTGGTGCAGCGGGAACCTGCTGGGGTAGTAGGCGACGATGCCGCCGGCGTTGACGATGACGGCCTGGGTTTCCGTGCGCTTCCAGAAGGTGCGCCACCAGCCGATGTCGTAGCGCGCGGGGTCCTTCTCGGTGATGTTCGTCTGCCCCCACCGGTAGGCGCGGCGGTACCACGGCAGGGAAGCGGACCCGACCTGTGAGGTGGCAGCGGCCGGTGCGCCTCCGGCGCCGAGCACGGCCGCGGTGCACGTCGCGTCGCGGAGGAACGTACGGCGCGAGATGCCGCCGTCACCCGGGCGCGAGCGCGGATGCGACCTCGACATGCGCCGGCTTACCGGGCGGACAGATCCCGCACGTAGATGTCCTTGAACCGCATGTTGCCGAGGCCACCCGAGTGCAGCTGCAGCGCGATGTAGCCGTCGGACGATCGCGGGTTCGGGTCGGTGAAGTTGAGCACCTCGATGCCGTTCAGCAGCGCGACGAAGTGGTTGCCCTCGACCTTGAGCAGCATGTCGTTCCAGTCGGTCGGCCGGATCACCTGCTCGTACTCGGGAGCCGGCCACGCGATCCAGCCGCGGCCGTCGCCGTACAAACCCCCCGTGTGATGGTTGAGCGTTCGATCGATCTCGAACTGCACGCCCTGCGAGACGTCCACCGTGCCCGGTTTGAAATCCGTCCGGACGTAGACGCCGCTGTTGCCGTCGGCCTCGCACTTGAAGCGCAGCGACATCCAGAAGTCCCTGTATTTCTTCTCGGTGCGCAGGTAGCCGTACTCCTTCGTGACGCCCTGTCCGTGGATGACGCCGTCCTCCACGGTCCATTTCTCCTTGCCGACTTCCACCCAGTTGGTGAGGTCCTTGCCGGTGAATAGCTGCACCCACTGCTCACCCGGGTGCGGAGGCCGCTTCTGCGGTGCCTGCGACGCGAGCGGAACCGCCAGAACCAGAATGATGACGGGAGCGATGAGCGACGGTGAGGGGATGAGACGTGTCATAGCGGGACACTCTGCGCCGCGACGCCCCGCGTCGTCAAGTGGAGCCGGAAGTGCCTGCCCTCGCGCCTTCGTCGCCTCGTGACTTCGCGCGGCGCGTCAGCATGTCGTCCCCTTCGGCCCGACCGGGTCCAATGCTTCGCGGCGGGATCATCCGCGACCCGTGCGCGGCCACCGAAGTGCTCGAACCGGCATATGCTACCCACACCCGTATGGACGACTCACTCTCTCGCCGCGAGTTCCTTCAGACAGCGGCCGGCGGCGCCATCGCGTCGGTCACGGGCTCGGACACCCGTGAGCAGGTGCCGACCGAGCCGGGGCCGGCCGACGCGGACTGGTTCGATCGCCCGATGCGCTGGGTCCAGCTGACGCTGGTCGAGAACGATCCCGGCCGGTTCGACCCGGCCTTCTGGCTCGACTACTTCCGCCGCCTCCACGCCGACGCCGCCACGCTCAGCGCCGGCGGCATCGTCGCGTACTATCCGACGCAGATCCCCTTGCACCACCGCAGCGCCTGGCTGGGCGGGACCGATCCGTTCGGCGATCTCGTCAACGGCTGCCGTGCGATGAAGATGCACGTGCTGGCCCGCACCGACCCGCACGCGGTGCGCGACGAGGTGCGCGCGGCGCACCCGGACTGGATCTCGATCGGGCCGGATGGACTACCGCGACGGCACTGGGCGAACCCGGACCTGTGGGTGACCTGCGCGCTCGGGCCCTACAACTTCGAGTTCATGGACCAGGTCCACCGCGAGATCGTCTCGCGCTACCAGGTCGACGGCGTCTTCACGAACCGCTGGGCGCCGCAGGGCGGCGACTGCTACTGCGAACACTGCCGCCGGAACTTCCGCGAAGCGACCGGGCACGACCTGCCGCGAACCGCCGACCGGCACGATCCGGTCCGGCGCGCATACCTGCGCTGGCGCACGGCACGGCTGACGGAGCTCTGGAAGACGTGGGATGCGAGCATCCGATCGATTCGGCCGGCATCGCGTTTCATCCCGAACGGCCCGCCCGAGATGAAGACCGCGGGCGACCTGGAGGCGCCGATACAGTTCGCTGACAACCAGGCGCGCCGCGGGTTCGCGCCGCCGTGGGGCAACGGCCGCCGCGCGAAGGAATACCGATCGGTGATGGGCCGGCGGCCGGTCGGCGCGATCTTCAGCGTCGGCCTCGAGGAACCCTACCGCTGGAAGGATTCGGTGCAGAGCGAACCGGAGATCCGGCTGTGGGTGGCCGAGGGCACGGCCAACGGGGCGCGCCCGTGGGTCACGAAGTTCTCGGGCGTCCTCTACGACCGGCGCTGGCTCCCCGTCGTCGAGCGCATCTACGACTGGCACTACCGCCACGAGAAGTACCTGCGCAACGAGGAGCCCCTCGCCCGCGTGGCGCTGCTGCACTCGGAGCAGACGCTCTCCCTCGGGAACCCGTGGAGGGACCCGGACGAGAGCCGCCGGCTGGCGAACGATCGCCCGAACGATCACGTGCTCGGCATGTACCACGCGCTCCTGGAATCGCGCGTGCCGTTCGAGCTGGTGCACGAGGCGTTCCTGGCGCCCGAACGCGTCGATCGGTTCAAGCTGCTGATTCTCGCCAACGCCGCCGCCCTCTCGGACGCGCAGTGCGCCGCGATACGCGGTTACGTCGAGCGCGGCGGCAGCCTGCTCGCGACGTTCGCGTCGTCGCTCTTCGACGAGAACGGGACGCGCCGGCCGGACTTCGGCCTGCGCGACGCCTTCGGCGTGTCGTTTGCCGGCCGCGTCGAGGGGCCGATGCAGAATTCCTATCTCGGCCTCGATCGGCCGTCGTCGGGAACGCGGCATCCAGTCCTGCGCGGCCTCGAAGACGCTCCGCGGATCATCAACGGGGTGTTCAGGCTCGAGGTGACGCCGGCGGCGGAGTTCCCGTCGCCGATCACCCTCATCCCGAGCTATCCGGACCTGCCGATGGAGGACGTCTACCCGCGGGTGCCGCGCACCACGACGCGCGAGGTGTACCTGCGCGAGCTGGGCAGGTCGCGCGTCGTGTACTTCCCGTGGGACATCAGCCGGACGTTCTGGGAGGTGATGGCGGTCGACCACCTGCGGCTGCTTCGAAACGCGGTCGAGTGGGCGGCCAACGAGGCGCAGCCCGTCGAGGTGGAGGGCCCGGGCGTGATCGACGTCACCGTCTGGCGGCAGCGCGCGTCGATGACCGTACACCTGGTCAACCTGACCAACCCGATGATGATGAAGGCGCCGCTGCGCGAGGTGATTCCGGTCGGGCCGCTGCGCGTGCGGATCCGGCCTCCGGCCGGCGCTCACGTCACGGGCGTTCACCTGTTGACCGCCGGCACCGAGGCCCGGGCGCAGCAGGCAGACGGTGCGCTCGAGTTCACCGTGCCGTCGGTGGACGTACACGAAGTGATCGCCGTCGACCTGTAATCGGCCAGCCGCACTTTGCGGTGACAGAACGGCCGTCACGTGAGGATTGGCGGAGGACGCGCATGAAGACACGAACCAGCCGGCGGACGTTCATGCGATCGGCGGCGCTCGCATCAGGCGTCGCGCTCGCGTCGAGGCAGGCCGCCGCCGGCTCCTCCCAGCCCGGCGTGCCGGAGGCCCGAATAGCACAGGCGGCCGCACAACCGGTCCTCCGCCGCTCCCTCTGGCCCGATCCGGTGATCATCGGCTCGGTCGATCTGCTCAAGGGCGGGACGGAGTTCCTCGTCCGCGTGCGCTCGAAGAACGGCGCGACCGGCCTCGCCGCCGGGCACCCTGACGTCCTCCAGACGACCTGGCCGATCCTGACCAGGCGCGTGGCGCCGTTTTTCGTAGGCAAGGACGCTCGCGACCTCGAGGCGCTCGTCGACGGCGTCTACGTCGCGAACTCCAACTACAAGTGGCAGGGGCTCCCGTTCTGGGTGCCGGTCGCGAGCGTGGAGTTCGCCGTCCTCGACCTGCTCGGAAAGGTCGCCGGCAAGCCGCTCGGCGCGCTGTTCGGCGAGGTCACGAACCGGCTCGTCCCCGTGTACCGGGCGAGCGGCAACCGCGGCAACTCGCCCGCACAGGAGATCGACTACCTGCAGAGGCTCGTCGCCGAGACCGGCGCCAAGGCCGTCAAGTTCCGCCTCGGCGCGCGCATGCGCCACGACGAAGCCTCGACCCGGCGCGACCTCACGCTGATCCCGCTTACGAGAACGACGTTCGGCGACGCGATGACGATCTACGCGGACGCGAACGGGTCGTACGACGTCGCGACGGCGATCAAGGTCGGCCGCGTCATGGAAGAGCACCGGCTCGCGTTTCTGGAGGAGCCCGTCCCGTTCGACTACTACGACGAGACGAAGGAGGTCGCGGACCGGCTCTCGATCCGGGTGGCCGGCGGCGAGCAGGAGAGCAGCCTCCGGCGGTTCCGCTGGATGATCGAGCATCGCGCCGTGGACGTCGTCCAGCCCGATCTGTTCTACTTCGGCGGATTCATCCGCTCGATCCGCGTCGCGCGCATGGCGGCCGCCGCCGACATGCCCTGTACGCCGCACATGTCGGACGGCGGGCTCGGCTATCTCTACGTCGCGCACTTCGCGTCGTGCGTCGGCAACGCCGGCCCGTTCCAGGAGTACAAGGGGCGCGGGGAGGACCTGCCCGTCTCGTCCGACACGTCGCCGCTGACCTGCGTCGACGGGATGCTGAAGGTGCCGACCGGGCCCGGGCTCGGCGTCACGATCGATCCGGCGTTCGTGAACGCGGCGACGGCCGTCTCGTGATTCCGGCGTCTCACGCGCCGTCTGCGCCTGCCGTCGCGTGTGGCCGGGCTGCCGGTGTGCGGCCGCAGCCGCACTATAATCGCCCGCACTATTCGACACAGTTCCCGGCTCGTTCACCACGGCAAGGAGTCATGACGATGCGCGTCTGGCGGCGGCACATGCTCGGCCTGGTTTTCCTGCTCGCGGTCGCCGGATGGGCCACCATCCCCGCTCCCGCCCAGACGGGTGCCCAGGCACCGGCACAGGCGGCCTCCATCGTCGACGCCATCCGCTTCCGTGAGATCGGTCCGACGGCGCAGGGCGGCCGCTACGTGGACTTCGCCGTGATCGAGTCCAACCCGCGCGTGTTCTACGCGGCGACCGCGACCGGCGGGTTGTGGAAGACCGTCAACCACGGCATCAGCTTCACGCCCGTGTTCGACCACCAGCCCGACTTCGCCATCGGCGCGGTCGCGCTTGCCCAGAGCCGTCCCGACGTGGTCTACGTCGGCACCGGCGAGGCCAACAACTCCCGGTCGACTTACGACGGCCACGGCATCTACAAGTCGGTGGACGGCGGGAAGACGTGGTCGCACGCCGGGCTGCCGGACGCCGGGCGCGTCGGCCGGATCGTCGTCCACCCAAAGAACCCGGACGTCGTGTTCGTGGCCGCGGCGGGCCGCCTCTACAGCGAGAACCCGGACCGCGGGGTGTACCGCTCCACCGACGGCGGCCGCACCTGGACGAAGACGCTCGACCACAAGGTCGACGGCCGCGAGATCGGTGCCATCGACATCGCGATGGATCTCTCGAGTCCGAACGTCCTGTACGCCGCGACCTACGACAAGGTGCGGCGGCCCTGGACGTTCGGCGAAGGCGGGCCGGGCAGCGGGATCTTCAAGTCGACCGACGGCGGCGCAACGTGGCGGCAGCTCTCGAACGGGCTGCCCACGGGAATGCTCGGGCGCATCGGCCTTGCGATCGCGCGCAACGCGCCGAAGACCATCTATGCCGTGATCGAGAACGCGAACTCGGCCAAGGTGCCAGCCGAGGAGCGGCGCAAGCGGCTGGCCGAGGGGTTCGGGGACAACTCGATCGGCGACCAACTGTTCCGGTCGGACGACGCGGGAGCGACGTGGCGCAAGGTCGCGCCGCCGGCGGCGCCGGCCACGACAACGTCGGAGGAGGGCGGCGGCGGCCCATTGGCCGCAGCGGCGCAGGGCGGCGCGCAGGCGCCGCAGCAGGGTCGCGGCGGCTGGACCGGCGGCAACCCGCCGTACTACTACGGGCAGATCCGCGTCGATCCCAGCGACAAGGAGCACGTCTATCTGCTGAGCGTGCGTGTGACGCACACGACCGACGGCGGGAAGACGTGGTCGTCGCCGTTCGGGTTCGGAGGGGACAACCACGCCATGTGGATCAACCCCGCGGACAGCAGCCACGTGATCCTGGGACACGACCACGGGATGGGTGTGACGTTCGACGGCGGCCGGACCTGGCTGAGCCCGGACAACAAGCCGGTCGCCCAGTTCTACGCCATCGGCTACGACATGGATCAGCCGTACAACGTCTACGGCGGCACGCAGGACAACGGCTCACTCCGCGGGCCGAGCACGATGAAGGGCGGCGGCACGATTCCGTTCGAGGCATGGTACCGCGTCGGCGGCGGCGACGGCTTCTACAACGTCGTCGATCCGACCGATTCGCGGTGGCTCTACAACGAGAGCCAGTTCGGCAACATCCAGCGGATGGACCAGCGCACCGGACAGGGGCGCCCGATCCGCTACACCCGTCCACAGGGGCAGCCGGCGTTGCGCTGGAACTGGTCGTCGCCGATTCTCATCTCGCCGCACAACCCCGAGGTCGTCTACCACGGCGCCAACGTACTGCTCCGATCGAGCAGCCGCGGCGACAGCTGGACCGAGATCAGCCCCGACCTGACGAAGAACCTGCCGGAGCGGCGCGGCGGATCCGGCAACATCCAGTACGCGACGATCACCACGATCGACGAGTCGCCGGTCCTTGGCGGCGTCATCTGGACGGGGACCGACGACGGCAACGTGCAGGTCACGCGAGACGGCGGCAAGGCCTGGAGCAACGTCACCGACAACGTCCGCGGACACCCCGGCTACTGGGTGAGCCGAGTGGTCGCGTCGCACCACGACGCGGCGACGGCGTACGTCACGGTAACGGGCTACCGCCACGACGACTTCAAGCCGTTCGCGTGGAAGACCACGGACTACGGCGCCACCTGGACGTCGATCGCAGGCAACCTGCCGAACGAACCGATCAACGTGATCCGCGAAGACCGCACGAACCCGGACCTGCTCTTCGTCGGCACGGATTTCGGCGTGCACGCATCGCTCGACGGCGGTAAGACGTGGCAGCGGCTGAAGAACGGGATCACCACGAACCCGGTGCACGACCTCGCCATCCACCCGCGGGAGCGGGAGCTCATCGTCGGCACGCACGGGCGCGGGATGTACATCGCCGACATCTCGGGGTTACAGCCGCTGACGGCGGCCGTCCTCGCCGTCGACGCGCACCTGGCCCCGATCGTCCCCACCGTCCAGCACGTCGCCGGGCTGCGGCCGATGGTGGCCTCGCTGAACTACGAGGGCCAGAGCCGGCTGCCCGGCGTACACATCAACTACTACCTGAAGTCGGCGGCAGGCGGCGTCGCGGTGCGCGTGTACGAGGGCACGCGCGTGATCGCGGAAACGAAGACCGCGCCGGGCAATGCCGGGCTCAACACGGTGCGCTGGACGATGCAGTCGGCGCGGCCGATGACGGAGGCCGAACGTCAGGCCGGGACGGGGCGCGGCGGACGCGGCCGCGCCGCGGGCCGCGGCGGCACGGCGGCGGCCCCACCCGCGTCGCCGCAGTTCCCGGTGCCGGCGGAGAACACGGTCCTCGCGACCGTCGCGCCGGGCCAGTACCGGGTGGTGCTGTCGGTCGGTGGAAGGGAATACGAGCGGATCGCCCTGGTGATGGCGGAGAAGTAGCGCGCGTCGATTGCGGATCGTCGACGGCAGATCGTCAACGGCGGATCGACGGATTGGCGATTGACGACTGGCGATTGTCCGGAAGGGCCGGTTCACCACCGAGCCAGAGGCTGCCTCACCGCGAGAACCCCTCTGGATTGACATGGTCCACATGGCGATAGACCGGTCGAACAGTCCGACGCTGTGCGACCGAATTGGCCGAGCAGTGTTGCCGGCGCGACGGATAATGCGGGCGAGGTGCTCACCGTCGTGAGCCAGGATGCAGACGAAGACCACGCCGGCAGCGGGTGACGCGTCACCGCTGGAAGGCGACTTCTCCATTGTCATCGGCGGGCCGCTGTTTCAGGCGTTGAGGCGCGCGCATCTGACCGGCGACGCGCTCCAGCTCGTCCACAGGCGGATCGTCGCGATCGCGGCCGTCGCCTGGGTCCCGCTGTGCGTGCTCTCGGCGGCCGACGGTAAGGCCTGGGGAGACTCCGTCGCCGTCCCGTTCCTCTACGACATCGACGCGCACGCCCGCTTGCTGGTTGCGCTGCCGCTTCTGATTCTGGCCGAGCTCGTCGTTCACCAGCGTTTGCGGGAGGTCGTGGCGCAGTTCGTGACGCTGGGGCTCGTGCGCGGTGCCGTCCGCGAGCGCTTCGGTGCGGCGATCAGGAGCGCGATGCGGTTGCGCAATTCGATGCTTGCCGAGGTGGTGCTGATCGCCATGGTGTACGGCGTCGGCATACTCGTCGTGTGGCGCTATTATTTCGCGCTGGGCGCGCCGACCTGGTACGCGGCGCCCGTAGCCGGCGGCCGACAGCTGCACCTCGCCGGATGGTGGTACTTCCTGGTCAGCCTGCCGCTGTTCCAGCTCCTGCTGTTGCGCTGGTACTTTCGCCTCTTCATCTGGGCACGGTTTCTCTGGCACGTGTCGCGCATGGACATCGCCTACGCGCCGATGCACCCGGACCGCAACGGCGGCCTGGGCTTCCTGTCGCGCATCGGCCACGCGTTCGCGCCGCTGCTGCTCGCCGAGGGGACCCTGCTCGCGGGTAGCATCGCGAACCAGATCTTCTTCCAGGGTGCGGTGCTCACGGACTTCAAGCTCGAGGTATTCACGTTCGTCGCGACCGTGGTCGGGGTCGTGCTTGCGCCGCTGCTGGTATTCGTCGTGCCGCTGTCGCAGGCGAGACGCGCCGGGCTGCGGGATTACCGCCATCTTGCCAAACAGCACCTCGACGCGTTCGAGGCGAAGTGGCTGCACGGCGGCGCGGCCAGCGACGACCCGCTGGTGGGCACGCCCGACTTTTCGGCGCTCGGCGACATGGCGGCCAGCTTCAATGTGGTGCGCGAGATGCACGTCGTACCGATCACGCGGGACACGGTGTTGCAGCTCGTGGTGATGACGTTGCTGCCGGTCGCGCCGTTGCTGCTGACGATGATTTCGGTCGAGGCCCTGCTCGAACAGCTCGCGAGGATCGCGCTCTGAGCCCACCACGGGGCGCCGGTACCGGAGCTCTGGGCAACGGATGGCCGTTGATCACCGGATCGGCGGACTGATCCGTTTCGAGTGAGCGGACCAGACGGTCGATCCGATAGACTGCGATGATGAACGTGATTCGGGCCGTCAGCTTCGCAGCCATGTGCGCGGTCGGTCTGGGTGAGACGGCACACGCCCAGAGCCTTGTTCAAGGCGGGGGCGCCGACGACGGGTGGCAGGTCGCGGTGTACCCGATCCTCGTGTGGGTGCCGCTCGGCATCGGCATCGAAGTGGACGTACCGCCGATCGACGGCGGTGGGGGCGAATCAGGCCAGATCCTCGATAGTCGGTTCGACGGCGCGTTTTTCGGAGGAGTCACTGCATCGAACAATGCGTGGCGGGTCGAGAGTTACGCCATCTGGGCCGGTTTCGGCGGCGACAGGCCGGAGCGGCCATTCCTCTTGGTCGACCTGGATCTCATCTACGGCGACGCCAAGCTGGGACGGAGAGTGGCACGCGACCTGTACGTGACGGCAGGCGTGCGTCGTGTCGCTCTCAAATACGACATCACGCTGGGTGATCTGCCCCGGTTGTCGCGCAAACCCGGCGTGTGGGACCCGCTCGTGGGCTTGGGCTGGCACCGCACCGGCCGGACGATCGAGTGGCACGCATCGTTCGAGGGCGGCGGGTTCGGCGTCGGCGCCGACGTCGATCTCGGCGGCACATTTCGCGTGGACTGGAAGCCGTTACGGCACTTCGGTCTCACGGCCGGCTACAACATCCTGTACCTGAAGGTCTCCGACGCGATCGCGGGAAGGACGGTCGTCATCGAGCCGACGGTGCACGGTCCGTCCGTGGGCTTTGGGGTGTACTTCTGACGCGCCCCACAGTCGGGTGACGACGTTCGGCGACCGCAAGCGCCGGGAGGAGCACGCGCGCCAGCGGCAAGCGGTCGAGGAGGCGTTTCCCGACACCCTTCCTCGTCTGGCTGGCGGTGGCGGCGTGGCTGTTTTCGAGGCTGCGCTCGGCTCGCTGACCCGTGCCCGCGGCCGTGGCACATTCCGCCATGCGCCGCGCGAACCAGGTCGTCCGAGCCTTCTTGAGCGGCCCACGGTGAGCCAGGAGGCAGCGCACACCGCGAAGCGGCGCCGCGGGCGTTGGTCCCGCGGTTCGTCAAAACGACGGAACAGCGCCGCGTCACGCGGTGTTACGATGTATGTAACCCAGCGAGGTGCCCCATGACCGCAGCCAGCCACCGCGAGGATGCCGCTGACCTTGCCGACGCCATCATGAGGGGCGTCAGGAGGCGGCCGGTGCAGTCCTTCGGTGAGTACTTCGGTGCCAACGGCGGGTCGGATGCGCTCGGCGCCGCCTACGAAGGCATCTTCCTGCTGCCGCGCGACGTGCGCGGGTACCGCCCGCGGGTGTGGCGGCTGTTCGACTTCCTCGAGAGCGCGGCGCGGCATTGCCCCGCGGGTTGCCGCAAGTACCTGCCCATCGCGGCGCTGATGGTGCACCTCAACGACGATCACGAGTGGTCGCGCGAGCGGATTGCCGAGTGGGTGCACGGCGAAGCCGAGCGCGTGCGCCCGTCATCCGCGTCGACCGAGTGAGCGGCCGACCGGTCACGTAAGACTACGCACTCGCCGTTCCATCACGCAGGACGCGAGCCAGTTCCACCATCGGTCATGACCGACACGCGCGCCCTGCTTGGTCATTTCCTCGCGGCGCTCGCCTATCGCGTGCAGAAGGCGCTGCGTGGCGCGCCTCGCACGTTCGACACCTTCCAGGCGGGCCGGCGCGTGCGGACGCCGGCCGAACTGGTCCGGCACATGACCAGCGTCCTCGGCTACGCGCGGACGTACTTCGTCGGCGGACATTACTGGCCCGAGCCTCTTCCGGACCTCGCGTCCGAGGTCGCGCGATTTCACGAGATGCTCGGCGACCTGGGGTGGCACCTCGCCGCCGGCTCAGAGCTGCGCGGGACGACCGAGGAGCGCCTGCTGCAGGGGCCCTTCGCGGATGCGATGACACACGCGGGGCAGCTCGCGCTGCTGCGCCGGCTCGCAGGGTCGCCCGTCCCCCCGGAGAATTTCATCGTGGCCGCCGTTGATCCTGCCAATCTGGGGTCCGTGCAGGCCGATCCGGTAAGTCCCGACGAGGTCTGGCCCGAGGCGCCGGATGCCGCCGACGGCTCGACGACGGGCCGCGCCGGGGACGACGCGCAGACGACCTTGAGGCGGGTGCTCCTCGCAGAGGCGGAGGCCGTCTACGACATCACCGAACGCCTGTTCCGCCGCGTCGAGGACCACGAGCTGCAGTGGGCGCCTCCGGCGGGCGGCGGATGGATGACCGTGGGACAGCTCATGATGCACTGCGCCGCATTCGGCTGCGGCAAGGCGGTCGAGGGCTTTGTCACCGGTGACTGGGGCAGCGCCGGCGGCGCCGAGGCGCACGTTCCGCCGGCTGACGCGCTGCCAGCGGTGTCGAGCGTGGCGGAGGCGCTGGAGCTGCTCGCCGCCGACCGCCGCCTCACGACGCGCCGCATCCAGGAAGCCGGTGACCTGCTGCGGGCCGCAGCGGCGGCGCCGTGGGACGGTCCCGAGCTCCCCTTGTACCAGCAGCTGCTGCACATGATTGCCCACCTCGCGCAACACAAGGGACAGCTTTTCTATTACCTGAAGCTGATGGGCAAGGACGTGGCCACACGCGATCTCTGGGGTGAGTAGCCGTGTGTTTCGAGGACGTGTGCCGTGAGCGCGTCACCCAAGAGGCCGGGCGCGCGCTAGCCCCGACAGTTGATGAGTGTCGTGAGAGCCGAGTCGGCATTCGCCTCGGAAACCGCTCCGCCGGCCGGAAGAACGCTGCTGCGGCGTATCGTCACGGAACGCGGCGCGCCGCCATTGAGGCCGGCGCGCCTGTGGTGGCCTGCGCAGCGTTCTTCGTGTAACAGAACGGCGTGCTCCGCATCGTTTCCGAAGCGTACGCCCGACTCGGCTCGGCGCCGCGTGAATCATCCGAGCTGGCGATGACTGGAGGAGTCGATGATCCTAGCGCTCGTATTCGCGGCCGTTCTCGGCCAAAGCAGCGATCAGCGCGTCCTGAAGGCGTTCGAGCAGATCGAGCAGCGCCTCGCCGCATCGTGGCGGGACGGCGACTGCGCCGGCTGGGGCGCATTGCTGGCGCCCGAGTGGTCGGTGATCCACTTCACCGGCGAAGTGCTCACAAAGGCCGAGGCGCTCGACATGTGCAAGGCCAGGCGGGCTGAGATCACGAGCCTGAAAGTCGACGACCTGTCGGTGCGAATGTTCAGGGACGTGGCGGTCGTCACGGGGCGCACGACAGCGGCGATTGGCGGACCTGACGCGAGCACGCTGACCCTGCGGTTCACCGACGTGTTCGTCAGCCGCTCCGGGCAGTGGCTGGTGGTCGCGTCGCAGGCCACTCAGGTGTCCGCCACGGGCCGGGAGGTCGCGCGTGGTCTGGACAGATGACCGACCATGACCACCCTTCGAGCAGACGTCGAACTCCCCCTCGATCCCGCAGCGGCCTTCGCGGTCGTCGTCGACGAACTCGCGTCGGCGCTGGCTGGCCTCGGAATCGAGCTGGAGGCTGCGCTCGACGGGCGGGTGCGCGAAGGTCCGAAGGAGATCGGTCGGGTCACCGCCTGGCGGCCGCCCGAGCGGGTGGCGATCGAATGGCGTCAGGCCGACTGGGAGCCTGGCGAGATCACGCAGGTCGAGCTGCGGTTCGAGCGGATCGAGGCCGGCACGCGGGTGATCGTGGAGCATCACGGGTGGGGACAACTTCTTGGCGATGCCGCGGAAGCGGCCGCCTGGTTCGCCCGACAGACGGCAGCCCCGCTGCTGCGCGCCACGGCGCCGGCCGCGCTCGGCGACTGGCTGACCGATCGCCAGGCGCGCCGGCCGTCCGGCGCCCGCGCCCGCGAGGTCTACCGTGCTCCGCTCTACCACTATCCGAACTTCGCGGTCATCCTCGCCGAGCTCGCGCTGACCCCCGCCGATTACCTGCTGGAAGTGGGCTGCGGCGGCGGCGTGCTGCTCGAAAAGGCGCTCGCCGGCGGGTGCCGCGCGGCGGCGGTCGACCACAGCCTCGACATGGTGCGGCTCGCCCGACAGGTGAACGCGGAGGCGATCGCGCGCGGTCGACTGCACATCGTCCGGGCGGACGCGCACGCGCTGCCGTTCACCGACGCCGCGTTCACCTGCGCGGCCATGACCGGCGTGCTCGGCTTTCTGCGCGACCCGGTGCGGGCTCTTACGGAAATGCGCCGCGTGCTCGCCCCCGGCGGGCGGATCGTGGTGCTCGGCAGCGATCCAGAGCTCAGGGGAACGCCCGGTGCGCCCGAACCGATGGCATCGCGGCTGCGGTTCTACGAGGACGACGAGCTCGCGGCGCTGGGACGCGCGGCCGGTTTCGACAGGGTCGAGGCGGTCCGCCGCGACCTCGAGCCGTTCGCGCGCGAAGCGGGTGTTCCCGAGGAGCACCTGCCGCTCTTTTCCGGGCCGGGAACGCGGTTCCTGCTGGGCAACAGGTAATGAGGGCTCGTGGCCGTGGCGGGCATGGCGGGTCTTCGATGGACGAGGGCCTCGTGCCCGCCGGACGCGTGTTGGAAGGAGGACGGCACATGCCGGAACGGGGATCGAACAGCGTTCCCGGGATCGTGAAGGCCGCGGTCGTGCTGACGTTCTTCAACACGTGGGTGCTCTTCGAGGAGACCGTCGTCGACCGCTACGGGCTGTGGCAGTACATGCCGTACTACCGGGTCGCACAGCTGTGTTCGTGGGACATCGGCGCGCTCGCGCTGATCGTGTGGGCGACCGTCTGGACGTTCCGGCGACAGAGACGACGGCTCACGCCCAAGCAGGTCTGATGGACCGGCGGCGCCGCGTGCGACGGCCTCGCTCGCGGCGACCGCGGCGAGCCGACGACCGGCAGAACTGCAGGTACCTCCGCGACGTACACAGGGCCTACATGACGAAGATGTTCGTTCCGTCCATGCTGTGAAGACGGTCGCGGACCCGGCCATCGCGCGCGCGTTGATACAGCGGTTGTGTGCGCTGTCCCCGGATGCCCCACGGCGCTGGGGGATCCTGACGGCGCACGAGATGTTGTGTCACCTGGGCGACGCCTCGGACATGGTCCTCGGCGTCCGGCCGCGCAAGCAGCCCGTCCCGGCGCGTCGGCGTCCGCTGATCAAATACCTGGCGCTCTGGTGTCCCGTGCCGTGGCCGCATGGCATGCGCACCAACCCGATGCACGACCCGAGAGCGGAGGGGACGCGGCCAACCCAGTTCGCCAAAGATCTGGAACGGGTCGTCGCGGGAATCGAGGGGATCGCCGCAGCCGCTCCCGGGAGGCTCGAGCCGGTGCACGGTCTGTTCGGGACCATGTCGCTCCGGGACTGGCAGCGCTGGGCGTACCGTCACACGGATTATCACCTGCGGCAGTTCGGGTGTTGAGCCGCGGATGACGGGCGGCAAATCGCGCCGATCATCGTGCCGGGCCGCGGATCGCGCGGACTACGCGGATGGCGTCCTCGAGGGATGGGCCCGGGATCGCGGGACGGCGCGAAGTGGACGTTGGTCGCGAGTCTTCCGTCTTCGAGGGGATCCGCATCGTCGACACAGCCGTCGACTACCGGTGCTGTTGCTTTTTTTCGGCGTGCCGATTCTGGCAGTACTCGCCCTCCGACCTCTTGCCGGACTGCGCCGGGCCCCGCTCGGGGCGGCGCTGGTGATGACGTGGACGCGAGCCGGTCGGAGCGGCCTGGCCGCGCGCGTCCGCGCGTGGCGCCTGCCGGACCGGGACGGTGTCGGTCGTGGGCGACCCTGCCCGACGAAATGGCTGGAAAGGACGGGCGCGCCGATTTTGAATTGAGGGTGCGCGCCGCGAGCGGTGAATGGAACCCCTCGCCTCGCAACGGGGAAGTGATCGATGAGCATCCGGATCGTCCGTCTCGGAACGACACGTGTGCCCGGTGAGGGCCTGCGCATCGGCACCGTGCGGCGCCCGCCGCGCGGCGTGCCGAAAGCGCGGTTCGCGAAGCAGAACTGGTACGACGTGTGGTTTCCGAACCTTGCGCCGAGCGTCGACACGATGAAGATGGGGCACGCGTCATCATCAGCAGCGGACTGGTCCGCCTTCGTGCGCAGGTACAAGGCGGAAATGGCGGCGCCGGGGCCGAGCCGCGACCTCGATCTTCTGGCGGCGCTCTCGCACACGGCCGACTTCTCGGTCGGCTGCTACTGCGAGCGCGAAGATCGTTGCCACCGATCCATCCTGAAGCGGCTTCTCGCCGACCGTGGAGCGTCGCTCGCGTAACCTGCCGCATCCTGCAGGCGTCGTACCCGACGCCGCGCGGGTCGAGGCGATGCTCGCGCCCGTCCTGGACGGGCGGTCCGTCGCAGGGGTCCTGCGGATCGAAGGCGGCTTCGTCAACAGCGTGTTTCGAGTGACCCTGACGTGGCAGGTCAGCGGTCTCCTCGACCGGGAAGCAGCGGCGTGCGGGGCGACGCTGTGGGACGTCGGCAGCCTGTTCCGCTACAGTCATCGCTACGGCGTGGAGTTCCGGGAAGGATTCGCGCGCGGCTACCGAGCCGCCGGCGGAACCCTTCCCGAGGACTGGTGGCGGACTGCGCGGCTGCTCGACGCCACCCGGCTCGTCGCCATCCTCGACGGAGAGGCGCTCCTCACGGAGGTCTTTGCCGAGTGCCGGGCGCGCCCCGGCACATTCGCCGTCCAGCTCGACGATCTGCGTGACGTCGAGGCCGCGCTCGACAAGCGCCCGCCTTGCGATTCTCCGGGATTTCCGCGGTTCGGCGCCGCCGAAATCATCGCCGAGGACACCGATGGGAACTGAATCCTGTTCTTCCAGCACAGGCGGCGACGTCCCTGTCTTCGGCTCCCGTCTGATCAGCGCGCTCGAGGTCCTCGCGGGCGCCGCCGTTGTCGTCGGTCACAACGTGTTGCGCGCGGTCCCCAACGAAGTGCCGATCCTCGTGATAGCGGGACTCGTGTCCGTCCGCCCCCGCGAGGGTACGTGGTCCGCGATGGGCTTCCCGCGGCCCGCCTCGTGGGGGCGAGTCGCGCGGTTCGCGCTGGCGGCGGCGGCCCTGCGCATCGCGCTCGGCGAGTTCGTATCGGTCCGCTCACGCGGCAATTCTGGCCCCCGGCGGTTGCGCCGGTCGGCGCAAGCGAGATCACCGGGAACATCGGCTACGCGCTGCTCGCGCTGATCATCGTCTGGGGTTTCGCCGCGTTCGGGGAGAAGATCACCTACCGCGGCTACCTGCTCACGCGCACGGCTGACCTGGGCAGCCGCCGCCCCGGCGTGGGCCTGCGGGGATGATCGATTCCGGCGTGGCGGGCCTCATCCTCGGATCGGTGTACATGCTCTCGGGCCGGGTGCTCTGGACGAGCATTCTCGCCCACGGGTTCGTCGACACGTTCGGCGTGGTGGTCGTGTACTTCGGCCTGGCAACGCCCGATTAGTCTGCGGGCCGGCGCGCTCCAGCTTCGTCGCGCGCCGCCGGCGAGTTCTTTCATCGACGGCGGGGGCACGAGCGCGATACTCTACGTTGGCGGCGGGGGCGCCTGCACGGGCGCCGCGCAGTGATCCGGACGGTACGTGCCCCGGGGCGGGAGGAACAACGTGAGATACCGCATGGTCGTCATATTGTCGTGGGTGTTTATGGCCGGTGTGTTCGCGGCGGCGCCCACGGGTGAACAGCCGGCTGCGGGTGAGGAGTACCTCGGGACCTGGATCGGGACCTGGGAAGGCAGCGGCTCGGGGACCATCGAGCTCACGCTGGAGAAGGACAAGGCCGGCGCGATCGCGGGAAGACTCTCCGCCACGGGCGAGCAGGCCTACACCGCGACGTTCAGATCGCTCGAGTTCGACGGGAAGAAGATGGCTGCCAAGTACGACTTCCCGCCGGACGAATCGGTGGAGGTGGTCATCGCCGCCACTTTCGACGGCGCGACGGCGGGCGGCACGTGGTCCGCTCGCGAAAAGGCGAGCGGCAACGAGGTCGCGACCGGTACCTGGAGCGTCAAGAAGAAGTCGTAGACGACCTCGACGGCGGGGTGCCGGGAATCCGGCGTCGCGCCCGCCGCCGTGCACGGCGGCGATGCGGGCCCGCGCCCCAAACACCCGCCGTTGCTGTCAATTCCGCGGCGACGCGCGGCGTTTCGGGCGAGCGTGCGGGCCTGAGAAGTGCATCCCGCGCCGTGTCGCGACGGGAATCCGTGCGCCCGGGGGAACCATGCTCAGCCAGCTCGCGCTCTCCATCAAGGAATCACCCACCCTCAAACTCAATGAAACGGCCGCGCTGCTCCGCGACAAGGGCGAACCGGTGATTCATCTGGGCGGCGGCGAGCCGAAGAGCCGCACGCCCATCGACGCGATCATCAGCTGTACCTCGCTGCTCAACACCGGCGAAGTGCGATACACGCCGGCCGACGGCATCCCGGCCCTCAAGAAGGCGATCATCCGCTACACCGAGGAGCACTACGACCGGGCGGTGAAGGCGGAGAACGTCATCGTCTCCAGCGGCGCGAAGCAGACGCTGATGGTGGCGCTGCACGCGATCCTTGAGCCCAAGGACGAAGTGATCTTCCCGGTGCCGTACTGGGTGAGCTACCCGGAAATGGTGAAACTCGCCGGTGGCGTGCCGGTCCCGGTGGAAGCCTCCGACGGCACGTTCTGCCCCGGCTTCGAGGACCTCACCGGCGCCGTCGGCGCGTACACGAAGGCGATCATCATCAACAGCCCGAACAACCCGAGCGGAGTGATCTACCCGGAGGAGCTCATCGCCCGCATCGTGGAGTTCTGCGAGCGCCGGGACATCTGGCTGCTGATGGACGACACCTACAACCGCCTCGTGTTCGACGGCCGCGCCCCGACCAACTGCTACGCCTACACGGGCGAAGACGTCGACCGCTCGAAGCTGCTCGTCGTCAACTGCGTGTCGAAGATGTACGCGATGACCGGCTTCCGCATCGGCTGGGGCGTCGGCTGCCGCGAGCTGGTCCGGGCGATGACCAACATCCAGTCGCAGCAGACCTCCGGCCCGTCCGCTCCCTCGCAGTGGGCGGCGGTCGGCGCGCTCAACGGCGTGCAGAACTCGATCGAGGCGTTGCGGACGACGCTCGAGAACAACCGCAACATGCTGGTCGCGCGGCTGCAGGCGATCCCCGGGGTGAAGGTGACGAAACCGCACGGCACGTTCTACACGTTCCCCGACTTCAGCGCCCTCAACCCGGACTCGCAGAAGCTCGCCAGCTACCTGCTCGAGACGGTGCGCGTGGTCGTCGTCCCCGGCAAGGAGTTCGGCATGGAGGGGCGCCTGCGCATCAGCTTCTGCGGCGCGCAGAAGGAGATCCGCGAGGGCCTGGAGCGGATCCAGTGGGCGCTCGACCCGGAAGCGCCGAACGAGATCTACCTAGGATCGCGCAAGCTGGTGAGGGACGCCGTATGAGCGAATACCTGAACGTCGCGACGCCCGCGCAGAAGGAGGCCGCGCTCGCCGCGAGTGTCTACGGACTGGAAAACCACGGCCTGACGCGGCTCCGACGCACCTACTGGAACCTCCCCGAGGCGGCGCTCTACGAGGAGGCGGTGTTCCGCCGCGAGGGGCGCGTCGCCGCCGACGGTGCGTTCTGCGTCAGTACAGGCACGCACACCGCCCGCGCCGCCGCCGACAAGTTCATCACGCAGGAAGCGACGACGCAGGACCGGGTCTGGTGGGGCGAGTACAACCGCCCGTTCACGGCGCCGAACTTCAACACGCTGCTGACCCGGCTGCAGGGCTACCTGCAGGGGCGCGACGTGTTCGTCCAGGACTGCTTCGCCGGCGCCGACCCGGACCACCGGCTCGCGGTCCGGATCGTCACCGAGCGCGCCTGGCACAGCCTCTTCGCGCGCACGATGTTCGTCAAGCCGCGGAACCTCGACGCCTATCGCAAGCATGTCCCGGACTTCACCGTCATCTGCGCGCCGGATTTCCAGGCCTCGCCGCTCATCGAGAGCACGCGCTCGGGTACCTTCATCATCGCCAACTTCACCGAGCGGCTGGCGATCATCGGCGGCTCCAGCTACGCCGGAGAGATCAAGAAGACGATCTTCACGGTGCTCAACTTCCTGCTCCCCCTCGACGGCGTGCTGCCGATGCACTGCTCGGCGAACGTCGCCGGGAGCGGGGAATCGGCGCTGTTCTTCGGACTGTCCGGCACCGGGAAGACGACGCTGTCGGCCGACCCGGCACGCCGCCTCATCGGCGACGACGAGCACGGCTGGAGCGACAACGGCGTGTTCAACTTCGAGGACGGCTGCTACGCGAAGGTGATCCGCCTGTCGGCCGAGGCCGAGCCGCAGATCTACGCCTGCACGCGCCGCTTCGGCACCATCCTCGAGAACGTCACGGTCGATCCGCTTACGCGCCGCGTCGACCTGAACGACGCGTCGGTGACCGAGAACACCCGCGGCGCCTACCCGCTCTCGTTCATCGACCACGCCGTGCCGGAGAAGATGGCCGGTCATCCGACGAGCATCATCTTCCTGACGTGCGATGCCTCCGGGGTGATGCCGCCGATTGCCAGACTGACGCCGGAGCAGGCGATGTACCACTTCATCTCCGGGTATACGAGCAAGATCGCGGGCACGGAAATCGGCCTGGGCACGGAGCCGGAGATGACGTTCAGCACGTGTTTCGGCGCGCCGTTCATGGTGCACCGGCCGCTCGTTTACGCCGAGATGCTCCGCGCGAAGATGCTCCGCCACAAGGCGGACTGCTGGCTGGTGAACACCGGCTGGACCGGCGGGCCGTTCGGCGTGGGCAAGCGGATCAGCATCCGCCACACGCGGGCGCTGCTGAACGACGCGCTCAGCGGCGAGCTGCGGCAGGCCCCATTCCGGGCCGACCCCGTGTTCGGCTTCGAGGTGCCGCTCGCCTGCCGCGACGTCCCCACGGAGATCCTGGATCCGGGTCAGACCTGGCCGAGCCGCGCCGAGTACGACGCGAAGTACGACGCCCTGGCGGCGCGCTTCATCGAGAACTTCAAGCTGTTCGCCGAGGGCTGCCCGCGCGAGGTGCTGGCGGCCGGGCCGACGCGGGCGCGCCGCCTGGCCGCGCTCTGAGCTGGCGCCGCAGGGCGGCACGGTCCGTCCCTTCGCTTCATGACACCTCCGCTCTGATCAGCGCCTCGCAGCGCACTCGCCATCCAGCCCTTGCCCTGTCTCCTTGACACCGGCGATCGTCATGCGCTGGATGCGCATGTCGCGATATCCGCGATCGGCGCATAGCGAGCGTGGCAGTTGCGAGAAGGTCCGGTCGGAGCGGGTCCGAGGTAAAGCACCGCGTCCGCCTGGTTCGCCAGGGTGCTGCCGGCTGTCAGCGCGAGGCTCGGTACCCGCCACGCGCCGTAATCGACTCCAAGCACGTCGAGGCTCATCGTCGGGTGTGTGAGGACGACGAACGCCTTGGCACCACTGGGCTTCTCGGCGAGCTCGAGGAGGTTCGGGCCCGCCGCGTTCTGCCGAATCAGGTGCAGGGCGCCGTAGATCGCCAGCCAATGCGGCCAGCCGGCCGCACGCGGCGCCGCCGTGCGCCCGCTCCTGCGCCGCGCCGTCCAACGCCCGGACGGCTTTCTGGATTACAGATCCCGCCGCCGCGGCCAGTGCCGTGCGCGATCGCCGAGGGCCCGCGCTAACGTCCTTCGCCGCAATCAGTTCCAGCCGTCGGTGAGAGTGAACGGCCGGGGTACGGAGATTGCGACACCGCCGTCAGCCCAATGCGTAAAGCGCGCGTACTCGTTGTCGACGACGCCGCCGTGATCCGGCGTGTCATAACCGAGGCGCTCGCCGCCGATCCAGCCATCGAGGTCGCCGGCGAAGCGGAGAACGGCCGCATCGCTCTCGAGATGATCCCGCAGGTGAAGCCCGATCTCGTCACCCTGGACCTCGAATTACCGGAACTGGACGGACTGCGGACGCTCCGCGAGATCCGCAAGAGTTACCCGCGCCTCCCGGTGATCATGTTCAGCGCTTTCACCGAGCGGGGCGCGTCGGACACCCTCGAGGCACTGCACAGCGGCGCCTCCGACTACGTGGCCAAGCCGGCGACCTCCGGCGGCAAGGCGCTGGCGCGGCAGCGCATCTGCCAGGACCTCATTCCAAAGATCCGGTCGCTGTGCCACGTCGACTCGCCGCTCGGCGCCGCCGATCCGCACGCCCGGCTCGCGCCGCCTCCGTTCCTGATGCGACCCCTCGGCCGGCCGACGCGCGCCGCTGTCGTAGCCATGGCGGTCTCGACGGGCGGGCCGACGGCGCTGCAGATCATCCTCAGCGGACTGCGCGCAGGCTTCCGCGCGCCGATCCTCGTCGTGCAGCACATGCCCGACATGTACACGCGCATGCTCGCGCAGCGGCTCAACGATCAGACGCCGCTCACCGTCGTCGAGGCGGAGGACGACATGCCGGTGGAGGCCGGCACCGTCTACGTCGCGCGCGGCGACGCCCACCTGACGGTGACAAAGAAGGAGGGCGGCCAGGTCGTGACCGCGCTCGGCTACGGCCAGCCGGAACACTCGCGCCGGCCGTCGGCCGACGTGCTGTTTCGATCGGTGGCGGACGTGTACGGCGCGCAGGCCCTCGCGCTGGTGCTGACCGGGATGGGCGAGGACGGGCTGAAGGGCTGCGAGTGCATCACGCGCGCGGGCGGCCGCGTGGTCGTGCAGGACGAAGTCACGAGCATGGTGTGGGAGATGCCGGGGCGCGTCGTCCACGCCGGGCTGGCCGATGCGGTCCTGCCCGTCGGTGACGTCGCTGCCGAACTGGTACGCCGGACGGCGCCGGCACGCGATGCCGACATGCTGCCGCTGGCGACCACACGGGCCGCACAGCGGTCTTCTCACGGGGAGCTCTCATGACCAGGCGGGTCTTGTTCTTGGCTGCGATTGGATTCGCGGTGCCCACCTTCGCGCAGGGCCAGAGCGTGGAGCTCGTCTACACGCCTGCCGTGGTGTCACAGACGGTTGCGCTTCGCGACTCTCTGAAGGTCAACCTCGTCCACTCCTCGAATGCGCTGCCGCTTGTCGGCGCGTCGACGCAGCGCAAGGGGGAGTACAGAAAGAGCGTCGAAAGGGTGACGGCGGTGGTGATCCTCGGCGAGGACGCGCTGAAAGCGGTGGCGGACATCGAGTTCGCGCCGGCGGTCATCGTCGCCAACGCGAAGGGGCCGACCTCGGCCCGCGGCCGGATCATCCGCGTTTTCGACGGGTCGACGCCGGCTCCGGCCGGCACGATCGTGGTCACCTCGATCGACGTCGTGCGCAACGCCATCAAGTCAGAGGGGGAGGTCGCGCTGAAGGGACCGCTGCCGGCCGTCGTCCAGGCGATCGTGACGGAGCTGCGGTAGGCCGGCGCCCACGCCGGGCGAGCCGGGAGCTTAGAGATGACAAAGCGAACATCGATTCACTCGTACGTGCTGGGTTTCTCCCTGGGGATGGTGGTGCTGCTCATCGGCACCGTGCTGGTGGTCGTGTCGACGCTCCTCACCCGGGGGATCACCTCCTCGCAGAGCCCGTTCCTGACCATGACGGCGCAGGTGGCGGCGAAATCCTCGTCGGCCGGCCTGCAGCTCGACAGCCATGCCGAGCTGGCGACGGCGCTGCAGCCCTTCGCCGACAACCCGATGGTCACCTATATCCGCCTGGTGAACCAGCAAGGCAAGGAGGTGTTCCTCTATCGCGCCAAGGGGCTGGCGCCTCTCGCGGTGGCCCCGGGCTCCAACCCGGAGATCGAAGGGGAGCTGTTCGAGAGCACACCGGTCAAGGCCGACGAACGGGAAATCGGGCAGCTGACGCTCGGCATCTCGCTCGCCAACCGCGACGCGGCGCTCTCGTCGGCACGCAAGGCGCTGCTGATCGTCGGGTTCCTGACCGTCGTGGTGATGGCGTTGAGCCTGCGCTTCCTGCTGCGCTGGAAGCTGGAGAACCCGCTGCAGACGACCGCCGCCGAAATCCGGCAGTCGGCCGGCGAGGTGCTGCAGCTGTCCCGCATGGTCGCCACCTCCAGCCAGTCGCTCTCGCAAGGGGCGACCGAGCAGGCCGCCTCGCTCGAGGAGACCTCGGCGTCGATGGAGGAAATGGCCTCCATGACGCGCAAGAACGCCGAGAACGCCATCCAGGCCACCCAGCTGGTGATGGACGTGGCGATGCAGGTCGGCGCCTCGAACGTGGCGCTGGGCGAGATGGTCAGCTCCATGACCGAGATCCAGGAGTCCAGCAACAAGGTCGCGAAGATCATCAAGACGATCGACGAGATCGCGTTCCAGACCAACATCCTGGCGCTCAACGCGGCGGTGGAGGCGGCGCGCGCGGGCGAGGCGGGGATGGGGTTTGCCGTGGTGGCCGATGAGGTCCGCAACCTGGCGCAGCGTTCGGCGCAAGCCGCGCGCGACACGGCAGTGCTCATCGAAGAGTCGATATCCCGCTCGCGCGAGGGGACGGGAAAGGTCGGACAGGTGGCCAGCGCCATCCAGGCCATCACCGCCAGCGTCGAGCAGGTGAAGCGCATCGTCGAGGAGGTCCGCGAGTCCAGCCAGCAGCAGACGCAGGGGATCGACCAGGTGTCCCAGGCGATCGCCCAGATGGAGCGCGTGACCCAGACGACGGCGGCGACAGCGGAAGAAAGCGCGGCGGCGAGCGAGCAGCTGAACGCGCAGGCCGAAACGTCGATTGCGATAGTCGCCAAGCTCGACGCCGGCTGGCAGAACGGGTCGCGGCGGCGCGCGCTCGAGACGCCTGCGGTGTCCGGCGCCGTGCCAGGCCGCTTGACGGCCTCGCGGCCGGCTCGCGGCCACTCGCGAGTCATGTCTCCGAGGTTGCGTCCGGAAGAGGCGATCCCGCTGAACGACGTCTCTGTCGCGGCGCGTTCGTAGCCGCGCTGCCGGCGGTCACGGGGCAGGACGTGGCCGCCGGCACGTCAATCCCTCATCCCTGATCACTCATCCTGGATCGCTAGTCCCTGCTCGGGCCGTCTCGAATTGCCGGGTGGCCCGGAGTCGGCGATCCCCTTGCGCAGCTTCGCATCGAACGGTATGCCATCACCGGTTCAGTCCACGAGGCCGACTCTGGCTTCAGAATCGGGATCCGATCGA